>NZ_QTWK01000007.1:0-7340 GCF_003461085.1 Clostridium sp. AF23-6LB | reverse complement strand
AAAAAAAAAAAAAAATTGTATAAAATGCATAAAAATAAAAATTGCGGAGAAAATTGAGTGATACGTATAAAAAATATAATAATTGCGTAAACTTGATTTGCCTGAGAGCATATGCTATAATGGCAATAGCTAAGAAAAGATATAATGTGTCACGTAGACACAAAACGAACCCCCAGTAGCAGCCACTACTGGGGGTTCTTCTCATTTTACGGTTGAGCTTCCGTTAGGCTAGTTGTCGCTGTCATCTCCGTCTAACCATTTGCAAATATAGTAGCCAACTACACTTGCCAGTACGGAAACAAGAAAAGATATAATTTCTGACACGTAGACACACCCCCTTTCTGTTGCCAGAATGGGTGCGACAACGCTGGATATTATATCATAAAGACAGAAATGCTACAAGAAGACATTTCCCCTTGTTTATCATCAAAGCCATAAGGAAAAGAGTGTCAAGGGCGGTCATAGACCGCAGCGTTTACCCTTGATACTCTTTTTTGTTGGCTATAATGCCGGAGGGGAAAACGGCTGTCCGTCCGTTCCGTTACTTCCCCCTGTGCTTCATTGTCCGTTCCGGCGGAAGAAAGTAAAGGGTGGTCTGCGACCATTTTTTATCTGCTGTACTCGCTGATCGGCAAGCCGAAGCTCATACTGCAGATAAAAAACAAGCCCTTGACTTTCTTCCACCTACACTTCCAAAGTCGCCCAAGAGGAAGTAAGCTCCACTATATTCTTGGCAGAATATACGCACGAATATATCCGCTTGATATAGGGTGTCTATCATGCTATAATATGTGTAGCGGATATATTGCAAGTTCCCTAAAGTGATAGCCTAACGGCTACACTTTAGAACTTGTGAGGGTGGCAAAGCCCCCCTTCAATCCCCCTTTTAGTGACCGCAGATATGCGGTAAATTGTTGAGTGATAGCCAAGAAGAAAGAGAGGTAAAAGCATGAGTTGGGGCGAGGAACAGCAGAAAGAAATTGAGACAATCAGAGAGAGAAAAATCACAGTGAAATTGTCGGATGCAGATTGTGACAGACTGGCGAGAAAGTGTGGGGAGCATGGTTTGACAATCGGAGAGCTGATAGAGAATTTTGTCGGAGATTTGGTTGGCGGTACATACTCCAACGGAAGTGATGAAAGAGATTATGCTGACCAATGGTTCGAGCGTTGTTGGTTCGGAATGTTCCCAGAGCCTACACTGCTGAATCACTTATTACATTTGGGTTATGAACCAGAGCATTATCTGTTTTGGTTGAAAAACGTAGAGAAAATAAAATCCGACATTGAAATCACTAAACAGAACATAGCAGAGCCAAGTGATGAATGGAAAGACATTGTATACCACAAGTACAATGATGATAGAACAAGCTATGAGTGTGTGCCTTGTTACAATAGTGTTGATGAATATATAGCAAGCGAAAAAGAAGATTTAGAAAGCTATAAGGCAGACTTAGAAGAAGCACTGGAAGAACTGAAAGACATGAGAGAGGACTGGAAACCAGAGAAAGAGCCGAACATGGACGAGGAAATCGACCTCATTAAGAAGTGGGTAAAGGAAAGAGAGGACTTCATCAATGAATAGGACAAGACCGAAGCAGATAGTCATAAGAGTGTCAGAGGAAGAACTTGCACAGATAAAAGAAAAAGTAGAACAGTCTGGAAAGAGCCAACAGCAGTATATCATCGAAGCACTTACACAGTCGAATATTGTCAACACAGACGGAATTAAGGAACTTATACCAGAGTTAAAGCGAGTAGGTAATAACCTCAATCAGATAGCACACGCATTGAATGGCAGCAGCTATTATTCGTATAATCTGATAACGGAAAATCAAAAGGAGCTGACAGAGATATGGCAGTCATTAAAGCAGTTTCTTCAAAAGCAGGCATAGGGCAAGCACTGGACTATGTGACGAAAGAGGAAAAGACGGAAGATAAGCTTGTCAGTGGTCTGCACTGTGAACCAGATACAGTTAAGGACGAAATGCAAGCCACCAAGGAGCTGTGGGGCAAGACTGGTGGCAGAACCTATAAGCACTTCGTACAGAGCTACCATGAGGACGAGCATATCACACCAGAGCAAGCCCATAGGAACGCTGTGGAGCTTGCCAAGAACACAGAAGCATGGAAAGGGCATGAAGTTCTTATTGCCACTCACATAGACAGAGGACACATTCACAGCCATTTCATAGTGAACAGCGTGAATTATGAGAATGGTCACAAGTTGCAGTGGAGCAAAGCGGATCTGCAGAACCTGAAAGACCGGTGCAATGAGCAGAGCCGGCAACAAGGGCTTCATGTTCCGGAAAAGGGAAAGACATTCTCTGGAGAAGAAAGAGAAGAAACTGTTGCGTGGAATAAAGAAACATACAACCTCTTGAAGCAAGCCGAAGAGGGAGAAGTGAAAAGTTATGTGCAAGATACAGCCCTTGCGGTCATGGACTGCCGAGAAACAGCCACAAGCCGAGAGGACTTCATAGACCAGATGAAAGCAAGGGGCTATGGTGTGGACTGGAAAGACAGCCATAAATACATCACATTCACAGACCTTGAAAGGCAGAGCCAAGGGGAAAAACAATGTAAAGTCCGCAACAATAAACTGGAAAAGTATTATGCAGTGGACTTTGGAAAGGAGAGCTTAGAGCATGGGTTTGAAATCAATGCACGCAGAGAAGCAGAGCGAACAGCCACAACAGAGCGTGCAAGACAACAGCTTGATAGAACAGCAGTCTCAGAGAATAGCGGAGCTGATGAAAGAGCAAGAGCAAGACAGCTACTTGATAGAACAGCAGTCGCAGAAGATAGCAGAACTGGAAAGGCATATCAGCCAGATAACACAGCAGTCACAGAAGAAAGACTCTCAAATCTCCGAAGCTATCAGCCAAGCCGAGGAATGGAAAGCCAGGGCAGACCAGGAACAGACCAGGGCAAAAGACCAGGAACGGAAACTACTGGAAGAACAACTGAACCTCAAAAAGACCTTGCAGAAGAAAGGCTTGCAAGCCTCCGAAGCCATAAGCCAAGCCGAGGAATGGAAGAACCAAGCCGAGAAATCGGAGATACAGATACAGAAACTCTTATCCGAGAAGCAAGAGCTGGTATCGACAGTAGCCGAACAAGGGAAGAGAATAGCGGAGCAGACAGAGCAAATAGAGAAGCTGAACGAAGCAGACAACGTGCTGAAGCTCAACGCAGAGCTGAAGAAGCAAAACGAGAAGCTGAAGCAAGACAAGCTCAACGCAGAGCAAGAAGCCGAAGCTACGGTATCGAGCGTTAAAAGGGAATATGAAGCCAAGGGCAGAGAGCTTGACCGCAGAATCGGAGAAGCTGCCAAGCAGTCGGCAAGCCTTAAATCCGAAAGGCAGAGCATAAGCGAAGATATAGAGCAGAGAGCAACAGCGAAGTATCTGGAACAGAAGAAAGAGCTTGACAGGAAGTTCAAAGCCCAGACAGCGAGCTATGACAGCTTTCTGTTAGGTCTGCTACTGTATGGAGTGCTTACCACAGTATTCACAGCAGTACGTTCAGAAGCCTTTGTAAGCGATTTTAAGACCTTTTTCATGGTTATATGGCAGTTCATTGTGAATGCGTTCCAGTTGCTTCTTAAAGGCGGTCAGTGGGCTTCACAACTGGGAGATAAGATACCACAGCCAGTAGTGGCTACCATAGTGCATTATCTTCTTTTAATCGTCTTTGTGGGCGGTATTGCTATCGGTGTGGGCTTTCTTATCTTCCTTGGAGCAAGCAAGGTGTTTGAGTTCTACACAGAGGACTATGCGGACACCATGAGCCTTGCCGTATTCCTCATAAGCATTGCGGTATCGGTGTACTTTGCAGAGCCTATAAGGGCGGTAATCCCTATCAATCTTCTTTTACTGCTGATACTGGTACATATCGTTTATATGCTGATAAGGTGGTATGTAAAAGGGTGTATGAGGTCGAGAGGATACTACTAAATTGACACCCCAGAAATGGGGTGTTATATTTTAATAAAAAAGGTGTAAAAAACTCATTGATAATATAAGCCCCCTATAGCCCTTTTGGGCTAACAGTCATAGGGTAGCATAGGGTAGCGGATATAGTATAAGTATATGCCAGAAAAGAGGTGTTTATTCATGGCAAGAAAGCCGACTGATAAGCAGTTGTTCAAGATGAAAAATGAATGGTTGGGGCAGTTCTACGAGGAAGTGAAACCGAGGGATTTTTACAGAGCAGTCTTTCCAGAGGGCAGTTTTGAGAGAGAGGGACACCCAGAAGATGAGAAGTGCAATGGAGTTCTCACTGTGATAGAGGGGGAAAAGGCGAGGAACTATATCGTCTTTGATGAGCTGAACATGGTTGATGAGGTCAAGGGGGCAGAGTTTGCTATCATGTCCCCAGTCGGGTATTCTGGACGTAACAGGACAGCCAAAAACGCAAGGTGGCTATATGGGATAGCTGTAGACCTTGACGGAGTGGAAATGGAGCAGTTAAGAGATGTGTTCCATCAGATGAAGCACGATTTTTTGCCACAATGTACCTACTGTGTGAATAGCGGTCATGGACTGCATTTGTATTATCTCTTTGAGAAGCCAGTACCGCTATACAGACATCTGCAAGACCAGTTAAGGGAGTTCAAGTATGAGCTAATCAGAAAGATATGGAACAGGTACACAAGCACCTATACAGAGCGTGAGCAAGTGCAGTACCAAGGTATCTTTCAAGGCTTCCGTATGGTTGGCACCCAGTCGAAACTTGGAAAGCGGTATCCAGTGACAGCTTTTGAAACTGGGGAGCGTGTCACAGTAGAGTATCTGAATGACTTTCTTATGGACGAAAGCAAGGCTGTGACAGATTTCAAGTATAAATCCGATTTGAGCCTTGCCGAAGCCAAGAAGAAGTACCCAGAATGGTATGAAAAGAGGATTGTTAGGGGCGAGAAAAAGGGCAGATGGCATATCAAGAGAGATTTGTATGACTGGTGGCTAAGAAAGATACAGAGCGGAGCGGTGTCAGTGGGGCATAGATACTGGTGTCTGTCTGTGCTTGCATCCTATGGTATCAAATGCGATATACCAGAAGATGAGGTATTGACGGATGCTCTGGAGCTGTTACCTATGTTTGATGATATCAGTGATGATGAACATAACCGCTTTACCAAGCGTGATGTACTGGATGCCATGAATATGTATCAAGAAAAGTATGTCACATACAGCAGAGCCGAGGTTGAGCGTGTCAGCGGTATATCCGTACCGCCGAACAAGCGAAACGGAAGAAAGCAAAGAGACCATATAAAGGTTATGAATACTATGAAAGCTCTAAAAAAGCAGTTAGGAGAAGAAGTAAGGGAGGGGAGACCAAAAGGGAGTGGAACAGCGGAGCATACTGTCAGAGAATGGCAGGAGAGACATCAAACAGGAAGGAAAGCAGATTGTATTCGGGATACAGGACTTGCAAAGCATACTGTTTATAAGTGGTGGAAAGATATAAACAATGAAAATATATAGGGAAAAAGGAGTTATTTAATAGCTCCTTTTTCCCTACTGTCTATTGCTGAAGATTTGAGGAAACATGAAGGAATTTTGATAAAAAAAGATAATTTATCAGATATATTAAAACCAAGGTTATTATTCCAATAATGATGCTAATAGGCAATATTTTTTTTATAAATAGTGTTGCAAGAGACGTTCCTAAAAGAAACGCAGATCCATATGGAATAACAATATTCAACATAAAAATTTTATTATGTTTTTTTCGTAAGGTTGATTGATTACAAATTGATTTTAGAATGTGGTTAAATAAATACAAACATAGTATATTTAGTAAAATAAAAATAATCAAAAAACCAATGATGAAAAGTATATGATGTTTTTGTATAAATAAAAGTAATTCTATATGTTGTATTTGAAAGTTATCAATACCAACTAAAGAAAAGTCTGAAAATCCAGTTTCGTCAGATATAGACTTTATATTTTTTAAAATTTGTGATTCCTCAACAAATGGTAGTAAATCACAATTTATCATAGCAAAGTATAATAATGATTCAAATTGAAAATTAGTTTTGTCCACTTCCCAAAGAGTGGAAGGGTAAGGAATAAGCATATAAGTATCCAAAGTGATATTAGATGTATTTTTATAATTTATAGAACAATCTGTTTCTATAAATCCGATAACTTCAAAATTAGTATTTTTACTATAATAATTTCCAGTAATTATGTCTCCGATTTTATAAAAAGATTTATATTCAGAACCCAATAGAACAGGAATCGAGTTATCTTTATATGATATACTATTCCATGCAATTTCGGAATTTCCCTCAACTTCTATATTATAAAAATCATAAGCTTTTTGATTAAGTTGTAACGCTTTTATATTTATTGTAGGAGACTGACTATTATCAATAAATTCATCAGAATTATAATAAAAGCGTTGGTCTCCATTAAAGTCATCTACAGCGATAGCCTGATTGAATGAGGTTAAAACATCGAAGTTACTTGATGCATTTAATGTGTTATAGAAGTTTGCTAATATATTTATGTTTTGATTGTCTGTTCTAAAATTATAAAATTCATCTGGATCATAAAAATTGTCAACCATTTTGTAAAAATCATTTTGTGATGAAAGTGTTTTAAATCCACCATTGCTTTGCGGAATAGAAGCGATGAAAGGAACAAATACACCTGACAAAGTAAAATATATTGAAAAAATAATAAAAGAAAATAATGTTATAAAATATTTTTTAGTGTTCATAGAAGACTCCTTAAAAAGAATATAGTAAAAAAAGCAAAGGATTTTACAATCCTTTGCTTTTTTGTTTGTGAAGAATCAACTTCCGTAATAGGTTCTAGCAGATCCTAAAGTATCACCGTTAAAACTCCACCAAGGAGATATTGCTTCTGTTCCGTCAGTTCCCCATTGACGTCCAGAATCAGTAAGAATTGCACCCCAGTCTTCCATTCTTGCTCTTGTGTAGTGATATTTTCCAACCCAAGTAGTCCAACCATGTGCTCTTTTTTGAGATGTACCATTGTGTGTACGTTCTTCTGCTTTACCTGTATGTTTTGGAGAAGCGTATGTAGTGCCATCCTCCATTGCTTTTGAATATGCTTGAGGATTAACAAAATAACCATCTTCTTCACTCCATCCACCTATTGCGTTAGATTCAGAAGTAACAACTGAAGTTTCCGGTTCAGCAGCAAAAGTGGTTACTGGATTAAGTGCTAGTACAAGACCTAAACTTAAAATAGAAACACCGAAACGCTTGAATTTGTTCATAAAAAAATCCTCCTTTTCTTTGTAAGTTCTTTAAAAAGTTTATCATAGGAAACATATAAATGTCAATATGCCGAATAAATAAA
>NZ_QTWK01000006.1:336-48122 GCF_003461085.1 Clostridium sp. AF23-6LB | reverse complement strand
CCGCGAACAGTTGATATAATACTAAATCAGACGTCAGATGTCAACACTTTTTTTGACAAAAATTGTATTAAAATAAATACAATCTTATATGTACTCTAACGCCTGACTGATATTCGATACTCCTACTACTTTTATGCCCTCTATACTCTTAAGATGCTCTGCATTTGTCTTTGGCATAATACATGTCTGGAATCCCATTTTTACCGCTTCTCTTACACGCTGCTCTGCTGCGGATACGCCACGGACTTCTCCTGAAAGTCCTACTTCACCGAATACGACCATACTCTCATCCAATGGACGATTACGAAAACTGGAAACAAGTGCAAATACAATTCCAAGATCTGCTGCCGGATCATCAAGCCGCATACCACCGGCTATATTGACATATGCATCACTTCCTGATAACACCATTCCCGCTCTCTTTTCAAGTACCGCAAGAAGAAGGTTCACACGATTATAGTCCAAACCAACTGTTGTACGTCTCGGCAGATTAAAGCTGGTCTGGCAGACCAGTGCCTGGATCTCCAGCAGGATCGGTCTGGTTCCTTCTAAAGAACATACTACAACCGAACCGGATGTCTGAAGCGGTCTACCTGCCAGCATAACCTTTGATGGATTATTCACCTCTGACAAGCCGGTTTCAAGCATTTCAAATACACCAATCTCATTTGTTGAGCCAAATCGGTTCTTTACCGCACGAAGAATACGGAAACCTGCATTACGATCGCCTTCAAAGTACAACACCGTATCTACCATATGTTCCAGATTTCTCGGACCTGCTACCGTTCCTTCCTTCGTAACATGTCCAACGATAAAGATCGCTATATCCATCTGTTTTGCCATCTGCATCAAACGTGCTGTTACCTCTTTTACCTGAGATACGCTTCCCGGCGCCGATGCTATATCCTCTACTACTATTGTCTGAATCGAGTCGATAACAATAACCTTCGGTTTGTCTTTCTTGACATATTCTTCTACATCTTCCAGATTATTTACACACAAAAGCAGCATATCCTTCTGAAATGTACCAATTCGTTCCGCACGCATCTTGATCTGTGACAAAGATTCCTCACCTGAAACATAAAGAATCTTATGACCGTCCGCTGATAGATTTCTGCACATCTGAAGCAGGATTGTCGACTTACCGATACCGGGATCTCCCCCTACCAAAACAAGAGAACCGTTTACGATTCCTCCTCCAAGTACTCTGTTCAATTCTTCCAGTCCTGTGGAAAATCTTGTCTCATCAGCCGTTTTTACTTCTAAAATACTTGTAGGCACCACAGCAGTCCGTCCTCCGGACTGTTTTCTGGCGCCTACCGTTACTTTTTCTTCACAGAACGTATTCCAGGATCTGCATCCCGGACACTGTCCCATCCATTTTGCTGACTCAAATCCACATTCCCGGCAAAAAAAGATCTGTTTTTCTTTTGCCATATAAACTCCTAGTCAAATGCTTTTCTGACGTCTACCTTTACTTCTCTGCCCGGCTCAAGATCTACACTGATGCTTAACTTGCCACCGAGATTTGTTTTATTCTTTCCTACATATATATCATCAATATGAATCTTGTAATCTGTTTCCGGTTCCAGCTCCAGTGTAATAGATGAGGTCTCTGTTCCTTCTACTATAAATGATACATCTTCTTCTGATGAACGGAAGCCATGTACTGCTGTACCCGGTACTGATTCATATACAAACATACCATTCTTCTCAAGCTTGGTGATCTCATTGAAAGTCTTGATCTTATAGATATCACCTTTATATTCAATACCATCTTTCTTTGTCTTTGTTGCTAATTCATAATTTCCGAAATCCAGTGAATCGGACTCTATGTTAATTAAATCGTTGATTACTGACATTTTTATCCTCCTGTACATTATACTCATGCCTTACCCGGCACTTTTATAATCTGATTATACAATAATGCTCCGGCTTTTGCCACACCAAATATAATCAGTTCACAATTATTTTATAGATTTGGAAGCAACTACTTTTCAGGTTCATTTTTTACTACAAACTTCACCTTATCGTTGCGCACAGTCACCTGAACGGTATCTCCCCGTTTGATCTCACCTTTTAAGACTGCTTCTGCAAGCTCATCTTCTATATTCGTCTGAATCGCACGTTTCAACGGTCTTGCTCCGTATTTCTTATCGTAGCCTTTCTCAAAGATCAGTTTCTTAACTGCATCTCCAAACTTCAACTGAATCTCCATCTGCGATGCAACACGCTGCTTTAATTCTTTTAATAGAAGATTCGAAATATTTCTTACATCCTCCTCCGTCAGTGCACGGAATACGATAATGTCGTCAATACGGTTCAAGAACTCCGGCTTGAAGTTCTGTTTTACCTCATCCATAACATTCTTCTTCATATCTTCGTGCTCTGTATCTGCATTTGACGCGGTAACAAATCCAAGCTTCTTCGGATCAATAATCCTCTGTGCGCCTGTATTAGATGTCATGATAATAATCGTGTTCTTAAAATCTACTTTTCTGCCCTGAGAATCTGTGATATGTCCATCATCCAATACCTGTAATAATATATTAAACACATCACTGTGTGCCTTTTCTATCTCATCAAACAATATAACAGAGTATGGATTGGAACGAACCTTCTCACTAAGCTGTCCACCTTCCTCAAAGCCAACATAGCCCGGAGGTGACCCGATCAGCTTCGACACACTGTGTTTCTCCATGTACTCCGACATATCAACACGGATCAATGCGTCCTCACTGCCAAATACTGCTTCTGCAAGAGCTTTCGACAATTCAGTCTTACCTACACCGGTAGGCCCAAGGAATAAGAACGAACCAACCGGACGTTTTGGATCTTTTAAGCCTACACGGCTTCTCTTGATAGCCCTTGCTACCGCATCAACTGCCTCATTCTGACCGACAACTCTCTTATACAACTCCTCTTCCAGACGTTCCAGACGTTTGGATTCCTGTTCGGTCAGTTTGTTTACCGGAATCTTCGTCCATACAGATACAACATCCGCAATATCCTCTGCATCTACTACAACACTTTTCGCATTTTTATTCTGCTTCATTTTATCGAGCTTTGTTTCCAGCTTTCTCTGTTTCTTTAACAGTTCTGCCGCTTCATCAATATCTCCAGCCTCTAAAAGGTTCTCAATATCATCGGAAAACGCCTGTATCTCAAGCTCCAATGGCAGTGTCTTCTTTGCCTTCTTTCCGAATCCCAGACGTTTTCTGGAACAGGCTTCATCCATCAGATCAATAGCTTTATCCGGCAGGAAACGGTCACTGATATATCGAACCGATAATGATACCGCTGCTTCCAGTGCCTGATCACTGATCTCTACATGATGATGTTCCTCGTATGCAGAGCGAAGTCCCTTTAAGATCTCTACTGTTTCTTCATTGGTCGGCTCTTCCACATAGACCGGCTGAAATCTTCGCTCCAACGCTGCATCCTTTTCTATATATTTTCTGTATTCTGCACGCGTCGTCGCTCCGATCATCTGGATCTCTCCGCGCGATAAGGATGGTTTTAAGATATTAGATGCATCGATTGCTCCCTCTGCTCCACCGGCTCCGATGATCGTATGAAGCTCATCCACAAACAGAATGACGTTTCCGGCATTTTTTACCTCTGCGATCACCTTCTTGATCCGTTCCTCAAATTCTCCACGGTACTTGGAACCCGCTACCATACTGGATAAATCTAGCGACAACAGTCGCTTATCCCGTACTGTATCCGGCACATCTCCCGCAGCGATCAGGTAAGCAATCCCCTCTGCTACCGCAGTCTTACCTACACCCGGTTCTCCAACCATACATGGGTTGTTCTTCATACGTCTGCTTAAAATCTGAAGCACACGCTCTATCTCTTTCTCTCTGCCTATAACCGGATCTAGATTTCCCATACGGGCATCCATCGTCATATCTCTGGAGAACTGATCCAACGTCGGTGTTGCCGATGCCTTGGATTTATTCTTTCCCTTTTTCAGACTTACAAATTCTTTCTTTGCCGTACTGCCATCCACTCCACATGCAGACATGATGTCTACATATATTTTCTGTATATTTGCCTTTAATGACAGTATGATTTTTACCGCCGTACAATCCAGATGCTTCAAAATGGCAATCAGAAGATGCTCACTTCCTACCTCTGTACTTTCCAGACGTTTTGCTTCATTTCCCGCAAGCTCCAGAATCGACTCTGCGGATTTTGTATATTTGCTTTTCTCTGCGCCAAAGGTTCCTCCGGCTAATGGTATCTGGCTTAAGATATTAATGATCGACTGTATCGTTACTCCATTTTCCTGTAAAACAACAAACGGTGCCGTATCACTGACAAAGGTAAGTGCCATCAACAGATGTTCACTTCCTATATAGTTCTGCCCCAGCTTCTTGGATATCCGTTTGGCTTCTTTTAATATTTCCTGTAATTTTTCACTGTTCGGAAGTTTCAAATTATGTCACCTCTTTTTTCATAGTATATGACATTTTCTGCCTACTATCTTCTGTTATGATACAAAAGTCCCCGGCTCCCATATATTAGTATGTTCCCCAGAGACTTTTTTCTTTCGTATATCTTTCAATAATAATTAACACTCATCAATCGCTTTACCGATATCATGACGCATATATTTATTCTCAAATGTGATCCACTCGGTTGCCTTGTATGCATTTGCACGGGCTTCATGAAGATCCTTTCCTGTAGCTGTTACTCCAAGTACACGACCGCCATTTGTTACAACTTTGCCGTCTTCAAACTTAGTTCCGGCATGGAATACATAGTATCCGTCCTTGTCTTTGAATGTCTCTAGACCTGAGATCGGATATCCTTTCTTATAGGAAACCGGATAACCGTCAGATGCAAGTACTACACATACAGCAGCGTTGTCTTCAAATTCAAGTTCTACCTGATCCAGAGTTCCGTCAATACACGCCTCAAATACATCAATGATATCATTCTTCATTCTAGGAAGAACAACCTGCGCCTCCGGATCTCCAAATCTTGCATTATATTCCAGTACCTTTACGCCCTGTGGCGTGATCATAAGTCCGCAGAATAATACACCCTTGAATTCTCTTTTCTCTGCCTTCATGGCTGCCATTGTAGGCTTGTATATATTCTCCATGCAATAATCTGCGATCTCATCTGTATAGAATGGGCTTGGTGAAAATGTTCCCATTCCACCGGTATTCAATCCTTGATCACCGTCCTGTGCACGCTTATGATCCTGTGCGGATGTCATAGGTTTGATCGTTGTACCATCACAGAACGCAAGAACAGACACCTCACGTCCTGTCATGAATTCCTCGATAACCATAGTATTTCCCGCATTTCCAAAATGCTTATCCAGCATGATCTCTTTTACACCGGCTTTTGCTTCTTCCAGATCCTTACAGATCAGAACACCTTTACCAAGTGCCAGTCCATCTGCTTTTAATACGATCGGGAAGCTTGCCGTTTCAAGATATGCAAGTGCTGATTCTGCATCTGTAAAATTCTCATATGCGGCTGTAGGTATATTGTATTTTTTCATAAGATCCTTGGAAAATGCCTTTGAACCTTCGATGATCGCTGCATTTGCTCGAGGACCGAATGCACGGATGCCCGCTGCTTCAAATGCATCAACTGCACCGGCAACCAACGGGTCATCCGGAGCTACAACTGCAAGATCAACTGCTTCCTTCTTTGCGAAATCAACCAGTTTATCAAATTCCATAACACCGATATCCACACATTCTGCCAATTCTGCAATACCTGCATTTCCCGGTGCACAATAGATTTTTGTTACTTTACTGCTCTTTGCAATACTTGTAATAATAGCATGCTCTCTTCCGCCGCCACCTACAACTAAAATCTTCATTTGTTTTCCTCCTGTCAGTCTTCTACAACTGTTATGCCGTCTTCGATCCGAACCTTTCCATGTGCAATCTTATCAATAGCAGCAGGTAGAATATTCCACTCTGCCTGCTCCATGACTCTCTGCTGAAGCACCTTCGGAGTATCTCCGTTTTGTACCGCAACCGCTTTCTGCATAATGATCGGACCGGTATCGGTTCCTTTATCTACAAAATGTACCGTAGCACCTACTACTTTTACACCTCTTTTTAACGCTGCCTCATGAACCTTGAGTCCATAATAGCCTGTACCACAAAAAGCAGGAATCAGAGAAGGATGGATATTGATAATCCGGTTCTCAAATGCATCAATCACAATCTCCGGAATAACTACAAGGTATCCCGCAAGTACGATCAGATCCGGATTCACTTCCTGTAAAATCTTCAACAGGTTCTCATTAAATACATCTCTTGTTTCAAAATCCTTTGGTGATACTACGATATCTTTTATACCTGCCTGTTTTGCACGTTCCAGTGCATAGGCATTTCTATTATTACTGATAACTGCTGCAATCTCGGTGTCTGTGATCTTTCCTGCTGCGATTGCATCAATGATCGCCTGTAAGTTCGTACCGCCACCGGAAACCAGAACTGCTATTCTTAGCATAAATCTACTCCCTTTTCACCGGCTACTACTGTACCGAGAACAAATGCCTTGTCTCCGGCACTCTCTATAGCTGCTATTGTCTTATCTGCATCTGTAGGATCTATTGCAAGGCACATACCAACTCCCATGTTATATGTATTGTACATCATATGCTCATCTATATCGCCCTTCTTTGCAAGGAGCTTGAATATAGCAGGCACTTCATATGAGTCCTTCTTCACCTGCGCACGAGCTCCGTCCGGAAGCATTCTTGGAATGTTCTCATAGAAACCGCCGCCTGTGATATGGCTGCAACCCTTAATCATTACACCGGCATCCTTTACTGCCTTTAATGCTTTTACATAAATTCTTGTCGGAGCAAGAAGTGCTTCGCCAAGTGTTGTTCCAAGTTCATCATAATATGTATCCAGAGATTCCTTTGTCATCTCAAATACTTTACGAACCAGTGAAAAACCATTGCTGTGTACACCGCTTGAAGCGATACCGATCAATGTATCTCCGGCTTTGATATTCTCTCCTGTGATAAGTTCATCCTTCTCTACGACACCAACAGCAAATCCTGCAAGGTCATACTCATTCTCCGGCATAAGTCCCGGATGCTCTGCTGTCTCGCCGCCAACTAAAGCTGCGCCGGACTGGTTACAGCCTTCTGCAACACCACTTACGATCGTAGCGATCTTTTCCGGATAATTCTTACCACATGCTATATAATCCAGGAAGAAAAGAGGTTCTCCACCAGAACATGCAATATCATTCACACACATAGCCACAGCATCGATTCCGATCGTATCGTGCTTATCCATGATATATGCAAGCTGTACTTTTGTACCGCATCCATCTGTTCCAGACAGTAATACAGGCTCTTTCATCTCTTTGATCTTTGCAAGACTGAACGCACCAGCAAAACCTCCGATACCACCTAATACCTCTGGTCTCATGGTTGTCTTGATGTGCTTCTTCATAAGTTCTACTGACTTATATCCTGCCTCAATATCAACGCCGGCATTCTTGTAATCCATTGTAAAATCCTCCTGTTTTATCCATTATAAAGTGCATTTTCATGCCAATTGATTCTTATAAATTATACGGGATTAATTTCTGTTTGTAAAGAAGCCATTCTCACAAATATACCAGCCCAAAACAGGTCTCTGTTCGGCACAATTTTATTTGTCAGCAAAGCGTGTTTCTTTTTTTTGAAAAATACTATATAAATATCAAATATAATTTGATAATGATTCCCATTTATGGTAATATAACGTTATATGCAGAGTAACTGTTTTTTTCGTTAACAAGAGGTAGTTGTATGACAAATAATAGATTAAACATCGGATTATTCATATGTCATCTCGACAATGAATATGCAAATGAAATATGTAAAGGAGCTGAATACGCAGCGAAAGAGCTAGACGTGAATCTTATCGTCTTTCCGGGCATGTTTTTAAATGCTTCATTTAACGATCCTGAAAACGAAATTTATGATTATCAGTACAACTCTGTTTTTTATTATGCTAAAAAAGAAAATCTGGATGCCCTGATCGTGTCCGTTGGCACGATCGCATCTTTTATATCACAAAAAAGTATTGAAGCATTTTTGGATACTTTTAAAGATATTCCGATCCTTACTCTGGAATCTAAGGTTTCAGGTTATCCTTGTTTACAGACCGACAGTACTGCCGGTCTTCGAGATGCCATCGAACATCTGATTATTCATCACAACCGAAAGCATATCTGTTTTGTTGCCGGAAGAAAGACAAATGAAGATGCTCTGGAACGTTTGAATGTATACCGAACTACAATGAAAGCTCACAACATACCGATCACCGAAGATATGATCGTATACGGTGATTATTCTGAATACAGTCGTGAGATTGTCGGCAAACTGCTTGATGATAATCCGGATGCTGATGCAATTATTTTCTCTAACGATCAGATGGCTATCGGCGGCTATCAGGAATTGAAAAGCCGTAACATCCGAATCGGAGCTGATATCAGTGTAATCGGTTTTGACAACTCTCCCGGTTCCGTAACTATGGTTCCACCCCTTACAACCGTAAACGCGAACACCCCTGCATTGGGCTATCGTGCCGTTGGCAAGATCATTCAGGATATTAAGGCAGGCGAATTCTGTTCTTCTGTCTTGGATTCCCACTTTGTAAAACGATTATCATGTGGGTGCAGTCTGCATGAAAATACCGAACATATGCCGATTGACAATTCCTCTACTGTAACAGATATTCTGGAATACTGTGATGATTCTATTTTAGGCAACATTAAAAACAGCTTTTTTGGTACGATTGTTCTTGATCAGATCAACAGCATCTGGAAGGATATAATAGAAATTGCTGTTTTACCAAAGGCAAAACCATATCCAAAGAATCTGATTGTAGACAAACTGATGTCATTATTGTCATCTCCTGTCACAAGTTTCTTTTCAGTAACCAATATTGCATTTTCATTCCGTTGTTTTTCCGGTGTCATCATAGCATTAATCAACGATCCGGATAAACGGTCTGAATACTATCGGCTAAATTCTCATATTACAAGTGCTATCGCACAGTTTTTGTCAACTTCTTTGTACCAACAGGAACATGACAGCAAAACGGGATCATGGTCTTCAATCTATATTACAAGAGATACTCTTACATATGGAACCGATACAGCAAAAACCTTTTCATCTATGCTTGCTAAATTAAAAGACCTTGGATTTGCAGCATCTTATTTATATGCGTATGATGAACCCGTCGCCATTCAACCGGACGGAAGCTGGAAAACGCCGGATACTTTGTATCTTCAAGCTTTTTACAATCCAAAACATACAGCTGTTTTATCAGGTGAAACACGTCGTATTGCATCTACCGATATCTTTGACAATGAATATACCGGGTTTGAAGATAGATTTACCGCTGTTATTGTTCCTATTTTTACAAATGAACAACATCATGGTCTGTTTGTATGTAATACAGATGTAGATCACTTTGGACACATTTATACAACTTCTCTTCATCTTGGGGCTTCTTTTAAATATTTATCACTTTTAAAAGAACAGATCCAGACAAAAGAACAATTAGTAATGTCCTTAAATGAGATCCATGAAAAAAATGAGCTGTTAAATCACCTGTCTACCTCCGATGAACTGACCGGCGTCAATAACAGACGTGGATTAATGGAAAAAGTAGAATACCTGATCAATAAACCTGCCAATCATGGACGTAAGGCAATGCTACTGTTTGCAGACATGGATAGCTTAAAGATCGTAAACGATAAATTCGGACACAACGATGGAGATTTTGCTTTAAAGAATATTGCAAATATCCTGATGACAAGTTTCCGGGCGAGTGACATTGTCGGTCGAATCGGCGGTGATGAGTTTGTATGTTTTGCTTTCATTGATGATCCTGATTTTCCTAAGACTGTACAGGCAAGGATTCAGGAATTGTCCAATGAATTAAATGAAACCTGTGGCAAACCATATTATATCGAAATGAGTGTCGGTGTATCGGAATTTTCCTGCGATCCGAATATCAAGATTGAGGATCTGTTAAGCCAGGCAGACAGCGCACTGTATTCAAATAAACGATATAAGCGAATGTCTGTTTTAAAATAATAAAATACGATACGAATACTAACTTCTTTATAAAAGCACAGATAAACGCTGTGAAATAAAATAAACCATATAAATGATAGTTTCTCTCCCATGTTCAGGATGATGAATCCACTCTCATTTATATGGTTTATTTTTTATTTTGCCTCTTTAAACGGCTCATTTAACATCTCTGTTCCCGGAAGAACAAATCTGCCATTTTCGATAATGGCAACTTTGGTTCCATCTGCATGAACCGAATAAATGCCTCCGATCTCATCATATGGTATCGTAATATCGGTATGGCAGTTGAAATACGCCTTGCTGATATCCGTCTTTCGAAGGATCGAGCACTCATTATCCTTTGCAACGATTTCCTTGCCGTCCGGATTATGAAGGATATTTTCTTCGCTCCAGCTATAGCAGGTATCACCGACTGCAAAATGCGGTCCCATCTTCTCTACGATCAGTATCGGCAATTTATATACCATGTTATATTTATTTGCAAGTACATATGCGGTCGTATTCGTTCCGATCGCAAACTCTCCGATCGGCAGTGTATCCCGTCCGCCCAAAAGATTATCCTTTACAAATTTTACATTATCTTCTTCTCTGTCAAAGTTCTTACAGGTGTAAGTTTTGATCTTTCCATCTTCAAAGGTCAGCTTGAGATCAACATATTTCAGATCATTCAGATAGACCTCACTCACATTTAAAACTCCATGCGTTCCGGTAAGCTTCGGCGATGTAAAAACCTCGCCAAGAGGAATATTCACATCCGCCAGACAGTTCTCAAAATTTGTCTCTGTCTCCGGGCGCTCTAACACATGCATCGATACCTTCATATCAGTCTGATTACCATTCTGTCCAATCACATGTACCCATTCTGCCTGATCCAGCTCATCGATGATCATCTGGTGAACCGGACGGTATACATCACTTTCCAGATTGTTGATCCGGATGATCTGTTCAAATATTTCTTCATAATCATCTCCGATCTCCGGCATTGGATATGCGATGATCGTAAAGCTGTACTCATCCCCCGGTATATATTCATTCACGATCTGTGACAGTTCATTGGTATATTCCACACCAAGCTCCTGCTGCTTCTTGCTAAGCGTAAGCTGTCCCGGCTTGCTTACCGGTTCAAACGGTGTCTCACCAAAGATCTCGATACACGCCGGTCCTGCATATACAGACGCCTCATATCTGTATTTCTCATAAGCGCCACGCATTATCTCTAACTTTCGTTCCATCAGCTTACGATCAAGGAATAACGCCTGATCCATCTGATGATCGTAATCCATCTGCTTATTTACCGGAGTACCTACATAACCAATCCGGTTCATTCTGATCCGATTGATCCGGTTGGTATCATAACGGAAGCATAACGGTTCCAGCCCCATATCACGGAACTGGAGGATTGCAGCTTTTACGATGCGCTCCATACCAATCGAATACCGGATATTTACATGCTTCTTTTTTGACATATCAATTCCGGCCGCTACAAAGCCCTGTCGAAACCCTTCTGTATAAGTCCGGGCAATCGACGCCACTTTTTCTGATGACATCCTGCGAAGAAACGCTTCCGTTTCCAATTCATTCTTTCCGATGTATTCGCCATATTCATATAAATAGCTGTTATCTCCGTCTTCACATTCCATGACAATATCTGTCGCAAAGGAAAGAATCGGATCCATCTTCTCACGCACACGATAATCCATGAAGAACTCCGCATAATCATGTTCAAAATAATAAATGGCATCTTTTACTGCTTTAACAGATGGAAAATCCTCAAAGATCCCATATACCTCCACAAACAATTCAAACCATACAGTAAGGTCTACAACTCTTCCTTCAAATGCTGCCGCGATCAGTCCATGGAATTCATAACAAAGAAATGTCAGATAGTCAGCAAATAAATATTCCCGCTTGTCTATGTCTTCAATCTCGTCCTCTGCTATTTTCTCACCAAACATCTGTCTGGTGTATTCATAGTTGCAATAACTCGTTTCGTAATTTTCAGGCATAACATCCTGATAAAGTGCTGCATTTATCTGCTGTAATTCTCCCGCTGTACAGCTCTCCGAAATGGACATCCCACTTTTTACCTTTTCGATCACTTTATCTAACTGCAGTAAAAATTCTCCAGTTCTTACAAAATAATCCCGATACCGCATGTCCACTGTTTCTTCTTTTGTGATCGAACGGATCCGCTCAACCATCAGTTCGTAACGATCTTCGATATCTTCATATTCTGCTGTTATATCCTTATAATATGTCATTTATTGTCTCCCTTTATGTTTCCAAGTTGAATGTTCTTCCGGAACACCTCATCAATCACCTGATATAACGTCTCTGATCCCTCTGGTGTCCGCTTGTTTCTACCATACACCTGGTTCTCGAAAACGCCATGCTCTTTCCAGCTTTTTCCTCCAACGGCATCACTTAACATAACCGGCGCCAGATTATCCATTACATGTGCAAATTTGGCTTCCGGCGTCTGATACTCCTCAAATTCATCCCAGAGTCCACGAAGCTTCTTCGCCTGATCTTCCGGCAGGATATTAAATATCCGGTCAGCAGCCTTTAATTCCCGTTCTCTTTTTGTTGCATTTGCATTTTTATCATATGCATATGTATCACCTGCATCTATCTCGATCAGATCATGAACCAGCAGCATGGAAACCACTCTTAATACGTCAACCGGTTCATTTGAATATTCCGCCAGTAAGATTGCCATAAGTGCAATATGCCAGGAATGTTCTGCATCATCTTCTTTTCTGATTCCATCTGTCAGATACGTCTGTCTGACTACAAATTTGCTCTTGTCAACCTCCAGTATAAAATCCAGTTGTTTCTTCAGTCTCTCATCCACACTCTTATATTCCCTTCATAAAAAAGATGCCTGATATAATAAAAACTATGATATTCAGATAAACCGCCATTTTCTTAGATGTAACCCCACCTTCTTCTGCATGATACCCGATCACGCCGAATACAATTCCGGTAAATGCCATCAAAAATGCACTGATCATCAATACCCCATAGATACGTTCTACCGTACCTCTTGATATAATGGATTTGATCACGGAAAGTATTATAAAGATTCCGCCCAAAATTCCCAATATATATGAAATGATCGTATCTCCTGAACTTCCGGGTGGAGAAACCCTGAAATCACTGTTTTTCAATCTTTTTTCTCCTTTTTCTGTCAAATCGTGCCAGAATATAATATATGATATATCCAAGCATGCCGCCAAAGGTATTCATGATAATATCATCAACATCAAACACCCCAAGTTTTGTTATCAACTGTACCAGTTCAATACTTAACGAAAACGCAAATGCCGCCAGAGTCGCTGTAAAAAATCCGGTCTTTTTACCTCTGACCCAACGGATCAACATTCCAAATGGTACAAAAGCAAGAACATTTCCAACCAGATTCAACATCACGCTTGTGTTCGTCATATAACTTCTGTACTTTACGAAACGCTTAATCTCGAGAAACGGTGTCAGATTGTACCGCATCTCTTCATATCCATGTCCCCTTCCAAACATATCGCTGAATATCAGGAAATAAACAATGGATATACTGTATAAAATGAATAGCACCAGGCATAACACCCGCAGCTTTTTCTTATTTTCTATGCTCAACGCCAGCCTCCAGGTTAATATTATTTCCTCATTTTTATTAACTGGGTAAGAAGTCTGTCTGCACACTCCTCTTTACTCATCTGTGGCAATTCAATATCTTCATCCTGTGTGATCAATGTCAGCACATTGGTATCTGTTCCAAATCCAGCTCCCGCTGTCTTTAAGTTATTTGCTGCGACTATATCGATCTTCTTCTTTTCCAGTTTCTTTCTGGAATTCTCCAGCAGATTCTGTGTCTCCATCGAAAATCCGCATATAATCTGTCTGGCAAGTCTGCTGTCCCCATCTGTCTTTCTTGCCTCTTCTCTCTGCATTCCAAGGAATGCAAGAATATCTTTTGTTCTTGTAAGTGGAATGCTCATATCAGCATCCGATTTCTTGATCTTGTTATCTGATACTTCTGCCGGTTTGTAATCTGCAACGGCGGCAGCCTTGATAATGATATCCTGATCTGCACTGGCAGCCGTTACTGCTTCATACATATCCTGTGCAGAGGTAACCGGCACTACTGTTACGAATTCTGGCGGCGTGATCGCTACCTTTCCTGTTACAAGTGTCACATCCGCCCCACGAAGCATCGCCTGTCTGGCGATCGCATATCCCATTTTACCGGTTGAATGGTTGGAAATAAAGCGAACTGGGTCGATTGCTTCCATCGTAGGACCTGCGGTAACAAGTACTTTTATTCCCTGCATATCCTTCTCTGCTGCAATATACTTTAATATATAATCAACTAACAACTGTTCATTCGGAAGCTTCCCCTTGCCTGTATCTCCACAGGCAAGGTATCCGCTTGCCGACTCTATGATCTCATAGCCGTAGGACTGTAATTTCCTGATGTTATCCTGAACGATCGGATTCTCTAACATATTCGTGTTCATTGCAGGTGCGATCAGTTTCGGACATTTTGCTGCCATGATCGTAGTACTCAACATATCATCTGCAATGCCGCCTGCAATCTTCCCAATAATATTTGCCGATGCAGGAGCAACCATAAAGATATCTGCCCGTTTTGCAAGTGCAACGTGTTCTACGTTAAACTGAAAATTACGGTCAAAGGTATCCACCAGACACTTATTTCCTGTTAAGGTCTCAAATGTGATCGGATTGATAAAATTGGTCGCATTTTCTGTCATGATGACATTTACATCTGCATGCAGTTTTACAAGCATACTGGCAACATTTGCCATCTTATATGCTGCTATACTTCCTGTTACACCTAAAACAACGGTCTTATTCTTTAACATCATTTTCTCCATTCTGCATCGTATCATTGAAAATCATTCTGTCCGGAACGAATGCTGATCCGGCTGTTATTTGTTCATATCAAGGATAAAGTTATCGATCAATCTTGCCTTGCCAAATCTGACTGCCATAGCACAAAGGACATGTCCCTCTACTATATCGATTGACTTCATGGTATCCATATCCACCATCTCAACATAATCAATATCTGCAAGTGGCTCTGATCCGATCAGGTCTTTCATTGCTGCTACAATCTTCTTCGCATCTCGCTCACCATCTTCGATCATTTTCTGTCCAAGCTTAACTGACTTGCTCAGTACAACTGCTGCCTGACGTTCTTCCGGCTTCAGATAAATATTTCTGGAACTCTTGGCAAGACCATCTGCCTCACGGATGATCGGACATCCAACAATCTCAATATCCATGTTCAGATCTGTAACCATACGCATGATGATCGCAAGCTGCTGTGCATCCTTCTGACCAAAATAAGCACGATCCGGCTGAACGATATTGAACAATTTATTTACAACTGTACATACACCTTTGAAATGTACCGGACGAGTCAGTCCGCATAATGCATCCGGAAGCCCTGTCATATTGACATAAGAACAAAATCCCGGCTTATACATTTCTTCCGGTTCCGGATGAAAAATCACATCTGCACCTGTTGTCTCGCATAACTTTGCATCTGCATCAAGATCTCTTGGATAACTCTCCAGATCCTCTGTTGGTCCAAACTGCATCGGATTGACAAATACAGATACAACGGTTCTGTCATTCTGTTCTACGGATTTCCTGATCAGACTCTGATGTCCCTCATGGAGATATCCCATTGTTGGTACAAGTCCAACACTTAAGCCTTCTTTCTTCCATGCCTTAACCTGACTTCTTACTTCATCTACTGTTTTTAAAATCTTCATTTCTGATTTCCAGTCCTTTCCTGATCCTGTCTCCCGGTTTTTACCGGTTCAGGCAGCTTCTATCTCTTAGTATAATTTATCGATTACTTCATCATCAATTTTGTAGCAGTGTTCTTCTGCCGGAAATGTTCCATCGTCAATCTCTGCTATATAAGTCTTTACTGCTTCACGAATCACGTCTCCTGCATTAGCAAAATGCTTTACAAACTTCGGCTTGAAATCACTGAACATGCCAAGCATATCGTAAATTACAAGAACCTGTCCGTCGCATCCTGCTCCTGCTCCGATTCCGATCGTAGGAATGTTGATGCTCTCTGTTACAAGCTTTGCAAGCTTTGCAGGGACACACTCCAGCACCAGTAAAAACGCACCTGCTTCTTCTACTGCCTTGGCATCCTCGATCAGCTTCTTAGCTGCTGCTTCTGTCTTACCCTGAACCTTAAAGCCACCAAAAGTATTGATCGACTGCGGAGTCAGTCCCAGATGTGCAACAACAGGGATTCCTGCTGATACGATTGCTTTAATCTGTGGACAGACTTCTTTACCACCTTCTAACTTTACAGCTCCGGCTCTGCCTTCCTTCATCAGACGACCTGCATTTACGACTGCGTCATATACACTGGTCTGATAGGACATAAATGGAAGATCGGTTACAACCAGTGCATTCTTGGCTCCTCTTGCAACGGCTGCGCTATGATGGATCATGTCTTCTACGGTTACAGAGATCGTATCCTCATATCCAAGGATTACATTTCCGAGGGAATCACCGACAAGAATCGTGTTGACTCCTGCTTCATCCAATAATCTTGCTGTCGTATAATCATACGCTGTCAGCATAGAAATCTTATGCCCGGAATTCTTCATCTGCATAATTGATGTTGTTGTGTTCTTCATACGTCTTATTCTCCTATTCTGAAATCATTTCATTTTTTGTTCATTTCAAAATCCAGCATTGCCATAACTTACTGCTTTCCCTGCCATCGTTCCCGGCATTGCAGTATTCCCATTTCTCATTCCTGTCCTGAAAGAATTTTCTTCATCTCAGAATAATCACGGTTGGGATATTTCTGCTCTGCTAAAGCAAGTACAGCTCCTGATACGCTGATATAAATATGTTTCTCATTTGCATCAAGAACATTCAGATGTTTCTTTACTGTCGTTGTGTCATTTCTCTCGATTGGTCCGGTCAGACCTGCCACTGGGCCATCTTCTGCTATATGCGATGCATTTCCCATAAATAACGGAACAAGTGCCTGCTCTGCCTGTTTCTCTTCAAATCCGCAGTCTTCCAGTAATGAAACTGCCGATCCATACAGACCATTCACCAGATTGCTGGCAAATACTGCAGCCGCATGATATTTTGTTTTATTTTCTGTTGAGAGAAGTACACAGTCATTTCCTAAAAGACGAATAAAGCGGCAAAGTTTATTTCCCCACTCTTCAGCACCTTCCACGGTAAAAAAACATTTCTGCATTTCCCTGTAGGATTTTGTCGTTGAACTGATTGCATACATAGGATGAATCGAATAACCAAAGGCTCCTGCCTCTGTTACACCTGAAAAAATATTAGATGTCATCGCACCACTACAATGACAGATCAGTTTGCCCTTGATATCAAAGGCTTTTATGCTGTCCCATACTGCTTCTATCCTTCCATCCGGAACGGTAAGCATCAGGACGTCACTTGCGCAAACGATCTTCTTCAAATCATCAAATGCTTCGGTATTGGTAAATGCTGCAGCTTCTTTTGCACTCTCCACCTGTCTGCTGTAATATCCGGATACGGTTACTGTCTCCGGAAGGTTCTTTTGTATCTCTTCTTTATTCAGCTTCTGTTCAAGATACTTTCCAAGTGTAAAGCCTACTTTGCCTGCACCGATAAATCCAATCCTCATATGATCACCTGCTATCGCCTGTTCTATCTGTGGTGTACAATCAGGTATAGTTTCTTTCGAATACCATCCGCCATTTACAATACCATTTACAAGGTAAAAAGTAAAGCAGGAGAACCTGAATTTATCATCATTTTTTCTCCTGCTTTTCTTATGTTTTTCCCATACAGATCATAGATCCATATCGGAAATCATCATTTTTATAATACATAAAAATTAGTTATATTTTGCAATTACCTCTGCATTCGCCTTCATGGCTGCAGCTTCCATGGACTCACGCTCTGCCAAAAGTTTCTTTCTTACTTCTGCATTGCTGTTTCCTATGATCTGAAGTGCCAGATATGCTGCATTCTTGCTTCCGTTTATTGCTACAGTTGCTACAGGGATACCGGATGGCATCTGAACGATAGAAAGAAGTGCATCCATTCCATCTAATACAGAACCGGAAATTGGTACTCCGATAACCGGGATCACTGTCTGGCTTGCTACAACACCCGGAAGTGCTGCTGCCATACCTGCGGCAGTAATGATAACCTGTGTTCCATTATTATTTGCTTCTTCAATAAACTCTGAAAGTCCTGCATGTGCTCTGTGTGCAGACAGACATCTTACATCAACTGCTACTCCATACTCCTTTAAAATGCCGATTGCAGGCTCAACCTTTGGCAGGTCACTTGTTGATCCCATAATGATCGCTACTCTCATGTTTTTATCCTTCTTTCTTTCTTTTTATGTGTCATATCCCTGTGTCATACATGGCTCCATGCATGGCACAATGGTATTTTACTTACTGTTCAGATACTGATCGATAATCTCACTTGCCCCTTCATAATCCATGGCATCCACCGTCATCTTCAGTGCATTTAAGAACTCAATATCAGCATCATTATACTCGTATCGGTCGATTTCTGCCAGTATTTCTTTTACAGCTCCAACATCGGCATCCCGTAAAAATGTACGCATATCTTTGAGCTGTCCACGATCCACTGCATCCCTGACTGTCTTTTCCTGCTGTTCAACCGGATTGATCTTCGCCAGATATAGTCCGATATCCTTAAACATACGCTTCAGCATGGATACAAATTCATGCGTATTTTCCTTTGCATACTGCATATTTCCTATATTGATCGCCGACTCCAGATTTGCTGCTTTCCGTTCGATGCTGTATGCGCCGATATTTCCACTGCTGCTCTTGATATCATGAATGATATTCCGATACCGTCTGACATCATCATCAATATATTCTTCCAGACGATCTACATCCGGCTCATAGTCTTCCTTGAATGCCGCAATAAAACGGTTAAAGGTATCAAAATTGCCTCCGATCATCTTCAATGCATTTTCAACTACAATACTGTTCTCCAGAATATAAACATCATCCTTAAATCTGGATTCGCTGATATACTGTCTGATATTGCTTGTCTTTTCCTTGATCTTGTCCTCCGGAAGGAACAGACGGAAAATCCCTTCGATTCCATCCATTTCCAATGGTTTTACAAGTACGTCACTGAAGCCCTGCTTTATGATCTCATCTCTGCTGCTGTCTATATTGTTTTCTGAAAGTGCAATGATCGGAACCCGTTTGTATTCTTCTCCATCCAGGCTCCGGATCTCACGGACGGTATCTGCACCATCCATAACCGGCATGACTGTATCAATGAAGATCATATCATATGGAGTTACCATAACCTTGTCAATCGCTTCGAATCCGGATGAAGCAGTATCACAGATCAGCTCATAGGAATCAAATATAACCTTCTGGATCTGTATACTGACATCAGAATCGTCCACAAGAAGGATCCTGACATCCGGAAGCCAGATTCTTGAATTCGAATTACGGAATGCCTGCTCCCGTCGTTTGCTTACATTATAATTAACATAGCTGTAATCAAATACCTGCTGTATAATGGAAAAGCGTATCGTGGTTCCTGCTCCATAGGTACTGTCAACCTCCGGGGTTCCACCCATACTCTCGATCAACTGTCTTGCGATTGCCAGTCCGATACTGATATCAAAATTACCGATATCAGTTCTGTCATAAGAATCGTCCAGATCAAAGAAACTGTCCAGACGTTCTTCCTTTACTCCGGTTCCGGTATCTGATATCACGATATCCAGATAAATGCTGTCCGGTCTGTCGCACTCTTCCGGAGCGATCTTTCTCCAATCCACTTCAATGCTGATCGAACCTTCTTTGGTTGTCTTTGCCGCCCTCTGATACAGATTCATCAGGATCTCCTTCACCTTATCACGATCGCCGATCAGACCATTTGGTATATCATCCTCAATGCTTACCTTTAAGGCAACCAGATCCCGGTTGATCATTTCCTTAAACTGAACCGCAAGCTCCTCGATCATATCTGAAACCGCATATTCCTTCTCCTGCAATTCCAGTGTTCCATCCTGTAAATTCGATAATCTGGAAATTCCATCAATTATACCAAGGATCTCGTAGCTGGAACCATATACCGTGGATAACTGTTTTACCTCTTCTTCCGTTTTTGCCTCATCATTCCGCAAAAGCATCTCGCTGATCGCAAGGATCGAATTTAACGGTACACGGATCTCATGATTCAGATAGTTCACATAATCGTTCTTTGCACGGTTAGAACGCTCTGCCTGTTCATTTTTCTTGCTGAGTTCTTCTACCTGCTCCGTCTTTTTGCCAAGCAGATGCATCACATACCGGGCTACAAATATCACTGCCACGCAGATTGCTATGATCAATACCACAATCAGAACTCTGGAAAATGGAGTCTCCCAGAATTTCAACTGTTTTACAATAACAAAAGACAGCGGTTCTTCACAGGCAACACCATCAGAATTCTCTGCCGAAAGCACAAATGTATAATTTCCGCCCTCCAGATTTGTATACTCTGCTTCCAGATTATCCGTACCCGAAACAACACGATCTTTATCGTCAAATCCATCAAGATAATATTTTACCTGAATATCCCCACGATTTACATAACTCAGAACAGAGAACTTGATCACGATTCGGTTCGTATCACCCGGAACGGTCATCTTACCATCCAGATCCGAGAACGCATACTCTTTATCATCTATCGTAACAGAAGCTATCCGTACCTTCGGTGGAACTTCATTTGTAAATACCTGATTCTGATCCAGCATACTGAAGCCGGTATCACAACAAACATAGACGACTCCATCTTCACTGATATAATTCGTTGAATTATCCGTAATATCAGAGATCAGTCCATCATTTTTCGTATATATCTCGCATTTCGGATCTGCCGAGCTCAACAGATCTCCTTCGTAATATTTCTGGATGCCACGGGAACCGAAGATCCAGAGGTCTCCTGCCTGATCCAGTATCAGATTTGCCACAGAATTCGATGGATCAACTGCACTGATCTGACGGATCACGCCCTCCTGATAATAAAGTCCATTATCTGTTCCGATCCAGATACCATTGCTTCCACCAACAATGGAAGAAACAACATTCGAATTCAGTCCCTCTGACATAGATATCTTTTTCAGATTAGATTCCATGTCTATCGTATAAAGACCGGAACCATTGGACCCTGCATATAAGGTTCCATCCTCCGCCTGATACAGGGATATGATATCTGCATTTTCCATACCGGAAAATCGGCCGTAGCTGACTGTTACCTGTTCATCCTTCAATATGGAAATACCGCTCTCGGTTCCGATCGCCATACTACCATCCTTTAATTCAATGATACAGTTGACAGCATTACTGGTCAACAACGCGCCACTCTTATTATAGAATTTGTATTTACCCTTACTGTTCACCTTGATAACACCATAAATTCGGTAGGAACAGATCCACAGATTATTCTTTGAATCCACACAGAAATCACGGATACTTTTTCCATTTAACATTGTGACAAGATCAGAGTCACGGTCAAGAGTTCCGTCTGCATTTATGATCCGCAGGCCATCATCTGTACCGATATATAACTTTCCGCAATACTCCGTAATGCAGTTGACGATTGTCTCATCCAGACCATATTTCATGCTTCCATTCTGGAATTTGCTTCTGGATAACAGCATCAGTCCTTTTCGATATGAGGTCATCCAGTAGTTCCCTTCAAAATCCTGGATTATGTCACTCATCGACTCATTAAATTCCAGACCGGTAACATACTTCATTTTTTTATTTTTGTTGATATAACCAACACCATCATCCGCAAGAACCCACAATTTATTATCAATCCGCTGGATCTTATTGATACCACTCAGTGCCGCTGTTGATAATAATTCAAAATCTTTGTTCGTCGTAAGATGTATAATTGTATGACCTACCGTACCAATATACCGTTCCCCATTCTCATCTACAAAAAGACTGTTCAGATCTTCTTCTGTGTATTCCATCTTACTGATCTTGCTTACGATCTGATCATCCTTGATATTTACGATCGTATCGTTATTCACGATCGCATATACATAAGAACGATATCCACTGATCGCTGTTACATCCGGTGCAACAACATCATCATCCGCAACCAGCGTCATTTCACCGGATTCGTAATAATAAATACCGGATGAAGTAGCAAGCCATATTTTTCCTTCTTCGTCTTCATACAGTCCACGGACGGTCGTAATCTCATCCTCTGTTGAATTCGATATACGATTAAAGCATCCGTCTTTGTAAATAAATAAGCCATAGTTTTCCGTTCCTACATACAGATCCCCATTCGATGCCGCAAGAATACTGTTGATCATATAGGAACTGCTGTCGCTGTCTTCTCCCAGTGAAAATTTCCGAAACTGACTTCCATCATAACGGTACAGTCCGCTGTCCGTGCCGACCCATATGTATCCACTGGCAGACTGGCTGATGCAGTTTGCTTCCCCACTTTCAAAACCGTCATCTTCTGTGTACTTGGTCTGACTGTAATCTGATGTAAAATTCTCCTGTGCAAACACAGCAAGCCGTGGTGAAAAAAGTATCATCACGGCTACTGCTATTAATATGATCATTCTGATTTTTGAATGTAACTGCTTCATAGTTTTCTTATGCACCTAATAAAAATGCTACATATCCTTTTTTAGTTTCATAAATATCTGCTTTGGAAGTGATCTCCCATGGAGCATGCATGTTTAATACGGCCACACCACAGTCCACAACTTCCATTCCATATAATGATAAAATATAAGCGATCGTACCGCCACCGCCAACATCTACTTTACCAAGCTCTGCAGTCTGATAGTATACTCCGGCATCATCCATTACCTTACGAATAGCTGCAAGATACTCTGCATTTGCATCATTGGAACCGGATTTGCCTCTTGCTCCTGTAAACTTGTTAAATACCATACCTTCACCAAAGATAGCCGCATTCTTCTTGTCAAATGCACTTGCAAAGGTTGGATCATAACCTGCAGATACGTCAGAGGATAACATTCTGGAGGATGCCAGACATCTTCTGAGGGCCAGTTCATTATAACAGCCCATCGCATTCATAATCTCAGCAACTGTATTCTCAAAGAAATGAGACTGCATTCCGGTTGCACCCACGCTTCCGATCTCCTCTTTATCTGTCAACAGACAGCAGGTCGTCTTTTCTACATCTTCTGCTTCCAGCATCGCAACCATAGATGTATATGCACATACCCTGTCATCCTGTCCGTATGCCATGATCATACTCTCATCAATTCCGCAGTTTCTTGCCTTTCCTGCCGGAACGATCTCAAGCTCTGCTGAAATGAAATCTTCTTCCTTTATTCCATATTTCTTCTTCAGAAGTGCAAGCACCTGTTCCTTTACGGCTTCTTTCTCTTTTCCCTTTAATGGCTTGCTCGCAAATAAAATATCCAGTTCTTCTCCCTCGATAACTTTATTTGCCTTTTTTTCCATCTGAGCACCGGCAAGATGGATCAGCAGATCGGTAACACAAAATACCGGATCATTCTTGTCTTCCCCAATGTTTGCTTCTACAACTTCTCCGTCTGTCTTAGCAACTACACCATGAATAGCAAGTGGTAAGGTTACCCACTGATACTTCTTGATTCCTCCATAATAATGCGTATCCAGATAAGCAAATCCCTCTTTCTCGTATAATGGAATCTGTTTAATATCCATACGTGGGGAATCGATATGTGCGCCAAGAATGTTCATACCCTTTTCGATATCCTTCTTACCGATATTGAACAGCGCTACGGTCTTATTCATCCATACCGCATATACCTTTGAACCTTTTGTCAGCTTCTTTCCTTCTTTGATCACATCCTGAATATCTTCATATCCGGCTTTCTTTACCTGTTTTACGATCTCTTTTACACATTCCCGCTCCGTCTTTCCTGTATCCAGGAATTCACGGTAGGATTTACATAATTTTTCCAGCTTTGCAAGTTCTTCCTTGTCATAACTGTTCCATGCATTTTTATCTTTCATTTTTATGCCTCCTAAACATATAAGTCATTGCTTATACTCTTTTTTATATATATAATGGCACTTCTGCGGATCCTGTATGTCACAAGTCCGAGAATTACCAGATAGATTGCAAAGATCATAAAAGAATCCATCTTTGTAAACTTAAATAAACAAAAACCGACTCCACAAAGGATCATGGATACCAGAATAGCAATCGCCATATTAAAGAATGCATTCAGATTGCCCCTGAGCGCTCCGTATTCATCTTCCCAGTTCAGCTTCGGATGTGTTGCATCCAGCCAGAGTCCGATATAGGTGCAGCATACAACCGATAAGAACCCGATCACAATAAAGTAAATGGCCGAAGGCACATTGATATGCATACAGATGCACAACACAATGATCGTTACTGCAACTGTGATGCCGCTGTATACCAGACTGACACCTGCCTTGATCCCAATCTGCGTCCGATAGCTGACCGGTGCATATTTGATAAAGCTGAAATGATCTCCCTCTCTTGTAAACGAGGTCGATGCAATACTGTTCATTGCTGTTGCAAAGAAGGAAATGATCAGTACCAGCAATAATACGATCAGATCGGATGCTACAAAACCTTTGGAAAGCAGCTTCTCAAATGAAGTCATAAAGTTCTTCGTCGCAGGCAGAACAAACAATGCCACCGCAAGAACCGGCCATATAATATTTACCATTACACAATATTTGCGATATGCCGGTGTCCGGTATAGTATCTTACATTCCTTCAGAAAATATGCTTTGCGAATACTTTTTTTCGCATAAGCTGCATCAGAAACCACATCTTCTTTCTTCTCTGCTTTTCCGACAGATGAAACCAGATATACGCCACGCAGATACAGCTTGCTTCCAAGGAAAAACAACAGACCTGCCATAACCGCATTTAACAGGATGAACAGCAGGGAATATGCAATGTTGTTCGTTTCAAGTGCTTTTAAGAATACAGGAACCGTAAAGAATATCTTTCCCATGATTGCTGTAAACATATTGTTATGATTCATCAGACCATCAATATAATTGTTAATATTGATGCTGTCCATCTGAATAAACGATAATAAAAAGAGTCCGAGGAAAATAACGGTTACCAGTCCTGTCATGGCATCCACATTCCGAAACAGTTTTATCCGGCTTAAAAACGCCATACAAAGTAAGGCAAAAATTCCGCAATATACAAGTGGAAGGATCGGAAGCATCGCTACTCCGACTAATGCCGTCAGTACAGATACCGGCTTGAATCCGGCAGCTATGAAGTAACCTACAAAGCCGCTGAATAAAACCATAAACTCCATAACACTCTCTGCAATATATGCATTTACAAATTTGGCTGCTACGATCTCACCCGGCTTTACCGGAAGCGGAAGCAGATGATCCAGATCCGATGAAAAAAACAGTACATTAAACAGTACCATCACCGAAAAGATCATGCCAAATACGGACATCAACTGTATGATCAGTTCTACGCCTTCCGTCATTCCTCCTGCTTCTATCAGTGCTTCTGTCATAATATATACAATAAATCCAACGACCAGACAACAGGGAACCATGATACAGAACATGGCAAGTGAACCAAGTGTCTTATATGCCTTCGCTTTTTCTCCGGTGTCCGGCATCGTCATCTCTGTATCCTTTGCCATCACTCTGGTCAAATACAAAAAATTCTTCATAAGCACTCTATTCCTCATGTGTCATTTCTATAAATATATCTTCCAGTGACTTATTCTTATGTGCAACAACCAGATCATCCAGCGTTCCCTGATAGATATCATGACCTTTCTTGATCATGATGATATTATCACACAATTTCTCTGCAACTTCCAGAACATGCGTTGAGAAAAATACGCAGTTACCTTCATCCGCATGCTCCCGCATCATCTTCTTTAATTCATATGCCGCATTCGGATCCAATCCGGTCATCGGTTCATCTAAGATCCAGACCGGTGGTTTATGTACTAATGCGCCTATTACCATCATTTTCTGGCGCATACCATGCGAATAGCTGACCATTTGTTTATTTAAGCTGTCTTCCATACCAAAACGCCCAGCCATTTCCTCTAACCGCTTCTTACGGTCAGTCTCTGATACACCATAAATATCTGCAATGAAATTCACATATTCCAGTCCTGTTAACCGTAAAAAGATATCAGGATTATCTGCAATATATCCAATCGACTGTTTTGCCTCAAGCGGCTCTTTCCGGATATCATGACCATTGATCTGAACGCTGCCCTCTGTCGGTTTTAAAATACCGGTCAGCATCTTGATCGTTGTTGTCTTCCCCGCACCATTCTGCCCTACGAATCCGACGATCTCACCTTTCTTAATATGAAAGCTTAAATTGTTTACGGACACAAAATCTTTACCGTAAATTTTCTTTAAGTTATTGGCTATTATCATTCTTTATCTTCTCCCGGTTCTTATCTGTCACACCATCGTTTCTATCTGGTCTGTCATTTATCAAAATACTTCTTTCCATTTGGTTTTAATTATACCAAGCCCCTAATCTCTTTACAATATAAATATACCAAAGGCAGCCTGAAAATACTCTGCATAGTAACAGGCTGCCATCTTCTTTATATGATTGTCCGCGGACATTTTACTGTTTATAAGTTGATACTGTCATCAAAATGAAAGGCATAGATGATCTTCTCTGTTACCATTCTTCCGGTAAGCTGATGTATCGTCTTTGCATACATATCAAGCTGTACATGATAACGGCTGACCAGATCCGATATCTGATCCACCCGGTCTGTCTTGTAGTCCATTAAAACCACCTGATCTCCTTCCAGAAAATAGGCATCGATCACTCCCTGAACTACGACCATATCCTTGCTGTCTTTATACTCCGGTGATATATCTTCCGGCTTCATGCCGATATAAAACTGCTGCTCCCGGTATAAGGTATGGTTCTTCTGTGCTTCTGCCATACGGATTCCGAGTGGGCTGTTGACCATGTTATAAATCTTATCTGCACGAACATGCTCTCTGTACCGTTCTTCCAGATATCCATGATCAAAAAATGACCGGATCTGCTCTCTGATCTCATCCATGCTGTTTCTTGTAAAATCAATAAGCTCCATGATCTTATGGATCACAGTACCCATCTCATTTCCTTTTACAGGCTCCTCCTTCATGCGGGAATGAAGCACCGGTATTGTAATCTCTGCTTCTGTCACAGGCGGCTGATACAGGTCAGATCCCGGATTCTCCTCTCCGCGGTGTGCAAGTCGTTTGATCTCTGTAACGGACATCTTATTTTTTACTGCCTGCTCTGTTTTATATGGGTAGGTATAATCTAAAAGTTCCTTATACTTTTCATATAACTGCAGTTCATCCTCTGTCTGTACAGCTTTTTTTTCTGACATATCTATATTTGTCCCGGCAGGTATCTGATTCTGATAGCCGGTCTTTGCAAGTACCCAGGTTGCATAAGTATCCTTTCTGCATACAGTATCTTCTGATACGATATGCATAGATAACGCCGATAAGATCCAGTCCATAAAACAGCCGGCTTCCATTCTGGTGATATATGGAAGCTCCATCCGCATCTGTCCGGACGCTTCAATAAGAAAATCAGTCTGCAGCGGATAATCAAAGACTGCCTTTTCCGCTCCGGGGTCTTTTACCGCCGCTGTCATATATAACTTCTCTTTTGCTCTTGACAGGGCAACATATAAGATACGGATCTCCTCCGCCAGCTTCTCTGCATTCATGACACTGAGCATGGCCGCTCTTGCAAATGTTTTCTTCTTCGCACGGTTCTTCCGGTCAATCGCATAACCTGCCAGATAGCTGTCTGCATTTACCGTCACCGGAGATAAGGCATCCAGATTCGAAAAACGATTTGCCAGTCCACTGACAAATACAACCGGAAATTCCAGTCCCTTGCTCTTATGCATCGTCATCATCACAACAGAATCGTCATCATCTCCAAGCACCGACGCTTCTGCAAAATCCAGATCATTCGTCTTCAGCCGGTCCATGTAACGCAGGAAATTAAACAATCCACGAAAACTGCTGTCCTCATAGGTATCCGCTTTCTGGATCAGCATATCGATATTTGCCTGTCTTCGTTTTCCCGACTGCATCGCGCCAACAAACCAATAATATCCGGTCTGCTCCAATATCGAATGAAGCAGTTCACTGATACTCATATAGTTTTTATCTGCCTTCCAGCTATCCAGCATACGAAGAAACTGTCGAAGCTCCTCTGAAGCTTTTGAGTCCGGCTTTTCTGCATAATAACAGACCTTCTGATAAAAACTCGCCGTCCGCGCCAGATTCTTCTCATGATCCTTGAAGTCCCGGTCATAGATACCTACAATCTCTGCAAGCTCCTGTTCCTTTACACCTGCAAGCGGTGAACGAAGGACTGCTGCAAGTGCATAATCCTGATGGGAATTATCGATCACCGCCAGCATATCAAGCAGGGTACTGATCTCGATCGCATCAAAATATCCACTCTCGCTCTCTACAAATAATGGAATCCCACGCTCCGCAAATGCTTCCTCAAAGGCTTTCGCATTCTTCTTCACACTTCGCATCAATACCGCAATATCCCGGTAAGAAACCCTTCTGGTCTCTCCGTTATCTCCATCCGGAATATAAAGTGGTTTATCACCCTTCACTAACTCATAGATCTCATCTGCGATCATCCGTGCCTCTATATCCACATTTGTTAACGACCGTATCTCTTCCGGCTGGGATTTCTCCGGATCTGCGCAATCATTCCTTACGATCAGGATCTCGGATCCATACCCCATATTATTCTTGTCCTGTCTTCCGATATGCAGCTTTGCCGATTCATCATAATCGATCCCGCCCAGATTCTCTGACATCAACGGTTCAAAGATCTGGTTGATCGTATCAATCACCTTTCCTGCACTTCGGAAATTATTCGAAAGCAGGATCTTCTGATCTTCTGCATCTTCCCGGTCAGAATATGTATTATATTTATTCAGGAACAGATCCGGTCTTGCCATACGAAAGCGGTAGATGCTCTGCTTGATATCACCTACCATAAACATATTCTTCCGATCTTCTCCGTGACCTGTCACACAATTTAAGATATCTTCCTGTAAAAAGTTGCTGTCCTGATATTCATCGATCAGGATCTCACGATACCGTCTGGCAACCGTCTTTCCTGCTTCCGATGGAATCACACAGCCATTCTCATCCGTTCCTGCACACAGGATGTCATAGGCAAATTCTGAAATGTCCCGGAATTCATACAGATTCCTGTCGAGCTTCTCTTCCTTTAACCGATCCATATAGGAACGTGTCAGGGATAATAACGCTGACAATGGTTCCTTCATCATCGCACATTCTGCAAGTATGACATCTGTCGGACGAAACAATGCCATCATGTCCTTTACACTTCCACGATAGGTCTGCATAGTCGTCTTTACATACTGCTGTTTCTCCGGATCACAGGCTGCGATACGCTTCAGATTGGAAAATTTGGAAACCCGTTTATATGCCTCATCCATATCCTCGGCCCGTCTCAGATTCCGCAGTAATTCCAGATCTGAATGTATAATAGGATCATAACCTGCAGGGCCATCTGCTTCGCCTGCGATCTCTAAGCACTGTTCTGCCTGACCGATCGCTGAATCAAGCGTGTCTGCTACGATCTGCATATAATCCCGATACCATTTTAAGGTATACAGTTCTTCCTTCATTGATACTTCAAGTGCCGCTTCTGCTTCATTTATCCAGCGTTCCGGCTTCGGATAACCGGAAGCAACGCGGTAGATCTGATAGACCAGCTCCCGGATCTTCTCATCCGATTCTTTTCTCGCAAAGCTGTCTACCAGTCCGATAAATTCATCGGATGCTTCCTGATATTTCTGTTCTAATACTTCATCCAATATATCATTCTTGATCAGATCCATCTCTGCATTATCTGCTATATCAAAAGAGGAATCGATCCCGATCATCTGAAAATAGTCTTTTACGATTCCAAGGCAGAAACTGTCGATCGTCATAATATCTGCCCGTGGCAGCAGGGATAACTGCTTAACGATATGCTCATCCTCCGGATGATCTTCGGCTGCCTGCTCAAGCTTATCCGCAATCTTCTCTTTCATCTGGGCTGCCGCAGCTCTGGTAAATGTTACAACCAGAACCTCATCAATATCGATTTTCTCCTCTGCCTTATTGCCATCCGCATCAACTCCCATGACCATCTCAAGAATCCGTTCTACAAGGACAGCCGTCTTACCGGAGCCTGCCGCAGCAGATACCAGAAGATTACCATGTCTGGAATTAATGACTGATTTCTGTTCATCTGTCCATGAAATACCCATCTCTGCTACTCCTCCCTGTACCGCTTAAGCTTCTCGTTATCCGGTCTGCGATATTGATTTCCGCCATTCTTGACATCAAAATGACAGATATTCTTAAACTCACAATAATCACAACCTGTATTGCTCTTATTCTTATATGGCTCGATCGCGATCTTTCCCTCTGCGATCTGACTTCCAAGTTCTTCTATATTCTCTCTTGTCAATTCCATGATCGTCCGGATCTGGTCTGCCGATACCACATTCTCACTTTTCTTGATGTCACCATTTTTATCAAGTTTTACCGGAAGTGACTGATTGCAGGTATGATCCATCTTCTGTATCACGGCAGGTGATTCATTGACAAATCCCTGCAGCTTCATTTTCTCCATTCTCTCAGCGTCTAATTTCTCCTGATCCGAGAATTCCGGCTGCTCTGTATCGGTATCAATCTCCGAAGATTCAATCTCGATCACCGGATCATCAAAGCTGTAATATAATAAACCGGCGATCTGAATATTCTTATCGGGATAGATCATTTTTTCAATCTCATATGCAATCGCAGAATAGGTCACAAGCTGAAGCTGTTCTCCATTCAGGACTTCCTCCAGACTGAGTTTTCTGGTGGATGATTTGTAGTCGATCACCTTGATATAAACCGTTCCATCCTCTTCTTCCACATCCACACGGTCGATCTTACCATTGATGCTCATCCGGATCTGATTTGGAAGCTCAAACAGATAAGAACCGACTTCATCCTTTGCGGAATCAAAGGTCTTTTCCAGCATTCCAGGCTTCATGCTGCCAAGTCTTATATGCTTCTGTAACATACCAGCGGATGTCTGTGCCATACGTTCGATCATCTGAAGCATGTAGGCATTTCTTGCATTATCTTCAAAGAAATCTCCTGCCGATTCCTCTGCTGCACGATTTACAAGCTCCGTGACCATCAGCATTCTCTCATCTTCCGGAAAATTCTCCCAGTCATTATTTCTGGTGTCTCTTACCTGCTTAAACAGTCCTTCCATTACACTGTGAAGGATAACTCCGACATTTCTGACATCGACCTGATACATTTCCCGCTCTTTTAAACGCAGACCATATTTTAAGAAATATGCAAATCCGCATCTGGCATATAATTCAAGCTTCGATACTGATGCATGCAGATATCTGCCATATAACAGGGCGATCGTCTCCGGTGGCAGCTGTTCTGCCACGTTTCTGTATGTTCTGCCTTTATAAATGGCTGTCAATTCTCTGGCCAATCCTTTTTCCGTCAAAATTCTTGTCAGAATCCGGCTCTCTGCATCTTCGCTATCATCTTCCTCTGTCCGGAGTATCCGTCTTAATGAACGGTTGACGGTATCCGGCATACAGGAAGCAGCATCATACTCCTCTGCCTGAAGGGATGGAAAAATACTGCTGATCCTTCCAAGCAGATAAGACGGACGCATGCTTTCAAGTGATGCGCTTAATTTATGATACGATATATACAGATGATCGGATGGTTTCGTCAATATCGTATAGATATAAAACTGCTCGATATAGCTGTTCTGTTTGTCGGATGGAGCAAGCTCCAGGCCGCAGCCTGACAAAATATCCCGGTCTCTGTCACTTAGGATTCTTCCCTTTTTCGGTGCTTTTGGCACGATTCCATCATTGACCGATGTAAAGAATAACACCTTTATGTGATTTAATCTTGACCTTGTGATATCTCCAATCAACACCCGGTCAACCGTAGGCGGTACAACACCGACTTCAATATCTGAAAGTCCGGTATCCACGATCTCATAGAACTCTTTCACGCTCATCTTCGTATCGCCTAAGAGTTCCGCGATCTTATCAAATAACCGGACCGTTTTCTCAAAGATCTGACCATAAGCATCTCCTTCATTGATCCGGTTTTCTTCATATAATTCATTCTTTCTGGCTTCTAACTTCTCATACATATGTATCTGAAGTAGAAAGTCATAAAGGGCTTCCACATAATCTTTTGTGATGGCTTTTTTATCTGTAAAGACCTTACGGATATCACCAAACATCTCCATAAAAGCCTTCCGGATCTCTTCTACATTTACCGGAGAGGTCTTCTCATAGTTTTCAGATACTGCCCGGTTCCATCTGCTGTAGCCACGGACACCACGCTTTAATGCATAATTTTCCAGAAGCTCTATATCCTCAAAGGACAGATCTGTCATACCCGCTTTTAAGAACCGGAACACACTGTCATAGGAGAAATCATCTGCCAGAACCGCCAGTACACTTCGGATCGTCTCCGCACATGGATTTGCTTTCAGGCAGGCATTTGCATCGATAAATACAGGGATCTCATATTCATCCATCACCCGTTCATAGATGTGGGATGCCTGTTCCAGATCTCCCGCTACGATCGCGATATCCTTATAACGGTATCCTTCCTCCCGTACGAGCCTCCTTATCGTAGATGCGACAAATACGATCTCGTCCTGTGCATCTCCTGTCGCTGTCAGATGGATCCGCTCCAATGGCTGCTTCCATTTCTGATACGGACTACGGAACAAATTCCGCTCCAGAAAAAACAGTTCCCGGTTCTCCCCCAGACGATAGTTGATTGTTCCAGGCAGAACAACCGGAGACTCAATCTCCACACCAGCGGCTGCTGCCGCTTCTGTTAATTTCTTTATCGTAGTCTTTGTCAGATAGAATAATTCGTAGTCTTTTATATGCTCATATTTCTGATCTCTGTCATCTAATGTAAAGGAAAAGGTCAGATCATCCGCACAGGTCATCAACTTCTCAACAAGTTCAAGCTGTACCGGCGTAAATCCGGTAAACCCATCAAAATACAGCGAACTGCCACACACAAGTTTAGACTGGCCAACATGTCTGGTCAACAGTTCCACCAACTGTTCTGCCACAATATAGCGTTCACCTGCAAATGCTTCAAATTCTTCGTAAATGTGTCTGATATCCTGCATTTTACCTGCAACAACGCTGTCCTCCGGAATCTGCTCCATGATCTCATCGATCGTATCCTGCTTGATATTATACTGGAAGATCTCCGACATCATGGATTTCATCTCATCCACAAATCCAAGCTTGTCGTAATAGTTTCCATATACCTGTAAGGTGTCCTGCTGTTCACATAAGATCTTCTTAATCAGCATACTTTTTCCAAAGTCTTCCAGCACCTGTCCGGTGCTGATCCCCAGTTCATCAAATACACGATATGCCAGCCGGTTCATGCCGATCGCATCAATATTCATCATGCCTCCGGCCGGATGCATGGTAACCAGTTCTCTCTGTGCTTCCATCGTATACTGTTCCGGCACGATCAGATAAAAATTCCGCTCCGGTTCTTTTATCGATGTCTGAATGATTTCATTGTAAATCTGTCTGGATTTCCCTGAGCCGGATGCTCCAAGTAAGAATCGAACTGACATAACGGTCTCCTTTCACTCATCTGTCAAGCAATACTCTTTTTCTGGCTTTCTCTTTGCTAAGCCATATTTACTTCAATATTGTTTTACTAACCATCTGCTCTTTGGTTATATTTTGTTTTCTCTGTGAATACAATATAGTAATAATAAATGAGGGGAATATTTATATGGCATCCACAAAGCTTATCGTTTTAAAATCTAAAGAAATCATATACACGGTTATTTTTCTCGGACTTGTCGCCCTGTTTATCATCATACTGACGATCATGTTCAAAAAACCTGCCACCGTTTCAGAAACTGCTTCTTCGAATACCGCTTCTGAAACAACGGAGCCTTCTTATAACCCCGGTACATATGATTCAACTATCACGCTCGGCGAATCTACTCTGTCTGTTATGGTTACGGTTGATGATCATTCTATCCAGGATGTTGCGCTCTCCAATCTGGACGAAAGTGTCACCACCATGTATCCGCTCCTGTCGTCTTCTTTAGAGGCGATCAACACTGACCTGCAGTATGTGTCATCGATTGACGACCTCACTGTTTCCGGCGATACCAAGTATACCTCGATGCTGCTGATCAACGCCATCAAAGAGGCACTCGCCAAGGCTGTGGTTCAATGAAATAGAACGATATATGCCAGACAACTGACTATTGTTACGCAAAACGTTCCCACTCTATCCTCGACGTAGCGGTACATAAGGCTGCAAAAAACGCAGCCTAAGTACCGACGCTCGGACAGGTTTGCTACACAATATCAGTTATCCGGCATATATCTGTTTATTGACATAACACCGTTTCCAGCCTTGGCTATTGATACGGTACAACCACCTAAGTAGTATGCTCCTTATGTAGCAGAACGCTCTCATAAGTCCTTGAATCAAAATGAAAGATACATTACATATTATTCCGTAAGACGCTTCCGCTCGTATCCTCGTGCAGCGGTACATAAAGTTGCAAAAAACGCAACTTAAGTACCGGCCTCGGATAATGCTTACGTCATAATAGTAATGCTATCTTCCATTTTAACTTAAAGTACTAACATCTGGACAGGTCTGCTACATAAGGACATTCTACTCAGGTGATTTGTGTTTCTATACCAAGATGTGTTATGTAACATTTCTGTACGTCAGATTTTTGTGCGCTGAGCCAGTATTCTTCCCAGCCTTGTCTGCGCTGCCTTTCAATCATAAATCGCATAGCCAAATATTTCTTTGTATGCTTACACAATACAGAAGGATGGTAGGTGTTATATTTTATGAAGCAAACCTCTCCTCACGCCGGTACTTGGCGAACTGCGAATGCAGGGAGCCTTAGGTACCGCTGCGTTGAGGATAGAGCGAAAGCGTTTTGCGGAATAAAGATATAACAACCTGCCTGCCTTCGTCCTTGTGCCTCAACGTAAAGGCTAGCGTCTAATGCTTGGTTACGATGTCGTTCTGGTCTTTGTAGATGCTGTTTGATGGCACATAGCCTCTGACACGGGACAATGGGTAGATGTTTGAATGTGAGCCGATCACGGTTCCCGGATTTAAAACGCTGTTACAACCAACCTCTACATAGTCACCAAGCATTGCACCAAATTTCTTCATACCGGTTGCAATATCGAAGTCCGCGCCTTTGACATGCACCAGTGTTTTGTCTGACTTGACATTAGAGGTAATGCTGCCTGCTCCCATATGAGAATGGAAGCCAAGGATCGAATCACCTACATAGTTATAATGTGGAACCTGCACATTATTAAAGATAATGACATTCTTTAACTCTGTGGAGTTACCAACAACGCAGTTATCTCCCACTAAAGCACTTCCACGAATAAATGCACACTGTCTGACCTCTGTATCTTTTCCAATAATACATGGGCCTGCAATATAAGCAGAATCAAATACAGTTGCTGATTTATGAATCCAGATATTTTCACCACGTTTCTCATACTCTTCCGGATCTAAGCTGTTTCCAAGTTCAATGATAAAGTCCTTGATCTTCGGAAGCGCTTCCCACGGATATGTAACGCTTTCAAGCAATGGCTTTGCTGCTGTTTCTGTCAGATCATATAATTCTTTGATCGTTACCTGTTTTACTGTTTCATTATTCATTTTCTTATACCTCACTATCTTTTTCAGAATTTAATAGAAAACAATCATTCGCCCGCAAAGGACAATTTTTATCTAAAAAAAATCATTTATCCGCAAAGAATAATTCTTTTCTAAAAAGCAATCATCTATCCACAAAGGATAATTCTTTCTATTAAGCAACTATGTTCAAGGTTATTTTTTATAATATACCCTTGTTCTGTCAAATACTGTTGTAATCTGGTTCTGATTGCTGATTCCCTTTACCAGATTTGTATATTTGATCACAAAGGTGTTCATCTTGTCTGTATATTCTTCTTTCGTGATCGAACCATCAGCGACACCACACAAGCCTTTTTCCCAGCTTGCTGTCAGATCCGCCCGAAGCAGTCCATTGATCGAATAATAAACAACATCATAAATGATCTCGCCGAGAAATGTCGGTGTTACAATCTGCGTTTTCTTATTCAGAGCAATGTATTTGTTATTTACAAGCTTGGTGATGATTCCATCTCTGGTCGCACTGGTTCCGATACCTGCGCCCTTGATCTGCTCACGAAGCTCCTCGTCCTCGATAAACTGTCCGGCATTTTCCATCGTCAGGATAAGCGTACCGGAATTGTACCGTTTTGGAGGTGATGTCTCACCCTCTTTGATCTCGAATTTGTCAAGTGAAAGGATATCTCCCTTTTTCAAATGTCCGATCGTCTCGATGAATTCCGGGCTGTATTTGGTATCATCCTTTTTCCTTGCAAAGCGGTTCGTGGCAACCTTCAGGTAACCTTCTTTTAACATATATTTGAAATTGGCAAATAAGAATTCATCCTGCTTTGCCAGTGTCATTGAAAGCTTCTGATATTCTGCTGCCGGATAAAAGATGCTTAAGAATCGTCTGCAAATGATCTCATACACATTTGCCGCAATCTCAGACAGTCCTCTTAACGCACCCATGCCCTGTCCGGTCGGAATGATCGCATAGTGGTCTGTGATCTGTTTGTCATTTACATACTTGGTCTTTGCGATCGTCTTATAGCTTCCCATGTTAAGAACCTCATCAGCATAGGCAGCCATCGGTGTATATCGTTTCAAACCGGATATATTCTTATAAATTTCCTTTGCCACAGCCGTTGACAACACTCTGGCATCCGTTCTCGGATATGTCACCAGCTTCTTCTCGTATAACTCCTGCACGATCTTTAAGGTGTCGGACGGACTGATCTTAAAAAGTGAAGAACAGTCATTCTGAAGCTCGGCAAGATTATACAGCATTGGCGGAGCCTTCTTTTCTTTCTTCTTCTCGCTTGCAACAAGAGTGGCTTCCATTCCATTTGCCGACAGCTTTTTCACCAGATCTTCTGCATCCTTCTTCTGCTTGAAGCCATTTTCTTTATACAGAAGCGGTGAATTAAAATACGGTGTATCCTTTACCGCTTTCCATTCTGCCTCAAATGTCTGCCCGGTAACATTTACCGTACCAACAACACGGTAAAATGGTGTCTTTACAAATTCACGGATCTCCCGCTCCCGCTTCACGATAATGCCAAGAACACAGGTCATAACACGTCCAACCGCAATCACGCATTTATCCAGTTTTAGATAATTTCTTATCACATAGCTGTATTTTAACGATAAGGCTCTGGAGAAATTAATACCCATCAGATAATCTTCTTTTGCACGAAGATATGCGGCATCGCTGAGCGAATCGTACTCTGAAAGCGGCTTGGCTTCCCGGATTCCACGCAAGATCTCTTCCTCTGTCTGGGAATCGATCCAGACTCTCCGCTTCTCTTTATTTCCAACCTTTGCCATCTGATCCACCAGACGGTAGATATATTCTCCCTCACGTCCTGAGTCGGTGCAGACATAGATACAGCCTACATCATCCCGGTTCAACAGCCCTGCTACGATCTTGAACTGCTTGCTGACATCTGGTATCACTTCGTATTTGAATTCTGTCGGAATAAAAGGAATCGTAGCCAGATCCCATTTTTTTAATTTCTCGTCATAGGCATCCGGATAGCTCATCGTGATCAGATGTCCCACACACCAGGTCACAACAGAATCTTCCGATTCCAGATAACCTGCTCCGGCATTTCCTTTTACACCAAGCACATCTGCAAACTGCCTTGCAACACTTGGTTTTTCTGCTATATATAAGTTTTTCAAATCAAACTCCTGATTCTTTTATATTTGATCAATATTACACATCACATCTTTTTATAATACCAGAAAAACAAGGTTTCGACCATAGCTTTTGTGATATCCGCACAGTAAAAAAGCACCCCGCCTTCGATTCAGAAAACGAGATGCCCTTTGACTATTTTAGGTTGTAATAAACATTTACTGTATTTGATCTTACTGCTCGAATAATAACTGCTCGTATGTAGGGAATGGCCATGCTGTCTTTGGAAGTTCTTTTTCCAGTTCGTCAGCAGGTGTTCTTACAGAATCAAATGCTGCAAATACTACGTTGTGATAGTATTTTGCCCATGCTTCGATATCATCTTCGTAATCAGCAGCTTTTGCAACAAGCTCTTCCAGTTTTACAGTTGCTGTCTTCAGCTCTGCAAGCTTATCAGAGATTGTATTCAACAGTGATACCTGTACGCTTGGTTCGATACCAAGAGCTTTGATCTCAGCAGCACCCTTTGCAAGCTCTGCCTGATATTCCATAACTGCCGGGATGATCTCTTCATTTGACATCTCGATCATTGTGAGTGCCTCAATGTTGATCTTCTTTGCATAATTCTCAAGCATAACTTCTGCTCTGGCTGACAACTCTGCTTTATCCATAACGCCAAGGCCTTCAAAGATCTTAACGCTCTTATCTGCTGCCAGATATGGAACTGCATCTACCATACATTTGATATTTGGAAGTCCACGTTTCTCAGCTTCTGCGATCCATTCATCTGAATAACCATTTCCGTTGAAAATGATCTTCTGATGCTCTGTCAGAGTCTTTCTGATCAATGCCTTACATGCTGTCTCGAAATCTTCTGCACCTTCCAATTCGTCAGTCATCTTCTTTAACTGATCTGCAACGATCGTATTTAATACCATCATTGGGAATGCGATGGACTGTGTAGAACCTACCATACGGAACTCGAATTTGTTACCTGTAAATGCAAATGGTGATGTTCTGTTTCTATCTGTAGCATCCATTGTAAATGTAGGAAGTGTGGATGCACCGGATACATAAGTCTTGCCCTTTGGTGATTCTGTAGCTTCACCCTTCTCAATGATCTGCTTAACGATGGATTCAAGCTGTTCACCAAGGAATGCCGAAATAATTGCTGGAGGTGCTTCATTTGCTCCAAGTCTGTGGTCATTTCCTGCGGATGATGCGGACAGTCTTAACAACTCTGCATTGTTATCAACGGCTGCAAGAACGGCTGCAAGGAAGAACTGGAACTGAAGGTTTGTCTCCGGATGTTTACCAGGATCGATCAGGTTCTCGCCCTCATCTGTTGAGATTGACCAGTTGTTATGTTTACCGGAACCATTGACACCTGCAAATGGCTTCTCATGAAGAACACATTCCAGATCATGCTTTGCTGCGATCTTCTTCATAGTAGCCATAACCAGATGGTTCTGATCGGTTGCTATATTTGTTGTTGAGAAAATAGGTGCTAACTCATGCTGAGCAGGTGCAACTTCGTTGTGCTGTGTCTTAGCAAGGATACCGTATTTCCATAATTCTTCATTTAACTCGGTCATGTATGATGCAACCTTATCTTTGATTGCTGCAAAATACTGATCGTCAAGCTCCTGTCCTTTTGGAGGCATCGCACCGAATAAGGTACGTCCACAAAGCTTCAGGTCTGTTCTCTTGGCGAATTTCTTCTTATCGATCAGGAAGTATTCCTGCTCAGGACCAACAGAAGCTGTAACCTTCTTTGCTGATGTATTTCCAAATAATGCAAGTGCCTTTAAAGCTTCCTTGCTAATCGCATCCATGGAACGAAGAAGTGGTGTCTTGTAGTCAAGTGACTCACCTGTATATGATGTGAATGCTGCAGGGATACAAAGGATACAGGTTCCTGCATCTGTTGTTTTTACAAATGCCGGTGAGGTACAATCCCATGCTGTATATCCTCTGGCTGCGCATGTCTCACGAAGTCCACCAGAAGGGAAGGATGAAGCATCCGGCTCGGATTTGATCAGCTCTTTACCTGTGAACTGAAGAATAACTCCGCCATCACCTACTGTACTTACGAATGAATCATGCTTCTCGGCTGTTGTCTCTGTCAGTGGCTGGAACCAGTGAGTATAGTGTGTTGCGCCAAGTTCCATTGCCCATTCCTTCATTGCTGCTGCAACAGAATCTGCAATAGATGTATCAAGAGGTTCGCCCTTATCGATTGTGTTCTTCAAGGATTTATAAACTGCTTTTGGAAGACGCTCTCTCATAACCTGATCGGAGAAAACGTGTGAACCGAATACGGCTGAAATTTTGTTCATCATAATTTTGTACTTCCTTTCTTCTGATAAAACAAAAAAAGAAAAGTGTCCCAATGATTTGGAACACCTTTGTTCATTTCGTCTATTTATTTGATACAATATATATACTCCTTTTGATTTGAAAAATCAACCCCTTATTTTAGAAAATTTATATTTATACATAGATAACATCATGAATTAAAAGACTTTCTTTAGTTCTAATCATACTCATTAACTAAAAGATAATAATATATTACTAAGCTTTTGAAGAACTGAATAATATTTTTTCATTTTAATAGAATGAACGTATTCTTTGATTGCATATAAATTTTTATAAGCCTTCTTTAAATATATTGTGTTTTTTTTATTTATAAAATATATAATACACACATATATTTTATAAATATATCCACCTACTATTCCATCAATTGATGATATATCAGAATAATTAAATATTGCTGTATTTAAATTTTCAAATGCACTTTTTTCATTCTCATCTAAAAGAGCATAACATATCGCTAATGATCTATATGCTGTATTTATCTGATTTACATCTAATACTGTATTATATCCTACCTCAATTATTTTTTCTAAAATGATTTTACATTTAAGTATTGCAACTCTTTTGTCATTCCAAAATTTTTCTCTTTGTTTTTCAGATAATATATTTATATAGCTTTGACATATATACATAATAAGTCTATTAATATTAGTTGAAATATTCCACTGTATTATCTGTCCATCTTTTAGCAAATATTTAACGTTCTGATATATCTCATCAATGTTTATTTTCAATATACACAAATCATTTCTTCCATTGGCTGCATTTATATCACTCCTCATCAACTCAGTATCAAATTCTGTTAATAATTTTTTTTCTTCCTTTCGCATAACATTTTTATCCATATCAATAACTGCATTTCTATAAATAAAATAATGTTTATACCAAGAAGATATATTTTTCAATGAACTGCACATATTATACCAATCATTTTGATCATATATTTGACAATATGGAATTCCTAAATAAAAACTTATCGAAAGAAGACATGCATATTGCATTTTTTCATTATATTCCTCTCCCAATTTCATAAATTCTTTTTTCCAATCTTGTTTCTTAGTTATGCTCTGAGAATATGTTTTTCCATTTGAAAAAAATTCTAAAAAATTTGTTGTATCACATGGACATACTATTCCATTATCAAAACATCCTATTAATCTACACTCATTATTATTAATTTCTATATTTTCTTCACTCCTACTGTGTTTCACATAAATAGCATTTCCTCTTCCCATACCCTTTAATGAATATAACAATGGATTTACATCTAGATTATCTACCCCTCCATATCCAAGAAAAATAATATATTTATCTTCTAACCATTCTGCTATTTTATTCTTAAAATTATCGGGAAGTTTATTTTTTACATTCGATAAACTTGCCCCTATAGTAGAAATATCACTAGAGATCCCATGGATATGATATATTTTTGCATTATTATGATCTGTACAATAAGTATATACCCCCTCTTTTTTTAAATGAACCTTTCCATCTTTATACATATCAAGATATGCCCTAACAATAAAATCTCCATAGTTTGTAGTAACAATATTCGAACCGTTATGTAAACAATATGCTAAAATATAATGTAGATAGTTGTAGCCATGTATATTGCTCGAAAATGATTTTAGACCATTTATAAATGAAAATTTTTTAATTTGATTTTTCTCGTAAATACGTATGGCCTCTATTATTGTTTCTAATCTTGGTATTTCTGCCATTGCATTCTTTTCACCAAATATTCTTTCTAGATTATCTCTCCTATTTTTCCATATATCTAATATTCTTTTTGCATTTTTTTCACCACATGATTTCTGAAGAACAAATTTTGTTAATTCCATTCCTAAAGGTAATCCTGTTATACCTCCACAATCAACTCCAGCTCCAATCCAAAAAACGATATCTTGAAGTTGCACATTTTTTAAAATATCTTGTACTTTTTTAAGATTAAGAATTTGAACTTTACTCATATTAAACCTCCCCTATTAAATTTTATAACATATACACAACTACTATTATAACATTATATCATATTTCGCATATATTTGATCATTTATAATAACCATAAATCACAAAAGAAGCCATGTTTCGTAAACATGACCTCTCCAATACTTGCTATAGCATTCTATTTGACTATCAAATTCTCAGCACTACTATATGCACTATATATTTTCTTCTTGTTAATTATTTTATAACTTCTGATTTTTACATAATATTTTTTTCCGGATTTTAAATTTGTTATCTTTTTAGTAGCTTTATTCTTAGATTTTATTGTATATTTGTTTTTGTTCTTTGAAAACTTTTTATCTGTAGCCACTAAAATCTCATAACCATCAACGCTACTATCCTTTTTCCATTTTATATTTACTGTACTCTTTGCTGCAGAAGAACTGCTAACAATTTTCATTTTTTTTAGGCTTAACGGTAACTGTAATTTGTTTGGAAACGGCTTTATACATTTGTGTTTCTTTTACTGATACCGTTACTTTCGCAATTCCTATACCTTTTATTGTAATTTTGCCTTTGCTATTTACAGTAACTACATTTTTATCAGACGATTTGTATTGAACTTTTCCATCTCCATTTGTTTTTGCTCCAAGACTAAAAGCCTTGGAATTAAGACTTTTCGTATATGCCGATTTAATACCTGATATTTCAGGGACCTGCTTATTTGTTGAAATAGTAAACACACATGTTGCAACACCACCATAATACTCATCAGTCTCTGCTACTGTCGCTTTTACAACATATGAGCCTTCCTTATTCGGTTTCTTAGTTGTATATGTATTACTTCCTAATTTTGCATATGTGTAACGAACAGTTCCATTCCCCATATTAAAGCTTCACCGACCCGCCAGCCAGACATTACCAGTACAAGCTCTGATAATACCTTTTTGTTGTTTCCATTTTGAGAACTTAAAACTTTCAAATTACATATACTTTCTTCACCTTGAATCGTATTATAATTTTCTCTATATGTATTTTCTTTTACATTTGATATTTGTATATTACTGCTATCGACCTTTGTATCCTTATTACATAAACACTTTACTATGTATATTATTCCTCTATATATTCTTCACAATATCTTTTAAATATATCCATCATATAGATAATTTACATTTTTTAACGCTTTTCTATATGCCCTACAAATACGTTCTCCGGATATAGCCCACTCAATCAAATCTATTTTTTCCGGATATTTGTATATAAAATCCATTACTGTTTTTATGGCTATCTCCGCTGCAATACTCGGTGGATAAGTAGATCTTCCTGTAGGTATAGCAGAAAACGCTATTGAATGTATATCATATTTTAACGCTAACTTTAATGAATTAATATAACAGCGCTCTAATAACTCTTTTTCTCCATAGTTTCCATCTATCCACACAGGTGCAACTGTATGTATAATATACCTGCATGGTAAATTATACCCACCTGTTATTTTTGCTTCTCCTTCTTTACAACCTCCTAATAAACAACATTCTTTTAATAACCTTTCACCAGCACAACGGTGAATATTTTTATATAAACCTGTTCCTGTCTGCAAATTTTTATTTGCTGCAACAACAATTGCGTCAATATAATTCATTTTTGTAATGTCCTTTTGTGCTACTTGAATCATTAAATACATCCCTTAATTATAAATAATAATCTGACTATGATATGTAAAATATTTTTATTTATCTCATAGTCTTTAATATTCTATTTCGCTCATTTGCATTAATTTTTATATTTAATAGGGTTTCATTTATGTCTTTCATATTTCCAGACAAAATATTCATGCTTAATGTATTTATCAATTCTAAAACTTTCTGCTCATAATCATATACAGAAATATCTGACTTAGCAGGGCTTGAGTGAATAAGATCATACAAATATTCTACCTGTTTATAAATATCTTTATCAAGTCCCATATCCAGCAAAGCTCTGAGTTTTGATGATCCTTCTCTGATATAATTCAATTCTTTTTCATGTGTCGTGTTTTGAGTAATCGTGTGTTCATTCGCCAACACATTAACTATCAGTATGATAAAATATATTGATGTAATAAATAAATTTACCAGTAAACATAATTTATATATCTTCATTTTTAATATAATAAAAACCAGACATTCTATAAAAACTATTAAAAAATATGTTAATGAAATTGTATCATTGCTTAACCCCAATTCAGATAACTTAGACTTCTCTCCCAACAATTTTGGTGCAAATAAAAATGTAACATAGGAAAAATGGATAAAACCATATGCAATCCACACTGATACAGGATGATGAATTCCTGAAATAACAAAAAAAGAAATATTAAAAATTACCACAAATATCATTTTTAAAGCAATCTGCAATATGTTTCTTCTATTCATTATTAACCACCTCACATTCTCTTCAATATTTCCGTTTTTTTAGCATCATATTCCGATGGTTCAATTAATCCTGCATCTAACATTTTCTTCAATTTAGTCAATATCGCAACAGGATCTTCATCAGAATTTTGTACTTGATCCATATCAGCATTTAGATCACTGTTTTTTGGTGAAAACCTACTATTTCGCATTGATGGCTGATTTACAGCATTGTTCATCTGCTGTGATTGTCGGTGCATTGGTTCAAACATCTGATTGGCCATATTTCCAAACACACTACCTGCTGCCATACCCATGCCCATACCTGCACCCATTGCTCCAACTCCACCTGCACCTGGATTTCTTGCAAGATCTCCTAAAATATTAGCTGCCTGCTGTCTGCCCCAGTCTTCTCCCATTATGTCCATATAGGATCGATCTCCTCTAGCAAGATTTGCTTTTCCTATTGCTGCAATCTGAGATTCATCTATAATATCATACTTTGACGTATCAACATCCAAGCCTGCTAACGAAAAACTTATACATTTAAGACCATACTCCTGAACAATCTCATCTATGCGTGGTTGTATTTGCTCAGATAGCTCATCTATATACGCATCTATTCCTATTAATTCTTGCTCTAATGAATTTAAATATCTAGATACTGCTGACTTTATCTTTCCCTGAAACTCATTCATAAAATATTTCTTTAATTCATCCTGAGCCTGATATTGAATGTTATTTCCAACAAGTTTTTCAAGAAATTTCGCCGGATTATCAATTCTTACCTTATATGCTCCCCGCACTCTAGCTTCCGTTCTGACACCCCAAACCTTATCCCTTACCTGTATTGGTGAATCTGTTCCCCATATTATCTCTTGACTATCAGCTCTTCTTACAAAATAAACCACACAATTGAAAGTGCTTATTCCTCCTGAAAAAGCATTTCTGAGTCTACTTATAAATGGATAATTTTCCGTAGACAATCTATATGTTCCATTATCAAATACTTGTTCAACATTTCCTTCTTTTATAAAAATCGCCTGTTCTCCAGGCATTACAATCAATGTGGAATTTGTATTAAAATCTTCTTCAGGCTGTCTCCATATTAACAATTCTCCCGGTCCACTATTCTTTATTACATCTGTCCAATGCTTTTTCCCTCCGTTATAAAATTCCTCATTAGGATTTCTTCCAAATAATGACATATTATTTCCTCCAATCATAATAAACTATTAAGCCATTCAAAATACGTTCTTCCATACTGCCAATAAACCGCTTTTAACTGATTATTTACACATGCACAAAAGTAATCAGCATATAAAATTATCTTTTCCTTTATGTTTTCAGGATTCGTTAAAATCTCATCTGTCAAATCAACAAGGAAATCATACTTATTTGTATTATTTATTACATCTTTTGGTATATTGTGTCTGTTAAATAAATTTATATCCGGCTCATCTTCACAATTATTCAGAACCTTACGCTCCAAAATATCATCTAGATTTTTCGGATTTATATAATATACACACCTCACCATAACTTTTCGTTTTGTATTACCATATGCCCCTTGCAAATAATAAACAAAAAAAGTTAAATATAATTTTCCTTTCACTTCTGCAACAAATGGAATTGATAACGATTCATTATCCATAATCTGTATTGGCAAACCATACGAATTTACCAATTCAATAATTTCTTTAATTGTTTTCATAATCTCTTCTCCCAGAATAAATGTGAACTTAGCTTCCGTTTACCATATAGGTTTTTTTGATATTATTGCAACTCCACGCTTTACATTAAATGCCTGTAAAAAATCTACTACTTTTACTTTCCTGCATGCATCACGCGCCAAATCTCTTCCTGTATCGTTTATATAAAAATGTGTGAGATTACCTGTTATAGCATCTCTGGCACAACTCATAACTCCAATAGCATGATTAGCTCCACCATCTCCATAACAATCATTAAGATCTATATTTTCAATATTATCACTCTCATAAAGCTTTCCTGCATTGACTCCAACAGAAACAGCCTTTCCACTTTCAACAGCCTCCGCTATATGCTCTAAATTTTTTGATCCGTCCAAATATGCGTCTACACCAAATTGTTTCCATATCACAGGTATATTTTCTGGTAAAACGCCTCCGCTTTCGCTGCATAAAGCATTACCATACATATCCATATGAGTCGATGCATATTTTACAATATCATTTTCAACATTACGACTACCTCCTATTTCCAGCCAACTTCCAAGATTTGCCAAAGCACACGTTCCCTCCTTGTCAAACTCATTAATTCCCTGTGAATAAGGTAACTCATTCAATAATCTGTCCGGATGATCAAAAATTTTCTGTTCAGATCCATCATCCAATTCTATATTATTTATTGTTTGATTCGTTTTTTCTAACGGAAACACATCTACATTGGGCTCATTCGCATCCATTCCCTCTATAGATTTAGGAGATCGTATATCTTTTGCCTGATTATTAATATCATGTATCTTATTCGTATTATCCGACACATATGCATTATCTTCTGTATCATCTTCCCAAAAGTTCTTAATCTTGTCCGAAAATGAGTTTAATTCATCGCTTGATATATCAACACTTTCATTTTCCTGCATATCATCTATAGTCTGTTGACTTTTCATTTTCTGAAGTCTATCTTTTTCTTCATACCATTCTGAACTTTCCTCTTGCCACTGATCTTTTAAAGATGTCAAACGATTTTTTTCCATCTCTAATGAAGATATTTTATCTTCATTTTCCATTTCTGAATCTTCAATTATCCTATTATATTCATCTGCAATCTCTTTTGCTTCATCTAGATATGGTTGCTTTGCGTTTTCTATTCCCTTGTCTAAAGCGGAAATTTCTTCATCATACTCTGGTACATATGTACTTGTATCTCCATTTGGTTTTAACACCTTTACAGGAATACCACCATCCTCTCCTGTCTCATTCATTTCAAAAGCTTCCTCTTCTGTG
>NZ_QTWK01000006.1:0-326 GCF_003461085.1 Clostridium sp. AF23-6LB | reverse complement strand
TGGTACATATGTACTTGTATCTCCATTTGGTTTTAACACCTTTACAGGAATACCACCATCCTCTCCTGTCTCATTCATTTCAAAAGCTTCCTCTTCTGTGTCTTCTGGTATTTCCTCTACTTCTGCTTCTTCTAATCCTTCTGCAGGGGTGAAATCTTCCTCCATCTCCGAAACTTCTTCAGAGGCTTCTTCTTCCGTATCTTCTGGTATTTCCTCTGCTTCTGCTTCTTCTAATCCCTCTGCAGGGGTGAAATCTTCCTCCATCTCTGAAGTTTCTTCAGAGGCTTCTTCTTCCGTATCTTCTGGTATTTCCTCTACTTCTGCTT
>NZ_QTWK01000005.1:0-324026 GCF_003461085.1 Clostridium sp. AF23-6LB | reverse complement strand
CTCTTCCGTATCTTCCGGTATCTCCTCTACCTCTGCTTCTTCTAATTCCTCTGTAGGGGTGAAATCTTCCTTAACATCTTCAGTAACTTCTCGAAATTCATCTCCCATATATTTTTATCCTCATGACTTTCTCAAAGAATTATGTATTATTTTTTCATTCACCGAAATATTGGTTCCATATACTATTTTTCTCCATAATTGTACTTTTACACAAGCTAACAATTCCGGTGAAAATTCTTCATCATTTAATTCATATTTTGTTAATTTTGTTATTTGCGCAAACACTTTTTTTATCGTATTAAAATCCGACATATCTGATTTGAAATTTTTTACAAAAATTCTACGTGCTATTTCCTTAGCCAATATTCTTCTTTCATAAATGCAACACTCCTTGCAACAAAGCACCTCTTCACATTCAGGATATGGTCTTAAATTTTTCTTTTTATCATTCCAATAAGTTATAAGTTTTCCGATATCCTTATCTGATAATGTAATATCAATATTGTTTTCAAGACGATAATCTGGTGTAACTACCTCTTCCGGACTATCCAGCTTATTAAAAAACAAAAATGCCTCGCCAGGTTTCAATCTTGATAACCTTTGTTCTTGACCATCTCCCATATTCATACTGTCTGCAATTATCTGCTTATCAGTTGCCTCAACTAATCTGAATACCATTTTCATATCCGTAAGTGCAACAACATCTGTAGACACTTTTCTAGGTGACTGATCCGCTATTATTATTCCAACACCATATGAACGTATCTCAGCCAACATACGCTTAACTAAATTCTGAGCTATCGCACTTGGATTAGTATCACCCTGTCCAACATTTGATGACGCATCTAATAATACATGAGCTTCTTCAAGAAGCATTACATTTTTCAATCCCCCATCACCAACATAATTTGCATTTACATATGCCAATATCGATAATAATAACAATGATATTATCAATGCTTTCTGATCACTATTTTCTATAGCAGCTAACTCTATAATGGTCGGTTTCTGCAATAAATCTTGTATTGGAATTGAAAAATAATTATCAAATAAATTTTCAAGACTCTTCAATCGCACCACTCCAGCACGTCCAATGTTTTTTGCATCTCCTGTATATCCAATCTCATCAAAAGTATTTTTAAAACACTTTATAAAATCTGTTATATTAAATATCTGACCTTTGTCAGCTGTAGTATAATTATCCAACCATCTAAAATCCGAATAACAATTATTAATTGCCTCTTCAAAAATTTTATCAAGCGGTGTTGTCATCGATACAGCCGCAGCAAAAGCCGTCTTCAATGTAGATTTATATGTCTCCAACCTAACATTTTCCGGTGGAACAAATGGATTAAATACAAAAGGCGATATAAAATTTTTACCCGGTGTAAATATCTGTATCTCTGGAATGCTCTGTATTAAAGCTCTATATTCATTCTTTGCAGGTTCAATAACCAAAAAAGGAATATTATGTTCTTTCCACAATCTATCCAACAAACTCACAGAAAATGTTGTTTTTCCCGAACCAGGGGTTCCTACTACTAACATGTGTTTTGCCAGATCTTTAAGTGAAATTCCAATTGTATTCTTTTCGGAATTTTTCAAAATACCAATTTCTATATCTCCTGCATTTATAAGATTGTCTGCATAAGTTTTACTAGCACTTTCCGAATCATTTATCGGCAATCCTGCAGATATACGACCATTTCCCAGTGGTAATCTAAATATGCCTCCAGCTTCTTTTGCCGATATAACATATGGCATTCTATATAAAAATTGATTTGAGTTATCCTGATTCCATATATATGGATTTCTATTTAGGTCAATTAACAGCTCATTTACAATCCATGGAAATGAATAATAATTATCCGTAATCCGAAGTTGAGAAGTGTCCATATGGACCTGTTTCATAAAAACCGGATTTTCTGAATCATACGATATATAACCCTGTACTTTTGATGCAAGCTTATCTGTATTGCCATAGGATCCTGCAACAATTATATTATATCCAAACATTGCCCCAGCACTTACTGTTTGGTAATATTTATATATTTCAGCCAAATGTCCCGCTGCCGAAATACTTACATTTCCTATTCCCTGCGTCATAACGCCTTTATTTAAAGTATCCAAAATCTGCGCAATTCGTGCTATCTCTGTTTTTTCCTCTACAGTTAATTGTGTTGGAAACAACTGAATAGAAAACATACTATATGGTTGTTCTGTCAATTCATTCATGATAGAACTCATATCATGTGCATATGAATCAAACACATCAATAGAATAAGCTGCAGATAAAAACTGATTATTAAGATTTTCTTCTCTTTCATCTTTAACAATTGCTATACTGTCTTCAATCTGTACCCCGCTAATTATTTCTGTTAATCTTGGAAACTCAATTTCCTCAAATCCATATTTCTGTAATTTTAAGGAAGATTCATATAAACTATATATCTGTTCAATTATTGCCTGTGCAGACGACTGATCACCTGAAATTGCTCGAATAACTAAAAATGGTCTTATCTTCGCCTTATAAGGCTGATTATTCACTGGTTCTGTTACCCATAACAGCTCCATAGATATCTCTGCATTGGAATTTTGTGATATAATATATTTATAATTTTGAAAAACTTCAGATGCAAGGCTACTAAAGTTATTCATATATTCTTTTTCTATATCTGTATAATCTTGATACCTAGAACTTATAATTGATATATCTGGAATCGATGTTATTTCTATTGAGCATACCCCTACATATTCACCACTGCTAATCTCCATAAAGCTTATTTTATTCACCCATATCACCTTCCTAACTACTTAAACTCTTAAGGATAATCCACCCCACCATATGATCCACATTTTATTATCCTACACACAGCTTTATAACCACCATAAAATGCACCATATTTTTCAATAGCTAAGATTGCATATTCAGAACAACTTGGAATATAACAACACATCAATCTGGTCTGTGCTGATGCATATCTTTGGTAAACTTTTATACTCCATATAGCAATCATCTTTGAACAAATAATTCCTTGATAAAGCATGCACCAAGATACAATCAACATATAACTAACTATGTCATAAACATTATGAATCCATTCATAATCCATTAAATACGTATATATTTCTTTTGATATCAAACATGCTATTAAAGTAAATAAAATAGCAAAAGCACTTGCCTTCTTCCAATTTATATACGGTCTTACCAATTTTCTATCATAAATAGGATGAATCAACTGTCTTTCTTTATCATCCACATATCGAATTCTTTTTTTTTCCATATTATTCTAAAAATGTCAAAGATCCATATTATTATCTAATGGATTCTTTGACATCTATAATTCAAATTAACTATTATGCATTTTTCTTCTCACGAAGTTTCTGCTTCATTCCTCGAATCGCTGTTTCGAAATCTTTAACTTCCGATAATGAACATTCGAACTCTATTCCTGCCCCTCTCATTCTGAATGTAGTGGTTGGAATTCTCTTTCCATCTCTATCAACTTCTTCTTCTGATATTGTTGTAAATGCTGTAATATCCTTGTAAAAATATTCATCTGTGATTTCCGTTGTATAATCATCATCGAGATTAAATCTTCGTCTATATACATGTACCTGTGAATCACTAAAAAAAAGCCATGCTATTTCATAAGTAGTACTAACCCAACGTCCACTAGCAGTTTGCTTAGTATACGCATTTTCCCCTCTAAATCCTTCAAAATACACCGGCGGAATTTCTCTTACTTCATCCGCATCCAGTCCTATTTTATCAAGTGCCTTCTGTATTGAATTATAGTGTGACCGTGCACTAGCCACAATATCATAATATTGTGAATCTGTTATCGTTTTTGCACCACATCCTTCACGTTTAAAGTATGTAATAACATCTGCCTGCGTCTTCGTTTTTCCTTGAGTAAGTGCTCTTACCATTTTTGCATTATCAGATCCTATCGTATTTTTGTAATAAATAATTGCTACTCCAATCAAAATAATAATTACTGCTACCATATTTCTTTCTCCTTCTTCATTTGCTATATTTTATTTTTATATAATCAGCCTTAAGGCCGTAATTTTTTTTCGCGTAGTTTTTGTCTCATTCCATTTATGGATTGAACTACATTATCACAATTTGTCAATGCACATTCAAAGTTTATTCCAGCACCATACATACCAAATTTTTCTGTCGGCACCGTTATATTATTTTGTCCAACCTCTTCCTCTGATATTGTAGAAAATGAATTTACATCCTTGTAAAAATATTCTGATGTAGATTCCTTTTTATTTTCTTTATCCATATCAAATCCACAACTATACACATGCACCTGTGAATCACTAAAAAAAATCCATGTCACCTCATATCTGGAACTAATCCATTTTCCGTTAGCAGTCTTTTTTACATACGTATTTTTGTAATCAAATCCTTCAAAACATACAGGACTGATTTCGTTAACTTGTGCTTCATCAATCCCTAATTTGTTTAATGCATATTTTACAGATCCATATTTCTGTTTTTTGCGATCTACCATCTGCAAATACTGCTCATCAGAAATAATCTTAGCGCCACATCCTGCCCTAAGAAAATATGCAATAACTTCAGACTGTTCTGAATTTTTACCATTACATAATTGCTTAACCATTTTTGCATTTTTAAAAGAATCATAATTTCTAATAATGATAATAATTCCTAAAAAAACTAAAGCATACAGCAATATAAAAATGAATGAACTACCAGCAGAACTACTGCCTTCATGAATCGTTTCTATATAAACCGCAAATTCTATATACTTATTTATCATTCTTCCTCGTCACCTCTACATACAATCCGGTCGACTAACGTTCAACACGTCATACAACATCTGAATATCAACATCCGGCACTCCAACATCTATAGCCATACTAAGACATTCTCTATAATCTGGTGAGGTCATATAACTCTTACGCGAAAAATAATCATATTTTATATAAGCCATAAAATAGTAGTAGATTCCTCTTGGTTCTACCATTAACGCTGCATCTATATATTCTAATGCTTTGTCTATATTAGATCTTGGATTAAGAAATGCTTTCTTACCACCAAGAATGCAAACAGCCGCATAAAAATATGTTTCAGAATCATCAAAATTATCAATCATAGCCTTATCAAACGCTTCTAGCGCTTTAGCATATAAGTGCAATTTCAAGAAACATATTCCGATAGATTTATTAATTTCCTTATTTTCGGGATCAGTACCCAATTCCTTTTTATAAAAATTTATATAACGATTTACCATTGGACTCGGCATAGAATTTACACTGTTAAAAGAAGTAATATTAATTGGATGTCCTGCTGGACATTCTTTTTGTCCAACACTTATCGGGAATCCACAATTAGGGCATTTTAAATCCATAACATTATAAGCCATTTTATCTTTCTCCCACTCATATCTATATATTTTTACTATAATGTCTCAGTAAATTTAAAATAATAATATCATATATTTTCTTCAAAAACCGTCCCATGCAAAACTGACATTCTACATTGCTTTTTCGACAAAACAAGCGAGACAGATTCCCGTCTCGCTTGTTCCTTTTATTGCTCTACCTTTGTCCATCCTAAGAAAGTATCACTTTCAACAATCCTGTAATCATCTGTATAATCATTGTCATAAGTGTCATCACTTCCTGATGCATATCCTGCCAATTTACTATTTAAAGTTGATTCTTTCTTTTCAGCATTACATAAATACCACTCTCCCGTTTCTTTATCGTATACTGCCCTTACCCAGCGATCCATTGTTTTTCCGGTATCTCTGCTTCTCCATAATATATAATACTCTAATGCATCATAGTTATTTGTTATAGAAGTAACACTTGCCTCTGCAATATCATGTGGAGCAGATATTCCAATATAATTAAACAAATCACCAATTGTATATGATGGAGCATTTGTGAATTCAAATTTGACATCATGTCTATTACCAAACGCATCTTTCTCATATTCAGAATCTGAATCCGAATCATCCTGCCCATATTTTTCATAATAAAACATTTTATCCTCAAGACTATAATCCCATTTAACTATAGTATCTGTACCAAAGATATTTTTTTCTACAATTACCGGAACTCCTCTTAAATATCCCTGAGGGACTTCTACATCTACCCGTACATAATAAACAATATAATAGTCATCTGTTTTATAATAATTATCCACCGACAATATATCTACCTGACCTACATCTTCAATTTCTATCTCCACGGTATGTTTGTTTGCATCATATACTTTTCCTGATGTATGCAGTAAATCTTGTGCTATATCATACTGCTGTTTATGTGTTACCATAACAATTTCTGGAATTACACCAAAAAATACCGTGGCAATCAAAATACAAATTAATAAAACTTTTTCACTTACCCTAAATAAAGTATGTTTATCTATTTCGCTCATATATAAATGAACCCAAATAATAAGAGTACAAATACAACCTATAACTAATACAATTACCTGCATATTTTTCTCCAATCATTTGTTATATATTTTTACCGCATATTTCAATAGCCTTTGCTATCAGATGCTATTGAAATATGCGGTAAATTACCTATAATTATTCTTTACTATTGTATGCCGAACTTATGCCAGCAAACTTCTATTGTACTTTTCCTTTTACTACTCTGTAGCGTTTGCCTTTGACCGTTACATAACCTGTCTTGTTACTCTTTTTGCCCTTAACTACATAGTATTTCTTTCCTGATTTCTTAACAATACCTTTATATTTTGGCTGCCATACACCTTTCTTTACATACCACCATTTTCCATCTGTATTTTTTACCAGTTTTGTACTATTTTTCTTTCTTCCCTTATATACATAGTAGTATTTTCCATCCGTATGTTTTACAATTCCGGTAAATTTCGACTGCCATTTTCCATTTTTAATATAGCACCATGTACCATTTGTACGCTTTAATAAACCTGTATAATTTGTTTGTTTTACACCATTTCTATAGTAATACCAGCCTTTGGAAGTCTTTTTCATTCCATTATACGCTGCTGTTGTAACAGTCAAAACATTGCTGTTATAACTTGTATGGATTGAAGTCTTATTATAAGTACATGTACCATATGCCTTAACTAAAAAATTATATGTAGTATTCTGTTTTAATCCCGATAATGTACAGGAGGTTGTAGATTTTCCAGCTACATCAAGTACTCTTTGCCATTTTTTACTTGCTGTATCATACATATAAACGTAATATCCATTAGCTCCATTTACTTCATTCCAGGAAAGACTTATCTTCTTTGTCAAAGCTGCTGTTATCCATACATTAGTGCTGTCAAGATATAATCCATATCCACCGTATTCAGAAGCACCTGTCGTGTAATTATTCACAGCTCTCACAAGATATTGATATGTCACGCCTGACACGCAATTTGTATCCTTATATGTATTTGTGGTTCCACCAGCAACTGTAGTCAGCTTTGCATAATTTGTATCGGTCTGCTTTTTCCGGTAAATTTCATATTTTGTAGCACCAGATACTGTCTGCCATGACAATTTAAATCCGCCCTGTATTCTTGCTAGTCCTGTCACACTACATTTACTTAAATTAATGGATTGCTTTTGTATCGTAAATTTCTGAGCACCTGAATCATTTCTTTCATACAACCACACATTGGTACCATCTGCTGATCCATAGCTTTCAACATCCAGAACTGCAGATCCACACGAAGCATTTAAGAAATATGCACCTGCTGTACCTCTGATAAACCATCTCTGTGCCGTTGCATTATTTCTTGGATACACCCATACATTGGTGCCATTTGTCTGTTCCCAATTATAATCATCAAGAGCTTTTCCTGATGCATAGTTTACAATCTCATAGGAACCATTGCTCTGTCTTATAAAATGCCATAACTGATTTGCTTGATTTGAACCTGTTCGGATCGTTACATTATCATCACTATCAGCTGTAACATATTTTTTTATTCCGGTATTCATTATAGTAGCATAAAAATCATTACCTAGATTTTGAGTTTCACTATCATAGCCATAAGTGCATACTGTTTTTGATGCCATTCTCTGTCGATTATCTTTATCATTATATGGCACTGCCCAGACATTTATCCGATAATGTCCTGCTTCCGGTATAGTAAATTGGTAACTATTTGCATTTACATCCCCATTTGCACCTGTTGCACCACCATAACATTCCTTACTTGTGTCAGTATTTGTAATAATCAGCCAATAATGAAGAAAGTCACTTTGACTGCTGGTTTTATCCCATGTTATATTCATTGTCTCACCAACAGCATAACAATTTCTATTTGTTGTTATCGTTGGTGTCGTCATTTCACCATGCGCTGTCTGTGATGATGACAATTCATGCAGTTTTACAACATATACTGCACCCGCGTTCATTCTCCATGCCGCAAAATTCTTACGGTTATTGCTGTGGGCCGAAACCAATGGTGTATTTCCGGACACTCCGGTACAGATACCAGCATGATCAATGTCATTTGGAACCTTACCATCTACTTCTGTTCCCCATACATAAAATAACGGATCACCTATTTTTACATCTGACGGAGAAGGATTTCTTACAATCAAACCACTATACTCCGGTTTTGCCCGGAACCATTCCAATAAATAATCCGCTCTTTTCCATGCTGTTGAATACGCATACCATGTGCCATCCGTTTGTAATCCTCCGGCTACTAAACACTGTGAAACGTAGTTCGCACAATCATTACCTTGAAAATATGCATATCCGCTATTATATGAATTAACGTTTGTTCCACCACTGTTATCTGTATAAGTTAATCCATAATTTGCCGCCGCACCTCCATTATAAGTTGTTGCTGCTTTCACTTTGCTTATATTGTTTTTACCAAATATATCATTTGGCATATAAACAATTATCATGGCAGCAACCATCACCATACAAATGGTTTTCTTCCATATTCTTGCCATATGGAACTTTCCTTTTCTTACATCATTCATAAACATTCGTCTCCCTTCATTTATTTTCAATACACGCTTCAAAAGTTCTGGTTAATTTATATAATAATATCACAAATATAAACCCATAACCGTCCCCTGCAATTTTGACATTCTACATTGCATTTTCGACAAAAAAGAACCTGCTATGACTTTCATCACACTGACGAAATCATAGCAGGTTCTTTTTCTCTATAATCTTATATCTCTATCTTACTTATACCCTTTCTCCTTCTCATACTCTATAATGAAATCCCGGTTTGCAAGCTCATATTGATTAAATACTGCTGTGTCGTCAAAATCATCCGGCTCAACCGTTCCATGATACCAGCTTTTGGAATTGAAATATGCCTGATAATCGGCGTCTTTGAACTTTCTTCCATGACGGGCATACAGTTCGTTACATGCCAGACGGATCTCATCCGGTGTTAATCCATCCAGATCATCCTCTGTCAGATATTCACTGTCACTATATGGAAGAATGTAGTCATCGGAAGAATCATCTTCTGATGTTGGATTATAATAAAACGACTCATACGCTCTACCGCTATATTCACATTCATCCTCCAGATTGTCCACACTTAACTGACGTGGATAATAGGATGGTCCTGCAACAGAATATATCTTGCCAACTACGCACAACTCGCCATCCTCATCTACATATGGTACCGCATCCCGCACATTGGATAAAGCAATCGTCCAGTTATAAGTTTCTTTCAGAAAAGAATCCGTTCCTTCCATATCCTTATATGTATTGGTAAAACAACTATCCATTGCATCCTGAACGTTTTTTTCATATGAATTTTCATCAATATCCAGATAAGCCAACACATCATCCTTTGAAAGAAGTACATCTTTACGAAGATCGATCGTATATACATAAAAATCTGTATATTCATTTGCATCAAAATCCACCCGCACAACTACCGACAACAAATCCTGATAAACAGACCACTCATATCCAATAGCAATACAATCTGTATATTCGGCTCCCGCTTTTGCCATATAATCATTTCCGAGCTTCTCTATCTGTGTATTTACATTTTCACAGGCGGTACTGTCATAATCTATGTATGGTAAATGGTATACAACCTCACCATCTTTCGTCTGCACTTTCCCGGACATTTTCGAATCAACAACCATGTGATCTGAATACTCTTCCGGCATTTCACCGGTTCCAAATCCCACTTCTTTTTCTTCCGGAAGTGCGGCTGCCTTGCCATCTGATCCTGCTGCAGAAGAAGCCTCCTCTGATGTTTCCGTGTCAGAACCTGTATCCATACCGGCTGTTTCATCCGTTTTTCCGGTTTCTTCTGCCACGGTTGTTTCGGTCTTTTTGCTGCTGCCATCAGAATCTTTTTTTAAGGAAAAACTGCATCCCATGAGGCTGCCTGCCAGTGCCATACTTAATACTATAAATCCTGCTTTTTTTTTCATCCTTTTTACCCTCGTTTCTTTATCTTATAACTGCCAGTTTATATTTTCAGCATTTTTTGCTACCAGCAGTTTGGTTCTGAGTTCTGTATCATCCAGATCTATAAAGTCACCATTTGAATAATACTTCCACTGTGCTACTTCCTGATTCCCTGACCAGTTCATCTCACTGATCACATAAAACTGCATCGAAGCCAACGGTTCCTCACGATATTTCATATATCCATAACAATCGTTAAAATGTTCCCTATGTACCAGTTCCTTTATTTCCATAAATTCCTGTTCATTCTTTACCTGCCATATGGATAGTCTGCAGTCCTTTTTAGGCTTTCGTATTATTTTTTCAACAGATCGGTTGAACAAGATGGATATACAAATATAGAATACCGCATATTCTAATATATACACTCCAATATGTACAGAATCTCCCATTGTTGTATAAAAACGTTCCTGCTGCAACTGATTGCGGTAATATATAATTACCTCTGTAATATACAACGATAAAATGGCATCTGTTACAAGCTGTCCTATTGTGATTGCCGACTGCATACATTTTGAGTTAGCAAAAAAACGAATAACCGCCAGCACAATTGCTGTTATTACAGCAACGATCAATAGCACAATTCCTATATTCCCAATTGAGGAAAATATCCAGTCCTTTTTATCTTTTATGCTTGGATTAACTACTTTTCGTGTGCATTCTTCAAGGGATCGCACAGTCTCATTGGAATACAGTAAGGACAGGAAGCCCATTCCAAATCCTATTAAACATACAATCAACCCCATTAATTTCTTTTTCATATTTTCATCCCCCATATCTTGTATATTTCTCCAACAATATATTCGTCACACCATCAGGCAAGAACCGCTTCCATTTCAACCCCAAGCACATCCCCAAGCGTTTCTGCCACCTTCTCCGCGGCATAAAGTTTATAATACAGTCTGGAATCCTGTTCTCCCATCTGGAAATAGCCATCGATGATCGTGTCAGAAACAGCCACTGCATAATATACTTCTCCCGGTACACTATCCTGATTGTTTGGATCAATATTTCCCGTTGTCCCGGTAATACCGATGCCGATATCTGCACGATATGCCTGTTTACAGGCTTCTGCCATTGCCCGCGCTGTTTCTTTGGAATAGACACCACAAGTTTCTATCACCGCTTCCGGAACACCCTGCATGATCTTTGCTTCGTTGGAATAGGTTACAAATGCTCCTTTTAATATTGCAGATGCCCCTTCAGTATCTGTGATTAGGGAAGCAATCTGCCCGCAGGTGATACTTTCCATGGTTGTGATCGTCATTTTCCGGTCGATCAGACAGCCTGTCAATCGTCTGTAATTATTCCGTATTGTCTTTTCCATCTGTTCATCCAGTTTTTTTCCTGCCATTTATCCTTCCACCTTTGTTGCCTTTAATCTATTTATTATTATAATATATTCACAAAAGGATTTCCACAAGTGGAAATCCTTCTGTCATTTCTATTTATCCTATCCCTTCTCCACAACCAGGAGCTCCTCGCCATTCTTCACCTTTCCGGTCTTTACCGGACGCAGTTTATAGCCATCCGGGAGCTCTGTTATAATGACAGGGGATATTAAGGATGGCGCATGCTTCTTCAGATAAGGAAGAGCCAGCCGCATGACCGGCTGTCCGGCAGACACTATCTGTCCGGTCTCAACCAGTACGTCAAAACCTTTGCCATTTAGCTTTACCGTATCGATTCCAATATGGATCATCACACCGATTCCCTGTTCCGTTACCAGCCCTATGGCATGCTTCGTGTCGAAGACAAAGGCAATCGTTCCGGCAACAGGCGCGGTTATTTCAGGATCCGTTGGCAATACAGCGATTCCATCGCCCATCATTCCACTGGAAAATGCCTCATCCGGCACACTTGATAATTCAAAAACCTCTCCTGTAACCGGACTCAATATAGATACTGCAATAACCGCTTTCTCATCATACCCCTCCAGATAATCTTCCAGATTGGATTTGATCACAGACACCTTCGGGCCATAGATGACCTGTACGCCATATCCTTTTTTCACCACGCCGGATGCTCCGCTTGCCCGGAGAATATCTTCTTTTACAAGAGCTGCATCATATACCGTACAACGCAGTCTGGTTGCACAGCAGTCAACATCCGATATATTTGCTTTGCCACCAAGTCCTTCACAGATCAGTCTGGAAGTCTCCATCTGTGGGCCGTGATTCCGGAAAACATCCGTATTCCGGTCATTGTCTGATCCCTGCTCTCCGGCATTTTCTCCATGCTTTCTGGCATCCATATCACTCCGACGATATAATTTCACTTCGTCATTGTTATCTCTACCCGGTGTTTTCAGATCAAACCGCCGGATCAGATAATAGAACAATACATAATATACGATAAAATAACCGATACCAACAATGACGATCCAGATCCAGTTCGTCTTTGCATTTCCCTGCATGATGCCGAACAGGGTAAGATCGATCAGTCCTCCGGAGAAGGTCATTCCCACACCGACTTCAAATACATGCATCAGCATATAGGCAAAGCCTGCCAGAATACAATGGATTCCATACAGAGCCGGTGCAACAAATAAAAATGTGAATTCCAGCGGCTCTGTAATACCTGTGATCATGGCTGTAAGGGCTGCGGAAAGAAGCAGTCCGCCTGCTGCCTTCCGTTTCTCCGGTGCTGCTGTTTTATACATAGCAAGAGCAGCTCCCGGCAGACCAAATATCATAAGCGGGAATTTACCGGACATAAATCTGGTGGCTGATACCGCATACTTTGTAACGGATGGATCTGCAAGCTGTGCAAAGAAGATATTCTGTGCTCCTTCTACAACACGCCCACCAACCTCCAGCGTTCCTCCGACCGCAGTCTGCCAGAATGGCAGATAGAACACATGATGCAGGCCAAATGGTATCAGAAGACGTTCCATAAATCCATATACCCAGGTTCCTGCATAGCCGGAATTTAAAACCAGATCACCTACGGTATAGATGCCTTTCTGGATTGCCGGCCAGATAAAGAACATCAAAATACCAACTCCGGTATATACCAATGCTGATATGATCGGAACGAATCTGGAACCACCAAAGAAAGACAACACCTGCGGCAGTTCAATCTTATAAAAGCGGTTATGCAGGGCAGCCACACCAAGTCCTACCAGGATACCGCCAAATACACCCATTTGCAAAGATGTGATACCGCAGACAGAAACAACCGCCCCTGCAAGCATTGCTTCCGTACCACCATTTATCGTGATCAGCGCACTGATTGATGCATGCATGATAAAGAATGCAATAGCCGCTGATAGCGCAGCAACTTCCTTCTCCTTTTTTGCCATACCGATCGCCACGCCCATGGCAAACAGGATTGGCAAATTGGCAAATACCACATTTCCTGCCTCACTCATTACCTCAAATACAGCAGCAAATATCGTTCCCGGCCCAAGGATCCGCATCAGCCCATATGTTTCAAGCATGGTTTCATTGGTAAATGAGCTTCCGATTCCAAGCAGCAGTCCTGCCACCGGCAGGATCGCGATTGGAAGCATAAACGACCTTCCAACCCGTTGTAATATTCCAAATATTTTATCTCTCATAAAAAATCTCCCTGTTTCATAGATACATATTCATACGAACTAGTATCTGCAAAACAGGGAGAATCATTCCATTTTCTTATGAAAATACTTCTTCTTTGTATGGTCTTCCGATCTTTACAACTTCTCCATTATCCAGAGTTACGGTTGATCTGGAATAATGCTTGACGTGCTGACGGTTGATAATACAATTACTGTTTACACGGACAAATATCTTCGGAAGATTTTTCAAAGCATTTGTCAGCGTAATATACTGCACATAATCACCTCTTGTTGTACAGTATCTGGTGAGACGATCATCTCTGTGAATACAGATGATCTCCGAAGCTGAAAAAATATTGATCGTTTTCCCATAGCAGACCCGGATAAAATTACTTTTGCTCATATTCAGGCGCTTGATCGCCGTATCAACGGCATGCACCAGCTTGATATCCCGGTTTCGCTTCATAACACAATTGCAGTGCTCCACGTCATAGATATCCCAGCCATCCGGAATATGGTCTGCATAAAATATAATCTTGCAATTTGGAACAGAACGATTGATGGCTCTGGCCAGACAGATCCCATTATAATGCAGATTGTCAAATACGATCTCCGTAATAAATATATCACAGGAAAAGGTACTTTCTTCTACATCTATAGACGCTTCTTCCGGCAGATACAATTCAAACTCTACATTATCCAGATCCATACGGGATTCTATAAAATCCTTCACAGCTTCCACTTCATGCATAGATGAATCACATATACCAATTTTCATTTGTATAACACTTCCCTCTCATTTGAATGCCACTTGTAAATTTTAGTATATTTCTTAGATATATGCAGTATTATTGTTAGTTTTTACATATAATAGAAGTGTCACTATCTGTTTCTTTTTTGATATTTATTAGAAAATACTTAAAAAGAAAAGGAATACCATCATGACACTGAATTATAAAATTATAGGATCACGCATAAAAATACGCAGAAAAATGAAAGATGTCACCCAGGAACAGATGGCGGAAGACCTTAATCTGTCTGTAGGTTTTATCAGTCAACTTGAACGTGGTATCTGCAAAGTGAGTCTGGATACACTTGCAAATATCACCGAATATCTGGATTGTACTTTTTCTGATATTCTTGAATACAATCAACATTCTGAAAGCTATAATCAATCGAAACTGAATGCTCTTTATTCATCCTTATCCCTTGAAGACCAGCATGTTATGCTCAGTCTGATGGAGGCTTACACAAAACACCGCTAATATCCGGAAATTAGAATACCATAAAACAGACTAAAAAAAACGTAGATTGTCAATTCTACGTTTTATCATGCATAAATGACATGTACAACTGACATTTCTGCTTTTTTTCTGCATAATTTACATCATAATAACAATAACAAAACTCCGATCATCAAAATTAGAATCCTAATTCCAGATAACCGGAGTTTTTATTATGTTTATTTTATTATTCTTTCGAATCTGTTATTTACTTATCTTACGGAAATTCTTCTTACCACGTCTTACAACGATTCCGTCTCCATCAAACTTCTCTTCCGGAATTGTAACTGAGATATCAGGTATCTTATCACCATCAACTGCAACTCCGCCCTGCTCTACCGCACGTCTTCCTTCATTTCTGGAGGATACCAGACCGGACTTTACAAGTACGGATACGATATCAATCGCACCATCCTTGAAATCATCGTCTGATAATGTAACAGATGGCATATCAGCAGCAACACCCTTGGAGAATAATGCTCTTGCACTCTCCTGTGCCTTTACTGCTTCTTCTTCGCCATGAACCAGCTTTGTAAGTTCAAATGCAAGGATCTCTTTTGCTGTATTTAACTGGCTTCCTTCCCAGCTGTCCATCTTGTCGATCTCTTCCAGTGGAAGGAAGGTCAGCATACGGATACATTTTAATACATCGGCATCTGCAACATTTCTCCAGTACTGGTAGAACTCAAATGGTGATGTCTTGTTTGGATCCAGCCATACAGCACCCTTCTGCGTCTTACCCATCTTCTTGCCCTCTGAGTTCAGAAGCAGGGTGATCGTCATGGCATATGCATCCTTGCCAAGCTTTCTACGGATCAGTTCTGTACCACCAAGCATGTTGCTCCACTGGTCATCACCACCGAACTGCATATTACAGCCGTATTTCTGGAATAACTCATAGAAATCGTAGCTCTGCATGATCATGTAGTTGAACTCTAAGAAGCTTAAGCCCTTCTCCATTCTCTGCTTGTAGCACTCTGCACGAAGCATATTGTTGACTGAGAAATGAGGACCAACCTCACGAAGAACATCTATATAGTTCAGATCCAGTAACCAGTCTGCATTATTTACAAGCAATGCCTTGCCTTCTGAGAAATCGATAAAACGGCTCATCTGCTTCTTGAAGCATTCTACATTATGAGCGATCGTTTCTGTTGTCATCATCTGTCTCATATCGGTACGTCCGGACGGATCACCGATCATAGCTGTACCGCCACCAATCAGGGCGATCGGCTTATTACCTGCCATCTGTAAACGCTTCATCAGACAAAGTGCCATGAAATGACCGACATGAAGACTGTCTGCAGTTGGGTCAAATCCTATATAAAAAACAGCTTTTCCATTATTTACCAGCTCTTTGATCTCTTCTTCATCTGTTGTCTGGGCAATTAATCCTCTTGCCACTAACTCGTCATAAACCTTCATTTTTTTCCTCCTGTAGCAGCATCCATTTAGATGCTGACCTTTTATATCATAATTATTATCTACTTATTTATTCTGTATCCAGATGGCATACCAGCCGAATATTATATCAGTCAGATGTCATACGCTAAAATTAAAATATCTCCGATCAATTTCCAGCCATTGCTTCATCTACACACACTTTGTGATTATACAACGAAACTATCTGCTTTGACAAGTCCGGACTTTTATAATCCCACCATCCACTATTTCTTTGTTCTGCTCCCGTCTTTTTTCAAACTGTTTCTGCGGATTCCTGCTGCTATCGCCACAAATAAAAACAGGAACGGTGTCGTGATCGGCTGCTCTACATTGACGAACGCCTGTGTGATATAAGAAACGATAAGCATCAGAACCGCAAGCATCACCGGTTCATCCTTCCAGGTTTTCACACAGTTACGGATCGAAGTAATGATCAGCCCTACATAAGTGATCAGGCCAAAAGCTCCCATCGTGACCAGATACTGCAGATATTCATTATGTGCACTGTCATAAACCGTTCCGGTTACTGCCAGCATCTCATCATAATACCGGGCAGACATCAGCGCATAGATGCTTTCATTTCCATTTCCAAATACCTGATCAACAAATGGCAGATCCTGATAGATCCGGCATAATCTCGACCAGATGAAGCCTCTGTAATCTCCCCAGAAATCATCAAATACGAAGATCTCCCAATGGTTGATACAGCCGGTAACTGTCACGGTGATCCCTGCTATGAGCAATATTCCTGCTATGAGCAAACGGGATAATGCGGATCTTCCTGTATTATATTTCTTCTTTGATAACCATATCGCACACAAGATACCGATCACACAACAGACAGTCAATATGTCTCTTGCATCCACCAGCTTCGCCAGACCGGACAGCTTCTCATATCCCCTTCCGGTTTCTGTCGTAATCCACGCCATAATTGTATAACCGGAAAGAAAGGTGGTACAAACAGTTACAAATTCTGCAAACAGGCTTCGTTTTAATGCGAAAAAGAGTAATATCACCCATGCTGCAGCAAGTCCCATATATGCACTGTCACTATTTGCCGCGATCAAGGCGGCTCCGCCCAACAGAAGGGCTGCCATATAGCAGATCCGGTATGCCCGCTTTTCTTCGATCAGATACATACCGGAAAAGAATGCAACACTGGTACAGACAAAGCCAGCAAATATATTAATATTTCCAAAGGAGGACAGGAACATCGCCTGCTGATCCTCTCTGATATGTGACAACAGATGAAACACATCAATATCCAGGTGTTGTAAGCTTCCCATCAAAAATGCAAGTCCACTGATAACAGAAAACACCGGTGCCAGGATCTGCTGCCATTTATATCCGCTTCCAATGCCAATATAAAGCACAAGCACAAGCACCAGAAATTCCAGTCCGCAGCGTCTTCCCATGGATCCGGTGTAGGCTGCCATTTTATCATCTGCCATGATCCATGCAAGTGTGCCTGACAGCACAAAGGCTCCCATCCAGATATCCGACGCCAGAAAATTTCTGCCTCTTCCCGTTTTTTTTGCAGCATCCGTATGCTCTTCCATATGATCCGTAAATCCGAGTATAAATGTCAGACACATCAATATCCCATAGATCAATACTCCATTTTTAAAGAAATTGTATTTTGTGATCGTAATATCCATATATCCATCATGAAGAACCAATGGAAAAACAACAAACATGTACAGTAGGAATGCCGTTGTAATGCTTTCTTTAAAAATATGAAATGCCGCTTCTTTTTTAAAATCGTTCATTTTTGAAAAAGCCGGCTTTTGATCTCCGGCTTTTTGTTTCTTATTTGTTTTTGTCATTTTCTCTCTTTACCTTTATTCCTATAGCAATGGTGACAGGAGTCTGAGGAAGGCATCCACCAGTGTAATTCTGGACATATGCTCCTTACACCAGTCCAGCGTGATCTCCTCTGATTCCTTCATCGTTGAAAGCATATCATACTTCACTTCTGCAATGATACTGGAATCATATACCAATACACCGCATTCAAAATGATGATAAAAACTTCGGTTATCCATATTGATAGAACCGATTGATGTCAGATTATCATCCGTCAGGATACATTTGGAATGGATAAATCCCGGTGTGTACTGATAGATCTTCACGCCGGCACGAAGCAGCTCTTTGTAACTCGACTGTGTCATACGAAAGATCATCTTCTTATCCGGGATCGCCGGTGTTACGATTCGGATATCGATGCCTCTCTTTGCCGCAAGCTTTAATGCTGTCATCATCTCATTGCATACGATCAGATATGGAGTAAAGATGTATACATACTCCTTTGCATCATTGATCATCTGCATATATATGTTCTCACCAAGCGGCTCCTTCTTGAGCGGATTGGTCGTATATGGCTGAAGATATCCATCATTCAAATGCTTCTTCTGCTCTGCCGGACGATAGCTTAAGATATGCTTATCTTCATTCCGGATACTGTTCCATAACTGAAGGAACAGGATCGTAAAACGCCATGCAGCATCTCCATCCATACGGATACCGTTATCCTTCCATCTGCCATAAGGTGATTTCTTATTAATGTATTCATCGGATAGATTAAAACCGCCGGTATAAGCGACCGTACCATCCATAACCGCGATCTTCCGATGATCCCTGTTATTAAAGATCGTTGCCAGAAATGGAACCACCTGATTAAATGCCATACATTTAATCCCATAGCTCTCCATCTCACGCCAGTAATACTTTGGCACATAAAAGACTGAGCCAATATCATCATAGATCAGGCGGACTTCCACGCCCTCTTTTACTTTCTCTTTTAAGATCTCAAGCACCGTATTCCACATTTCGCCCGGATTGATGATGAAATATTCAAGGAAAATATACTTTTTTGCCGATTTCAGGTCATCGACAAAATCCGGCCAGACATCTTCCCCCATCGGATAATACCGGACATCCGTATTCTGATATACAAGCGAACCTGCATAATCTTCTGTATATTTGAACAACCGGTATGGCGGCTGCCCCTTTATCACATCACTGAAATATGCCATATTTGCATACAGATCCGTCTCGTAGTCCCATTCTGCCGCATGCTTCATGTATTTCTCTAACTTCTTCGGCATAATGATATGTCCATAGAGCAGATAAAGCAGACCACCGAGGACCGGAAACATCAGGATCGGAACGATCCATGCCAGTTTAATTGACGGATTCACATCCTTTAATAACAGATGCATCACAGCTATAAAACTTAACAAATGCAGAATAGCCGCCACCAATACATAGTATTGCTGCAGCTTTAATACTTCTACCATAAAGAAGATCAACTGTGCCGCTACCAGCAGACATGTAATTACCATTCGACTAAATAACCTGTTCAATAGTTTCTTCATAGACAATTTCCTTCTTATTAATTTATGACAGGACACCATAAACCGTGCCCTGCCATTTTATCTTTTATCCCGTATTTCTATTTTACTTGATCGAAGTTACCTTATATCCGGCTTCCTTCACTGTATTCTTAATCTCTTTATCGGATAACTCGCCACTTAAAGTAAGCACCGCCTGCTTCTTCTCATGGCTGACCTCCGCTTCTGTTACCTGTGGAAGTGCCTCAAATGCTTTCTTCACTCTTGCCTCGCAGTGTCCGCACATCATTCCTTCTATATACACCGTCTTATTCATCGTACCAGTCTCCTTTTCTATCTTATTATTTCCCTCAACATTTTTTGATACCATTTTTTGGTGTATTCTGTATTTACTATTATTAACATATATCTTCACGAAATTCAACCGTAATGCATTCATTACTACACAAAAACTGGAAAGGCTCATGGCAAATGCTCCAAACATCGGGTTTAATTTCCAGCCAAACATCGGATACCAGACACCTGCGGCAAGCGGTATTCCGATAATGTTATAAATAAATGCCCAGAACAGGTTCTCTTTGATATTTCGTATCGTTGCCATACTTAACCGGATTGCTGCAGGAACGGTTCGAAGACCTTCCCGCATCAGTACCACATCTGCCGCATCGATTGCAACATCGGTTCCGGCTCCGATCGCCATACCAATATCCGCACGGGTTAATGCAGGGGCATCATTAATGCCGTCACCAACCATGATCACACGGTGCTCCTTCATCAGTTCTCTTACTACCGCTTCTTTTCCATCCGGCAGTACATCAGCGATCACGCGGTCAACACCTGCCTGTTTACCGATTGCTTCTGCTGTCTTTGCATTATCTCCGGTTAACATAACAACTGAATAATTCATCTCTTTTAATTCTTTGATCGCAAGGATTCCATCCTCTTTGATCGTATCTGCAACTGCAAGGATACCAATCAGTTTATTCTCATCGATTGCCAGATAGATCGGGGTCTTGCCCTGTGAAGCTAATTCTTCTGCCAGTGTCTTATCCGCCTCGGATAAGGTTACATACTGGCTGATAAATTTTCCATTTCCACCAAGCAAAATATGATCTGATATCTGAGAATGGTTCTGTCCTGCACAAAATCCTCTTTCATTCTGTGAAACCGCCTCACTGCTTAATCTACAGCGGAGTCCATTTCCCGGAAGCACCTGAAAATCTTCAATCTTCTGTGGCTTGATCCCTTTCTGTCCGACATATTCCATAATGGCTTTGCCTATCGGGTGCTCACTGTATTGTTCCAGACTTGCTGCAAAGGTAAGCAGGTCTGCCTCACTGTATCCATTTCCCGGAACTACATCTACCACTTCCGGCGTTCCATTTGTGATCGTTCCTGTCTTATCCAGTACAACCACATCTGTTTTTCCTGTCATCTCAAGTGCTGCCGCATTCTTAAATAGGATACCTTGCTTTGCTCCGACACCGTTACCTACCATAACGGCAACCGGTGTTGCAAGTCCAAGTGCACATGGACAACTGATCACAAGCACCGATATACCTCTGGCAAGTACAAAGCCTGTGCTCTCTCCTGCAATGATCCATACAATAATAGTGATCAAGGAACAGATCAGGACAGCCGGAACAAAGATACCGGATACCTTATCCGCAATCTTTGCGATCGGTGCTTTTGTTGCTGCTGCATCACTGACCATCTCTATGATCTGGGATAAAGTCGTATCTGTACCGACTCTGGTTGCCCGACATTTCAGATAACCGGATTTATTGATCGTTGCGGCAGATACCTTATCTCCTTCTGCTTTATCGACCGGAAGACTCTCACCGGATAAAGCAGACTCATCAACCGCACTGTTTCCTTCTATAACCACACCATCTACCGGAACACTGGATCCCGGACGGACGATAAATACCTCTCCAACTACCACATCCTCAGCAGCAACTTCCTGTTCTTCTCCATCACGAAGAACAAGGGCTGTTTTGGGTGCAAGCTTCATTAATCCCTTTAAGGCATCTGTCGTACGACCTTTGGAATATTCCTCGAGTGTCTTACCAACCGTTATAAGTGCAAGAATCATCGCTGCCGATTCAAAATAAAAATCATGCATCAAGGTCATAACACGGTCATTATCCTGCCGCATCACGGCATCTGTCATTGCAAATAATACATATGTGCTGTAAATAAAGGATGCGCCTGAGCCAAGTGCTACTAATGTATCCATACCCGGTGCTCCATGGATCACACCCTTAAATCCATTAATAAAAAACTTCTGGTTTACAACCATGATCGCAATTGCAAATAACATCTGGATCAGTCCCATAGCGACATGGTTATCACTGATAATCGCCGGCAGTGGCCATCCCCACATCATATGTCCCATGGAAATGTACATCAGCGGAATTAACAGAACGATAGATGCGATCAGCCGGGCCTTCATCTTGTGCAGGGCTGCATGATTATCCAATTCATCTGCATCCGCTGCCTGCTTCTTCCCGACATTCTTCCGGTCTTCTCCTGTCATCAGACTGGCTCCATATCCTGCCTTTTCTACTGCTTCAATAACTGTCTTAGGATCAGCATGTCCTTCTACTGTCATCGAATTTGTAAGCAGGCTGACGGTACAACTGTCAATCCCTTTTACTTTCTTCACTGCCTTTTCTACGCTTGCGCTGCAGGCACTGCAGCTCATTCCTGTTACGTTATATTTATCCAATTCATTCACCCTCTTATCAAGCTTTTATCATGTGCTTCGCACATTCTATGCCTTCATTATATCTTAAACACATTTTTATTATGTTTCATATCCAAAGCAATCATACGAACATATTCTCATACGATCTTCCAGACAGAAAATTTCTATGTGTTTATTTCATTAATTTCTTAATGGTATCTACCAGATCATCCACCGTATCTTCTTTTCCTGCTTTGATATCCTCGATCACACAGGTTCGGATATGCTCTGCAAGAAGTTCCTTATTAAAGCTGTTCAATGCAGAATTGACAGCGGCAACCTGTACTAATATGTCCGTACAATATGCATCCTTTTCCAGCATTCCCTTGATTCCCCGGATCTGTCCCTCGATCCGGTTCAGCCGGTTCATCAGCTTCTTATATTCACCTTCTGTTCTCTGTTTTGTTTTATGACAATGGCAACATGGTTCTTCCATTCTTGTCCGCTCCCTTCTGTCTGTTTCCTGAATTTTTTCATCCATCTGTATCTGTACATTTATTTTTTGTATCCAATTTTAATGATCCCGGATACGATATATATACCCCATAGGGGTATTTTTGTCAATACCAAAACCAATAAAAAACGCAGGGCAAATGATAAAAAATATCACTCGTCCTGCATCTTTATAGTCTGGCGTCGTATGACACCTTATTTTCCTGTAGGATTGTATTATTCTACAACATCATCCTCTAACAGACCTTCGTCGTCAATGATCCCTTCATCGGATCCATCCTCTATCTCATCTGATGAATCATCGGATCCGTCATCACTGCCATCTGATGAATCACCGGATCCGTCATCACTGCCATCTGAATCTATACTTTCCATATCACTGTCATCATATTCGTATCCATCGATCATATCACCCTGATCATCGTAATAATCACTGTATGAGATCGAACCGGCCTCCAGAACATCTTTCAGATTGTAGATTGTTCCATCGGTTGCATTTACCATAAGTGCCTGTACCGGATAGTCAAAATCATATGTTCCATCATTTTCGTCTGCCTGTGCAAATATCCATACAGGAACATAATTATATACATCATCCTGAGAATCATCCTTAATACAGTAATATGTCAATCTGACATCGTTAAATTCAATATCGCTGTAGGAAGTCTTATTATCTGTATAATACTGTGCAACATTCTTATCCAGTTCCTTTAAAAGCTCCTTCCAGCTCAAAAGATCTACATTTTTTTGATCCTCACCGGTTGAAACTAACAATGGATAACAGCTTGCGTTGATCACGCCATTGGAGTCGATCTGAATGGAGAACGTCTCTGTTGGAGCATCATACCAGGCATCATCCTCATCGCTTGAAAGAGTGTCAACCATAGACAGATCCGCACTGTATGGAGCAGTTCCATTGACAGAACGTCCAAAGTTTACAATATAACCTTCATACTCTGTTGCAATCACATTATAAGAGCTGTCATAATACTCCCATAATAACGGAGATTTATCTGTAACGATCACATCATCAATTCCACATCCGGCAAGAAATTCCTGTGCCAGTGATACGGCTTCATCTTCAGAAAATGTACAAGTATTTACAATGCTGTCATCAATCCCCTCTTCTCCATACTTTGCGTCATAAGCATATACAAAGGATGCACCCTCATATGGTCTGTAATTGATCATGCCTTCGGATGGATAATAAGAAAGATCAAAGCTTGCATTTAACCCTTCTGTTCCCTCTGAAAATGAGAGCATGAACTGATTATCGCCAATCTGTCCGATATAATCCGATGCACTGTAATCACCGGCTCCTTCTCTCTCATCCGTTGCCGTTGCCATTTCATTTTCCAGATAGGATATGTATTCCTTACAATAATCCTCTGTATCTGTATCTCCAGCTTCCTTCGCATCCTCTAACATCGTCTGATATGAATCAATCTGAGTCTGCAGATCACTCTTGGTCTGGTGCTCAAAGTCATATACATAGATACCCTTTGACTTATCAAAGATTGCCTCACAGACCTTCTGCCTGTATGCATTATCAAAGGAATTCTTCTTATAAGACACAATAGACATACTGTCGGAATCTGGTGTTATGATATCATCATCTTTAATGGTAATCTCTTTGATACCGGAATCACCGGTATCCAGCTTACCCTCATAAGACTCCGGAACACCGAGACGGGACGATAATTCGCCGCCTTCTCCTGCACTTCCTTCTTTCTGCGTTCCATCACCCATATCGTAATCAACCTTCTTATTACATCCTGAAAAAACAGTTGCTGCAGACAATGCTGTTGCCAGTAACACTGCCGACATTTTTGTTAATTTTCTCTTCTTCATGGTTTCCTCCTCGAAATTCCAAATCAGCTAAACAAAGTTATTATAATCGAACCAACGCACGATAGCAAGAAAAAGCAAGAAAGAAAATGTGAAAATATTGCGAACGGCCCTGAATGCATATGCATCCAGAGCCGTTTTCTGAACTGATATTTATTCTTTTGAAATAACAACCTTGCCATCCACTACCTGAATCTTTACCTTGTTTGTATCAATTCCGGCAGCCTCCAGAATATCATCACTGATCTGTACACGGTGTGCCTTATCCATAATGGAATATTCTTCATGGGAATCGGTTCCATTAAAGCTCTCGCTTTCCATGTCATTGATCCGTTTTCTGTAATCCTCTTTCATGATCTTTTCTGTACTGATCTTACCATCTGCGATCATAACCACACGTCCAACCTTATTTGCAAGACTGATATCATGCGTTACGATGATAACTGTAATACCCATTTCCTCATTCAGTTTCCGGAACAGATCCTGAATCATATCTGAGGTTTTGGAATCGACTGCACCGGTCGGCTCATCTGCCAGCAGGATTTTTGGATTGTTAGCAAGTGCGATCGCAATTGCAACTCTCTGCTGCTCACCACCGGACATCTGTGCCGGATAGGAATTTACCTTTTCCTTTAAACCAACCTTGCACAAAAGATCATAGGCTCTGGCTTCCCGGTCTTCCTTATTGTCTTTATCAAAATACATCGGCACCTGGACATTTTCCAGAGCTGTCATATACGGAAGCAGGTTTCTGGAATTCTTCTGCCATACAAAGCCAACGGTATGTTTCCGATATTCTACCAGTTCTTTGTCTGTCATTGCAAAAAGGTCTTTTCCATCTACATATAATTTTCCTGCTGTCGGACGTTCCAGTCCACCGATCATATTCAGAAGCGTTGACTTACCACTACCGGATTTACCGATAACTGCCATCAGCTCACCCTTTTTGATCGTAAGCTCCAGCCCCTGAAGTGCCATTACTTCAACTTCATCTGTTTTATAGATCTTAACCAGACTGTCGCAGTCAATGATATTGCCGGTTTCTTCATATTCTTCCGCAGCCTGACTGTTTCTGTCTGTATCGTCCAAATCTTCTGATGTTTCTGTATCGTCATCTGCTATATCTGCTTCATCAACAGCGTTCCCAGCATCCACTGCAGTCTCCTGCACACCGATATCGTTCATGTCTGTATCTGCGATATCGGCGTCTTCCTGAACAGGATCCTGATCTATTGGTTCTTCCATCATCTGTGCAGCATTTTCCTGCATATCAGTTTCCGGAATCGTATTTTTATCTTTTTTCTTAAAAAATCCACTATGCTTTACCAATGATCTCACCATCCTCTATCTCAAATACTACGTCTCCGAGTTCCATCAGGTTTGGATCATGTGTCGTCATAACGATCGTGATTCCTTCTTTTGCCACCAGATCCTTGAACAGCTTCATAACATTCAGTCCGGATGCTGTATCCAAAGCTCCTGTCGGCTCATCTGCAAAAATTACCCTTGGCTTATGGGCAACCGCTCTTGCGATCGCAACCCTCTGCTGCTCACCACCGGACATCTGGTTCGGCATATGGAACATTCTGGAACTAAGTCCAACCATCTCCAGAACCTCACGGATACGGGAATCCCGGTTTCCTTCATATTCCGCAAGTCTTAAACCAAAATCTACATTCTCATATGCATTCATGATCGGAATCAACGCTACCGACTGGAATACAAATCCGATATCGTACCGTCTGAGTTTTTCTCTTTCCGGTACAGCCATCTCCGACAGGTCGTGATCCTCTATGATCACCTGCCCCTCCGTTGCTTCATCCAGCGCACTTAAAATATTTAAAAGGGTTGTTTTACCGGAACCGGATCTTCCCTTCAGGATCGCAAGCTTTCCTTCCGGGATATCCAGATCTATTCCTTTAAGAGCATAAAATGGTTCGCCATTTCCAACTGTAAAACACCGCTTTATTCCTCTTGCAGTAATCATATTCATTGTTTAGTCCTCCCCCAGTTTTAATGCCTGTGTGATGTTCATCTTCTTTAAGATTGTCCGGAGAACAATGAAGCAGATAATAAACATTACCACAACTACGATCGTCAGTTTCAATATATCAAATGGGTTGACCGCTATGCTGATCGCTATGTTATGCGACTCCGGCAGATATACGATCGCTACCAGCTTTACAAACAACGCAGTAGCCGCCGCCCCAACTCCATATCCTGCCAGACTGGCAAGAACGGAACTGAACATCTGCTCGTTGATCAGCATCTTGTTGATCTCCTTCATGCTCATACCCATCGCACGGTAGATACCAAACAGAAGCTCCCGCTGCTTGATCGATGTGATCCAGTAGATGAGAAATCCTACTGTACAGAGGATAACTGCTACCAGGAAGCTCAGTGAGAATAACCCATTTGTGATCAGTACAAGCGGAGATTCCAGCATGTTCTGTACTTCCTGATCTACACTCTGATAACTCTTTAATAAAATACCCTGCTTTTCAACCGTATCCAGGACCTCCTGATAATCATGTCCATCTGCAAGCTGTCCCCATATCTGATATGGAGTAAGCCCAAATGCACTGACAACATATGCGTAATTAGCAACAACCAGGTAACGTTCCTTCTCAACAACCTTTCCACTGTTGTCCTTCTCATATGTGTACTGGTTAAATCCAGGCCATGCATCTACAATTGCGCAGATCGTTCCGGACGGTGATGCGATCTCTACCGGCTCCTTTGTCTTCATCGGGCTGTATCTTGCATATGTAATGCTGTCACCAACAGACAGATCATATTCCTTTGCCAGATTTGATGAAATGATAACACCATTGGAAACAGTTGCAATACTATTCAGGTAATTATACCAGTGTTCATCATTCAAGCCTGACTTCAATTCGGCTGTCTCACCAAATTCCTTTGTATTAATTCCCATCAGAACAGAGTCCGGAAGTTCAGAACCTCCAACCTTGATCGTTGTATTGTCATCATAGATCACACGGGTCAGATGTTTGCATGAATTGGAAAGATTCTCTGTATACCGTTCAAAATCCGGTTCTTCATAGTACCAGTGACTCTTCTTATCTTTATCCAGATACGCTCCCATCTTCCACTGTTCACTCAGAACGATATCTGTTCCAAGATTATATTCGATACGCTCCTGATTGTTCTCATTGATCGTTCTTGCCATATTGGAATTAAACATACCCATGGCGATCGTCATAACCAGAAATACAGAGATAAAGCCCTGCTTCTTCACTGTTCTGGTGATCTGAAGGAAGGAAGCATATACCGCAGGTGACCATCTCTTCTTACCAATGAAATAAATGAACTTGATCAGATATTTGATCAGTCGCAGGATCAACAGCCCAACTGCAAATATAAACAGGGAGGAATTCAAAAAGATCAATGGATCCGGTTTGTTTCCAGCCAGAATGCTTAATGCAATATCACTCTTCTGTTTATTGTAGTTGTACAGCAAGTAAATGGAAACTGCCACCAGGATCACATCCAGAAATGCCTTCTCCCAGATTGGCTTTGTATTCACCTTTCCAAGTTTACTCTTCTGCTCTACTATCGAATTCTTCGCGTATTTCAATACCGGAAGTGTTATAAACAGGATTGCGATAACTGCAGCAATTAGACTGTATAATAACATTCCCCATGTCAGCTTATAAAAGTGTGTATCACCAAAGCTGAATTTCAGGAAGGAGGTTGCACTTGCACATAATTTACACAACAGATATCCGACCGGAATACCAATAACGATCGCGATCAAAGAAAGGATCGCAGATTCTCCAAAATAGATGCCAAGAATCTGTTTCGTACTGGTACCACGACTCTTTAGCATCGCAATCTCACCGTCCTCCATTTCCAGGATCTGACTGGATACCATATAGATAAATGCCAGAAGCAATACCAGGATTGGAAGTTCCAGTACCCAGATAATGATCATGATCGATGTTGCATCGTCCTGATAATCAGCAAGTATGCTGCTGAAATTCTGAATAAAGTTACCATCTGCTTTTGAAAATGCACTCAGATAATAACGGATATCTGATGCATTTGTATGATCGATATATGCATAATCCAGCATATTATATGTCGCATAATATATTGTCAAAACACCATAGTTTGCAACGGTTTCATCAAAGGATGCCTGATCTGTAAATATCATCTTATCAAAATCTGCCGGTGTCTCTTTCCAGTATATATCACTGGTATCCTTTGGTTCAAAGATTCCGACAACCGTAAATGTAACCGGCTTTCCATCCTTGTCTACCAATTTATCAATTGATACGGTTTCACCTACAACCAGATCATATGTATCCGCATTCTGCTGATTGATAATCACCGGATAAGTACCTTCAACCGGTTTCCCGGTATCAAGTCCCTCTCCAAACGTGATATTGATATGTTCGCTCATATCCTGCATATAGTTTACACTGAAAAATCTCCTGGAACCGAGCCCGGTCATTGCATAAGTACCTTCTATAAACAATCTGTTCTGTCTGCTTAATACCGGGACGTCAATGTAACTCATCCACTTCTTTTCATATGCATTGATACGGTCAAGTACGGATGCAGAATCCGGGAAATTGTCTGTTGAGCAGGAGCCCTGTCTTCCGACCACGGCTGAATATGTATTGTTATCTTCTATCGCTGAATCAAACTTGGATGCCAGCGTCATATCCATTGCACCGTTTTTGAACATCGGATTACAGGATGCTACAGCAACCAGAAGCACAATACCAAGAAGAAGACAGGCATTCAGCCACTTTTTATTCAGTAATTTATTTCTTAAGAATTTAAACATTCCTCTTCTCCCTTCTATTCTTCTGAGCTGCTATCGGCTTTTTTCTTTGTATTGTCACCACTGCCGGAAGAACCGGATTCTTTCAGAATCACATCTCCCTCTGACAATCCGGTAAGTACACATGCATTTGACGACTTTGTATCTGTGCTTGTTGTTACATACTGTTTTACAATCTCATCCTTTGAAAGCTTCCACACATATTCATAGGATTTACCGGATGTCTTATCCGTCTCTGTATAAATAATATTCATTGGAACTGTTACTACATTTTCCAGTGACATTTTTGCAAAGCTTACAAAATATCCCTTTGGTGAATCATAGAAGCTCTTATCATCCACCTGTATATAATATCTGGTATCTTCGGATCCGGAGCTGCTTGTTATATATACCTGACCATCGATAGTTGTTACATAAGCCTTCTTGGAATCCGCTGTTGCTCCGATACATCTTCCGGTCAGCTTCTTGCTGTCATCCTTCTGATCAATTAAAGTAACCTCCTGATTGACCAGAAGTGTTGCATTGCTGTTATCACTTCCGGTATCGTCACTTCCGCTATATCCGTTACGTCTGGAGCTTCCACCGTTATCTGTCAGGGATAAGGACATCATCTTGGATTCATTGCTTCCTATGCTGACAACCTTGTCACCCTCTTTGATCTGTTTTCCCTGACTGGCATATACACTCTGTACAACGCCGTCGCTTTCTGCATATACGCTGATATTACCTTTTCCATCATTATTTTTGTTCAGCTTATCACGCTTTGCGATCAATGGATTCACAGTCGTATTATAATTGATCTTTGCCAGCTCTTCATTGTATTTTGCAATCTCAATCTGGCAGGTAAGCTGCTCAACCATGTATAATGTATTGCCATTATTATCATCTGGATCCGGGATATCGTAATCACCGTCTTCTTCATCCCCGTCATCTGTTGTAGTATCCGTTGTATCATCTGCCGGATCAGCATCTCCCGGTGTTGCCACCTGCTGTTTCTTTCTGCCGGAACGGTAATCTTCAATCTCGGCTCTCAGATCCTTGATCTGCTCTTCATAGCCCGCTACTGTCGAATCATAATCACTCTTTGCATCTGATATCTGGGAGTTTAACTCCAGCAGCTCTGCGCTACCACCACCACTGTCAACAATATACAACAGATCGCCTTTTTTCACTTCCTGACCTTCCGCCAGATCAAGCTGTGTAAAATAGCCTTCTACAGGAGCTTTATAGGTTATCTGATTGGTATCTACCATCTTATAGGATTTGCTGGTTCCTGTTGTCTTAAAAGTTCCCAGCTTAATCTCATATGTTGTATAGTCACTTGGGATCGTTGAATCAGAATCATAATAAACCAGATCTCCCTCTGAAAGACCGCTCTTTACTTCCGTGTAGTTATCATCCTGTGCACCGATCTTGATCTCACGCTTTTCCTTATCACTGCTGTCTGTCTTCACATATACAAAATACTTATCTCCTTCTTCGTATAAAGAATCATTTCCGACTACAAGAACATTTGCAGCAGTTGAGGTACTGAAATACAACGGTGTCAGTGTTCCTGTCTTTAAGATCTTGCTGTTATCCACATCTTTCAGTTTAAAACGGACATATGGCAGCTTGGATGCACTCTGTGCTGCCGCGATCTCCTGATTGGAATATTTGTATTCTTCCAGCTCATACCGTTTGCCATCGATCATCGTATACATGGTGTTAAAATTTGCATATCCATCTCTTGTGATCTGCTCACCGGTGATCTCAATGTACGGTGTGTTGTAATCAGATATAATAACAACATTCTCACCACTGGAGATTGATCCGCCGCCTTCATCTGATGAATCTGTATCCGTCAGGCTCTTGGCATATGTAACATAGCCGTCCTGTTCTGCTACGAGCTTATTATCGGTTTCCAGAGATTCCTTCTCGTCAATCTGCTGCTGGAGCTTCTTGACCTTATAATTGTACAACATGTTATCATACCGGTTATTCTCGGCATTGACTGCTTTTGTGCTCTGGTTTTCTTTCGCACCGGCAGAATCTCCAGCCTCATTACATGCTTTAATCTTATAATCCAGTTCCTTCTGTTTCTGTTCGTATATCTTTTCGTTTACATTATGGGTCTGCTGCTCACTGGAAAGAGAGGCTTTCAGGTCTTCAATTCCTGAAGTCGTATCATCGCTATCTGCCTCTGCAAGAACCGTGCCCTTTTTAACATAATCACCTACATTGACATAAACCTTTGAGAGTGTCGCTGAGGTTTTAAAGAAATAACAATAATCCGTTGGTACAATCGCACCATTCTTGATAATCTTCTTGCCAACATCGCTCTTTTCGACCGGACGGTACGCCTCATTCGTTGTAACCGGTTCTAACAGCTCCGGTGCTTTTTCTTCTTTTTTCCCACAGCCTGTTAAACCAAGCATCATTGCCACAGCGATTGCTGTCATTCTGACTGCATACGATTTTTTATTGATCATTATTCTCTTCTTTATCAATTTACCGTCACCTGCTCTCCAGCCTTCAATCCAGACTTAATAATCGTATATCCGTCTACCGTTTCACCAATTGTTACATCAACTGCTGTCCGGAAGCCATCATCATTGATCGTGAATACATAATAATTATCTTCTGACTTCTCATTGATCGCTTTTTCATCGACATAGACAACATTGCTGATCACCGGCTTATGGATCGTCATGGTCAGCACATCTTCTTCTGAAATTCCTGCCATACTGTCTACCGGCTCAAATAAGATTTTCTGCATCTGCTTACCGGTTGCCTTATCTTCATACTGACTGACATCAATAACCTTCATATCGTAGGATGCCACTTCATAATCTGCCTGATAGACATCCCCTTTTTTAAATTCATAATCATCATCTGTCGTTGCTGTATAATTAGAGGATCCGGATGCTACGGTCACCAGATTATCGGATGAACTTGCATATCCATATCCCAACCACTCATTGACATAGGTTACAGTTCCATCCTTTTCTGCAATCAGACAATACTCCTTCATCTTCTCGTTCTGTTCTTTAATATATGTATCTGCGATCTGGATATCCTCTTTCAGACTTGCAATATCATCAGAATAATCCTCTGATCCATCAATCTGCATCAGTTTCTGATAATGTTCGATCAGCAGTTCATTCTCTGCCTTCTGCTCTGTATATTCCTTGATCGTATCCTGAATATCATCTGCCTTAAACTGAACCATGATATCTCCGGCTTTCACCCGATCTCCCTTTGATACATTAACTTTTTCTACTTCGTAATCATCCTGTGAAACTTTATAATTTTTCGTTTCAAATTCATCCGGGGAAAGTTTTAAGTTCAAGATTGGTGAAATATCTCCTGACTGAACGGTCACCGTATCATATCCCACCTTTGTATATGATTCAATATGAATAGAAGGTTTGCTGCTTTCTGCATTTTTGCTGCTGCATCCACCCAGAAGGGCAGCTACCATGCTGGCACATAACACACATGCCACACCCTTTTTGATTCGTTTCCGCATTGTTGCCTCCTTGCTTGCGCTGTTTTGTTTTTATGTATATCTGAAAATACTATATTTTCCAAATTAAATCATTGTAATTTTACTCTCTCTGTCTGGCATAATCAAGCAATCCTCATTTTATTAAACAATCTTAAGGATTCCTGTATTATTCCTGTTACATATCATTTTCTGACAAATGCCCTGATCTTATGCCAGTATAAAATACAAATGTATCATATTTGCATCTTTTCGTTTTACATACAAACTTCGTTATAAGTTTATCATGTAAATGTGTCCATTTTATGATGAAAACCTCTATCATAATGCGTGCATTGGATTTTTTCAAAAAAAAGTAAAAAAACTTGTTGACATTTATATAGCACAGTGGTATTATCTTACTTGCGTCGGCGGTAAGCCGTACGAAATAAGACATGCGGGAGTGCTGGAATTGGCAGACAGGCTAGACTAAGGATCTAGTGCTGGAAACGGCGTGTGGGTTCAAGTCCCATCTCCCGCATCTTTATTTTTTAGAAAACCTCAAAGGTTTTCTTTTTTATGTCCACAAAAGCCCGATGCCGGAAGTTTTGCTTCTAATGTCAAGATTTTGTCTGTAGATATATCTTTATGTAGCAGACCTTTTCTTACATCGGTCCTTAACGATCCACCGTCAGGGGGGAGTTTAGTACCGTTATGTAAGAAACAGAGCGAAAGCGTTCTGCGGAATAAAGGATATATCTACAGACAAAATCCCTGACGCGGATACAGCTTCCGGCATCAGGGATTTTTTCCATCTCAAATTTTTATCATATTGGTAAGCTTCTTTTCTACGTCTTCTAACAGATGTGCCTTAAATGCACTGTAGTACTCATGTGTAAACTGTGTATAAAGGAATTTGTTCCACAGGTTACTGCAATATGTACTGTCAAAATCATAGTAAGAGTCTGTGTACATCATTCCGTTACTGTATCTGGTTACATCCAGATATGGTTCTTTTCCTGCGTAATTTAATCTCATTACAAGATTCTTCTGTTCGCTGCAGCATGCGAATGTCTCCAAGAACATCTTCATCTGCTCTCTTGTTACTCGTTCTACAAACATAATATGTCACCCTCCATGTCCCATAAATTAGCTCAATGTACAGTTCTATTATAGTATGAACAGGACAACTCTGTAAAGGCAATTATGTCAATGTCCGCCTTTTATTTATGATCTTTAAAATAACGGATCACTTGGCCGGGCAAACGTTCCGATAACGCAAAAACAGACCATAACCATCTTCTTCCGAAAATCATCATGATCTGTTTTTTCTGCTTATCTTAAATTAAGCAAGCTTTTCCTTTGCAACAGCAACAAGCTTAGCAAATCCTTCCGGATCACTGATAGCCATCTCTGAAAGCATCTTTCTGTTGATGTCTACACCTGCAAGCTTTAAGCCGTGCATTAATTTGCTGTATGAAATATCATTCATTCTTGCAGCAGCATTAATACGAGCGATCCATAACTGTCTGAATTCTCTCTTTCTCTGCTTTCTGCCAGCATATGAACTTGTTAAAGCTCTCATAACTGACTGCTTTGCTACTCTATACTGCTTTGATCTGGCTCCTCTGTAACCCTTAGCCAGCTTAAGTGTTCTGTTATGTTTTTTCTTAGCGCCAACGCCGCCTTTTACTCTTGCCATTCTCTAGTTCCTCCTGATTTATTAGATATAAGGTAAAATCTTCTTCATTACCTTTTCATTTGTTGAATCCGTCATTGTTAACTTTCTAAGATTTCTCTTTCTCTTAGTTGTCTTCTTTGTTAAGATATGACTCTTGTAAGCCTTGCTTCTCTTAAGGCCGCCGTTAGCTGTTTTCTTGAAACGCTTAGCTGCTGCTCTTTTTGTCTTTAATTTAGCCATGTGTGTATTTCCTCCTTAATATATGTCATATTGTAAATTAACGTTTTTCAGTTAAAAACATTATCATACTTCTTCCTTCAAACTTGGCAGGCTTATCAATGACTGCGATGTCTGAAAGCTTCTCAGCAAATTCATCAAGAATGCCCTTTGTCTGTTCTACATGGGCAAGCTCTCTACCTCTGAATCGAAGCGTAACCTTTACTTTATCGCCATGTGTCAGGAACTTTCTTGCCTGATTTACTTTTGTATTCAAGTCGTTAGTATCAATGTTTGGAGATAAACGAACTTCCTTGATCTCCATTGTCTTCTGTTTCTTTCTGGCTTCTTTCTCCTTACGAGCAAGCTCATAACGGTACTTACCATAATCAATAATCTTGCATACAGGTGGTTTTGCCTGTGGAGCGATCTTAACCAGATCAAGCTCTGCTTCCTTTGCAAGCTTCAGTGCATCTCTGGAGGACATAATTCCGATCACCTGACCATCCTCGCCGATCACGCGCACTTCTCTGTCTCTAATCTGTTCGTTAATCATTAATTCGCTAATGACTTTTTACCTCCATTGCATAAAAAATAGTGGACAGCGCAAACCATCCACTATTATATATAAGTACATATTATAATCTACTTAGATATGAACCCGAGTCACTATTCTTCGTGCTAAGGTGAGAGTGGATACTCTGCTTTCTTGTCTGTCTCTGCTAAACAGCTTCTATAGGTTAGCACATACATGTGCAAATGTCAAGAATTTTTTTACTGTATCCAGCAACTTTTTTCGTTATATTTAGCAACTTTTTAATGCTCGCTCTCTTCCGCTTCGATCGGGATAAATACCCGGTCATGAGAGATTGCCGCATCTGCATCCTCCGGTTTTGCAGAACGCTTACGGGCTTCTTCCGCGAAGTACATCTGGGAATCCAGTTTTACCTTACCGCGAAGGTCCTGCTTCTCGTAACTGCCATCCGGCTGCATGATGTGCGCCTTTAAAGTATCAGCAAGCTGGATCTTTAAGATGTCCTTGATTCGTTTCTTCAGATCAGGATCTTCTACCGGGAAGGTGATCTCGACACGCTTGTCAAGGTTTCTCGGCATCCAGTCTGCACTGCCCATATAGATATCTTCAAATCCATCATTATAGAAATAGAAGATTCTGGAATGTTCCAGAAAATTACCAACGATTGAACGAACCGATATGTTCTCACTGAGTCCCGGCACACCTGCTTTGATACAGCAGATGCCACGGACGATCAGGTCGATCTTAACACCGGCAGCCGATGCATCATATAAGGCTTCCATCACCTTCGGATCACAAAGCGAATTCATCTTGGCAATGATCCGTGCCTTCTTGCCCTGTCTGGCATTTTCCGCTTCACGGTTAATGAGCATCAGAAATTTATCCTTTAACCAGATAGGTGCAACTGCCAGTTTGTTCCATTTTCCTGGTTCTGAATATCCGGACAGCATATTAAATACTGCTGTCGCATCCTCACCGATCGGATCCGAACAGGTCAGAAGTCCCATATCTGTATATAACTTTGCTGTCTGATCGTTATAGTTACCGGTACCAAGATGTACATAGCGCTTGATACCATCTTCTTCTCTTCTGACAACCAACGCGATCTTGGAATGTGTCTTAAGTCCGACCAGACCATAGATAACATGACAGCCGGCTTTCTCGAGCTTTTTCGCCCATGCAATATTGTTTTCCTCATCGAATCTTGCCTTTAACTCAACCAGAACAGTTACCTGCTTGCCATTCTCCGCAGCCTGCTCTAACGCTGCTATGATCGGCGAATTGCCGCTGACACGATATAAGGTCTGCTTGATTGCAAGTACATTTGGATCGACTGCTGCCTGACGAATAAATTCAACAACCGGCGTGAACTCATAATATGGATGAAACAGCAAACGGTCATGCTTCTTGATCTTATCAAATATATTACTGTAGTCGCCATTTGAAAATGCCGGCTGCGGAACATATTTCTCATATTTCAGATGATCAAAGCCCGGCAGACCATTTACTTTCATAAGGAAGGTAAGGTCAAGCGGTCCGTTGATCTTATATACGACACGATCAACCACATCCAGATGCTTCTTTAATTCTTTTAACAGCTTTTTATCCATCGTATCTTCTACTTCCAAACGGATAACCTCGCCCCACTGGCGCTGCTTTAACTGCTTCTCGATCTCCTTTAACAGATCGGCTGTCTCTTCCTCATCAATTGAGAAATCCGCATTACGCATAATACGATATGGATGCGCACATACGATATCATAGCTTAAGAACAGCTTATCCAGATTCTTCTCAATTACTTCTTCAAGCAGGATGATCTCTGTCATGCCCTGTCGCTCGGATGGCAGGATGATCACTCTTGGAAGTACAGATGGAACCTGAACGGTCGCGATATCTGTAACGCCTTTCTTCTTATCATAGATCAGCGCACCAATATTTAAAGATTTATTTCTTACAAGAGGAAACGGTCTGGAAGAATCCACTGCCATTGGTGTTAATACCGGATAGATATCCCGTTCGAATAATTTATCTACATATCTGGACTGTTCCGGCGTCAGATCTTCATAATGTCTGACAATCTTCAGTCCATTTGCCTCTAATAACGGAACCAGGGAACGATTATAAGTCTGATACTGATTCTTCATGAATTCCTTCGTTGCAGGAATCAGCTCATCAAGCTGTTCTTCCGGCGTCATTCCTGCAATATCCTTCTTCGTATATCCCGCATTCTTCATATCCTTTAAAGAAGCAATACGCACCATAAAAAACTCATCCAGATTGGATGCTGTGATACTTAGGAACTTGATCCGTTCAAATATCGGAATATTCTTATCCTTCGCTTCACTCAGGCATCTTTTATCAAATTCCAGCCAGGACAGTTCCCGGTTGTAAAATAAATTCTTATCACTCATTTATATACCCCTCCTTTGTTTCAATACTACTTTTACACCATAGACCTTTTCAAATAAGATATTATTCGTTTTAAACATGCCTGCTTCAAGTGTAATATCCTCCAGCGTATCTGTATAGATCACCAGTGTATTGTCATGTAATGAAATCCTAAGATTTGTAATCTTCTGTTTATAGCTCTTATCAAGCACATCAGCCAGTCGAAGGATAGCGGTAAGCTTGGCCACTTTCATATAATCTGCCGATCCGATCCGCCCGGATGCCCTTAATTCCGACGGAAGGTAAAATCCATTATAATAAACCGCATTTGCGATCTCCTCTCTCTCTTTATGAGAAAGTCCAAGAATCTCTGTCGCCATCACGATATGATAAGAGATCAGGGATACATCCTTCATATTTACAAATTTACCACAATTATGCAGGATCGCCGCGATCTGTAACTGCAGCCGTTCCCGTTTACCAAGTCCGTGTAATTTCCGAATGCTGTCAAATATTGCAAGTGCATTATCCGATACATTCTGGACATGCGCACGGTTTACTTTATATTTCTTTGCAATTGTATTCACAGATGCAAGAATATCCTGATCAAAATTCTTGTCCATCAGGAAGGTCCCCTGCTTATCCATATAGTCGGCAATAATACCATCACAGAAGATCACATTCGGAGTCAGGATCTCCTCTGCCCTGGAATTATCCAGAAATGACTGATAAATAATCGCCATCGGAAGCATCAGGGTGGCACGCTCATATGGAATACCATACCGTTCCGCCAGATCTTCCGGTTTTATGTCAACTACCCGTTTATAGAGAATGCGGAATTGTTCTCTCGATATACTGTTCGCAATCGAAAGCTCCGGACCAACTTTTTTCAGGTTGTTGATACCATCACCGATTGCAATAATGCTTTTAATATCTTTATCATTTAAAAACAGATTTCTAAATTCTATGATCGCATTTGATGCATACTCTTCCATCAGTGTTTCAAGATCTACCGTATCGGAACCGAACCGGGTCAGATAATCACGGATTCGGACTGCACCGATTGGAAGATTCTGCGTCTGCACCAGATTTCTTCTGTCAAATATCGAGATCTGTAAGCTTCCGGCTCCGATATCAAGCAATGCATTATTCTTATGGGTTGCCACATCCACATCCAGCCCGGTTGCCACAAATGCTTTATAATTCATAAAACGTTGTTCTGAATTACTGAGTATCTGCACATCAAAATCCGTACACATCTTAATTCTCTCAATGATCATAGAAGCATTCTCCGCTTCTCTGACTGCACTGGATGCGTATGCTCTGTAATCAGATACATCATATTCCTTCATCTTTCTCCGGAATTTTAGCAACGTGTCACACAGTTTATTCAAATTATTTTCTTCGATATATCCTTTATTATAGGTATCACTTCCAAGCTCAATAATCGTTTTTACGGTATCAAGCTCCCTCGCACCCTTTCTTGGTGTGATCTCGCAGATCTTCATTGATATCTCATTAGAACCTACATTGATCGCGGCAAATGTCTTTCCTGCCATACTTTCATACACCTCACTTCTTTTTTACACCCCTAATATGTACCGATCAGACGGAAATCCATCGCATCTTCACAGATTCCCTGTAATGCATGTCTTGTTCTTGAATCTAACAGACTGCCCTCCATTGTAACAAAAAAGGCATATTCCCATTTTCTACCGGTAAGCGGTCTCGATTCGATGCTTGTCATATTAATTCCATTCAGATTTATATGGCTCAATATATTGTAAAGTGTACCACTTTCATCCGGCAAGGAAAAGCGGATACTTATATTTTCAGCCTTTTCTACAAAGATTTTCTGTTTTGACAAGATTATAAAACGTGTCGTATTGTTGTCATTGTTCACAATGTCCTTTGCAAGGATCTGAAGTCCATAAAGCTCTGCTGCAAGCTCACTTGCAATCGCTGCCTGTGTCTTATCTCCTTCTTCAATGACCTTGACCGCCGCTACTGCCGTATTTGCAACACTGCACTGCTTCCACGGTTTCCGGCTCAGATAATTCGTGCACTGAAGCAAACCCTGTGTGTGTGAATATACAGTTTTGATCCGGGAAAGGTCACTGCCCGGAACACCCATTAATGCATGTGCTACATGAACCTCTTCTTCGCCGACGATGGTCACATCATTATTTCCCACCATATCATAGATTCCGTTTACAAATCCGGCTGAAGAATTCTCGATTGGAAGTACACCATAGTCTGCCTTGCCATTCTTCACCATCTCAATCACATCTCCGAAATCCGGCACATTGATATTCTGAATCTCTTTTCCGAAAAAACTGAACATTGCCTGTTGGCTGTATGCTCCCGGAACACCCTGATAACAGACAACAGTGTCCTTGTCTACTTCTAATTTCTTCACACAGGTAAAATTCTTCATTCCATCGCAAACAGCAAGCGAGCTGTCATTCGTAAGCTTCTTATTCTCATCTGCCATACCTGCCAGGATCTTATCTCTTGTCTTTACAAGTGAAGCAATCTGTGCTTCTACTGTCCGTAAATCTTCCATATTATATTTATCCATTGTTTTATCTGCTCCAAATACAAGACATTCCGCCTGCAGTCTTTCTATAATATTAATGTTGTCTTTAAAACTATGCCAATACGATCAAATGCGCATGCTCATTTTCCCCGGTTTATTCTTCGTTCCGTTCCAGCTCGTCAAGAAGCTCCCGGATCGTCCTGCCATTGACCGGATGTCTCTTATAGCCTGCTATATTTGACAACGGCTCTAATACAAATTCCCGCTTGCACATCTCTATATGTGGGATATGGAGATTCTCCTCATCACAGATCAGATCATCATATAAAAGGATATCGATATCCAAAGTTCTTGGTCCCCAGTGGATAAGGCGTTCCCTGCCGGCGTCCCTCTCGATCGCATTGATCAGATGTAACAGTTCATCCGGCGAATGAAGTGTCTCTACCTCGATACAGCCATTTAAAAAATCATCCTGTTCCACGCCACCATACGGCTCTGTCTCGATGAAATCTGAAACCTTAGTCACCTTGGTATATTCATCTTTATTTAATTCATCAATCGCAAAATCGAGATAGGATTCCCGGTCGCCCATATTCGAACCAAGTCCCAGATAAGCAATGTGTCTCTTCCTTCGTATCTTTACTGACACTGTCTGAAGCGGCATTAATACCGGTGCCCATGGTTTCTCAACCTCTACTTCAACCTCTGACATCGTCGGATATGACAGAAGGATATTCGCCGCTACTTTCTCCGCAACTGCTTCGATCAGCTTATAAGTATGCTCTTTCATCGTCTTTTCAACCAGATTACAGATGGCTCCATAATCAATAGACAGCTTCAGATCATCCCGGATCCCTGCCGCCCTTGTCGATGTATACATATCAATATTAATTACAAATTTCTGTCCAAGCACATTTTCTTCTTTAAAAACTCCGTGATTGGCAAATATTTCCAGTCCTTTTATGCTGATTCTATCCATACGACACCTCCTGTCTGTTCTCCCTTTTACCAGATCAAACCTCATCTTTTTTATTTATGATTCAATGAAATTTTCTTCTGTTCATTAAATCATTAAGTACTGCTTCATTTTCTCTTATTGACTGTATTAACTATGCATGATCGCCCATGCCATCTGAAGTGCACGCGCATTTCCTTTTACATTATGCACACGGAAGAACTGACAGCCCTTCATAAGCCCCATGACCGATGTCGCGATCGTACCTTCTTCCCTCTCTGTAACAGGAAGATCGAGAGTCAGACCGATCATAGATTTTCTGGAAGTACCCAGCAGTATCGGGAAATCCCATTTATGCAAAAGCTCCAGATGATTCATTAAAGCGAGATTCTGTTCTAAGTTCTTTGCAAATCCGATTCCCGGATCTACCATGATCTTCTCCTTCTTCACACCTGCATTAAGTGCCATCTGAACGGATTCGTCCAGATCTTTAACAACGTCGTTTAAATAATCGGTATAATCCATTACCCTTCTGTTATGCATCAGACAACATGCCACATCATGTGCAGCAACGATATCAGCCATCCTTCCATCCCATTTGAAGCCCCAGATATCATTGATCAGATCTGCACCTGCCCGGATTCCGGCTTCCGCCACGCCAGCCTTATAGGTATCCAGTGAAATTACGGTATCAAATCGTTCCCTGATTGCCTCGATCACAGGAACAACACGACCAATCTCCTCCTCATCTGAAATTAATGTATAACCGGGTCTGGTCGATTCTCCGCCTACATCTATAATATCTGCGCCATCATTTATCATCTGCTCTGTGGCATACAATGCATCATCGAACTTGTTATGTGTTCCTCCATCGGAAAATGAATCCGGTGTCACATTCAAGATTCCCATTACATACGGTTTTTCATTCAGTTTAAATTCTTTGTTCCCTATAATCATCAGTAGACCACTCCTTTGTTCTTTTCGTCTTCCTTCCAGTAACACTCGTCATAGACCTCACAGTCAAAACAGCGTCTGGAAAGCTTGTCTGCCCTGTATATTACATAGGAAAGCCCCTCTGCTTCCTTCCCTGTCGTATTATGTTTGCTGATTGCTTCTAAGATCAGCTCTGTTTCCTTACCGGAAAATCCGGTTGCCAGCAAAATACTCCGGCTGTTACGAACACTTGCCAGATGATGTTCTTCGCTGGTCTGATAGCTGACCGCCCGTCCGATATCATGTAATAATGCTGCCGCATAGATAAGCTCCGGTTCCAGTCCTAACTTCTCCTCCAGATTCATCAGCATTCCGATCCTTGCTACATCCAGACAATGATCGATCCCATGACAGCAGAATCTTCGTTCTTTCTCGGATGTTCGGATCTGCTCCATCCAGTCTTTATATTCTTCATTTGCTAATATTGCGTTGACTCTGTCCATCGTCATTTCTTCTCTGTAGTCCTCTCCTGGTTTATCGTACTACTTTATTCGCGGTATCAGCGGTCCTATAAAAGATAATGAACCAAATACCACAATCACCGGCTCCGTCATTTCTTGTGCCAGTGTTTCCGCCTGTCTCTGTGCAGTAAACACATCCCCTGCCGTATCCACCGACTTTCCGTATGAACGATAGCAGTCTGCCAGAATCTCCTTATCAAGCGCCCGTGGATTATCCGGTGTTACCGTTATGATAAAGCTTGCAAACGGTGCCATGATATCCACCATTTTCTCATACTCTTTATCTGCAAGAACACCACAGATATAGATCAACGGCCGCCCTGTAAAATATGCCCGGATATTCTCTCTGAGACTTCTCCATCCGCCTTCATTATGCGCTCCATCGATATAAGTCAAAGGCACATCCTTAATCTTCTGGAATCTGCCCTCCCACACCGTCTCTTTTAATCCGTTCTTTATATTCACATTTTTTAAATCATACTGTTTTTTTAAACAATTACAGACCTCAATTGCGGTTATACTGTTATAGATCTGATAGATTCCGGGAATCCCCAGCTCATACTCCTGTCCTTTATAACAAAACCTGCTTCCATGCAGATTTTCTGCTATGACCTGCAGTTGGTCGGTATCTGCCATGATCGGTTCTATCTGCATTTTATCACATTTATCCAGCCATATCTGTCTTATCTCATCCTGCATCGGATATGCCACACACGGAACCTGTTCCCGAAGGATCCCCATCTTCTGTTCCAGAATCTCCTGCAATGTATCACCAAGAAACTGCATATGATCTCTGCTGATACTTGCAAGCACGGTACAAAGCGGCTGTTTCACCACATTTGTCGCATCGTTCTTTCCTCCCATTCCGGTTTCCAGTAACACGATATCGACCTTTTTCTGCACAAAATACAGAAATGCTACCGCAGTCTCAAGCTCAAATGCAGTCGGAATCGGAAGCCCGGCTTCCTCCATATCCTCGCAAACCGGGATCACGGTCTCCATGATCCGTGCAAATTCCGATTCTTTCATATAATGTTCATTTATCTGAAATCGTTCCAGATATGTAAAGATCGTTGGGGATATATAGCGTCCGACAACATACCCTGCATCCTCCAGAATATGCCCGACAAATGCGAATATAGAACCTTTTCCGTTTGTTCCGGCTATATGAACGACAGGAACCCGATCCTGTGGATTTCCCAGTCTTAAAAGTAGTTCTTTCACTGTCTCCGTTCCGTAGACACTGCCTCTTTTTCCCGCTTCTTTCATATATAGATATGCTTCTTCGTATGTCATTCTTTAGCCTCTTTACTTGATTATGTATAGATAAAATATAATGAACTATTTCTAATGTGTTCTATGTTGGATATGCGGTGTATCATCATCAATCGGAAGGATCTCATATCCATGTTCCTCTAATTGTTCAATCAGTGACGGCAGAGATTCCACTGTTTCATGACAGCAATCCAGATCATGCATCAATATGATCGTGTCATCATAATTTAATGCATCCTTCAATATATTCTTTACAAGCTGATCCGGTGTCTGTCCGGCAATCACCGCATCATTATTCAATGCATTCCAGTCAAAATACGTCAATCCTGCTGAGTCCAGATAGTCGATCAGGTCATTCACCGGTACCTGCGTAACACGGTTTGAACTTCCACCCGGGAACCTGTAATACCGGCAGTCCACTCCTGTAACATCATACAATAATTTTCTTAATTCCTCAACATCATTCACGAAATTGTCATAGCTTGCATAGATCGTACTATATTCATGGGAATATGAATGGATCGCCAGTGTATGCCCTTCCTCCACGATCCGTTTGTACATGGGATAGTATCGTTCATTTCTTCCTATTACAAAGAACGTAGCTTTAACATTATGCTCTTTTAAAATATCAAGGATCTCTCCGGTCTGATCGGATGGACCGTCGTCAAAGGTCAGATATGCCCGTTTTCGTGTCACTGTTTTTGATGACATGGCAACCACGCTGTCTGAATCCGGAAATTTATCTTTCTGATCGATAATGAATTTTCCTGTAAACAATAAAAATACGATCAGTGCAGCAACCAGAATTATATTTTGCCAATAAGCTGCAAAAAATCGGTCACACTCTTTTAACGCTTCGTTGTCATTTATGTGGGATAAAACTGTTTTTATTTTTTTCCTCATTTTTATAAGATTTTCCGTTTTTTATACATCTATACTCCTGATCTGATATTTTTATTCGAATAAAAAACAGGAAATGTCAGATACTATTTTTATCAAATGGAAAAGGAGAATAAAAAAATGAAAAAATCATTTCTTTTATGTGCATGTCTGGTTGTCATGGCATTTACCCTGACCGCATGCGGCGAGAAAAATAACCCTGAAACAACCGGTACAACAACCGGGAGCAGTACAGAGGACAGCAGTTCCACAGAAAACGGGAATAATTCAAACGGTACAGGTTCTGTAGGTAAGGATCTCGGTAACATGATCGACGATGCCGGAGATGTTGTAGATGATGCAGCAAAGGATGTATCCGATGCTCTGACCGGAAACTATGATACTTATGACCATGCTTATAAGTATTTTATGGATCAGATTCCCGGCGACTCCAAGAACTATGAAGTTCGCAATAACGACAAGGATCTTACTGATTATAACTCCGGCAGCATGGGCTACCACTTTGAGCTTCATGACACCAGAAAATCTGACAACTCTAAGGTTGGTGACTTCTATGTAGATTCTACCTCCGGCAAGGTCTACAAGGCAGGCTCCGGCTCCGGCGTGTCCGAATTTGACTTCTCGACCTTGAAGTAGAGCACCTTTAAAAAATGGAAGACAGGGTTACCTATTATTACGCAAGACGCTTTCGCTCTACCTTCGACGCAGTGGTACGTAAGGCTGCAAAGTACGTAGCCTAAGTACCAGCGCTCAGGCAGGCTTGCTTTATAACAATAACCCTGTCTTCCATTTTTCCTACGGTATCAAAATTCAACAATCCTATTTTTTTAATATCTGTTGTTTTTATTTATATTTATTTTTTGAGAATGCAATGGTGAACTTGCTCTATCAAAAAAGGACGATAAACATATTCAGACAAACAGAGCTGGTCGCTGGTTACGTAATAATAGGTATAACCATCGACCAGTTCGTCCGTTTTAAGATTTATCGTCCTCTTTTTTGACAATCTCATGGGTGATGGGATTTACAACTACGCCCATCTCCTCTGCCATTTTGAGGTAGACATCCATCTCATGGTCTTTTCTCTGCTGTTCGCGTTTGCGGATAGCTTTTGACCGGATGATCTCCACGATACCGAATACAATCATACAGCATCCAAAAAAGATCATCACTGGACTTAAGGTTCCTACACAGCCTTTTACCAGACAGATTGTTCCGATCCCGATCATGACGATTCCCATTACCAGATTAAACATTTAACTTTCCTTTCCTGTATAAAATGCATCTTTTCCTGCTTTTTCCATCATTTTGTCATACTGATCGTACATTTTCTGCACGCTGTTTTCAAGTAAATAATAATGCCTGATATATGGGATCAGTAAAACAAACAAAGCTGCCGCTAACAGTAAGATCTGTATTTTTTCCGTTACCACAAAGGTCACACAACAGCCTACCGTAAGGATCGCAAACAGGATCGTTACAAGAAGATGGATCAGACGCTCATGCATGAAAAATTCAATCTGCACCAGATGTCTCCGCATCTCCTCATCAAAATCAACATCATCCCTTGCAAGCAGCTTATCTACATATACCAGATATTCTTTGATTCGTTTTGCCATATTCGATCACCTAACCCATATTTGCCTTATTTAGGAAATGATTCCATCCGGCAATTACCTTATCATAATAAAAGCTTACTATATAAGAATCTTCGTCAACATCAACGATCATCTGATAACACTTTTTATCTGCTTCCGGCTTGCCACCATAGAAGATATAATTCTCTTTGAACTTTCCAAATATCTTCTCATACTCATCTTCCGCAAGCTTCTGATCCGGAACTTCTTCTACCAGATTATCATTTGCATCGTAATACTTATGCCCCTCCAACAATACCGCTTCGATGACCGGATTCTTAAACCGGATCTCCATCTGATCGGCATATTTGTCTGCGTAATATTCATTCTGTGAATTGTTATCCTTTACAACTGCGCCTTCTACATAGAGTTCCAGCCATCTTGCCCGAAGTCCTTTAGGGGAAGCTGCTTCATCTTTTTTTGCTTGTCCGGCAGCCTCTGCTACGTCTGCTTTCACTTCACTGACAATCTCTGCTGTTCCGTCTGTTTTTTCTTCACCGGAAGCCTCAGCTTCCACTTCTCCGACTCCGACAAGCTTCATTTCTTTGATCTGTGCATCCCGTAACTGAATGGTTTCTATCTCATTTGTACTCTTAAATTTCATATTGTATACACCGTCCTGAACAATTTTAACTGCCTATAACTATAAACTGTTTTTCATGGCTTGTAAATGGAATTTAAGACAGAAAAATAAGAGGAACCTGTCTTACAGGCTCCTCCTGTTTATCTAATTCAGCGCATCATAGCCGCTTTCCTTCGTACGGATCTTCATAGCGGTGCGGATCTCATAACTGAAGATCTTGCCGTCTCCAACTTCTCCGGTGTATGCTGCCTTCTGGATTGCATCGATCGTCTTCTTCTCCCATTCTTCCGAAGAAACTACGATCTCAAATTTGATCTTCGGCTGCATAACGACATCAACCTCTGTACCACGTACCAGCTTCTTATATCCTCGCTGTGCACCGCATCCCATTACCTGAGATACTGTAATACCATTTACATCAATCGCATTCAGTGCTTCTTTTACATCTTCAAATACTTCTTCTCGCACGATTGCTTCTATCTTGATCATCATATTCTCATACTCCTTTCCGCAACTTCTATGAATCCAATCCGTTAAATGTCGGATATGCACTTTCTCCCTGTTCTGCAAGATCCAGACCGATCTTTTCTTCCTTATCTGATACACGAAGCGGCGTGATCAGTCTTACAAGTCCAAGACAGATAAACGTTCCGACCGCTGCAACTGCTATCGTCACAACGATACCGATCAACTGTGCAACAAAGAGGTGATAGTCTCCGAAGAACAGTCCATCCCATCTGGCAACGCTGTTGATCGAACTCTTACCAAATAATCCGGTCGCGATGCCACCCCAGACACCACCGATACCATGACATCCAAAAGCATCGAGTGCATCATCTATTTTCAATTTCTTCTTTAATAAAGTAATCATACCACAACAAATCGGACTTACAAGTGCACCGATAATAAATGCAGACCAGATTGGAACAAAGCCTGCTCCCGGTGTGATTGCAACCAGCCCAACAACAAGACCGGTCGAAGCACCAACCAAGGTTGGCTTTCCGTCTTTTATCACATCGATCAGCATCCATGACATCATGGCGCTTGCACTTGCGATTGCTGAGGTTAAGAATGCATGAGCTGCAAGACCATTTGCTCCGAGGGCACTTCCTGCATTGAAGCCGAACCATCCGAACCAAAGGATAAATGCACCAAGAGCAACGAATGGAATGTTATGAACACGATAAGCAGTATTCTCATAACCTTTTCGTCTGCCAAGGATGATCGCAAATATCAATGCGCTTACACCGGAGCTAATATGTACGACATTTCCGCCCGCAAAATCAACCGAACCGATCTCTGCAAGGAAACCGCCCTGTCCCCATACCATGTGTGCCATCGGATAGTAAACCAGAATCGACCAGAACATGATAAAGAAGAATAAAGCCTTAAACTTTACACGTCCGACTAATGATCCTGTAATCAGTGCCGGCGTAATCATTGCAAACATCATCTGGAATGCAATATATACAAAATGCGGAATATTGTCTGCATACGGTCCGGCCTCATTCATGGATATGCCATTTAACGCAAACCATCTAAGATCACCAATGATTCCTCCGTGATTTCCCCCAAAGGAAAGGGAGTAACCAAATAATATCCACATCACAACCGAAAGTCCCATAATAAAAGTACATGCCATCATCGTATTAACGACATTTTTCCTTCGCACCATTCCACCATAAAAGAAAGCAAGTCCCGGTGTCATAAAAAATACCAACGCTGTACAGATCAGCATAAAACCAGTATCACCAGTATTCATAACTATTTCCTCCATTTTTCTGAAATTCTTTTTGAAATCTACGGCAGGTGCGCATCCCCCGACAGGTTTCGCTTCACTTTTTTACAAAATTCCATGGTACTTTTTTTGTAAAACAGAAAAGACGCCAATCGAACGTATCTCGTTCAACTGACGTCTTTGTCTGAAGACATACTAGCAGACCTGATTTATTTTTTCAAGTATTTTTTACAAATCCTTTACCATTCTTTAGCCGGGACATAATTTTACCTGTTTTTCTAAAGCAGATCGTATTTGTTTGACTTTTTTCTCATATTACGCTATGATTTTTTAGTTATGTATTCTATTACGAAATTTAACGATTTTGTCCATGTTATGCATACGCAATAAAAAATTGGAGGATATTTAAATGTTTATGACAACTAACTTTTTCATCATGCTTGCAATCGTTGTCTACCTGGCGATCATGCTTGTGATCGGCTTTGTTTACAGCAAGCGTAACAACAGTACAGAAGATTTCTATCTTGGCGGCCGTAAGATGGGACCTCTCGTAACAGCCATGAGTGCTGAAGCAAGTGATATGTCAAGCTGGCTCCTGATGGGACTTCCGGGCGTTGCATATCTGTCCGGTATCTGCGATGCCGCATGGACTGCCATCGGTCTTGCCGTTGGTACATGGTTGAACTGGTTCTTCGTGTCCAGAAAACTCAGACGTTATTCAAATAATATCGGCGCGATCACTGTGCCTGATTTCTTTGCAAAACGATTCCATGATAAGAATAATGTTATCACAGCACTTTCCGCTCTCGTTATCATTATCTTCTTCATCCCTTACACAGCATCCGGTTTTGCTGCCTGTGGTAAGCTGTTCAACAGCTTATTCGGTATCAATTATCAGGTTGCCATGATGTTGTCCGCCCTGTTGATTGTTGGTTACACTATCACCGGTGGATTCAATGCCGTATGTGTTACAGACCTTGTTCAGAGTATCGTTATGACCGGTGCACTTGCGATCGTTCTGATCTATGGAATCTCAAGAGCAGGTGGTTGGACAGCCGTTATGGACAACGCAGCCGCCCTTCCGGGTTATCTGTCTCTGACATCTACCTTTGATGTTGCCTCCGGTTCTGAAGTCAAATATAACTTTTTGACAATTTTCTCAACTGCTGCATGGGGACTCGGTTACTTTGGTATGCCTCATATTCTTGTCCGTTTCATGGCAATCGAGGATGAGAAAAAACTGGTACTTTCCCGCCGTATTGCCTCTGTATGGGTAGTGATCGCTATGACCGCAGGTGTTCTGATCGGTATTGTCGGTCTTGGTATGACCAAAGCCGGTGCACTCGACACTCTGACCGGTTCAAACAGTGAAACTATTATCGTTCGTATCGCAGGTATCATCAGCCAGCATAATGCATTAACTGCTCTTATCGCAGGTATCATCCTTGCCGGTATCCTTGCCGCTACGATGTCTACCGCAGACAGTCAGATGCTTGCTGCTGCATCCGGTGTTTCACAGAATATCGTACATGATTTCTTAAAGATCAAGATTTCCGAGAAGACAAATCTTCTGATCGCACGTTTAACAATTGTTGGTATTGCGATCGTAAGTATCTTCCTTGCAAGAAATCCTGACTCCAGTGTATTCAAGATCGTTTCCTTCGCATGGGCAGGCTTCGGCGGTGCATTTGGTGCTGTTGTGCTTTGTTCTTTATTCTGGAAACGTTGTAATCTTGCAGGTGCGATCGCCGGTATCATATCCGGTGGTGCTACCGTGTTTATCTGGAAGTACCTGGTTCGTCCACTTGGCGGAATTCTTGATATCTACGAACTGCTTCCTGCATTTATCGTATCCCTGATCTTCATTATTGTGGTCAGCCTGCTTACAAAAGCTCCTGATGAAGAAATCGTCCGGGAGTTTGAAGCAGCCGGCAAGAAGGCGTAGGAATCCCTACGAAAAAGGAAACCGATATACATATTATTACGCAAGTCGTTTGCACTCTATTTCAACGCAACGGTGCTAAGTTTCTCGCCTATAAGGCGACTCACTAAGTACCGGCGTTGAAAAAGGCTTGCTTTATAATAGTATATCGGTTTCCTTTTTCTTATGTATATTTTGAAATAACTTACATTTCCAAAATTACGGCTCTGTTATAGTTCACATATTATTACGCAAGTCGCTCTCGCTCTACCCTCATGTAGCGGTTCTAAGCTCACTGCTTACAGCAGTTCACTAAGTACCGACATTCGGGCAGGCTTGCTTCATAATAGTGAATCTATAACAGAGCCATAATTTTTATCTATATTAACTTTGCTCCAAAAAATATTTTTATATAATGAGAATGATTTGTAATATTTTACTATCAATTCTCTTCTTAATTATCTCCGATTATCTTTTAACGCTTTCTTTCCACACATAAATAAGTTGATTTTATCTGCTTTTGTTATATAATCAGTGAGAAATAACTATTTTCGACAGGATGATTTTTATATGGCTGATTATATTACAACTTATACCGGGGATCATTTTGATCCAACTCTGCCGGAGGCAGAACATCTTCATATCGAGGACATCGCACACGCATTATCACTAATTTGTCGTGGAAATGGTCATGTAAAGACCTTCTTTTCCGTCGGCAGTCATTGTATCAACTGTGCAAAGGAAGCGGCTGCCCGTGGGTATTCCGGCCGACTGGTGCTTGCCTGTCTGCTTCACGATGCAAGCGAAGCCTACCTGTCAGATGTTCCAAGACCTTTTAAAAAACATCTTCCCGCATACAAGAAACTGGAACAAAATCTGTTAGATGTGATCTATACAAAATATCTGGGGTCTCCTCTGACAGAGGAAGAAGAACGCAGGATCAAATGTATCGACGACGACATGCTCTATTTCGATCTTCTCACTCTGCTAAATGAGCCCTCGGACAGACCGGAGCCTGAGCTTCACATCAACCTTTCTTATGAGGTCCGTTCGTTTGAGGATGTCGAACAGGAATATCTGCAGTTGTTTCATATGCTGTATAAATAGTATTTATTTTTCCTCTTTCGGCAAAATGATATTTAAAAGAATTGCTACCATTGCTGCCGGTACAATTCCAGATCCGCCAAACACCAACTGTACCACCTCCGGTGTATGTACCAGAATTCCGGGATTAGCTCCCATTCCATATCCAACGCCCAGTGCTACTGATACAATGGAAAGATTTCTGGCATTCAACGGATTCTTCGTGATCAACTGAATACCACTGATTACAATTGACGAAAACATCATGACTGCTGCGCCACCAAGTACAGACTGTGGCATGATTGATACCAACGCAGCAAGCTTTGGACACAAGCCGCAAAGGACAAGGAAAATGGCTCCGGTTGCAAGAGCAAACCGGTTTACAACCTTTGTCATGGCTACCAATCCAACATTCTGACTGAATGATGTGTTTGGCAGGACACCAAATATTGCTGCAAATGAAGAACCCAGTCCGTCACACATAACACCGCCTGCAAGTTCTTTATCTGTTGCTTCTCTGTCCAATCCGCCTTCCATAACACCTGATATATCTCCAACCGTCTCAACTGCAGTTACAATGAACATAATAAGAACCGGAAGAATCGCACGCAGATCGAAAACGGGTTTTACAGGCAAAAGCTTTGGAACCGCAAACCAGGAGGCTTCCGCAACTTTATCCCAGTTTAGCACCCATGCCTTTGTATATTCTACACCATCTGCCGTCACTCCGGTTTTCGGCAAAACAAAGCCCATGATCATTGCTGCAATGTATCCGAAAATAATGCCAAATAAAATAGATGAAGAACTCAAAAAGCCTTTTGTCGCATGTTTGAAAAACAAGATCGCAATAAGTACAAACAACGCAAGTAACAGATTCTCAATGGAGCCAAAATCTTCTGCTTTATTTCCTCCACCAAAAGAATTGATACCTACCGAAATCAGGCTTAATCCGATCGACATTACCACGGTACCGGTTACAACCGATGGAAAGAACTTACGAAGGGGCTTTAAGAAAAAGCCAAGCACTGTTTCAAAAAGACCACCTATAATAGATGCTCCCATGATCGCACCATATGCCAGTATACCACCACCCATGGTTGCTGCTACACTGTTAAAGACACCTATAAATCCGGAAGATGTTCCCATTATGATCGGTACCCGGCCTCCTACCGGACCAATTCCGAACAACTGTACCAATGTCACAATTCCTGCGATCAGCATCGCATTCTGAAGCAAAGAAAGCTGTAGATCTGCGAACTCACCGCCTGCCAGACCACATGCTCCTGTGATGATCAGAAGTGGGGTCAGGTTTCCTACAAACATTGCCAAAACATGCTGTAATCCTAACGGAATCGCCTGCGAAAGTGGCATCTTTCCATCCATCTGAAATGCTGTCTCAGACAGCTTAAATATTTTTTTCATTTGTGAATTCTCCTCATCTTTATTCTTTTTCATCCAACATGGACATCAATATCTTTTCCGGAGTGATCGGAAGTTCTCTGTGCCATACGCCTGTTGCACGATAGATTGCATGTGCAATTGCAGGTGCAGGTGTATTGATCACTATCTCTCCTATAGACTTGGCTCCAAATGGGCCTGTCGGTTCATAACTGTGTTCAAATTCTACCTGAAGATGTCCCATATCAAGGCGGGTTGGAATCTTATACTGCATGAAACTGGATTCAATCGGACCTCCTCTTTCATTGTAGGTGACATTCTCAAACAGTGTATGCCCGATTCCCTGTACGATGCCGCCTTCTGCCTGAATGCGTGCCAATGCCGGGTTGATAGGAATTCCACAATCAACAACAGCTACATAATCCAAAATTTTTACCTCTCCTGTATATCGGTCTAACTCAATCTCAACCATGCCGACCATATAAGGCGGAGGCGATACAGGTGAAGAATGGGAAACCGTTGCTACTGCTGCGATATCATTTGCAATCTGGTCTTTTACACTAATCTCGGCAAGTGACACACTTTGATCTGTATTGACCCGACATGCCCTTCCATTTTCAAAGATCATTTCCTCCGGACTGCAGGAAAGCATACCGGCTGCTATCGCACAAAGCTTTTTTTTCAGTTTCTCACAGGCAAGTTCTACGGCCTTACCCGTAACATATGTTGTAGATGATGCATACGAACCGGAATCATATGGTGATGCATCTGTATCTGCCCCAAATACAGCTACATCATCCACGGAACAATCCATACATTCTGCCACCATCTGAGCCAGGATCGTGTCACATCCGGTTCCCATATCTGCAGCACCGATGATCAGATTAAATGTTCCGTCATCGGCCAGCTTTACCGTTGCCGATCCGACATCCAGATTGGAGATACAGGAACCTTGCATCGCCATAGCTACTCCGGCTGTTCTGACCTTTCCATCTCCTATCTCACGAACAGGATATTTCTCGTCCCAATGAAAGAGTTCTTTGCATTTTGCCATACATTTATCAAGTGCGCAGGCATTTGCTGTCTCTCCATAATATGCCGGCATCTTCATTCCTTCACGGATCATGTTGTTTTCACGGATTACCGTCGGATCAATTCCAAGTCTTTCTGCAAGTTCATTTACAGCACTTTCCAGTGCAAATATACCCTGTGTCGCACCATATCCCCGGTAAGCACCGGCTGCCATCGTATTGGTATATACTACATCATAATTAAACCGATATGCTTCAAGTCCACCTGTATAAAGGGGAATCGATTTATGTCCGCTCAGACCAACTGTTGTAGGTCCGTGTTCTCCATATGCTCCTGTATTTGAAAGTGTATACAGATCCAGTCCGCGGATATGTCCATCCCGGTCTGCTCCCAGGCGTACACGGACTTCCATCTCATGCCGCGGAGAACCGGCAATCTGACTCTCTTCTCTTGTAAATATAAGTTTGGCGGGTTGTCCGGTCTTCAGTGTGACAAACGCCGGATATACTTCACTGACTGCTGTCTGTTTTGCTCCAAAACCCCCACCGATTCTTGGTTTCTCAACACGTATCCTGCTCTTTGGAATGCCCAGTGCTCTGGAAAGGATACGACGCACATGAAATACAATCTGTGTAGATGAGATCACATGAAGCCTTCCATATCGGTCAAAACAGGTATATGTGCGGAAGGTTTCCATCATTGCCTGGTTAAACGCCCGCATATGATATGTGTGTTCGAACACCTCATCACAATCCGCTATTACAGCATCCACATCACCATCTCCGTTTTTTTCACTTGCAACCAGATTTCGTCCGGGATCTCCTCCAACTTCCATAGGTGGAAACCAGTCCTCCTCCGGGTGTACAAGGACAGCACTATCCTTTGCCTGATGAAAATCAAGAACCGGTTCGAGGATATCATATTTCACTTTTATCAGCTTCATTGCTTTTAAAGCAGCTTTCTCATCCGTAGCCGCAATAATAGCAACAACATCCCCTACAAAACGTACATGCCGGTCTATGATCAGCCGATCATAGGGAGATGGTTCCGGATATGTCTGTCCTGCAATCGCAAACCTCTGCTTTGGAACATCCTTCCATGTATAAACATCTACAACTCCCGGAACTTTTTTTGCTATTGCTACGTTGATATCTTCTACAATAGCATTGGCATATGGGCTTCTTAAAAGCTTTACCGTCAAAGCATCTGATGATGTAATATCATCAACATAAACCGGTTTTCCCAAAAGGAGCTGCATTGCATCTTTTTTACGAACCGAATGATTGACTGAATTATACTTCTTTTCTTCCATGAATGCCCTCCTTTGATCTCTTATGTTCCAGATAATTTCGAATTCCCCGCAACTGACCTTCATATCCGGAACATCTGCAAAGATTTCCTGCCAGATAAGCACGGATCTCATCATCTGTAGGATCCGGATTCTCTCGCAATAATGCAATCGTGTTCATGACAAATCCGGGATTGCAAAATCCGCACTGATCAGCTCCCTGATCTGCAATAAATCCGACAAATTCAGAAGCTTCCTCCTGAAGTCCCTCTAATGTCTGTACCTCATGACCATCTGCCCTTGCTGCCAGCACTGAGCAGGAAAGCACAGGAATGCTGTCCAAAAAGACTGTACACAATCCGCAATTTGCAGTTTCACAGCCTCGCTTTACACTGTAGCATCCATGCTTTCTCAGAAAATCGATCAGAAGCAGATCCGGTTCAATAAAATCCACCAGTTTTTTTCCATTTACAATTACTGTTATCTCCATTTCTGCTCCTCTCTCAATTTATTTAATAATCTCTGACTTAATACACGAACCAATCTGGAACGATACTTTGCTCCGGCTCGATGATTACTTCCTGTCGAAATATGTTTCTCTGCCCACATAGCAAAGGCCTCTATAGAGTCTTCTGTCAGTCCCTCTGACAGAAGCCCTTCTTCATCCAGAAGAAGCATCGCTCGTCCCGGTCTTGCTCCCACTGATAAACGATATTCTCCACCTACAACAGAAGCCGCACATGCGATCACCGGAAAATCAGTACTTTGATTTCTTACCGATGCATAAGAGAAGCACCCGGATGTCTTCTTTATGATCAGGCGAACCAGAATATCCTGATCCGGCTTCTGCCTCGCAAATTCTCTAAGTGGTATTCTCCCACCCTGATATAATTCCACATATGTATCCATGGCAAGAAATACCGTCAGCACATCAGAGAAACCAAAACGTCCCCAGATACTTCCACCTACCGTTGCCAAATTACGAAACTGTACACCGACAATATCTTTTACAGCATCTCTGACAGAATTTTGTGTATAATTATTTAAGCCTCTATGCAATTCAAGCTGTCGCAAAGATACCATTGAACCGATAATGATCTCACTCTCCGTCTCCTCGATCTGATCCAGTTTCAGATCACACAGATCAATTGCTGTCAATATCGTCCGGTTCTGCATCTTTGTCCATAGCATTCCACCGATTATACAGCTGCCTTTTTTTTGATTTAACTGATAAGCCTCTTCCAGACTTTTAACACGTATATAATTCTGAATTGTTACCATAAAAAGCTCCTTTAAATGTTGCCTTAGCCGCACTATATCATAATATATTATAGTAAAAATACTTGTTTTTGAAAAGATGCTTTGCTACAATACCGTTGTATTATTTAAAGTATAACGAAAAGGAGTTATTATGAAAAACACACTAAAAAAATGCTTATCCTTATTATTAATCTGTTCCCTGCTTTTATCTCTGGCAGGCTGTAATCCTTCATCAAAGCCTGCAGGCACGGGGACAACCGCCTCATCAGAAGCGACCTCAGAATTATCATCAGAAGCTTCTTCAGATGATGCATCTACAAAAGCTGCCGAAAACGAAACCTCTTATCCGATCACAGTTACGGATCAGGCAGACCGCACCGTTACCATTGAAAAAGAGCCAACTAAGATTGTAAGCGGATATTACATTCCTTCCAGTCTTCTGATCGCACTTGGATTATCGGACAAGGCGGTAGGCATTGAGGCAAAGGCAGACAAAAGACCAATCTACAAACTGGCTGCTCCGGAGCTTCTGGAACTTCCAAATGTCGGAACAGCAAAGGAATTCGATCTGGAAACCTGTGCTTCTCTTTCACCGGATCTTGTGATTTTACCGTTAAAGCTAAAAGATGCCGCAAAGAGTCTGACAGAGCTTGGTATTCCTGTGTTACTGGTAAATCCAGAAAGTCCGGATCAGTTATCCGATATGATCAGTCTTATTGCCACAGCTACAAATACCCAGGATAAAGCAGACCAACTGCTTGACTTCATTAATCAGGAAAAAGAAATGCTTACTACTTCTCTTGCAACCGCAGACGACACTCCGAATATTTACCTTGCAGGTAATTCTTCTCTCCTGTCAACTGCCGGTCCAGCTATGTACCAATCAGGTATTATCGAACTTGCAGGCGGTAAAAATGTAGCATCTGATATCTCTGATACCTATTGGGCCGAGATTAGCTATGAACAGCTTCTCTCCTGGAATCCTGATTATATTATTCTTGCTTCCGATGCAGAATATACAGTAGACGATGTATTAAGCGATCCGAACCTGAAAGACTGCACAGCAGTAAAAAATAACCACGTTTATGCCATTCCGGGAGATATCGAAGCACTGGATAGTCCTGTACCTGCTAGTATTCTGGCTTCCATCTGGCTTGCCGGAATCCTGCATCCTGATCAGGTTTCAACTGATACTTATACGAAAGAGATGAATTCTTTCTATGAAACATTCTATGGAATCAAAAAATAAAGTAAATTTATATCTTATTGCCGGAAGCGTAGGTCTGATTCTTCTGACAGCAGCTTCCCTGTTTATCGGAAAATACAGGATCACCCTGACCGGTCTGATAGCCGGAGACTCCATGCAATGGCGAGTATTTCTTACGCTCCGCGCCAGCCGCGCTGTTATCGGTGCTATCGGAGGATTTGTCCTTGGCATGGCAGGTTTTGTCTATCAGACCGTTTTTCGGAATCCTCTGGCCTCCCCTGATATCATTGGCGTATCTTCGGGAGCCAGTGCCGGTGCAGCATTTGGAATTCTGTTCTTATCCGGTTCTATGGCGATCACAGTCTCTGCTTTTGCAGGGGCTGTTTGTTCTGTTATCCTTGCACTGGTATTATCTTCCTTAACCGCAGACCGGGATGGTCACAGCATTGTACTTGCCGGAATCGCTGTTCACAGTCTCGCACAGACGGCACTGGTTTGTCTGAAATTAATCGCAGATCCGGAAAAACAACTGGCATCGATTGAATATTGGATCATGGGAAGTCTAAATGGAATCAGCATCTACTCCATAAAAGGAAATATTATCCTATGTCTTTTCTGTTCAGTCATTCTATTCTTATTATATCGACAGATCATCCTTCTCTCTTTAGATGATAATGAGGGAAAAATGCTCGGTGTAAATGTACAGCAGATTCGTCTGATTGTTTTGTTGATTGCGACACTGGCTGTTTCCGGTGTGATCAGTATGACCGGACTGATCAGCTTCGTATCTCTTCTGGCACCACACGGAGCACGTTTATTACTAAAAAACAACCGGCTATCCACCATGCTGCTAAGCGGACTGATCGGTGGATGTCTGCTAACCATGGGAGATATATTTGCTCGTAGTATAGCATCCACAGAACTGCCTGTAAGTATCTTTACAAGTCTTTTAGGAGTCCCATTCTTAATCTATCTATGTATAAGGAGAAGTGATCGGATATGAAATTACTGACTGTAAACAATCTGTCTGCCGGATATAATGGAACAAACATTATCAAAAATATCAGTTTTTCCGTCGACTCCGGTCAGATTATTGGTATACTGGGGGCAAACGGTTGCGGAAAAACCACCTTGATCAAGTCTCTGGCAAATCTGCTTCCCCATACGGGGAACTGTCAAATTGATACAATTACCGTAGAATCAGTTTCCCCAAAGGAACTGGCAAGGCTTTGTGGATATATACCACAAAATAACAGTATCTCTTTAGATCTCACGCTTTTTGATGTAGTTATGATGGGGTTCAACCCTGAACTGAAACTGTTGCAGACTCCAACCCGGCAAATGAAAGAAACAGCTATACAGGCACTTATCGATGTTGGTCTTGGCAACCGGATGTATGATAATTTTCAAAGTCTGAGTGCCGGTCAGAAACAGTTATGTATATTAGCACGTACATTTGCAGGCAAACGAAAACTTCTTCTTTTGGATGAACCGGAAAGTGCCTTAGATTTTCGACTACGTTATCAGGCAATGGAGCTTTTACAGGATTATATCCAACAAAATCATGCTTCTGCCCTGATCACACTACATGATTCAGCTCTGGCGCTAAATTATTGTGATTCACTTCTGATCCTGTCAGACGGCAGATTGATCGGTACGATCATTCCATCCGAAACATCAATTTCCGATATGGAACAGCTTCTTTCCAAAATATATGGTACAATCAGTCTGTCAAAGCTTAACGATCGTCTTGGAAATAGCAGGCTTGTTATGATGAAGGAGGCTGAAACATCTTGAAAGCAATAACAAAAATTTACTTTGTAAATGATAATAACGAAAAATTTTTTGGAGCCGGACCATGCCAACTGCTTCATATGATCGAAGAAACCGGCTCTCTCCGTTCTGCATCAATCTCTATGGGACTTGCCTATACAAAGGCACTCCGTATGATCAATAAGGCAGAAAAAGAACTAGGATTTTCTCTGACAAAACGTAGCACCGGCGGCAGATCCGGTGGTGGAAGTACTCTGACTCCAGAGGGAAAGGAATGGCTGAAAAAATATGAAACCTACCGGAATGCCTGTAACGAGGCCAACAGCAAACTCTATATGGAGATCTTTTCAGACTAGTGGAAAAAAACATCTGGTTCTGACAGGAGCATCCGGAAGTGGAAAAACAACACTTCTGGCATCTCTCTTTTCCTCCCCGATGCCCGGTGTTACCTCCTGGGTAGTACCGGAAAAAGGAGTCTACCTGAAAAACAACTGGTCAAAAGAAATAATCCAGATTGGACGTTATCATCCGGATCCAACCCATAAGAGAAATCAGATGCTTGCTATTCCCGAATGCTTTGATGAAAAAGGAACCGCATTCTTACATTCCTGTCTGCATGCAACTTCCGAATGGATCACGATTGATGAAATCGGCTTTCTGGAAAGTAATTCCTGCAAATACCGGCAAGCTATACGAACCTTAATGAAGCACAAACAGCTTCTCATGGTCGTGCGAAAACAAAAGCTTCCGTTTCTGGAGGAACTGCGTAACCATAAGGATGTTTTCCTTGTGGATCTCGATCAACCATATGGAAATGCAGGCTGTATCATCATGGCATCCGGTCAGGGTACCCGCTTTGGTGGAAATAAGCTGCTTGCTGATTTCAATGGACAACCATTGATCGATTTCTCTCTTAACATTATTAAGAATCTGTTTACAACATCTGTCGTGGTAACCATTCACAAGGAAATTCAGAGCCTATGTATAAAACAAAATATTCCGGTACTGCTTCATACCTTTCCGCATCGAAACGATATGATTCGCCTCGGTCTGGAAACCATTGGTGATCATATCGATCGCTGCGTCTTTCTCCCCGCCGACCAGCCTTTGCTTCAAAAAGAATCCATGATCTCGCTGCTTCTTTGTGCGGAAAATGACAGAAACTCAATCTGGCGAACCTGTTATGGCGATATAGTCGGTTCTCCTGTTATCTTTCCGGCTGAATTTTTTGAGGAACTTCAGAATCTTCCTTTAAGAAAAGGCGGCAGTCTGGTAATAAATAATCATCCTGATCGTATCCGTACCTTTTCTGTTTCAGATATAAACGAACTAAGGGATATTGATACACCTGATGATTTATCCCAATTACTCCACGGGAACCTTTAATCATTCTTGACATTTTATTTTATCGTTCTATAATTCATCATGTCATAAAAAAAGAAATGAGGACGAATAAAAATGAACAAGGATCTGACCGTAGGGAAACCGGAATCTGTGCTGTGGCGTTTCTGTCTGCCACTCTTTGGAAGTGTGATCTTCCAGCAGCTCTATAACATTGCCGACAGTCTGGTTGCCGGAAAATTTATCAATGAAAGTGCTCTTGCCGCTGTTGGCAATAGTTACGAGATCACATTGATCTTTATCGCATTTGCATTTGGATGCAATATGGGATGCTCGGTTATCGTATCCAGATTATTTGGAGCAAAAGAATATCGGAATATGAAGACGGCTGTATCGACCACTTTTATCTTTACGGCTGTTTTACTGGCTGTTATGGTGATCGCCGGTCTGCTCACCAGCCGGGAACTGCTTGCTCTGATCCACACTCCGGACGATATCATGGATGCTTCCCTGCTGTATCTGAACATCTATATCTATGGTCTTCCATTTATGTTCTTTTACAACATTGCAACCGGAATTTTCTCCGCTCTCGGTGATTCCAGAACTCCATTCATCTTCCTTGCAATATCATCCGTTTCCAATATATTTGTCGATATCTTATTTGTAAAATCCTTTCAGATGGGAATCGCAGGTGTTGCCTGGGCAACCTTCCTCTGTCAGGGTGTCAGTGCCGTTCTGGCTGTAGCTGTTGTGATTCGCCGTCTTATCGGTATCAAGACAGAAGGCCGTTTCCGGTTCTTTGATGGCAGCATCTTAAAACAGATCTTGGTCGTTGCTATCCCAAGCACCCTACAGCAGAGCTTTATATCCATCGGAAATATTATCATCCAGAGTGTTATCAACGACTTCGGAACCAGCGTTATCGCCGGATATTCTGCAGCTGTCAAGCTGAACAATCTGGTCATCACCTCTCTTACCACACTGGGAAACGGTATCTCAAACTATACCGCCCAGAATATCGGTGCAGGCAAGATCGACCGTATCCGTTCCGGCTTCAAGGCTTCCTTAAAGCTGGTCTGGCTGTTATGTATTCCGTTTGCGTTGTTGTACTTCACCTGCGGAAGATGGCTGTTGCTGCTCTTTCTTGATAACCCGACTGCAACTGCGATCAAGACAGGTATCATTTTCCTGTGTATCCTTGCACCATTTTATTTCGTCGTATCCGTCAAATTAATGGCAGACGGTATCCTGCGCGGAGCGGGTATCATGAACAAATTCATGATCTCCACCTTTACCGATCTGATCCTTCGAGTGGTCTTATCCATCATCTTTTCAAAGATGTTCGGTTCTGTCGGTATCTGGTGCTCCTGGCCGGTCGGCTGGTGCTGCGGAACTGCAGTCTCCGTTCTTTTTTACCGCGGTGAACAGAAACGGAATTTTAAAAACGCATTTGAAGCATAGAGAAGCTATAACTTCTTTTAGCAGCTTTAAAGCGACTTGTCTCTCATCTTCTTATTCATATGAATATAGAAGATGATATTGATCACAATACCAAATATCGTTGCAACCGGTGCTGCAAGTCCGATCTTCGTCAGGCTGGCATCCGGCTGGATACTCATATAATAGGCCAGCGGCAGGCGGACAAGCAGGGTCTGGATCAATCCCTGTATCATAACCCACAGCGTCTTGTCATGTCCATTGAAATATCCGATCATGCTAAACAACACCGCTGTTACGATGGTCTCCAATGCGAAGCCCCGCAGATAATCATATCCTTTCTGAACAACGATTCTATCAGTTGTAAAGATTCCTGTCAGAAGATCTCCTTTAAACATTACAAAGATAAATACGATACATCCGATCACGAGGCCAACACCAATTCCGGAATACATTGCTTTCTTCGCCCGCTTCTCATTTCCGGCTCCCACATTCTGCGAAACAAAGGATGCCATCGACTGCATCAGGGAGCTTGGTATCAGCATGGCAAAATTTACAACCTTACAGGCTACACCATAACCCGATGATGCTTCCAGTCCCAGACGATTCACGAACGCACATAATGCTAGAAAGGATCCCTGGGTCAGGCACTCCTGAAGTGCCAGTGGCAGTCCTGTTTTCAGTGCTTTTCTACAATGCTCATTCAATCTGAAATCTGCCTTCGTGATCGTAAATGAAAGCTGCTTCTTTATAAGCAGACAGATCGCAAATACCACGCTCACTGCCTGTGCTGCTACAGTTGCGATCGCAGCTCCTGTCGCATCCATATGACAGCCTGCTACCAGGATCAGATCCCCAATGACATTTACCACACAGGCAACTGCCACAAAGATCAATGGGGATTTACTGTCTCCGAGTCCACGAAATATCGCCGCCAACAGGTTATATGCAACAATAAAGAAAATGCCTGCTCCACAGATACGGACATAACTTGCGGTAAGTCCTACTGCCTTTTCCGGCGCCTGCATCAGTATCGCGATTGGCCGCGAAAAGGCAATCATCACAACAAACAGCACGGCTGAGATCACCGCAAATACGACGGCAGATCCACCGATCAATGCTCCGATCTGTTCCGGCTTCTTCTCACCGATATATCTCGCGATCAATACTGTAATTCCCATAGCAAGCTGTGTGATCACAAATGTAACCAGATTTAAAACCTGACTTCCGGTCGATACCGCAGACAGACCGGAGGTACTGCCAAATCGTCCAACCACCAGAAGGTCAACTGCTCCATATGCCGCCTGTAATACAAGTGCACCAAGCACCGGCATCATAAACGGAATTAACTTCCCAAGTATACTTCCCTGTGTAAAATCTGACTTTGAACTATTCAATGGTAACCCTCCTCTCACTCATGACCTTATAGAATTTACTGATCGTATCGATCATACAGTCCGCTTCATCATCTGAAATGTCATCCATATATCGAACTAAACGACTGTAATAATTCTTATCATATTTATCTGACAGCAATTCACCTTTCTCTGTGATCTGAATATAAGTGATCCTGCCGTCCTCCTCTGAAGCATATTTGCTGAGATACCCTTTGCTTTCCATCTCTTTTACCGTCCTTGTCACGCCCGGTCTTGGCAGTTTCAGATAGTCACTGATATCGGAAATCTTTACATGCTCCTGCTGCTCCTTAATGATATGTATGACATCCATGTACTGAATATATGCTGGTGTAACACCCTCTGGCAGCTCCGGAAGCAATTCCCGGATACGTTTTGCCAGATAACAGGCATCTAACATCCGTTTGATCTTATCTGCATTCATGCTCTGATACTCCCCTCTGATCTTAATTTGTTGAAAAAATCTCTCATAAAAACTGCTCTTTCCCTGCAAATAATGATATAAATTTACTTTTATTTGATAATTACCTTTGTTAATTACCATCGGTAATTATATGGGTGTGTACATAAAATGTCAATACAAAATTCTTGAAAACAAAAAATCTCCCTTTGACTGCGATATATTTTCCACAGTCAACAACTGCGGTCATAATACAGACAATGGGGAGATTTTATTTATATTTTTAAATGAAGTTTTGCTTTTTATCCTACATCGAGATCCAGCCAAGTGCATTTGCAACCGAGCTTGCAAGAATGATCAGGGCGAAGACCGGGCATATGTATTTGATCATCACAACAAAGATCTTCTTTCTGCGGAATGCACCCTCGCCATGACGAATCTCTTCTTCTATCTTATCGATTCCCACAACTCTTGAAACCAGTAAGCAGGTCATAAGTGCTGCGATCGGCATCATAACCGAATTCGTCAGAAAATCAAACAGATCTAAGAACTGCATACCGATGATCTTTACACAAGCGAGCGGTCCATATCCAAGTGATGACAGACTTCCAAGGATCAGCATGATCACACCTACAAAAACAGTTGCTTTCTTTCTGCTCCAACCGATCTCATCCTCAAATGTAGATACTGCACTCTCTGTCAGTGCGATTGAGCTGGTTACTGCTGCAAATAAAACCAACAGGAAAAACAGAATACCGACTATTGTTCCAAGTCCCATATTCTGAAATACCTTAGGGATCGTTATAAACATCAATGAAGGACCTGCCTGTAAGGTGTCAGGATTACCGCCTGAAAATGCGAATACCGCAGGAATGATCATAAGTCCTGCCATGATTGCAATCGCCGTATCAAACACCTCAACATTCCTTGTAGCATCCTCGATCGCCGTATCCTTTTTCATATAAGAACCAAATGTGATCAGAATACCCATTGCGATCGACAGGGAATAAAACATCTGCCCCATCGCCGCTACCACAGTCATCCATGAGAAATTATCAAAATTCGGAACAAGAAAATACCTCACGCCCTTTAATGCCCCCGGTCTTGTCACTGAATATACAGCAATAAGGATCGATAACACGATCAGTACCGGCATCATGATCTTTGATACACACTCAATACCATTCTGAACACCTGCAAAGATGATCCCCAGCGTAAACAGACAAAATACGATGAAACAAAGCTCTGTCGAAACGCCATTCGAGATAAAGTCTGTAAAATATCCATCCTTTGCCAGATTCTTTCCATTTCCTTTGACATATTCCACCAGATATTTGATAACCCAGCCACCAATCACCGAATAATACGGTACGATCAGCACCGGTATGATCGCATTGATCCAGCCGCCAAAGGACAACCATTTCTTCTTACCAAATGACCGAAACGCTCCGACCGGACTCTTTCTTGTCATACGACCGATCGCAGACTCAGCAACAATCATCGTATATCCAAATGTGAGTGCCAGCAGAATATAGATCAGAAGAAAGATTCCTCCTCCGTACTTTGCTGCCAGATACGGAAACCGCCATATATTTCCAAGACCGACCGACGCTCCTGCCGCCGACAGCACATATCCTATCTTCCCCGAAAATGAACTTCTGTTGTTATTGTTTTGTGTATCCATCGTACTCTATCTTCTGCTCCATGTACCCTGAAGCAAAATATCCCTTCTCTTTTTTCTTTTAACAGTGTACAGCTTCGATTCTAACATGAATAATCAATTAAGTCACTACTTTATCATATTTTCAATAAATACAGCATACCCTTCCGTAGGATCATCCACAAGCACATGTGTAACCGCCCCGATCAGCTTGCCATTCTGTACGATCGGGCTTCCACTCATGCCCTGACAGACACCGCCGGTAAGTGCGATCAGATCCTCGTCCTCTACCTTAAATTCCATATTTTTATTGGCAGTATCGGTATGAACCGCCAGAATGTTGATCTTGTATTTTTTCAGATTCCCATCCAATCTGGAATAAATATATGCCTCTCCGGTCTGAACTTCATCAGGATCTGCGATATACATGGCTTCTGCAGCTTTGTAATGCTTCGCCACATATTCTTCATCGAGATATCCGCCGATTCCGTTATCATAATTACCTTCTACAATTCCGATCAGATCCTTCTTGTAAAGGATCGTTCCCTGAAGCTGCCCCGGCATCGACACAAAGGATCGGTTGATCTTCGTTATATGTGTAGTATAGATACCCCCACCGGTGCTGCTGATCTTAAGCCCGGTATCATTATCCGATACGCTGTGTCCAAGTGCCATAAACTGATTGCCACATAGGAAGGTCACTGTTCCGATACCCGATATATCATCCTTCACCCACAGTCCTAACATATAAGCATTCTTATTTGTTTTCACAGGTGTAACCTCTGCTACCTGTGACTTTCCGTCCCGCAGAAATGTAAGTCTCACAGTTCCAGTATTATTCCCGGATAAAGCCTGCATCAGTTCCTTTTTTGTTGATATGGCTGTTTCATTTACAGCTGTGATGTAATCTCCTGTCTGAAGCAGGCCGTTACAGGGAGAGCAAATCTCTCCCTGTGCAGTTTCCACCTCGTCACAATCTACGACCATAACGCCATCTGTTTTCAGATAGATCCCGACCGGTTCGCCGGACGGTATCACTTTCTGTCCGGACAGATCATCGAATACAAGCTCCGCATCTTCATACTTGATCTCCTGATCTCCGATATCTCCGTTCCAGAAATAAGCGACTGCCAGCAGTGTAAATGCGATCAGATCCAAGATCAAAAATCCGATCAGCAGCGAACGGTAACGACTTGAAGTTTTACTTTCTTCCATCCTAACTTCTCCTTTCCATTTACAGGCTGCTCTCAGAAAATCCACCGCACAGACTTTGGCTCATCATATGCGCAAAAAAACTAAAAAAGAGCAGCAATTGTTTTATTGCTACTCTTAGTATTGGTTTTTTTGTTCTGTTTTTAATTAGTGTATTTTTGCTTTGTCTGCCAGTTCTTTCATATCCCTGGCATTTTCAACCGCAGCATTTGTGATCTCTGCACCGCCAAGCAGTCTGGCAATCTCAAGCACAGATTCTTCCCGGTCTAACTTGGAGATCTGCGTGATCGTCTTGCCATCCTTTACCACTTTTTCAATTCTGTAATGGCTGTCCGCCATTGCTGCAATCTGTGGCAGATGCGTAATACTGATCACCTGATGCGCTTTTGATATAACCGCAAGCTTTGCTGCCACACTTGATGCTGCTCTGCCGCTGATACCAACATCAATCTCATCAAATATCAGAGTATCAATGTTATCTTCCGATGCCATGCAGGATTTGATCGCCAGCATGATCCTCGAAAGCTCACCGCCGGATGCAACCTCATAAAGCGGACGTTCCTTTTCTCCGACATTTGTCGATACAACAAAGTAACAGTCGTCGATACCGGAAGTTCCCGGATGTGTCAGACGATCAAAATGCATATCGAACCGGATCTGATTAAAACTCAGATCCTCCAGTGCCTCTGATACCCGCTTACATAATTCTTTTGCCTGAATCTTTCGTTCTGCACTTAAAGCTTCCGCCGCCTGATCCAGTTCTTTTTTTGCTGTTTTCACTTTCTGTTGCAATTCTTCCGCATATTCCTCATACTGCACAAGCTTTGCTTCATCCTGCTTCAACTGCTCCAGATAAGCAAGTACATCATCTAGGGTTCTTCCATATTTTCCTTTTAAATTATTAATGGTATTCAGCCGATCTTCAACCTCATGGAATTCAGACTCATCGAATTCCATACTCTGCATATAATCACTGACCGATACATTAAAATCATTTAACAGCGAATCAATATTTGTAAGCTCACTGAAGATGCTCTCTATCTCCTCATCCAGACCTTTTATCGCTTTTAAGCTTGCAAGCGCACGTCCGATCTCATTTCCGGCAGATGCGTTCCGGTTATACCCTGTGATCGAATAAACCTCAGAAACTGCTTCTACAATATCCTTGGCATTCACCATCTTACGGTACTGCTTCTCCAGTTCTTCATCTTCACCCGGAACCAGCCTGGCACCTTCGATCTCTCCTGCTTCAAACCGGATATATTCCAGTTTCCGTTTCCGCTCGCCTTCATCCATCTGTCCTTCTTCCAGTTCTTTTCGAAGATCTTCAAATGTTTTATAGCAGTCTTCATATTTCTGTTTTAATGAAGCAAGCGGTCTTTTTGCAAATTTATCCATAATATTCAAATGCTCTGCCTTCTTCAACAGGATCTGCTGCTCATGCTGTGCATGCATATCCACAAGAAGCGCCGAAACATCTTTTAACTTTGCTGCTGTTACTGTCTGGTCATTAATAGTATTCATGGTTCTGCCATTTACTATTCGTCTGGTTATGATGATCTCTCCATCCTCTGACGGTGTAATCCCAAGCTCCTGCAGCTGCTTCACCAGTGATTCATCATCAATAAAAAATAATAACTGACAGAAGCCTTCTTTTTCCGGATCTCTCAGCATATCTTTGGGAAGCTTGCCTCCCATACCAATCTTTAAAGCTCCCATAATAATAGACTTACCTGCACCGGTCTCACCGGTTAAGATATTCAGTCCATCTGTAAAATTGATATTTGCATCTTCAATCAATGCAATATTTTTTATGTGTACATTTAAAAGCATATGTCCTCCTGTGTATTCCATGCACAAAATAACAGAATTTACATCTTTTCAATCTGCGCCTTGATCGACATCGTCAGGTTCTTATCCTTCACAGCAAGGAAGATCGTATCATCTCCTGCGATACAGCCCATCAGCCCATCAATAGCCATATGATCCAGTGCAGCCGCTACAGCCATGGCAACACCGGAGATTGTCTTGATCACGATCAGGTTCTCTGCTGCATCTACAGAAATAATTCCTGTGCTCAGAACCTTCTTATAGGAATCCAGCGTCTCATAACGATTGTTCTTCTCAACGGCATACTTCTGTCTGGCTCCCGGTACGGATACCTTGGTCAGATTCATTTCCCGAATATCTCTGGAAACAGTTGCCTGTGTTGCCTGAAATCCCTCTTCCTTCAGTTTCTCCAGAAGATCATCCTGTGTTTCAATATCATATTTTTCAACAAGCTCCAGTATCTTTGCCTGTCTTTGATATTTCATCTCAGTTTCCTCCTAATTTATTTCTAAGTATCTCATAAAAATTTACATTACTTGCTTTGATCAGTCTGGTTATCTTCTCCGCCTTGCGGATATCTACCCGGTCACCAACAGATAATTCCACATCATTACCACCATCAAAAGAACAGATCGCCTCTGTATCCTGTGTCTTACGCTTCTTGGTGATCTCTATCGTAATCTCCTCTTTACCGGATAATACGATACTCTTTGCAGTCAATGAATGTGGTGATACCGGCGTGATCACTAATAGCTCTGCATCCGGGCTGACGATTGGCCCTCCCGCTGACAGATTATAGCCGGTTGAGCCTGTCGGTGTCGATATCACAACACCATCTGCCTCATATGTATCAAGCACCTGTCCATCAACAGACACATTAAGTCCGATCAGTCTGGAAAATCCTGCCCGGCTGATCACGATATCATTTAAAGCACTCTTGCGATACGTTGTGCCATCCGCTTTCGTAACCGTACCTGTGACCATCATTCGTTCTTCAATCGTAAAATCATCCGTCAGCAGCCGATCCAGTATCTCTTCGATATTTGCAACTTCCCCTTCTGTCAGAAAGCCTACCGTACCCAGATTAATGCCAAATAACGGTATATCAATATCTTCCGTCTCACCTGCCATGCGCAAAAGCGTTCCATCACCACCAAGAACCAGTACACAGTCAAACTGCTCTTTCTTTAAAGCTTCCCAGTCCGAAGACTCCAGATGGAATACATCCCGCACCATACAGGCTGCTCCATGCGCTTCCAGATAACTCTGTATTCTGTTTGTAACTGTCGAATCGGTGTCCTTATCGGGATTCACCACGATCATAAAACGATTCATCGGATCTTTACTCCTCTTACAGGCATCTGTGTGATTCTTCCACCATAGCCTTTATATCAAATTCTTTATTTTCCTTCGTCTGATCCTTTGTTATGTACAAAAGATACTCGATATTTCCTTCCGGTCCCTTGATCGGTGAATAGCTTAAGTCAAGTGTTTTAAATCCAATCTGTCTTGCAAAATCAACGATCATCTCAACCACTTCTACATGCACCTTCTGATCCCTGACAACGCCCTTTTTACCGACCTTTTCTCTGCCGGCTTCAAACTGCGGCTTGATCAGACACACGATCTCTCCATCGTCTGTCAGAAGCTCTTTTACCGGAGGAAGCACCTTTGTCAAAGAAATAAAGGATACATCGATCGATGCAAATGCAATCCTGTCTTCGATATCATCCGGTGTCACATAACGGATATTTGTTTTCTCCATACAGACAACCCGCTCATCGTTTCGAAGCTTCCATGCAAGCTGTCCATGTCCGACATCCACCGAATACACCTTAACTGCACCATTTTGCAGCATACAGTCCGTAAATCCACCGGTTGAAGATCCAACATCCATTGCCACTTTTCCTGCAAGGCTTACTCCGAAGCAATCCATTGCCTTTTCAAGCTTTAAACCACCACGACTCACATATTTTAATGTGTTGCCTCTTACTTCTATCTGTGCTTTCTCATCAAATGTCGATCCTGCCTTGTCTTCCTTTATGTTATCTACATAGACAATGCCCGACATTATGATCGCCTTTGCTTTTTCTCTGGACTCTGCAAGTCCACGATTTACCATCATTACATCCAGTCGTTCTTTCATCTCTACTCCATTATGTCCCGAATCCGTCTGTATATGGATTCAGCATCTATCTTCAACATCTTTCTCAGTTCTTCTACACTTCCATGACGGACAAAGGTATCTTCGATTGCGATCGGAAGCACCTTCACATCACTTGCCTTTGATTCCAGATATTCCTCAACCAGAGCACCATAACCGCCATGCAGAATACCTTCCTCGATCGTTACGATCAGCTTATGTGTCTCTGCCAGATGGTCGATCATCTCTTTATCTAATGGCTTGATAAATCTTGCATTGACAAAGGTCACCTGTCTGCCTTCCTGTAGGAACCGGTTATATAATTTCTCGGTTTCTTCCACCATATTTCCAACTGCTACTAATGCGATCTCACTTCCCTCACGGAGGATCTCGCTCTTTCCGTATTCGACCGGCTCATTATAATCTTTCAAACCGTAATATGCCTGTCCTCTGGCGTATTTGATCGCAACCGGTCCGTCATAGGCTACTGCCCATTCCATCGCTCTGGTCAGCTCATAGCGGTTCTTCGGAGCCATAATGACCAGATTCGGAATATGCGATAAAAATGCTGTATCAAAGATTCCCTGATGTGTCTCACCGTCTGCCCCGACCAGCCCTGACCGGTCGATTGCAAATATAACATGCAGATTCTGCATACAGACATCATGCAGGATCTGATCGTAAGCCCGCTGTAAGAAGGAAGAATATACCGCTACCACGGGGATCATGCCCTCCGCAGCAAGTCCTGCCGCAAATGTTACCGCATGTTCTTCTGCAATTCCCACATCAAAGGTTCGATCCGGGAATTCCTCTGCAAATTTATTGACTCCGGTTCCCTTGCTCATTGCTGCCGTGATCGCAACGATTCGATTATTTTCTGTTCCAAGTTCTATCAGTTTTCTCGCAAATACAGCAGTATAAGATAAACCTTTTTCTACATTTTTCACTTTTCCGGTTGCAACATCAAAAGAACTGATCCCATGGAAATAGCATGGATGCTTCTCCGCATATTTATACCCTTTTCCTTTGATCGTTTTCACATGAACCAGAATCGGTTTATTTAACTTAAATGCACGCCGGAAGGTTTCTTCCATCATGCGTATATTATGACCATCGATCGGTCCGATATAAGTAACACCCATTTCTTCAAAGAACATTCCGGGAACGAATATCTGCTTTAAAGAGTCCTTTGACCGCTTCAATCCTTTCGCAAGCTTCTCACCTGCTACCGGTATATGCATCAGTGCTTTCTCGATTCCGTTTTTCAGATCATTATATGGCTGACCGACACGAAGCTTACTCAGGTAGCTTGACATTCCACCTACATTGTGGTCGATCGACATCTCATTATCATTCAGCACGACCAGACATCCGGTCTTGACCTCTGCCATGTTATTTAGCGCTTCATAAACCATACCACCGGTGAAAGAACCGTCACCAACAACGGCTGCAATCTTCTCCTGTGTTCCTTTGATTCCTCTTGCGCATGCCATACCAAGTGCTGCTGACATCGCAGTCGAACTGTGTCCTGTATTAAAAGCATCACAATCACTCTCACTGGTCTTGGGAAATCCGCTTAAACCGCCAAACTTCCGTAACGTTGTCATCTGATCTTTTCGTCCGGTCAGGATCTTATGCACATAGGACTGATGTCCTACATCCCATACCAGCTTATCAGCCGGGAAATCCATCGCACGGTGAAGTGCGATCGTAAGTTCCACGCACCCAAGGTTTGACGCCAAATGCCCACCCGTCTCGCTGACATTTGCAATCAGAAACTCTCGGATATCCTGTGCCAGCTCCGGCAGATCTTTCTCATCTATTTTCTTTATGTCATTTGGTTCTTGTATTCGATCCAGTATACTCATATCTTTCATCTCTGTTATTTCTTTCTGTTGACCAGTTCCAGAATCAATTCATCCAGAAATTCATTCTTATACGGAAGCTGATCCAGTCTTGTAACCGCACGCCTGGATATCTCCGCGACATCCTTCTTGGACTCCTCAAGTCCGTGGACCGTGACATAAGTTACTTTACCATTTTCTTCATCTGAGCAGACAGGTTTTCCAAGCACTGCACTGTCACCCAGAATATCCAGAAGATCATCCTGGATTTGGAATGCCAGTCCGATATCCGATGCGATCATCTCAACCTGCTTCAATTCGTCTTCCGTTGCTCCGGCAAGAACTGCACCGATCATCATGGATGCTTCGATCAACGCACCGGTCTTATTCTCATACACAAAATGAAGCTGATCACCACTCATCTGCTTCCCCGTCATCTCTACATCTACAACCTGACCACCGATCATTCCGTTTACACCTGCTTTTTTCGCAAGGATCGTGAATGCTCTGGCAACAGTCTGATCACCCGGTTCCAGTTCAAACGCCTTACAGGCTGTCTCAAACGCGTAATTTAAAAGTGCATCTCCTGCAAGAATCGCCATTGCTTCACCAAATACTACATGAGAGGTTTTTCTGCCTCTGCGGTACTCATCATTATCCAATGCAGGCAGATCATCATGGATCAGGGAATAGGTATGTATCATCTCGATTGCTGCCATGAATGGCTCTACGACTTTCCCTGTTCCGCCAAACAAGCGGTAGGTTTCCTGCATTAATAACGGCCGTAGTCTCTTTCCGCCTGCCTGAAAGGAATAATTCATCGCTGTAAAGATAGTCTTCTGGAAGCCTTCTTCTGCCGGTGCATATGTGTATATAATATCCTGTACTTCTTTTGTCCGAAGTTCTAATTTATTCTTTTCCACTGTTCTCTCCACTCAATACGATCATTTCTTTTTCTACATCACACAGATTGTCCTTACATGCCTGAACAAGCTGTACGCCCTCTGCATAGGCTGCCAGACTGTCCTTTAACGATGTCGCAGGATTCTCTAAGACAGCCGTGATCGCTTCTATTTTCTTCAGGGATTCCTCGATCGAGAAATCCTCCTTTTCCATCTTCTCTGCCATTTCTAATCTTCCTCTTTCACATCCGTTACTCTTGTCTCGATCAGGCCATCATGAACACGGATGGTAATGTGGTCGTCTTTTTCTATCTCTTTTATCGTTGTTACCGGCATTCCGGTCTTTTCGATATATCCAAATCCGTTTATAAGCTTCGCCGATGGTGACAGACCATGCAGACGTTCTGCAAGAAGCATCACCCGGTGTTCGTATCTGTCATATTTGTTCTTCATAGCACGGTTTAAACGATCTGACAGATCATCCAGATAGATCTGCTGCTGTGCCAGTCGTTGTTTTGGATTCAGTATACGAAGATGCCGTTCTGCTACCTGTAACTTCTCCTGATATGCTGCAAGTCTCCGTTTCATCAGATAATCCATCTGTCTGCCCTGATTTATGACCTGATGAACCGTGGACATCACATCCGGTATTGCCTGCTCACAGGCGGCTGATGGTGTCGGAGCTCGAAGATCTGCCGCATAATCTGCGATGGTATTATCAATCTCATGACCTGTACCGGAAATGATCGGCGTCTTTGCATGATAGATTGCCCATGCAACGACCTCCTCATTAAATGCCCAGAGATCTTCGATCGAACCGCCGCCACGACCGATAATGATCGTATCTACGCCCAAAGTATCCAACACTTCGATTCCATGTGCAATATCCTCTGCTGCCCCAGCTCCCTGTACCTTTGCCGGATACAGGATAAGCTGGACATATGGATTTCTTCTCTTTGCGATGTTTCTGATATCCTGGATCGCCGCACCTGTCTGTGCTGTCACGATGCCTACCCGCTTCGGATATGCCGGTATCGGCTTCTTGATATCGAATTCAAACAGTCCCTGTTCATACAGCTTCTGTTTCAACTGTTCATACCGCTCATAGAGATTTCCAATCCCATCCAGCTTGATCTCTTTTACATATAACTGATATCTGCCATCCCGTTCGTAGATATTCACACTTCCGTGGCAGACTACCTGCTGCCCGTTTTCCAGTTTGAAATCAAGACCGGAATATGCATAACTTTTAAACATAACAGCCATGATCGAACCGGTCTCATCCTTCAATGAAAAATAGATATGCCCGGAACTGTGATATTTGCAGTTAGAGACTTCTCCCTTCACATAAATATCACCAAGCAGATAATCACTGCTGATCAGATTCTTGATATATCCATTTACCTGTCCGACGGTATAGCTTTTCTTTGCCATATTCTCACCTAATCTGCAAGCTTTGCAAGAAGTGCATTAATGAAGCTCTTTGCTTCTACATCGCAGTATGTCTTTGCAAGCTCTACTGCTTCATTGATCGCTACCTTTACAGGAATATCTTCATCAAATTTGATCTCGTATACAGCCAGTCTTAAGATAGCAAGCTCTGCTTTTCCGATTCTGCCAAGCTTCCATCCCTGTGAAATACCACTGATCGTTTCATCGATCTCTGTAATATGGGCTACGACTGCCTCTACTCGATCTATAACATAGGCTTTTTCTTCCTCTGTCATGGCTACTGCATCCATCTTGTTATCGTCTTCATCATAAAGGCTGGCATGCTCCAGTTCGAGTTCTGCTTCTTCTCTGATCTCTGAAATGTCATTGAATTCCAGACTGAATAAAATTTTAAATACGGTTTCTCTTATCTCTCGTCTTGTCATATGTTCCTCTCTAGTTTGCGTCTGCCATGCGAACGCCGGCTACACGTATATTTACCTTGGTTACATTAAGACCTGTCATAGTCTCGATTGCCTGCTTTACTTTATCCTGAACTTGTGTTGTCACAGTTGGAATGCTGTACTCATATAATACGTCAATTGCCAGATCTACCTTTACTTCGCCCGGCAGTAATTCTACTTTCACGCCCTTTGCCGGATTCTTCTTGCCAAGACGGCTTGCGAGTTCATTTGATAGTGAGCCGGCAAGTCTTGATACACCGTCTACTTCAGTTGCTGCCAGACCTGCAATGATCGCGATTACCTCGCCTGCGATCTGTACATGACCGATGGAATTTTCTTCTTCTATATTTTCATACGTGCTTGTATTTTCTTCACTCATTCTGTATACCTCCAGACTTCCTGTATTTGTACATATTGATTCAATATTATACCGCAATTATGAAAAACATTCAACACCCGGAATTGGCGGGGAAAATTCAGAATTAGTCATTAGTTTTGTGAGGGATATGCAGGTATGTTGTGTCCGCTGGTGCTTGTATCATATAACAACGCGCTTCTCTTCCTATGAAGTGCACATGTCTTATCCGCACATACTCCTGTGCAAACTCGCCTGCGGCTCAGACATGCACCCGTATGTGCTGACAATGTGCACTTCATAACGGAAGCTTCGCTAATGTTGTTATATGATACAAGCACCAGCCAGACAGATCATACCTGCATATCCATTCACTTTGTACAATAGCTAATTCTGAATTTGTTCATATTCTTTGAATATCTTATGACTTTATACTAATTTATAGTTTCCAGCATAGTATTTGCATTGTTAATGTTGTTTATTTATATTTTTATATAATATAAATAAAATATATACACATTGCTGTGTTTACAGCTTTGACAAAAATACAATTTTTCACATAAAAAAACGAATACCTACTATAATGTGATATGTGCATCAAATCATTATAACAGGTATCCGTCGCATAATTATAATCTTTTACGATTAGTATTCTTTTGTTTTATTTTGCCACTACATGGGCGGTTACCATTGCAGCCCGTGTAGTATTTGTAACTGATATTTTAAGAGTTGCCTGATAAGTCACACCATCTTTCTCCGCGGTACCGGTCAGTGTATAATTACCAACCGCCAGATAGAGGTATCCGCCTTTTCCCTGTACAACTCCATTTTCATCCTTCCACTCTCCCATTTCGCTAAGATCTGCAAAATCCGTATTATCCGACACGATGGTCTGTTGATATACAGGAAGAGTTAACTTAACTTCATTCGTAGCTGCACTTACAAAATAATCACTTGCATAGGCTCCTGTTCCGCCTCTTTCATCCTCAATCGAGATATCATAGACTCCTTCCGGTACATAGCTGTACATTGCCATTCCATCGCTAATCTCCCCGACCTCTCGTGCATAGCTGATCTCACTGTATGAATTATCCTTCCACTGGGATTTAAGTCTGCACAAATAAGTATCTATACCGGTATATTTGATCTTATTTCCATCCAGATCGGTAGCTGTAACACTGAGCAGGACTCCCGGCTTTATAACAAAGGTTACTGTACAGTATGTGAAAACACTGGCATCCCTGCTGTCAGAGATCTTTATCTTCATGGTATATTCACCAGCCTGATCTGTATCAATCGAACAATACTGTACTCCGGTTGTTGACATCACCAAATCCAGACAATCTGCTTTTGACACAACTTCATATTTGTAACTGCCATTACCACCAATAGGACTTATCTGTGCTCCATACTTTACTGTATAAGTTCCATTTGGTTTGTTTGGAGCTGGAAAACTCAGGCATCCATATTTTGTAATATCCTGTGCTATGACTGCCCTTTCATCATATACTTTCCATACCTTGATATAATGAATCTTATTTCCAAATTCATCTACGACATCAACCTTTGTCTCCCAGATTCCTGTCTCTTTCAAGGTACCATAAAACTGCAGATAACCGGATTGGTCTGCGTCATCTACCACCTTATACGAAAGACCGGTTGGAAGATTGCTTACTGTATATACAGCATAGCCCTGTACATTCGGATCATAAACTCCTGAAGTATCTAAGGAATTTTCACCTACCACTGTTCCTTTTCTGCGTCGTACTTCTGATCTTGTTGTTATCTCTGTCGGCGTTGTCCGATATGTCAATTCCTTTGTACTGTTTAATACAGGAACAGATACCTGAACAATATCTCCATTATAAAAAATATCCTGTTTGTCCAGATAAAGCTTATATGTAATGTTATTTGTTGTTTCCAGATGATCAATCACACACTTTCTTACAAAGTTCCCGTATCCATATACCTTACTGGATACTGCAAAATCCGATGTCTGTAATATTTTTGCCTTATTTAATGTCACCTGGATCACTGCTTTATTCACAATACTCACGTTCCGGATCACAACCGGTACTTCCGGAACAACCGGAGTCACCGCTGCTTTCTTTACAGTGATCTTACAGGCTGCTTTCTTACCGGAACCATCCTTTGCTGTCGCTGTGATCGTAACGGTTCCCGCTTTCTTTGCCTTTACGACACCTTTGCTGGTTACAGTTGCAACCTTGGTATTTGAACTTTTCCAAATGATTCCTTTATTGCTTGGTTTCTTCGGTGAAAGGGTTGTCTTTAAGGTCAGTGATTTACCGACATTTAAGTTTGCCTTTGTCTTATTTAACTTCACCTTGGTAACCGGGGTACCAACTGTCACCTTGATCTTACAGGTCTTTTTCTTATCTGCTTTGGAGTAAACGGTGATCGTAGCGGTTCCCTTCTTCTTTGCCGTGATCTTACCCTTTGCATTTACAGTTGCAACTTTCTTGTTACTCGATTTATATGCGACCTTTTTGGAAATCTTTCCTGTCGCTGTTACCTTTGTCTTTAAGGTAAAGGATTTTCCTTTTTTTAAGGTTAACTGCTTTGCCGGCAGATTCGTAACCGCTATGGTTTTGATCTTACCACCGGCTGCATAGCTCTCTGTCTGTGGGACAGTCAGAATGGATACTGCAACTGCGATCGCTATCACCCATGCCAGAAATCTTTTCACAGACAAATTATATCGTCTTTCTTTCATCTATACTCTCCTTCTGTAGATTCCCTAATCTATTCTCATACGAACCTTATTCTTTGACATATGCATATGCGGTCGTATTACTTCCGTTCACCGTCACATCCAGATAAAAATTATAAATTTCACCACTTATACTCTTTCGACAGGTTAAATGATGAGTTCCATTTTCCAGATAAACGGTTTTGGTCGATCCATAATAACTTCCATCCGAAACATCCTGCCAATTGCCAAAACCGGTTATATTTTTCACTGCATCTGGCACATCCGGGTCCAGCTCTATAGTAACCTTATATACCGGGAGTGTGACATCAAATGACCAGACCGGATGCACATCATCTGTTCCATATGCCGCTTTCTGAGTCTTCAGATTATAAACAGTAGTACCTACTGTTCCACTATAACTGGATACCGCAACATCATAAGTACCGGCTTCCAGATCATCCATTAAAATGACTCCATCCTTACTAACACCATTCCATCTGCCGCTTACCTCATCCGTATACTCGGCATATTCATTTTGGTTCTTCATAGTGAATTGAAAACTGGTCAGTGGATCGCCATTTGCATCTTTTACTTTACCCTGTAAATAACCGCCTTCTATAATTTTTAGTGTAAGAGTTCCTGTGCTTGTCATAGAAGTGTCTGTCTTATCTGTTGCACGGATACGAAGCTTGTAGGTTCCGGTTGACAGTTTTGGGGATGATACCTGTATCCCGGCTCCACCATTGATGAGTGAAGAAACTGCTAATGCAGCACTGTCACTTTCTTCTCGTAAAATCTCATATGTATAATCGCTCGTATCAGTACCGTTTCCGCCATATACCTTAAGCTGTGGAAGCGTAGTTCCCCATGCAGTTGTCAGAACCTTTTCCGCATCCTTTACAAGCAGTTCCGTTCCATCATAAACCAGCCAGATGATAGTCATACTGAATTTGTTACCAAGTTCATCTTCATAGACTAATTTACTTGTATATTTCCCTTGCTTTGTCACGTTACCGTTAAATTTAAGTGTACATGTGGCAGCAGCTGTCTTGATCTGATATTTAACCCCTGCCGGCAGTCCGCTGACAGAGCAATTGGAATAGCCCTTTCCAAGTGTCTGACTCTTATCAACAGAATCTCCAAGTTTGTATACATATGTTTCTGATTTTTCTATCGTATAAGTTTCATCCCGATAGATACATTCTCTTGACAGATTTAATTTTGGAACTACTACTTTTATATAGGAGTTTTTCTGTAACACCGAATCTCCTGTAAGCTTAATCTTATAAGTAAGCGAATCCGTTGTTGTTATCTGTCCGATCGTATACTGTTTCAGATAGTCTGCACTTTCATATTTCTTTGCCCATACCTGAAAGTCCGAAGCCGTGAGTGCTGCCTGCTTTGTTAATGTAATGGTTAACAGATCCGGCTGTGCTATATTCAGGCTCTTAACGATCAGTGGTTCTTCCGGTGTCGGGATTGGTATGATCGAAGCTGCTTTCTTCACTGTAATCTTACAGGTGGCTTTCTTACCGGATCCGTCCTTTGCTGTTGCCGTAATCGTGACGGTTCCTTCCTTCTTTGCCTTTACAACACCTTTGCTGGTTACAGTTGCAACCTTCTTATTGGATGACTTCCATACGACTGCCTTGCTGCTGGCTTTCTTCGGTGTAACCGTTGCCTTTAAGGTCTGCTTTTTGCCAATTGTCATCGTAGACTTGGTCTTGTTCAGCTTTACCTTGGTAACTGGTGTACCGACTGTCACTGTGATCGTGCATTTTTTCTTCTTATCTGCCTTTGAGATCACATAGATCTTAGCGGTTCCTTTTTTCTTCGCTGTGATCTTACCTTTTGCATTTACCGTCGCAATCTTTTTGTTGCTTGTCTTATATGTAACCTTCTTTGAAGCCTTTCTGGTTACTGTTACCTTTGATTTTAAGGTAAATGTCTTTCCTTTTTTAAGTGTCAGTTGTTTTGCGGGCAGGTTTGTAACTGCCACCGTTTTTACCTTGCCACCGGCTGCATACGCTTCCTGTACCGGCACTGTCAGGATCGAGACAGCTACCGCAAATGCCAGCGTCACGGCAAAAATCCTTTTTATCATTGTTGTTCTTCCGTTTTTCATTCATACCTCCCTGTAAAAAAACTTGTTTTTCATGTTATTCTGCATCTTTTTCTGCTATATAGACATATAGTTTCATTATATCTGACACCCTACATAAAAACAAGGTAACACATTCTATTTATACAAAATATCCAGTTGTTTTTGTGCAGTTTTACACCAAACGAACAGCACTGCAACAAACACCGGAGCCACATTGTAAATGACCTGCTGTGCTTTCGATCCGAAGTAAATGCCCTATTTGTAAATACTCCTGTGCCAACTCGCCTTCGGCTCAGACAGGCACCCGTATTTACAGGCAATTTACTTCTCTTGTCGAAATGCTCGCGGATGTCATCTTACAATGTGGCTCCGGTGTTTGTTGTAGTGCCTGTTAATTTCTATATAAAATATATAAGCTCCAAATCTTTAAATTTAATCTCACTTATTTATTTTCCGTTGTGACATATCACAACTTGTAATTACACCTGCTGGGCTTTATAACATAAAAAAATGATGCCCTTTATAATATGACATTTGCGAGCATTTCGACTGAAAAAGCACATTGTCAGTAAATACGGGTGCCTGTTTGAGCCGAAGGCGAGTTGGCACAGGAGTATTTACGAATAGGCCATTTACTTCGAATCGAAAGCGCTGCTAGTCATTTACAATGGAGTATCCGGTTCTTGTTTATAGTGCCGTCCGCTGTGCTTTGAGTCGAAAGCGCAGCAAGTCATTTATAGAGGGCATCATATTTATGTCATAATTCTAGCAGGTGTATTCCTACTTATCTTCGGCAACTGTTATTACAAGCTGGGATACGTCGTAGCCGGTTTTTCTGGTTACGATGTCCTCCACCTGTGCGCGTTCGGTGTCGGACAGGGTGGCAACAGGGAGGGTGACATCGACTGTATCATCATTTACGGTTACAATGCAATCGGTATAGCCTTTTGCTGTCAGGACAGTTTCTGCATCCGTCTCCTTCTCGATCGTATCGGTAAGTTTTACATAGCTGCTTACTGCTTCATCTTTTGCTGCACTGTCCATAGTTTCATCGTTGATGATCGCAAGCAGTGCTTCCTTACTTTTTGCCCGGTTCTGTTCCCGGTTCAGCTTTGCGGTTGCGAGATTCGTTCTCATTGCCTGCGCACTGGTAAGGACTGCTTCTCCGATGTCTTCTTCATCACTGTTTAACTCCACATTTTCCTCTAAAGCTGCCTGTTCCAGATATGTAGGATCGATATTCTCCGATGCAGCTTCTCCGCCTGCTTCTGTATTATCCGCAGCTCCCATCGTTTCTTTATCTGCCTGATCTGTAAGCTCTTTTTCTGAAGTGTCGGAAGCGTCAGCTTTCTCACTGTCATAGCTGATAACTTCGGCATCCGCATTTGTCTCCTTTGCCTTTTGCCGCAACAGGTCGTCTCTTTTCCCTGCATTGAAATTCAGATAGCCTGCAACTCCGATCATAACCGACAGGGCAAGTATCACCAGACGGTTTTTCTTAAAGATCTTTTTCTTCATCCATATCCTCCATGCTTTATTCTTGTTCTAATACAACTATCTTATGCGCCGGAACACCAAATAATGCCTGCACCGCTTCGGTTATTTTCATTGCAACAGTTGGATCGGAAGCCCCCGTACAACTGACCAGAACCCCCTCAATCTCCGGCTCCAGTGTTTTGCTCACATAGGGATATTCGCCGCTGTCTGCGTTTGTCATAACAGAGGTCTCGCTCCTGCTCTTCTGACTGCTGCCATCTGACTCACTATCGGACTTCGTCACATCCTTCTCTATGATCTTCTCGCCTCCATCTTTTAATGTGATCATGACACTTACCGTTCCGACACCCTTCACCTGAGACAGTATCCCTCGCAGCTTCTCCTCCTGAAATACTATATAGTCTTCATAGCCGCTGTTCGCCGATAATATTTCTCCGGAAGTTTCCTGTCCATTATCCGTAGCAGCCTCCCCGTTCTGTTGTTTTCCAGTCACTCCACCGGGCGTTTTATCCTGCTTCGTTCCGGTTAAAGCATCAAGTCCGGAAAATCCGTTTTCCTTATCAGACGGCCAGAGAATGACCAGCAGACAAATACCTGCAAGCAAAATCCCCATGCACTTTCGAAGTGCCGCATTTTTGTCTTTTTTCAGTTCCTGCAGCTTTTGTTTGATGTTATTCCATATTCCTTCCATGCTCTCTCACTCCATTATATGTAACATGTCCGCTTTTAGTACATGTTATTTTGTCTGATATCCATTTACAAATATTTCTATCCTGTCCTCACTGATCTTATACTCTTTTGCGATCTCCTGACGGAGTTTTGCTACATCCACGGTTGTATCTGCTACACTGTCTGATGTTGTAGAGACAACATCAACCTCAACCGCTGTGATCGTATAGTTCCCATCAAAGGTAATCGTTACCTTATTGCCCAATTGAAATGTATCACGCAAATGATCTTCGATCATAGTCTCCATGACATCTGTATAATATGTAACATCGCCATTTCCCGGTGCGCCTGCAATAGATTCATAGTAATAATCAAAGCTTAGAATGTCGTTCAAGCCTCCCGCACTTAATACAGGTGTCAGGACAATGATCGCCAGTACAAAACCAACCGCCGTCTGCATATATTTTCTGTATTTCTCATCCGGAAGCAAGAAAAATACCAGCGAGGAGAATAATATAAAAAGGACGATATTTTTGATCCAAGCTAACAACATCCAGCACTCCTTTCCACCAATTTCTGAAAAACGGTTATGCATGTACCCGGATGGACAACCAGCTTTTCACCTCGCAAGCAACGTCATAAGTGTGAGGGAGATGATAAATAAAAAGGAAGCACACCAGATGCCACGCAGCATCAAACCGATGGTCTGTGCCATAATGTTAATGCCGTCGGAAAACCTTTTATCTCCCAAGGGCTGCACAAATGCGGATACGATACGGAGAGTCAGATAGATCACCGCGATCTTGGTAACCGGCAGAAGCACTGCCAGCAATACGACGACCGCGCCCGCAATTCCGATAGCATTTTTCAAAACCATACCCGAACCGAGCAGGATATCCGAGACATTCTTAACCGTATTTCCCCCCGGCAGCATCCCGAACGCTTTTAAGACGGCATTTCGTTCCAACTTGTCCACAGAGGGAACGATCACACCCTTTATCACATTCATTCCGGTTACAACTGCAAACATGGTTTTCAGGATCCATCCTGCAATATTCCTCAACAACGTAACTGTCCTTGAAAAATGATCCTCGGCATTTAACTTATTCACCAGTCCGACCACCCCACTGCATTTGGCAAGCGGAAATACGATCTGAATGATCACCTTCTCGCACAGAAAAATGATCAGCACCGTGATCTGATAGGTAAATTCCGCCGTGCCTGCACCATTTGTATAGGAGACAGCCAACGTATAAGCAGGTATAAAGGTGATCATCAGATCCGTAAGATCCAAGACTGCCGACACCGCTATATCGGAAACGATCGCAAACATTCCGAGCAGGATGGATACCACCATCAGATAGGTGACAAAGAAGCCGTTTCCACCTACCATCTTTCCAAACTTTCCGGACAGATTCGTGAATACCGAACCAAGAATGACAACGGCAAGAAGCTGAAGGAGCAGGCGGTTATTGCTTTTTATCTCCCCTGTAAGTGTCTGCTGTATTGTTTCCAGACTGTAGTCAAGAAGCCCCTGAAGGTCTCCGTTTCGGATATAGGATACGACCTCCCGAAAAGAGAGTCCTGCCTGTTCTTCTGTCAGCATGTCCATCTCGTCAAAAGCGTTTTCATCAAGTCCCAGATCCGTCTCATCGACATCTAAGGTAGCTGCCCTGCTGGTCTGCCCGCCAAAACACACCACAGATAATAGGATCGTGAACGCCATTACGCCTGCTATAATCATTTTCGCTTTTTGTCCTCTCATAGTTCTACCCCATCAGACGAACAACCATATCGATCACATGGAACAGGATTGGCAGACTCATCACCACCATTGTCACCCGTCCGGCAAGCTCAATATGCGAAGCAATCGCACCATAGCCTGCGTCCTTACAGATATTTGTCGCAAATTCACAGATATAGGAAATGCCAAGCATCTTAAGCAGGATCGATATATACTCCATATTGATATTGATGTATCCGGTAATGCGGTCGATGGAATCCAGTACATTTTCAAGTCTTCCTATGATAAAGCTGACAATAAATAAACACGCTCCAATACTTAAGAGCGTGCTGTATTCTGCATTCATTTTCTTTAGTTTTATCGCTACTAAAACGACCAGAACCGATGCCATACATACCGTAACAAGACTCATGCCTTTTCTCCCCTATCCACCGATATTTACAAGCTTCATAATGTCATTAAAGAATTCTACGATATATGGAATGATCCAAGAAAGTACAAGAATCAGTCCTGCCAGATTCAGCAGGAATGCCAGCTCGTCCTTCCCCGAATGCTTTAATATCTGATTCAACAGTGCTACAAGGATTCCTACCGCACCTATCTTCAATAATAACTGTATCGTCATAAGCTCCTGCCACCCTTACCCTATCAGTATTATCAAAAAGATCCCTCCGAGTAATCCAAGTGATCTGGATACTTTATTTATCCTGCGTGCCCTGTCCTTTTGTTCCTCATACTCTGCCTGCATGTTCTGTTCCCACAGCTTCAGATTCCTGATCTGCATATCGACATCCATATAACACAGCCATTTTCCAAGCTCTTTTACCGCACCGATCTGTGCGTCCGTCAGATAGCTGTGTTCCATCAGACTTCCGATACTGCCTGTCCAGATCTGCTCAAAAGAAGAAGCATATTCTTCCGTCCGGAACTGCAAAGCCAGCCCGGCAAGCCAGTCTCCGATCCTTCCCCCTGCTTTATCCGATCCTTCCCGAATGATCTCGGTGATCTCCGATGCACTGTATGCCAGATGCCCATTTGCCATCCGGACAAATATCAGAAGCTCGTAGATATCTTCCACTCGCCGGTTCTGATAAACTCCTATCGTCTTTCCTATCCCATAGGAAGCTGCGACCACCAGAAGCATTCCAAGAATCTTTATATATAACATATGTACGCCTCCCTGCACTTATGACAGTTCTGCTACAGCCGCTTCATTTTCATATGCCGATGTCAGGCGTTCATCCTCTGCCATAAAGAGAACACTTCCCCGATCGTCAAATATCGTCCGGATCTCCCCTGTCCGTTTGCGATTGCTCAGCACGATATATCGTTCAAATATCCTCTCATCGACCAGCTTCCGAAGTCCCGGACGATTTCTGATATCATCAATGGAATTGCCATGTACGGTTGCGATCAGCTTACAGCCGCAGTTGATCACGCTGTAGATCGCATCGATATCATCCCGGCTGCCGATCTCATCCACCGCTATGATCTGCGGTGACATCGAACGGATCAGCATCAGCATTCCATATGATTTTGGACAACAGTCAAGAATATCCGTCCGTATGCCGATATCATTTTGTGGTACGCCTTTATAACAGGCTCCGATCTCAGATCGTTCATCTACGACACCGATAGTATTTCCTTTGAATCCTGGAAATCCATCCGACAACATCCGGATCATATCTCTAAGAAGTGTGGTTTTGCCACATCGCGGTGGGGAAATGATCAGTGTATGAAATGTCTCATTTCCATTTATTATGTACGGAAGAACCTTCTTACAGCATCCCTTAACCTGATGTGACAAACGGATATTGATAAATGATATATGTCTGACACTCTTGATCATTCCAGATTCCAGAATGACTTTTCCTGCAAGCCCTACACGATGTCCCCCTTGAATCGTTATAAATCCCTGCCGGATCTCATCCTCATATGCATAGAGTGAATAGTTACTGATATATTCCAGCGTTTCCCTTATATCGGCAGGTGCTACCATATATGCTTTCTTACATTCTGTGGTTCGCTTTCCCTTCTCCGTCACAAAATATTCCCGATTATCATAGATCACGATCAAGGGTTCATTCATCCTAAGCCTTATCTCCTGAAGCTTGTTATAATCATATATCTCACTCGAAAATATTCTCCTTAACGCTACGGATAATATCTTCAATATTTCATTCTCTCTGCTTTTTTCCAAACCGATTCACCTCATGCATATGTCATCTGTAACCATTTTCACCTGTCAGTTCCATCATCTGCCAATACTCGAAAAGCATCTGCTTTTCTGATATGATCTGATACCTAAAGTAGGCTGTTACACACTTCTGATAGTTATAATGTATGCATGACAAATGAAAATTAGAACAAAAAAATACCACATTTCTTTCTGAATTTTTCAGAGTGAAATGTGGTATCTGCTTTTACAGATTATCGTATAAATCTTCGGTAAAGGTCAGGCTTCCCCGATATCCCGCATATGTCCGGTTAAATACCAGCCGTTCATTCATCGGGAATGAGGTCAGTATAAACTGGCAATCCTTTGTCAATGCCACTTCGCGGTCATTGCTGCTGCCAAGAATCAATGTGATCTCCTTTTCTTCATGTCGCAAATGTCTATCATATATTAAATGACGTACTGGTCTACCATCAGGTTGTTTTGCCAGTCAACGAGATCGGCTAAGGTAATTCCCTCAAGTACATCCTGTATTGCCTGGTCAAGTTTCTCCCAGATCAGTACACTGACACACATACTTCTGTTTTCGCAATAGGCTGCGTTAGCGCCTACACAGTCAGCAGGTGCCAGACTTCCTTCTACCGTTTCTAATATCTGCCTCACCGTATAATTCTCCGGTGAAGCAGATAACATGTATCCTCCACGCGCTCCACGGATACTTTTTACCAGTGATGCCTTATTTAATATTGCAACGATCTGCTCCAGATATTTGTCTGAAATATGCTGTCTTCTTGCAATATCCTTTATCTTAACCGGCTCACCATTATAATAGGTGGCCAGATCCAACATCAGTTTTATCGCATATCTTCCTTTTGTTGATATCTTCATCTTGACCTCCCTGTCGTTGTTATCTGATTCAAATGATTCCATACATCTGTACATCATCTGAATCTCATCTACTTTTTCTGCAAACATGATAAATTATCATTTTGCATTATAGTATACTATTTCTATAGGTTTTATCAAGTACAAATTTATTTTTTATGGCAATCCATCCGGTGTTCCACATCCACAGCCACCATGACCACCATGTCCACCACAACAGCCTGCTTCTGTATGATCACCTTTGATGTTACGCCCGGTCGCTCCTCCACATCATTGATCGTCCGCTCACAAAAACGGCATCCGATGTTTCATCCCGGACTCACCGGCATATGAATCCGCCCGGCATTATTTTTCTGTCCTCCAAAACACGGATGTGAGTTCTGAAGATCCTTATATGTATTGCTTCCCATTTACTTCGCCTCGTTTATCCTGAACCATAAAAAAGACTTTGTCCAAAACAGCTGCTCTTTTTATATCCCCAAAGAGCCTGCTGTTTCAGGCAAAGTCTTTTTCATTGTATTATATTTTCTCTTTCATCTTCTTAATGATCTCTTCATTTGCAGTACTTACTTTGCGTACTCAAAAAATCCGGAATCCGCGGATTTATTATAGATTGCATAACAGTCAAGTGTTGCTGATCCATCAGCACTTTCCTGCCACCAGGAAAGGAATGCTTCCGGCAATTCTGAGACAGGTGCATCCGGAGTGTAGAAATAGATCTCCGTTCCACTGTCCATGCCGGATGGTTCACCCGCTTTATAACGGATACCATCTTCGATTTTTTCCTCATCTTCTGCTACTTTCACGCTATCCAGAGTCATCGAATATGTATAATCGTTTACCTTCTTGATATCTTTGAACTGTCCGCTGAAATTACAAACATATACGGTCCCATTTGGGTATTCATTCTCATCTCGTTCTCCCATTTCGGAATCAGAAAATGCTCCTGTAAATGATCCATCCTGTGATAATGTTAATGTTGTACTCCATCCACCGGCTCCACTGCTAAAGATCATGTCTATCGGATATGTACCCGGCAGAGCGGATACAGCTTCTTCCTGTAATTCTGCTGTAGAAGTACCTTCCTCTGTAGCACCGGCATCTTCTTCGGAAGAAGCCGCTTCAGTGGTCTGTGTCTCAGTCTTAGCTTCTGTGCTGGCTGCCTCTGTTGTCTGCGCTTCCATCCCGGCTTCTGTACTGGCTGCCTCTGTTGCCTGTGCTTCCGTCTTCTCTGTCGTTGCTTCGGTTGATACCTCGGTTGTTCCTTTGTTCTTTTCTGTTGACTCTGAGTCTGCGCCATTGCATCCTGCCAGCAAACTAACTGCAAATGTTGCTGCAAGTGCTACCGTCATAATCTTTCCCGACTTGGTTCTATTCTTTCTCATACCTTACAATCCTCCTGCATTCATCTGTAAATACATTTCCGGAATTCTTATTGTGAATCTCATCACAACGCTTTTCTTCGGCTGTTTTTCGAATATACAAAGTATATGTCCGTTATCTGATTTTGTCAGCTTAATTATTCTTTATAGATGTTGCATTTCATTTACGATTGTTACGGTTCTTTAACCAATCTTTGAACTCCGGCAAAGTCTTTCTTCCGGCTTCTGTAACCGGCTTCACCCATTTGCCTGATCTGGTATAGACAAGCTCGATTGCCAGGCGCACCAGCTCATCCGTATATACAAATGAAAATACAGCAAGGAAAGGCAGATGTAAGACCATGCCTGCGATCCATGTCGCCGGAACGCTGACTAAGAATAAACCGCCAATCTCCACATAGGTTCCGACTCTCGTCTCGCCTGCTGCCCGGTATCCCTCATTCATAATATAGTTACAGGTTCGAACCGCACCGAAGAACAAGTAAATGTATAACATATACATGCCATACCGAAGTGCCTGATCACCCAATCCAAATAAGCCAAACAATGGTTCATGTAATAACGCACAGATCAACACGATCCCGAAAGTAACTGCCGGGCAAAACAATGCCGACCGCTTCATAAACCGATATGCCCCCTTATGGTCACCGGCACCGACAGACTGTCCGATCACAACGCTGGTTGCATTTGATAAGCCGCCAAAAAATGCATAGACAAAGCCCTCACATACACGGAAAGCTGCCATGGCGGCGATCGCAGATTCATTCTGGTGTCCGATCACGATATTGATCAGCATTTGTCCAACTCCATAAAACAATTCGTTACAGAGGATTGGAAATGCATTTGCCAGATACACCCTGATAAATCCGCCATGGAATAAGAACATCTGACTCAGACGGATCCGCACCTTACATTCCGAACGCATCAGATAGATAAACAGCAGTAATAAATTGATGATTGCAGATGCAAGTGTTCCGACTGCCGCACCGGCAGCCCCCATTTTCGGTGCGCCGAATTTACCATATATCAACACGAAGTTCAAGCAGAAGTTCACTACCAGTCCTACGACGGAACAGATAAGCGGCGCTTTCACCCGCTCTGTCGAACGGAGCAGGAAGCTGATAAGTACAGCAAATACCTGAAGCGGATATGCCCATCCGACAATCCGCATATACGGCTTTCCGATTCGGATAAATACTTCTTTATCTGTATATACCCCCAATAAGAATTCCGGTCTGATGATACACAGGGCTGCAAATGCAAAGCCCACGATTGCCATGCAGATGAAAGTGATACCGAATGTACGATTAATTCCCTTTTCATCATCCGCCCCCCAATACTGGGAGAAGAACAGGATCGACGCACTGGCAAATCCCCAGTAGCAGCTGAAGAACAGGGAACTGATCTGGGAACAGATACCAACTGCTGCCACGCACGACTCTCCCAGCCTTCCGATCATGATCGTATCGACCATACTGGCTGTTGTAGTTAATAAATTCTGTAATGCGATGGGAAATGCAATCGTCAGCATCACATACAGAAATGATCTTTTATTTTTCATATGTATCTAATATTGCTCAGGAAACCTTAATCGTTATCTTCTTCGATTTTCCTCTATATTTTGAAGTTCCTTTTGCCTTTACCGTAATTGTATAGGTTCCCTTTGGCGTTCCTTTCCTTACTGTTACCTTTCCTTTTTTGCTAACAGTAATATATGCTTTCGAAGCCTTTGATCTGGAATATGTCACCTTACCCTTTGCATTCTTTACCCCGATTATAAAGGAATGCTTTTTGTTAAGCTTTCCGGTTGATTTTTTTGCTTTGTAGGTTTTTGAAGCCACCTTTACCTTCATTGGATTCGACTTTTTAATCATTAATTTCGCTACATTGGATTTCGCTGAATTGCTGGTTGCTGTTGCTTTTGCACTTGCAATTACATAATAGGTTCCAACCTTGGAAGGATATGTAGATAACCGCTTCGTACACTTCGAATCTGAATAATATTTATAGGTAATCTTCCCTGCCGCGCCTTTTACGCTTGCAGCACCTATCTTTTTTCCCTTTCCAGTATAGGTAACTGTCTTATTCTTCAGTGTCAATGTTGGTGTGGTCTTTGTAACCTGTGACTTACCCTGCACCGTCAAGGTAAGTGACGTTTCATGATATTTTGTTTTTGCTGTGATAGTTACTTTACCACCGCCCACAAATGTAATCTTTCCATTTTTATCTACCGTTGCTACACTCTTCTTATCTGAGCTCCATGTGATATTCCCGCTTGTAAATGGACAATACATGCTAAAACCAGGATTTACCAGAACGACCTTCGCATTTACGCTCTTGCCTGCAGTATAAGTATCCTTGTCCATCTGTATAACAAATTTATAAGAATATGTCTCACCATCACCCCAAACAATACCGTCCGTCGTAATTGCTTCTGTAAATTTCTTTTTCGGAATATTGATATTCTGTGTTATGGTACGGTCTGTCTGCTTCTCTGCCGTCTGAGCATCTGTATTTGAACCAAAGCACTGTACCCAGGTATAAATACCATTTATATAAAAGCAGCCAACTCCTATCGTAGTTGCTTTTTTACTTAAAATATTCTCCTTGTGTCCCGATGAATTCATCCAGTCATTCATGACTGCTGTTGCAGAAGACTGATTGATTGCAACATTTTCTGCATTCATATTCTTATTTGCTGAAAAGCAGCTTGCACCATCCGGCCTGGTATGTGAAAACAATACTGCCTGCTCACCGGCACGAATCATAGCCGTTTCTAACAATCCGGTATCCATCGTCAATGCATCAAGACCATTCTTTGCACGTTCTGCATTTACCTTGTCTAATACCTCAAATGCCTTCGTATAATCTCTTTTTCCTTTAATCTGAATTGTTTCTGCATAACGGAATCCATTGTAACCAAACCGCACCAGTTGATTATTGTTGCAGGTGATCACAACATCCTTTGCAAATGCATTTTCATCTACAAACTGCGTAGATGCAGGCAGCGTTATCTGTTTCAAGGATGGACAATTTGCAAATGCCTGACGATATATCTCTTTTACTTTTGGAAGATATACATCTGTTAATGCATAGCATTGTGCAAAATCAGCATATGTCACATATTCCAGTCCCATACCACGAAATGTTACAAGCTTCTGGCAGCTGTTAAATACCGATCCTTCCCAGCTTTTTATCGTTGCCGGGACTGTCACCTCGACCAGACTGTTACAGCCTAAAAATGTCCGCATACCAAGTGATGTCAGACCACCAAAATCAATGGAAGTAATCCCTGTGCATTTTTCAAACATTGAATAAGCGCTTTCTTTCATGCCTTTGCCAAACTTTACTGTTGTTATCTTGGTACAGCCCTGAAATGCAAAATTACCTGCTTCACTGATCTTATCCGAAAGTGTCAAGGTTCCGGATAAGCCGGACATATAAAATGCACCTTCTCCTAATGTTGTTACATTGGAAAAGTTTACCGTGTTCAAGCTGACATTATTATAAAATGCATAATCTCCGATCTTCTTCACATTCGAAGGTATCGTAAATGAGCCTGTTCCTCCATTAAACGGATACATCACTAATTCGGACTGATCCTTGGAATATACAACTCCATTCCGTGCAACATAGGCTGTGTTACCTGCTGCAACCGTATAACTCTCTATCGTTGTATTTCCAAAAAATACGAGCGGCGATATAGAGGTTACACCTGCAGGTATTGTAAATGTTGTCGGACAGTTATTTTGAAATGCATAGCTTCCTAAATCCGTCACCCCCGGTATCTCAATCCGGGTAACAGCTTTACAGTCACAATATGCTCCAGATCGAATCGTCTTCACAGAAGATGGCAAAACCACCTCTTGCAGTTTCGTACATCCATAAAATGCAGCCTCTCCAATCTCTTTCAGAGTATTCGGATAGGTTACATCTGTAATATCATACATTTCCACAAAATTCTGGCTTCCGATTTTTGTAATACCACTTTTTATTACAACCTTTTCAACATCTAAAGTATACCATGGTGCCTTATCAGAAGAACTGGCGTCCGGCATATCTCCTTTTCCTGATATCGTAAGTGTTGTGCCAGAAAGCGTCCATGTTACATTCTCCCAGGTTCCACTTTGTGAAGTGTCATTTGATGTACTCTGCAATGCAAGTTCCTCATCACTTGTATATAATTCCGGTCCTGCATTTTCCGACACCTCATATCCCGTTGCAGGCGTAATATCCCCTGTACTTTCTTCAATAGCTGCTGTAGCAGTTGTCATATTTTCTGCATATACATACCTGCCTGTTGTACCTAACATGCTGCAAATGGCCCCTATTCCTAATAATACTGCAATCCTGCTTCTCCCTTTTTTTCTCATAATTTCCTCTCTTTCTGCAATTACTATTCTTCGTGTAGTTATTTTTCTCAAAAACTTCAGCTCATCTCAACTTGCACAAATACTTATTCATCTTATCTGGAAATAATCATCTCCCCACCATTTCCTATTATCTAAATACCAACGGATTGTCCCCTTTATCCCATCCTCAAACTTTGTTTCCGGCAACCAGCCTAATTCATTATGTATCTTTGTTGGATCAATAGCATAACGCAAGTCATGACCTTTGCGGTCTGTTACATGCGTGATCAGACTTTCCGGCTTGCCTAGTTCCTTGCAAATAAGCTTTACAATGTCAATATTCTTCATTTCATTATGTCCGCCAACATTATAAACTTCTCCAACGCGACCCTTATGAATGATCAGATCAATTGCCCGGCAGTGATCCTTTACATACAGCCAGTCACGTACATTCACACCCTCCCCATAAACAGGTAAAGGCTTGTCTGATAATGCATTAATAATCATAAATGGGATCAGCTTCTCCGGAAATTGATATGGTCCATAATTATTCGAACAACGACTAATGGTAACAGGAAGTCCATATGTCCTATGATATGCAAGGACTAACAAATCAGCAGATGCTTTTGAACTGCTGTACGGCGAACTCGTACGAATCGGAGTCTCCTCTGTAAAAAATAAATCCGGTCTGTTCAACGGAAGATCTCCATATACTTCATCTGTACTTACCTGGTGATACCTTGCAATACCATATTTGCGGCAGGCATCCATCAGCACCGCCGTTCCTTTGACATTCGTATCTAAGAAAATCTCCGGATTCTCGATGGAACGGTCTACATGACTTTCGGCTGCGAAGTTCACTACCATATCCGGATGTTCTTCTTCAAATAGCCTATAGACTGCCTCTCTGTCGCAGATATCAATCTTACAAAAACGGAAATGCGGATTATCCATCGCCGAAGCTAGTGTAGATAAATTTCCCGCATATGTAAGCTTGTCCATACATACGATACGATCCTCCGGATAACTGTCCAGCATATAAAATATAAAATTGCTTCCAATAAATCCGGCTCCTCCGGTTACGATAATTGTCATGGTGTTTATCTCTTATCTATCCTATCTATGGTCTCAAATCTGCCCATGTTCGATGATTTTATATTAATCCTAATCATATTCCAAGTCAACTTATCGCATAAAATCGGAGTTAAATTACCAAAAGTTACACCCAGACATGCTGTTTATTACATCAAAGGGTTTTTTCACCCTTTTTCTACTATGCTTTTCCTGTCGACAAAACAGGCGCCAGCTCTTTCCTACCCGTACGGAAAAGGAATGTCTTACTGAGCTCCGGAAGCATCCGCAAAGTTACTTTGCTTATCAGAACATGACGCAGGAACGGAAGAACCGCTTTCTTGAATTTATGGAGGGTACGAAAACTCTGCCTTTAACCTATGATCCGTTTTTCAAGAAGCTATTCAATCCGGATATCTATCCGGAACGGTTATCCAGTCTGATCAGCAGTATCATCGGCACAAGAGTAACGGTTCAGTGTATCCTGTCAAATGAAGACAGCATGCTAGCCTATACGCATCTTCTCCTCTCTAAATTTGGGTATAAAAATACCCTGCCGGTTTTCACCAGTAGGGCTGACATCGAGTTGTTTACTTGTAAAGGTCCTCCAAGGTGATCAGCTGAACTTCACCTCGCTCCCGTGCTTGGAGCAGTCCATCCGTAAATCCACCTTTAGAGAAAATATAGTAGTGATAGGTGTTTCCTTTTCCGAAAACTGATGCATAATCCCTAATCAGCTCAAGCTCATCCACACCAATCTTCTCATTCCTATATTTGCAGGAGCCAATAATATACTCTTTTCCTTCTACGGGAGTTCCAACGATGTCGATCTGTATCTGCTTTTTCTTCTTGGAATCAGTTCCCCACCACTGACCAATTTCATTTAGTTCAATGGGGAGCTTGTCGGCATAGTACAACAGATAGTCCTGACACATCTTTTCAAATATCAAACCCATGTAATCGGGAAGATATTGTTTTACGGTGTGTGGATAGGTCTTTGCAATTCTGCCTGAATCAATTGCACTCATATTGACTGGGACAAAACGATACCAGAACCGGAAGAAGTTATCTGCCAGCAGGTAGATTGTTTTCTTACCAGGTTTTTCACTAATTGGAGTCTCCTTTTTTGCAATGCCTAGGTCAATCAAGGTTTTGAGATATTTCGATACAACAGAATTATCCTCCCCGACCTTCATCGTAATATCATTCAGTCGTGATGCTCCCTCAGCAATTGCCTTAATGATGGCATTATAAATGGCCGGCTCTCGCAGTTCCTGTTTGAGAAGATTTGCCGGCTCCTCATACAGATAGCTGGAGCGGTCAAACAGATTGTCGAGCAATGCTTCATCTACGCTGTCTCTTACATCCAGCTTGTTAATATAATGCGGAACACCACCTGTGATACCGTAAATCAGCGAATTATCCTCATCCGACAGATTCGGATGGAACACAGCTGTTTCCTTATAATCCAACGGTGCAATCTTAAATTGAGCTGTTCTTCTCCCATACAATGGGCTTTCTTTCCCAAGCACCTGACTTTCCATAAAGCTCATTGAAGAACCGCAGAGAATCAGGTACATCTTGGATTCCATCCACTTATGATCAATAATGTGCTGTAGCATAGCCGAAATAGCTGGTTTTGCCTTTGCTAGATAAGGATATTCATCAATAACAAAAACCATTCGTTTTTCTTTGGAAAGTGCTGTCAGCTCGTCCAGCGCAGCATCATATGACCGAAATTCCGGTGCAGATTCCATATCCGGTCTCTCAAAAGTCATGATTGATTTTGAAAGTGCCTCCAGATTTTCCTTCCCTGTCGTGTTGAGTGCCGAGAAGAAAATGGTCGGTTTTCCTTTACAGAACTCATTGATCAAGGCGGTTTTACCAACTCGCCGTCTTCCGTAGATGACGATGCATTCAAACTTGTCACCTTCATATCGCTTATTCAGCTTTCTAAGCTCATTCTCACGGCAATAAAACTGACTCATTCGCCCACCTCCAATTTATTACACTCGTGAGTTACTAACTCGTAAGTTACTTTCTTACGAGTATAATAACTCAATGGATGATCGAAGTCAAGCGAAATGGCGTGACCGCCATGGCTTAAAGGCTTCACAGTCAGGAGGCTCTCATGAATAATTATTGTGCATTTAGCAACAATTTATGGATATATACTACATATTTTCTCCACGCATTATCCTTTAAGCTGCAATGCATTCCAAATGTCCACATAAACATCTCCTGCACCAGTAATCATCACAAGCTGTGTTGCACACATATCTAAAAAAACATCCAGTGTATCGTACACGCGAAGCATCGTCCATACCTGCTGCAGACTCCGAAACAGAGAATTAAAAAATACATCTCTGGTTGTATATTTCATACCATCAAACAGCCTCGCCGCTGCCAGCTGGATATTCGCTATCCTTTTATTTAATCGATCCAGATTTTTCTCCTTTGTCTGATCCTGTGCATGATATGTAACCCGTAGTACACTCTCTAAAAAATTCTCAGTCATCATGCGATCTGTCAGGAAATCGTACTCCGGCATACAGATACTCATCGCCATTATCGGTTTCCTGCCAGGTATATAATCCTGTATATGATTTCCCAACTTATCATATAGCGCAATCAGTCCCTTCTCTTTCAAGCGTATCCTATGCCACAAAATCTGCTCCTGTGCATACAGCATACCATCGCCAAGTACACTCAATACACTTACATCATCTGCTTTCTCGTAGTTTCCGGGAAGCGGACATTTCTTGATTTCAACAAACATCACACGCTCCTTTCCTTCCAAGATCATATCGCAATCACGTTCTGCAAGATCTCCATCCTTATAATATTGCCCTGTGATATATGGAAAACGCTTCTCCCGAAACATTTGATAGACCAGCTGCTCCAGATACTCTCCCTGATTCCTGCTAAACTTCGTTCCATACTTTGCAAATAAGATCTGAAACATCACTTCATAAAATCCATATCCCGCCATCCTGCCATCCAGACAGAAATAAGTATCCGCATCCAGCCTGACAAGAGGCTTTCTCCAGCTATTTGTCTCATCCAGATAATACACAAAATCCTGATTCACCATATCAGCATCCAATGCAGTATCCAGCAAGATCTGTTCTAATTTGTAAGTGCTGATTCCCAGACGTTCCGATAATTCCTGCCTTTTAAATATCCTGGGCCCCTTTGCTGCATCCATCACATATATAGCAAATTCCAAATAATTATGAAAAGAATATACTCTCATTTTATCTCTGCCTGTACCATAAAATGGTTCCAGCATGTTTTGCAAAAGAAGCCTTACAAACTCCGGATGATATTGCCTTGGAATACAAAGTTTTTCAAAACATAGATTTTTCGCCAGCCGATATGGAAAATCCTCCAGATCAATAAAAACATCTTCCCAGGTCATATACCCCTGCAGCTGTAGAACCTCCAGATAATTCTGTGCCATCCGGATCAGCTCCTGATATCTGTGCTCTTTATATGCATTTGTGAATATTGATTCTGTTTTCAGAAATTTTAGCGACAGCTGAAGTAAATATTGATACGGTATTCTTACTTTGATATGGCGTTTTTCTCCCATTGATATCTTATTTCGATAGATCAGATATCTTCCAAGCTTCTCATGATATCGTGCACGAATCTCCCTGTCAAATAACTGACGGATCACATACATTCCACCAAGCTCTTTTATCCGTCTTTCTAATTCCGCAACCAAACACTGTTCGGAATCCTGTTCAAACTCCGGCTCTCCATTTACGATCTGAAATGAAAAACCTGCATTGATCAGATTTCTCGTTGATTCGATCAATACTGCTGTCTCTTCTGACATTTTCGGTGCATAGGGCTTACCGGACTTCTTCGATGCCCCATAAAGATGTCTGATGGTCTCCATGACCTGTGGCAGGTTGCCCATCTTAAAATAGGTTCCATTTGGCAGATACGCAAGCACATGCCCCAGAATATCCAGTTCAAGCTGCATATCCCGATTATTTATTGCTTCCTCTAGCTGCATATGTACAATGATCCGGCGAAAATCAACACTTTGAAACCATGTCCCTTTCAATGTTTTTTCTCTTGCCTCTTCCCGTTTGTCCGTACAATCCGCCTTTCCATCGTCAATGAAAGCTGCCAGACTTTTTATTGCTGCTTCGCATTCTTCTATTGACCGGTCACTGTTCGTCCATTCACCTCTCCGGAGTCTATCCGCCAGATCGCATGCTGCTTGATATAATTTGTTAAATGTTGTTTTATTTTTTAAATCCATATTAGCCTTGTCCCCCTGTTTGGTTATTTATAGTCTGAAGACCGTTTACACAAATCGTGATATATGAAAAAAGTCCGGATGCATGTCAAGGGATCTGAGAACTCCGGCAAAGCTGTCTATACCATACCTCAGATCTGTTCTGCCACATACTATGTTTATTTCAGAAAAACCAACTGCATCATTCAGCATCTACAAGGGCCTCCATGATGGAGCGGATCACTGCGGGAGCAGCACCGCCATCGATCTCTATGTGTATGCTACCGCGGTTTATCCTTATTCTTGAATTGCTGCATGAATCAAAGTTATTCTGATAATCAGCGCATTCCAACTTGACTATCTGTGGCTTCTCCGATTCAACTGGCAATTTTGGTTGAGGACCAGAGGACTGCATGCACGCCGCAAGTCTCAGCTGCTTGAACCAGTAGTAATACTGATCCTTTGATATGTTATTTTCAGCAAGCCAGTCCTTTGTTTTCATACCGCTGTTCCTGCATTCCTGAATAATCGCAGTCCAAGTCTCTAACTGCTTTTCCCGAATAGCAAGTCGTGTTGCCATAATCTACCTCCCGAATATTTGGATTTTTCGCTCTTATTTTCCAACTAGTTGAGGTAATTATAAAAAAATTCGGGTAAGATGGATAGGTACCGTTTACGAATATTCAGAAGTAACATCTACACGAAGTGAATTATCTTCTAATACCGGAGATACAATGGTAAAACAAATCCCATTATCCGTTATAGTCTGGTAATCAGATATTTCATAGCATACATCCAAATGATACCGTTGATAAATCTCACTATATAAACCATAAATAACTTCATCGAACCAACTTTTTATCTCATCCGCATCAAGGATATCAACACCTGCTTCATTTACTATACGCTCACGAAAATATTCCCTCTCATTCCGTTCTTCTTCCTGTATTGCATCCCAGGTCTCCAATACTTCATCTGATGTTACTTTGCTTTCAAATTCAGCATCTGCCTGACGAATAAAACCATCCATTTTATCAAAATCACCCAATATGATCTGATAAGAACTCCAAGACAGAACCTTGCTATGTGCAACATGATTTCTATCCTCTGTAAAATTATGTATCGCCTGCTTGAGTTGCTCCGGATTTTCAATATATGGCACAAATAAGTTGTTCCATATATCTTTTTCTACTGTACGGTTCGACTTAATAAATTCTGCTACATTATTGGCATTTTTACCATTTTCTGCTATCTCTAAAACTTTTGCATACTGGCTTTTATCTAATACAATCGTATCCTTATATACTTTTCTTTCAAACATTACTTTTTCCAATGTTTCCAGTGTCATTGAAAGAAAGTCCGCATTTATATTCTCAAATTCCGGTACACGTTTAATAAATTTCTGCTTCAAATTTTTTACCGACTCTGCCTCTTTTTCTAATCCGGTACTATTAAGCCAGTCAATTCCCATAAAATGAATCAATACCTTACTGGCAAATGCACGGAGATTATTCTCAACAATAAATGCTCTTTCATATGCCTCTTTACAGAGATACGCTGATTGCATATCGACTAACCAGGTACAAACTTTCCAGTCCTGGATGAGCCTGTTCTTTAATGCTATTTTTAGTTCTTCAAGCTTCTGATCATAACCTTCCGTTTCCGGGGCAGTAATGGTACATTCTAATCTTGCAGCTTTTCTTTCATATGTATTAATCCCAAATTCAATATGATATTTTGCTCCTTCATCTGTACAAATATCAAAGGTCTCATTTGCAATACGCTCCGATGAACCAAGATACGTTTGAATTCCCCACTTTAGCACTGTTAATGTATCTGCAACAATCTGTTTACAATAAGCATCACCATGATAATGTTCTTCCGTTACATCACAAGCAACCTCATTTGAAAAAACATGTGTCCACGTATAGAGTACATCTATATTTGTTATTTGATCCATTGAAAATTTTATAATCATTTTGTATCTCCCCCCTTCTGGTAATCTCAATATACACATACAAATTATCAATACCACCCTAGCATAATTCAAATATTTTCGTTACAACTGCATAAAATACTAAACAAAATGTCAATACCACAAAATTGAAAAACACGTGTCCACTAACATAGGAACCAATCAATATATGTGCCGACCCATTTATGGAAATCTCCTACAAAATGTCCTACCTTTTCTAAAAGAGCAACCGTATCATCTGGTACCTAATGCCTAATATATTTACTGTTCTTAACACACAAACTATAACTTACTCCATTCTTTCCAGTATAGAGAAGAAATTAGGATTTTACATTATTAAATAATTAGCTTAATGATATGGCGCTTTCTTTGTTGATCTGATATAAAAATATTGCATTATATTTTAATCATTTATATCCAACAGTTTTTCCACATCAATAAAAAACGTTCCGAGTATCATAAAATATGCAGCGTATGTCTTTGTTCTAATAATTCGTATGTCACTCCAGTCATACAAATTATCCTTATGCATATACGCATTTCTTGTTTTCTCAACATACTGTTCCAAGTATCCAATTACTCTATCTGTCATTTCTGTTCTATGTAAAACAAATTTTTTGTTTCCTTCTATCACTTTTAAAATATTTTTTGCCATTGTAAGAACCAGTTTCTGATTTGCATAGTTTAATGGTAATTTTTTTTGTCCTGTTTTTTCCCTGCCTTCTTGGTTAGCATAGAACATAAATTTATTATTTTCATTTTCACTTAGTACAAGTAAAATAGAAAATAACAATTGTTCTATTGATTTTAAATAACCCGCTACAATAGCTGTTTGTTCAATTCCCGCATCCGTTTTTACCTGCAAAGTATAATACCATTCAGAACTAATAAGGCTTTTTGAAAAATTGGCATTACTGATTAAAACTACATAATTCTTCTCAAACCTTTCTTTCATATTCATAATCTCTTTCTCATCAAAAATTGTTTGAAGCTCTTTTTTATAAAAATAGCTCAACAATTCTTTCTGTATCATTGCCCTATGCTTTTCTACTGCCTTTTTTGTTGGAATTGCAGATACAGTAATTCCCAACTTTTGCTCTGCATTATAATTATATTGTCCAACACATTCTTTAAAGTCATCATAATCATCTCTACCTAACATTTCCAAAAATTGTTTTACTACAATCTGCTCTACACGCTCCTTATATTTATAATTTCGGTATTTATAACTATTAGGTTTATAAAATTGTACTTGCCCATCCACTGAGTCTTGTAAAACAACAACCATCAATTTTTCAATGGCATACATTAGTTCATCAGAGACATTTGGCATAAAATTGGGTTTAAATGAAAGCAAAACTCCTATCGATTTATCATCCACTTCTAAGATAAAATCTACATCTTCATCTCCTGCAATTATTTTTATTGGGAGTTTCATCTGTTCACACATATCAATGCAAAGTTGACGACACCCATTAAGTACTTGATAATTACTAAAATAATCAACTGTTTTCATCAAAAGAAACTGTTTGTTAGATATGCAAAACAATGGAGTTACTCCAGAAATATCATTTGCCATGGAAAAATCATCTACTGTTTTATCTAATAACCTTATCATATCTGCTATCGCAGATTCATATAACATCTTCATATAACACCTCTCTATTCTTTTTAGTGCATGTTCAACAAAAACCTTGATTTTATTCCTACATACAAAAAAAGGCATACAGTATAGACCGCATGCCCTGGCTATTTGCAGAAATTATTCTGCCTTGTTAGGCTCTAATAAATCTGCCACTTTGCGAGTAGCAGGAACTACTATAGATATGATAGTAGCTGCTATTTCAAACCAATCAAGAACGACATTGAGTTTTTCTCTCATGTGGTGCTACCTCCTTTCCTGAGCATTGCCCAAAGAATAAATTCTGTAGTACCATGTCGTTAATATGCCATTTATATTATATGTTACATAATTCCAAAAATTTCATGTCCAATTTCTATTAGCCATCAAGCATAGCTGACTCCCAATATTATTTTTTTCAAACATCTCTCTGATTCTCTTTATCGAGAATAAATCTATACTTTTTCCCATCACTTCTAGTATCCTTTACGGGAATTGGTGTCGGAGTTACTTTCTTTGCCGGATTACTACCTTCTAATTCTTTATTCTTTTCACACATAACAATTCTCCTTTCATTTATTACCATAATAAAACTGTTGCATGAACGAAACATAGCAAAATACTAATCAATGCTGAGGAAAAACACACCATTGATGCAATTATAAACTTTACTCTTTTCTCATTTATTCCATTGTTCTTAGCATATATGTCTTGCAACATTTTCACTATCTGTGCATCACAATATGCATCTTGCACATACTTCTTCCACTGCAGATCATCCAAAATAGCAGATTCTATATTTTCTACAGATTCATATGTTTTAGTTTTAAAGCGCCATTGAGCCATAGAAGCACACACAAGACTAGCCAACATAAATGAAATGATAATTGCGATCCAAACATAAAAGAATACATACGGCAGTGCCCCTTTATATTCTATGCATACTGGCAACACTGTAAAAATCGCTGCTGTAGTAAATGCGAATGCAGTCTGCATATGACTTGCCTGTATTAACAAACTGTCTTCACGCCTTAATTCATTATCCATAGTCATTTGACTAATGCGTAATATTTGTCTGTACTGTGCCGATGAATAATCTTTATCTGTGATTATTTTATTTTCTCTTTCATTCATCCTTATTATATCCTTATTATATCCTTATATAGCTAACTTAATTATGTGGGGTTCAGAGGTATGGCCTCTAGGTGTCATTCCATTTATCTTAAGTCATATCTGTCCTTTGATTGTTTATTTCATGTAGTCATCCGGCTACGAACCCCAACCACACCCGTAGGGAATCCCATCTGAACCCACATATACGTCAATATTCCAGCTCTCATTAATGCTCCTCCGTCAACCTCAATACATTTAACGATTCTTTTGCCTTTAAGTGTCACCTTCATACAACTCAACCAAATTCTAAATAAAACAATAAATGACTTTATTATTTAATATATCTATATACTTACTTCACTTCATGGATTTTAATTAGATCTGCCTCTCAAAAGGCATAAAAGAAATCCCCCCTTTTATTCGATTACTTATATTTTATATATTATCCCTATTCATATGCAAAGTCAACATTATTTGACATGCCAAGGGATCTGAGGACTCCGGCAAGGCTGTCTATACCATACCTCAGATCTGTTCTGCCACATACTATGTATATTTCAGAAAAACCAACTGCATCATTCAGTATCTACAAAGACCTCCATGATGGAGCGGATCACTGCGGGAGCAGCACCGCCATCGATCTCTATGTGTATGCTGCCGCGGTCTATCCTTATCTTTGAATTGCTGTACGAATCAAAGTCATTCTGATAATTGGCGCATTCAAATTTGACTATCTGCTGCTTCTCGGTTTCAACTGGCAATTCTGGTTGAGGACCAGAGGCCTGCATGCACGCCGCAAGTCTCAGCTGCTTGAACCAGTAGTAATACTGATCCTTTGATATGTTATTTTCAGCAAGCCAGTCCTCTGTTTTCATACCGCTGTCCCTGCATTCCTGAACAATCGCAGTCCAGGTCTCTAACTGCTTTTCCCGAATAACAAGTCGTGTTGCCATAATCCACCTCCCGAATATTTGGATTTTTCGCTCTTATTTTCCAACTAGTTAAGGTAATTATAAAAAAATTCGGGTAAGATGGATAGGTACCGGCTATGGAGCGTTTACATTTATTCTGCTTTTTCTATTCTATTTGGCCATTAAGTAATTATTACATACTTTTTCATTATAATATCTATCTGTTTCTTTTAACTTTAATAAATACCCTGTTTTTTCAAATATTTTTCTATAATTTAAATATGCCCGACAAATTTCAATACTCACTTTTTGATTGCCCAAAGAACAGAAATATCCTTCAAATCTGCTGCGCATTTCATAAGCTTTGGATATGAAATCTTTCTTTTCATCTTCACTAAAAATTGATAAATAATAAGAATAATATTCGTAATATCGCCCTACTTGTCGTAGAACATATCTCATTTTCTCTCCCTTATTACTATTATGTAATAAAAGCTCATGTGCCTTAAAAAATGTTTCCATAGCATCATTTGAATTCGTAGAATTTTTATTCATTTCTGAGCATAATAATAAACGTGCTTTATGTGTATCTATTTGAAATGTATCAAAATTTTTCATCTTTAGTGCATTTGTATATGCATTATCAAAATAAATAGATGCCTGTTGATAATTATCCAAATTAAGAGCCGTTATACCAAATTGTAACCAGAAATATGGATTTTCGGAAGCTGTTGGTAAATTTTTAATATTATCATAATAGTTTAGAATAAGCTCCTCATCCGATTTTCCCAACTTCTCTTCCACTTCAGTATTCAATAATAAAGAAATATTGGAACGAGATATCATATTACGACGTTGTTGATAATACTTTCCATACGCATCATCAAAAAGTGAACATTTATAATATATTTTTTTTAACATCTCTAACATTTGATTTTTCATTTTTCCTTCTCTTACTATATACTGTGAAAAAATAGAAGAGCTTAAAGTAAATTTATCATCTGAAACAATTAACAATTCACGAACATGTTTATCAACAATATAACTTCTTAATAATGAATCTGAAATTTCTGTATATTCAAGAATATCTGAATATGAAAATTTAAGATTGCAAATATTGTTAATTGCCTGAGCTAAAACAAAATCAAACAAACCAACTTTTTTCTGAATGCTATCTACAATATTCGTTATATCTTTTTTTATAACTTCAGAATCTAATAATAAGTAAAATACTTTTGAGATTTGTCTATCATATTTATTAATTAATAGCTTTCTTTTTTGAGAATCATTTGCTCTATCATAAATTCCCCAAAGCCTACTATTATTTAATATTTTTATAACTTCATTTATATCTGAATCATTCATTCTATCGATATCTATTATTTCAATATTTTCTGGATCATAATTATATCTTTCTATTAAGTCACTGTATAAATTAATATTAATAGACGTTCTACAAGTCATTATAATTTTTATATTTTCTGGGAAATCATTACCTAATTCCTTTAATAACGAAATATAATATCCATAATCATCTAAAAATAAAATTGTTTGGCGATTCGAACATGTTTGAATATAATTCATATCCTCAATTAGATACTCTACACTATTAACAAAATACACATTATACTTAGCAACAAGCTGTTTCGCAATACATTCTAATAGTATACTTTTACCATTACCTAACTTTGATTGAATAATTACTATATTTTTATATTTTAATAAACCTTCAATTTGTTCAACAATTTTATATCTGGAAACGCAATAATTCTTTTGATTAATATATCCTGTTACTAATTTTCCCTCAATTAGTAGTTTTAATACATCAACACTTGTATATGTCTTTTCAGTATAATATGTTGAAAGATCTCTTTTTTCAAAACCACATAACTTTTGCATCTGAATATTCGGCAAATATGTAGATTTTACTTTTAATATTTTTTTTGCCAATCCATCTACTCCAATTTTTTCTAAACTTCCATACCTTGAAATCATATATTCTTTATCATCATCATCAAAATCTCTATCAATAAAGAAACATTTATGCTTTATTCCTAAATTGGCAATATGTCGAACTAATTCCTGATCATATTGTAACGAGTATCCTATAAAAAAAATACATTCTGCTGATATAAAATCACTGTCAAACATTTTTTTCCAAGAACTCTCCAAAAGTCCGGCCTTTGTATAATTCTCATCTGTTATTTTAAATTCATCATAAAAGCTTTCCTCGTTTAAATTTAAAATACTTCCATTAATATGTACAATTGCTTGTTCCAATTGCCTTCCTGGTTTATACCTCTTATTTGTAATAGTTATTGAACTTCTTATATAACCACATTCTTCACTTGCCAACTCAAATGAATTATCGTAATTTGTAGTATATATTCTTTTCCACGGTAAATTTGCTATTATTTTCTGATCTTGAGATATCTCTGTACAAACTAATTCTTTAGATAAAAACTCTATAAATTCCGCTAATGACTTTTTACATTTTGGATCCTCTATATATCTCTGGGATGATATTGATAAATTATCTGATTCTTTTATACCTAAATTTCTACATATTGCTCTAGATAACTCCGCTCCTGTTTTCATATTTTGGCCGTTAAAATTTTTACCTCCTGTTGAAAAACCGGATCCTAAAAATAATATTCCATTGTGATCTAATATTTTCTTTATTCCATCTATCAAATTCATTTATATTACACCTCTCTAACAACTTTCCTTTTATTACCAAGTGCTGTTTCCTTTCTATTAATCTCTAATATAATATTTCATCTAATTGACCTATACGCTAATACATAGAAATAGACAACAAAATTACACCAATAAGATAGTACCTTCTCATATAATTAATTATTTTTTAATTATTTTCATGGATTTTAATTAGATCTGCCCCAAAAAACATAAAAGAAATCTCCCCCTTAATCGATTATTTATACTTTATATATTATTCCTATTCATACGCAAAGTCAACATTTTTCGACATCAAACCGTTGCTTTCCATATCAAGTAAAAAGCCGGAACGTAAATGCTCCATAGCCGGTACCTATCCATCTTACCCGAATTTTTTTATAATTACCTCAACTAGTTGGAAAATAAGAGCGAAAAATCCAAATATTCGGGAGGTAGATTATGGCAACACGACTTGCTATTCGGGAAAAGCAGTTAGAGACCTGGACTGCGATTATTCAGGAATGCATTGTAAATGTCAATGAAAAAGTTTACCAGTCGCTAGCGAAAAAGTTTACCACTCCGCTAACGAAAAAGTTTACCATTTGCTACTGAAAAAGTTTACCACTTTGGTTTAAATATAAGGGAATGCCCGTGGTAATTGACATTCCCCCGGATGTTAGCCGTAAAGCTTATCAGCTACACTCTCGTATGCATTAAGCATAAGTTCATAGTTGTCATCCAGTTCTCTTACGGTATGCTGTAGGAGCCAGATATCTTCTATGAACCTGTTGTATTTTCTGATCAGATCTGACTTCGTCAGTTCTGTGTTTTCATCAAGAAAGTGGTATTCATTCATCTGAGACGACCTCCTTTCCTGAAGTGATCACAGCTGCATGCTCGTCCCGATAAGGGTTGGATGAGTTCATGTTGAGTACGTGAGACATAAATGTCAGACGACCAACCAGAGCAGCTACCATTGTTTTATTTTCAAACATAGTTGTCCATTCAGAAAACTTGAGATTGGTTGATACTATAACACTCTGTCTCTCTGCCCGGTCAGATATGATCTTGAATAACAGCTCAGACTGATGAAGATTGAATGTCAGATAGCTGAGCTCGTCAATTATAAGAAGTTCGGCTTTATCCAGCTGACGCTCAAGCTTCATGAGGCTTCGGTTGTCCTGAGCTTCAATCAGCGAGTTAGCAAGATTTGCCGCAGTGTAGAATTTAACCTTCATGCCCAGGTTGCAGGCCTTGATGCCGAGTGCAATGGACAGATGTGTTTTGCCGGTACCGGGATTCCCGATCATAACTATGTTTTTACGTTTTTTGATAAAGTCACATGTTGCCAGTTCGTTAAGATAAGCTTCACCCAAGTGTTCAAATCTGTGCAGATCAAGCTCATCAAAAGTTTTTAGATATGGAAAATGAGCCGCTTTTATGTGTCTTTGTCTTGTTGCGGCCTGTCTGGTATCATACTCATTTTTCATGAGTTCGATCAGGAAATCTACATAACCGGCACCATCATCCAGACGCTGTATTATATCGTTGCAATGCTTGAAAGTTGGCAGTTTTAAGAGCTTGGAATAGAACTCTATTGCCTGCTGTTTTAATTCATCCATCAGCTCACCCCACATTTCTTATCAAATCTGACGAGATCAGGGTCAGCTACTTCAATGTCATTGCTCATGTGAATGAGATTGGTTTCCGCCGGTTTATGAAGATGGGTGCGGATGATGTCAACCGTAGGTATAATTCCTGATGGAAGGCTGTGTTTGACCGCAAGGATTTTTTCTTCACCATGATCCACACACAGTCTGAGAAGCTTAACCATTTCGGAATTGCCGCCGGGAAGCTTTTTGCCCCAGTCGATGAGTTCTTCAGCAACCATGTCACGTACTGGTTTTGCCTGAAATACGCTTCTTTGCTTGCGTTCAAGCAGATCGATGTAGTGTTCAAGACGGTAAGAAGTTTTTCCTGAACCGAAGAGCCTGTCATGTGTTGCAATAAGTTTGCCATTATACATGATGAGGACTTTATCTGCGTATCCTTTTACGGTTACTGTGCGACGTAGATATCTTACCGGTACTGAATAGTTATTCTTTTCAAACCTGACTGTAGAGTAATCACCTACTTCAGGAGTGGCAGTACGGCTTGTATCATACCTATATACAGGAACCGAATGAAGATACAATTGTTCCTCATGGTATGCTTCATTAACACTTATCGTTCTTGACTGAACTTTATGAGTTTTGCGGTAATTGAGGCAGTCCTCTATGAGCTTTGCATTAAGCTCTTCAAGAGACTTCGCTTTGGGGACTGGCACCATAAAATTTCTTCGTGAATAACCGACCAGATTTTCGACCAGACCTTTTTCGTTACCGCTTGCTATGTTGCAGAAATCAGTCTGAAATGCATAGTGAGCAGCAAATGCCGCGTAGCCATCGGTTGCTATAGCATGTTTGCCAAAGCCTTCTCTGACAGCAACCTTGGCATTGTCAGAGATCAGCCGATTGGGTACGCCGCCAAAGTAATCAAACATACGCTGCTGGGCTTCTAGAAACGATTCAAGGTTCTGCGTATAAAACAACTGGACAAATATGTCACAGCTGTAACATAAGCGCCCGCAGAAACTATACAGCTTTTGCTTGGTGCCATTTAGATAAACAGTGCATTCACCCCAGTCTATCTGTATGGCATCTCCGGGATCATACTCAAGTGGTATGTCTGCCTGTGGATGCACGGAATGCTCTTTTCTAAGATCGTTTACAGCCTTTCGGATGGTAGATTCACCTCCGGTGAATCCTTTCTCAGCGACAAGACGGTCATAAATGCGTTTTGCCGTGTGCCGCTGCTTTGCGAGACCTTCCTGTTCATCTTCTCTGAAACAAGAGAGAATGAATTCACGAGGCTCGTCGGTGATTATTGTCGAATCCCTGTGGTACTCTTTACGATTACCCGGGATAGTAGTTCCATCACAATACTTCGTGACTGTCTGCCTGGATATGCCAAGTGTTTTGGCTATGGTTCGGATCGACATTCCGTCATTGTGATGGGAACGGATAAGGTAATACATGTCCATTTCTACTTTCACACCTTTCGTCTCCTTCGTAAGATTTTGAACATAAAAATCTTACAGGATGTATTCCAGGTGGTAAACTTATTCAGTAGCGAAATGGACTAAAGTGGTCAACTATTATAATAGCGTTTACAGATATCAACTATACTTCCGGACGCAAGCTGAACAAAGATCTGATTCACAGACTTGCCACTTGCGAATATATCTCTGAACACCGGAATCTTTTTATTACCGGCGCTACAGGCTGTGGTAAAACTTACATGGCCTGTGCCTTTGGCATGGAGGCTTGTAAGCAGTATTACAATACCAAATATGTCCGTCTGCCCGATCTGCTTATAGACCTGGAGATGGCACGGACAGATGGCAACTACAAAAAAGTCATGGCTAAGTATGCCAATCCTGTTGTCCTGATTCTGGATGAATGGCTTCTGTTGAAACCAACAGATTCAGAACAAAGGGATATCTTCGAATTGCTCCACCGGAGACGCAAGAAATCTTCAACGATTTTCTGTTCCCAGTATGAATTCGAGGAGTGGTACGACCAACTGGGTGGCGATGACAGTCCTCTGGCAGATGCAATCATTGACCACATTGCCCATGACAGTTACCGCATCAACATCACAAGCATTGATGCCGAACATGACATCTCAATGCGTGAGGTTTATGGCTTAGACAAAACATTACGCGAGTAAACTCGCATACGATGATTTCCACTTCCCGGACATCTGATTTCCAGATTTCCGGAAGTGCGATTTCATCGCACGAGAATATTCAAAAGGGTAAGCCGGAATAGGTTTTAAAGCGCACACCAGAATAAAGCAAGACCGTCTCCCACAGGTGCTCATCTGTTGGCTCTGATCTCAGTTTTCTTACTGCTCTGTATCTCCGCCGCCGCTCTGCTCCAACACTAATTTTTTCTTTATCAGCAGTACTTGGGAAGTATACACCTTTCTGATATGGTAGGTATGAGGTAACGGAGGCTTTGGAGAGTTGAAGAGTATTTGCAGTTGAGAGGATTGCTTCTTTATAACTTTGTGTTTCTCGATACTCCTCAAAAGTATCCTGTACCTTCTCCGCCACTTCTGATTCATACACACCGGCCGTGATGAGCAGCTTTCTTACTTTGATTGGATTTAAGTTCATAGCATCTGCTATGGATTGGAGAGAACAATTCTCCCCATAAAGAGCCACAGCAGCATCCATCTGCTCTTTCAGATTCTTCCCGGCATCGTACTCCGGCTTCAGCTTCTTCCGGCCACCGCCGGATTTCCGAGATTTATACGCTCTTTTCTCTCCCATGATTATTCATGCAGCTCCAGCGGCAGTCCATCCGGATCATGGAAGAAAGTCATCTTCTTTCCGGTATAATCGTCAACCCGAATCGACTCACATTCAATTCCTACCTCTGCCAATTCATTCACTGTCTGTTCCACGCTATCAACGCAGAACGCAAGGTGACGTAAGCCACAAGCCTCCGGGCGGTTCACACGCTTCGGCGGATTTTCCTCTGCGAAAATCTCCAGTTCTGTGTGCTCATTGACACGCAGATCCAGCTTCCAGTCTTTACGCTCTGGGCGATAGTTTTCTCTAATAATAGGAAAACCCAGCTTGTTCACATAGAAATCCTTTGCGGCTTCATAGTCAGACACGATGATTGCGATGTGGTGTATTTTTGATAAATTCATTTTTCTTCTCCTCGTTATAAATTATAAAGTTTCTCCAACTTCATAGCATTCCGATCCTTGTCAGATATTATATACTCCCCTTCTGGCCACGGCTCACCTTCCCAAATAAAGTCAGAATCATATCTCACAGCTTTCGCACTTTCTCCGCAGAAGTCATTATCCACGGCTTTGTCCGGCCTTCTGGCAGAGTTCCCGGGATATCATTGATATCCTGGAAAGCGTAGTCTACAGTTACATTGTGTGAGGAACAAATGGAGGCAATGCGCTCACCGATGACCTCTTTGAACTCCTTTTCGATATCCTTACGGATGATAAATACCACATGATTGAAGCCAGCCTCCATCGCATCATGGATTGAGTAGTCCATGATGATGTGATTAGAAGCATCGACCGGTTTCAACTGCTTGATTCCTGTTCCAAAGCGGCTGCCGATACCGGCTGCCATGATAAGTAATGTTGTGTTCATATTCTCTCCTTACTGCGTTCTTTCCGCTTTTATCGGACATACTTTAATACATTGGTAGCACCGCACGCATTTACTTTCATCAATTTGTGGATATTCAAAGCCTTCTTCGTCCTCGACCATAGAAATAGCCTCTTTCGGACAGATGGCATAACAAGCCGTACATCCACAGCATTCTTCTTTTCTTTTATATAATATTGGAATCTCTCTTTCCACCTTTTACCACCAACTTTTTAATTTTTCTCTTAATCTTTCTCAAAAGCAACTTAGCATCATTTTTTAGTCCGATGCCACCGTATTTCTTGGCAACATACTCAAACGATTTATTTTCAAAGTCACTCCAGAACTGCTCTCTATTATCTGGTTTTGGAAATGGAGCTTTAAGAGGCGGCTGCATACTGTCCTCTAGCTTTGTCTGCTTCCAGATCAGTCTCTCTTTTACTTTTTCAAAGATTTTTTCTCCAGCCTCATTATTTACTAGCACCAATGAAACGCCCTTGTTATCATCAAACTCTGGTGCGGCTTTCTCGATCCCCAGTAATCTGCAATTGTAATATCTCCTGGATGCATTACAGACTTATAGGGACATTCATAGCAACTCGGCCGCAGAACGGTATGCCCGTAGAAAAGTTCCTTGAATACCCGACTACTCGTAGACTTTCCATTTTCAAAACAAAGTATTTCTACATGATCATGCCATCCAAAGTCTTTCTTATTTCGGAAGTCCACACTTGCAACTTTAGAGTGCATTTTCTGCTCTTGCCAACACAGATATGCCTCCCATATTTTTTTGCTTGGTACTCCGTGACAGACAATATCCACGCAGAACAAATTATCATACTCTTTTCCAATGTATTTTTTCAATCCTGCTACCTGACAGGAAGTTCCAGAAAAAAGTACACTTTTCTTAGCATCAAGATCTGTTTTGACACTTTTAAATGTATCACCTAGTTTACTCTGGATATATTTTGAGCCTCGCATTCGATTACGATCTTCCGCATTATCAGTGCGAATATGTACGGCATCAAATTCTTCCGTCAAAACACAACCATAGACCACACCACCGTTGGATAAAACCTGATCCGAAAGAGCTGTAAAAATACCACCTGATCTGGAAGCTGCTCTTGTCATTTCATCCTTATGTTTTACTGCATATACTTTAGGCTGCTTCCAGTTCATTATGCTGCCCTCCTTTCGGAGTAATCAGCATAATAAGTACTACCTTCTGTGTATCCCCCCCATTATTTTGAGGAGTTTATTCTTAATTTTTGTTTTCACTGGAACTGACCCATATTTCTTCATCACGAAATCAATTCCTTTCTTCTTATAATCATTCCAGAACTCTTCTCTTTGTTCAGACTTTTGGGTCGGAGCTTCAAGATTTGCCTGCCAGCATTGTATTGTATTACTTAATCTATAATCCAAATCACTTTGAATCTTTTCGAATAGTTTTTCTCCTCGGTTCGTATGAATCAAGAATAACGAATTACCATTAGAGTCATAGAAATTCGGAATGGTCTCCTCAATATGCCAGAAGTCGCCTATAGTCATATCTGTTTTTCTTTCTGTGGTCGCATAAGGGCATTCATAGCAAGAGGGCCGCAACGCACACCGGTTATAAAACACCCTAACATAATCTTTAAGAGGTCTCTCTGACCCGTTAACTTTCACGTAGGCTGTAGGCGATTTCCAGCCATTGCGCTTGTCTTTGAAGGTAAGATAAGTTATCTTTCCATCCTTCTTCTGTATTGATTCTGCATATTCTCTCCACAGTTTTGGACTTGGAGAGCCATGGCAGATAATGTCTACGATATGCACCCGATCACGGATTCCTTTAATTTCACTGAACTTCCGAAATCCATCTGATTGACATCCCATGCCAACAAAGAGCAATTCTTTCTTTGGATTATCCATTAACCAACGATACGCTTCCTGGTAAATATCACCGGGCTTGCTCTGCATATATTTTGAGCCTTTTGCTCTTTCACGCTGCTTCTCATCCAGAATCATCTGGAATTCCACAGTATGATTCTCATAATTATAGACTGCAGCCACCACTGCATCTCCGCTTTTCAGAAAAGCATTCGAAAGTGCAGTAAATGCGCCACCAGAAGAACTACTCATCAAGGCAGATTTGTCTTTTAACCTTCCTGCATATACTATTGTATCTATCAAATCCACCATAGGCTGTTTCTCCTGCGTATTATTTGTTTTTAATTACAGTTTTGACCTTGTGTAAACCGGCAAGAAATATAATCGTTGCACAAAAAGCACATTTGTCGCAATATATCTATAAATCGATTAACCTCCGAGCTTATCTACTACTCTCTAAAAAGCAGTAATAAGAATTGAATGAAAAATATAAAATCATGCGGAATACTCTCTTTAATCACAGCCAAAACCTATTTTCCAAAGCGACTTTTTACTAATTTCATGCCAGATTTCAACATATCAACATTCGTCAGCACTGCATAGATTGCCGTGATACAAAGTGCGATGAGCTGAATCATCTTATTTTCACAATAGTATGTTCCTATCAGCATAGTACCAATTAGAATGCTTCCAATAATAATGGGCTTCCGAATTCGCATATGCACAGTCTTATTAACATCAATATAGCGAATGATAAACATTGAAAAGAATGCAACCAGTGTAGATATTGATGCTGCAAAAATCTTAATTTTATTTATTAAAATCAAATTCACTGTAATATTGATTATAGCTGCAGAAATAGAAGTATAAGCAATCTTTTTTGCATTTTTCTGAGCTACATATATGCAACTATATAATCCGACGAGCACTCTAAAAAGCATTGCATACATCAAAATCAAGATTTGGTCATATCCAGCAACATACTTCTCATTAATCAAAATCGGGAATACAAACGGCATACACGCAACAATGCCAAAGCATGCAGCTGCAAACAGTTTAAAAAGAGACGTCATTGTTTCCGTTAGGAATTCGTCGCGATCCTCATCGTCAAAATGTAATGATACTGTCTCAGTCCAGGACAAATTCAAGATATTATAAAAGTTGATAAACACATTAGGAAACTTATTTGCTATAGAATAAACACCATTAGCAGCAGTTCCTAAAAAATGTGCAATTATAGTTCTATCTGACGCATTTACAACCCACCAAGCCAGATTATTGGGAATTAAAGGAATAGAATAAGCACCAACCCGTTTGAATACCGTCGGCCGAATACTCTTAGCAGAAAAATACTCCCACGCTTTGGATGTAAACACCAAATACAACAACGTCAAAAACTGAGCTATCAGAGTAGACAAGAACAATCCTTGCAGCCCCATTTTCAAAATAGCCAACGCAATGACATTTAAAACTGTTGTTGCTGAAGCGGATATAAACGATGCAATTGTATATTTAACGCTATATCCCAATCCTCTAACAAATTGAAGAAACAATGCCGTGTAGACATGCAGCACCACATACAGCAACAAAAAATACGCATTTTGAATTTTCAAAAAAGGTTCTACACAAACAAAAAGAATAATGTAAATAATACTTTGTATCGTACTAAATAGTAACAGCGTAGAAAAGAGTTTTCCTTGTTCTTCTTTGTTTCCACGATAATCAAGCATAAATCGGAACAGTCCCTGATCCAACTGCCAGTTTACGAGTGGAAGTAATAATGTTGAATATGTGACCAATAAATCAAACGTGCCATACTCTTCCGTTGACAGAATTGCCGTATATAAAGGAAGAAGGAAAAAACTAATACATTGCGTGCATAGTTTTCCCACTGTAAGTATAGCCGTATTTTTTGCTAATTCTGTTTTACGACTCATTAATATTATTCCTCATATAATTAATTATTTTTTGACTGTGTAGGATTTTTCAGTTCTCAACATCTCAGTGAATGAGCCAGAGCTATAGGCACTTCACTGTGTCAGATACTAAAATGACAACAGAAGGCTACTCGAAATAAACCTTCATTGATGTTCGTTTAACCAGTCCTAGCGTGTCTCCATCTCTCTATTGAAATATCTCTTCCATATCCATCAAGAATATCATTGTCTCCAGAAATCCTAACTGCCTTTTCCTATAACTATAGTAGTTATCAAGCAGGTGTCCTCCCCCATGGATACTATTCCTATCGACTCATTCCTTGGATTGTTGATTACTGACTCGCTTTCCATTTCAGACTTCACATGATTTAAGAGCATCTATATATATCTTTTGTGATTCCTTCCTTTTTTTTTCGATTATAGTCTCGAATAATTCATAGCTATGTTGTTTGGTAATCAGGCTCTCAAATTCATCATATGTAGCTGTCAACGACAACATTGCCTCTTCTTTATGTGTCCACTCAAGTAAATCTTTCAATTTTTTTGAACAACTATAGATAGCGCAATTCTTATGATTCAACAATGTGAAAATCGTCCCATGGAATGTCGTTGTATAAACACACTCAGAAAACTGAATATATGAACTAAACTCCAACGGGTGACAGTTAATATTCAAATCACACCAGGACTGATACAAACATATCGATACAAGTTTTAAATTATTCTTTCTTGCATATCTTTTTAAATATGCCTGATGTTCTTTAGGAACACTATATGAATAAACAATCATATATCTATCTTTAATCTTACGTTCGTGCGGAAAATCCAATTCATTAATAGGCAGTAACATCGTAGGATCACAAACAATTTCTACTTGCTTTGCAACAAGTTTTCCAACAATATTCTTAGTGTTTTCATCTCTAACACCCGCATACGTCATTTTTTCCAAGCACTCCCTAACCCATGGAAAATCATTATAATCCTTGAGTGCTGCCTGTCCTGCACTAGGTGCATATGCTATACAGCTTTTTTGCTCCACACCACCATAAAAAATCGGATTTTGAAATTGTGAAACCTTTATGTTCCAAATTTCATCACTACCTACTACTGTACAATCTAAATCACCAGTATTTTTCTGAATATCAAATTCCTTTAATGCCTGAGTCATGCGCTTATAACGTGCACATAAAAAGGGATATCGTTGAATACATCTAATCAATTCCTTTATGGTCTTGGGTTTAGAAAAATATTCCTTTTTTCGCTGCTTTTCATTTCTCCACTGTATAAAACACACATTATAGTTATTCTTTTCCAAAAAACATTTATTAGCATATGCTTGCAAATAAGCACCGCAGTTCGCCGAATCATACGGAGTTACTATTCCTATTTTCATAATTTACTCTAATTCACTCCCATCATCATTATTAGCATAATTAACACTTATTGCACATGCAATAAAATACGGCACAAACATTTCACGATCATACAAAGGATTTCCTGTGAAGCCATATAATATAAAAAATATTTGCATTGCCAACGAAAAATTCATCAAGCAATAATCTATGTTCGTATAATCTTCTGGATTTACACGCATCTTTGAATACATCGACCATGTCCTTACTAGATGAAACAAAAACCATCCACAATAGATTATAAATCCTATTATACCGGTTTCAACAAGTAACTGAATATATATGTTATGAATATTCCAAAACCAGCCACCTTGGTTAACATACTGTCCCCAACCTATGCCAACAAGACTATGTTTACCGAACATAGAAAACGCCTTTAACCATACATCAACTCTACCTACTGACATGTCCCCAGTCTCTGCAGTATCAATAAAGCGAAAAACAACAGTTGCAAGTGCCGGCACGCAATAACTTGCTACAGCAAATACGGTTAATGCCCCCAATAAAACACCTATGCCTTTTACGAGTCGACTTTTTTTAGCATTTGAATTATATGCAAAATAACAGAGGTACAAAGCAGCAAGTCCAAAAACAGTATGTGCTCTTTTTCCCGATAAAAGCAATGCAGCAACTGATATCAAAAACAATAAATAGTCAGAACGTCTTTTTTCAGTCAATGCATAGCTTCCAAATATCATCGTCCCAACTGCAAGAAGCATTCCATTTGTTGAATAGTGCTTTGTTAATCCTGGGATCCCCGCATTATGATACTGATTAAGAATTGTACTCGCAGCATCCGGGAACAAATTACATACAAAATTTATCGCTGAACTATCTAAAAACATATAAATGGTAAATGCAATATAAATAAAGTAAAGATATCGCCAAGAGCTTACCATTTTTATCATCCAACACCGATCATTGAAACCTCCCAATGCTGAAAATAATATACAGCAGACAAAAAGCAATAAAACTTGCATATACGTTAGACTATAGAATTTAATATTGGGATTATTTCGTACATAAAAGAATATCATTAATGGTATCCACAATAATCCAATATTTTTTTTAATACCTTTAGTGCCAAATATAAAAACAACTTGTCCCGCCAAGATAACTGCAGCACTGAACTGAACTACGCTTGGCAAAAGCGAACCAAGAGACGCTAGCGTAGCAAAAGTCAAAATTGGTATACATTGGAGTAAAAGTCGTAGTTCATGTTTCTTAACTTTTAATTGCATCTATATCCCTCCATCTAGCAAATAGATTTTTCATACAAAATACATTCTCTCTGCATCACGTTTTTTTAAGATAATCATTTTGAAACACACCTCATAAATTTATACAAAAGAATACAATATTTTATAGATAAAACACCAAACACTTGTTTTTTGTCCATATATGAAAGCACTGATTTAAAACTAGTAGATTTAATTTTATCAATAACTAGCTGATACTCCTTTTTGTATTGATTTCTGAAAGGATACATCCTACGTAGAACAGTGTAGTATGCAATCAATAATTGATATCTTGCAAAGACTTCCAAATTATTACGGCCTTTAAGTTCTTCATATATTCTATCCGCAAAGTACAGTGTATCGAACCATCTTTCAGAGAAGGATTGATTAGTCACCGAATTTTCCCTGCAATAATAATAATACAATTTTTCAGCGCAATAGACTATTTTTTTACTTTTCAGCAGAGATCTAAATACAAAATATTTATCTTCATTTATCTTCTTACCTTCTTCAAAATGAACATCCTCGATCGTAGAAGCTTTAAACAACTTATTCCATGCGCCCGACTCAATTTTTTGGCCCAACAACAGCCATTCTATCGCCTGATCAACAGTAATTTCCTCATAATTGCAATGATAATTTTTCTTCTCCTCTTGCTTTTTTTCAAAAATCCTATCAACTCCACACACAGATATATCTGAATCAGTTTTCCTTGCTTGAGTATATAAAATCTCAAGCATCCTGCAATCAAGTTCATCGTCAGCATCTATAAAAATAATATAGTCACCTGTTGCATTTTGCTTTCCTACATTACGAGCTTTTGATACGCCTTGATTATCTTGATTTATTATGATAATGCGCTTATCAATCTCTTGTAATCTATAGCATTCAGCAAGAGATTGATCATTAGATCCGTCATTTACAACAATAACTTCTATATCTTTCAATGTTTGTTGCAAAACTGAATTTAAAGTATCAACTATATAATTTCCTGCGTTATAGACAGGGATAATAACACTAATATGTGGCATTGGTGTCCTCCCATAGAATCATTCTATTCAAAAATCTTACACTCTCTATCTTCAAATATGTGTGTGAATAAATCGAAGCAATCCAATTACTTATTCTCAACAACCTCAACTTTTTTTCCTTTATTTAAATGGCGTGCAACAGTTATTAGGCCTGTTTTGAATAGAAATCTTTTAGATTTTTCAATTATTTTATCCTTTAATATAATTGGATCAATTTTATTCAAAGCCTTATCAATTGGATAATGTTCAGCCAGCTGGTAAAATTCAGCCCGCCTAGGATGTGGTTTTGCACTATTGCAAACCATAACACCATTTTCCGTCACAAGACTATTTACATCTTCTTCTTGTATTTCAATATGTGATTTTATGGCCTCTAAAATCTTTCCACCTTTTTCAGTATGCACAAATATTGATGAATACCCTCTATTATCATCTTTTCTTCCGGTGATTTTTGAATATTCATAACAATCAAAGACAGTGATATCGCTTGGTCTTTCTATTCCTTTAAAAACACATGCTGCGCAAGATGGTCTTGATGAGATTTCTCTTACAAACGCCTTCATGTATGGATCGACTCTACCAGACCCATAGTAGGTTTTTCCATTTGCAAAATCTATTTTCATCGTGCTCGTGTGATACCCATATGTTTTATGTTTAAAACGGGCTCCAACTATTTTCGAGCTGTATTTGTTTTCCATATACTTCACATAGTTATCCCACAAGCCAGGCGATGGTACACCTCTGCAAACAAAATCCACACATAAAAGGTTATCTGGTTTTTTCCTTAAAAAGCTTAGCAGCCCTGCCACTTGACAAGGTGTCCCAGAAAACAAAATAGTCGTGCCTTCTTTTAATTCTTTTTTAATATCTTGAAAAATGTTTCCAAGATCACTTTGAACAAATTTAGAGCCTCGCATCTCCTGCAACTGTTGCTTTGTAGTAGCCCTTTTACACACTACTCTCATGTTATTGTCGTATCCAGCTCCATAAACTATACCATTCTGCTCAAGGATATAATCAGCCAGAGCTGTGAAAGCACCACCAGAGGTACTCTCATAGAGAATTTTGTTATCTTTAATTCTAATAATATAGCCTTCTGTTTTTTCAGATATTACCGTTTTTTTATTAAGAATCGGGCATGCTCTTTCGCATGCTCCACATTCAATACAACGTCTCATATCAATTTTAGGATACAGAAAACCTTCTTCGTCAGGAACCATCGCAATTGCACTTTTAGGGCAAGAACTTGCACAGGCAGTGCAGCCACAACAATCCAATTTGCTCTTTATTTGAATCATATATCCTCCTGAATCCAAATCATTCAGAAGCAATAACAGATTCTCATTTCTTGTTCTTCAGAAACTTATACACACCCATCCGATAAAAGATTCTTTTAGATTTCTCTATTAAATAATCCCTTATTCTGATTGGTACAAATTTTTGTATATGTGCTCTTAGGGTTTCTTTATCTAAATTCAGATAGTATTCATCTCGTCTTGGATGAGGCTCTGCTGAATGGCAAATCATCGTGCCATCCAGTTCTATAGCCTTTTCCAAATTTGTTGCATAAAGCTCATACCTGTCTGCAATTCTATCCAGAATCCTTTCTCCCTTTGAAGACTGCACGATCAGATTAGTAAAGCCTTTATCATCATCAACAAGACCTTCCACTAAGTTATTTGCATGCCAGCAATCATAAATAGTGAAATCACTACATCGTTCCACTGATTTAAAGTGACATTGATAGCAACTTGGTCTTGACGAAATTTCAGCAAAGAAACTCTTAAGCATTGGATCCACACGGGCACTTCCATAATAAACAAACTGATTTTTGAATCTTATACGCATTGTGCCACTATGATATCCATATGTTTTATTTCTGAAAACAATATCATCTATTTCTGAATGATATTTGTCTTTTTGTTCGTCTAAATATTTTTTCCAAAGTTTCGGCGACGGTGTACCATGGCAAACCAAATCTACGGTTACCAGATTATCGTATTCTTTTCTCAGATATGATTTTAATCCATACACCTGACACGGCGTTCCAATAAAGCACACTTTCGTTTCTTGCATCAAGTGTTTTTTTATTTCAGAAAAGCAATCGCCTAAATCGCTCTGCACGTATTTTGAACCTCGAAACTCTTCTGCCCCCCCCCAGAAATTTTATGAATTACCTTATATTCTTCATTATAAGTTGCGCCACAAATAACACCTCCCTGATTTAGGATCCATTCGCCTAACGGTGTTACAAATCCTCCAGAGGTACTTGTAGAAACAATTTCTACGTCCTTTGCTCTGAGTACGTATGCTTTTCTATCAAACATTTTAGACTCGATTTTATTTTCAATAGGACAAGCAGACTCGCACAATTTGCAATCTATACACTTTGAAATTTCCACGAATGGATATAAAAAGCCCTCTTGATCCTGCTGCATACTTATAGCTTTTTTCGGGCATACACTATAGCATGCCGTACATCCACAGCAATCTGCTTTATTCTTCACTACAATCATTAAGTACTTTCTCCTTCCATCCTTTATAGTTTTTCAGCAACATTCAAATACAGTTGTGCAAGTGTATCTGCTGTCTGCTGAATATCATAACCTGCCTGCTCCAATATTTTTCTTTCACTTTTCCTATGCACATTCATATACTTCAAAACATGTTCCGCCCACACATCAGGTTTTTCTTGAAGAGAAAGGAATTCTGTATTTGAAGTTAAGCCTACTTCTTTTGTTATTACATCTGAGAAAACACATGGCAATCCGCTCGCCTGTGCCTCAACCCCCGTGACCGGAAGACCTTCATGTAAAGATGGCATTACAAAAACATCCATTGCCTGCCACATTTTATTCATTTCATTTGAAGCTCCATAAAAAATTACAGCGTCTTCAATTCCTAATGTCCTAGCCTTATTTTTCATCGCTTCTTGTAGTTCACCAACGCCAAATAAAAGTAACACAGTATTTGGATTTTTTCGGTGTACTGCTTGAAAGATGTCCAGCAAAAAGCTGTGATTTTTTTGATCAGAAAACCGTCCAGCGTGTCCTACAACATACTTACCTTCCAAATTCAGCTTTTTTCGTATTTCTCGACGAATAGCTTCATTATAATCATATTTCTCCAAATCAATTCCATTCGGAAGTACTGAATACCTACCAGATTCAATAATCGACCTCGGAAATAGAAATCTTGCAGCTAGTTCTGAACAGCCATAAAAGTTATCGCAAAAGAGTGGAATTAATGGCTTTAAGATTTTGCTCATAAATCGAATTCCATTACCTGCTGCTCCAAAGCCAGCATTGTGACTATGTATTGTAATATATTGAACCCCACCCAATTTTGCGCCAATAATATTTGTCATATCTGCTGCACAATCCGCATTATAATGTAGGATTTTAATATGATTTCTCTTGCAGACTTTCCGAATTTCATTAATTCTCCAAATTCTTCTAAAAGGTCTAAATTTCACATTATCAGCTGAAGCAACATACTTTTTACTTCCCAATGAAAGAACTTTGTCTTCCATAGGTTCGTGCCTATCATGAAAAACAAGATAGTCAAAATTTATTTTAGATCTGTCCAGGTGTTCCTGGATATGAATCATCATATTAGTTACACCTCCAACACCAAGCGGAGATGTCACCAATACTCTAACTACTTCATTATTCATATAATATTTATCCTTTCGCGGCGACAATCTCATGCATTATTTCATATTCCTATTTCGGCACGATTACACACGCTTTCTAATTTCTTTCAATACAGTCTTTAAATATTGATCTGTTACCAGCTTAAGGTTTTTATATTTTTCCCCTACAGCTTTATAGTCAATATCATCTTTTACAACGTCTAATAAGTCCATTTCATTTTTATAGCGCCGACTTTCTAGACCAAAATTCACACACAGGGTATCAATACGAGAATTTTTTGAAAAGCTGGAATTTTCAGCATATCTGTTAAATACCACAAACTGCTTTTCATTAAGAATAGAAAATGCTGTCCCGTGGAAAGAATCCGTGCAGACATACTCTGCATTTCGCAGAAGATTTAGAAATCTTTCTGGACTCACATCATACGGAGCAAAGTCTCCAAAGTTTTCATCTTCTTCTACATACTGATCCATGTGTCGTAACGCAACGACTTTCATACCCTTGTCATGAGCTAATTTCTTTACTGCATTGCGATATTCCTGTGTGGCACCAAGGAAGTATGCAAAAATATATGGCTCATTGATTTCTCTCTTATTAGGAATTCTCTCCAGCCATTCATTTTTACTCAAAAAGAAAACAGGATCTAAAATCGTAGAAACATCTCGACCAGTCAGTTCCTTGACAATCTCACTTCCTCGATTCTCACGCATACTAATGTATTCAATGCGATTCAAATACTGTATCGTTCTTTTCTTTTGATACCACGGAATTTCCTTTACTCCGAAACTAGAAGCAATTGAAATTTTTAGCGTGTCATCCGGAACAAACATCAAATTGTAATAATTCGTTGGCAATCCTGCTGGACTCCAAAGCTGATCGCTTCCTGTTATAACCGCCGAATATTTCTTTCCACCCTCGCATAATGCCGCATAGCCGATATACTCATCGGAGAAATCCTTAAAAGCCCATTTTTTAAATCCGGCAAATGCTTTCATACGAACTTCATTATTCTTTGCATACTCAGGATGCTTTTTTAGACTAAGTTTTCTCTGAATTCCCTCAAATCTGCTATTAAACCAAACTGCATTAAAAAGACGCGGCACATCTTTCAGTGCTTCTGTCACAGTCTTCTTTCTAGTATATCGAACCAACTCATACTCAATATTTTGATTTTCCAAATAACTAACAGTTGCATATGCTTGCAATATGCCTCCGTAATTTTCATGCATATATTTTATGCATACTCCAACCATTTTAAACTCTCCTCTATGCTGCACATCTTACTTTTTCAGCAGTTCCTCATATATTGCCTGATACTTCTCGTTTTTTTTCTGCCAGGTATACTTTTCTGCTTTCTTCCGTGCGTTTTTTCCACGCCTTGTTACTTCATCAGGATAAGCAATACATTCAAGAATTGCCTTTTTTAAATTCTCAATGTATTCCTCTTTCGAGTTTCCTCCATAAAGCCAACCGGTGTTTTCATCAAAAAGAGTTGCTCCGCCAAACTTATTAATGGTGATAACCGGAATACCTTTTGACATTGCCTCCAGTAAGACCGTGCCTGTCGTCTCTCGAATGCTCGGCATAATAAATACATCCGCACCTGCATATTCCTTTTCCATTTCCATATAGGGAATAGAACCCATGCAGTGCACATGCTCAGACAAGTTCAAGTCTTCCTTACCGCGTTTACGTAGATGTTCAAGTTCCGGGCCATCGCCTACAACTCTAACCTGATATCTAGTTTCCTGCGGAATTCTCATCAATGCATCAAAAAGAAAATCCAAGCCCTTTCGATATATCATTCTTCCAGCAACCAGAAAGACGCATTCTTCATTTCTGCCCTTTTCATTGCAAGTATCTTTAATATCATTTATATCTACCGCAACCTCAGTCACTGGCTCATCACTTACATTGTAATTCTTCATTCACTTTTTCCTTTTCTGTCCAGCTCACCAATTCGTCCGGTCTTAATCCGTTATCAAAGACTAATTCATACGGACAGTTTAGTTCTGCCCCCTCTACGAGGAATTCTTGAGTCTCTTTATTTGCAAACATAATATAGTCGCAGCGATTTAGTTTGCCAGTGATTCTCAGTTTAAAGCGATACCAGCGATTTATCCCTGAGCGAACGACTTCAATGATTTCATGCCCCTTTGCGTAATCTTTTAATCCATTAGGCAAAGACTCTCCTCCGCCAAGTGGTCCGCAGACGAATTTGATATTTGCTATCTTTCCATAGTCTCCAATTGCACGGAATTCAATTGGCGTAATCTGATGAATAACGTCAATTTTTTTATCCGCACAGATTTTTTTTGCGAGAGGAAGTACCCGTCTATTCCACACATTAAGTCTTCCAGAATACATAAATCCCTTGAAGATTTTTTTGTAAAAATTAGGGATGTCAACATAATAAAACTTTATATTTTCAAGTGGGTGACTCTGCAAATATTTTTCGACTGGTTCACGTTGTTCTTCTTTTGTAATTACATAAACTTTATTTGTTTTTGAACTTTCACAAGGAACGCACCAACCGATTTTATCTTCACTTCCAGCAAAAGGATTACATGAATAAGCTATATACAGGATATTCATCACTTCGTCTCCATCTGCTGTGCAATATCAGCATCCACGATTTCCTCGCCAGTCTTATGCTTCAGCTGTTCTTTGGATGCTTCGCTCAGACCGTTGTTGATCACGCAGTTCATATCGCAGGTGCTGCACTTATCCAGATCCTCTTTGGTAACTTTGCCATCACGGTAGTCGCGGCAGATCTTCAACTCATACATACTGTACGGATGCTTGGTGAACAGAGTCTTGAACTTGTGAACCAGAACCCAGGTAGCCGGTTTCCAGATATACTTGTGCATAGCCGGGCTGACAGAACCGATCATCCAGCAATCACGGTCGCAGCAGCGAACCTTTGCACGAACCTTCTCTGCTTCTGGGCTGTTCCACAGCTCGTCCCAAGTCTGGTTGTTCAGGTTGCCCATGACCTCTTTGTCCTTGGTGCCATTGCAAGGCATAACATCGCCATACGGATCGATGAAGAAGGTATCGAAACTCATGTCGCAAGGCAGCAGACGCTTCTGACCGTAGATGTAGTTGATCAAGCCGTGGTTAAAGTATGCACGGAACCACTTCTTCGGGCTGTTGCTACGGAGCAGTTCGTTGACCAGATTCTCGAAGTTCTTTGCGACCATAGGACGGTCATGGATGATGTTCTTTGCCTCAACGAAGTAGAAGCTGTTATGCAGAGAAGCAGTTGCAAACTCCATGCCCATCTCATCGGAGATTTTGTACAGAGGAACAAGGTCAGGAGCGTTCTTATCCTGGACGGTCATGCCGAAACCAACGTCCTTCATCCCCATCTCACGCAGCTTCTTCAGCGTGCCGTAACCACGCTGGTAGCCGTTCTGCAGACCACGGATTTCATTATTGGTCTGTTCCAGACCTTCGATAGAGATACGGATACCAATCTGCGGAAACTCCTTACACAGGTCAACAATGCGGTCGGTGAAGAAACCGTTCGTGGAAATAACGATACGATCAGACTTCTTGTACAGTTCGCGCACGATATCCTTCAGGTCGGTACGAATGAACGGTTCACCACCGGTAATATTGGTAAAGTACATCTTCGGCAACTTCTTAATGGTCTCGATGCTGATTTCCTCTTCCGGCTTGGAAGGTGCCTTATAACGGTTGCACATAGAGCAACGAGCGTTGCAGCGATAAGTAACGATGACCGTACCATTTAACTTCTTTTCTTCAGACATGATTAACTCTCCTATTGTTTACTCTCTCTTTTAAGAACGTTTCGATTTTATTTAAGAACCACTTGGCACATACCGAGAACACAACCGAACCGCAGATGACTGCAGCTGCTGTGAAAACATATGCCAATAGGCCATTTCCAAATAGATGTACAAGGTGTAGCTTCTCAAGCACACGATAAATTACCATGTGGCACAGGTAAATCTCGAAGCAAATACCACCGAGGAACTTGGCGACTGGATTGACCAGTATCCCCCCCCGCTTGCATCCGAGGGTATAGACCAGTGTTGCCACACAGAAGAACAGCATCGTGAGCGTATTGCCGCCTAATGCAAAATAAGCAACTGCGGCAATCAACAAAATCGCTCCAGCGATAACTTTGTATTTTGCTGCAAATTCGGTCAATTCTTTCCGATAGAGGAAGATCAAGCCTCCTGCGATAAAGTAAATCGCATCGTAGACGATATTAGTCCTCCCTGCTTTGAAGTAATTAGTGCACAACCAGTTAAATACCAGCGCCACAACCGCCACACTCCACGCTCTTTTCTTATTTCCAATCAGGAAGCAGAAGAACGGGAACAGCATGTAGAACACAAAGATGACTGCCAGGGTCCAGCTCACACCAATGACCGAAATCTTGGCATTTGGCAGAAGTCCCTGACATAAAGTCAAGTTTGCGAAAACCTCAAACAAGGATTCCTTGCTTGGTGAAATCACAAAGTCTAACGCACAAAGCAGTGCAAAATACGGCCAGATCTTGATGTACCGTTTCTTGTAGAAATCCTCTACACTGATCTTCTGGTCAACAATTTTCTGGTAATAGCCACAGCACATTCCAAAACCACTGACCATCATAAAAAGGAAAACGAGGTTTGTGAAAGATGGTATTAGCCGTTCAAACACAAATCCTCCTATCCCATATTCTCCATTTGCGAGGACGTGCATCAACGCAATGCCAATGATGGCATACGCCTTCAAGCCGTCTATTCCCTCGTATCGATCCGCTTTTGTAGCCACAAATTCTCTCCTCACATACCAGTCTTACTGATACACCTTCATAATTTTCTCGTAATACTCATCAATGGTATCAAAGCTGATGTTCTTGCAGTTCGCGCTGTACTCCGCACACAGCTTCTTATCACCCCAGAGCTTTTCTATCTTTTCTTTCAAATCTTTCCCGTTACCGCTTTCAAACAACTCGCCGGTCTTACCGACCTGAATCAGCTCTGGGATGCCACCAATGTTCGCTCCCAGCACCGGCGTGCCGTACATCTGAGATTCCATCACGGAGAACGGGCAGTTCTCATACCACTCAGAAGGGTAAATGGAGAACCGTGCCTCACGGATGAGCTTCTCCAGTGTCTCGCCTTTCTGGAAGCCAACGTTCTTGATGTTCTTAATACCATTTACCGTCTCTTCTAGCGGGCCAGTACCGGCGAAGATGAACTGTACATCCGGCAGCTCCTTACAGACCTTGATGAGTGTGCCGATGCCCTTTTCTTCAGAGAAGCGGCCGAAGTAGAGGACGTAATCCTTCTTCGGAGTCTCTTTCCACTCCACCTTATCAATGAAGTTGTGCATTGCCACGGTCTTCGTCGCAAACAGCGGGTTGCTGTCCATCTTGGTCTTCATGAACTCCGAGCAGCAGATCATGGTGTCAATGTACTTATAGGTACCTTTCCACTTCCAGAACTCAGCCTCCATCATACCGATAGCAGATTTCGCCGTGGAGCCGTGAATGCACTTGCCTTTCATGCAGTTCACGAAATGGCCACCGAGGCACTTCTCACAGTTCTGGTGCGTGTTCGGATTGTTCAGCATGTGGTTCGGGCAGACCAGCTGGTAGTCATGTGCCGTGAAGATAATCTTACAATCCCTTCCGGTCTCCTTGCGCCACTTCACGATTTCCAGAATGATGGAAGGTGTCAGCTGATAGTTGAAGTTGTTCAGATGACAGACATCCGGCTTGAAGTCATCTAGTACTAGTCTTAATTTTTCTCTTGCTTCCTTGCTGTAGATGGTCTTGATCGGGTAGGTCAGCTTGCTCAGTTTGCTGCCGCCGTGGAAGTCCATATCAGATGTATAAGCATTGACCCGGTTGCCCACGCAGCGGCCTTCGTGCTCCATTCCGAAGTACTGAACCTCATGGTCACGTTGTTCTAATACCTCACCCAATTTAAATATATACGTTTCCGATCCACCATTTGGATATAAAAACTTATTAATCATCAATATACGCATAATTATTACCTTCTATATAGCTGCAATGTTTTATCTACTATCTCATTCCAATCATACTTCTTACATATATAATCGGCTGCCTGATCCTTATAATTGTCAACCAACTTACTATCATCACATAATTTCTGTAATTTATCCTGCAAGTCTTTCACATCTGATTTTTTAAATGCAACCGCTTTATTTCCAACAACTTCTGTACATTCCTTTATATCCGAAGTAAGACAACAGTTACCATAACTCATTGCTTCTAACAGACTAAGCGGCATACCCTCAAGATCACTTGGAAGTACATATACATAGGCATTACTATACAATTCCTGTAATAGCTGTCCCTGAACAAATCCGGTAAATACAATTCTATCATCCTGTTCAGCCATCTGTTTTAACTGCTCCATATACTCATCCGTATCGGAAGATCCACCGGCTATCACAAGTTTTTTATTTGTCTCTATATCCTTAAATGCCTCTATCAGATAATGCTCACCCTTTTCTGGTACAATCCTGCCCAGATACAATATATAGGAATCTTTTTTCAAACCAAACTTTTTCTCTATTAGATCAGCTTCTATCTTATCTGGTCTGATAACACCATTGGGTATATATCTTGTCTTTCTTCCATATGTATCTTTAAAATACTTTTTGACTTCACTGCTAAGCACAATAATTTCATCTGCATATTTGACTGCCATTTTCTCTCCAAAATGAATATATTTGGAGCCAAATCCTGCCTTCCATTTTTCTCTCTGCCAGTCTAATCCATGAACCGTTACTATAACCTTTTTTCTAAATATCTTTGGTATAAAACAAAAAGCTGCCGGGCCTTCTGCATGTATATGCACGACATCATATCCTCCAAATGCACTGCAAAGTGCTGCAAAAAATGACGACGATACTGCCGCAAGTCCTTTCTTTTCTATAGTAGGAACAGATTTGATTCTAACATTCTTATATTCTTTTTTCTCTTTTGTATCATACTCAGAACCACTCACATGATGTCCACGTCTGTTATAGCAAGTCACATCATGCCCTGCCATAGCCATACGAGTGCTAAGTTCTTCTACAACTATCTCAACCCCACCTTCTCTTGATGGAATTCTTTTTTGTCCGAACATCGCTATCTTCATCTGTTCTTATTCTCCACATATGTATTTATCTTCCATATTATATCCAATCAGGATCACATCGACCCTTCGCCCTTCAGCACAACGCCCACTGTCTTGAACAGTATCTTGATGTCATTTACAAGGCTCCATTCATCGATGTACTTACGGTCTAATCTTACAACCTCATCAAAATCCGTGATGTTACTTCTTCCACTGACCTGCCAGAGACCTGTAATACCCGGTTTGATCGCCATACGTCCTCTATGATGGGCAGAATATTTCTCCCATTCATCCTCTGTTGGCGGTCGGGTTCCGATCAGACTCATATCACCCTTTAACACATTGAAGAACTGCGGGAATTCATCGAGTGACCAGTCACGGATCCGGTTTCCGATGCCCTTCTTGATCGTACCATCCGGCAGCTTCTTGCAGCCAATGATTCGCGGATCATATTCCATCTTGAACATCATGCCATCCTTAACCTGATTCTGCTCCATCAGCTCTGCTTTTCGTGCTTCAGCATCCATATACATACTTCGGAATTTATAAATCTTGAACTTCTTGCCATTCTTACCGATACGGTACTGGGAGAAGAAGATCGGTCCCGGTGATGCGATATAGATACATGGTGCAAGAATGATCGTAAGGATACCTGTAAAGATACATCCTACGATTCCGCCTAAGATGTCTATTGCACGCTTCACAAATGCCTGGTAGGTTGTTATATATGTAGTACTAACGGTCAATACATGATGACCAAGCTGTTTATCGAATACATACTGATAATCGGAGAGCTCTGCCGGAACACGGACACGTACATGAACCGTAATCCCCATATCTGCGAGTTGTCCCAGAAGATTTTCAGGGATATGCCTCTCAAATGGTATATTCACATAGACCTCATCTACCCAGCCATGCATGATCTGCTCCAGAACTTCATCTGTATATGCATATATACCAAGCTCCAGATCCGTATATTCTGTATTATAGCTTTCTGCCTCATCCTCAGTTGCATCTAATAATACTATACCTGCAACCCGATACAGATTATAGTATTCTGTATCCATTTCTGCAAGCAACGCATCCAGATATTCTTTGACTGTCACGATCACAATAGATTTCTTTGCCACACGATGTCTTCGTATATATTCCTTCCAGAGAAGTGTGACCACATAACCTATGACCAGATAAATCATGCCAAACAAAGCCATAACCTTTCTGGAATAGGCCGCACCCATTTTCATCATGAACAGAACGAATACTGCCAGAAGTACAACCAGTACAGACTGCTTCACGGATGCGATTGCTTCACGGAAATGTCCACGTTTCAATACGCCTTTATATATATGACATACTATGGTAACCAATAATTGAAATAATGTCAGAAGTACGGCTATTGTCCGATATAACTTACTATGATACGGATTCTCTGTTCCCATCCGTATAAAATACGCCATACAATAAGATGCATGCAGTGCTACCAGATTCAGCACTGTAAAATCCAGATGTTTTAACCAGCCCTGCGGCCCTTTTCTATACATTCTATTCCCTCATTTCCCTCATAAATGTGTTCATCATGTATCTTTATCAGGTCAAATTATATAAATATAGTTGTTAATGGTTTAGAAATTCTTAACGCTTCTTAACCACTAACAACTATAATTCAATTCCTATTAAAAGTCAATTTTCTAAGCTTAAGTTGAATGTAGAAATTTCTGAAAATAATACTGTTATTTTAGGCAATTTTTCCAAAGTATTCGACGCAGTTCTACAACTTATATCCATTCTTCTTTAACAGCTCTCTCGCCGTCTCCGGTGAATCCACGCCCTCTGCATTCTTGATCGGTGCAAATTCATACTCTCTGATAACTTCAAATGGTAAGCAGTCATTCATAAACTGAAGCATATCAAGCGCAAGGGTTTCAAACTTATAACCATTCGGCTCCGTTGGTTTCACCAGTTCCTGATTCTCATTCATATAAGGTATCGCCTTTTTTGCCATATGAAGCGGCATTTTCTGATTCAAAAGCTGTTTTAACTGATTAACCGGGAAGATATAATTTAAGATCACTCCATAATTATAAGCATACTCGCCCATAACCGTTTTCTTATACCGCATCTCATCTGACAATTCATAATATTCTACTATGTAAGGCTTATTGTCTTTCTTACACAGCACGCCTACCCGTTCATATGGATCTGCTTTCTTTACGACTTTTGCCGCCGACTGGTAATCTTCCATCATCATCGAACCAAGGAATACCGGATCTGCAATCTTCTGTAACACATTGTCCACGGCAAATACATTGATGTACCGAATGCCCTCTTTATCAAGCTGTTCTACCAGTCCTGCCCGTTTCATGGATGAGAACCAGCCACCATTTCCATTTGGTGACAGGCAGATCTTTGATGGTGCTTCCATCAATATCTTTCCATTAAAATCAACGGATGGTACAAGCTCCTGTTTGAAGAAATGCAGATACTCCTCCTTATATCCAAAATTCTTATGCTCTACAAAGAAGGATGTCGTTGCTTCGTAGTTCTTATCACTGGTCATGATATAGAGATGGATCCATCGTCCAAGTGTCCTCACAACAGTCAGGATCGTTTTCACCTGACATTCGAATATATAAAGGTCCCTTGTCTGCCCAAGATTATAGGTTCCTTTCGGTCCGTCAAACCCCAGTCTGGTGCCCTGACCTCCGGCAAGCATAACAAGAGCGAGCTGTCCTTTCTGGATCGCCGTTTCACCAAGCACCTTATAGGCAAATTCATATTCCTTGATCGTGTCAAGTGTCAATGCCTCTGTTGGTGTGATCGTTTCTTCCTTACCGGCTGATTCTTTCTCTTTTAATACATCAAATATAGAGAAGTCGATCTCTTCAATCTGGGAAAGCAGGCTCTGCTTCTCTTCATCGTTTAATTCATCATAATAGGCAAGCACATGCTCCTGCCCGTACTTTTTTAGCACTTCTAAAGCGTTTTCATATGTCATATAATTTTCCCTCATTTCACACTATCTATAATTTTTAACTCGTTTCTTCACCGCAACCGTCTCACCAAACACTTTGAATACATCCTTTAACCCGATCCTTCTTCCGCCCTTGCTGTCATCCCGGCTGTAGTTCAGCTCGATCGGAGCTTCGCAGATCTTTCTGCCATCTTTTGCTGCCATGGCAAGGATCTCAATATCAAATGCATATCCTTCTGCCTGCATCCGGCTGACGATCGGTTTGATCACTTCTTTTTTGAATAACTTAATACCGGTCTGTGTATCGTGGGTGTTCAGATGGAACATCATCTTTAACATCAGATAATATCCATAGCTCATGATCTTACGCAGCATCGGATAATGGAGCTTCGACTCCGGATGCAGCTTGGAACCGATCACGATATCGGCATCCTGCTCCTTCATATCCTTTAAGAATCGTTTCAGCAGGATCGGTGGCAGTTCCAGATCGGAATCCAAAAATGCGATGTATCGTCCCTCTGCTGCTGCGATCCCTGTCCGGATGGCATGTCCTTTTCCACCATTTGGCTGATATGAGATTCCTCTGATATGAGTATCCTGCATTTCTGCCCGGCGGATGCACTCTGCGGTGTTATCTGCACTTCCGTCGTCAACTGCTATGATCTCATACCGTTTGACGAAACCGGACAACACCCTGTTGGTTTCAAGCAGATTATCTGTTATATGTGCTCCTTCATTATAGGCGGGCATGACGACAGATAGTGTCACATCCCCTTCCTTATTTGTTTCCATGGTCAACGTTCTCCTGTCTGACAGTCTTATTCTTCTATGTTCGCCTGTTTTACAATACCATAGACTGCCTCTCTGACGATTTCCGACATGGATACGCCCTTCTGCTTTGCATATCTTGAAAGCAGTTCATGTGTATCTGTGTCGATCCTAAGTCTTAGAATTGTGTCTTTCCGTTTATCGGTCGGTCTTCCCGGGCCTCTCTTGATTTCCTCTGCCATCTCCCTGCTCCGTTTCTTTTTATTTAAAGAAAATATTTCTTTACTCCATGTATCGCATATCCTGCAAAATATCCAAGTGACTTCACTGTTCCAAATCCCATCTTCCGGTATACCTGATACGTCATCTTTGCAGAATGTAATTTGGAACCTGATTTACTGTTCTTCACCATCCGGTAAAGCAATAACGGTTCATTGATGCCTGCTGCCTCCCCGTATTTCTTAAGGATTTGCAGCCAGCAGATATAATCCTCGTGAGCATCATCATCCCCCATCGGGAATTCTGCTGCCACCTCCCGCTTCATCACTACGGATGAGCAGTTGATCACATTTCCATATAACATACCTTTATAAGTGATCTTCTCCGGTACCGGCAAGATCCGCCCGGTATGGGTTCCGTCCTCTTCCATCAGTTCTCTGGCAGTTGAGGATAATACCACTCCGGTCTTCTTCATAACAGCAAGCTGCTTTGAGAGCTTTCCCGGCCGCCAGATATCATCGGAATCTAAGAATGCTACATATTCGCCCTCTGCAAGCTGCACACCTTTATTTCTCGTTGCTGCTACGCCAAGATTGGTTTCATTCTTATATAGTCTAACCTGTGGATTGCTTTTATATTCTGCCAGACACTCCGTCAGATCCTCCGGTGAACAGTCGTTGATCACGATGATCTCTGATATCACATCCTGACAAAGTGCGGAATCGATTGTCTGTTTAATTGTTCTGCTGCAATTATATGCCGGAATGATCACGGATACTTCTGGTTTCATTTATTTCTTTTCCTCTACACTATAGAAGGCATCCTCGGCTTCATCATGCGGATGCTTGATGCCTGTTTTCTTTGTCTTGTCTTCACGGATCGCTGTCGTCTGATTTGCATCGATTCCTTCCGTATTCTCCTTCTGGAATAAGATCTTGAAGGTCAGCAGGATCAGCTTCAGATCCAACCATAAGGAATACTGCTCATAATATGTCAGGTCAAGCTTCACCTTATCTCTCGGTGTGGTGTTATATTTACCGTAAACCTGTGCATATCCGGTAAGTCCGGCCTTCATCTTCAGACGATAGTCGAATTCCGGGAAAGTCTCCCTATACTGTGCTGCGATCTCCGGACGCTCCGGTCTAGGGCCTACGACTGACATATCGCCCTTTAAGATATTAAAGAGCTGTGGCAGCTCGTCTAAGTGTGTAGCACGAATCACACGGCCAACCGGTGTGATTCTGTCATCATGCTTTCTTGCAAGCTGTGCGCCATGTTCCTCGGAGTCCATCCGCATACTTCTGAATTTCATGATCTTGAATACCCTGCCATTTAAGGTCAGACGATCCTGTTTATAGAATACAGGGCCTCTGTCATAGAGCTTGATTGCAAGTGCGATCAGGATCATAAACGGTGAAAAGATAATGATCATGATCAGGGATACGATGATATCCATCAGACGCTTGAAGATCATATCTTCTCCTGTCAGTCCCTGGTTTCTGGATAATAATAACGGTGTATCAAACAAATGGATCGGTTCTGCTCCTAAGATAATGATATCCGATAACTTCGGTACCACATACGAACGGATCGAATGCTCGAAGCAGTATTTTACCAATTCGTTTCTGATATATGCCTTTGTCTCACAAAGGATAACACCATCGTACTGTAAGATTTTTTCTTTTAATGCTTTCTCACCTTCACTGACATGAATACGGTCAGCAATGATGTATTTGTCTTTTCTGGCATTGATCTTATCAATGAATTCGGTCGGTGTCTTATATCCGTAGACAAGCAGTAAATGTCTTGGAGGATAAAACTTACGGTACATCATCCTGCAGACAAATACCCATATAAATATAACTATGATCTCTAAGAATGTAAGCTCGATCATGTTCAGTGCCGGCAGATAATTACGGGCAATGATACACAGCTCGACATAACCTACGATATTTGCACAGACCAATGATAATATCTGTGAAAAGAGAACATCCATCACCCGGAGGAAGCCTACTTTATAACCACCATACAGCTTCGTAAACAGATAAATGATAATCGCATACATACCGATTACCGCCCAGTTACCTTTGTTCCAGAACGGAATCTGGATAGCCTGAGTATTATCTGCATATTCGGTATACCACATTCTCGCAAACAGCAGTACTTCCGCAGCTAACAGAAGCACGCCTTCCGAAAATGTGATAATACGTTTGTAAATGTCTCTCTTTCTCACATGTCTGGTTTCTTCCATATCAATCTCCATCCCACCATGAGAGGTGGTCATCAGGTGGATATGCCACCTGCTTTCTCTTCATTTTTTTCTATTGGTATCGATTATTTTAACAGTTCACGGAGCATCTGGTTTACGGATGCCGGATCTGCCTTGCCTTTCATTGCTTTCATGGTCTGTCCAACCAATGCGCCAAGTGCTTTTTCTTTTCCGCCACGGAAGTCTTCGATTGCTTTTGGATTATTGGCAATAACTTCTTCTACGACCTTGCGGAGTGCACCTTCATCATTTACGGTGGCGAGTCCATGTTCTTTTACATAGCTTTCCGGTTCAATATCATCTGTAAATATCTTCTCAAATACTTCCTTTGCGACATTGCTGTTGATGGCTTTCGCATCTACCATCTGTATCAGCTTTGCAAGGTGCTCTGCACTGAATGACAACTCATCTGCATCGATGGAATGTTCTTTCATCAGACGCATGGTCTCTCCCATCAGCCAGTTGGATACCTTCTTCGGATTTGCTCCGAGAGCGATCGTCTCCTCGAAAAGGTCTGCCATCTTCTTTGTATTTGTAATGATATCTATATCATAGTCTGGGATATCATACTCTTCTTTATACCGGATCTTCTTCTCATCCCGGAATTCCGGCTGACGGCTTCGGATCTCCTCCATCCACTCGTCACTGATCTGTACCGGTACAAGGTCAGGATCAGGGAAATAACGGTAGTCCTGTGCATCCTCTTTGGAACGCATCGGATATGAATATTCCTTGGTATCATCCCATCTTCTGGTCTCCTGTACAACCTTTTCGCCTGCTTCAATCAGATCGATCTGACGTTCTCTCTCATTCTCGATCGCATGGGCGATAGCCTTGAATGAGTTCAGGTTCTTTGTCTCTGTTCTTGTTCCGAATTCTTCTGCTCCGACTTCACGAACAGACAGGTTGACATCGGCACGCATCGAACCTTCATTTAACTTACAGTCTGATGCTCCGAGATACTGGATGATCAGACGTAATTTCTCAAGATAAGCAATTACTTCTTCCGCAGAACGCATATCCGGCTCAGATACGATCTCGATCAGAGGCACACCGGAACGATTGAAATCGACCAGTGAACTGTCTGTATATGGATCATGTACCAGTTTACCTGCATCCTCTTCCATATGGATCTCATGGATCCTTACGAATTTCTTCTTGCCCTCTACTTCGATCTCTACCTTTCCGTTTCTGCAGATTGGGTAGTACAGCTGAGAGATCTGATAGTTCTGTGGGTTATCCGGATAGAAATAATTCTTACGATCAAATTTACAGTTCTGTGTGATCGTACAGTTGGTTGCAAGACCGACAGCAACTGCTTTTTCTACTACCCCTTTATTCAGTACCGGAAGGGAACCCGGCATACCGGTACAGACCGGACATGTATGTGTATTCGGTGCACCACCAAATGCGGTACTGCAGCCGCAGAATATCTTCGTCTTTGTCGCAAGCTCTACATGAACCTCCAGACCAATCACGGTTTCGTATACTTTACTCATCTTACAGACCCCTTTCTGCTACAGCGGCAGGCTGCTTGTACTCTCTTGTCTGCTCAAATGCATATGCCGCCTGAATGATTGCTTTCTCGTTAAATGCATCTCCTACCATCTGGACACCGATCGGCATGCCGTCTTTGTCGTACCCGCATGGAAGGGAAATACCCGGAAGTCCTGCAAGGTTAACCGGAACGGTGTATACATCGCCCAGATACATCTTGATCGGATCGGATAAGGATTCACCCATGGTCAGTGCAGTTGTAGGTGCAACCGGACCGAGGATGATATCGTATTTTGCAAATGCTTTATCATAAGCCTGTTTGATCAGGGCTTTTACCTTAAGTGCTTTTACATAGTATGCATCATAGTAACCGGATGACAGGGTAAAGGAGCCTAACATGATACGTCTCTTTACTTCTGCGCCGAAGCCTTCGGAACGTGTCTTCTTATACATGTTGTGAAGGTCTGTGTACTCTGCTGTACGATAGCCGTATTTTACGCCGTCGAAACGTTCCAGATTCGAGCTTGCCTCTGCGGATGCAATGATATAATATGCAGGAATTGCATATTCTACCATACCAAGGTCAAATTCTTCCACGATCGCACCTTTTTCTTTTAACACTTCAGCTACATGGTACACAGCATCCTTGATCTCAGGATCCAGTCCTTCTGTGAAATAGTCCTTTGGAAGTCCGATGCGCATACCTTTTACATCGTCCTTTAATGCGCTTGTAAAATCATTATCCGTACGTTCTACAGATGTAGAATCTTTCTTATCATACTGGGAAATGATCTCTAATATCGTTGCACAGTCTGTTACATTCTTTGCAAGTGGTCCGATCTGGTCAAGAGATGAACCATATGCAACCAGACCGTATCTGGATACTCTGCCGTATGTCGGCTTGATTCCTGTTACACCACAAAATGCTGCCGGCTGACGGATCGATCCACCGGTATCGGAACCGAGTGCACACGGTACTTCTTCTGCTGCAACAGCGGCTGCTGATCCACCGGAAGAACCACCCGGAACTTTATTTGTATCCCATGGATTCTTTGTCTCGCCATAATAAGAAGTCTCGGTTGTACTTCCCATTGCGAACTCATCCATATTTGTCTTGCCTACGATCACGGCTCCTGCTTCCATTAATTTCACAACAGCATCTGATGTATAGGTCGGTACGAAGTTTGATAAGATCTTGGATGCGCAGGTGGTAAGTACACCATTCTGACACATATTATCCTTGATTGCGATCGGTACACCTGCCAACGGGCCTGTCAGCTCGCCGCTGTCGATCTTCTTCTGTATTTCTTCTGCCTGTTTGAATGCACCTTCTTCATCTACAGTGATAAAACAGTTATATTCTTTGTCGTATGTCTTTATATTCTCGATGCAGGCTTTGGTTGCTTCCATAACGGAGATCTCTCCGGCCTTGATCTTCTTTCCAAGCTCTACTGCTGTCATACTCATCATATCCAATGTCCGTTACCTCCTAATCAAATGTTCTTGGCACCTTATAGCAGCCATCTTTCTGCTCCGGTGCATTTGACAGCATATTCTCTCTGTCGTCGCCATTTGTTACTTCATCTTCACGGAATACATTATTATAAGAAAATGTATGGCTCATTGCTTCCACATTCTCAGTGTCCAGTTCGTTTAACTTACTTACATAGTCAAGCATATCTGACATATCTTTCTTTGCCTGTTCCTTCTCCTCATCGGAAAGCTCAAGCTTCGCCAGAATACCTACATAATCGATTGTTTCGTCTGTAATAACCATGGTATGTCTCCTTGTCTGGGTTTTATTTATAGTACCACAAAATTAGTTAGAGTGTACCACATAACTCCGTTGTTTGCAAGTCTACATAAAAAGGAAGGCATTCCACCTTCCTTTTTATGTCTTATATTCTATTTATCTCAAGTTATATAATTCACTATTTATTAAATGCTTCACACAATCCGGAATAGTTTTATTCTTATCTGATACTAATATTTTATTATATTTATCAATACACGCTTCTTTTGCAAATATAAAATCGACTATGTCTCCACCATTACTTCTTTCTATTGATGAATCTTCTACTCTCAATGACATAGGAAGAAATAAGTCTTTTTGTTTTTTTTCTTGTTGATCTTTACTCTCTATTAAGCCTAATGTGAATTCCAGATTTGTTACACTCAATTTATATACAATCGTAATAGTCTTCAGATCTTTAAGAATACATACCGTATCATTTGTCAATTCTGGCAATCTCTTTAAACACGGTATTTTCTTTTTTACATTAGCAAATGGGTGCCTTGCATCAAAATAAAACTGATTATTGGTAAGCTTTCTTCTTTTCGCATTCTTATAAAATTCTCTGGCTGATAAGTTTGTTTCTACTCCGGTCAAGTGAAGAAAATGATCCACCGGAAAGGATACCTCAAAATACTCTTCACCATATACATATAAAAATACTTTACCCGCTAACATTTTACTGTATATTTCAGCCGATTCTATTATTCCCTGTCGTATTTTATTTTTCTTTTCTGTCTTTGTAGCCATTCACACCTCATTATATGCAAAGAGGAGTGTGATGAAAACCACACTCCTCTTTGTATTCTTCATAAAGAGTTTTATGCTGGTTGTCAGCCTCGATATCCAGTTAAGATATCTAAATCGGCGTGGAAATCATTAAGTCCCCCACGTGGACTACAACCATATCCTGATTGCACGGCTCGATATCAATTAAGATATCTAATGAAATGGATTTTTACCCTGCTCCATTTACAGCCCAACTTTTTACGATGCTCTTTCATCGAGAATATCTCTATTCTTATATTTATTATACTCAAATCATATTATAAAAACAACATTTTTATAGTTATTTTATAACATGCCCTCTAAGGTCTCACGGATTGCCTTGATGAAGTTCTCGCTGTTTAATACAGTTGGGTTCTCAAGGGTTGTGATAAGTGCAAGATCCTTTGTCATCTTTCCGGATTCGATCGTTGCGATCGTCGCTTTCTCAAGCTTGTTTGCGAAATCAACCAGAGCGTCGATGCCATCCAGTTCACCACGTTTTCTAAGTGCGCCTGTCCATGCAAAGATTGTTGCAACAGAGTTTGTGGATGTTTCTTCACCCTTTAAGTGCTTGTAGTAGTGTCTCTGAACGGTTCCGTGTGCAGCTTCGTACTCATACTTTCCATCCGGAGAAACCAGTACAGATGTCATCATGGCCAGTGAACCAAATGCGGATGAGATCATATCACTCATTACGTCACCATCGTAGTTCTTGCATGCCCAGATGAATCCACCCTCGGATTTCATAACTCTTGCTACAGCATCATCGATCAGTGTGTAGAAATATTCAATACCTGCTGCATCGAATTTCTCTTTGTATTCTTTGTCAAAGATCTCCTGGAAGATATCTTTGAATGTATGGTCGTATTTCTTTGAGATCGTATCCTTGGTTGCAAACCAGATTGTCTGCTTGATATCCAGCGCATAGTTGAAGCAGCATCTTGCAAAGCTTTCGATTGACTTATTGATGTTGTGCTGTCCCTGGATCACACCCGGTCCGTCGAATTCATGGATCGTTTCTTTGATCACTGTACCATCTGCACCTGTAAATACCAGTTCAGCCTTACCGGCACCCGGAACCTTGATCTCTACGTTCTTATATACATCACCATATGCATGTCTTGCGATTGTAATAGGAGCCTTCCAGTTCTTTACACATGGCTCAATGCCCTTTACGATGATCGGCGTACGGAATACAGTTCCGTCGAGGATCGCACGGATCGTTCCATTTGGGCTCTTCCACATTTCCTTCAGATCATACTCTGTCATACGTGCAGCATTTGGTGTGATCGTTGCACATTTAACAGCTACGCCATACTTCTGTGTTGCATATGCAGAATCAAATGTTACCTGATCATTTGTCTCATTTCTATATTCAAGTCCCAGATCGTAATACTCGGATTTCAGATCGATAAATGGATAGATCAGTTCATCCTTGATCATCTTCCAGAGAATTCTGGTCATCTCGTCTCCATCCATCTCTACTAAAGGGGTAGTCATTTGAATTTTTTCCATCTTGCTCGTTCCTCCATGTTCTTTTATTATAGTTCTAATTACTTACCTTTTTTTATACACGCCTAGAATTATACATGAAAAATGTTGCTATTTCCAGTTTTTTGAAAGTTTTTTACACATATCCGTAAATTCCGCGCACGGACACTTCCCCGGATATAATGATCGACTCCTGTCCATCTTTATCCTTTACACGAAGTCCTCCATTTGGTGCAAGTCCGAGGGCTGTGTATTCTGTCCGGTTATATTCTTCGATCACATAGACCTGTTCATCCTTGTTCACAAGGATGGAATTATATTCATCCAGCATAAACTGAAGATCCTGACATTTAACAAATGCGTCATACAGCTCTTCAAAATGATTTGCCACACTGGCGACCAGTTTGCTTCTGTCACAGCCGGTTCCGTTTTCCAGCTTGATCGATGTCGCCTTATCTGCCAGTTCTTCCGGAAATTCCATCATGGATACATTGATACCGATACCTACAACTGCATATTTGATATCCATACCTTCCGAACTCATCTCTGTAAGAATGCCACAGATCTTCTTGCCGCCGACTACAACATCATTCGGCCATTTGATCTGTGCCTGTAAGCCCGCTGTATCGGCAAGAGCACGCGCCGTTGCAAGTGCCGAAAGGATCGTAAGTCTGGATACATTCTCGATCGGCACATCCGGACGGAGCAGAAATGTCATGGCTATGCTGGTTCCCTTCGGGGTGCTCCATGCCCTTCCTCTTCTTCCTCGTCCTGCATTCTGTTCGTTTGCAACAAACAACGCTCCGTGTGTTCCATCTGTCTCTCCTGCAAGCTTTGCCCGTATATTTGTGGAATCCGTCTCATCATAATAATACAGTTCTCTTCCGATCACCGATGTCGTGAGCGCTGCCTCTATCTTCTCTTTCGTAACGATATCCGGCTCTCCGACCAGCCGATAGCCTTTATTATTTACAGCATCTATAATGTAGCCTTCTGCCTTTAAGGCATTGATGTTTTTCCAGACAGCGGTTCTTGAGACACCTAATTTCTCACAGATCGCCTGACCGGATATATAATCACTACTTGTCCGAAGCAACGCAAGGATTTTTTCTTTCATGATTTACCTTCTTTCTGTCTCACTTTCCTGATAAATTCCCATCTTCTTTAATAAATGATAATAGATTGCATCGCACTTCTCACGTTTTCCGCTGAACGGCAGTACGAATTGCTCTTTTCCTATATCGATCTTCAATATGTAATATGGCAAATGCGGATCCGGAATGACCAGATTCACATTTGTAATCTTCTCATATGGTGTATGATAAGATTTCTTTCCCTTTTCTATGATCAGTTCATCGTCTTCAAAATGATAGGTCAGATCAAATGCCGATTTTCGAAATGATGATTTCACCAGCACCAGTCCGTATACTCCAAGTGCAAGACCAAATGCCAGCTTAAAAATACGACCACCGGTACTGCCATGGGATTTGATCATCAACAGGATAAATGCTGCTCCGATAACAACAAAAAATACACCAACCATCCGGTATGCAATTCTGGTTGCTCTGTTTTTCTTTACGGTATGCTGCATGTGTTTTCCTCGTTCTTTCTGTATATTTTCTGTTCTCTATTATATTTTCTACAGTCATAAAAAGCAAGCCAGAGTAAACATGACATTTTGTACTAAAACCCCCGACAAAAAACATGATTTTTACCAGATTGATTTTTCTTATAAAAAGAAGTAATATCCAGTATGCGCTGAAAATAAACAAGGAGGTAAAATCATTGAAAAACTTACTGAAAAAAATTAACGGTTCCAAGGATCTGACTGAAGGCAATCCTATGAAACTGATCTTGAACTTTGGACTGCCATTATTATTTGGGCTTTTATTCCAGCAATTTTATAACATGGTCGATACAATCATCGTTGGTAAATTTCTGGGTGTCGATGCACTTGCAGCCGTCGGCTCAACCGGATCGATCAACTTTATGATACTCGGTTTCTGCATCGGTATCTGCAATGGTTTTGCCATCCCGGTTGCTCAAGCCTTTGGAGCAAAAGACACTGATAATATGAAAAAGTACATTACAAACTGTGTCTGGGCTTCGATCTTCTTCGCTGCCGTTATGACAGTTGCAGTCGGAATTCTTACCAGAAATATTCTGATCTGGATGAAGACACCGGACAGCATCCTGGATCAGGCATTTATCTACATATTTATTATATTTATGGGAATACCTGCAACCTTCCTTTATAATATGGTTTCCGGTATCCTGCGTTCTCTCGGCGACAGTGTAACCCCTGTTGTCTGTCTGATCGCATCCTCCCTGTTAAATATCGTACTGGATATCCTGTTAGTTCGTCCGATGGGTGTCGCCGGTGCTGCTGTTGCAACCGTTGTTGCACAGGCAATCTCCGGTGTCGGCTGTCTGATCTATATGTGTAAGAAGCTCGGATATCTTCATTTTACAAAACAGGACTGGGCATTTAGTATGCGCCACTGTCTGACCTTATGCGGTATGGGTGTTCCGATGGGGCTTCAGTACTCGATTACAGCGATCGGCAGTGTTATTCTTCAGGCTGCAGTTAATTCGATGGGTGAATCCGTTATTGCTGCCGTATCCGCCGGAACAAAGATTTCCATGTTCCTCTGCTGTCCGTTTGATGCCATGGGATCGACAATGGCAACCTACGGTGGACAAAATGTCGGTGCTAAGAAAATGGATCGTGTGGATGCCGGCTTAAAGGCATGTATCAAACTCGGTATTGCCTATGCGATTCTTGCATTTGTATTTATCCTGTTATTCGGCAAGAATCTGGCACTGCTCTTCCTGGATGCAGAAGAGACAGAGATCATCAAGCTTGTATATTATTTCCTGCTTGGCAACTCAGGAGCTTACATCCTGCTTGCCCTTGTAAATATCGTCCGGTTTATGATTCAGGGGCTCGGCTATTCCGCCTTTGCCGTTATCGCAGGTATCTGTGAAATGGTTGCCCGTACGATCGCAGGCTTTATCCTGGTACCAAAATTCGGTTATGTCTTTGTAGCACTCGGCAGTCCGCTCGCATGGATATTTGCAGATATCTTCCTGATTCCTGCCTATATCTATGTTGTAAAACGTCTTCGCCGCAAGTTCGGTCAGGAGACCCCGGCGATGCTGAAGCGTTGTCAAAAGAGCCTTGCATAATATATTCTAATACAGCTTTTTCCATATAATCAAAAAACCATACCGGCAGCATATATATTTTTTATGTGATTTACCTATTCACCCAAATATATATGCTGTCGGTATGGTTTTTCTTTTTATTTATTATTTATTTCTGTAGATAATGTCGGTTCTCTTTGGTCCGTTTGAAACCATAGTGATCGGATATCCGATATGTTTCTCAATGAACTCAATGTAGTTTCTGCAGTTCTCTGGAAGATCTTCGTAGTTCTTGATACCACGGATATCTGTCTTCCATCCCGGCAGAACCTCATATACAGGCTTTGCTTTCTTTAACTTAGCTGTTGTAGGGAAGTCTGTTGTTACTTCACCATCGATATCGTATCCAACACATACAGGAATCTCATCCAGATAACCCAGTACATCAAGTACGGTAAATGCTACATCTGTTGTTCCCTGCATACGGCAGCCATACTTGGAAGCTACACAGTCGAACCAACCCATACGTCTTGGACGTCCGGTTGTTGCACCGTACTCACCGCCATCACCACCACGACGTCTTAACTCATCTGCTTCATCTCCGAAGATCTCGCTGACGAACTCACCGGCGCCTACAGCACTTGAATATGCCTTTACTACTGTTACAATCTGCTTGATCTCATATGGAGGAATACCGGCACCGATTGCACCATAAGCAGCCAGTGTGGATGATGATGTAACCATAGGGTAAATACCATGATCCGGATCCTTTAATGTTCCGAGCTGACCTTCTAACAGAATTGTCTTGCCTGCTTTGATCGCTTCATGGAGATATGCGGATACATCACATACATATGGCTCTACGATAGCCTTGTACTCCATCAATGTTTCATATACTTCATCTACTGTAAGAAGTGGCTTCTTATACAGATACTCAAGCAGAACATTCTTGGATGCGATAACTCTGCTGATCTTATCCTTCAATTCTTCCTCTGTGTCAAACAGTTCGCTTACCTGGAAACCGATCTTTGCATATTTGTCTGAATAGAATGGTGCGATACCTGACTTTGTAGATCCGAATGACTTACCGGCCAGTCTCTCCTCCTCGTACTCATCAAACAGAATATGATATGGCATAACCATCTGTGCTCTGTCTGAGATCAGGATCTTTGGCATTGGAACTCCCTTTTCTACGATGCTGTTCAGCTCTTTGAACAGAACCGGGATATTTAATGCTACACCATTTCCGATAACACTTGTTGTATGATCATAGAAACAACCGGACGGAAGTGTATGCAATGCAAATTTACCATAGTCATTTACAATTGTATGACCTGCATTTGCACCACCCTGAAATCTGACAATAATATCAGATGTTTCCGCCAGCATATCTGTTATTTTACCTTTTCCTTCGTCGCCCCAGTTGGCTCCGACAACCGCTCTTACCATATTTTTATCCTCGCTTTCATGGCATTTTTCCGGAAACATCTTCCGGAATTGAACTCAATTACTTATACATTATAGCATGTATGTATTATAAGTAAAATCGATATTAATTATATATAGCATAAGGTGTACTTATATTTATTCTTTACAAATACATTGGTTCGGTTTACACTTTCAATATAACGATTGATCAGGAGCTTCGATTATGGATATTAATTATGAATATTATAAAATTTTCTACTATGTGGCAAAGACAGCAAGCATCTCTGCTGCTGCCAAAGAGCTGTGCGTATCCCAGCCCGCTGTCAGTCAGGCAGTCAAATCTTTAGAACAGGCAATCGGTATCAACCTGTTTATTCGGACGAAAAAAGGTGTATCCCTGACAGGTGCAGGCGAACTTCTCTACAAACATGTAGCCGAAGGATACGAGGCAATCTCCATGGGCGAACAGCAGCTTGCCCGACTGATGCACTTAGAAACCGGTGAGATCCGGATCGGAGCCAGTGATATGACACTCCAGTTCTATCTGCTTCCGCATCTCGAACGCTTCCACCAGCTCTATCCCGGCATCAAAGTACATGTAACAAATGCACCGACCCCAAGTACGATCGATCACTTATTTGCAAATAACATTGACTTCGGTATCGTTACAACTCCTCTCCCACAGAATCCGAATATGGAGATTCGAAACGCGCGGGAGATTGAAGACATCTTTATAGCCGGTCCAAGATTCAACGATCTGAAAGGAAAAATTCTTGACTATCAAGATCTGCAAAAGCTTCCGATCATCTGTCTGGAAAATGACACCAGCACAAGAGCCTATGTTGACCGGTTTCTTGCACATGAAGGTGTCACGCTGACCCCTGAATTCGAGCTTGCAACCAGTGATATGATCGCACAGTTTGCAAAGAGGAACCTTGGAATCGGATCGATTGTGGCAGACTTTGCCGGTGACTATATTGACCGTGGTGAGATCTTCCGGTTAAGTTTCAAGAACCCCATCCCCAAGCGGAACATGTGCATCATCAGCGACCGCAGACGTGGCATGAGCATCGCCGCTATGAAGCTGATGGAATTGCTGTAGCTTTCCTGTCATCCGATAATTGGTCCTTTAACTGTTAATGAACTTCTGAGCTATATTGATTATAACGATATAACAAAATATCACATGAATTAATCAGGGATGCATATCCCCTTGTAATGACATTGTGAGGATTTCGTTATGAAGTGCACATTACCAGTAAATGCGAGTGCTTGTTTGAGCCGAAGGCGAGTTAGCACAAGAGCATTTACGAATCAGGTATGTGCACTGAATAGAAACCACAACACGTCATTACAGAGGGATATGCATCCCTGATTGATTCATGTGATATTTAACTTTTATACGTTGATCTCAGCGGTCATGCCAAGTATGTCTTTATTTGCATCAAGTACCGGCTTTACAACCTCTGTGATGAATTCTTCGGTCTGCTCCGGTGCGCGTCCGACAAAGTTCTTTGGCTCAAGGATGGCTTCGATCTCTTCCTTGGTCATGCCAAATGCAGGATCTGCTGCGATCAGATCAACAAGGTTATTTTCCTTGCCCTCTTTCTTTACAGTTGCGCCTGCCTGCATGGAGTATTCACGGATAAGCTCATGCAGCTCCTGACGATTGCCGCCACGTTTTACAGCATCCATCATGATATTCTCAGTTGCCATAAACGGAATCTCCTTCATGAATCTCTGATAGATAACCTTATCATATACAACCAGACCATCTACAACATTCAGATACAGGTCTAAGATACCGTCGATTGCAAGGAATGCTTCCGGAACAGATACACGTTTATTTGCGGAATCATCCAGTGTTCTCTCAAACCACTGTGTTGCTGCTGTAAATGCAGGATTTAATGCATCAGCCATAACGTAGTTTGATAAAGATGCAATTCTCTCACTTCTCATCGGATTTCTCTTATATGCCATTGCTGATGAACCGATCTGGTTCTTTTCAAATGGCTCCTCGATCTCTTTTAAGTGCTGTAACAAACGGATATCATTTGAGAACTTATGTGCACTCTGTGCGATACCGGAAAGTACATTTAACACTCTGGAATCTACCTTACGGGAATAAGTCTGTCCTGATACAGGATAGCATGCTTCAAATCCCATCTTCTCTGCGATCTTCTTATCGATCTGACGAACCTTCTCATGATCTCCGTTAAAGAGCTCTAAGAAGCTTGCCTGTGTTCCTGTTGTTCCCTTACATCCCAGGAGCTTCTGCTGACCGATCATGTAATCCAGATCAGACAGATCCAACATCAGTTCCTGAAGCCATAAGGTTGCACGCTTACCAACAGTTGTTGGCTGTGCAGGCTGGAAATGGGTAAATGCAAGTGTCGGCAGATCTTTATATTCCATAGCGAACTTGGACAGTTCGTTGATCACATTTAATAATTTCTTTCTGACAAGCTTCATAGCCTCTGTCATAACGATAACATCTGTGTTATCACCAACATAGCAGCTTGTTGCTCCCAGATGGATGATGCCGGCAGCCTTTGGGCACTGAACGCCGTATGCATATACATGGCTCATAACATCATGACGAACCATCTTCTCACGCTCTTTTGCTACATCATAATTGATGTCCTCTGCATGTGCCTTTAACTCATCAATCTGCTCCTGTGAGATAACCGGCTTGCCGTTTTCAGAAAGGCCGAGTTCATACTCCGTTTCTGCAAGGGCGATCCATAATTTTCTCCATGTCTTAAACTTCTTATCCGGAGAGAAAATATACTGCATTTCTTTACTTGCATATCTCTCGCAGAATGGGCTTGTGTATCTGTCTGTACTCATTTTTACCTCTCCTGTATTTCTTTATTTTACTTTTGAATCTTCACCGCGTTTGAAATCCTCATGTTCTCCGCGGATATCTTCCTTTGGTGGCTCCATCGGATATTCCCCTGTAAAGCAGCCGTGGCAGTACTGTCTTCCACCGGAGATCTCTACCAGCCGCTCCTTGCGAAGATAAGCAAGGGAATCGGCGCCGATGATCTTGCAGATCTCATCAACCGAACGGTTATATGCGATCAACTGCTCTCTGTCCGGGATATCCGTTCCAAAATAACAAGGATATAAGAACGGAGGCGAACTGATCCTTACATGAACTTCCTTTGCGCCAGCCTCGCGAAGCATTCCTACGATACGGTCTGAGGTTGTACCTCTGACAATGGAATCATCGATCATAATGATACGCTTACCCTTTACCGCTTCTTTTAATACATTTAACTTCACGCGGACACTGGACTCTCTCTGGCTCTGCTGTGGCTTGATGAATGTTCTGCCGACATAGCCATTCTTGACAAATGCCGTTCCGTATGGAATGCCGGATTCCAGTGAATATCCCTGAGCTGCTGCATTTCCCGATTCCGGAACACCTACAACCATATCTGCATCTACCGGACTGTCCTTTGCAAGACATCTTCCCGCGATCAGTCGGGATTCATAGATTCCCATTCCGTCAAATACGGAATCCGGACGGGCAAAATAGATATATTCAAAGATACATCTTGCATGCTTCTCCTGACACATATCCTTATAGGACTGAATACCATACTCCGGTGAGATCGTTACGACTTCTCCGGGCTCTACATCACGGATAAATTCTGCACCGATCGTATCAAGGGCACAGCTTTCCGATGCAAGAATATAGGCATTATCACGTTTTCCGATACAGAGCGGGCGGAATCCAAATGGATCTCTGGCTCCGATCAGCTTTCTTGGACTCATTACTACAAGTGAATAAGATCCCTTCACTTTTCTGAGTGCTTTCATAACTGCTTCCTCGGCACTTGCACTGTTCACACGTTCTCTTGCGATATGATAAGCAATAACCTCGGAGTCGATCGTCGTCTGGAAGATCGCACCTGTAAGTGCCAGTTCCTTACGAAGCTCCGGCGCATTGATCAGATTACCGTTGTGTGCAAGACCAAGTGTACCTTTTACATAGTTCAAGACTAATGGCTGAGCATTTTCTATCGTACTCGCGCCGGCAGTTGAATATCTGACATGTCCGACACCGATATTTCCTTTTAATTTCTCAAAGGATTCAGGTGTGTACACCTCGTTTACCAGACCCATGCCCTTCATGGAGCTTACCTTCCCCTTGGGACCTTCCGTGTCTGATACTGCGATACCACAGCTCTCCTGTCCTCGATGCTGCAATGCAAACAATCCATAATAAATGGAGGTTGCAACATCATTGTTGTCAAAATCATACATTCCGAAAACACCACATTCTTCATGCATCTTGTCATCATTCTCAAAATAATGGGATCTTATATTCTCGTTCATGTTTTGCCTCTCGTATTTTATTTTTTAACACACTAAGACTTTATACGTTTTCTGTTTTTCTGTCAATGTTGGAATGTGAAAAATTATTCCGGAAATTAACAGCCATTTTCTCTATATTGCATAACCTTTCTCTTTGATCAGATCTACCATCTGATATACATATTTGTTGCAGAGCTCATCACTCTCTGCTTCTACCATAACACGGATAAGCGGTTCTGTTCCGCTCTGGCGAAGAAGAAGTCTTCCGTCAGAACCAAGCTCCTCTGCGATCTTCTGATTTAATGCCTGCACATCCGGATCATTCATAACCGCATCCTTACTGGATACCTTTACATTCACCAGAAGCTGTGGGAAAATTGTCAGGCTCTTGAAGCACTCTGATAATTTACATTTGCGTTCCAGAATAACTTCCATGATCTTCAAAGACGTCAATACACCATCTCCGGTCGTTGCATATTTGGAGAAGATGATATGTCCTGACTGTTCGCCGCCGATAGAATATCCATGCTCCATCATGGATTCAAATACATATTTGTCACCGACTGCTGTCTTATCATAGGAGATTCCCTTCTTATCCAGTGCTTTATATAAGCCAAGGTTTGACATGATCGTTGTTACGATGGTATTCTTATTCAGTTCTCCACGTTCCTTCATATAACGTCCGCAGACATACAGGATCTTATCTCCGTCTACTAACTCACCCTTATCATCAACACACAGACAACGATCTGCATCACCGTCATAAGCAAATCCTACATCCAGTCCTTTTTCTACTACAAACTTCTGCAGTCCCTCAATATGGGTAGATCCACAATTTGTATTGATATTGGTTCCGTCCGGATCATTATTGATTACATAGGTCTTTGCTCCGAGTGCATCAAATACTGCCTTTGCAACCTGATAGGCTGCACCATTTGCACAGTCCAGGCCAACTCTCATATTCTTAAAGGATCGGGTAGGGATCGTCATCAGGTATCCCATGTAACGGTTTCTTCCCATAGAGTAATCAATCGTGCATCCGATATTTTCTTTTGTAGCCAGTGGAATCTCCGGAATCTCACCATCGATATAACGCTCGATCTCTTCTTCAACCGCAGCCTCTAATTTGTAACCCATGCCATTGATGATCTTGATACCATTGTCATAGTATGGATTATGGCTTGCCGAGATCATGATTCCACAGTCGAAGCCATCCGTTCTGACAATATAAGAAACACTTGGCGTCGGTGTTACATGCATCAGATATACATCTGCACCACTTGCCGTTAAGCCCGCAACTAATGCATATTCAAACATATAACTTGAACGTCTGGTATCCTTACCGATAACCACCTTTGCCTTGCCTTCCGGATTCTTCTTGCCATAATAATAGCCAAGATAACGTCCGACCTTGAAGCTGTGCTGTACAGTAAGATCCTTATTTGCCTCACCTCTGAATCCATCTGTTCCAAAATATTTACCCATAACTGTAAACCTCTTTCTTTCAACTCAGTTTGAACTACTTAACTTCTTCTTTTTCTTCTTCCGGTGATACCAGCAGAGAAACTGCTCTCCGATGTACAGAGATCTCGGATGTGGTATACTCCCCGCCATACTCTCCATCCAGTGTCCATGCGATCGGTTCTTCGCTCTCGATCACGACACGATTGGTTCGGAATGCTACCATATTGGTCTCATTCGTATTTCCAAGGAGCAGCGAATTGATGATTCTCTGGAGATCTGCAAGATTCTGGATCTTGCGAATCAGGACTCCTTCAAATAAACCATCGTCGAATTCAACTCCATGGCTGGTCAGACTTTTATATCCGCCGACCGATACTGAATTCGATATCATACCGAACATAAACTCACCGGTATATGTCTGGTTATTAAATTCTATCTTCAGATTATATGTGGGAACATTTACAAGACTCTTCATACCCTGTAATACATATGCCGCATGTCCTAAAATATTCTTCATATTCTGAGGGGTTGCATATGATGTATCAGAGAATATGCCAAATGCTGCAACATAGACAAAATAATTCTTATTCAATTCTCCGACATCTACTGAAAAAGGTGCGGCAGTGACAAGCTGTTCTGCTGCCTCGATTGCTTCTTTCGGGATCTCAAGACTTCTGGCATAATCATTTGTCGAGCCACATGGGATATAGCCAAGCGGCCGGTTCAGTCCACATTCCATAAATCCTGTGACTGTATTACCAAGCGTTCCGTCACCTCCGGCACATACGATCACATCGTAGTTCTCTCCTTCTTCTTTTACGACACGGGCAGCATCGCCGACTCCCTGTGTCAGATAAATTCTGACTTCATATTCTTTCTTGCAAAAGACATCTATCACATCTATAAGACAATTCTTCAAAGTTGTTCGTCCCGCTTTGGGATTTACAATAAACAGCATCTTCTTCATATTCATACCTCATTACTGTTTACAGGAACACATTTATCCGATTGCTCTGTTCCCGTCTGACTTATGCTTTATGCATTGTGATTCTTTTTATATTCCATGTAAAGATCGTATCCTTTTTTTCTGAGCTTACAGGATGGACAATGACCGCATCCTTCACCCGGAATACCATTATAACAAGTAAGTGTCATATCTCTGATAACATCAAGTCCGCCGAGTTCATCTGCCAGCTTCCATGTCTCCATCTTATCGATCCACATCAATGGTGTGATAATATCGAATTCATAGTCCATCGCAAGATTCAGTGTTGTATTCAATGATTTGATGAAAATATCTCTGCAGTCAGGATAGCCGGAGAAATCACTCTGGCTGACACCTGTTATGATGTCGCTGACGCCCTTCTGTTTTGCGTAGATCGCTACAAATGTCAGGAATACCATGTTTCTTCCATCTACAAATGTATTCGGTGTACCGACCTCCGGCGCATTCTCGTCTACCTTCATCTCTCTTCTTGTCAATGAATTTGGTGCAAGCTGATTCAACAGACTCATATCCAGAATATGATGCTCTACTCCAAATTTTTCAGCAATCTTCTTTGCACATTCTAATTCTTTTACATGCTTTTGTCCATAGTCAAATGATACTGCGTATACTTTTTTATACTTCTTAAGTGCCCATAACAGACAGGTCGTACTGTCCTGTCCACCACTGAATACAACAACTGCTTCATCTCTGTTCTTCAAATTCTGCATCTTTCATATCCTCCTATCGGTTCATCATCAATACTTTATTCTGTAAATTCACATCATTCTCAAATGCTCCACGGAACGTCGTTGTATAGGTCTTCGTTCCCGGCTTCTTAATGCCCCTTGCTGTCATGCAGCTATGATTGGCCTCGATCAATACGGCTACATCCGGTGAGCCTGCTGCCTTTCCAACCACATATGCGATATCGGATCCGATCCGCTCCTGAAGCTGCAACCGCTTCGCTACCATGTCTGCGATCCGTGCGATCTTGCTGAGTCCTAAGACCCTGCCATGTGGGATGTATGCCACTGACACCTTCATATCATACATCAGTGCCATATGATGTTCGCAGTAACTGAACACCTCGATATCCTTTACGAATACCATATCACTTGTATGTGCCGCATCTTCCTCTTTGAATGTCTTGCCAAACATCTCAGCAATCTCATCGTTGGTATAATTCATTCCCTCAAATACTTCTTCATACATTCGCGCAACACGGTCCGGTGTCTCTTTTAAGCCTTCCCGGTCAGGGTCATCACCAAGTGCTACAAGAATTCCACGAATATGCTCCTTTATTGCTTCTTTATCAATTGCCATTTCTACTCCATTCTCTTATTACTCTTAATCGATTATGCAAATAATATGTTAATATCAATATCTGCGGTTTCATCCGTTTTACACTCCACGCATCTCCGGATCCCAGATATACTTATGAAGCTGTAACTGTAATTTTACACCATTCATTTCATTCTCGATCATAAAATCAACGATATCCTCCGGATTGATCTTGCCGTATACCGGACTGATATAGACGTTTGATTTGATATCCAATGCCCATTCATGAATAATGTCTCTTGCTGTTTCCAGATCCTTGATCGAGCCGGATACGAACTTTACCGCATCCTTCTTATCAATGTAGTTATAATTGGAGAAACACATATTGCTTTCCATTCCGCTTCCCGGAAGCTTATAATCAAGTGTAAATGCTACCCGGTCTGTCAACGCTTTAAACTCTGCGATATCCACACTTCCGTTTGTCTCTACTTCTACCTGAAGTTCCTCATCCATCGCCAGCATCAGGAGCAGCTTATCGATATCCTTCTGGATCAATGGTTCTCCACCGGTTAATGTCACGTTTCTGACTCCGGTTCGCTTGATATAGTCATAGATCTCTGCATCCGTCAGTTCTTCGTATGGGGCATCTGCTTCATTTGCCCATTTGGTATCACAGTAACTGCAATTCAGGTTACAGCCTGTAAAACGAATAAATACCGCCAGTTCTCCGGCTTTTACGGATTCACCGTTGATGCTGACAAATCGTTCTGCTACTTTAAATTTTGCCATTTCTATTTCCTTCTTACTTTTTGTATATGATATTCTTCGATGTCATATCTCTGATATGACACCTTTGATCGATTTCATTTATTATCATTTTCTTTTATTATGCTTCCGCATAAGTTGCTGCATTGGTCGGGGTCTCATAAACTGTGGTACGAAGCACCTGATATCCCTTATCTGCCATATATTCATAAAAATACTTTGCCAGATTCTCTGCTGTCGGACGTACCGGAAGCTCGATGATACGGAACTGTTCTTCTGCCAGTGCTTCCATCGTCTTTTCCTTTAATGTACCTTTCTCCATGATCAGGCAATGATCCATCTCTTCTGTTTTCTCTCTAAGATCCTTTTTCAGATCTCCAAAATCTACAACCATGCCTCTGGTCTGTCCGTCCTGCATCAGCTTCTCGCCGCCGACTTCAACTTCAACCGTCCAACGGTGTCCGTGCAGATTTCTGCATTTACCCTCATAGCCCGCAAGGAAATGCGCGCTGTCAAAACTTGAATTTGTCTTTAAACTGTACATATTTTCCTCTTTCTTTTATTTTCGAATGTTATATTACACAGTTGTCAGCTTGTACGATGTAATAAGCATCGACATTTGTGTAGTTTCGTTATGAGACCTGCACTAGCTGTCAGCACCAAGCCCATGTTTGAACCCGTATGGGTGAGTTTGGGCGACTGCTGACAAATAGGCGTGCAGGTCGAATAGAAACGAAACAAGTCGGGCGATTACATCGTACAAACTGACAGCTGTGCAATATAACATTCCTATGTAAAAAACGCGCATATAGGAAAATGCCCTTCATGCGCGTTTTTTCCTAGTTTTGTTTAGTGACAGGATGGTATTAATGAACTGTCATTTATTCTGTTTCTGTATTGCCTGTCAGATATGACCGGCATCTGTTTTTAGATATTTAAGAACTTCTTTACGACGCTCTCCATTTCTTCTTTGTCACATACTGTGTCGTGAAGAACAGGAGCTGTACGGATGTCCTCAATCGCCTGTGGAACCTTTACGCCGGATAACTTGCACAGCTCATCGACTAATTCAAAGTCGCTCTTTGCTGCATAAGCTTCATCAATAGATTCCATAACACTTCTTGTAAACTTATATGGGCTTGCTGTAGAAGCGATAACCGTAGGAGTCTTATCTCCTGTTTCATTTACATACTTGTCATATACGGTTGCCGCTACTGCTGTATGTGTATCCATAATGTAAGAATCCGATTCATATACCTTCTTGATCGTTGCTGAGGTTTCTGCTTCCGTTGCATAACCGCCCGCAAATTCAGCAAGCTTTGCTTTCATCTCATCTGTGATTGTATATACGCCTTCTGTGCTTAACTGCTTCATCAGTGCTGCATTCTTCTCTGCATCATTTCCTGCAATCTTGTAGATCAGTCTCTCTAAGTTGCTTGAGATCAGGATATCCATAGATGGTGATGTTGTTAAGATAAATTCACGATTTCTGTCATAAGTACCTGTTGTAAAGAAATCATATAATACCTTATTGTCATTTGATGCACATACGAACTTCGCGATCGGAAGTCCCATTTCTTTTGCATAATATGCTGCAAGGATATTTCCAAAGTTACCGGTTGGTACAACAACATTGATCTTGTCGCCAGCCTGGATCGTACCGTCCTTAACCAGTCTTGTATATGCATATACATAATAAACCATCTGCGGAACCAGACGTCCGATATTGATTGAATTGGCGGATGAGAACTGATATCCTTTCTCGTCCATGTATGAAGCAAGCTTCTCATCTGAGAACATCTTCTTAACACCTGTCTGTGCGTCATCGAAGTTGCCTGTAATTCCTACGACAAATGTGTTTTCACCCTTCTGGGTTACCATCTGCTTCTCCTGGATCGGGCTTACACCATGCTTTGGATAGAATACGATGATCTTTGTTCCCGGTACATCTGCAAATCCTGCAAGTGCTGCCTTTCCTGTATCACCGGAAGTAGCTGTCAGAATAACGATCTCGTTCTTTACATGATTCTTCTTTGCGGATGTTGTAAGCAGATAAGGAAGAATGGATAATGCCATATCCTTAAATGCAATCGTTGAACCGTGGAATAATTCCAGATAATATGCACCTGCTTTATGTACGAGTGGTGCGATCTCCGGTGTATCAAATTTCTTGTCATATGCTGAATTGATACAATGCTTTAACTCTTCTTCTGTAAAATCCGTAAACATCAGCTTCATTACTTCATAAGCAACCTGCTGATAGTTCATCTGCGCCAGATCTGTAAGACTGACATCAAGAGCAGGAATACTGTCAGGAACAAATAATCCTCCTTCATTCGCAAGACCTTTTAAGATTGCTTCTGATGCGGTTGCTGTTTCATTTGCATTTCTTGTACTTCTGTATATCAATTCCATATGGCACTCTCCTTCTGTTTTATTTACTCTTTTGATTTATGCAGGCTTTCTTTTTCCGATGCTTTCATCCAGACATCCTGAATTCGACCTGCAAGCGTCCACATTATAGCATACCCATTTTCAAAACACAAGACGGCGGAGGTATCTCTCAAATCTGTTTTTTATATTTTATAGAATTTGATCGATCTTCCGCCATCTGTATTTTCTATTCCCTTCTGTTACAAATGGAATTAATTATTTTACTTTAATGGTAATGGTTGCTTTCTTACCACTTCCATCTTTTGCTTTTGCTGTGATCTTAACCGTTCCCTTCTTCTTTCCGGTTACCTTACCCTTAGCTGTTACCTTTGCAACCTTCGGATTACCGGAGGTCCATGTCACTTCTTTACTGATTCCCTTTGTCGGAGTCAGCTTTGCTTTTAAGGTTATAGACTGTTTCTTCTTGATCGTTACTTTCTTTACTGCCTTTTTCTTCGATGTGATCGTAACCTTCTTAACTGCCTTTTTCATAACCTTAACCGTATAGGTTGCTTTCACCTTGCTGTTGCCAACCGCTGTTGCTGTTACCTTGATCGTCCTTCCCTTAGCTGCTTTCTTCACTGTCAGCACACCCTTGCTATTAATAGATGCATATTTCTTATCCGATTTACGGATTGTCCATTTTACCTTCTTATTTGTCGCTTTCTTAGGTGTAACAGTTGCTTTCAAAGTCAGCTTCTTTCCCGGAGCGATCTTTTTGGTTGCTGCCTGAATCTTGACCTTTGTCGGTTTGACTGTCTTCTTTGGTGCTTCTGTTGTTAGTTTCTCGGTCGTCGGCTTTTCGATCGCAGGTTTCTCGGTTGTCGGCTTTTCCGGATTCGGTGTTGGTGTTACTGTTTCTTTCTTCTTTACCGTAACGGTGCAGGAGCCTGTAACACCACTTCCGTCCTTCGCTGTTACCGTAATAACTGCAGTTCCGGCACTTACTCCCTTCACTTCACCAGTCTGCGATACACTTGCCACTTTCTCGTTGCTGCTCTTCCAGTCAAATGTCTTCAGTGTTGCATTTGCAGGTATAACGGCCGCTACTGCGATCCGTTCTGTATCACCAATATTTAATACCACGCTGGTCTTGTTTAACGTGATCTTCTCGATCAGTATCGTATCCGGAATCTCATCTCCATTTTCATCCTTTGGTTTCGATGAAAAGATATCCTTTGAACCTGAAGAGGATGCTACTGTATTGTCTCCAGCCAGAATGATATTGTCTGATTTGATCGGTGGATTCTTCGTATCCTGATTCGCTCCGACCGTTACCTTAGACTCCTCGATCCGTACAGTATCTGCTTTGATCGCCGTTCCTGTCTCATCTGTACCTGCGACAAGCTCTGCATCCCGGATCAGAACTGTGCCGCCTGCTAAGACGCCTCCATCAACCGATACCTTTCCGCCTTTGATCGTTATATCTCCTGCTGCAGATATCTTTCCGGATACTGTAAGGAATCCATCTCCGCTGATCACAAGTCCGCCGTCCGTCTCAACATTACCTGCGATCGTTACCGTTCCTTTTCTTGCAATCTCCGTCTTACCATCTGCATTTCCAATGATCGCAACGGCTCCAACCTCTGCCTGATCCAGTGTGACCCTGGTTGCCCCACCTGCCTTAATAACAAGCTCCTTATTCTTACCTGTGATCACATAGTCCCTGCCGTCTTCCGTAAGTGTGAGAACCGGTTCCGTATAGTTGACTGTTATTTTGCCATCATCTGTCCGTAAAGCATCCTGATATTCTTTGTCCGTAATCTTTGCTATATCGATCGTATATGGATCCTGAACAAGGGTATATACCGTAAGCAATTCCACTGCTTTTCCTGCATATGCAGTTGCAGTTTCTGCATATCTGCCTGAAACTGTATACTTTGTAAAGCTACGTAATCCGGCAAATTCAATTGTCTCTCCATTGGAGACTGCCTGTTTCCATGTCGTTCCATCTACGGAATACCGGACACCCGCTTGACCGGAGATCCGGATCGTATCCTTTGTTCTTGCAAGAAGATCCACACTATCCGGAACCGCTGTCTGTTTTGCCTTTCGTACTTTTACAGAAACCATCTTTTTATAAACAGCATCTTCATCAGAGTTCTCGATCTGATACTGCTTCTTGCTTGCATCACTCCATGTAAATACAACCTCATACTGATTGATACTATTTTCTACTTCCTGTTCGCCCATTGTTACATCCGGGGTGCTCCATGCAAATGTTCCATACCCGGTTGAACCGCCAGCAAGGGTAGAATCAGAAAGCTTCTGTCCATATACCAGCTCAGAAGCCTCCGGGAATGTGATAGCCGGAAGTCCTGCTCTGCTGACTGTTATCGTCACATTCTGTGTGATCGTTCCTGCTGCCGCATCATACCCTGTGATCTGGTCAAATGCATAATTCTTCTTCGCATCGGAACAAAGGGTTAATACCACCTGTCCCTGATACGTTCCTCGTTCCGGTTTTGCTGCTGCATCTGCCCATGCAAATGTTCCATAGGTCTCATCTCCACCGGATAATCCTGACTCAGAAAGAGTCTGACCGGTTACGATCATTCCTGCTGTCGGGAATGTAATTCCCGTTACCGGACATTTCGCAACCGTTGCAGATACCGGAATCTGAAAGGACTGTCCATTATCTGCCTCTATCAGCAGATTGTCGCTGTAAGTACCTGCATCCTTACCATTCTTTAATGATACGATCACAGTTGTTTTTCCTGCCGGTGCAAGCTTTCTTTCACTATCACCAGATAACGCAAATGCACTTCCTGCACCTTTCTCCAACTGAAGCGCTGCAGTTCCATCTGCATCTCCTTTATTCTCTAATACCAGTTCTGCCGTAGAACCGGTCTCATATCCATAAATAACCGGTGCACAGGTCAGTACAGTCTGGTCTGTTGAAAATACTGCCTTCGGTGCTGCTTTTACCGTAAGCTTGCAGCTTGCCGTAAGCTTGGTCCCATCCATCGTTGCCGCCGTAATCGTTGTTGTTCCTGCTGCAAGAGCAGTTACCTTTCCGGCATCCGAAACCGTTGCAATCTTTTCATTCTCAGACTTCCAGGTAACCTTCTGTTCCGCTGTCTTTGGTATGACCGTTGCTCGAAGTGTAACTGTTTCCCCTTCTGTCAGCGCACAGATTTCCTGATTCAGCTTGATCTCTGTTGCCTTTACTTCTTCCTCTGTATCATCACCGGAATTTGTTCCATAATAAGTCTTCACGCCTACAGCAGCAAGTTCTGCCGCAGAGGCTGTCTTTGTACTATAATTCGTTGCATTCTTCTTTGCATAAGATAACTTTACTGTCTTATCATTCTTGTGAACCAGATAAAGTCCTGCTGCCGCACCAACCAGTCCGGCATTATAATCAAGTGCTACTTCATTGCAATAATAATCTCCCTGATCATCTTTATAGGTTCCATTTGCACCAGGTCCTCCTACCAATGCCCCAAGCAGCGTATAATGATTGCTGTTTATAATCTTTGAATCTGTCGATCTGGATGCCGCTCTGTGATGCGGATATTTACTGGAGTTCTCGTTATAGCCTACGATATAGCATCGTTTATTCGGATTATCTCCTAACATATAGTTCATCTGACTGGTTGCCCAGTCTGCATATGTTGTTTTTCCTGTCAGCTTATCATATACCAGACCGGTAAACTGCTCTGCTGCACTGTATCTGCAGGAGCCCCAGTCACTAACACAGTTAAATACTCCATCGATGGCACTCTTGCCTTTGCATACATCTGTAATGCTTGCAATCTTTGCAGTATCCTTCTGCAGCATGCATGCCAGCGCTCCGGTATTTCCCCAGTCCAATACCCAGTACTGATTCACACCATTATCAGAATTATCTTTATATTCGTTATAAATAGAATTATAAGAGGTATCACCTGTCGCAGCAGCAAGTGCACTTGCTGCAAATGCATAGTCATCACCATATGATCTTGATGCATAAAATGTTGATGCGCCCTCGGTTGCACATGCTTTATTATTTTTCTCTACAAATGTAAAGAGATCCTTTGCTGTCTTTAAATCCTCATTATTTCCAAAGTTAATATAGTTCAATGCCAGCGCTGCGATCGCAACACTCACTTCATCTGTAGCCGGATTGCTCGCATCTGCAAAGAATGCCGGACGACTGATCGTCTGTCCCTCCGGTGCTGTCCATACACCATGATCTGTATTACCGTCACCTACCTGATAGCAGAATGCGATAACCTGATCTCCCTCATACACTGTACACCGCTTAAAGTAATCGCAGAAATAATCCGTGATCTTCTTCAGATGTTTCTTCTGACCAAGCTCGTCAAATGCATCCTTGAACTGATAATAGCTCATTCCAAGCATAGATGCTGCATATCCCTGTGGAAGTCCGAATTTCACATGATCGCCTGCATCATGGAAACCACCGGAAGCATCTACATTGTAGATTTTTCCATTCTTTGTATATGTTACATTTTTATCATAGGTATGGCAGTTTCCACGCCAGGAAAGTGCACAGGTGTCTTCCAGATAACCACACATATTTGCATCATAGAAATACAGACTTTCCTGTAATGCCTTTGCATAGTTGAATTCTACATCCAGATCTTTATTCGTTGTGGTATCACCGGATGAGGTTCCACCGGAACCGCCGGAGCCGCCTGTATTATCATTGGTATCTCCCTTAGAATAATCTACAGAAGATGAAGTTCCTTTGTTATAATAAACTCCCTTTACCTGAATACTGGATGCATCTACATATTTTGCTGCGAATCCACCACCTGGTATATCATTCTGCATTGTTCCTGCCGCAAGGACTGCATTTCCCCCACTCTGCATCGGATACATATAGATCGTATCACCATCTGCCACAAAGGTTGCATTCCAACACTTAAATGCCGAAGCAGTACCGGATGGTACCTGTAATACTACGATCCAGTCACAAATCGATGCTCCCGTATTATTGCTGATCGCCATTTCAAAGCCTGACCAGTCATTGCTTGGTGTTCCTTGATTCTTCACGGTTGCTGTCACACCTGATGAATACTCTCTCTCTGTTCCAAAATCAGAAGAATCGGAACCGCTGCCGGAATCTCCACCTGAACTGCTGCCTGAGTTTACCAGAACCGCCTCTTTAATCTTGTATGTAATACTTGTTACATTTTCAAACTGAAAACCGAAATTATATAACTGACCGGATTTGCTATAGAATTGTGTCAGGTCCAGTTCTACGGTCTGAGTGCCGGAGCCTGCATTCACATTGATCCATTCACCCTTCCATGTTCCTTTCGCATTTACAAACGCCTGTCCGCCAATATTTCCGGTTCCATCGGCTGATGATACCTCGAAGCTGACACGAAGCTTGGTAAGCCCCGCACTCTTAAGCTCCGACAGATCGCTGTATCCGCCATTTCCAAGATCAAGGCTGACCTGATTATCCACATTTCCACTTGCTGTCACCTGATCCGTACTGTAAGACAGCGCAATCGTCTCCCCCGCTGCTTCTGTCTTGTCTGAAGGAATCACCACAAGGCTTACTGCCATTGCAAATGACAGCATCCATGCTATGACCCTTGTAACCCATTTGTCCCTTTGTCTGCTCATACCTTCTCCTTCCTTTTTCTCAAAAGCCGTTCCAGCAATACCCCACTCATCCATTACCTGTCTGCAACAGCTTTTTCTATAAATTCACAGTTAAATTAATTATACCAATAACTGCCAGATCCCACAATGAAAATTGCCTGCCTAATCTCACAAATATTCCCCTCTATTTTCGTACATACGGGACAAAATATAAGGTCCGGATACTTATCTGCGCGATGAATTCTGGCCGTCATATAGAAATATGTGCAAGCACAATTTCTGCATAACATGTATAACAGATAAAGCCCATGTATGGTAACAGTCTTCTATGATCGGGAATGACATTCATGTAGTTTCGTAATGAGATACACTCTAGCTGTCAGCACCAAGCCCTTGTCTGAACCCGCAGGGTGAGTTAGGGCGACTGCTGACAAATAGATGAGTGTATCGAATAGAAACGAAATGAGTCATAACCGATCATAGAAAACTGTTACCATACATGGGCTTTATCGTTGCCACACAGTGAGCAGGGCATGGTCTACTCGCTGCGCAAAAAAGGACAGAACCTTTTGGGTTCTGTCCCGCTCTGTCTATACTGAATTATTTAACATATACATCAACAGTTCTTCTTCCGTAGTTTAAAGCTGCCTGATGGCTTGAGAAGAAAATATCAATTCTGTTACCATGAATTGCACCACCTCTGTCCTCAACGACATATGTGTGCCCATCAATGATAAGCTCTGTACCAAATGCAAAACTGCTTGGTGCTGCAATGGTTCTTCCTTCTGTTGCATAAGTACCGCTGGCTGTAATTCCATCGGACTTACCACAGCAACGAGAACATCCACAATAAGCTGTTGTTGTGTATGTACCAAGATAAGTTCCTGGCTGGTAGCTGTCATCTTCTACAAGAATTGCACCTGCTGTTGCTTCCTCTGTAGCTTCTGTTGCTTCGATTCCTGTCTGCTGCTTCTTATCTGTAGCCTCTGTTGTATTCTTCTTTGATTTCTTACCGTTTGACTTTGCTAATTCTGTCTCTTCTGTAGTTGTTACTTCTGTGTCCTCTGTTGTTACCAGCTCGGTTGTAATATCTTCTGCAGTGATATCTGCGGAGGATGCTTCCTCTGTTGGTTCTTCAGCAGTCTCTTCTGTAACATCCTCTACGAGGTTTGCACTTGTTGTATCTTCCTTCTCAGCAAAAGCAAGCTCTGCTTCTGTAGCTATTGTGGCATCCTCTGTCGGTACTTCTTCTTTCTTTGCCAATGCAACTGCTTCTGTTACTTTTCCGGTCTTCTCAATCTTAGCTGATAACTCAGCGTCCTTGATCGACTTCTGTAAATCTGTGTATTCAATCTTAGAATATTCAACCTTAGTATCTTCAATTGCTGTAGATTCAAGCTGGGATACAGCTATCATTTTTGCATCGGAATGGAGTTTGGATTCATCGGATGCAAATGCGATCACAGATGCAACTCCAAGGGAAGTGGATACTACAGCAATACCTGCTCTTTTCAGATATTTCTTAAGATTCTCAGAAAACATCTGGCTGGAGCTTGAAAATTTCTTCATAATATTCTCTCCTTAATTTCTTTTCGGTTTCGAAATTGTTACAAAAAGATTAACTCTTGTTTGTATCGTTATTATAATGCCTGACAATCAAAAGGTCAAGCAAACCAGCCATTTTTATCAATTATGTCGTAGCTACAAAATCTTTCATCATTATTTCGTGGTATTTATAACCAATTTGTGCATTAATTAATTGTGTATATTGCACATTTTAGCATCTTAACAATTATGCAACAACTTAGCACATTGGACACTTCCACGAAGGTAATTTCTTAAATTTTAGCATCAAAAGTGCATTTTTTCTTAAAAAAAATAGAAATAATTTTGAATCACGCACGCATCCGGCTGCATATATTTCAAAATCATCTCTATTTGTTTCTATTATCCTTATTAATTATGTTAAAACATTTTCAAAACTGTATCATAACTGCATCTAAACGTATTATATTATAACTCCAAACAACGTCTGACACACCTGCGGATTCATACATGACTTAAAGCAGCATTCCATCTGTCCATGCATCAAGCAGTTCCACCATCTCGTCATAGTTCTCTACCTGATTGATCAGATTCCGAAGTCTGGAAGAATCATACATACCTGCCGAATACCATGCCACATGCTTCCGCATCTCATGGATTCCTGTAAATTCCCCTTTAAAATCAATCATCAGTCTGGCATGGCGAAGCATCGTCTCCTTCACCTGCTGCTTATCCGGTCTTGCCGGAATCTCTCCTGTCTCAAAGTATGTCTTTAATTCATGGAAGATCCATGGATTGCCACGCGCACCTCTTCCGATCATAAAGGCATCACAGTTGGTCTGCTCTTTCATCCGAATTACATCCTCCGGAGTCAGAATATCACCATTCCCGATCACAGGAATCTTCACAGCCGCTTTCACGTCTGCGATCACGCCCCAGTCTGCATGTCCGTGATAATACTGTTCTCTGGTCCTGCCATGAACAGCCACAGCAGCCGCACCGCTTTCCTCTGCTATATGTGCAATCTCCGGCGCGTTAATATGCCCACTGTCAAAGCCGCTGCGGATCTTGATCGTGATTGGCAGCTTACACGCTTTTGTCATTGCCGACACGATCTTTCCTATTAGCAACGGATCCTTCATCAGTGCAGATCCCTCGCCGTTATTTACAATCTTTGGAACCGGACATCCCATATTCACATCGACAAATGCAAATCCACGGTCTTCGATCTTCCTCGCCATCTCTGCAAGCAGCTCCGGATCCGAACCAAACAGCTGCACACCGATCGGATCCTCTGCCGGCGATACCGCAAGAAGCGGTACTGTATTCTTATTATTATAATACAGTCCCTTTGCACTGATCATTTCCGTATATAAAATATCGCAGCCCTGTTCTTTCGCCAACAAACGAAATGGCTGGTCACACACCCCAGCCATTGGCGCCAAAACAAGTTTATTCGTAAAATCCATAAATACTCCTATGCCTGTTTTTGTTTATCCATAATAATTCGAAGACCATACAGTGTCAGATCCGGATCATAGGTATCGATGCAGTCGGTATTCTCATAAATCATCTTACCAAGTCCACCGGTCGCAACAACCTTCATATTATCAAAGCCGGATTCCTTCCGCATACGCTTTACAATGTATTCTGTCTGTCCGATATAGCCAAGACATACACCTGCCTGCATACTGGAGATCGTATCCTTACACAGTACCGTATCCGGCACCTTGATCTCAATTTCCGGCAGCTTCGCTGTTCCGCTCCATAATGCATTTGCACCCAGGCGAATACCCGGTGAAGTTACACCTGCTATAAATGAACCATCTCCATTTACCAGATCATATGTGGTTGCAGTTCCAAAATCGATCACCAGCACAGGTCCGCCATACATATGGTACGCTGCTACCGCATCTACGATACGGTCTGCACCAAGCTGTCTTGGATTTGGAATCGTAATATTAATACCTGTTTTTACCCCAGGCTCCACGATCAGAGGATCTAACTTAAAATATTTTCTTATTCCATTTGTCAGGGAATGCATCACATTTGGTACTACAGATGCAATAATAACTTCATCAATTACATCTAACGGAAGATTTCTCATTCGAAGCAATTCTCCCAAAAATACACCAAACTCATCTGAAGTTCTCGATATTCCCGTCGTCATACGGAATGTCTTCTCTAACTTTTCTCCGTCAAATAATCCCATCGTGATATTCGTATTTCCTACATCAATTGCAAATAGCATCTCTCACCTCTAATAGTCTTCCAGATAAAATACCTTATAAAACAATTCCAGACTGGAAAACAACTGCTGCTTGTCCTTCTGTAACTGCTTGATCTTCAACTCACATCCGATCTCATCATATAACAAATCCTCATCAAATGCTTCTGTTACAAGATTCAGGCTTCCCTCCTGGTCAAATTCAAGCCTCAGTATACCACCTACATCCTCTGTAAACAATACACACATGATTTTTAATTCTTTTTTTATTTCTTCCGGAAGTCCTTTAAACTCCTCATTCAGATAAAATTTCTGTTCGTACTTCGAACTAGCACATAATACAACCTTTTCTGGTTTCATTGTTTCTCCTATCCTATCACATCTGCCATATCATACATGCCTGCCGGTTTTCCTGCTAGGAATTTTGCGGCTTCTACTGCGCCCTTTGCAAATACTGACTTGGAATATGCTGTATGCTTGAACTCGATCACTTCATCGATTCCCGCAAAGATGACCTCATGTTCTCCAACAATCGTTCCGCCACGAACGGCTGAGATACCAAGCTCTTTCTTATCTCTCTTTTTTCTGACCTGACTTCTGTCGTAGACATATTCATATTCTCCGCCTCTTGCTTCATTAATAGAATCCGCAAGTGCTATCGCTGTTCCGGATGGTGCATCTACCTTCTGGTTATGATGCTTCTCAACGATCTCGATATCATAGCCTGCCGGTGCAAATACATTTGCGGCATCCTTTAACAGCTTCATCAAAGTGTTGATTCCAAGTGACATATTGGCTGACTTTAAGATTGCAACCTTTGCACTGCATTCTTTTACCTTTGCAAGCTGTTCATCACTTAAACCGGTTGTACAGAGAACTACCGGGATCTGTTTTTCCACACTGTAATCAAGAAGTGCATCCACTGCTACTGCTGCTGCAAAGTCAACGATTACATCTGCCGCCACATCACACTTTTTAATATCTGTAAATACCGGATATCCGTTATCTCTGTTATCTGCGATATCAATGCCTGCAACGATCTGTGCATTCGGATCATCCGCTACAAGTCCTGTGATCACCTGTCCCATCTTACCATTACATCCATGCATTATAATTCGAACCATTTTCTTTTCCTCCATTTATCCTGTGTTTTTCTCATTCTGCCGTAGCAGCCGCCAAATCTCTCATGCAGACATGAGCTTTGGCTGAGTACCCGCAAACTAAACAAAAATCCCGCAGAACCTGCGGGATTTTATATACTACAGACAGATTCCTGTATCCCTTCTGTCCATCTTTGTTTATATCATACAGCCTAATCCTCTACTGGATCATCTGTATTTTCTTTTTATTCTAAAGTAAGCCGTACGCTGTCATTGCGGCCTTTAACTTCTCTACATGTGCAGGTTCCATCTCTGTTAATGGCATTCTCATTGTTCCGCCGCATAAGCCCATAAGCTCAACTGCTTTCTTAACAGGAATTGGATTTACTTCACAGAACAGTGCCTCACACAAATCGATCGTCTTTAACTGGATATCAAGACTTCCCTTTACATCGCCGTCCATGAATTTCTTAACCATATCATGTACATCTCTTGGAGCAATATTTGCTGTTACAGAGATAACACCCTTTCCACCTAATGACAGGAGTGGTACTACCTGATCATCGTTACCGGAATAAATATCGATACAGCCATCTGCCAGTTTTGCAAGCTTAACTACCTGTGCGATATTACCGGACGCTTCCTTGATACCTACGATATTTGGTACAGTCTTTGCAAGTGTAACTGCTGTCTCCGGCTGAATGTTACATCCTGTACGGGATGGTACATTGTATAAGATAATTGGAATCTTTACAGAATTCGCAATAGCTGTAAAGTGTGCGATCAGACCATTCTGGGTTGCCTTGTTGTAATATGGTGTTACTAACAGTAATCCATCTACGCCATAGCTCTCTGCCTCTGTAGAAAGGTAAATAGCTGTTCCTGTACAATTAGAACCTGCACCTGCGATAACAGGGATTCTGTGATCTACATATTCTACACATGCCTTTATACATGCGAGATGTTCTTCATGTGATAATGTAGATGCTTCACCTGTTGTTCCACATACGATAATGGCATCTGTACCATTTGCAATATGGAATTCAACAAGCTCCTTCATCTTATCGAAATCAACCTCGCCATTCTCCTTAAATGGTGTTACTAACGCTACACCTGAACCTTCAAAAATTGACATAAATTTTTCCTCCTTAAAATCTAAAACCTGTAAATCCTCGTGGAATCAATTTTACTTCTTCTATACAGTATAAAAGGCCGGCACGCGAGCGCCGACCTTTAGAAATAATATACTTTCTGAAAAAGTAGCCCTCCATCTGTGACGATGACAGTCATACAGTTATTCGCTGCACAACCAGGTTACAGCCCTATGGATAACTGCTTCCTTCGGCGGTATCCCCTTTCAACACATATCATCTACCTCCATATATATCCATATATTTACTGATAAATACCGCGCCTCTACTGAATTTTCTTTTTTCCATTAGATAAAATTACTATATCATTCCTGTCTGTTTCTGTCAATATGTAACAACTTCTTTTCCCTGCCTGTTCATTGCTTTACCATCCCTTTGCCGTGCTACTCCAGACATTCCATTTTGCTGACAGATACCTCATAAGCCGTCTTGCTGATGATCTGGTCATTCCCGATCCGTTTCTGATATTCCCGGCTCTGGATCCTGCCCCAGACCGCAACATGCTCCCCTACCTTCAGCTTCCCTGCAAATCTTGCATTTCTGCCCCAGCAGATACATGGAATATAGTCACTCTTGCCATATGCCCGGTTAACTGCAAGCAGAATATCTGCAATCTCTCTTCCAAGTGGTGTCATACGGTACACCGGCTCCTTGCAGATATAACCATCCAGATAAATCTGATTTGGTTTGTTTTCCGCTTCGTCCTCCTCATCATCCAGTACCGATATCTCCCTGACAAATACCGATAAGATCAGACGGTTTCTCGTCTCCTCATGTTTGTTATAAGAACGGAACTGTCCTCTTGCAACCACCTTTTCCCCAATATGGGAATTTTCTACATCAAATAACCGGTCAGATACCATAAGTGGTATTACGTCATAGGTATCACTCAGTCTGGCAACAACAAGATCCACCATATAAAATCCCTCTCCGAAGATCTCATGACTGAACGTAAAGTCTGACGCGATCTCCCCCGCTACGATCACCTGGTTATTGTTTAATGTTTTTTCCATGCTTTTTCTCCCTTCTGGTATATCCCTTCGAATGTATACCATAAAATATATTCTTATATACCAGAAGATATGCTGCCTTTTTTTGTCTTGTTTTGTCTATTATCCGATCATTTTCGCTGCCTGTATGCTTCATATGCAAGAAGTGTCGCTGAAATTGCAGCATTTAAGGATTCCACCTGACCTGCCATCGGAATACGGATCAGGCGGTCAGCCTTTGCAGAAAGTTCATAGGTCAGACCGTTTCCTTCATTTCCAATCAGGAATGCATTGTTCTTTTCAAGTTTTCCCGCGTACAGATCCTGTCCGTCCAGATGCGCCCCATAGACAACAATTCCATGTTCCTTTAACCTGTCAACCGTACCCATGAGATCATCCACATAGACAAATGGCACCCGGAAGATCGTTCCCATTGTAGATCGTACCACCTTAGGATTGTATATATCACAGGAATCCCCTCCAATGATAATACCTGTAACGTCAGCAGCCTCTGCTGTCCGCACGATCGTACCCAGATTACCGGGATCCTGTATGGATTCCAGCACCAAAAAAGTGTTTCCCCCCTCATGTTTAGCCATCACAGAAATCAAATCATCCATCGTGTAATGATATCTATCCACGACAGCAAGAAGTCCCTGCGGGGTTTTCGTCTGTGACATCGACTGAAACACACTGTCTGATACAACAACCAGTCGTCCGTCCTGTTCTGTGATCCCTTTTACAGAAAGCTCCGCTTCATATTTTCTATATGCCGTTTCCGATACAAACACCTGCTTTACCCGGTCAACCGGAAGTTCCCGGAACATACGGCTTCCTTCTACTATAAATACCTGTTCTTCTTTGCGGAATGCCGCATTTTTATTTAACTTGTTGATATTCTTTATCTTAGGATTTGAATTTGCAGTAATGATCTCCATACCTGCATCCTCCTGTCATTTTCTTTTCCAGCAATCCTTCAGAATCTGCCATGTAAGCAATCCAGACACGACCGCTGCTATTTCTTCTTATTCGGACGAACGGTTACACGGCTGACACCATATTCCAGCTTCAGCCGGTCTACGATACCGGAAGCTCCGTCTACCATAAAGCCCCTTCCCATATTCTTGTATTGCTTTTCCTGTTTGATGAATATATATACCGGACAGTTTCCTTTATATTCTTCCAGGATTGACAGGAACTCTTTCTCCAGCTCATCATATTCTTTTCTATCATCAAAGCATACCCAGACCTGCAGATCACCCTCTATAAATTCCGGTTTTCCTGTATTTTCTCTGCGAGGCTTCTTCCTGCCACTGTTATTATAACGGCTGAAATCATTTCCTGCCGCCACTTCATCAAAGGTCAGGATCTCTTCCGCGATCAGCTTCGCGTCCTCCTCTGAAACCGTCGCCCGACCCTTTACAAAGATCTTATTATCTGTCGTCAGTTTCTCCCGGTAATCTTCATATTTCTTTGGAAATACAATGATCTCCGTCTGTCCGACCATGTCCTCCAACGTAACAAATGCCATGTTCTGATTGTTCTTTGTCAGCTTCACCGTAACACCTGCTACCATGCCGCCAAGAATACAGATACTCTGATCCGGAACTCTTGCCCGTCCTTCTTCCTCATCGATCATGAAATCCACCGATGAAAATGCCGTTTTCTCACTCATCAGTTTCTCATAATCAAGAAGCGGGTGGCCGGATATATAGATACCAAGCACAGATTTCTCAAGTGCCAGCTTCTCCTGCTCGTCATATTCCTCTACATCCGGAAATTTCGTCTTTGCCGCTTCTGCAAACTCACCGCCAAAAAATTCTGCAAATGACATCTGTCCTGCAGATGAATTTTTCCGCTCTTTATAGACTTCATCGATCATCATCGGATATGCCATCATCATCTGGCGTCTCTTCACACCAAAGCTGTCAAATGCACCTCCAAGGATCAATGCTTCTACCGTCTTCTTATTGGTCTCCTTCGGTGTCATACGAACCAGAAAGTCCTTCATGTCTTTATACGGTCCATTTGCCTCCCGTTCTTCTACAATCCGGTCTACTACTGCACTTCCGACACTCTTGATCCCTGACATGCCATATCGTATCGCACCCTTGGCTGCTGAGAAGCCGCTGTAGCCTTCATTGATATCCGGCGGCAGGATCTGGATTCCCATCTGGCGGCAGGACTGAATATAACCCGCCACCTTGGAACTGTTATCCTTTACTGATGACATCAGCGCCGCCATAAATTCAACCGGATAATAGCATTTTAAAAATGCTGTCTGATAGGCAACAACCGCATATGCTGCTGCATGAGATTTGTTAAATGCATATTTTGCAAAATCCGTCATATCATCGAAGATTTTATTTGCAGTTGCTTCCGGGATGCCTCTGGCGATACAGCCCGGCACTCCTAATTCTTCATTTCCATATACGAAATACTGGCGTTCCTTCGCCATGACATCTGCTTTCTTCTTTGACATGGCACGGCGCACCAGATCGCTTCGTCCTAGTGTATATCCGGCAAGCTTCATAACGATCTGCATAACCTGCTCCTGATATACAATACAGCCATAGGTTGGTTCCAGAATCTCCTGAAGCTCCGGCACGTCATAGGTAATCTTCTCCGGATGTTCCTTACCATTGATATAGTTTGGAATAAAATCCATAGGTCCCGGGCGGTACAGAGAGATTCCGGCTATGACATCTTCCAGACTCTGAGGCTTTAACTCCTTCATGAAGTTCTTCATACCGGAACTTTCAAGCTGGAAGATACCCTCTGTCTTACCTGACGTAATCAACTCGAATACCTTTTTATCATCATAATCGATATGATCGATATCAATATCAACGCCGGTCTCCTGCTTTATAAACTTTACTGCATCCTGAATAACGGTCAGAGTACGAAGTCCAAGAAAGTCCATTTTCAGAAGTCCTAATCGCTCGATCGTTGTCATTGTAAACTGGGTGATGATCGAATCATCACCGCCTCTTGCAAGCGGTACATATTCATCGATAGAATCTCTGCCGATCACGACCCCGGCCGCATGCATACCGGTATTTCTTGGAAGTCCCTCTAACTTTCTTGCCATATCGATCAACTGTTTGACATCTGCATTTTCCTCATACATCTCTTTCAGATCCTTGCTAACCTTCAGAGCTGTGTCAATATTCATGCCGATCTCCATCGGGATCGTCTTTGCTACCGCATCACAAAGTGCATATGGGAGATCCAGTGCGCGACCAACATCACGGATAACATTTCGTGCCGCCATCGTCTGGAAGGTTACGATCTGTACGACCTTTTCTTTTCCATATTTACGGACAACATAATCGATAACTTCCTGCCTTCTCTCGTAACAAAAATCCACGTCGATATCAGGCATGGATACACGCTCCGGGTTCAGGAATCGTTCAAACAGTAAGTTATAACGGATTGGATCAATATTTGTGATCTCAAGGCAATAGGCTACGATACTGCCTGCCGCAGATCCACGACCGGGTCCGACAGCAATCCCATGATCCTTTGCATATCTTATAAAGTCCGATACGATCAGAAAATAATCTACATATCCCATTTTCTTGATCGTATTGATCTCATAGGTCAGACGCTCCATCAACTCCGGTGTTACCGGGTTATAACGCTTCCTGATTCCCTCCATACAGAGCCTTTCCAGATACTCCTCGGCCGTCAGTCCATCCGGCACATCAAATTCCGGCACCTTCTGCTCGCCAAATACGATCTCTACATTACAACGGTCTGCAATCTTCTGTGTATTTGCAAGAGCCTCCTTCGCATAAGGGAAAAGCTCATACATTTCTTCCTTGGATTTCAGATAATACTGTCCACCTGTATAGCGCATACGATCTTCTTCATGTACCTTCCGGTTTGTCTGGATACACAGAAGGATATCGTGTGCCTCCCAATCCTCCGCAAGTATATAGTGAGAATCATTCGTTACGACCATCGGAATACCCAGCTCTTTGGACAACCGCATAACACCCGCATTTACCGTTGCCTGTTCTGCCAGCCCATGATCCTGCATCTCAAGGAAATAGTTGTTTTCTCCAAATATCTTCAAATGACGGAGTGCTGCCTCTTTCGCTCCTTCATAGTTATTCTTTCTTAAATTGACGGCAACCTCCCCCGCCAGACAGGCTGAAAGCGCGATAATGCCCTCATGGTATTGTTCCAGCACTTCCAGATCTACTCTTGGCTTATAATAAAAGCCCTCCGTAAATCCTCTGGATACGATCTTAGACAGGTTCTTATATCCCTGATTGTTCTCTGCGAGCAGCACCAGATGATAATATCGTTCCTCACCTCTGGTATTCTCACGGTCAAATCGTGACCCCGGACTGACATAGATCTCGCAGCCTATGATCGGCTTGATTCCCTCTGCCCTTGCTGCCTCATAAAAATCAATAACTCCATACATAACGCCATGATCGGTAATCGCAAGTGAATCATACCCCAGTTCCTTCGCACGCTTTACCAGACTCTTGATCTTCGCCGATCCATCCAGCAAGCTATATTCTGTATGCACATGTAAATGTGTAAAATCCATATTTATCCCTCCGGCTTTTCAGCCTCTCTTCCGTTTGTTTACTTTCTCCAGTCTGACGTTACTGTCAATAACGATCTTATTTCTATTTTTCTTCGGTTTTTTATTATGCAATACTTCCCGCCGTATATAGTCAAAAGTATAATCTTCCCCTTTTTCTGCCAGCATAACCAGCAGACTCTCAAGCAATGCATCCGTTTCCGGATGGAGCAGATGATTCTTTCTAGCCTTACCTTTTCTGAAATATTCCAATGGGAAAGAATCGTTATACTTCTCTTTATTATAATTCTTACTTGCTGCAATCCGGTCACAGAACATCTCAACTACATATTTTTCCGGCATTTTACAGCCCGCTAACGCACCGGAATGATCGGTGCTGTAATCTACCCAGTATTCCAGATGATGCTTATTTCTTCCTTTATGGTGCAGCCAGGCACTTGTATAGCCTTTATCCTCTCGTTCCGCATCATTCGGGCTTCGGTCTCCCTGATAATACTTCACACCCACTGAAAACTCCGCCCATGAGTATTTGGACAGATCATGCAGCAGTCCCTGTTTATATAAGCCTACCCGGAAGCAGTTTTTCATAACCAGCCACTTATGATGGTTGATCGTTTTCAAATGTTTATACCAGTTCATGTTCATGAAACGTTTCATCTCCGATTTTATTCTAAATATTATCCATCTTTTTATTGTATTTCATTTTGCCCTTTTTGCCAACACCCAAGAAAGCAGTTACCTGAGAAAAATTGCGATTATTTTTATCATCCATTAAAAACGGATAATACCTCTGCTTTATTATAATTTAATTTCATAATTCTACCCCTAAACTGCCCCTAAAACCATTTTAAGACATAAAAATACCCCGAATCCCTTGCTTTCTCTTAGGTTTCGGGGTATAAGGTTCAAAGCCGAAAAAGGGACTCGAACCCTCGACCCACGCATTACGAATGCGTTGCTCTACCAACTGAGCTATTTCGGCGTTTGTTAAAAGTTCCAGATGCCGTATAGCGGAACATTTAAAAGTCCGTTATTCATATACATGTCATCTGTTGAAATTCTGATAGACGTTGCATTGTTATATCTCTGCTTGAACACCTTGGAACTCTGTGCCTTCGTATGTGGCTCTGTCTGTACATCAACCGGTACAACCTCACCATCACCTTCATACACAAAATCAACCTTCGCTGTTGCAGATGATATCCAGAAGAACAACCTGCCAATATTCTTATTCGCATATAATTCTTCCATCGCATACTGCTCGGCTATCATGCCATCCATCGTATCAACGATATTGGTCTGATCTATATCATAATAATGAATGCCTGCCATAATCCTTAAAAGTCCATGATCCAAATGATAGATCTCAAAGGACTTTTCATCCACCTGCTCTGCAAGTGGCAATATACCATGTTTTACACGGTACACCTGACGGACAACTCCGATCCGTACAAGATGGTCAACTGACGACTCATACTCTCTGGCTCTCGCCTTTGGATCTACGTATCCGTACATAAACTTTTTATTCTCTTTGGTAAGCTGAACAGGAATACTGTTCCAGATCAGCATCACCTTTGTTAAAAGTTTCTTCGGTGTTACTTTTACTATATATTCGGTCATCTTGTCAAGTGTTTTTTGCAAAATACCGTCAACTTCTTCAAAATTTTCATTTTTGTAATATGCATTTACCGCTTCCGGCATTCCCCCGGTCACTAAAAATGCATCCAGCATCGTATCTACGCTTGCCCGTACCTCCTCCGGCAATCCTTCCAGTCTCTGGTTCTCAATGTACTTCCAGAGCTTTCTGCCTTTTCCTGCCTTTAAAAACTCATCAAAGGTCATCGGCGTTAACTCATACACAAAGAGATCATCCTGGCATTCTGCTTCACCCGGCAACATTCCATTCACTGTTGCAAGCATACAGATTCGCACGCCGCTGCTTACCCTGGCATATTCTACCAGATTCGGAACCGCCATTGTACTAAGCTGTACATTATCAAAAATCAATAACTTTCCCTGAAAGTCATATTTATCCAATGAAGTTGTTAATTTCGCATGTAGTTTCTCCGGCTTTCTCTCCTTTGAAATATACTGACAAAAATCCGGATACTGCTCCAGATCGATAAGAATGTGTTCATCAAAAAAACCTGTAGCAAAATCAAGGGCTGCCCATGTCTTTCCTACAAACTTTCCTCCTCTAATGAGTGCTGCTTTATTTTCTCCAATCTCATACCATGTTGCCAGATTGTTCATGATATTTCTAAACATTTGTACTCACCTCTACGACAAACACATTTGTCATTTCTACATGCTGCTTCAACAGACACTTGCCCGAAGAATTATTCTCCGGGCAAGATACTGCTTTAAAACATATTGTTCTAAATTCTATTAAGCATCTTTTCCTATCGAAAGGAATCCATTCTCATTTGCCTTAAGAAGGAATGCAAGACCAATGTTCTTTCTGTTTTCACCTGTTGCTTTGTAGATCTCACCAGTCTCAACCAGAGATTTTGCAATCGTGTTCAATACATCTTTGAACTGCATCATCTCCCGTCTGTCCTTCGAACTAAGCTTAAAGATATACTGATTCTTTGAGCTGATCAAAAGAATACTGTATGTATGGATGTTATCCTTCGAACTTCTGATCGCAGAACCGATCATTCTGGAGTTCGCAATAATAACCTCTGCATTCTCATCTGGCAGATATTCTGATACAATCAGTTTATAAATCTTCAGATAATCCTGCTCTGCTGTCGCATTGACAGGCATCTCAGCCACCGCAAATTCAACAACAGAATCGGCGAGCTTGATCGTACCGCCTTCATCATTGATCGTTGCTGAACATTCTTTTGGAACACATAAGCGGAAAAACTTGTTCTCCACAATCTTCTGTCCCTTACCCGGTTCACGGATAATCAGATCTACATAATGCATTTCCAGTTTGTTCATCGCTACGATAGCAGTCTCATCACCGGTCTCTGCCAGCTCGATCAGTGCATCATACAAACTCCAGATCTGCTGTGTTGTAAACGGAACCAGTTCAAACAGCTTTTCGATAGCCGGAACGTAACCCATACTTGCATTTTCGATATAGAGCTTGATAGCCTCTTCGTTATCGAGTCCCTTTTCAACCTTGTAATTAATAACTCTGAACAGATTTTCCTTATCCCAGTCATCAAAGTTCGCATTAAAGGCTTTCTCAAAATACTTGATACTCTTGATCTCGCCCTTATAGTTTTCCTGTTTCTCCTGAAGCTGATAGATACGTCCAAGTTCATATCCTGCTCTGGCACTTCCAAGTCCAAGTGCTTCCAGATATGCTTTCTCAATCTCGTACGGCGTTGCTATATAGAAAATCTGCTGTTGTTTCATCATTGCGATCTTAATTGCTGCAGATTCACTTCCTGCCTGAACCGCTCTTTCCCATTTCTCAACGGCCGTCTGGAGATCTTCACCCTTCAATTCCTCAAGATCCTTGATATAACCTTCTGCTTCCGGTATACCGTTCTCTCTTGCCTTCTTGAAATATTCCAGAGCCTTTCTTCCATCTCTCTTGGTACGGAGTAATCCATAATAATAAATACGTCCCAGATAGAATGCAACTCGCTTATGTCCCAGCCGTTCTGCATTCTCGTACCAGTTCAAAGCTTTCATGTAATCTTTCATCTGCTGATCGTATACATTACCAATCAGGAACGCAAGTTCCGGATCCTTCGTCGCTTCAAACAACTGCTTTGCATAACTAATCGTCTTTTCCAGATCACGGTATGGGCTGTCCTCATCATAGTATAGCTCTACAAGCAGATAACTTGCTTTGATGCTTCCAAACTTCAGTGCCTGCTTTGCAGCCTTCATGGCACCTTCATAATCTTCCAGATAGTAACAGTAGATTGCTTCATTGTAATACTGCATATCTCTCCGGTTTGCACTTTCTTCACTGACCAGTGTCGGATCAATAAATGCAAATGAGTTTGCTACCTCGAAGATAATCTCCTCGTACTGTTCAATGATCTCCATCGTTGCACATACGAAACGCATACATGCCAGTCGTCTTCCCTGATAGAACGCAAATGAAACAATACCCTTTTCCATATCCTTATGGTAGTATGTCGTGCAGATACCATCTGCATACTCTGTAATATATGCTTTCAACTGTAAATCTTCGTCAAATGCATCATTACAATATCTCAGATAGTTTTCCAACGTCTTCTTAGAATCCTTTGGTATACTGTCATAATAAACATAGATTGCAAAGTCTTTATATGTAAGGCTTGGTGCGTAATATTCTTCACCGGTTGACTCATTAATCGTCTTTACCCAGTCTTTTGGAAGTTTGTGGATATATCCTTCCACCTGATTGTGTACATAGGAATACTGATACTGTAACCTGGATGCCTCGATCACCTTATATCGTGGCTCTTTTCCCTTTTCTTTTCTTCTCTGGGAAATCTCCGTATACAGCTTATCTTTTTCCTCAAATTCCAGACTGTCTTCATGTGTGCTTGCATATAACACGCGCTCATAAGATGCCCTTGCCTTTGCATCACCGGCATCAGCAAGCTTCTTATACCACTGCATTGCCTTTTCCAGATCAACAGGAACGACGAAATCACTCTTATTTCCATATTCATCAATCCGGTTCAGACCGCTTTCATAAATAGAACCAAGGCTCATGTATGCTGCCTTGATACCATAATCCGTTGCTGCCATCTCGAAGTACTTGATTGCCTTTGAAAAATTCTGGATTTCCAGCATCATCTTAGCAAGCTTGTATATCACATCACCATCACGGTTCTGATTCACATACTTCTCGTAGTATTTTGTAGACTTGTTCATATCTACATTTATTTTTGCGTTGCGGTAAACACCCTTTTCATAAAACTCAGCAAGTGCGAGAAGGGCATCATCTCCATATGATTTGTACTGGGTATCCATAATACCGATATCTGCAACCTGTTCCAGTATCTTAACAGATTCTTCAGAATCACCATTATCCATAAGATTCATAGCCTTGTTATACTGTAACTCTACATTATTAACCGGCGCTTTCTTTTTCGAGAATCTGGACACGAAAGGTATTTTCTTAAAAATCCCATCAAAAAATCCCATATCTGCTTCCTCCGATGACACATATCCATTAATAATCTGATTTTATCACATTCAACCAAAGCGTGCAATAAAAACACCAATTAATTAACAGAAGATTTTATGCATTCGCTGTCAGATATTCTGAGATCTCCTTTACTGCTGCTGCTTCATCTTTTCCATCTGCAATGACCGTAATCTCCTGTCCTTCTGTAAATCCCATACTCATCATGCCCATAATGCTCTTGGCATTGATTTTTTTGTCATCTGATACAAGATGGATCTGGCTCTCATACTGACTTGCGATCTGTACAAGCACTGCCACTGGTCTTTCTTCGGTTCCTTCGGTCATGGCTACCTTAACTGTTCTTTCTAACATTTTTTCCTCCTACACATACGACTTTTGTCTTAGGTCTTCTGCTATTTCACTTATTTTTCTTAATCTATGATTGACTCCCGATTTTCCAATGGGAGGATTCATCATCTCGCCTAATTCTTTCAGCGACGCATCCGGTTCTTCCAGCCGGAGTTCTGCAAGACTCCGCAGATTATCCGGAAGATATGTGATACCTCTTGTTTCTATCACATAATTGATATCCTGGATCTGTCGGACAGCCGCACTGACTGTTTTATTCAGATTCGCTGCTTCGCAATTTACCCTGCGGTTTACATTATTACTTATATCTTTTAATATTCTCACATTTTCCATATTCATTAAAGAAATGTGAGCGCCCATGATGTTCAACATATCAACGATCATGGTTCCATCCTTTATATAACAGACACTATACTTTTTTCTGGCAATGACACGGCTTTCGATATCAAGCTCCGCCATGATCTTCCCGATCATTCCGGCACGATCCTCATTATTACAGACGATCTCCAGATGATATCCTTTCTTCGGATCACTGACCGATCCGGATGTCATAAATACACCTTTGATAAATGCCCGTTTGCAGCATTGCTGCTGCACAACCATCCGGTTGACTGTCATATCCTGACAGCTTACCTTTGCTACGCCATTCTGAGATATCCCAAAATCAGGCGAGAGCTTCAGTGTCTGCATCATCCGTTCGATCTCCTGTTGCTGATCTAACACCATCCGGTAGATTCGGCTGTTGCTCCCGGTTCTTTTTACGGAACATTCCATACGGATATCAAATAATACCTTGATCAAAGCTGCCATCGTCTTTGCTATAATACTGCGTTCTGTCGTTATACAGAGTTTAAAGAGTGAACCATTCCTGTACCATACATCTGCCACCATCGACATCATTCCTGAAAGCTCTGCGATCCTGCAGTGTCTGGCACTGCTGATATTCTTCGCAAGTTCTGCTTTTACTTCCGAGGAAAAGGACATATGTCTCACTCCTGTTCTACAATTTCTTTACGACTGCATCTTTTCCGATATCACGGTGATATATTCTCACAGTGTATGTGGATTTCTGCAGACGACTATATACTTCATTCGCGATCGTTACAGAACGGTGTTTGCCACCGGTACAGCCGATCGAGATAACAAGCTGGTTCTTGCCTTCTTTAATATAATTCGGAATCAGGAACTGTACCAGATCTATAAATTTATCCAGAAATTCCGGTCCTTCCTTACAGTTCATGACATAATCCTGAATCACCTTATCATTTCCGGTCAGTGGTCTCAATTCTTCATCATAATAAGGATTTGGCAGGAATCTTACATCCTGCACAATATCCGAATCTCTTGGGATTCCATATTTGAAGCCAAATGACATAATGGTAATGATAAAATTCCCATATTCCATATTCTGCACAAAGATCTTATCCAGTTCAGATTTAAACTCCCGAACCAACAAATTCGTTGTATCTATGATATAATCGGCTTCATCCTTGATAAAGCCAATCAGTTCTCTTTCTTTTTTGATACCATCTATGATCCTTCCGTTCTTTGCAGATAATGGATGATTCCTTCTTGTTTCCTTGAACCGTTTTACCAGTTTCTCATCTGAACATTCCATAAACAGGATCTCATACTGGTATCCATTTTCTTTCATGTCATTTAAGCAGGCATTCAACTGGCTTAACGCTCTTCCACTCCGGATATCGACACTGATCGCCACGTTATCAACTTGAATCTGTTCATCATATGCAATTTCCGCAAAACGCTTAATAAGCTGGATTGGAAGATTATCCACACAGAAGTATCCTGCATCCTCCAGCGTTTTCATCGCTGTTGTCTTTCCTGCGCCGCTCATTCCTGTCACAATTACAAATCTCATCCTAGAATGCCCCCAGTGTCTTTATCTCAAGCTCCAGATCCACACCGGAACTGTCTTTTACTTTTTTCTTTACATCGTCTACCAACTGCATAACATCAGCCGCCGTTGCGCCGCCTTTGTTCACCACAAAACCACAATGCTTCTCTGATACCTGAGCTCCTCCTACAGTATAACCGCGAAGTCCCGCATCCATGATCAGCTTTCCTGCAAAATATCCCTCCGGTCGTTTAAAAGTTGATCCTGCCGACGGATATTCCAGTGGCTGCTTTGAGATTCTCGCTTCTGCCAGCCGTTTCATCTCTTCATCTATCTTATCCATATCTCCGGTCTGAAGTTCAATTACAGCTTCCAGCACAACCAGGCCATCCTGTTCTGCCTTGCTGTGGCGGTAGCCGAATTCCATATCTGCACCCGCGATCTCATAGATCTGTCCATCCTGATCCAGCACCTTTACAGATGTGATAATATGCTTCATCTCTCCGCCATATGCTCCTGCATTCATATAAACAGCACCGCCAACGCTACCCGGTATACCAGATGCAAATTCCATTCCGGTCAGTCCGTGCTGTTTTGCTGTTACCGCAGTTTTAATCAGGGATGCACCTGCCTGCGCAGTGATCCTTGTTCCTTCCACCGTGATCCTAGACATTCCATCTGCTATATGAATGATCATTCCACGATAGCCAGCATCTGATACCAGTAAGTTGCTTCCATTTCCCATAATAAAAAACGGAACTTTTTCCTTTTTACAGAGGTCTGCAAGCTCTGCGATCTGCTCCGGTTTCTCCGGTTCAGCAATAAAATCTGCTTTTCCACCGATCCGGAAGGTTGTATATCGGTTCAAAGGTTCTTTTGTTTTTATTCTGTTTTCTCCTGTGATCGCTGCTGCGCTCTCATAAAACGATGTCATATAATTTTAAACTCCTGACCTGTTTTTATTCCGGATTCTCAAGAATCTTATAAACCTGATAGACAAAACAAAGCCTTTAACATAAGGTTTTGCATGCTGTTCCAGTTGATTTCTCAAAATCTCAAACACTACCATACAATATCATACATTAAAGGCTTTTAGAATTCAATATTAAAAATGTATAGAATTTTCAGGGCGTTTCAACCCGATTTATGTAATTTCACATAGTTTACTTAATACTTTTACTGATTCAGTATACTGCACGCACCACCATACATACCCGCATCGTTACCAAGTGTAGCAAGTGCAAACTTGGTCTGTCTGCATGCATGAAATGCATATTGTGCAAAATATTTTGCAGTTGTATCGATCAGGATATCTCCTGCTCTGGATACGCCACCACCGATTACGAAGATTTCAGGATCTACTACACATGCGATCTGGGCAAGTGCTTTTCCAAGAACCTTTCCATGATTTTCTACCAGTGTTGCTGCAAGCTCATCACCTTCTTTTGCTGCATCAAAGATCTCTTTTGCTGAAATGTACTGGATCTGACGAAGCTTGGATGGCTTGTCTGTTGTATTTAAAATGATCTTTGCCATACGAACGATACCGGTTGCTGATGTATACTGTTCCAGACAGCCCTTGTTACCACATCCGCATACTTCTGTCTCGTCGTCATTTACGCAAATATGTCCGATCTCACCGCCTGCACCGTTGGTTCCCGCGAGCATCTTTCCATTTAAAATAATACCGCCGCCGACACCGGTTCCAAGTGTTACCATTACGATATCCTTATGGCCTTTTCCGCCGCCCTGCCACATCTCACCGAGCGCTGCCATGTTTGCATCATTTCCGGCTTTTACAGGAAGGTCTAATAATTTGCTGAGTTCTTCTTCTACATTGAAGATTCCCCATCCAAGGTTTACACATTTGATAACCGTGCCGTCTGCCTTTACAGGACCCGGAACACCCATTCCAACACCTGCTACATCAGACTTCTCGATCCTTTTCTCTGCCAGTTTATCTTCAACAGATGCTGCGATATCGCTTAAGATATATTTTCCGCCTTCATCTGTTCTTGTTGTGATCTCCCATTTCTCAACCATCTCACCCTGTGTTGTAAACAGACCGATCTTTACGGTTGTTCCTCCGATATCTACTCCAAATACATAGTTTGCCATTTTTCTACTGCTCCTCCTTATTTGCATTGCCCTTCATAATATTCTGCGTCACTCTGTTATATAATTCCTGTGCCGCATTATATCCCATCTTCTTCTGTCTATGGTTAACCGCTGCAGATTCAACAATGATCGCGATATTTCTGCCCGGACGGATCGGAATATTATGACTTACGACTTTATTTCCAAGAAATTCCGTGTACTGGTCTTCCAGTCCCAGACGGTCATACTCCGTATCCTTGCTCCACTCTTCCAGATTGATGACCAGATCGATGTTCTGATCCAGCTTTACACATTCTACACCAAACAGTGATTTTACGTCAATGATTCCAATACCACGCAGCTCGATAAAATGTCTGGTAATATCCGGTGCTCGTCCAACCAGCGTCGCATCACTGACCTTCTTGATCTCAACCACATCATCTGCAACCAGACGGTGCCCTCTCTTGATCAGCTCCAGAGCAGCCTCCGATTTACCGATACCACTCTCACCCATGATCAGAACACCTTCGCCGTATACATCGACCAGTACAGCATGTACGGATATTCTTGGTGCCAGTTCTACATGGAGCCAACGATCTACCTCATGAACAAATGCAGATGTAACAGCACTTGATGTGAGGACAGGCACTCCGTGTTTCTTTCCTGCTTCTATAATAAATTCATATGGTTCCAGATCTCTGCAGAATATCAGACACGGCGGCTTATATGAGAAAAATTCATTTATGATCTTGATATTTTCTTCCTCTGTATGCATCGCCGCAATATAGGCATGTTCTACATTTCCGCATATCTGGATACGTCCTGCATCAAAATGTTCAAAGAATCCTCCAAACTGTACCGCCGGGCGGTTCATACCCGGATCCTGGATCAGCACCTTATCGGTATCGATCTCCGGTGTATAATTCTTCAGATTCATTTTCTCTATGAGTTTGGATACTGTTATACTATAAACCATCTTCTCCTCCTGTTTTCCCTAGTTTCAGTTCTTGTTTCATTATATTCTACAACCTATTTATCGTCAATTCATCAATTTATTTTTTCAGAAAAAAAGCCACCTGTTTTCTGAATCTTATGTTATACTGATTTCTATGTGTGAATCTGCTGTTTTTAGAATACGCAGCGGAAAGGATATGAATTCAAAGTATGTTTAATTTTGAAGAAGAATTAAAAAAACTGCCTCATACACCGGGTGTCTATCTGATGCATAACAAGACCGATGAAATCATCTATGTCGGCAAAGCCATTGATCTGTATAACCGGGTACACCAGTATTTTCAGTCAGGATATAAACGCTCACCTAAAATCGAAAAAATGGTCAGCCACATCGCGTGGTTTGAATATATCATCTGCGAATCTGAAATTGAAGCACTGGTGCTGGAATGTAATCTGATCAAAGAACACCGTCCGCACTACAATACAATGCTTACGGATGACAAAAGCTATCCATACATCAAGATCACAGTCAACGAGGATTTCCCTCGTATTCTGTTCTCGCATCAGATGCACCGGGATCACGCCAGATATTTTGGTCCTTATACTAATGCAGGTGCTGTCAAGGATACCATTGATCTGTTAAAAAAACTATATCATCTGCGAAGCTGCAACAAAAAGCTGCCACAGGAAACAGGGCTGGATCGTCCATGTCTGTATTACCACATCGGACAGTGCAAGGCTCCCTGTCAGGGTTACATCTCAAAAGAGGACTACAGCAGACAGGTGGGACAGGCAATCCATTTTCTGACCGGGCATCACCAGCAGACGGTAAAAGAACTGGAAGAAAAGATGAAACAGTTGGCAGCCGATATGGAATTTGAACAGGCGGCAGAGGTTCGTGATCTGATCGAAAGCATCAAGCACATCGCATCAAAGCAGCGTGTTGACAACACAACAACCGATGACCGTGACGTGATCGCGATGGCTACCAACAACATGAACGAAGGCGTTATCTCGGTCTTTTTCATCCGAAACGGCAAGATGATCGGCAGAGAACATTTTCATATGACCGGTGTGCAGTCGGAATCTTATGGAGATATTATGGCTGCATTTTTAAAACAGTATTACGCTTCTACTCCATTTCTCCCTAAGGAGATCATTCTGGAGCATGAAGTAAATGAGCAGGAGCTGATCGAACAATACTTAAGCGAACGACGGGGAAATCTGGTACACATCCTCACACCTCAAAAAGGTGACAAAGCTAAGCTGTTAAAGCTTGCGCGTGACAATGCTTTTCTTGTTCTGACACAGGATACTGAAAAGCTGAAACGGGAGCAGGCTCGAACAGAAGGTGCTGCAAAGGAACTGGCAGAACTGATCGGTGTCCCATCTGCCAAACGGCTGGAAGCCTTCGATATCTCGCACATCAGCGGCTACCATTCGGTTGCTTCGATGGTGGTCTTTGAAAATGGAAAAGCCAGGCCAAATGAATACCGCAAATTCAAATTAAGAACGATCGACGGACCGGATGACTACGCCAGTATGCGCGAGGTTCTGACAAGACGATTTACCGATGAACGTTTTAAGGTCTATCCTGACATCCTTATGATGGATGGTGGTAAGGGACAGGTCAACATTGCCCTGGAGGTTCTTGACGAACTACATCTGAATATTCCGGTCTGCGGTATGGTAAAGGATGACTACCACCGGACCAGAGGACTGTATTATAACAATAAAGAAGTGGAATTTCCAAAGAATACACAGGCATTTGACATGGTTACCCGTTTGCAGGACGAAGCCCACCGTTTTGCCATCGAATATCACAGAAGCCTCAGGAGCAAATCTCAGGTACATTCTATCCTTGAGGATATACCGGGCATCGGCCCTGCCAGACGAAAGGATCTGATGGGGTACTTCAAGGATATTTCAAGGATCCGGGAGGCATCCATCGAAGAACTGATGCAGGCGCCATCCATGAACCGGAATGCCGCCGAAGCGGTGTACGGATTTTTCCACAAGGAGTGAGCTAACCTGTGAATATATCTGCAAAAGATGGAAATAGCATAATATATTTGGACACTTTTGACCTTACCAACCAGGGGACGTTCCCACTCGTTTCCACTCTGTGTAACTTCGAACTAACCTCGGCTAAGCCTCGCTAAGGTCTCAGTTACTCCTGCAGCGGTACTAAGATGCTGCTAATGCACCATCACACCACAGGGGTGCGCTTTCGTTCTAAGCTCGTGCAAGCACTCACTAAGTACGAAATGTGAGTACCGGCGGACTCAAATGCCCCTGTTTTGGTAAGTCAAACTGTCCAAATATAATTTACTTTCTTATTTTTTTGCAGATATATTCACAATTATTTAATAAGGAGATAACGATGGAATATAATTTTTTTGCTATGATTTCAAGGATGAAATACATCGACCGCTGGGCGTTGATGCGGAATACCAGAGAAGAAAATCTGTGTGAGCACAGTCTGGAAGTCAGCATTATCGCTCATGCACTTGCCGTGATCGGCAATACCTATTATGAAAAGGATCTGAATGCGGAGCGGGCTGCTCTGATCGGACTATACCATGACGCTTCAGAGATCATAACCGGTGATATGCCGACACCGGTCAAGTATTATAACGATGCTATCAAGGAATCCTTTAAAATGATCGAGAAAACAGCCTGCTACAAGCTGTTAAACAAACTGCCGGATGAAATGAAACCACAGTATGAACCACTCTTCTTCCGCCAGTCCGGAGATGAATATATCTGGAAGCTTGTAAAAGCGGCAGATAAACTATCTGCTCTTATCAAATGTATGGAAGAAACCTCTGTCGGCAATCCGGAATTCTCCAGCGCCTACGAATCCACAAAGATCGCTGTCGACAAGCTGGCTGCCGACCTTCCGGAGGTTGAACGCTTTCTGTCTGACTTCCTCCCGGCCTACGGCAAAAACCTCGACCAGCTTCAATTTTAAATAATTCTTGTTTTCAGATAGAGCCCAACAGGCATAAAAAACTGAATGCAACAGCATTTTCAGATAACAATATCAAAAGTCACCGGCATATATCACAGCATACACTGTTATGAAGCAAGCCTTTCCGAGCGTCGGTACTTAAGTTGCGTCTTTTGCAACTTTATGTACCGCTACGCCGAGGAACAGAGCGCAAGCGTCTTGCGGAATAACATGTGTATACTGCGATATATGGCAGTGGCTTTTCGTTAATCATTAGCAAATGCTGTTGCATTCAGTTTTTCTATTTATCTCTGTGGTTCCACCTGAGCAAGAATTGACATGAATTCTTTGCCGGTGATCGTTTCATGTTCTATAAGAAAGCTGGCGATAGAATCCAAAGCTGCCATATGGGCAGACAAAAGTTTCTTTGCTTTATTATAGGAATCTCGCAGCATATCACGGATCTCCTTATCGATCTTGGTTGCAGTCTCATCGGAACACTGAAGGGCAAGATTTCTGTCCAGATACTGTCCTTCTATTGATTCAAGCTGCACCATACCGAATTTATCTGACATACCATACATGGTTATCATAGCCCTGGCGGTCTTGGTCGCCTTCTCAATATCATTTGATGCTCCTGTCGTTACAGAGTCAAATTTCAATTCTTCCGCTGCACGTCCGCCAAGCAGGGTTATAAGCTCTGCTTCCAGCTCTTTCTTGGATTCCAGATATTTTTCTTCTTCCGGAACCTGCCATACGTAGCCCAGAGAACCCATGGTTCTTGGAACGATCGTAATCCTCTGGATTGGCTCCGTGTGTTTCTGAATTGCAGCGAGTAATGCATGTCCGACTTCATGATAAGCAACGATCTGTTTTTCTTCTTTGCTGAGCAGACGATCCTTTTTCTCTTTGCCGGCAAATACAACCTCTACCGCACCGATCAGATCCTGTTGGGAAACCAGACTTCTGCCATCTCTGACGGCTGCCAGCGCTCCCTCATTTATGATATTTGCAAGATCCGCACCAACCGCACCTGAAGTTGCAAGTGCCAGTTCATGAAGATCAACCGTTTCATCCATCTTGACATTCTTGGAATGAACCTTCAGTGTATCGATTCTTCCCTTCAGATCCGGCTTCTCTACGATAACTCTGCGGTCAAATCGTCCCGGACGAAGAAGTGCCTTATCCAGTACCTCCGGGCGGTTCGTTGCCGCAAGGATCACAATACCCTTTGATGTATCAAAGCCATCCATCTCCGCAAGAAGCTGATTCAGGGTCTGCTCCAGTTCGGAATCTCCACCATGTCTGGAATCTCTGCTTCTTCCAATTGCGTCGATCTCATCAATAAATATAATACATGGTGCCATCTGTGTCGCCTGTTTGAACAGATCTCTGACACGGGAAGCCCCCACACCGACATACATCTCTACAAAGCTGGATCCGGACATGGAGAAAAATGGTACATTTGCCTCACCTGCCACAGCTTTTGCAAGCAGGGTTTTACCGGTTCCCGGAGGGCCGACAAGCAGCGCACCCTTTGGCAGCTTCGCACCGATATCCAGATATTTCTTTGGATTATGAAGGAAATCGACCATCTCTGTCAGAGATTCCTTAGCCTCTTCCTCTCCGGCAACATCCGCAAAGGTAACACCTGTTTTCTTCTCAACGTAAATCTTCGCATTTGCTCTACCTACACCGCCGCTTCGCTTCATGATCATCGACAACAACAGATAGAATGCAACGATCATTACAATGTAAGAAATGATCGTGCCAACCATGGCACTTCCGCTCTCATCAATGCCTTCATATTCTGTTCCATATTTCGTCTTTGCCTGACGAAGCTTCTCTGCCAGACTGTCATCCGATATTCTGGTTGCAGTATATTTTGTCTTACTGATCACCTTATCATCGGCATTATTTTCAAATACGATCTTGCTTCCATAGATCTTTACGGAACCAACCTCGCCCTTATCTAACATCTCGATAAACTGACCATATGTGACTTCCTCTTCCCTGCCGGATGACACCCGGTCAAATACGCGCCAGAATAAAAATGTCAGTAAAATGGAAATAACCAGGATCACCATGATCGAGCGATTGTTTCTTCCCTTATTTCCATTATTATTGTTATTATTGTTATTATTGTTGTTATTACTGTTATCAGGTAAATTGTTGTCCAATCAGAACCTCCTTTTTATACAGCCTGCCTGCTGTATTCTTCTTTTGTATATATTTCCGGCAATTCCGCATCCATTATAACCACGTTTTTCCCGGCTTTCAAGATGGTACTGCTTTTGTTCATGAAGATTTAACCTTTCTATTCACCCAGATAGTCCATCGCAATACCAAGAGAGGTTTCTCCTCTGCTGATCGTCAGGCTCCATTTTCCGATCTGAAGGTCTGTATAATTTGCACTGGAATCATCCGCAGAATACTCCTTTTCCTGATAGGAGCGGATCATCTCTGTTGTCCGTTCCAGACTGTCGCCCTGAAGCGTTTCATCCTCAAGTGCCATTACCAGATCTTCATAGATCTGATCCAGACAGAAACCATCATCGACATCCGGCGGATACTGCCATATTCGGACAGAGTGGATCGCCTGTGTATTCAGATCACTGTTTATGCTCACATCAATGCCATATTCGTCATCTGAAATATACTTTTCTTTATTATAGTATGTAAATGTATCTCCGTTTTGATACGAGTATTCATACAAACTCAGATTCCCGGCAGTCCCTGTACTTGTATCTTCAAATAAAATGTCATCTTCCTCTGCATTCTGTAAAAAAGCAGCCTCCAGCTCATCACTGGTGACGCCCTCATAATGAGCCACACCATCACAGGCTTCTCCCCGGTCATACACTTCATCGGCTGATAAGCCAACCAGACTGTCTGTGCCATAATCCGTGGTTTCTCCCGGCTGATAGATATAGCGGTAGCTGTATCCGTTCTCATCTACATAGTTTTTCTCATCCTGTTCATCCAGCATCTCATGTAATTCATCCAGAGATTCCTGCATCTTCTGCTTATCCCGGTACTGTTGCCATGCATCCCACAAGCTGCTCATCCGGAAGCATACTCCAATCGCAGCCAGAAAAAGCAGGCCAGAGATCACACTCTCTGCTTTTTTCGATTTCTTTTTCTTTGTCGTATAGGTCGTATCCAGATTCGGCATAGGGTTTGCCGATGTCGGAGTCCGATTCGCCCATTTCGGAAGCTCGGTTTCAAACTCATCATGGCAATCCGTTACTTCATCCTCAACTTCAGGTTTGTCCGCACTGTAGTCCGATACATCCCCACTATATTGATACTCTCTCTGATAATCTTCAGGCTCTCGTCTTTCGTTCAGATAAAAGCTGTGGCTGGTTTCTATCGGTGTTACAAACCGTTTACAGGTTTTACAAAAATTAATACTGTTTACTTTTCCATCACATATCGGACAGATCTTTGTTCCCATAAGTACCTCCTCTTTCTTTTCGATACTTTATTTCTAACGCTAACTTTATATTCTTTTTCGGCATCCGTCAATATTCTTTTCTCCGGCTTGACATCCCCATGGAAACTCACTATTATTTTTTTAACTTATGATCTACAGGAGGTTTATGTCACATGCCCGGTTTTCTGATGCATCTGATCGAGGGTGAAATGATAATCAATAAAATAAATACAGGTGTAACTTCCGCAGCCGATTCCCGTCTGTTGGCAATAAAGGCCGACCCGGAACAGTTTCTCCTCGGCTGTATCCTGCCGGATATCACGGATAATAAAGAAAGAACGCATTTCCGTCCGGCATGGCAGAAGAATCTGATCACTAAATATCCGGATCTTGATTATATCCGTGCTCTCTACCCGGATGATGCGATATTGTCACCGGCTGACTATGGCATCCTTGCACATCTGCATCTGGATACCCACTATGTGACTGATTTCTGGCCGGACTATTTTACTATAGAAAATACCGCAGGGAATACCTGTTTTGATACAAGACAACCTTTGTATGTTCACATTTCCTCACAACCGGAAAAAAAGATTCCTCTGGCAGAATTTTTCTCTGACCGGTACTTTTATGGAGAATATGATAGGATCAATCCACGTCTACTAAAGGACTTTCATCCATATATACCGGAACAAATCACTTATCAGCCGGAGCTTGTACATATTACAGAATGCCGGCCGGAGGATCCGTCACAGATCACAAAAGCTCTGCAGACGTACATTATTCAGAATCCGTCACCTGCCCCGGAAGCTTCCGTCACCCGTGCTGAGATTTTTCCATATGATGCAGTCATTGAATTTCTGGAACATATGGCAGATACATTTTTTACAGAATTCATTTAACCTGTCTTCCATATCAGCAGCCAAAATAATATTTATAATTTCACCCATAACAAACAGCCATCGATGCGTCGGAAACGGATCCGTATATGGATCCGGCTTCCTTTTCATCAATGGCTGTTTGTTATTTTCCCGCTTATTTAATCTTCGCTTTTACTTTAACGGAATAAGCACCATATGTTTTTTTCTTATTCAGAGTTTTGTATGCTCTGACCTTGAAATAATATGTCTTTCCTTTTTTCAGGCTCTTCTTTGTCAGATTCAGCTTCTTTGTATCGCCGATCTTCTTATACTTGCCTTTCTTTGAGGTTGCCATATATACCTGATATCCACTGGCACCGGCTACCTTCTTCCAGCTTATCTTACATGCCTTTGATTTCGCTGTCGTCTTTACTGATTTTACCTTTGACGGCTTCGTTACAAATGCCTTACTCTTCTCTTTGCCCTTTATCTTAGAGTTTCCTGACTTCTTATAAGCATATACACTATAAGTGTATTTGGTTCCTGCTTTCAGCTTCTTCGCACTGTAAGAAGATGCATTCTTACCCACCGTTTTTATAAGTTTCTTCTTGCCGGAGCCCTGCTTCTGGTAGATCATATATCCATCTGCATCAGATACCTTCTTCCATGTGATCTTTGCAGAAGTTGTCTTGATCTTGCTTACTGTAATCTTTTTCGTTACACCAGGCTTCTTCACATTCGGTGTGGTCTTTGCCTTAATCGCAAATGTCTTTGACGCACTTCCTGTATAATTGCCTTTTCCGGTTATCACAACCTTCGCTGTACCAACATTTGTATTGTTGGAATATGCTGCCGTGTAATCTGTATTCAGCTTCAGCACCTTACCCTTTAATGTAACAGTAACTGCAGGTGTTAACGCTTTTCCGGTGTAAGTCTGATCTGCCACCGTTATAACTGCCGCAGACAGATCTGTCTTTGTAACCGGTGTCGTCTGTTTTACAATTGCAAAATACTGTGTCAATGTACCGGTGTAATTTCCATTTCCTGTAATCTGTATCACAGCCTTGGTTGTCGGCTCTGTATTCGACTGATACGATACCGTATAGTCTGCAGATGCACCGGCGCCCAGCACTGCATTTCTTGCTGTATCCTTGACAATAACGGAAGGTGTGACAGCCTTTCCTGTATAGGATACGCTCTTTGTATAGGACACTGTACATTTCTCTATCTGTTTTGGAAGGATCGTAAAGGTTCCATATCCTGTATTTTTAAAGGAATCCGAAAGACCATTTACCGTGATCCTTGCAGTTCCGGCATTGATATTTTCAGAATAGAGCACACTGTATTCGGATGGATCGATTACTCTGCCGGATACCTTTACTGTAACAGCCGGCTTCTGTTCCCTGCCGTTATAAGTCTGGTTCTCGGCCGTTATCTCTGCCTCCTTGAGATTGATCTCCTGTTTCTGGATTGAGAAATACCGGTCTATTGTTCCTGTATAATTTTCTTTTCCTGTGATCCGGATCCGTGCAGATGTTGTCACTTCTGTATTGTTCTGATAGCTGACATCATAATCCACATTTTTCTTCAGCTCAACTGCTCCATCCATTACCTTTACTTCCGGACAAACCTGCTTTCCTGTATATGACATCAGATTTGTATAAGTCACAGAAGTGTCTTTCAGAGGCTTCGCCTGGATCGTAAATTTTTCAGTTATCGTTCCCTTATAATTGCCTTTGCCTGTAACTGTGATCGTTGCAGTTCCGACATTGATATTGTTGGAATATGTCACATCATAGTTTGCAGCCGCCAGTGATCTTCCACTTATCAGAACAGTGCATCCCGGTTTCAGTTCTCCTCCTGTATAGGTATATGGAGAACCTGTAACCATGATAAAACCGCCATTATTTATATCAAAAGGCTGAATGGTAAAGGTCTTTTCAACTGTTCCATCATAATTGCCAAGACCTGTAATCTTTGCTTTTGCAGTTCCGGCATTGATGTTATTTGTAAATGCAGCTGCATAATCCTTGCCCTTTGTAAGCGTTTTGCCGTTAAAGGTTACTGTAATATCCGGACTTAACGCTGATCCTGTATAAGTCACTGTACCCACATTCATTACCAGTGAATCATTCAGCGATTTCCGCGTGATCGCAAAAGTTCCAGTTGTGGTTCCCTTATAATTACTGCCGGTTCCGGTCACAGTAACGGTTGCCGTTCCGACATTGGTATTGCCGGAATATGAAACACTGAATTCTGACAGATTTGTAATCCGCTTTCCACCTGTGGTTGTAAGGCTTACAACTGCCGGTGTAAATGCCGCACCTGTATATTCATATGACCGCTGTACAAGTGCTACTTCTGCACCTGTAATATCTGCTGCCACGATCTTAAATGTCAGGGTTCTTGTACCTGTATATGCTCCGATGCCCTGGATCGTAATGGTTGCAGTGGAACCGACCGTCTTATTGTTGGTTACTGTTACAGTATAACTCTCACCTTCTACCAGAGTAACTCCATCCCGTGTGATCCTAAGCTTCGGAATAATGGCTTGGCCTCCCTGATACTCCTGATCTCTGATCGATGCTATGCTGATTGAACTGTCATTGATGTTTGTTACAATCTTTGTGATCTTAAATGTACAGGCCTGTGTACCGCTGAAATTTCCATTTCCTGTGATCCGGATCGATGCACTGTCTGTTTCATTTATATTATTGCTATAGGAAACAGTGTAATCCGTTCCTGCCTTCAGTTCATAGGAACCATAGGTCAGTTTTACAGAAGGCTTTACCTCGGATCCGGTATATACCATCTCTTTGCTGTATTCTGCCTTACAGCTTGAAATAGCTCTGGCTGCGATCGTGAAGGTCGTCTTTGAACTTCCGCTGTAGTTACCTTTTCCGGTGGCTGTAATCGTTCCTGTACCGGCATTGATATTATTTTTATAGGATAATTCATAATCTGCATTGGCAGCTAAAGTCGTAGTTCCAATCTTTACGGTTGCTGTCGGCTTCTGTTCACTTCCTGTAAATGTACATGCTGTAATATTACTGAAAACCGCTCCGTTGATCGATTTCTTTGTAACAGTAAATGTTCCCACTGCATTTCCTGTAAAGTTTGCATTTTTTCCCTTTATAGTTACCGTTGCCGTTCCACAGTTTGTGTTGTTCGAATAATTCACAGTGAAATTCGTCATACTGGTGTAGGTCTTTCCGGATACCGTTGTAAAGGATGTAACACCCGGAGTCTGTGGCATGCCTGTATATTCATAACTGTCTGCTTCCAAAACAACCTTTGCATTTGTCAGATCAAGTGCAACAACATTAAAGGTTGCTTTTCTTGTTCCTGTATAATCATTGATTCCCGTAATGGTTACTATTGCTGTAGATCCTGCAGTATAATTATTGGTATAAGTAACCGTATAATCTGTATTCAGAGTGAGGATCGTACCACCATTTCTGACTGTAACCGCAGGTCGGAGTCCCTGTCCTGCATTATATTCCTGATCCGCGATTGCATCGACAGTAATCGTTGAAGCATTGATATCCGTACGGTCTCTGACGATCTTGTATGTCAATATTTTTCTTCCTGTAAAATTACCTTTTCCTGTCACTGTAGCAGTCGCTGCCGTTGTCTCATTTATATTATTGGAATAAGCAACGGTATAATCCGTACCCTCTATTAAGAGCTTCTGACCATATGTGATACGGATATTTGGAGTTACGGCACTTCCTGTCCATTTTACGCTCTCATCATAACTGAGCGAGCAATCTGTCAGCGCTCTTGCACTGATCTTGAAATTTACAGATTTCGTTCCACTGTATCCGTTCTTTCCGGTGATCGTAACCGTACCTGTACCACAGTTGACATTTGCGCCATATGAAACGGTGTAATCGCTGTCCTTCGTCAGTGTTTTGCCATCATAGGTCACTGTAACCTCCGGTTTGATCTGCGCTCCGGTATAGGTCTGATCTGCAATTGTGCTGCACACTGCCCCTGACAGATCCGGCAGGGAAGAAATAATCGTAAAATATACAGTTTTGGAACCTGTATAGTTTCCCTTGAACGTAACAATTACCTTTGCCAGATTGCCGGCTGCTACATTATCTTTATAAGATACCGTATAATCCGTTCCTTCGGTCAGTGTATATCCATCTGAAGTGACCGACGTTACTGTCGGTCTGATCTCTGCACCTGTCTGATCAAAGGATGTCTGGTTCAATGTTACCTTTGCTGTATTCGTCACATCCAAAGGATTGACGGTCAATGTACCGGTAACGGTTCCTGTATAATTGCCTTTTCCTGTCGCACTGATTGAAACCGTACCGGCTGTCTTTGCTACATAGCTTGCAACTGTATAATCGGTTTTATTCGTCAATGTTGTTCCCAGTTTGCTGTCATAAACACTGATCTTTGGTGAAAATACTTCTGCTCCATATTTATATGTTGCAGGCTCTGCCGTCAAGGCTGCCTTTGAAATATCTCTTGGATTGATCTTAAAAGTAAGGGACTTTGTATTTGTATAATTACCGCATCCACTGATCAGGACTGTTCCATTTCCTGCATTTGTATTTGCGGAATAGGATACCGTATAATCCGTTCCCTGCTTTAATGTCGTGCTTCCATCCTTTACCGTGACAGCCGGTGTCTGTGCCTGTCCATTATATGTACATGATGCTACATTCACGGTCGTCTGTGATATATCCTTTAAGGCTGCACTTCCACTGCTAATCGTATAGTTCAGGGATGTGCTTCCGGTGTAACAATCCTTACCTGTGATCGTCACGGTTGCAGTTCCCGGATTTATATTGTTGCTGTAAGAAAGTGTATAATCCACGTCTTCTTCCAGATACTGATAATCATTATTCTCATCCAGCCAGGAGTTCACATCAGCGATCGTAACCGATGGCTTCTTTTCCTTTCCATCATAGCTGTAATTGGAATTGCTTAGTGTGATAATCTGATTCTGGATATTGGCTGCCTTCAGATACCAGGTATAGGTTTTGGAACCACTGAAATTATTCATTCCCTTAATCGCTGTTGTTCCCTTAGAACCAATCTCCAGATAATTCTCTGAAAGAGTAACATTCTCATAATAATCTTTCTCCGCTACCAGAACCTTTCCATTCCAGGTAACCGATTGGACTGTCGGAGAATTCGCCAGATTCTTTACATATGGAACATAATACTTGCCGGATACAATTGTCGTATCGGATGCAAATTTGACCGTTGCTTTATTAATCGGTGTGACACGGATTTTGAATTTTGCCGTATTGCTTCCTGTATAACCCTTTTCCGGTTTACCGGTTATCGTTGCCACGGCAAGCTCGGTTGCAGTTGACACGTTCACGTTATTTGTGTATACCACATCATAACAGTCCGACGGTACTTCCTCCCCATCTACCTTTACCGTAACCGGTGCTTCGATCGCCTCTCCGGTATAATAATTACCAAGACCGGTTTCCGTCGTTGCTACAACAGTAACCTTATGTGCTCCATCCTTTCCTGACAGATCGATCAGATCCGCTGCCTTCACCCAACCTGCAAATGGAATTCCTGCCCCGCCATACGGCACGATCATCGTGATGACCATGACAACGGTAAGGAACCATGCTGCTGCTCTTTTTCCATGTTCTCTCATGCTTCTAAAATGCCCTCCTTGCTGTTATGCCCGCTGTATTATACACTTTATACAAGATGTCTCTACATTTGTACTGCCCCTCTGTGCATATTTTTCATTTCATCCTGTCTCTTATGATATTGCATAAAAAATACCCCAAATGCAGTTCCGCGCAAACAAAATTTAAGTAAATTTTACCATTTTTTGTATGCCGCTTCAATCCGCATTTGGGATATTTTTTTATTTTATATAATATGTTACACTAACTGGTTGGAATATAGAAGATATCCAGCATCTCTTCTACCAGACTTCCCGTGTCTACCTGATACTCATCAAAATGAGCAGGGCGTCCATACGTTCCCGGAAGCTCCTGTATATCCTTCTCTGCAACTGCTATATTCATTCCACGCATTCTGCTGAACAGATACAGGCAGGCATCTCTGTCCAGATTCGTCTGCAGATATGGACTTGCTGCCTCGTATACCTTCTTTATGATTCCCTTATCATCGGAATAGCACTGTTCAAACCGCTCCAGCCAGCCTGCCAGATACTGACTCTGACGTTCCATCCGTCTGCCATGTTCACCGACTGCATCCGTTACCGTATCCATCTTTTCCAGATACCGGTATGCGTCATCGCCCTGTAAGGTGACTACATCCTTCTCAAAGACATTCTCACTGATCGTATCTCTGGCTGTCAATGTTACCCCGCTCAGGACGTCATTGATATCTGCCATTGCATCCATATCAAGTGCCACATAACCGTTGATTGGAAGATTATACATCAGTCCGGATACCGCATGTGTAAAATTCTCACAACTGACGATCTCTCCATCCCCATAACCATATGCCAGTCCGATCTGCATCCGGTCTGTAAGTGCTGTTTTTCCTTCTATGGTTTTAATATCCACATCTGTCATACTGTCACGATTTATATTAATAACGTGAAGCTTATCATTTCGAAGATCAAATACCACCAGGAAGCACAGATCGATTCTTCCGCCATACCGAACATATTCAGAGCCGTTTGCATCCGAATAGGTCAGGGCATCATCTCTGTCTCTGAGATCCGCTTCCGTCGTGACTTCTGTATCCTCTGAGGGTTTTTTTGACTTCTTTGACTTTTGGGGCTTTGTTTCCTCCGTTTCCGCCTCTGTTGTCTTCGGTTCTTCGTTCTTTTCCGATTCCTTCGGCACATACTCGGAATTGTCAACGCCAAATACCAGAATCGATACGGTATCTGTATTATAAACGTAGTTCTTTCCTTTGTATGTGATAGCCGTTGAAGAAGATCCGTCGGTATGAAAACTCACCTTTTCTCCCTGCGCATTTTCTGCCAGCTGATTCTTTCCATTCATATACATTCTGGCAAATATACCGGCAGGAATCCCAGTCACAACCAGCACCACAACAAGCAGGATCACACAGACCTTTTTCCTGAGACTCCATGGATCTTTCAGCTTTTTGGGTGCATGTACCGGTCTGGATTCCAGTTCCGAATCCAGCTTCTTCTTTTCCCGTTTCGCTTTCTCTGCCTTATTCCGAAAAAATTCTTTTCTGATATCCTCTGTCTGGATGCCTTCGGCAGCAATCTCTTCCTGTGTTTCCTGCACGATCTCTTTTATAAGCTGATCGACTGCTTCTTCACCCGTCTGAGGAGCCGGGTCAGCCGCCGGTTCTTCCGTCCGGCTGACCGGACTGCTGTTTTCGGTTTCCTGTTTTACATCTGTCTTTTTTACTTCTGACTCGTTTCCTTCTGACTGTCCATCCTGCAATGCTTCTGCAAGCCGGATTGCTTCTAACAGCTTCTCGTCAAATAAATCTTCCATATAACAACCTTATGCGTACAGTGGATACTTCTCTACAATACTCTTAACAAGTGCTTCTGCTTTTGTCTTGTCATTATCAATCACTGCTGCCTTGATTGCCTCAGCAATTGTCTCCATATCAGCTTCATTTGCACCTCTGGTCGTAACCGCCGGTGTTCCGATACGGATACCACTTGTTACAAACGGAGATTTTGGATCATTTGGTACTGTGTTCTTATTTACAGTGATATGAACCTCATCTAAAAGCTTCTCTACTTCTTTACCGGTACGGTCCAGATTCTGAAGATCTACCAGCATAAGGTGGTTATCTGTACCGCCTGATACGATATTGAAGCCTCTTGCCATTAATGCAGATGCAAGTGCTGCTGCATTCTTTACAACCTGTGCCTGATACTCCTTATATTCCGGCTGTAATGCTTCCTTTAAACATACTGCCTTACCTGCGATGACATGCATCAGAGGTCCGCCCTGGATACCAGGGAATACTGCCTTATTGAAGTTGAATTTCTCATTGATCTCGTTGCTGCACATGATCATACCACCTCTAGGTCCACGAAGTGTCTTATGAGTAGTAGTTGTTGTAACATGTGCATATGGAATCGGGCTCATATGAAGGCCTGCTGCTACAAGACCTGCGATATGTGCCATATCTACCATCAGATATGCACCAACCTCATCTGCAATCTCACGGAATCTCTTGAAATCGATTGCTCTTGCATATGCAGACGCACCCGCTACGATCAACTTTGGCTTGCATTCCTTTGCGATCTCAAGAACCTTGTCATAATCTATAAAGCCATCATCATTTACACCATAAGGTACACAGTGAAAATATTTACCGGACATATTTACAGGTGATCCATGTGTCAGATGTCCGCCATGATCCAGATTCATTCCCATAAATGTATCGCCAGGATTTAAAATAGCAAAAAATACTGCCATATTGGCCTGTGCTCCGGAATGTGGCTGAACATTTACATATTCACATCCAAATAATTCTTTTGCACGCTCTCTGGCAAGATCTTCCACTACGTCTACATACTGGCATCCGCCATAATATCTCTTTCCAGGATAACCTTCTGCGTATTTGTTAGTCAGATGGCTTCCCATGGCTGCCATAACTGCCTTTGATACGATATTCTCTGATGCGATCAGCTCCAGATTGTTATTCTGTCTGTTCAATTCATCCGTCATTGCTGCCGCAACTTCAGGATCTACTTTTGTAATTTCATCAAATCCAAACATTTTCTTACCTCCTGGTATGTAATAATATATAACGCATTAATAGAAACAGTATACCATGTCCTCCCTTTCCATACAAGCCAACAAGTAATAGAAATAGGATAGAAATAAAATTGATGGGAATAAGATCAGATCTTATTTTTCAGAAATGGAAATATTTTCACTTCGCCCCTTGACAAATAAATTTCTCTATACTAATATTGATGAGTATGTTTACATTGAATTGTCCGTGTCCGGTTTTAATGTAAAAACCTTATTATAATCTATAATTCAAATGGAGGTAGAGAATTTTGGCTAACATCAAATCTGCAAAGAAAAGAATTGAAGTAATTGACAAGAAGACTTTAAGAAACAAGATGATCAAGTCTAAGGTTAAGACAGTTATCAAAAAGGTAGAAGCTGCTATCGCTGCTGGTGACAAAGAAGCTGCTCAGGCAAATCTTCTGGTTGCTATCTCAGAGATTAACAAGGCTGCTTCAAAGGGCGTTTACCACAAGAACAATGCTTCTCGTAAAGTATCACGTCTTACAGCCGCTGTCAACAAGATGGCTTAATCTGACTCATATATATTTTTATAATTGATTACATATGTAAGGCTGCACATATATAATCAAAACCGTCAAAAAAACAGAACCCTAATGGGTTCTGTTTTTTTGTGTAATAATTCCGGCATCCAAATCGCAATACCTACGGTATGTTTTGACTCACTGCATTCCTGCGCGTCACATACCAGCTACCGACTCAATGATATTAACAACACTTCCACCGCCACTACATCCGATGCCTGACTGGTCTTTAATTTGTAATCGGTATCCTGACAGGCTTCCATGATCTTCTTCAGCTCCTGTTCCGAATAATTCTGGCACTGTTCCGCATATTTCTTCACCGACCATGACGGAATGCCTAGCACCGATGCCGTATCTGCATAATTTTTATTCTCGGCAAGACACATCTTTGTTTTTAATAACAGATCATACTGTCTGGCGATCAAAAACAAAATTCGCATCGCAGGCTCCCTGTTTTCAAGCAGCTCATGATATAGGTGAAGTGCACGATCCTGCTGCTTTCTGGATATGGCATCGATCATCTCAAATATATGTCCCTCCGAATTGCCAACGCAGAGAGCTTCCACATCGGATACAGTTACATCCTCCCTGTCTACCGTATAGCTTATCAGCTTATCAATCTCATTCTTGATCGAATTCATATCTGATCCGGTATGCTCAATCAGGGAACGGATCGCATCATCGGTTATCCGTTTTCCTTCTCCCTTGAACATTCCCTTAACCCATACAGCAAGCGTCTTCTCATTTGGCGTTTCAAAGCACAGGGCTTCTCCCAGTTTATCAACGGTCTTATATAATTTATTTCTCTTATCAACTTCTGACTCAACAAACAGGATCAGCGAAGTATCCGGCAGCTCTTTGATCCGCTCCGCAAATTCCTCACAGCTCTTTTTAAACAATCCGGTTCCTTCTGCCAGCACCACACGCCGGTCAGCGAAGAATGGCATTGTCTCACAGAAGCCTATGATCTCCATCGGGTCGATCTTCTCTCCTGCAAACTTTGCAAAGTTCATATTGTCCTCACGGTCTGTTACCGCCGAAAGCAATTTGTCTCTGTACTGGTTCACAAGATATGTTTCATCTCCGTATAACAGATATACCGGAGCATAGCTTTCATTCTTTATATGCTCGTTGATAACCGCCATTGCATCCTTACCGCTCTGTTTTTTTCCTGCTGCCATAGCTATGTCTCCTTTCTTTCCTGTTCCAGTCCATTATGCCAAATACCGATTTGATTTTCAACACCTGTCTATGATATTCTTCCGTAATACAGATGGTCACGCCATGTTCCAAATGCTTTTGTTACCAGTCCCAGTACAAAGCCTACCAGAATCGCTGCCATGACTGTTCCGATTCCCACACTGCCAACACTATGTATTGCGATCAAACATGTAACTAACGATATGATAACCATACTGCAGTCAAATCCGATCTTAACCTTTGGAAATGCAATACCGGTGATCGCTGATACTGCCTGCATCGCTCCCTCTCCTGCAAGCGGCATAATATTTGCCGGCAGATAGAAGAAGATTCCGACAGCGATCAGAACAACACTGATCAGCATCATTCCCAGTCGTATCAACATATTATCGGTAGATGGCAGCAACGCCACAAGTGAATTACATAAAGTTGTAAATTTTCCAAATATAATTCCAACTACAATCTGACACAGATTGATCCATTTAAAATTTTTCCGTAATAACAGGATCTGCAGCAAAACCAGCACAACATGAAACAGGATAGTTGCGTTTCCCATCTCCACACCAAATACACAGGTAATCGTATATGGGATCGAGCTTACCGGCGATACCCCAAGGTTTGATTTTACCGATACGGCTATTCCTGCCGTCATGATAAATAAGCCTCCCAGATATGCCACCAGCCGGATTCCCAATCGATCTTTCCACTTCATTTTCTCTCACCTTTCTCTTTCTGACTTTAAACCACAAAAAAAATCTGGTATCATACATCTACCAGACTTTTATCTACTGATCTATTGTAAGAAATGGCACTGGCGAAGTCAAGCGGCTTTGCGTATAGTTTGTGAGATATTACCAAATCCAGACCGAAATTCAGACCGTGATTTCGATCTGATTATCCTCGATACATAGAACACAGCTCTCATAATATCCATCACCTGTCACCCGTGGTCCGCTGACAACTTTATATCCGTCCTCTTCCAGTCTTTTCGTCAATGCATCGACTTTCTCTCTGCTTCCAACTGAAAAAGCGAGATGAATATACCCTGTTCGTGCCAGCTCTTTTCTCACATTGGATACCCGTGGTTTCTGCATGATCTCCAGTCTTGCTCCATCCTCAAAGCTTAAAAAATACGACTGAAACTCTGTTTTCGGATTATAATACTGTTCTCCCGCAGCAGCATCAAAATACTTTATAAAAAATTCTTTTGTCTTTTCCAGATCCTCTACATACATTGCAACATGTTCGATCCGCATCTCTGATATCCTCCTGTTTTCTATGTACTTAAAAAATATAACCTAAATATAAAATTTATCCAATCCGGATTATCCGGGTTGTCAATTCAACTCTTTTCTGTTATAGTAGCAAAGGTTTTTGAGAATATCAAATACCAAAATCTAAAATTCGATTTTCAAATGGAGGTGAATTTTCATGGATAGCTGCGATCGTATTGGACGAAGTAAAATATGCGATGTTATGATAAGAAAGCATAAATGGATGTGGCTGTCTATGAAGATCCGATAACCCCATCTTATATTGTTGTGTGCCTTTTCATACATCGCATCAGACGATCCTGACCATCCGGTCTTCACACTGAGACGATGTATTTTTATGTCTGAAAACAGGCAGGAAGGAGGTCACAATGACAAAAATCACAGTATTTAAAAAAGATTATGTAACAGAACTCGTAAAAATCATCCGTAATACAAAGAACGCACAGGTATTGCAGAAGCATTTGGCAAACTATCACGACAAAGATGTCGCAGAAGCAATCACACGGCTAAACGAAACAGAACGAATGCAACTATACACTATGATCGGCACCCCACGGCTTGCAGAGATCTTCTCTTATCTGGATGATGCCAAGCCGTATCTAGATGAACTGTCACTTGATAAAGCCGCAAGAGTCATATCCGATATGGATGCGGATGATGCTCTGGATATTCTGGATGAACTTTCCGCCGAGCAACAACAGGAAATGGTTGCCCGTCTGGATGATGATTCCCGGAGAGATGTAAAGAAGCTGCTTTCTTACGAAGACGATGAGATTGGAAGCTGCATGACGAACAATTATATCTGTATTCCGGACACCTTATCCATCCGTGAAGCTATGAGTACACTGGTTCGGCAGGCAGGAGAACATGACAATATCTCGACGATCTATACCACTGATATAAATGGTCAGTTTTCCGGTGCTATCGATCTGAAAGATCTGATCATCGCACGGGAAAATGACTCTTTGTCAAATATTATCAGCCGCTCCTATCCGTCTGTATATGAGCATGGGAAGATTGCAGACTGTATCGAAGATCTCACCGATTATGAAGAGGATTCCATCCCGGTTTTATCGGAAAACGGAACCATTGCCGGTATCCTGACTGCAAATGATATCGTGGAACTGGTGGATAATGCTATGGGTGATGACTACGCAAAGCTCGCCGGTCTTACATCCGAAGAAGACCTGAACGAACCAACCTTTACCAGCATGAAAAAGCGTCTGCCATGGCTCATCATCCTTCTGTTCCTTGGCATGGCGGTATCCTCTGTGGTAGGAATGTTTGAATCCGTTGTTGCGGTGCTTCCAATCGTGATCTGCTTCCAGTCCCTTGTCCTTGATATGGCTGGAAATGTCGGCACACAGTCCCTCGCTGTTACGATCCGTGTACTTATGGACGAAGACCTGAGTACTAAAAAGAAGCTTTCCCTTCTTATCAAAGAAATGAAGATCGGCTTCTTAAATGGTGCAAGCCTTGGAATCATGGCACTCCTGTTTTTAGGAATCTATATCCACTATTTTAAGAAATATATATGGGCATCTGCATTCCTGATCTCTGGCTGTGTCGGCATCTCGCTGATCGTTGCAATGGTGATCTCAAGCTTTGTCGGAACTATCATTCCTATGTTCTTCCACAAGATCCATATTGATCCTGCGGTTGCTTCCGGTCCACTCATTACAACGGTCAATGATCTGGTTGCCGTGATCACCTACTACGGACTGGCAATGGTATTTTTGATCAATATTTTTCATATTTAGGTTTTGAATCTTCATCGTTCCGGCAAAAGACAGGTTGTTTTCTATAACAGAAATCACTTCTCTTTTGCCAGGACTTTTTTACATCGTGTTTCTGTTTTCTTTTACCGGAACTTTTTTACATCATGTTTCTATTTCCTTTTGCCAGAACTTTTTTACACCAGGTTTTTGTTCCACATTTTGGACATTTCAAATATCTTGTTGAAATCATATGCATTCCCATTGTATATGCACCAAAGGTCGGAACAAACAGCTCATTGCAATGACGGCATTTGTAATAACCGATGGTGCGCTCACCTTCCATCGCAACCATAAGTCCACAACCAAATATAACACATGCGATCACTATCAGTAATATCTTAACCGGTACTGCGATCACCTCTGTATACACTGCAACAACCATGATCAATGTAATAAATGATATCGTTGCAATTAAACCCGTTATAATTGTAGGAATTAATTTCTTCTTGTTTTCTTCTCTTTCTTTAATCATATTCACCATATTTTCCTCCGCTTTCTTTTGATATTCTTCCTCAGACACTCTTGCACCGGACAACAGTTCATTTACCGTAATGTCCAGTTCCTTACATAAAGGTAATAACAGAGACACTTCCGGGAATCCCTTTCCACATTCCCATTTGGAAACTGTTTTATCACTGATATTCAGTTTTTCTGCAAGCTGCTTCTGTGTACAACCTTTTCTTTTTCTTTCTGCTGCAATAAACCTGCCTATACTGATCTGATCCATATCTGCCTCCTTTCTGACCAGATTATTACATACCTGCATCCGGCATCATACCCATAAAGCGTAGAAAATGGTGAATTTCTGCGAATTCTACGCACTGTAGAGTATAGTTTGCCACTTCCTTATAATAATTATATCATGTGCTTCGCACATTCTATGCATTCCGCAAAATCAGCATCCTTGCGAGCAAATAATTTTGCGTTCATTATATCAAATGTGTCATTTATCCGAAATAATATTCTGCCACTTGCTCTATTCTTTCCATTCCGATAGGACAAGCACTGGTTTCATATGTCATAATTAAATTAATAGATGGTATTATTCCATTATCACAATATGTTTTTATTTTCCTACAGGCATGACTCGCATATTCTGGATTGTCCATCATACCGAAATGTTCCCAATAATAATACTCTCCTGTTTTTGGATGTCGAATCGTAAAATCCGGATACATTACTATCCCATCCAGCACCAATTGATTTTCATATCGAAATGGTATTCTTTCCCGGAATAAAACATTATCGATCATTGCTTCTGATTTAGAACGAAGATACTTGCCCTGCGTCCCTTTTATATTCAAATTCTCCGGATATTTCTTATTTGTTTCATATTCTTCTGTCATCCATGCTTCTAAATTTTCTGAATGCGGTCCAAATGCCTTTCCCAGCAATTCAATGTAACCATCATTTTCCAATAACATATCAGATGCATTATTTTCCTTTTGCACTTTTCTTATATACGCATTGCATGCTTCAAGCTCGCACATTAAATCCTGTTTTCTTAACATATAATACTTTTTCATAGCAAGTTTTTCAGCCAAGAGTCTCTCTTTCTTTGGCAGATATATTGGCTTTCCTGCACTCTTCAAATACCACTTATATCCTTTTCCATTTTTGGCACATATTAATTCTTCTTTCGGAAATGTTTTCTCTAATATCTCTATCTTCTGTATTTCTTTTTTCAATTTGACGATTCTCTTTATTATTATATCTTTAATCATACGCATTCTCCTCGTTTCTTTTATGTTCTTTTTCTGCAATATTTTTATTGGTATAATTTCCATTTTTATTTGTTAATACCCCCTGAAAACACTTCTCCCATGGTATCAGGCTATTTCCCCACTTTGCATACCCTTCTGCTCATCCTGTTTGTGGTATATTGTCTAATTTTCTTTATCCATACCCTTGTTCAATCCGCTGTAGCGGGTATTATATTAGCTTGCTTTCTTCCATACCCTCGCCAATCTATTGTAGCGGGTATTATATTAGCTTGCTTTCTTCCATACCCCTTGCACCGCCATTAGCCTTGGTATAACAGTCCATTTTCTTGAATAATACCCAAAATTCTTCTTTCATCGATGGTATTATCCAAATCTTTTCTCTCATATACCCATTATTTCATTTGGGGCTTGGTATCAATCCTTAATTTTATCCTCCGTACCCTGAAATCTTCATGAACCGTTCCAGATGTGCGTTTGGTATCAATGCTTAATTTTATCCTCCGTACCCATGAAGCATAATTTTCCCTGCCCGTATCTGCAAAATTACAGCGCCGCTGCTGTCGGTGCGGTAAACCTCCGCACCAGCAGCCTGAAGTCTTGTCAATGTTTCTTCATGCGGATGTCCATACCGGTTCTTTTTCCCACAACTGATCACCGCATACTGTGGCTTTATGTATTGAAGAAACGCCTCCGAGGTTGCATATCTGGATCCATGATGTCCTACCTTTAAAATATCAACTGCGTCCAGTCTGCCAGTCTCTGCCATCTGCTGTTCTGCTATTTCCCCTGCATCGCCTGTAAACAGAAGATGAAAGGAATCGATACTTGCCTGCAGCACAAGAGAGGCTTCATTTGCATCTGCGTGAACATCCGATTCTCTCGGATATATACACGAGATCCGGAATGTCCCGGAAGCTCCTGTCTCCGGTTCAAAAAGTATGTCACCAGCATCCATATATATAACCTCCGTTCCATGTTGTGCTGCCAGCTCGATCAGTTCCTGCAGTCCTTCTCGGTCACCATACTTCGCCACAACAAGGTTTCGGATCCGGATTCCGGTATGCTCAAGTTCATATAGATCCAGAAGTCCGGATATATGATCCTGATCCCCATGTGTTACAAAGACATAATCCAGATCCACCATCCCGTAATACCGGAGAGCCGGAAGCAGAACATATTCTCCCACCTTTTCATTATCCGAAGATCCGCCATCGATCATAATATTGGTTCCCTGTTCCGTCCGGATCAGTATGCCATCCCCCTGCCCGACATCCAGAAAGGTAACCGTAAACGGACGATCCAGAGTACATCCTGCATACATACCAAACGCCAGCATGACAAGCATCCCTGCTACCCCATACCGGATTTTCCTGTGTTTCCATTCTTTTATCGTTTGTTGATTACAATCTTTCCATGCTGTCTGCTTTCTACGAATCCGGCATTTTATTTTTCTTACTGTCTTCTGACTCTGTGTGCTGTCAGAGCTGGAATCTCTATCTGTTCTCACCTCGACCATAAAATACAGGCCTAGTAGCAATGCAATATAATAAACTACGACCAGTTTCACCGGAATATGCCCGATATTGATATAGGCTCCTGGAAGTCGTTCCATTCCCTGACATAACATTTCATATAACCACAAAATCCCCTTCACCGGAATCGTAAGCCATCCAGCCGCCTGAAGTGAAATACAGCCACAGATAACGGTACCGATTCCTCCTGTCAGAACAATCGATACACACGGAACAACGATCAGATTTAATAAAATACCATACAATGGAAACTGGTAATAATAGTAGACGATCACCGGCAAGGTCGCCAGAAAGGTTGCCATGCTGACAGTAAGCGACTGCCGGATTTTCTCCCCTGCGCCAAATATGTGTTGTAACACCGTCCCTGCACCAAGCTTATTGATTAGGTCGGCACTTCCCCTTTTGCTAAATACCCGTTGTAACACCGGCACGATCACAGCTATCCCGATTATTGCTGCAAATGAAAGCTGAAATCCGGCATCTAATACAACATAAGGATTTATCACCGACATCCATACCCCGGCAATTCCTGTTGAGGTCAGAAGATCCACCGAACGCCCAATGGCTTTCCCAAATAACAGGAGCCCCATCATAATGATCGCCCGCATCGTTGATCCTGCAAGTCCGGTCATCTGTCCATACAGAATAACCAGAATACTGCATCCAATTCCCGCACTCCAGTAGGAAACTCCCCATTTTCGCATACGCCGATACAAGGTCATACCAATGATCGCAATATGTAATGCCGATATTGCAAGAATATGTGCAATACCATTCAACTGATACATCCGTTTCACATCACCGTCCATCCCCTGCCGTTCACCCAGAAGCATCGCCCGGATCACAGATGCATCCTCCTCGCCGTATAAGTTACCAATTACATCTGATATCCGTTTTCGGAGCTTCCGAAGCCCCGCCCGTATATGCGAGTACTGTTTTCCTGTTTTCTGCAGCTCTGCATCTGAAAGTATAAGAAAGATCCCCTGGCTCCTGTAGTATCGATATGCATCAAAGGCCCCCGGATTTCCCGCATGCCCCGGCTGTTCAAATCTGCCGGCAAATACTGCCTCCTGTCCCGGATACAAGGTTATACCTTTCTCCACATACACAAACAGCTTCATATTTTCATGAAACCCAGTCCATTCTTCACCGGACATTCCTCTTGCATCCACGATCTTAATAAAGACCTGCTGCCTGTTTTCCGTTTCCTTTATCTCGTATATCGTTCCGGAAATTGTTCCGGAACAACCGTTCAGCCGGGAAGCATATTGTTCCTGCTCATGCAATATGTTGATATTCATATACCCCATTCCGGCAAACAGCACATATATGAGAATTCCGACAGTTACTCTTACTGTTCGTTTTACATCCACACTCCGCTTTGTCTGTCTTCGCCTGTCCGACATCCGTATTTTTTCATCCCGGCCGGACTCTTCTTTCTGTTTTTGCTGTTTTTGCCTTTTTCCCTGTTTTTGCCCTTTTTCTCCCGTAAACAGAAAAAAGGCTGCAACTATCATTGCAGCCAAAGTAAACCACCTGCTGCCAGCAATCGCCTCCGCCTCTCCAAGCATAAATGCACATGCGGCCCAAAATAGTGGTCTTTTTATTTTCTTTTCCTCCGCTATCTGTCAGTACCTGTCTAATTACACATTGAATAATTCGCTGTGTATGTCTCTGAGAAATCCAAATTCTCTCCATATACTAGATCCTGACTGCCTTCTACCTCAAATACAACACCATCCACATCTGACAGCTCTGTCAGAGAATCAACCAGCGAATAAATGATCACTTTGTCATCATAATCACCGACATGATCCAAAAAGGTCTTGCTGAAATTAACATAACACACCCGATCCAACACATAGATATCAAGAATATCTACATCTTTATCGATCGGACTCTTCCATTCCTGGGAATTCCGAAGTGCTTCCATGATCTGTTCCTCCGGTGCTTTGTAAGACAACGCATCAATCTCCGTCGTCTGCTTATCCAGCCGTTTTCCGGTATTATCCGGCGTATAGATCGTCACAGAATAAGAAGCCTCCATAAAATTATCACCGATCGTTGAAAATGATTCCGCATTGTAAACACTTGTATCTACCTTCTTCTCTCCAATCAGATCCGACAATTCAAATGAAACCCCTGAAATACCATTTACCTGACACAGGGTTTTTGTAAATGCCATTTTACACAACAGGATCTGATAATTCTCTGCGGTATCATAATCCAGATTGAACATGATCGTTACCAGTCCTTTTCCATCATAAGAATATCGCTGATAGGTCATTCCATCTGCAACCGGAATCTTATAAAGCTGCTCGTCTTCTGTTGATATCAACAGATTCATCAGCTTATCTATCACATTTTCCGTTGATTCCAACTGATCGATCTTCGTATCATAGACAGAAAACTCTGTCCATTTCTGATTCATATAATATACGGAATATGTCTGCATCCCGGCATCCGTACCGGTATCTGTTCTCTGAATCTCCGCATGTCCACTTTTCCCACATCCGGTCATAGACAGCAGCGCCACAACTAACAGCATCCCGCTTATAATATGCATGATCCGTTTCTCCATCTTCTGCTCCTTTATTTCACATAGTTCATCGGAACACGTACTGTAAATGTAGTTCCCTTTCCAGGCTCACTGTACACATTTATAATACCCTTATGCATAACGATAATATTCTTTGAGATTGCAAGTCCAAGACCGGTCCCTCCGGTATCCCTGCTTCTCGCCTTATCTACTCTGTAGAAACGTTCGAATATATGCTCTACACAATCCTCCGGAATACCAACACCGGAATCGGCAACCTTAATATACAGATTCTTATGATCGGCATTCAGGGATACGCGGATCCATCCGCCATCCACATTATATTTGATTCCATTTTCGATCAGATTGGAGATTGCCAGCGTAAACTTCACCTTATCAATATCAGCTTCCACTTCCCGGAAGCTTTCAAATGTGATCTCAATGCTTCTCTTTTCTGCCAGAGGCGTCAACCGTTTCAGAATAACCTCCATCAGCTCATTGATATCCACCCGCTCGATATTCAGGCTGTCTGATCCCTTATCTGTCTTGACCAGCGTCAGCAGATCACTGATGATCTGCGCTTCACGGTCAATCTCTAAAACAATATCGTTCATGAATTCCCGGTACATCTCAACCGGAACATTATCCTGCATCAAGATCGATTCTGATAAAACCTTCATTGAAGTAATCGGTGTTTTCAGCTCATGTGATACATTTGATACAAATTCCTGCCGGGATTCCTCCAACAACTGCGATTTGGCAAATATCCCATTCATATTGTCAACAACGCTCCCAGCTTCTCGCCATAAACCATCCGATGAAATCTGTCCCAGAAATCCATCCTTCATATTTACAAGTTGACTCTTGATCTTTCTGGTATCACGAACCGCCATATAAGAAATGAAAAATGCTGTCAGCACCCCGATCACCATAAAAATACAGATCAAGATATTGGCACGGTATGACAAATATCCTCTTTCGTTTTCCATGCTTTCCAGACTGACTGCGATCACAGCTACATCATCAATATAACCTTCCCGGTTCACCACAGGAAACATATACTCAATGTAGGACTGTTCCCGTACCAGCCGTTCGTCTCTGTCTCCCTTCATGATCTCATAGATATCATTATTCATGATATAGGTATCCTTCAACAGACGAAAGCTGTCATAGGCTACCCTGTAATCAGTATCTACGATCATAACTCTGGCAGACAGGCTGTACGCCAGAGTGTTCATACCATGAAAAGTCTTGCTTGTACCTTCTGTTTCCGAATTAATATCATTGATCAGATATTCCAGATTTTTTGCGTTTTCCTGCAACAGTGTTTCACAATCACTATATCTCTGATTCAACATCAACTGCAGCAGAACCGTTTTCATACTGATTGAGATCAGATAAAAACCTGCCATGATCATTACAAAGATAACAACCTGAAGACTGATCCTCCGCCTGCTGTTTTTCCAGATATTTTTATTCTTATTTTCTACATTTTCATCTTTACTTTTTTCCATTCCAAAAAAATCCAGTAAGATAGGAATGCTTTACGCATTCCCTGTCTCATCATCCTTTAAAATAGTAGCCAACGCCCCATTTTGTATGAATATACACCGGCTCACCCGGATTCTCCTCAATCTTCTCACGAAGTCTTCTTACATGAACATCCACAGTTCTGGCATCTCCCGGATATGTACTGCCCCAGATCGTATCTAACAGTTCATTTCTGGAATAAACCTTATTCGGATGCGCCATCAGAAGCTCCAGCAAATCGAATTCTTTTGCTGTCAGATTCAGTTCCTTTCCATGAACAAATACACGGCGGCTATCCAATTCTACCTTCATGCCATTGATTTCTAAAATATTTACCGGTTTTACAGGCTCTGCCTTTTTTCCGCTTCTTCTTAAGATAGCTTTGATCCTTGCCTTTACCTCCAGTATGTTAAATGGTTTGGTGATATAATCATCTGCACCATATTCAAGACCCATGATCTTATCCATATCCTCACCCTTGGCCGTCAGCATAATGATCGGAACATTGGAAAATTCACGCACCATCTGACATACTTCAATTCCGGTATAAACCGGGATCATGATGTCTAACAGAACGATATCATAATCATTGTTTTTGATCTTCTCAAACGCCTCTCCGCCATCATATGCCACGTCTACTTCCATATCATCCTGTTCCAGACTGAATTTCAGGCCTTTCACGATCAGTTTCTCATCATCTACGACCAATACCTTTTTCATACCAGATTTCCACCTTTCCTTTGTTTCTATATCTCTACCGACCCACGCAAATATCGTTTTTTATCTTCTGAAATAAATTCTCTCCGATACCATTCACATTCATAATATCTTCTGTTTTTTCAAATGCACCCTGTGTCTCTCTGTAAGTTATGATATTCTCCGCCTTTGCTTCACCAATCCCGGACAATGACATCAGTTCCTCTTTCCCGGCAGTATTGATATTCACTGCTCCCGCTTCCATTGTCTGTCCGTTCGTTTCTGTTTCCGGATCCTGCCAGCGTTCCGGCTGCTCCTGCACCTCTTTCTCCGTCGGAAAATAAATCCTCTGTCCATCCTCGATAAAGTCTGCAAGATTTACCACCTGCTCCGCAGCATTCTCTGCAAATCCGCCTGCTGCAAGAAGTGCATCATTGATCCTTGCACCTATCGGGAGTTCATATACTCCTTCTTGTTTTACTGCCCCACAGACAAATACACAGATTCCTGTGTCTTTTATAGCTTCTGTGTCTATTATGGCTTCTGTGTCTTCCTGATCTCTTTCTGTAACAGTACCTGCCACGGCGTCTTCGGCATATGCCGTATCATTCTGTGAACCGGTATTCTGCTCTGTCGTCTCAAGTATCATGCCATTTTTCCGGCATCCGACCAGAGTAATCCCGGACAACAACATCCATCCGGCAAGTCCTGCATATAACAGTTTTTTCTTTATTATCATACCTGCATACCTCCTTGATATGCCGGTACACTCATGCACACCCCCATTTTAACGAACTTCGATTCCTTTTACAATAGCAAAATAGAAAAAGACCAGTCCTGCGGCATCCGATTTTCTCGTTATCGGTGCACAGCTCCGGTCTTTTTCTGTTTTACTTTTAACTTTTCATTGAATGTGCTTCTTAGAATAATGGCTCTTTTAAGATTGCAGTACCAATACCCTTCTGAGTAAAGAACTCAAGAAGCAGGCAATGCTTCAGGCGGCCATCCAAAATATGAACTCTTGATACACCATTTTCCATGGCTGTGATACAGTTATTAAGCTTTGGAAGCATACCACCGCCGACAACACCTTTCTCAATGATATCCTTTGCCTCGTGGATGTCCATTTCTGAGATCAGGGTAGACTTATCTGTCGGATCGATAAATACACCTTCAATATCTGTTAAGAATACCAGCTTTTCCGCCTTTAATGCTGTTGCAACAGCACATGCAGCATCATCAGCATTAATATTATAATCCTCATATTCTTCACTGACACCGATAGGAGCGATAACAGGTATAAAATCCTGATCGACCAGTGCATCGATCACCTCTGTATCAACCTTTGTGATCTCGCCTACATAACCGATATCTTTTCCGCCCGGCAGACGCTTCTTAACGGTGAACAATCCACCATCCTTTCCACTGATACCCACAGCCTTTAAACCAACCTTCTGCATCATGCTGACAAGACTCTTATTTACCTTGGATAATACCATCTCAGCAATCTCCATTGTCTCACCGTCTGTTACACGAAGTCCATTGATAAATTCAGGCTCTTTTCCAATCTTCTCTACCCATTTGCTGATCTCCTTACCGCCACCATGCACGATAACCGGTTTCAGTCCAACCAGCTTTAATAATGCAACATCTTCAATCACATTATATTTCAGATTCTCATCCAACATAGCACTTCCGCCATATTTTACAACAATTGTTTTCCCCTGAAATTTCTTGATATAAGGCAAAGCCTCGATCAGTGTCTGTGCTTTTGATATTACCTGATCTACTGTATAATCTCCCTTTACCATCTTATTTACTTCCTCACTTTCTATACTCTGCATTTATCTTGATATATTCATATGTAAGGTCACAGCCCCACGCGGAAGCTGTCTCTGTACCGGCATGCATATCCGCATGAAAACATACCTGATCCGGCGACAGGATCTCCGTCGCTCTTTCTTCATCATAATCGGTACAGACCCCGTTTTCAACTATTTTTAAGGAACCGGCCTCACTGGATATTATGATATCTACCTTATATGGGTCAAATGCGATCCCGCTCTGTCCCATCGCGCACACCAGACGTCCCCAGTTCGCATCCGAGCCGTATACGGCGCATTTTACAAGGTTTGAGGTCACCACGGATTTTGCAAGCTTCCTTGCGCCCTCCTTGGATTCCGCCCCTGCTACCTGTACCTGAAACATCCTCGTCGTTCCCTCTCCGTCCGCTGCGATCAGCTTCACGAAGTAGGTGTTGATATATCGAAGCGCCTCCACAAATGCCGGATAATCCGCATCCGTTTCAAGCAGCTCATCATTTTCTGCCATGCCATTTGCAAATATCATAACAGTGTCATTCGTTGAAGTATCCCCATCGACAGATAACATATTATAAGTGTCTATGACATCATTTCTCAGTGTTTTCTGCAATAACTCCTGACTGATATTCAGATCCGTTGTCAGGAATCCAAGCACCGTTCCAAGATTCGGATTAATCATACCGGAACCTTTGCACATGCCTCCGACGGTAATTGTCTTCCCTTTGATCTGCAGCTTTACCGCGATCTCTTTCTTATATACATCGGTCGTCATAATGGCTTCCGCCGCATGACTTCCACTTTCCAAATCATCGGAAAGCATCCCTGAAAGTTCGCGGATTCCATGCGCGATCGTCTCCATCGGAAGCCTTATACCTATTACTCCGGTCGAAGCAACCGCAACCTGATCAACCGGTACCTGAAGTTCTGCTGCCACAAGCTCTGCCATATGCGCCACATCAACATCTCCTGCTTCTCCGGTACACGCATTTGCCACTCCACTGTTTACAACCAGTGCCTGACATAAGCCGATATCGTCACATAATGCTTTGTCCCACATAACAGGTGCAGCCTTGACTACATTCTGTGTAAATACTCCAGCTGTCTTCGCCGGACACTTGCTGACTAGTAATGCCATGTCTTTTTTCTTTTTATTTTTTCTTACTCCAGCGTGCATACCTGCTGCCAGAAATCCGATTGGAGCTGTCACTCCGCCGGAAATGATCTCCATACCGATCACCGCCTTATATCATCTGTTCTTCCACGATATCCGATGCCGTTACTCTTTATGGGAATACCGGAGCCATCAGCAGTCCTTCTTCTTCCGGAAGTCCAAACATAATATTCATATTCTGAACTGCCTGACCGGCTGCTCCCTTTACCAGATTATCAAGTGCTCCCATTGCAATGATACGTCCGGTTCTTTCATCAATCTTAAAGTTGACATCTACATAATTGCTGCCCTCTACCCAACGTGTCTCCGGACATACATCCTTGTCAAGAACACGGACAAATCTCTCGTTTGCATAATATTTGTCATATGCAGCACGAACAGTATCGTAATCTACCTTTTCTTTTAATGAAGCATATGCCGTAACCAGAATACCACGATTCATCGGAACCAGATGTGGTGTGAAATTGATCATGATCGGACTGCCGTATGCATATCCCAGCTGTTCTTCGATCTCCGGTGTATGGCGATGAGTCGTTACTCCATATGCCTTAATGCTTTCATTTACCTCACAGAACAGGTTCGGGATCTTTGCTCCTCGTCCTGCTCCTGATGTACCGGACTTAGCATCTACAATGATCGTATTCGGATCGATCAGCTTCTCTTTTACAAGCGGATATAAGGAAAGAATGGAGCAGGTTGTATAACAGCCCGGATTTGCCAGAAGTCTGCATCCCTTTACCTTATCTCTGTTGATCTCACACAGACCATATACGGCCTCGTCGATAAATTCCGGACTCTTATGCTCGATCTTGTACCACTTCTCGTAAGTAGCAACATCCTTAATTCTGAAATCCGCACTCAGATCAATGATCTTAACCTTTGATAAAATATCCTCATTTACAAGAGAAGAACATAAGCCCTGTGGAGTTGCCGTGAAAATAACATCTACCTTCTCAGCCAGCTCATCCATATTCTCGCCCAGACAGGTTGCATCCACGATCTGAAACATATTTCCAAATACTTCGTAATATTTCTTATCTATAAAACTTCTGGAACCATACCAGACAATTTCCACATCCTTATGTCCAAGAAGAATTCTTACTATTTCCTGACCGGCATATCCGGTTGAACCAATAATTCCTGCCTTTATCATATCTTACTCCAATCTGCTGCAACCGGTCATTTTCCGTTACAGCCATCGTCCTATTTGTATTTCTACACATTCACTTATCTTACTCTCTGCATTTTCTTCCGTCAACCGCTTTCATAGGAAAATACAGTTCGTATAATCTTCCATGATTATACAGTTATTATGCATAATATTCAAGCATTAATTAATAAATATACAAAAAATTATTTTGATATTTATTTTTTTATTCCATTTTTAATATGTCCGTATACTTTCTTTCTGTTTTGAAAACTGATTTTACATTCAAAAAACTCTTGTACAAACACATTTTTACGCATTTCACACAAATGTTAAAGCCGGCAGGACAGAATGTTTTTCTGTCTGCCGGCTTTATGCATATTATGTATATTTTATGTATAATATTAATCCAATGCTTCCTTCTGAGGTACGGTTACTGTCGCTTCATAGCAGGAGAAGACCTCCTCTACGCGCTCCTGATCCGGTTTCTTTGTGATCAGACTGACGATCGGAACAAGGATCAATCCACCGATCATCGCTGCTGCACCACAGTTTACAGGTGACTGTAACGCCTGTGGAAAACTAAATAACTGCCATGTATTACTGATAAAGTTCAGTGTCATGATGCCTACGCCCCAGATAAAACTAACAAGGCAGGCTGCCACTGTCGTGCGTTTCCAGTACAGACCATATAAAAACGGAGCTAGACAGGCACCTGCGATCGCACCCCATGAAATACCCATAAGCTGTGCGATAAATGCCACCTTGCTGGAATACTGAATGACTGCAATGACCGCCGATAATGCGATAAATACTACCAGCATGATCCGCATTGTAAGGACCTGCTTCTTCTCTGACATTTTCGGTGCGATCGATGCTTTGATAAAGTCGATCGTAAGTGTGGAGCTTGAGGTCAGAACCAATGAAGATAAGGTAGACATCGAAGCAGATAATACAAGGATAACCACCAGTCCCATCAATACTTCCGGAAGATTCTCAAGCAGGTGTGGAATGATCGCATCAAATCCTTCTGTTGCTACATCCGTCTCGGTCAGACGTCCAAAACCACCAAGGAAATAACATCCTCCGGCTACGATCGTTGCAAATAAAGTAGATACGATCGTTCCAGTCTTGATTGATTTCTCATCTTTGATCGCATAAAATTTTTGGATCATCTGAGGAAGGCCCCATGTTCCAAGTGAGGTTAATATGACAACACATACCAGATTGAAGATATCCGGTCCAAGGAAGGATGCAAATACACCCGGTGTATCCGAAACCGCCGGATCATTTACACGAGCCAGCTTGTCTAACGCACCTGTAAGTCCGCCTCTCTCGTTTAATACTGCATAGATAACTGCTACTATACCAACCAGCATGATCAGTCCCTGAATAAAGTCATTGATCGCTGTCGCCATATACCCGCCAACAATTACATAGATACCGGTAAGAACTGCCATAGCAACAACACAGATCTTGTAATCAATGTCGAACGCCATTCCAAACAATCTGGAAAGACCGTTATACAATGAAGCCGTATATGGGATCAAGAATATGAATATGATCCAGGAAGAAATGATCTTCATGGATTTGCTGTTATATCTTCTCTCAAAGAATTCCGGCATTGTTCTGGAATCCAGCTTCTGCGTGATCAGTCTGGTTCTTCTGCCAAGCACTACCCATGCAAGCAGAGACCCAAGGATTGCATTTCCAATTCCGATCCATGTGGATGCAATTCCGTATTTCCATCCAAACTGTCCTGCATATCCAATAAAAATAACTGCCGAAAAATAGGACGTACCATATGCAAATGCTGTAAGCCATGGGCCTACGCTTCTTCCTCCCAGTACAAATCCGTTCACATCTGTGGCCTGTTTTCTTGCATAAAATCCTACACCGATCATTATGCCAAAGAATACAACAAGCATAATCACTTTAATAACCATGTCGACCTCCCGTCACTTCTCATTTTTGTATTCGCAGAATTTTACAGTCAACTTTCCACCAACAATAGCGCATCTTATAATTTCTGATTTTCGAATTCTGACATAATCCGGCTCATTTTGCTTTATTGCGTTGAAGTCAAGCGACTTTAAAGTTCTACGTTTTAAACCACAAAATAGATTATATTGGATACATCCATTTTCGTCAATATAAAAAACGACTTCCTTGCAGATATTTTTTCAGCTTTCGCCAAATATTTCATTCTGCTGTTCAGAAGTCGTTTTTCCAATCTGTTTTTAGCACTTCATAAACCTGCTGCATAGATCCAAATTCATATCATTACTTTGGATCTATGCTGTTTGCGCTCGATCTTCACATTAATGTGTCTTCTCATATGCCAACACTTTTTCTGCAATCGTATCCATGAGTTCTTCTACGGAAAGTCCCTCGGCTTTTACCGTGATCTGTGCATATTTTTCATACAATAAGATTCTCTCGTTATAAAGATCCTTTAAAGTCTGACCATCCTTTAACACTACGCCACGCCGTTTTACATTTTCCAGTCTGGAAGCGATCACTCCATATGGAAGCTCGATATATACTACAATATCATTTTTTACATAATGCTGCATGGCTTCATCACAGTATACGACACTTCCTCCGGTTGCAATAACCGTATTCTTTAAGTCAATTTCTTTGTTTACATCATTTTCTATCTGAAGGAACCCATCATCTCCATATTCTGCGATCAGCTCACGAAGCAGCTTACCATGCTTCTTCTGGATCAACACATCTGCATCTACAAAATCAAATCCAAGAACCTTGGCAAGTACCACACCGATCGTACTCTTTCCACAACCAGGCATTCCGATCAAAACTATATTTTTCATCTTCTTTCTCCATTCTCTGTATTTTAATTTTCTATATTATCCTAATCTTTTCATTTGTTCTCTGTATTCATTACTTCTAATTTAATCCCATTTCTGTTTATTCAAGGATTTTTATTATTACTTGTGTCATATACATCCCATAACGCGAAGGACATATACCCATACCGTTATCGTGATTGATGAAAACAGGGTTGTCAGCACGATCGTATTTGATGACAGGACTTCATCATTATTCATATTCTTAGCCATGATATAACAGGTTACCGTGGACGGTGAGCCTGTCATGATCAGGATTGCTGCCAATTCACTCGGTGCAAACCCAAGCTTAACCGCAATCGGCATATAGATCAAAGGAAATACGACTAGCTTCATAAGAGCTGCTGTAACCGCAGGCTTCATTTTCTCCAGTGCTGCTTTTGTATTAAAACCTGCTCCTATGGCGATCAATGCGATCGGAGTCGCCGTCTGTGCGATATAATTGATCGTCTTCATCGGTATCGCAGGAATCGGAATATTCAATAATGAAAACGGAACTCCGAGCACGATGCCGATTATGATCGGATTCTTTAAAATATTAATGCATGCCGTTTTGATTCCGTCTGCACCATGGATATTATCTCTGCCCCCAAAGGTCAGCATAATAACGGACAGGATATTGAACAATGGTACCGCCGCAACGATCATAAGCGGAGCCATCCCTGAGCTTCCACAGATATTTTCTACAAAGGCAATTCCAAGCACCGCCGCGCTTCCTCTTGCCGATGCCTGCGCAAACGCTCCGACCATCGTCTTATCCCGGCAATATATCTTTGCAAAGCACCATGCACATGCAAACATAATAAAAGTTCCGAAGAAACAAAACGCCACAAATTTCATATTTACGTCTTTTAATACCGAGGTTGTTGCGATATCCCGAAACAAAAGCACCGGAAGGGATACCTTAAACACATATTTATTTGCTATATTTGCAAATTCATCATTGATCAGCCCAATCCGTTTCAGAAACCACCCCAACAGAATCACCAGAAAGATCGGCACTGTCGCATTTATACTAAATAAAAAATCACTCATTCCATTCTCTCTTTTCTTAATTAAACTGTCGCAGCCCTTACTATAGCACAGCTTGTTACCCGATTCAATTTTTATCCGATTTTTTTAAAAGATCTATATGCAACAGATACATACCTGCCAGATCTCGAAAACTTTAAATTAATGCTAAAATGTATGAGATTATCATCAGTCCATATATAATATTCAAAAAAATAAATACTGGAAAGTGGCTTAAAACCTAAGGAAATCCGCTTTGTCAAAAAAAATGCAAAAAAAAATAAAATTTATTGTTGACATCAAAGGGGTGTTTATGTATAATATGTCTTGCGTCAGAGATATGACGAACATAAAAAAACGACAAACACTTTGTTCCGGGGTGTGGCTCAGCTTGGCTAGAGCGCTTGATTTGGGATCAAGAGGTCGCAGGTTCGAATCCTGTCACCCCGACTTAGATAATCATAAATCTAAACACTGTTAAGCAATCATGCGGGTGTAGTTCAATGGTAGAACACTAGCCTTCCAAGCTAGATACGTGGGTTCGATTCCCATCACCCGCTCTTTATTTTCGCTAATATTTATAGCGGGAATTTAAAATGTGTCCGTAGCTCAGCTGGATAGAGCAACGGCCTTCTAAGCCGTGGGTCGGGGGTTCGAATCCCTTCGGGCACATTTATTTGTTTCATTCTGTGGCACTACTGCTGTTCCATATGGATGTTTCACTTATATGGTGGGTATGGCGCAGTTGGCTAGCGCGCCAGATTGTGGCTCTGGAGGCCGAGGGTTCGAGTCCCTCTATCCACCCTTTTCTTTATCGCATATTAAGCGATGCTTTTGGGTTATCGCCAAGCGGTAAGGCACAGGACTTTGACTCCTGCATTCGCTGGTTCGAATCCAGCTAGCCCAGTCAAAAACTTAATTTATATGGGCCATTAGCTCAGGCGGTAGAGCACTTGACTTTTAATCAAGTTGTCCGGGGTTCGAGTCCCCGATGGCTCATTAAAATTTCAGATATAATTTTATATCTGATTTTTTTATATCTACTCTTCTATTATTTTATTCTATTATATTATAGAAGAAACTCTGCGGATATGGCGGAATTGGCAGACGCGCTAGATTTAGGTTCTAGTGTCAACAGACGTGCAGGTTCAACTCCTGTTATCCGCATCAAAAAAGGCAATCATAATCGATTGCCTTTTTCTTTTATCTGATATTCTGTTACTAATTATTCAAAATTACACAGGACATCTCCATATTATACTCTCTTGTAAATCCATCATCATCATACAACTGATAACTGCTTCCCGCATACCCAAGTAACTGTAGCTTCTTCGTATCAATATCCGCAACGCACTCGGCAAAGTCAGCAAGAGGAATGCATTTTCCTTTCCGAATAAATAAAATCACTTCATTCAACGGCACTTCTACAAAATGATGTCCTTTTTTCATCTCGGTCTGTTCAATATCACCCTCAGCCTTGAAACGGACAAGCATCATATCCTCCGGCAGATAAACATATCTTCCGATTGCATTCTGTGTATATACCGGTGCGATCATGATCTCATTACCAAGCATAAGCTGGTCTTCTACATTTACCGCCATACGATCTTCCGGATATTCAAATGCAAGCGGTTTGAACATCATTTCATCATTTAAAGCAGCCTTCATATATTCACTGTAAATATATGGAAGCAACCGATAACGAACACCTATGATATGTCTGAAATCTTCAATCTGCTCAAACTGATAGCACTCCTGCTCTCTTGTGCCAAGGCATGCATGATTACGCATCAGCGGTGTAAATACACCAAGCGCGAGCCATCTGAGCAAAAGATCTCTGGTCGTATTACAGCCAAATCCACCCAGATCTGCCCCTGTATATAAGAAACCACACATATTTAATGATGGAAGCATTTTCAGATTTAACAGGATATGGGACCACCAGGATTTATTATCTCCGGTCCAGATACCGCCATAACGATGCATTCCGATATAAGATGATCTGGAAAACAACAGGCATCTTTTCTCCGGACAGATCTCTCGAAGTGCTTCACCTGCTGCCCGTGTCATATTATAACCGAAAAGGTTATGTACCTGATCATGACGCACCATCTTTCCATTCACATTATGATACATCGAAGCATAGTCTTTGGCATTATTAGCCAGATCTACTACCATATCCCGGATTCCCCAGACATCATCCACGGATTCATCTTTATCAATAAATTCCCGCATTGCCTCTTTCACATCACAAACGCCTTCCGGTGTATAAAAAATTGCCGGTTCATTCATATCATTCCAGAAGCCTTCAATTCCTGCATCTGTAAGAAGCTTATATTTTCCGCCAAACCATTTTCTTGCTTCCGGATTCAATACATCCGGAAAATGTGTGTATCCCGGCCATACAGCTGCAACAAAATCACTTCCGTCCTCTCTTTTACAGAAATAATTGTTTGCTACGCCTTCTTCATACACATCATATCCTTCTTCAATCTTCACTCCCGCATCAATAATCGGGATCAAGCGTATATTTTCTTTTTTCAACTCTTCTACATATTCAGAAAAATCACCAAATGCTTCATTTATCGTAAAGTCTTTATAATGATCCATATAATCGATATCCATGTATACCATATCGATCGGTATATGATTTTCTCTGTATTTCTTCACAACATAAGCAAAATCTTCCGGTGTCTTATAACCCCAACGGCTCTGTCCAAAACCGAAAGCAAACTTTGGAGCAATATAACTTTTTCCTATCATTTGTCTGAATTGTTTTACAATATCATATATACTTTCGCCTGTGATCACATAAAGATCCAAATCTGCTTTATCGCAGAAAATATGAAGTTCATCCATCTTAGTATATCCGATATCAAATACCAGCGAAGACGGATAATCTATGTACAATCCAAATGTTCTCTCGCCGGATATAATAACAAAATTATGAGATGCATATAAAGAATAAACATCCTCATGATGATTCGGAATATCTGTATTATTGCTTATATATTTATATCCTCTTTTGTTGATTCCACGATTTGCTTCACCAAGTCCATATACTGCATCCTCTGCTTTCATATCATAAAGAAATGAAAAGCCATCATCCAGATTTACTGTTCCAACTTCAGGCATACCTTCCGATGCCTCAAATGACGCAACAACCGATTCTGTAAAAAACGGATTACCATATGTGTATTTTTTTATCATTCTCATTTCCTCTTTTTCTTTTTATTTGGTATATAATTTATTATACCTGATAATGTTATTATATTATCTTTCCATTCGTTTTTCTTACATTATTTTTATAAATTTGTTGCATAATATTGACTTATTAATTTCTTCCCCTCGTCATCCTATGTCATTCACTTTTTTCCCAAAAATCAACCGGTTCGAAATCCAGCAGTTTCGCAAGAAAACCACATTCCTCCAGATCCTTCTGAATATTATCCAGGATATCTTCTGAATCTGCCTGTACCGTGTGATAATGGTAATTGTCGGTTATCTTAAGAAGCGGCGATGATTTTCCACTGCTCAAGGTCTTTACATATTCATAAATATCTTTTCTGGTTTTTATGTTCATCGGAGCTTTTACAACTCCATAAATCTTATGATATACAAATACATCCAGAATCCTGCCGCCATTATCTACGATGATCTGTAATTCTTTCTCTATCTCTTCCGCAGTATGACGCACCTTGAATATTCGTTCACATTTTCCCGGCTTTAATAACACATATCCCCGGTTTGTTGAAACAATATTATTGTCAGCCGCACGAAGCAGGGCAATATCCTGTACGATCACCTGCCTACTCACACTGAGCCTCTTTGCCATCTCCGCCCCCGCAATCGGCTCTTTACTCTTCGCAAGCATCGACAACAGTTTTTCCCGTCTTTCAACTCCTGTCATGTTCTTCCTCCCAATCTTATCATCCATTAGCCCATTCTATTTCTCATGTAAACCTTCCCTGCACCCAAAGGCACCAGAAATTTTGTTACAATATTCAGTTAGATTCTATGAAGATTTTTCAGAGAAATATCCATGATCGGAGCGGAATGTGTCAGTGCTCCACTTGATATATAATCAACACCAAGGTTCTTCAAGCGCTCGATATTTTCTGCTGTTACATTACCTGATACCTCGATCTCTGCCTTGCCATCAATGATGCCGATCGCTTCTTTTAACATTTCATCTGACATATTATCCAGCATGATAATATCCGCTCCGGCTTCAACAGCCTCCTTTACCATATCCAGATTCTCAACCTCGACTTCGATCTTTCTGACAAACGGTGCATATTCCTTTGCCATACGGATTGCCTCTTTCACTCCGCCTGCTGCGCCTATATGGTTATCCTTCAGAAGGACTCCGTCCGAAAGATTATATCTGTGATTATGCCCACCGCCGACACGAACTGCATATTTTTCAAAAATACGATTATTCGGGGTTGTCTTTCTGGTATCAAGCAACTGGATCCTGCTTCCTGCAAGAAGTCCTGCAACCTTATATGTGTACGTAGCAATACCGCTCATCCTCTGCAGATAATTCAGTGCTGTCCGTTCTCCCGATAACAATACACGGATATCCCCGGTTACAACTCCCATCAACTGTCCTGCCTTTACCTCATCGCCATCCTTGCAGTAGAGTTCTGTCACGGTTGTATCATCTAATAATTCAAATACTCTCTTAAACACCTGTAAACCACAGATGATTCCATCCTGCTTGCAGATTAACTCTACCTTTCCCATGCATGCCTCCGGCATAACGGAATTTGTTGATACATCCTCACTTGTAATATCTTCTTTTAATGCTCCAAGAATAAATGGATCTACATTTAATTTTAAAGTAATCTGATCGTACATAATATCCTCCTGAATGATTTTTCTATGCTTCCTGTCTGTGCAGGTCTTCTTCGTTTTCCCTTGCAATCTCAGCCTTAAGCAGTGCTTTATATTCTGTTGCCAGCTTCTTCTTGTCTGTATAATCGTCTTCTCTGTAAGAGATTTCTTCTATCTTTGTCCGGTCGAACTGCTCAGTCATTTCCTTTGCGGCCCGCTTGGCAAATACCAGGCTCTCAAGAAGCGAATTACTTGCCAGTCGATTCTTGCCATGAACTCCGTTACATGCAGTCTCTCCGATCGCATACAACTGATCCATCGATGTCTTACTGGACAAATCCACCTTGATACCGCCCATGAAATAATGCTGTGCCGGCACAACCGGTATGCATTCTGTATACACATCATATCCCATTTCTTTGCAATGCTCAACGATATTCGGGAAATGTTCTTCTAATTCTTTTCTATCAATCACAGTCATATCTTCCCAGACATAATCTGTCCCGTCCTTCTCCATCTGTTTGCGAATCTCGATTGTCAGCAGATCTCTCGGAAGAAGTTCATTTACAAACCGCTCATGATTCTTGTTATAGAGCAGCGCCCCCTCGCCACGAACCGATTCCGATATCAGAAAACTCCTGTCTTCCGGCTCTTTGCTATATAAGGTTGTCGGATGAATCTGGACATAGTTCACATGCTCTGTCTCAATCCCATGCTTTAATGCGATCGCAACGGCATCTCCGGTCAGGTGTCTGAAATTAGTCGAATGTCTGTAAATACCACCAATTCCCCCACAAGCAAGCATGGTATAGTTTGCCATGATCGGGAAAATCTTATTCTCCGCATCCCTTGCCACCACACCGTAACAGCAATTATCCTTACACAGGATATCCACCATGGTTACATGTTCGTAGATCGTCACATTCGAAAGCTTCTCTACATTGCGGAGCAGGGTACTTGTGATCTCTTTTCCTGTTACATCCTCATGAAAAATGATACGGTGATGGCTATGTGCTCCTTCCTTTGTATAGCTAAGACTGCCATCCGGCTCCCGATGAAAGTCTGCCCCATACTTTACAAGGTCATTTACGATATCAACTGACGAACGTATCATCACCTCTACACTCTTTGGATTATTCTCATAATGTCCTGCTTTCATGGTGTCTTCAAAATAACTGTCATAGTCATCTTCTGATTTCAGCATACACATGCCACCCTGTGCCAGGAAGGAATCACTGTGTTCTACGATATCCTTTGTTATGATCGTTATCTGTTTATCACTGGGGAGATTCAATGCAGCATATAAACCTGCGCATCCACTTCCAACAATTAAAATATCTGTCTTCATATTGTTTCTCCAACTATATTTATTCGTTTTTCTTCTTGTATAAAAAAGCGTTGCCTTAGTATACCACGTTCTGTTGTGCATGACAATATAGTATTTTACACCACTTTACATGTGTCTTGTCAGTTATAAAATAAGAAGTAAGATTTGGCATCGAAGCACATGTACCTTTATTCCGCAAGACGCTTCCGCTCTGTTTCTCCCTTTTCCACAAAATTTCCACTAACTATAAATGAATACTTTTCATATATCTTTTTAGATAAAAATAACCGAATTAGCTCTTTATAATTCAAAAAACTAATCCGGTTATTTTACTCACTTTGATTCAGCTCAAATTTTTGATTATTCAGCGTCTGCTACAGGCTCTGCTGCCGGTGCTTCTGCTGTCTCGGCAGGCTGCTCTGCCGGTGCTTCTTCCTCGTCATCATCGTCATCATCGAAGAAGTCGTCATCAAAATCATCATCAAAATCATCATCAAAATCATCAAGAAAATCAGGTGTCAGGTATGAATATACTGCATATGCAATACCTGCGATCGCTGCTACTGCACCGATGATCGCAAGGATCACAAATACAACACCTTTTGCCTTTTCTTCTGTTGGTTCGCTTTTTACTAAGATTACATCATTATTTTTCATTATAAACTACCACCCTTTCATTTAGTTTCTGTATGCCGTCATTATAGCATACTCTTTTTTCTATTTCTATATTATCTTGGAATTATTATAATTTCTTTATTCTTCCAGACGCTTTAATTTTGCAAAGGAAGCAAACATTTTTCTTGTACCGCCACGATCGAAATCTACCGTCACCTCATAATCTCTGCCGCCCTTTACAAGCTGCGTTACAGTTCCATTTCCAAATTTCATATGACGCACCCGATCACCTTCTCCATAGTCGAGAACCAGTTCCCGGTTCACGGTAAATTCTTTGCCAAATGATGGTTTGGTCGATGGTGTTATACTGATCGGCTCTTTCTTTGCCTTACTGTAGCTGCTGTATGGATTCGATGAAGAATATCCGGAACCTGTTTGCGACGATTTTCCATGATATGAGCCTTTTCCATATCCTGACTGTCCGCTGCTACCATACCTATTTCCGGTATATCCGGTGTCTGCAAACTGCCGTTCTTCCATCCGTTTTACATGCCTTGTAATATCACCGGAATCCTGGAACAGCAGCGGCGGAATCTCTTTAATAAATCTGGAGATGTCATTGCAGTTTCTACTTCCATGCAGCATACGGTTTCTTGCACAGGACAGATATAGCTTCTTCATCGCTCTTGTAATTCCTACATAGCAAAGTCTGCGTTCTTCTTCCAGCGCATCTTCATCATCCGAATTGATCGCCATCGCACTTGGAAAGATTCGCTCTTCCATGCCACATAAGAATACATATGGGAACTCCAGTCCCTTTGAACCATGGATCGTCATTAATTTAACCATATTATCATCATCGGACATTTTATCGGTCTCCGAAACCAGCGCGATATCCTCCAGAAAATCTGCCAATGTTGCTTCCTCATAATCGGTTTCAAACTGAACCACACGGTTTCTTAACTCATCGATATTCTCAAGTCTCGCCATCGATTCATCCGTGTGCTCCGCTATCAGTTCATCTTCATATCCGGTATCCTCCAGAATACGGTCAAATAATGTACTGAGTGGTTCCTGCTCCTCTATTATCCCCCGAAATCCATCGATCAATTCCACAAAGCTGGAAATTTTTGCAACCGAACGCTGTAATCCCGGAACTTGCTCTATGATCTGCATGGCTTCCATCAGTGTCATATCATTTGCAGTGGCAAATGCGGCCACCTTATCAACGGTAGCATCACCGATTCCACGCTTTGGTACATTGATGATTCGTCTGAGATAGGTATCGTCTGTAGAGTTATTTACAACCTTCAGATATGCCATTATATCTTTAATTTCTTTTCGTTCATAGAAATTCTGACCACCGTAGACCCGATGTGGTATTCCTCGCATAACCAGCTTCTCACCAAGGATACGAGACTGTGCATTCGTACGATATAGTAAAGCAATGTCTTTATACTGTGCACCATTTGCTGTCAGACGGATGATCTCATTTACGACACGATCCGCCTCCATGTATTCATCCTCACTCTGATTAAATACAAGCTTCTCGCCATCTCCCTGATCTGTCCAGAGGGCTTTATCCTTTCTTCCTTCGTTATGCTTGATCACCGCATTTGCAGCCGCCAGAATATTTCCACAGGAACGATAATTCTGTTCCAGCTTCACGACCTTCGCATCCGGATATTCCTTTTCAAAATTCAAAATATTCGTAATATTGGCACCACGGAATTTGTAGATTGACTGGTCATCATCACCAACGACACAAAGGTTTCTGTATTTGGAAGCAAGCTGCTTCACCATCAGAAACTGTATGTGGTTTGTATCCTGATACTCATCCACCATAATATAACGAAATCTGTCCTGATATAATTCCAGTACATCCGGATTATGTTCAAACAGCTCAACCACCTTGTAGATCAGATCATCAAAATCAAATGCATTGAATTTACGGAGTCGCTTCATATACTCGGAATATACGGTTGCCGTCTGTGTCTTCACAAAATCTGTCGCATTCATCTTCGCATACTGATCCGGTGAAATATACCGTTCCTTTGCATTTGATATCTCCGCCAGGAACATCTTCTCCGGATACTTCTTCGGATCGATCTTCAATTCCTTCAGAATATTCTTGACCGCAGATTTCTGGTCATCCGAATCATAGATATTAAAATTTGTTGCATAACCGAGCCTGTCTGAAAACCGTCGCAGAATCCGTACACATAACGAATGAAAGGTGCTGACCCATACTCGTTCAGCACCCTCTCCAACAATGTTATTTACTCTGTCTCTCATTTCGGCTGCGGCTTTATTTGTAAATGTTATCGCAAGGATATTATATGGATTCACTCCGATCTCATCCATCAGATACGCTACTCGGTGGGTGATTACTCTGGTCTTTCCTGATCCGGCACCTGCCAGTATCAGAAGCGGTCCATCGACATGTCTGCATGCCAAATCCTGCATGTCATTTAATCCAGCCATCGCTTTTGTACTCCTTTATATCAGCTTTGTTCCGCAGTTACCACAGAACTTTGCTCCATTTGTAGGGGTTCCGCAGTTCGGGCAGAACTTAGGAGCCGTACCATTTCCGGTTGGAGCTGCCTGCTGATTCATCTGTCCGTTCATGTTGTTCTGCAGATTACCGGTCATCTGATTTGCCATCATCATACCCATCTGCATTCCCATCATACCGCTGGCAACATCTGCCATATTTGTTCCGCCTTTTCCGTTGGAATTTGCAAGTGCATCTACCATCTTCACCTGCTGGAACCGACCCATATCACCAAGCATCGTATACTCAGCAGCCTGATCTGCACGTTTTGATATATTCTCAGGATATGTAAATTCGCTGATTCTGAAATCCGTCATGGTCAGACCGATCTTGATCAGTTCCATATCCAGATCTTCTAAAATACCCTTCGCAATATCCGTTGCATTTGCCATCAGATTGAATACGTCACCGCCGACCTTTGTGATCCATTTGATCAACAGTCCATCTAAGATTCCCTTAATACGGTCTCTGACATCATCCACTGTAAAGATTGCCTTTACCCCGGCGATTCTCTCGATCAACACATTGTAATCATCGATCTTGAATGAAAACTTACCATTTGACCGTACCGGAAGTCCGCCCGGAAGTCCCGGAGCCTGTAAACGGATCGGTGAACTGGTTCCCCAGTTACAGGTAAACTCTTTCGTATTGATGAACAGAACCTCTGCACGAAGTCCTGAGTTGAAACCAAACTTAAATCCCTTTAATGTAGAAAGGAATGGAATGATATCCGAATCAATCGTATAACTTCCTGATTCTGTGAAGATACCTTCTACCGCACCGTTATACAGGAAGATTGCATCCTGTCCCGGTTTAATGATAAGTCTGGAATCTTTCTTTATCTCTCGATTTGTCCATTTCCAGAAGAGCAGGTCATCTCTGTATTCTTCCCACTCAACTACATTGGCAAACTGATTTGAAAATAATCCCATCTGTTTCCTCCTATGAAAGTCCCATCTTTGCCTTTAATGCTGCAAGTTCATCTGAAACTGCTGATGATGGTTCTGCATCGTATTTACTCATCAGATCATCTGTCTCATCCTTGCCGCTGGCATTTAATTCTGCCATTGCATTTGCCTTGTCAAGCATCGCATCAGCCTTTGCTTCCATTCTGTCAAATGCTGAGATCGTTCCGGCTGTATCCGTTACGCTTCCCATCATCTTATTCATCTTCTCCTGCGTCTTTGCAACCTGAACCTTCGCCTTGATGGCGTCCTTTCTGTTGTTCAGATCCATGATATCCTTTGTCAGCTTATCATGCATCTCTTTCATCTTAGCCGCATTTCCTGCTGCCATATCATATGACTGCTGTAAAGACGTTCTCTTGGATGCTAACTGGTTCTTCTTCTCTAAGAACTTCATGGCATCTGCTTCATTTCCTGCAAGGAGTGCCTTCTCTGCATAGTTCTGCATCTTGGCAATATCTGCATCGCAGTCATCGAGTGCACGTTTGCATCTGGTCTCATCTGCCATAACAGTTGCTGTCTCTGATTTTACGTTTCTAAGATCTTCCTGTAAGTCTCTGAGATACTGGTCGATCATCTTCTCCGGATCCTCTGCCTTATCAAGCATAGCGTTGATGTTTGCTGACATAATGTCTTTAAATCTTTTTAAAATCCCCATAAATAATTACCTCCTGTATATATTTACACTTTATGGTTTCTTGTTTTTCGTGCTCACAAACCCATAATATCATAACAGGCGTACGCTCCGCAACGCCTGAATCATGAATTAAATGTAAAGTATCACGCTTCTGTTCTTAGGTGGCTTTAAAGTTCATCGTCAAGGCTCTTATGGATGTTTCCACCGATCCGGAACTCCGGAATCTTCTTAGAAGATCCTTCTGCTGTCTTTCCTGCAACCCCTGCATCCGTAATTGATTCCTCTAACGGCACAGGTGTCCGATCCTCAAATAATGACTTTTTCTTTTCTTCCTTTAATTCATTCGCAATCTCAAATGCTGAATCCACAACCTCATCATGCAAAATATCATCATGAAGCTTCACCGGCTGTCTGGATGGTTTTACCTTGATCGGATCTTCCTTCTTATCCTCAAAATCAAATTCCCACTGAACCATCTCATTTTCTTCTGCCTGCTTCTTCGTCTTCTGTTCTTCTTCCTCAAACCGGTTCTTCTCATAGTACAGTTCATTTGCAAGGAGCTGGCTGATCTCTAAGATATCGGCATACCGTTCCTGCTTTTTCATATCCAGAAGTCCATCCATCAGCTCTCGCTTATTCTGCTCAATGACATCGGATTTCTGTCTGAGGGAATCCAGCACACGGTCGGTTTCCTCGCTGATCATATTATATGCCTGACGTACCGATTCATTGATCTCCATAAGCATCTCATTCGTATAAATGATCGATGCCGCATAGATCTCATTTGCTGTCCGAAGTGCCATCTTATCTTTCTTGTTCAGATCCTTTACCTGCCTCTGGACATAGAGCGGATTCGGCTTGCTCATTCGGATCCGGCTTGCAGATTCTTCTGCCTCTACGATAATGTCCTCGGCTTCTTTATTCGCATCCTTTATGATCTTGCCACGCTTATCCGTGATCTCATGATACGCTTTTAATTCTATATCTATCGTCTTTTTCAGATCTTCTATCATTTCCAGCATTTCTTCTTTATTTACAAGAACCTTTCCTGCTGCAAATGGAACATTCTGTCCGTCCTCAATCAATACCTGCATCTTATCAAGCAGTTGTTTTGCTTTTCCTTTTTCCATGTCTATTACTTCCTCCAACTATGGCTTTATAGGATTTTATTTACAGATCCGGTTTCTTATCATCTCTTGGAATACCTAAGAAATCCTGGATCAGATGTCTGCTGAAAAGCCTTCCTTCTTCACTTTCAAAATACCGCTCCGGGTGCCACTGAAACGCAAGAATACTCATGGTTGGTGACACAAATGCCTCAACCGATCCATTTTCTTCATCTACAACCAACGGATAAAACATTGTTGAAAGGTTTTCCAGATATACACAATCACTGTGAAAATTATTTATCTTTATATATCGATCCGATTTACAGATTTTTGCCATATGGTCAACACCTCGCGGTCTTGGCACTACAAACGGTGCAGAATATGAGATCTTTCCTCCAAAAAGAGCATTCAGATGCTGCATACCTCTGCATACCCCGATGATCGGTATCTCATTCTCCACACAGTACATAATGAGCCGTTCCTCCATCGCATCCCGATGCGGCTGCAGCTCTGCCTTATGCGGTTCTACATAATATTTCGGGTGAAGCGTACCGCCACCCGTTACGATCAGTACGTCAATCGGATCTTCAAATAAGGCTTCAAAATCTCTGGTGAAATTCGACACCGGATGAAGTCTTATTCCCATGCTTTCATAAAATTCCGTATAGGCAGCTTCCAGAACATCCGTGGATTTTCCATACATATTCTGACCTTCGCGTTGTGTTATCAGTGCGTGAAGCATACGCCTATTCCTCCTTCAGCATCTTTCCATTTTTACAATCAAGTGTCAGTTTGTCAAGTCCTGTTACATAATTATAAATAACGTCGCCACATCCAATAGCCGCCGGAATATTGAATTCCGCACATCGAATCGCCATATGGGATGCAACACCACCATACTTCGTAATAAAGCCCCGGATTCCTTTTGCAAAGATCCAGTCATAGCCGGGGTCTGCTTTCGGGATCACTACGATCTTATCTGCAACATCAACCGCTCCGGCATCATCACGCTTCGATTCCTCATCCTCCAATACGACAACTGCTCCGGTCACGATCTCCGAGGTAATAAAATTCGGCCTAGCCTCTACCATCTCGATATATTCCAACTGTTGCTTATTGCAGATCACATCCGGCAGGATCAGGTCAGAAGCATCTGTATATGCTTTCCGGTTCTCTGTGATCACCTGTTCCCATATCCTTCGGATCTCCGTTTCTGGTTTATGATACACTGCAATTATATCATCTACTGTGAGATATGCCATATCTTCTTTTGAAAAATTCAACATTTCTCCAATATTGATCAGAATATCGATTGCCAAGCTTAAGGATTTTGTAAATTCAAATTTAAAATATTCCCGTTCTTCCATGGAATCCTTTAAGAATTCCACAAATTTCTTTGCATCAACATCAAAGCCGATATCGGAAAGTGCCTGTTCTACCTTCTCCGGATCAAGCGGTGTATGCTTTAACCGTTCAATCCTCTGTCTCTGCTTCTTTGCTGTCTCACTTGCCTTGGAGCTGTCAAAATCCTGTTCCGCATACGTCTCACAGGTGATATCGTAAGTGCCGGAACGAAGATGCCCGTATTTCTCATCAAAGGCTGCCCTGGTAATCCGTTCTTCTGCAAAATCCTGAAAATCCGAATCGTACTCCGATGCTACTGTGTAGATTGACATCATAAAGTCATCAATCTCACGGCTCGTAAAATATCCCTTTGCACTAAGCGACCTGCAAAGAGCCTTTGAGATAAATGCAAGTCTTGCCTGTCTTGCAAATTTCGGTGTTCCGTACTGTTTGATACTCTCGATCAATTCTATAAAATAACGGATGGAAGTATTCACATCTTTTGCTGCCATCAGCCAGTTATTCCTGATATTCTCCCGATGCACCTTCAGCCCATTTAATGAACGGATATCCTGCATCCGATTCTGCCTGAAATTACAGATTACATGATCCGTCAGACGAAACAGACTGCCCGACAGATCCTGAATCTCTCCCTTCGTAAATCCATACTCTAATAATTCCTGTAACCGATCCTCCGTTGTAAAATCATAATTGGAAAATACTACCTCAAATTCAATCTTATCATGTGCTGTTATATCCGATAAAATCTTCCGGTCGTAAAATGCCAAAAGTTTTTTCACCATGTCCTCATCTAAATCCGCAGGCATCAGACACAGAAATGACTTCCGCAAGGATATATATGGTTTATTTCCGACCCTGTACATCAGATCACCGTCCACCACACGATATCCTATAGTGGTAAGTCCTTGATTCCATGCAGCCTTCGTTATGATCTCTCTGTAAAGGGAGAAATCAAGCGGATGCGGATTTACCCCTATGATCTCTGCCGGATTCCAGAATGCCATATCGGATAAGATTGCCTGTTTCTCATACAACAGATCACTGAGTTTTTGATACTGCTGTTTTGTCTCGTTTATCAATTCTCCAAATATACGATCATTCTTTGCTCTGTCTTCTTTGTAGTCAGATGGATTTTCCAGCTTCTTAATACAGGCCGCAAGCGGACGCACCTGAAAGATCGTAACTGTCAGATCTGCTCCAACTGCAAATTCCACATCGAGTGGATACTCCGGAAAGATGTCTTCTAATTCCCTCATGGCTGTGACCAGAACACCCCAGTGCTCCGGGAGAGATGAACTCTCTGCTGTCCTTGCAATATAGATCGTCTTTCCTCCGCTTCCACTGGTTACCGCATCGGTCGAATCTTCATCATATGAGATTGCATAATACAGTCTTCCTAATTTGATCTCTCTGGAGAAGATAACTCCGCTGCTGATGATAGATTTCGTCTGCGTCTGGATCAACACCTGTTCATTCCTGATATCTGGCAGATCTTTTTTATAGGAATCAAATACTGTCTCAACCGCATGACATACAGCATCGCGATCATCAGCGTCGACATCCAATATACTGTCATAATGACCCGCATTTGATGTCTCGGAGGAATCTTCATTGGAACAGGAGCTTCGAACAACAATCGTCTGTCCTTTAAACTGTGATTGAATATCGGCAAGGATCTGTTTCCGGTTCTCACCATACATTTTCCCGGTTACGATCATAAGGTCTTCTATTCTCGATTTTGTTATTCTGTTTTTCAAATAATCTAATGTATCTGCTTTTGTCAAAACCATGAAAAAAATCACCTTCTACAACAAAACTGCACCTTAGCAGACCATATCATCTATACTAAAGTGCAGTATATTTTTTCTCTTTCGAGACACTATTCGTTTTGTTGGCTATTCCGACAGACTTTTGTTTCTTCCAAATCTATCTTCTGTCAGTATTCATTATATAATGAATAAAATAGCTCTTACTGGATCGTTAATAGATCATCAACTGATTTTCTTGGCGGCATCCCCGGTGCAAATACCGGATATCCCATTGCGATAACAGTGGCAACTGTCTGTCCTTCCGGCACACCTACGATCTCTCCAACTTTCTTATCATCAAATACTCCAAGGATAACCGTTCCGATTCCCTTCTCATGTGCTGCAAGACAGAATGTCTGGGCTGCGATACCAGCATCGAACATCTCCCATCCGGCACCTTTGCTTGTACTGAAGCTTCCATCTCTCTCATATCCACAAATACCGTTCTTCTGTGTCACAACCATCAACTGATGTGCTCTGGAAACTGTCTTCTCATTTAATGCAAATCCCATCACGCCTTCTTCTGCGATCTTCTTGATCTTCTCCGGATCAGAAACACTGATGTAACGGATCGTCTGTGTATTCTTCCAGGATGGTGAATAGGATGCGAGTTCTACCAACTCACGGATCACTTCATCCGGAATGATATCCTCTTTGAATTTTCTTACCGACCTTCTTGTCTTAATACATTCTAATGCTTCCATGTTATATCCTCCTGTATTTTTATAAATATCTTTTGTATCTTCTTACATATATCGCAAGTATAACTCACTCAATGTATTCAATAAATCATCTCATTATCTGTTACAGATCACTTACCTGCAAAATATGCATCTATACCATCTGCAATTCCCTTTGCAAGCAGGTTCTGATAATCTGATGTTACAAGCTTCTGGTCTTCTTCTGAATTCGTCATATAACCAATCTCAACGATCGTAACCGGAACCTTACACCAGTTAATTCCACTCATGGAATCTGTCTCCCAGACGCCTTCGCTGTTTGCCCCTGTTGCTGCTGCCATTCCGCTTAATACATCGGCAGACAACCGTTTACAGGAATCATAGATATCTGCATTGTATGGATTGTCCTTTGTCTGGCATACCGTCATAACACCGCTCGCATTTGTATCTGTAGAACCATTGGCATGGATCCTTATAAATGCATCTGCATTGTCACTATTTGCAAGTTCGGCTCTTGCCGCATTACTGATATCGACATCATTGGATGTACGGATCATCTTCACAGTATAGCCTCTTGCCTCTAATGCACTCTGAAGCTTTAACGCTACCTCAAGATTCAGTTCATATTCCTCTGTACCGGTTGTAACACCTGTATTACCGGCTGAGACTTTTGCTTTCTTATCTTCCGCACCGGGACCTACCGGCTCTGTATCCGTATTCGGCGTTGCCTGATGACCTGCATCAATACAGATCAGCTTGCCTTCGCCAACATTGCTTGTCTCCTGTGTTGATTCTTCTGTGCTGCTGTCATCACCACTGGATGCTGCTCCTTCTGCCTTTACAAATTCCGAATAAACATAATAGGTTTCACCTGTAATGGATACCTTGCTCCATTCATCGTTATACCCGATCCGGTCAAGCTCTACACCATCTGCAAGCTGCATCGCAGGATCTCCGTCTGTCGATGGTGCTGTTCTGACATTTACATAATCAGTCGTCGTCACCTTGTCATTTACGATCGTGAATCCTTCTTCATCCACCTGTGCTTCTGTCGTCGCTTCTGTTGTATCCTCTGTGGATGCTACATCTTCAGAAGCTTCTGTTGAACTCTCGGTAGTCGTCTTTTTTCCTGCATCCTTTTTCCCACAGGCTGCAAGTACAAATGCTGAAAGAATGATCATCATACATATAAGTATTGTTCTGTAAACCTTCTTCATAAGTAACCTCCGTCCATATTTCTATACACCTAATGTCTATTATCGCATAAATATGGCTCTATTTCAACCAAAAAGCGATAAGGAGCCGTTTCATCGACTCATAGTCTGACAAATGTGCCATTTCACATGCTGAATGCATAGCGAGTACCGGCATTCCCATATCGACTGCCTTTACCGGAAGATAGGATGAAACGATCGGACCCAGCGTGGTTCCACCCGGCATTCCTGTCTTATTGACCGTACGCTGAAACGGAATTCCTCCATCCTCACAGAGCACCTGAATTACTGCAGCAGCCTCGCTGTCTGTCACATATCGCTGAGATGCGCTGCTCTTTAAGACAACCCCATTTCCAAGCAGTACCCGGTTGACCGGATCGGATTTCTCCTGATAATTCGGATGTGTTCCATGTGCCACATCAAGAGAGATCAAAAATATCTCCGGAAGCAGCTCCTGTATGGTGCATCTCTCTCCGCTGTCTTTTAAGATACGTTCCGTTATCATCCGAAGCAGTCCGGAATCTGCTCCCTGTTTGGACAGACTTCCGATCTCCTCGTTATCGAAGAATACTCCAATACTGAGATTCGTATCAGATCCATCTGCTTCCGAAATTCTTTCATCTGGCGATGCAGCTTCTGTTCCCTTACCTTTTTCTTCTTGCCACTTATTGCCGGTCTGTGTAAGAGATTCCAGAATAGCACTAACGGAAGATACATTATCAATTCTCGGTGATGTAAATAAGCCACTGTCTCCGATCATTTGGCAGGAATCACAATTATATAAATACAGATCATAGTCTAATATATCCGCCTTATCGATCTGAAGTTTTTCTGCAACCTCATCTAAAAAGCTATGCGGCTCATCCTTCTTCCAAAGCCCAAATACCGGGATCAGTTCTTTCTGAGGATCTAATTTTGTCTCTGAATCTCCTCGTTTCAGATGCGGTGCAAGACTCGGTATGATCGCAACCGGCTTCTCCGAATCATATAATCGTACCTCCGGATGAAATGCATCACTGCCTTTTACCACTACCTTGCCGGCAAGTCCCAGTGGACGGTCAAACCATGTCTTCATTAACAGTCCGCCATAGGTCTCTATATTCAACATATGATATCCGCCTTTTTCCATATCGGCTGACGGCTTTAACTTCAGCATCGGAAAATCCGTATGGCTGGTTGCTATCCGGATATGCTGCAGCTGCTTTGGCAGATGAAATGCGATCATTACAGAACTGTATGGTCTGACGTAATAATCTGCTCCTGCCTGAAGCTTCCATTTATCCTCTAACTTAAGCTCGGAAAATCCGTGTTCTTTCAGATATTCTTCTCCGTGCTTTACAACATGGAACTGGGTCATTCCGTTTTCTAACATATATTTTAATAAACCTTCCTGTTCCGGTTTTCCTGATGTGCGGTCAACTTCTGTTTTTCTTTTTTCCATATGCTCTGTTCTCCTGTCTTTTTACTCTGTTTTCCATTGTACACCTTTTTAGTTTTTCTTGCTATTTTGTTTTTATGTGTATATAATGTTGTTACACGCTTTAACGCGTTAAATCTCAAAAAGGAGAAACAGCTATGAATGCATTTAAAATTGGTTTTATCGGTCTTGGTCTGATCGGTGGATCGGTGGCAAAATCTATTCACCGTATTTTCCCAAACTATACGATCATCGGCTATGATGTCAACACTGCGACCTTAAAAGAAGCGCAGGAGGATGGCACCTTAGATCATTATACAACAAATATCAGTGACATCGCAGACTGTGATTATATCTTTCTGTGTGCGCCGGTTCATTATAATATTGAATATCTGAAAACTTTAAAACCACTGATCTCTGATTCCTGTATCCTGTCTGATGTTGGCAGTGTCAAATCCGATATCTACGATGCTGTAAAGGAACTGGAACTTGGTTCTCATTTCATCGGTGGTCATCCAATGGTCGGATCGGAACGCTCCGGCTACGATGCAGCAACCGACCGTCTGATCGAGAATGCTTATTATTTCATTACTCCATCTCCGGATGCTCCGGCAGACCGCGTGGAGGAATTTATGACATTTATCGGCGATCTGGGTGCTATCCCGATCCGGTATTCCCCGGACGAGCATGATAAGATCACTTCCTATATCAGCCATGTACCGCATGTGATCGCAGCGTCTCTGGTCAATCTGGTACGGCATGCCGATTCTCCGGACGGAATCTTTAAATCTCTGGCAGCCGGAGGTTTTAAAGATATCACACGAATCGCATCCTCAAATCCGGTGGTTTGGGAGCACATTCTCCTCAGCAATCCGAAGAACATCGTGAATGGATTGAAGGAATATATTGAGCTTCTAAATAAAATGATTTATGATATTGAAAGAAATGACGCAAAGGACATCAATGCTTTCTTTGAGTCATCCAGAGAATACCGAGATTCAATCCCGAACAATACAAGCGGTGTTATCCGTATGCAGTATGAACTCTTTGTCGATATCCCGGATGAACCGGGCGCTCTGGCAAAGGTTACGGTACTGCTTGCTGATGCAGGCATCAATCTGAAGAACTTCGGAATCTCCCATAATCGTGAAGACGAGGAAGGCGTTCTACGTTTATCCTTCTACGATACGGATGCATGCCGGAAAGCATTTGACCTTCTTGCAGATGCCGGATACCGTTTATATAACAGATAAGACTACATAAAAAGGAAATGGACGATATAGCTTCCAGACAGGTAACACATTATGATATTTTCCAAAAGAACAGGATTAAAAGGAACCCTTACGATTCCCGGAGATAAATCCATCTCCCACCGTTCGATCATGCTTGGATCACTGGCAGATGGTATAACCGAAGTACATGGATTCTTAAACGGTGCCGACTGCATTTCTTCTATGAACTGCTTCCGCGAAATGGGTGTAACGATCGACCACAATGGGGATACCGTTATCATTCACGGTAAAGGGCTTCATGGTTTGCAGGCTCCGAAAGAAACTCTCGATGTTGGCAACAGCGGAACAACTACCAGACTGATGTCCGGAATTCTTGCGGCACAGAATTTCAAGAGCCGCGTGATCGGTGATGCATCGATCTGCCGCCGCCCAATGAAACGAATCATGACCCCGCTCTCTCTGATGGGCGCTGATATCGTCAGTGAAAATGGAAATGACTGTGTGCCGCTTCTGATCACCGGAAAGCCATTACATGGCATCCGCTACGATTCACCGGTTGCTTCGGCACAAGTCAAATCTTGTATTCTTCTTGCCGGTCTATATGCCGCCGGCGAAACCAGTGTAACCGAACCATATGTATCCAGAAATCATACGGAGCTGATGTTTGATGCTTTCGGTGTCGATATCAAGACCTCCGGCACAACCGCAATTGTAAAACCTGCGGATAAATTATACGGTCAGAAGATCATGATCCCGGGAGACATCTCCTCGGCGGCTTACTTTATCGCAGCCGGACTTATCACACCGGATTCCTGTATCACGATCAAGAATGTGGGTATCAACAATACCCGTGATGGAATATTAGAAGTTGTAAAAATGATGGGCGGTACGATCACCTACGACCGACTGGATCAGCCGGGTGAACCTGCTGCAGACATCACAGTACAGACCTCAGATTTAAAAGGCTGTGTGATCGAAGGCTCCCTGATTCCGAAGCTGATCGACGAGATTCCGATCATCGCCATCATGGCATGCTTTGCAAAGGGACAAACCGTTATCAAAGATGCACAGGAACTGAAGGTGAAGGAATCAAACCGGATCGATGTTATGGTGAAGAACCTTTCCGCTATGGGCGCAGATATTAGCGCTACCGATGATGGCATGATCATCCATGGCGGCAAGCCGCTTCACGGCGCTGTCATCGACAGCCACCTCGACCACCGCATCGCCATGAGCTTTGCCATTGCCGGACTTAACGCCGACGGCGACACAGAGATTCTTGGCAGCGACTGCGTAAACATCTCCTACCCGACCTTCTATCAGGATCTCGCCGGGCTGAGATAAATAAGCCTCGAACGCTGGGATGAATGTATCAACATTTCTGATAGGGAATTACAAAAAAATCCTGCTACCCTGCTATGTCAAAAGACAAGCAAGTTTTCTATTCGGTTCGCACATTTATTAGTCAGCAGTCGCCAAAACTCACCCTTCCGGGTTCAAACATGGGCTTGGTGCTGACAATTCGTGCAAACCTCATAACGAAAACTTCGCTTATGTCTTTTGTACATAGCAGGGCAGCAGGATTTTTAATGTAATTTTCTTATATAAAATATCAATTTAACTCATCCCAGCGTCCGACGGTTTCAAATCGCTGCAATACAGAAGTTCTGTAAAATACATTGTGACTCATCTGATTGGCGAATTAATTTTGACCTGAAGCTGTGCATAAAAATATTGCCGGGTTGTTATATACACAAGACATTAGTTGTATTTTCGTTATGAGGTTTGCACTAGCTGTCAGCATCAAGCCCATGTCTGAACCCATAAGGGTGAGTTTGGGCGACTGCTGACAAATCAGCGTGCAAACCGAATAGAAAATATACTTGTCTTTGTATATAACAATCCCGGCAGTATTTATGTGCAGCTCAGGTCATAACTAAATATCAACCAGATGAGCGCAAGGTATTTTACAGAATCAACATGGCATCGCCGAAGGAAAAGAAACGATAGCGTTCTTCCACGGCTACCTTATAGGCTTCGAGAATCTTCTCGCGGCTGTAAAGAGCTGATACCAACATCAGCAACGTGGATTCCGGCAGATGGAAGTTCGTGATCAATCCATCGATGGCTTTGAACTTATAACCCGGATAAATGAAGATATCTGTCCAACCGCTACAGGCACGAAGCATACCATTCTCATCGGCTACTGTTTCCAGCGTTCTCGTACTGGTCGTTCCAACTGCAATGATTCGACCGCCATTTTTCTTTGTCTCATTGATCGTCTCTGCTGCTTTCTCATCGATCACATAGAATTCCGAATGCATATGATGATCCAGAATGTTATCTTCTTTTACCGGACGGAATGTTCCAAGTCCGACATGAAGCGTCACATGTGCGATCTTGATACCTTTTCCCTTAATCTCCTCTAAAAGCTCCTTTGTAAAATGAAGTCCGGCTGTCGGTGCTGCCGCAGAACCTTCATGCTCTGCATAGACCGTCTGATAACGGTTCTTGTCTTCCAGTTTATGTGTGATATATGGCGGAAGCGGCATCTGTCCAAGTTCATCCAAAATCTCCTCAAAGATTCCCTCATATTCAAACCGAACGATACGATTTCCTTCTTCCACAATATCAATGACTTCACCAACCAGTTTACCACCACCAAAGATGATCCTTGCACCAACTCTGGCTTTCTTTCCCGGTTTTACAAGTGTCTCCCAGGTACAGTCATCCAAGCGCTTCAATAACAGTACCTCGATAGCTGCCCCGGTTCCTTCTTTCTCGCCGATCAGTCTGGCAGGAATAACCTTTGTATCATTAATAACCAGACAGTCGCCTTCTTTCAGATATGATATTACATCATAAAAATGTTTATGTTCGATGGTTCCTTCTTCTCTGTTTAAAACCATTAATCTCGAATTATCACGCTTTAAGAGTGGGTCCTGTGCGATCAACTCCTGAGGCAGATCATAGTAAAAATCTGATAACTGCATTTTCTTATCCTCCTTAAAACTCAACTATGATAATGCCACGTTTTATGTCTAAATGCAAGGAAGAAAAACAAAGAATAAAGCAGGCAGCAGATAACAAAACAAGTGCCAGGTACAAATAAACAAAATTCTATTTATACCTGACACCCATCTTTTCAAATGCAGCATTATCCTTCTACTAAAATATACATATTACCTGTTCTGCCTATGTCTTTATCCTATAATTGCCTTAATTTCAGCTTCGCTCATATCGGTTACATCCATGATCTGCTCTAAGGAGTAGCCTTTCTTATGCATTTTCAAGATAATATCGGCTCTTTCTTCCGTTCTTCCAATGACCTTGCCTTGTGCTTCACCCTTGACTATTCCAGCGGCTTCGCCCTTGGCATATCCCATCTCTTCTACGCCTTCACTCAGATTACACATAACGCTCACCTCTTCCTTTATACCATTTCTGTCTACCGGTATGTTATACTCCTGTTTCATAAGCTTTAATTTTTGTTCTGCCGTCATTGTCTGTGACAATAGCGTTCCAAGCAATCGATGCAATTCATATTGTTCTTCCTTTGGCGGAATCTCCTTTGCCAGCCCGATCATCACAATGTTAGGGATATCCAGATTGCCTTTCCAGTCCTGTTCGCCAAGTAAATCATCCTTTACCATATGAATATGACTCAGACTGTTCTCTTTCATATTCATACAGATCCAGATGGAATACACCTGTTTGATCTCGTTATAATCAGAACCCGTAAATTCCCGCTCTTTCTGGGATGACACCAGTCTTGCAGTGTAAAAGATTGCCCGATTTAAGATATGATATTTTGTCGGTTCATTTTTCTGGGCCTCCAGATTGATGATCATTTTTGCCAGTCCATCCCGCATCCGTACATAGAAGATAATATCAAAATATATCTTTCCTTCATCAATCTCAGAATTCTCAGTATTCAACCCGACAATTCGTTCACCGGTTCTGGCATCCACCGTATCTTTGTTCGTTAATCCGGGTTCAACCGGAATCTGGCTGATATACGGTTCCCCTTCGATCAATGATGCAACCGTATCTGCATCCATACCTTTAAATTCATCTACTACCCTGATCAGTATATGCGCCAGTATGATCTTCTGTCCAAGCAGCCGCTTGGCACTAGCATCATACTGTGCTTTCTGATCAGTAGCCTTGGAGGAATATACAATTTCGTTATTCATGTTCCCTCTCCTTTGCCGATAGAACAGAATAACATGCATATTTTAGCTTTGTATATTGCCTCCGTCTCTCCAAGTTTGATTGTAACGGATATTAGAAAGGAAAACAAGTTTATAATTATTTAATCTTCCATGTCTTTACATATCCGATGGATTTCTTTTTCAACTGTTTCTTTAAAGCTGTCTTTGCTTTCTTTGTGCCTTTCACAGTAATGGTTGCTTTCTTATTAATGCCCTTGAACGCATTCTTACTGATGGTCTTAAGCTTTCCTGCTGTAACTGTGATCTTCTTCAGATTCTTACAACCGGAGAATGCTTCTTTACCGATCTTCGTTACATTACTTCCGATCGTGACCGTTGTCAGCTTCTTGTTACCCTTGAATGCTTTATCGGAAACCGCAGTTACCTTATAAGTAACACCTTTCACTTTTACCGTTGCAGGAATGGTCAGCTTCTTGGCTTTCTTATCAGTAAACTTCGTAATTGTAACAGTCGGATTCTTCTTCGAAGATGAAGTTACCTTTACCTGGAGCTTCTTAGATGAAATGGTAAGAGTTGTGCCTTTCTTCGCCGGAGTTCCAGACGCGGGTGTTGCGTTTTTTCCAATTAATTTGACTGGTATATTATTCTCTATGGCATATTTATGCACTGCGGAATTCTTATAACAGGAGATCGCAAGACTATCGCAGCCACGAAACACATCATAGTCTATGCTTGTTACACTTTTTGGAATCGTTATACTCTTTAAACCGCTACAGTCCCCAAATGCACCCAATCCTATACTGGTCACACTGTCTGGGATTGTTATACTTGTTAAACCACTACAACCCATAAATGCATACGCCTCTATACTGGTCACTCCTTTCGGGAGCATTATACTTTTTAAGCCTCTACAACCTGAAAATGCATTCCATCCTATACTTGTTACCTTCTTGCCTCCAATCTTTCCCGGAATCACAAGCTTTGTCTTATTCCCTGTATACCTGGTAATAGTAATTCCACTTTCATTTTCTTCATATGTTAGATTGCCATATGATTCTGCTTGCGATGTCATACCGATTCCTCCACACAGCAATACACACAGAACCAGTCCCAAGCCTGCATAGATCAGGCTTTTTATCTTCTTTTGTATCATTTTTCTTTCATCCTCCTTGCTCATTCCTTGCAAATTTCTACAGTATCTTTACTTATTATCGGTCGACCCGTCCTTTTACCTCTCACCTCTCATTGCGCTTCATATTTATTCATCAATATCCCTGCTCTATTTTTTCTAACCGGTACAGGCTGAAAAAACGGCATAAATATTAAAAAAAAAAAAAAGAGTCGTCAATATGCCAGAGGAAATTAATAAAAATATTCTGTAAAAGTGCAAGTTATTACATCCAGACATGCTGTTTGTTACATCAACCGTTTTTTCATTCCTTTTTCTGGTATGGTTATGTTGTCGACAAAACAGGCGCCGGATATTACGAGGAATTAAATTTATGTACAATGAAAATGAAAAAAGAAACATTGCTGTCTCACAGAAAGGCAATGCTATACAGCCTGCCGCATTAAACATCCATCAGCTTTTCCCATCCCGAACCAAAGATGAATGTCTGGTAGAATTAAAAAAGAATCCATCCGTTTACCGGACATATCTGAATTGGCCTGACAAATGGAAAAACCGTTTTCTGGAATTCATGGAAGGTAAGAAAAGTCTGCCTCTGACCTATGATCCATTTTTCAAGAAACTATTCAATCCAGATATATACCCGGAACGGTTATCACGACTGATCAGCAGTATCATCGGCACAAAAGTAACCGTAAAATGTATCCTGTCAAATGAGGACAGCATGCTGCCATCAACCTCTCTCCTGCTTCTGGATATCATTGTTCAGTTAGAAGATGGTTCGATCGCAAATGTGGAGATCCAGAAAATCCCATACACCTTTCCGGATGAGCGGATGTCCTGCTACTCTGCTGATCTTCTACTTCGCCAGTACACCAGAGTAAAAGGGGAAAGAGGAAGTACATTCACCTATCAGGATCTGAAAACCGTTTATACGATCGTGATGTTTGAAAACAGTCCAAAAGAATGTAAAGATCCCGAATTATCCGATATCTATCTGCATCATGGAAAGGCTGCATTTGATACCGGGATCAACTTCCATCTTCTGCAGGAATACTATGTCGTTGCACTTGACGTCTTCCAAAAAAGTAAGTATTCTAAAGATATCAACGAACTTAACGCATGGTTATCCCTGTTAACGGCAACTACCCTGGATGACCTTGTAGCACTGATATCCGACTATCCGTGGATGGAAGCCATCTGCATGGATATGTCAGAATATCTGTATCACCCGGAGGAGGTTGTTACCATGTTTTCTGAAGCATTACGAAAATTGGATGAAAATACCGTCAATTACATGATCGATGAATTGAAAAAAGAACGGGATGAAGCGATTACTGCTTTATCTGAGAAAGATGCAGCTCTGTCTGAAAAGGATGCAGAGATTGCGGCGTTAAAGACTCAGCTGGCATCGTTAAATAAATAGCAGCTCTTACTCTCATAGAATATAACAAAAACCCCTGTCCATTTCCGAATCTATGATGGAATAGATTTGGAAATGGACAGGGGTTTTCCCTTTGCATGCTCTTCCATCCAGTAATACATGATTCACGATTACCAGCTTGTCTGAACGCTCCGTCTGCTTTACCACCATCCATAATGTATAACAGCCATCTGCTGTTATATATTCCTGCTCCGTTGTATCTTCCGTCTCTGCACAGACCTTCGTCACAGATCCCATACCACTGACAAAGCCTGCTCCGAACTGCCCTGCTGCCACGACCAAAGCCATAGCTACCGCCATCATTCGTAACCTTCTTTTTCCCATCTTCTCTCCTTCTTCTCCCTGTAACAAAAAACATCTAACTGTCTGATATAACAAACCGGAGAATACTTGTATAACAAATATTCTCCGATTCATAATACCAGAATTATTCCAACCTGTAAATTAGGCTCTGAGTTCGATGCCCAGCTTTCCTAATTCTTTTACAAGCTTCTCAATGATCTTATCGACTTCACCAGCCTCTAAGGTTCTGTCTTTTGCACGGAATGTCATCGTGTAAGCAACAGACTTCTTACCGGCTGCGATCTGCTCGCCTTCATATACATCAAAGAGCTTATAGCTTTCAAGCAGCTTGCCGCCACACTTCTTGATCAGTTCTTCTACCTGACCGACAAAGATGCTCTTGTCCATAACCATACTTAAGTCTCTGGTACTTCCAGGGAACTTTGCGATACCCTCATACTTGATATCGAAGGACGACAGTGCTACGACATTTGGCATATCAAGAACTGCTACATATATCTCACCCTTTAAATTATAGTTATCACAGGTTTCCGGATGAAGCTGACCGAGATAACCAACAACGGTATCGTCCTTTACGATATTTGCCTGACGACCCGGATGCAAGAACGGATGCTCTGTTGTAGGAACATAGGTACAGATATTCTTCATACCAAGGTTATCGAATAACTCCTCGATCACACCCTTTAAGTTGAAGAAATCACCCTCGCCGTACATACCGATCGTGAGCTTCATACGTTCTTCCGGAAGCTCTGTCAGTGGAAGCTGCTTTGGAAGATATACATTTCCGAACTCGTACAGACGTGCAACCTTATTCTTACGATTGAAGTTCGTTGCAAGAGAAGTCAGCATACCATTTAAGGATACCGTTCTCATGATACTAAAATCCTCACCCAGCGGATTTGCGATCGTAATCGCCTTTCTGTAAATGGAATCGGCAGGAAGCAGTAATTTGTCAAATACCTTCGGGCTTTCAAATGAATAGCACATACCACCGGAGAATCCGTTTCCTTCCAAAATGTTTCTTGCAATGTCATAGATTCTATGGCTGTATGGCTTCTTACCTACGGTAGCTTCACCCTTTGGAAGTGACATCGGAATCTTATCATATCCATAGAAACGGGCAACTTCTTCTGCCAGATCTGCCATGCAGTTTAAATCCTGACGGAAGGTTGGAACAGTAAGTGTCTTTGCTGCTTCATCATATGTTAATTCCAGCTTACCAAATATATCAAGCATGGTCTTTTCATCAATATCGGTACCAAGAAGCTTGTTGATCTTTTCAGGCTCAAACGGAAGCACCTTAGGCTGTACAGGATCCGGATATACATCAACCATACCGCCAACAACTTCACCTGCACCCATTTCTTCGATCAGCTGGCATGCACGGTTAATTGCTTCTTCTGCAAGATTTGGATCAAGTCCCTTTGTAAACTTGAATGCAGCATCTGTTGCAAGTCCGAGTCTTCTGGATGACAGACGGATATTGGTTCCATCGAAACAGGCTGCTTCAAATAATAAGGTCTGGATATCATCCGTTACCATGGAGTTCTCACCACCCATGATACCTGCGATACCAACTTCTTTTTCTCCGTCACAGATCATCAGAACATCCTTATCCAGCTTTCTTTCCTGACCGTCAAGCGTCACAAATGTATCGCCATCCTTTGCGCGTCTGACAACGATCTTATTTCCTGCAATTGTGGACAGATCATACGCATGCATTGGTTGTCCATATTCTTCCATTACATAGTTTGTGATATCAACCAGATTGTTGATCGAACGGATTCCCTGTGAAGCAAGTCTCTCTCTCATCCATTTTGGTGATGGGCCGATCTTTAAGTTCTTTACAACTCTTGCGCAGTAACGCTTACACAGATCTGTGTCCTGAACGTCTACAGATACATAGTTATTTACATCTTCATCATTTCCTGTTTTCTTGATCACCGGTGGGTAGAATGGCTTGTCAAATGTAACAGCAGCCTCTCTTGCCATACCAATCATGGAAAAGCAGTCTACACGGTTTGATGTAATCTCATATTCTACAACAACATCATCCAGTCCCAGTGCCTTTACCGCATCATCACCCGGCTTTACATCTGCTTCCGCAGGGAATACATAGACACCGTTTTCCGGTGCTTCCGGATACAGTTCTCTGGATGATCCAAGCTCCTCAATCGCACACATCATACCATAAGATGGCACGCCACGAAGTTTTCCCTTCTTGATCTTGATTCCATCAGCAGGAAGCTCTCCGCCATCGTGTCCGCCTGCTACTTTACCGCCGTCAAGTACGGTAGGAACCAGATCTCCTTCTTTTACATTTGGTGCTCCGGTTACGATCTGAAGCAGCTCATCTGCTCCGATATCGACCTGACATACAACCAGTTTGTCAGCATCCGGGTGCTTTTCTATCTTAACGATCTTACCAACTACGATCTTTTCAAGATTCTTGTCTTTCTTCTCAAAACCTTCTACATGTGAACCGGAAAGTGTCATTGCATCGACAAATTCCTGTGCCTCTACGTCAAGATCAGGCACATATACTTTTATCCATGAAAGTGGTGTATTCATTTTTCTATCTCCTTTTCCTGTTTTTTAGAACTGCTGTAAGAAACGTACATCGTTTTCGTAAAGAAGACGCATATCGTCGATTTCGTATTTTAACAGTGCTACACGCTCCAGACCGATACCAAATGCAAATCCTGAATATTCCTCCGGATCAATGCCACAGTCATGAAGTACCTTTGGATGAACCATACCACAGCCAAGGATCTCGATCCAGCCGCTTCCCTTACATACACGACAGCCCTTTCCGCCACATTTGAAACAGGTTACATCCATCTCTGCTGATGGCTCTGTGAATGGGAAATGATGTGGACGGAACTTAACCTTTGTGTTTTCACCGAAGAATTCCTTTGCCCACTGCTGTAAGGTTCCCTTTAAGTCAGCCATCGTAATGTTCTTATCGATAACCAGACCTTCTACCTGATGGAAGGATGGTGAATGTGTTGCATCTACTTCATCAGCTCTGAATACTCGTCCCGGTGAAAGAATACGGATCGGAAGGTTGCCCTTCTCCATGATTCTTGCCTGTACCGGAGATGTCTGTGTACGGAGCAGGATATCCTTTGTGATATAGAAGGTATCCTGTTCATCCTTTGCAGGATGATTTGCAGGGATATTTAATAATTCGAAATTATATTTATCATATTCAACTTCAGGGCCTTCTACGATCTCGTAGCCCATACCGATGAAGACACGTTCCAGATCTTCAAGAGCGATCTGATTCGGATGTCTGTGTCCATCGATTTTCTTGATTCCCGGAAGGGTAACGTCGATCGTTTCGCGCTTCATCTTCTCTGCACGAAGTGACTGATTGATCTTCTTTGACTTTTCCTCTAAGGCTGTCTCAATTGCCTGTCGTGCCTCATTTACCATCTGTCCAACCTTTGGTCGGTCTTCAGGTGCTACATCTTTCATACCCTTTAATACCTGGGTCAGTTCACCTTTTTTTCCGAGTACAGATACCTTTACATCATTTAAGGATGTCAGCACATCTGCTTCATTGATCTTGGCAAGTGCTGCTGCTTTGATTGCCTCTAATCTGTCTTTCATCTTTCATTCTCCTTATTTATATTTTCTCAATATTTGTGAATAAACATGCGGAATACTCCTACTTGGGATACACCCTCCTGCCTCCCGGCCCGATGATGTACACAAAAAAAGCCCCAGTCCACAAAGGGACGGAGCAACCGCGATACCACCCTGATTCTGACATCCGGTCTTCCCGGTGCTGTCAGCACTCATTCTATGTTATAACGGTCATAACCCGTTATCTCCTACTCTTCCGTTTAAAGAATTCTCAGAGATAAAACTCGGATGTGAAATTAAATGAAATATGGTGCTCAATCAGGCTTCCAGCCGATGACCCGATCTCTCTGTCAGACATATCCCATCTTTTGCATCTTCAACGTCTTCTCTTCCATCCACATCATAGGCAAGATGGTTAAAACTATACTTAAATATAGCACATTTTTAATATGTGTCAATAACTTTCTGCGATCACCCATTCGCCTTTCGATGCAGAATAAACGATCTTCGCTTTTAATTCTCCACGATTATCGGAAAGCAGGATCTGTGAACTTGCTCCTGTTGCCGGATCAGATGCAACTACCTTGCCATTTTCGGATAATGCGATCTGAAGTGGTGTATCTCCATTCATATATAAGGTGACACTTCCCATTCCCATCGAACGGAACATCTCGGAAAAATACTTTGCCTTATCGGCGGCACTGGCCATATCTGCATATCCGGAACCATTTGCACAGATCAGTGTACCATTACCGGAACCATCCTCTGTAGAACCTTTATAGGTCACGGCACGGATCGCATAGCCATCTTCCTCTGCATCAACCACCATATTAACAACGGATTTCTCAATCTCTGATGCCGTATCAAGATATACCTGCAGTCTGGGTTTTTTTACATATTTGATAAGTGCCGGTGCGAGTGCACCTGCAAGAATTGCCATGATCGCGATCACAATGATCAGCTCTACAAGTGAAAAACCTGAATTCTTCCATGTTCTTCTTTTCATATTAAACTTTCCTCCATTTATTGAACGATTTCCCCTCGTCTCATATACGCTTAGTATATTTCTCTCCTGTCGTTTTTTCAACTATTTTTTATAAAATTTTAATCTTTTTTTGTTCTTTTTTTATGAAGGTCTGTGTGGATTTTCCGGAATACAGCCCAGATTTCATCACGGAAGAACAGATTCAACTCTGCCCCCAAAAGCAGGATATACATACAGATATACAGCCAGAGCATTGCGATGACCATGCCTCCAAGATTGCCATACATATACGTATTGATTCCAAAATAAGTAAGGTAGGATGAAAATGCCGCTGATAACAATACCCAGCAGACAGTTGTGAATACCGCCCCCGGTATTGCTGTCTTCAAACGCAGATGATTATCCGGCAGACGACAATAGATCAGTAAAATAACTGCAAATACCAGCACCGGCGCAGTTAACAGTCTGGAATAAAAGAAGATCTTCTCGGAATAATCCACCCAGTTTGTCTTTGCAAGAATATCTTCCATGATCGTATTTCCAAGAACATATACTCCGACCAGTGCGATCAGCATCACGCAGAATATCAGCGTATATAATGCATTTGTCAGTCTTCGTAATATATAATTCTTGGTATCCTTCGTCCGATCCATAAAATTGAGTCCTCGTTCGATCGCCATCGTTCCTTTTGCCGCCGACCAGACTGCTACGACTGCTGACACGATCATCGTCGTTCCAACCTGCGTACTGTAGATTTCATCGACCATAAAGCTGAGTGTCTCTGCCATCTTTCCCGGTATCATCTCCGCTACCAGCTCTATAAACTCCGCCTGTGTTACCGGAAGAAAACGAATGCCGATCAGGAGCATCATTGCAAATGGAAAAAAAGAAAGCAACAGAAAGAAAGCCGCCTGTGCCGCAAACGCAGACAACTGATTATCCTTGTTGATCCTCATTGCTCCCTGAACCATCCGTACAACTGTAAGATTCTGGATCCATTCGATTTTCTCTTTCACCCGGTTTACTTTATTCTTCATTTGTTTTATTTCCCGTTTTTCTCAATTTCTCAAGTTCTGTTCCATTATAATAATGAGACAGGATCTCCTCATATCCATATCCTGCTTCTGCCAGATCATTTGCCCCGTTCTGGCTCATGCCGACTCCGTGACCAAAGCCGCCACCATGCAATTGATAATTTCCCTCTTTATCCTGCGTAATATAAAAATACGCACTTGGCAGCAGATCAAAACCTGATGTTTCACTTCCATCCTGTTTCCGGATCACAACATCCGGCGAACAGAGAAGTTCACGTATCTCCATCTGTCCTTCAATCGTAACAGAACTCTGTTTCCCGTATAATACCATATTCCGGGCAATTCCGCTATTTCCTCTTTTCGTGATCCGGACTTTCTCAATCTCTCCGGTCTGATCTGTGATATCTGCACCCGCAAGTGTCTGTATCTGATCTGCCGTCAGCGTAACCTGCCAGCGGTAAAATGGTTCTTCTTTCTCAATACTGTTCACATAGACCGTCTGATCGATAAATGCACGGAATACCTCTTCCGTTGACAATCTGCCATCCCCTATCTGAAAATATCCATGATCGAGCATAACAGTTGCATCTCCTAACCGTTTCCGATCCGCCTCTGTATAAATCTCCAACTGATCATTCAGATAATCTAACTTCTCTCCACCCCAGACGTCATCATTCCGGCATGTCGTTCCACAGGAGGTTGAAAAGAAATATGCATTTACCACATCCCCGTCATTGGTCAGGATCTGTCCCTCGGTTTCCTGTACTGCATGAATCGTTTCCTCTGTTTCAAATACATTGTTATATACCTGACTGGCAGTTGTGTCATCCAGATCCGCCCCATATTCTTCAAATGCACCATCCTGGATCCTTCTAACTGCATAGCTTCTTGCACATACCGCCTGTGCCTTCAGCGCCTCTTTCTCATATGAGGAAGGCATCTCACTGGAAACAACCGCATACAGGTATTCCTCAAACGCCAGTTCGTTTACAATACAGTATTTATTTTCCTGTTTTTTTATCTGCAGCTTTCCCCGATAGGACGGTGCTCCTTCTGATTTATGAAGACTCTCTACTGTCAGTTTTCCCTGTTTTTCCGGAATGATCGTTAAGGAAACCGGATCTGCGTCCCCGGTAAGCTCTGCCAGATCAATCTCCGTTCCTTTCTTATAGCTTGTTTCTGTTTGCCCGCAGATAACACGAAGGTCCGAATCACTGCTCACCCGGACTTCTGACTGCCAGTAGCTTCCGTCATCGGACAACAGAACACGGATCGTATCTGGCATGTTCTGCTCCGACAAAACAGGAAGCTCCGCTGTATGATCGGTCTGCATGGTTTCCCGTGCCTGTTTATCTGCCTGACTGTCCGACTCTTTTACAACACCGGCACCTGCTGAATCCCGAAGATTTGATAATATGGAAATATCGGTCTGCTTATATTCATCCGGTATTTCTTCTTTTTCTTTTATAGCATATTTTCCTGCATAAATGATCAAAACGACCAACAGGATCATCACACAAAAGGTTAAAAATTTTAAAAAATTTTTCATAAAATTCCAGTTCCTGTGACATAATTTATTTATACATGTGCTCTGCTGCACATATATATCGAAAGAAAAAGCAGCATCATAGATGCTGCTCTCTTTATCATTTGTTGAAAACTGAAATGCGTTCCTGCATTTTGAGTCCTAGCCAATGCTAGGTGGGCAACCGCAACTGAATCTCTGCCTTCCACGTTTGAAGAGGCCTGACATCGCAAACAGCAATATAGGAATCCCTTTTATTCAAATGTAGGTTCAAAATCGCAAGAAGCTTAGTACATCTCAGCTTTAACGTAATTATACTATAGGCATACTACTCATGCAAGACCTAAAATTTGGTTATTGCCTTCATTTTTTCAAATAGAAGAATTGAAAAGGAATGGCACTCTGTAGTATAATGTGTTGTAGGTATGAATTTTTTTATTGCATTTTATGCAGATCCAATCAATAATATGGCAGGTAATGAACTATGATCAAATCGATTCTGACAGTTGTTTTTGGCATATTACTTCTTCTTGCATTTATCGCTCTGATCGTCTGGTCTGTCCAGGTATCAAAGGAAAAAATCGCAAACAAACGAAGCCGCCGGACAACTGCTGTGAAAAAGAAATATGAAGAGGCACTGGAAGGTGACACAGAGGCCGATATGGGTTACTGGTATAACAAAGAGGATATGGAAGATGGCGATGCGATCACCCGTCTACGCTGCGAACATCATTTCAACAAACTGGAAGAATGTATCAATGATCTGGTTGTGGAAATGTATGACTGCGGTCTGGTGCGAACCGAAGAGCTCTATATGATCGCATACGGAATTGAAGCCCTGACACCGGACTCTCCTGTATTCCATATAACAGGCGTATCCTCGGATGATGACGATGCTCCAGTCACCTCGCTTCCTCCGGTATCGACAGATGCACAGCGCAAGATCTATGAACGCTGGACCAGCTATGTAAATGCATTGCTGCAGCTTGTTGAGATCAGGACTTCAGAGGACAATAAAAAAGCGATCATTGACGGCCTTATGACCTACGGTCGTAAGAATCTGTTAACCCTGCTCTATAGTCCTGAATAAAAATATAGTAGAAGAATTAAGAATTAGAAAGACATATACATGGAACTTATAAAACCAACTTTATCGCAACTTGACATTTTAACTCCGTATCTGAGAGGTACCAGTATCAGAGACTGTGGTTTCTGTCCTGGAAATGCCATCTTATGGGCAGAGGAATACCATGTATCCTATACAATCCTCTCTGGTATGCTTGTATTTATATCAGAAGAAGGCGGAAAACCTTCTTCTTTTACGTTTCCGCTCGGCAAAGGCAAAGATTTTGTGAAAGATCTTCAGGATCCTGTCTATCTTCAGAATGCAAAAGCCGTATTTGAAGAAATCTGTGCCTGGTTTCAGTCAAAGGGTGTAACCCCCAGTGTCCACTGTGCGACACTGGAAATGTATGAAATCATCTCCGGCTGGTACGGCAAAAACTTCTCTTATACTCTGGATCCAGGTGATTTTGACTATATCTACACAGTAGAAAAGCTGACCGGTCTGCATGGAAAGAAGCTGCATGGCAAACGGAATCATATCAACAGCTTTCTGCGTAATTACCCGGATTATGAATACTATACAATCACAGATGAGCACATCGATGCCTGTCTTGCAGTCGCCAGATACTGGGTGGAAAAACACGATGTCCTGCAGCCGGATCTTGCAGAAGAACATGCTTATGAATATAATATCATCCGGAAAGCTCTTGCAAACAGGAAAAAACTTCAGATGACCGGAGGAATCATCTACGTCAATCACATCCCGTCTGCATTTACCTTAGGGGAACCGCTGACCGCAGATACCTTTGACGTACATTTTGAGAAAGCAGATGACAGTATTGACGGCATCTATCCTATGATCAATCAGTCATTTGTCACGCATGAGCTTCAGGCTTATACCTATGTAAACCGCGAAGAGGATCTCGGACTTCCCGGACTTCGTAAGTCTAAGATGTCCTACGTTCCGGATATCCTCTATAAAAAAGGAATCATTCAGTTAGCTGAAATCTGACAGCACTACTGAGTAATTGATAGAACAAAAGAATGGAGAGACAAAAATGAAAAAAGAAAATTGTATCGTAGCTCAATCCGGCGGTCCTACCGCTGCAATCAACGCTTCTTTAGCCGGTGTGATCGATGGAGTTCGAAAATCCGGTAGTTTTACAAGAATCTATGGTTCTTTGCATGGTATTACCGGTGTTCTGGAAAATAATATGATGGATATGTCACTGATGGCACTCTCCCATTTTCCTATGTTGAATACACTGGAGCTTACACCAGCCATGTATCTTGGCTCCTGTCGTTACAAGCTCCCGGATTATACCGAGGATCCCGCTCCATATAAGCAGATATTTGAACGTTTTGAAGAATATGGAATCAGTGCATTCTTCTATATCGGTGGAAATGACTCCATGGATACAGTTTTAAAGCTCAGCAACTATGCCAAATCCATCCAGTCAGATGTTAAGATCATCGGAGTACCAAAGACGATCGACAACGATCTGTTTGCAACCGACCATACACCGGGCTTTGGCTCTGCTGCCAAATATGTGGCTTCCACCGTATTAGAGATTGCACATGATGCTTATATCTATAAGATTCCGGCAGTTATCATCATCGAAATTATGGGTCGGGATGCCGGCTGGCTGACTGCATCTTCCGCTCTGGCCAGAACAACCTACAGTCAGGCTCCGGATCTGATCTATCTTCCGGAGGTTGCATTTTCAAAAGAACAGTTCTTAGCCGATGTTAAAGATAAACTTACAAAACAGAAAACGGTTATTGTTGCTGTTTCGGAGGGTATTCACGATGCTGACGGCAACTACATCAGCTCAGATTCTGCTGTTGCAGACAAATTCGGTCATGCACAGTTAAGCGGTGCCGGCAAGGCTCTGGAATATCTGGTTCGTGATGAAATCGGTGTTAAAGTACGTTCCATCGAGCTGAATGTATTACAGCGTTGTGCCGGTCATATTGCATCCAGAACCGATATTACAGAATCTTTTTCTCTTGGCCAGGCAGCAGTCAAATATGCTGCTGAAGGCAAGACCGGTATCATGGCTGCGATCGAACGAATCTCAAACGATCCGTATCAGTGGGTGATCAAATCCGCCGATGTTGCTGATATTGCAAACGAAGCAAAATCCGTTCCGGTTGAATGGATCAATGAAGCAGGAAATGATGTCACAGACGAAATGATCGACTATCTTCGTCCTCTGATCATCGGTGAGGTTTCATTACAGTATAAAGATGGACTTCCTGTATATCTTCCGGTCGATCACTTATTACATTAATTGCCTGTACATCAAAAAATACAATCAAAAATCCATGCGTCCGGTGAATTCATCAAGATAAACAATGCGCATGGATTTTTTTGTATAAAACGCACAACGTATGAAAATATGTCAAAAAAAACTTACTTTTAATTTGCAAATCGTTGTTTTTATGGTCATAATTTGTTCATAATTTATCGTTATTATATAGACAGTTCTTAATTCATAATTTTTTTCTTTGTTGTTGAAGATATTAGATAAGCCCTTTTCTTTTGAGAAGGGCTTATTTAATTTATACGGACTGCGCATATTTTCTATAGCTCTGTCCTTTCTTTCACGAATATTTATTTCGCCTCAAGGATCTCATGCACAATATGCCCAATAGATTCAAAAGCCTAAGATAACAAAAGCAGGATATCCTCACTCCTTATCGGAGGTATTGGATATCCTGCTTTTTACTGTTCCCATGCTCCGGAAATACCGGTCATGTTCACCAAATCCTTATATTTATTTTACTGTTACAATACATTTTGCAGTTTTCTTGCTGCCATCCTTTGCCTTCACAGTAATTGTTACTTTGCCCTTCTTCTTAGCTGTTACAAGACCGGATGCAGATACAGTTGCAACCTTCTTATTTGAAGATGTCCACTTTACTGTCTTATTACCTGCTGACTTTGGTCCTACAGTAGCTTTTAACAAATATGTTCCCTTCTTCTTGATCGTAACCTTTTTCTTATTCAGTTTGATCGTCTTAACCGGATTTGCAACGGTTACAGAACAGGTTGCGTAAACATTGCTTCCATCCTTCGCAGTACATGTAATCGTTACACGACCTGCTTTCTTAGCAGTTACAACACCCTTTGAGCTTACTGTTGCAATCTTTTTGTCTGAAGACTTCCAGGTTACAGCCTTGCTGGTTGCATTCTTTGGTCCAACCTTTGCTTTTAAGGTATATTTCTTACCCTTTAAGATTGTTCTCTGTGTCTGATTCAGTTTGATGGTCTGTACCGGATTTACAACCGTAACACTACAGGTTGCGAATACGCCGCTTCCATCCTTTGCTTTACATGTAATAACTGCCTTTCCTGCTGCCATTGCAGTAACCTGACCATAAGATGTTACCTGTGCAACCTTTGCATTTGAGGAGCTCCACTCTACAGTAGCCATATTCGCATTTTCCGGTAATACCGTCTGTGTTAAGGACTGTTTATTGCCCACAAATAATTTCATTGTCGTTGCATCTAACTTGATTGATGTAACTCTCTGCTTAACCGTTACACGGCAGGTTGTCTTAGCACCCATTCCGTCTGCAGCACTACATGTGATTACGGCTGTACCTCTTCCAACCGCTGTGATCATACCCTTCTGATCTACTTTTGCGATCTTCTCATCGGAAGATGACCATACAACCTTCTTATTACCTGCATTTGCCGGTAATACAGATGCTGCGATCGAAGCTTTTTCGCCTGCATTGATCTCAACTGCTGTCTTATCCAGTGTGATATTTGTGATCTGCTGTACAACTGTGACTTTAATTTCTTTTTCAATATTACTTCCATCCTGTGTTGTACATCTTATCGTTGTTGTTCCCGGTGCAACACCGCGGATTCTTCCGATCGTATATGAGATTCCATCTACTGTCATTGTTCCACCCGAAACGGTTGCAATGGATGTATCATCCGATGACCAGGACAGTGTCTTTTTGGTTGCTGTATCCGGTGTTACCTTTGCTTTTACAACCGTATCTTTATCAATATATGCGACTACATTTGTCTGATCAACGGTAATATCTTTTGCAAGTTCATTAATTGTAAGATTAAACTGTGACTGTTTACCGCTTCCATCAAGAGCCTTGCAGTAAATGATTACTTTACCCTGCTTTAATGCAGTGATCGTTCCATCAGCAGCAATTGCTGCAATGTTCTCATCCGAAGATGACCACTCTACATCCGGATTACTTGCATCTGCAGGCATAACATTTGCTGTTACTTTCATCTTCTCTCCGGAATTCATAACAGTTCCTTCTCTTACAATCTGGATTCCGGTTACTCTCTGTATAACTGTGATCTTGCACTCGGTTGATATACCATCTGCAATCGTACAGGTAATAATGGCTTCTCCCGGTGCTACTGCACTTACAATACCCGTGGTTGTTCCTACGGTTGCTATCTCCGGATTACTGCTGCTGTATTTCGGTTTAAATAAAGATGTATCTTCTGCCTGGATCTTTGCAACAAGTGTTACTCTTCTTTCCTCTGCAGTTGCTCCCTTGATCAGGGTATATTCTGTGTGATTTAAGGTTACACCATTTGCACTTGTATATACTGTGATCTCTGCTCTTGCATATATTCCCTGATTTGCCTTCAGCTTACAGAATATAGTAGCAGTTCCTTCAGAAATTGCTGTTACCTTACCATTCTGGTCAACCTGCGCTACGGTTTCATCACTGGATGACCATACAAGTTCTTTGTTTGTTGCGGTATCCGGTGTTACTGTTGCTGTGAATGTCTTAGATACACCTGTGAACATCGTTGTCTTCTGTTCTGACAGTGTTACACCTTCGCCCATCTGGGAAACATTTACCTTTAACACTGTATCTACACCTGAATCCTTTGAAATACAATGTAAGTATACTGTACCTGCTCCCTTTGCTGTCAACACGCCTGCATTGGTACAAGTTGCAACTTTATAATTTGATGCGCTGTCTTTATCTGCTGTTGTTGTAACCTTATAAGTAACGCCTGAATACTCTTTGTCTGCTACGCCTTCATCTGTATAGCAGGTTGCTGTAAGTGTTTTTGTTTTCAGGTCATCGCCAACCCAGCTTCCTGCTACCAGGTCGATCGTATCACCATCATTATATTCAACATTCTGTTTGTCTTTTAATACAACCTTTGTTACCGGCTTATGACAGCTGATCGTCATATAAGCTCTTGCTTTGTTATTGATATTTACATAAAGGGTTGCTGTTCCTGCGCCAACACAGGTAAGCGTGCCATCATTATCTACCTTGAATACCTTTGGATCACTGGAGCTCCAGGAAATGATATCCTTGGAATATTCGTTCTCCTTCTTATCCTTTGCAACTAATGTTGTGGTATCACCGACACGAAGGCTTAACTCTGCATTTCCGCTATTCACAATGCTGCCATTTGAGGTATACCATACAATTAAGGATAATGGATTATCAACAATTAATTTAAACTTTGCTGTCTGTTTTCCAAGTCCGATATAGTAACTGTATTCAACATTCTGTGTCTTTTCATTGGTAACGTCTGTATATAAGGTGTATCCCTGAAGTGTTGCATTCTTGATCAGATTATTACCATTCTGATCCGTCGTACGGATACATGCATATCCGATCGTATCATCCTTACGGTCTACACCGGAATACTCTGACTGATATCCATCGGCTACCAAATCCGCCATATTAAAGATGTAGTTTGGCTCTGACAGAGAAATATGTCTGCTGTTATTTGTACAGGAGAACTCACCCTCCAACAGTCCAGGACAGGAAGATACATCGATTGCAACCAAAGCATTATTATCCAGCTTCAATGTAGTTAAACCTGTATTATTCTTAACGTCAATTCTCTGTAACCGGTTATTCGAAAGATCCAGCTCTGTCAGTGCTGTGTTTTTGCTCACATCGATATCCATGAGCTGGTTGGAATTCAGATCCAGCTTCTCCAGTAACGGATTCTTTGTAACATCGATCGTGCTTAACTGCATAGCTCCAAGATTCAGATATTTCAGGACCGCATTCTTGCTGACATCCACAGACTGGATACTGTTATTGGACAGGTTCAATGTTTCCAGACTGGATTCTTTGGACACATCGATCGACTTGATCTTATTTCCTGCTACACTCAGTGTCAGTAGTGACGTTGCTCCATCCATATTTAATACATCTATGGAGTTATCATCTGCGATCAGTGTCTTAAGGCCGGTATCACCTGTAACATCCAGTTCTTTGATCGCACCCTGACCACCCGACAACATATGGGAACAATCAACATAGGCTAATTTTGTATGATCCGCACTGTTGCTTGATATATCTAACGTCTGCAGCTTTGTCATGCTCTGACAGTGCAGGAATTCCAGATTCGTGTTCTTGCTCAGATCCAGTACCGACAAAGCGTTGTAACCAACATTCAACCGCACAAGTGCCGGCAGCTTTGACAGATCGATTGAAGTCAACTGGTTTCCATATACATTTAATTCTTTCAGAGCTGCATAAGTCGTCTGGAATGTGATATCTGTGATCTGATTATAGGAAAGATTAACAGAAGCAAGCTGTTCTGCTTTCTTTGGTAATGTAAATGTCGTCAACTGGTCGCTCGATGCATTAATAGATTTCAGATTCTCCAGATCCGCTACATCCAGACTTCCAATTGCCTGACCGGAACAGTCCAGATATTCCAGTGACGTAAATACATCCACGCCTGCAAGACTTGATATCTTCTTTGAATATGTACTGATACTTACATTCAGTGATGTTACCGCATCAATTTCTTTTTCTGACAACGTGCCATCTTTATTTGTATCAAAATTCGATGATACATATGACCGAAAGTTCGCGTCGGTAAATGTCGAATTGATATCTACATCTCCCGTTGCAGCGACAGCTACCGGACCAATTCCGGCAAACGACTGGAATACCAGCGCAAACCCTAGTGCCGCTGAGATAAATTTCTTACCTTTTCTCATAGTTTACTCTCCTTCTTTTTACTCATCTGCCTGATTTTGTTCTGTTAAAACATCGTTCCGGGCAGAGTTCACCTAGATAACATCTATTTTAAACGTCCCCGGTTTTTCTGTCAATAAGTATAAAAGAAAACCCAAAAAATTAGAAAATTTGCACATATTTAACAGAAGAAACTGCCATGCAGACATCCTCACTCCGGACATCTGCATAACAGTTTCTTCTATAAATATATTTAGCTGTTCAGGTTTGTATATCCAACCAACATCGAATCTACTGCAACAGCAGCTTCTCTACCTTCATGGATCGCCCATACGACCAGCGACTGGCCTCTGTGCATATCACCTGCAACAAATACCTTTGGCACATTTGTTACATAGGACTTCGGACATGCAGTCTTCACATTCGTACGTTCATTTAATTCTACGCCAAAGCTGTCTGCTACATACTTCTGGCTGCCAAGAAATCCGGCTGCGATCAGAACGACTTCACAGTCGATCACATACCCACTGTCCGGTACCTCTGTCATATTCATACGGCCGGTCTTTGGATCCTTCTGCCAGTCAAGTTTTACGCACTTGGCCCCCTTCACATTACCATCCTTATCCTTTAAGAACTCCTTAACGGTCGTCTCATAGATACGAGGATCGTGTCCGTATACTGCAATTGCTTCCTGCTGACCATAATCGGTCTTGCAGACTCTCGGCCACTCCGGCCATGGGTTATTCTCTGCTCTCTGATCCGGAAGCTTCGGCATCATCTCAAGCTGGGTAACACTCTTTGCTCCTTCTCTGACGGCAGTTCCCACACAGTCATTACCGGTATCACCGCCGCCGATAACCAGAACATTTTTACCCTTGCAGTTCACGAACTGCTTATCTGCAAACTTTGAATTTACAAGACTCTTTGTCGTTGTCTTTAAGAAATCAACCGCAAAATAGATTCCCTTCGCATCTCTGCCTGCTGCCTTGATATCTCTTGGATTGGATGCGCCGCAGGCAAGTACAACTGCATCATATTCCTTTAACAGATCTTCTGCCTTTACATACTTCTGATTTGGATTCTTCAGATATCCTGTGATCGGGTCATCCTTTGGATACGGTGACTTTGCTGTGGACTTTCCGGTTGCCACTTCTGTATTTAATATAAAACGGATGCCTCGCTTTTCCATATATGCGATCTTACGGTCGATGACTTCTTTTTCCAGTTTCATATTTGGAATACCATACATCAGAAGTCCGCCCGGTCTGTCACTTCTCTCATATACAGTGACGTCATGTCCACGGCTGTTTAACATATCCGCTACAGCAAGTCCAGATGGACCGGAACCAATCACGGCAACTTTTTTGTCAGTTTTTCCTTTTGGAGGCTGATCATTTACCAGACCATTTGCATAGGCATATTCAATGATCGCACGTTCATTTTCTCTTACGGATACCGGATCACCGTTAATATTACAGGTACACGCCTTCTCACAGAGAGCCGGACATACACGGCTGGTAAATTCAGGAAAATTATTGGTCTTGCTCAGTCTGGCATAAGCATGTTCCCAGTTGTCATTATAGATCATATCGTTCCATTCAGGGATCAGATTATTTAACGGACAACCGGATGCCATACTGCCGATCATCATACCTGCCTGACAGAATGGAACACCACAGTCCATACATCTGGCAGCCTGGATCTTCTGTTCTTCAAGACTTAATGGTATATGGAATTCATTGAAATTCTTAATTCTTTCTTCCGGAGCGATCTCTATACTGGTTTCTCTTTCATATTCTAAAAATCCCGTTGGCTTTCCCATATCTATTTACCTCCATTTTTAATCTTGTAGAATGCTTCGATCGTTGCCTGTTCACTGGTCAAACCCTTTTCTTCCATCGCAACAATGGTGTTCATCATCTTCTCATAATCCTTTGGAATGATCTTCTTGAATTTTGGAAGATACTCATTAAACTTATCCAGGATTCGTTTTCCAATCTCTGAATTTGTATAATTTACATGATCCATGATCATCTGCTTCAGTTCACCGATCTCATATTTGTCGGATACTGCTTCCACATGGATCATTTCCTTATTCAGACGCTTATACAGGTCATTCTCCATATCAAGAACATATGCGATACCACCACTCATGCCGGCTGCAAAGTTCTTTCCGGTGCGTCCAAGGACTACCACCTTACCACCTGTCATATATTCACAACCATGATCGCCGACACCTTCAACAACTGCGGTTGCTCCGGAGTTACGAACTGCAAATCGCTCACCGGCAACGCCGTTGATATATGCCTTGCCACTGGTTGCTCCGTAAAGTGCTACATTACCGATAATAATATTGTCTTCATGGACAAATTTTGCGGAACGTGGCGGATATACGATCAGCTTACCACCGGAAAGTCCTTTTCCGAAGTAGTCATTGCTGTCTCCGACAAGCTCTAAGGTAAGTCCCTTTGGTACAAATGCACCAAAGCTCTGTCCACCTGCACCATTACATTTTACAAGGTAAGAATCATCCTCCAAGGTATCTCCATAGCGCTTTGTGATCTCTGATCCGAAGATCGTACCAACGGAACGATCGGTATTCACAACATCGATCTCGATACTCTTCTTCTGTCCCTTTTCAAGAGCAGGTCCAAGTTTCTTTAACAGAACACGCATATCGATCGTCTTTTCAAGCTGGAAGTCATATGGATGCTTCTCGTTATATTTGATCTTATTCTGAGGTGCGTCAATATATGGATTATTGATGATCAGTGACAGATCAACATTTCTGTCCTCTGCTCCCTTTCCTGCATATAACAAATCGGAACGTCCTACCAGTTCATCCACCGTTCTGACACCAAGCTTCGACATATATTCACGAAGCTCCTCTGCAATAAATTTCATAAAGTTGATGACATATTCCGGTTTGCCTTTGAATCTCTTACGAAGCTCCGGATTCTGTGTAGCGATACCAACCGGACAGGTATCCAGATTACATACCCGCATCATTACACAACCCATGGTTACCAGCGGAGCTGTTGCAAATCCGAATTCCTCTGCACCAAGCATGGCTGCGATTGCAACATCACGTCCGGTCATCAGCTTACCATCGGTTTCAAGGATAACCTTGTTACGAAGATCATTCTTGATCAATGTCTGGTGTGTCTCTGCCAGACCAAGCTCCCAAGGAAGTCCTGCATAATGAATGGAGTTATTTGGTGCTGCACCGGTACCACCATCGTAACCGGAGATGAGGATAACCTGTGCTCCTGCCTTTGCAACACCGGCTGCAACTGTACCAACACCGGCTTCTGATACCAGTTTTACAGAGATTCTTGCATCACGGTTTGCATTCTTGCAATCGTAGATCAACTGTGCCAGATCCTCGATCGAATAAATATCATGATGTGGTGGTGGTGAGATCAGGCTGACACCCGGAGTAGATAACCGAGTCTTTGCGATCCATGGATATACCTTTCCACCAGGAAGATGTCCACCTTCACCCGGCTTTGCGCCCTGTGCCATCTTGATCTGGATCTCTTTTGCGCTGACCAGATATCTGGATGTAACACCGAATCGTCCAGATGCTACCTGCTTGATCGCGGAGCAACGGTTCTTACCGTCTTTTCCTATTGTTAATCGGTCGATCGACTCTCCACCTTCACCGGAATTGGATTTACCACCGATCGTATTCATTGCGATCGCCATACATTCATGTGCTTCCTGTGAAATGGAACCATAACTCATTGCTCCGGTCTTGAAACGTTTTACAATGGATTCTACCGGTTCTACCTCTTCCAGCGGAATTGGATTCTCAGCATATTTGAATTCCATCAGTCCTCTCAAATGGAATGGTTTTGTCTCATCTTCCAGACATGCGGTATATTGCTTGAACAGGCTGTAATCTCCTCTTCTGGTCGCCTGCTGCAGCAGGTAGATCGTCTGTGGATTATACAGATGCTCTTCCTTACCGCTTCTGAACTTATGTGCACCGATGCTTGTCAGTGCAAGATTAGTATCCAGGCCAAGCGGATCAAATGCAGATGAATGAAGGGCATCCACGGTCTTCTCGATCTCCTTGATACCGGAACCGCCTACGCAGCTTACTGTATTTGTGAAATATTTATCAACGACCTCTTTGGAAAGTCCGATACATTCAAAGATCTGGGATCCCATGTAAGACTGGATCGTTGATACGCCCATCTTGGATGCGATCTTTACGATGCCATGCATGATCGCTGCATTGTAATCATCAACAGCCGCATTGAAATCCTTATTTAACAGATGACTGTCTACCATCTGTTTGATCGTCTCAATTGCCAGATATGGGTTGACAGCACAGGCACCGTAACCAAGCAGGGTTGCAAAATGATGCACATTTCTAGGATCGGCACTCTCCAGAATGATTGCAACCGAAGTTCTCTTCTTGGTCCTTACCAGATGCTTCTGCATAGCCGAAACTGCTAATAAGGAAGGAATCGCAACATGTGTTTCATCGACACCACGGTCTGACAGGATCAGGATATTTACACCATCACGGTACAGCTTGTCTGCTTCTACGAACAACCGGTCTAACGCTTTTTCCAGTGATGTATTCTTATAGTAAAGGATTGGAAGAACGCCGACCTTCAATCCTTCTACCTTCATGTTCTTGATCTTTAAAATATCAGTATTTGTAAGGATTGGATTATGGATCTTTAATACATGACAGTTTTCCGGCTTCTCTTCCAGAATGTTGCCATCCTTTCCAAGATATACGGAAGTTGATGTAACGATCTCCTCACGGATCGCATCAATCGGAGGATTCGTTACCTGAGCAAATAACTGTTTGAAATAGTTAAACAATGGCTTGTCACTGTTTGAAAGTACAGCAAGCGGAGTATCCGTTCCCATTGCACTGATCGCTTCTGCACCTTTTTCAGCCATTGGATAGATCGTATTCTTAAAGTCCTCAAATGTATAACCAAATGCTTTCTGAAGCTTTGCCCGTTCTTCATCGGTATATTCCTCTACACGGATGTTCGGGATCTTCAGGTCATTTAACTTGACCAGATTACTGTCGAGCCATTCACCATATGGTTTTGCTTTTGCATATTTTTCTTTGATCTCATCATCAGAGATCAGACGGCCGTTTACCGTATCAACTAAAAGCATACGTCCCGGTCTTAAACGATCCTTCTTTACGATCTTTGACGGATCGACCTCTAATACACCAACCTCTGAGGAAAGGATCAGGTAATCATCATCTGTTATATAATATCTGGAAGGTCTGAGTCCGTTACGGTCGAGCACTGCACCCATGATATCTCCGTCTGTGAACAGGATCGATGCAGGTCCGTCCCAAGGTTCCATCATAGTTGCATAATACTGATAGAAGTCCTTTTTCTCCTGACTCATAAATCGGTCATTCTCCCAAGGCTCCGGAATCGTGATCATAACGGCAAGTGGAAGCGGAATGCCATTTAATACCAGGAACTCCAGACAGTTATCCAGTCTGGCGGAATCGGAACCATTTGGATCAAGTACAGGCATAACCTTGTACATCTCATCCTGCATGATCGTGGATTCCATTGTCTCTTCTCTGGCGATCATCTTATCTTCATTTCCACGGATCGTATTGATCTCACCATTGTGGCAAAGATAACGGTATGGATGTGCACGAAGCCAGCTAGGCGTTGTATTCGTTGAGAATCTTGAATGTACAAGTCCGATTGCTGATTCATAATCCGGATCCTGAAGGTCGTTATAGAACTTACGAAGCTCTCCAACTAAGAACATACCTTTATATACGATCGTCTTGCTGGAAAGTGATGGCACATAGGTATCATCGTTACTTTCTTCAAATATTCTTCTAACAAAATACAGTTTCCGGTCAAAATCAAGTCCTGCTTTTACGGTTGCCGGTCTCTTGATAAACGCCTGCATGATACATGGCATAACATCAATAGCTTTCTTACCGAGGATACCCGGAGTCGTCGGAACCATTCTCCAGCATAAGAACTCCAGTCCTTCTTTCTCGACAATAACCTCGAACATCTTCATTGCCTGTTTTCTTGACAGTTCATCCTGTGGAAAGAAAAACATACCAACACCATAATCCCGTTCCTTCCCCAGATCATATCCGAGTTCTGCAACGGCTTTTCTGAAAAACTTGTGTGAGATCTGAAGAAGGATACCTACACCGTCACCGGTTTTTCCTTCTGCATCTTTTCCTGCTCTGTGTTCCAGATTTTCAACAATCTTTAACGCATTATTTACGGTCTCATGTGTCTTAATGCCCTTGATATTCACAACAGCACCGATACCGCAGTTATCATGTTCATATTCTTCACGGTATAACCCTGGATTTTCTACATTTCTGTTATCTTCCATGCTCGTTTTCCTTTCCAACTTATTGCCAGTGCCTGTTGAGATCCTACTGCCCGATCATCTGATAGTATTTCTCAAATACAGCTCTGTGTTTTTATGATTTGTAATCATACTATCTTTTTTCCCGTTTGTAAACAACTTTTTTCGTCAAATTGTCAGATAGTTTGTAAACTTAATTTTGTAAAGCATTTTGTATTTACAATTTATCGTATTTATATATTAAAAAATGCAACTCAAGTGGTTTTATCCCCATGAATTGCATTTTTACTCATAATTTTTTCTGATATTTTCATCATTTTATATCATGTTTTTGAATTGTGTTACTATTGTTTCTCAATTTTATGATCTATCTGGATTCCATTTACCTGTTTTGCCATCAGTATCCGTTCCACGCTTTCATCGATCCGCTTCTCTGTCAGTTCTCCCTTGTCTAACGCAGTCAGAATCCCTTCAACCGTTTCCCCAAGTTCTTCCGGTTCAAGGATCAGATCCACCCCTGCCCGGATTGCCAGCACTGCTGCTTCTCCCGGTTCATAATGATCCGTGATCGCTTCCATCTGAAAGGAGTCTGTGATGATTAGTCCATGAAAGGCCAGCTCGTTTCGCAGGCAGTCTGTAACCAGTGTTTCCGAGAGATCCGCCGGCTGATCTGATATGTCAGGCACTACCAGATGCCCGATCATAACACAATCGGCCCCTGCCCGGATTCCTGCCCGAAACGGAACAAACTCCTGCGTTTCCAGTTCTTGCAGCGTTCCCCTTACATATGCCGTTCCATAATGGGAATCCTCAACGGTATCCCCGTGTCCCGGAAAATGCTTCAAGGTGCACATCACGCCACCGGCATGAAAGCCCTCCACTGCATACGGAATCAGCTCCGCCGCCTGTTCATAATCATCACTGTATGCCCGTTTTCCGATCACGGTATTCTTAGGATTCGACCACACATCAGCCACCGGTGCGAAATCCAGATTAAACCCATAATATGCCAGATTGCTACCAAGCTCCCTCGCATTTTCAAATGCCGTATCCGTACCATCATCCTTATATTCATACATCGGATCGATCGTCCCGCCTTCCCGGTTTCCGAGGTTCGACAGTACCCGGCTGACATTTCCGCCTTCTTCATCAACCGCAAGGAATAATGCGATCTCCGATTGCTTCTGCAAATTTTTAAGCAGTTTCTTTAATTGCTTTTTGTTTTCGATATTTCTGGACTTCAGCATGATCCCGCCTACCGGATAGTCTGCAAGTGCCTGCTTCATTTCCGCATCCACTTTTGTGACATCATGTGTTGTGACCAGATTTTCCGGATCGGCAATGATCATCTGGCACACCTTCTCCCACAGTGTCATCGTAGATATGTACTGTTTTACCATAGCTGCCTGCTCCAGCTTACCTTCTGTTTCCAGTTCCCACTCTGACAAGATATAACTTTCTCTTCCACGAAACGGAATGATCTCTGTTTCTTCATCCGGAAGCTCTGCCGCGTATACATGGGTGATTGCATCCTGCTCTACCATATTCAGTTGTTGGTTACCGTTTCCGGCATTTCCGATTCCAAATCCTGCTGTCAGAACAACAGTCAGAATCCCGGATATCCACCATCGTTTTCTCATATGCATGATACCTGTCTTTCTTCGTTCTTGTGAAAAAGAACCTGAAAACCGCATCGGATACAGTTCTCAGGTTCTCTGTCTGAATCTATTTACCCGGCATCTGCCGACTATTCATTTTCTATCATACCCTCCGGAGGTGTTGTGATCGTCTTCACATCCGATGAATCATCTTCTTCTGTACCGTTTCCAGCTTCTGAAGCAGACTCCGTCGACTCAGTCGTAACTTCACTGACCGCCTGCTCGATATCAATGCTGCCTGCTGATGCCACACCGGTTTCATCAGCAATCGTTTTACTGATCGCAGCCGCCATTGTCGATACCGAATATCCGCTATCTCCATACAGCCATGCATGAAGTGCTGTTACATTTGCCGCCATATCTGCAGGCACGATCACACTGCCCTTATCCTCAAGGGATGCGAAGCTATAGGCAAATGGAAAGCCCGTATTGCCTGTGATCTTGTAAGAAGCAACATTCTTCGCAAGCTTCTCCGCCTCTGTCTTTGTAAGACTAGTAGAGATACAGTTAAAGGATACATCCAGCAGATTGCGGATCGTATCGCCTCCTGCATTTCCCAGCTTGTTGATCAGACCTAACAAAACGATTCTCTGTCGTTCGGTTCTGGTAATATCACCCTTTGCATTGCTCCGGATCCTGGTATAGGCTACTGCCTGCTGACCATTCAGGAGCTGTTTTCCCGCAGAATGAACACCATTGGAGTATTCTCCTGATATTGCGATCTGTTCTGCCAGATTCTTATTCAGGCTGTTGACTTCTTCCTCTTCGATCGTTATCTCCACACCACCAAGTGCATTGATAATGCTTGACATCGCATTAAAATCTACCGTTATATAATCTGTGATCTTCAGATCCAGATTCGTGTTCAGTGTGTTAATGGACATTAATGCTCCGCCCAACTGATATGCGTAATTTACCTTCTGTGTAACCGGTGTCTCACCCTGGATCTCAAACAATGTATCTCTGTACACGGATACCAACTTTACTTCCTTTGTGTCATTATTGATACTGACAAGAAGGATCGTATCACTGTTGGTTCCTGTATTCAGATTGGCGTCTCTGGAATCCACACCATACAATGCGATCGTTGTATATCCTTTCGTCGCATCTTCCACGCCATCATTCACTGTCAGGTCTGATTCCGCAATCGGACGGATATCCATCTGGTTATATTTGTATGATTTGTTTGCTCCAATATAACTTATCGTCAGCACGATAAAGACAATCAAAAGGACAACTCCGACGATCAGCCAACGATTAACAACAGATACAGTTCCAGATTGTTTCCGTTCCCTGTCCTTATCCTCTTTCTCTTCCTGTTCCTTTTTCAGATTCTGAAATGCCCGGCCGGCGCCAAACAATATATTCTGAAGATTCTCCTTGGCTGCTGATGTGCGTCCGCCATCTTCTTCCATAAAATCATCCGAAGAGTCATCATCATAATCAGCTTCTTCCGGTTCCGGCTCTTCTGTCAGTTCCAAAGTCTCTTCTTTGTCAAGTCCTGCATTCTTTCTTGCCAGCCGTTTCCGTTCCCGTTCTGCAGCAGCTTCAATATCATTTTTCTTTTCAGCTTTCTTTTCGATTTTCTTCTCTTCTTTTTTATTTTCTTCCTTTTTCTCCGGTTTCTTTGATACGCCGACTTCCTGTAATACAGATTCCAGCTTGTCCGCATACTCTTTATACGATTCCGACACCGGTTCCGGCGCTCTCTGTGTATCTTCCTTCTCCGATGTCTCCGACTGCTCCTGTATCTCATTCATACCCGCAGGAGCCTCCATTTCCTCTGTATCTGCACTTCCATTGATGATCGCATCGATCCGGTCATCATCGTCAGTCGTCATTTCCTTATTCCGTTGTAACAGTCTGTCCCGATATTCGGATAGACGTTGATCGAATTGTGTAGTCTTCTTATCCATATAAATAAAGACATCCTCTCTGCAACTTATTTTACGACATTATTATTTACATGATACAATAAAAAAGTGCAATTTACAACCAATATTCCTTTCAAAGTCCGATTTTCAGACCAGCATTTTCCAAAAATACTTGCATAATATTCATTACCGTTATATATTTATTTGCAGGTAAAACTTTATGAATTTAAGGAGGATTTAGAAATGGCAAAAGACAAAGTTGTTCTTGCATACTCAGGCGGTCTTGATACAACAGCTATCATCCCTTGGTTAAAAGAAACTTATGATTACGATGTTATCTGCGCCTGCATCGACGTAGGACAGGAAAGTGAGCTGGAAGGACTGGATGAAAGAGCAAAATATTCAGGGGCTTCCAAGTTATACATTCTGGATGTTGTTGATGAATTATGTGATGAATACATCATGCCAACCGTTCAGGCAGATGCTGTATATGAGAATAAATATTTACTCGGTACTTCTTTCGCAAGACCTCTGATCGCTAAGAAATTAGTTGAGGTTGCTCGTAAGGAAGGCGCTGTTGCGATCTGTCACGGCGCAACAGGAAAAGGAAATGACCAGTTAAGATTTGAGCTTTCAATTAAGGCTCTTGCTCCTGACATCAAGGTTATCGCTGTATGGAGACAGCCGGAATGGAAGCTGGATTCCCGTGATGCGGAGATCGCATACTGTCAGGCACATGGTATTAATCTTCCATTTGATGCTGCTCATTCTTACAGCCGTGACCGTAATATCTGGCACATCAGCCATGAAGGTCTGGAACTGGAGAATCCTGCAAACGAACCAAACTACGATGATCTTCTGGTTCTCGGTGTTACCCCTGAAAAGGCACCGGATGAGGATGAATATCTGACACTTGATTTTGAAAAGGGTATCCCAACTGCTATTAATGGTACAAAGATGAAAGTTTCTGATATCATTCGTGAATTAAACCGTTTAGGTGGCAAACATGGTATCGGTATTATCGATATCGTTGAGAACCGTGTTGTCGGCATGAAGTCCCGTGGTGTTTATGAGACTCCCGGCGGAACAATTCTGATGGAAGCTCACAAGCAGTTAGAGGAGCTGACTCTGGATCGTGAAACACTTGCATACAAGAAGCTCGTAGCAACCAAGTTTGCCGATCTTGTATACGAAGGAAAGTGGTTCTGCCCTCTTCGTGAATCACTTCAGGCATTTGTTGAAAAGACACAGGAGACAGTTACCGGTCAGGTTAAGATGAGACTGTACAAGGGAAATATCATCAAAGCCGGAACAACTTCTCCATATTCTCTGTATTCTGAGAGTCTTGCAAGCTTCACTACCGGTGAGCTGTACGACCATAAGGATGCAACCGGATTCATCAACCTGTTCGGTCTGTCCATGAAAGTCCGCGCAATGATGAACGAGAAGAACAAGAACAACGACAAATAATAGTTGAAATGGAAGCGGCATTCCTGTTATAAAGGAAATTTCTTCCGTAAATCTTTGAAATAAAATGGGAAATACATTACATATTATTCCGCAAGTCGTTCGCACTCTATTTTAACGCAACGGTACTAAGCTCCTCGCCCATGGCGACTCGCTAAGAACCGGCGTTAAAAAAGGCTTGCTTTATAATAGTAATGCTATTTCCCATTTTGTTTTATATATCGATTTCCAGATATGTTTCCTTCACAACAGGAATACCGCTTCCATTTTTTAGATATTTTCACGCCACCAGGCGGTGGTTTCTGGTACGATCGATCACGATTGCAATCGTGATGATGGCGGCTGCAAAGAGCACCTCGATTCCCATATATACGAATGCTTCCGATGGTATCTTTGCCTCATAGTCCAGAAGATCAACAACTTTGACATACCAGTAAGCCGGAAGAAAATGTGCCAGCTTAATGACTCCTGCTCCAAGGAATTCCACCGGAACAAAGATGCCGGACAGGAACGCCATACCAAGGGACACTATATTGCCGATCATACTGAAACCTTCCTCATTTCGGGCAATCTTACTTGCAAGAAAGGCAAGTGCCATGGCTACAAACATGTAGCAGACCATATTGAGCAGATTCCCAAGTCCTGCTGCCGTAAACATTTCTTTTCTGAATACAAAGCATCCTCCAACCGCAAATACAGCACATCCAAGAAATCCTGTTACGATCGTTCCAAGAAGGATTTCTTTTGTCATATTGGAATATTTATATGCCGAGCTTGCGATCCGTTCTCTTAATTCTTTTTTGTCATATACGATCAATACCGGACTTACACCTTCGATCATCATGACCACAAATATCCATCCCAGATAACTGAAAAATGTATATCTCGTACTATGTTTTCCGCCATGGTCTTCGCTTATCATTGTTACGTTCGTTCTGATCTGAAACAGTTCATTTACCTGAGCTGCTGCCTCCGCCCGGTCATATCCGGCTGCAAAATATGCATTCAAATAAGAGATGTATTTATTCACGCCCGATTCAAACAGTTCCACCTTGCTCCGGTTCGGAATTGCAACGATCTCGATATAATCGGACAGATCTTCCTTATCCAGATGATCCGCATAACCCTTTTTAATGCGGACGATACAGTCCGTATTCCGGTTAAACAGACTGTCCTGCATCGCTTCCGTTGTATCTGTTTTTAATTCAGCATGTTTATGTGCATGATCCAGATACAAAAACAGTTCTTCACTTTCTGCCGTCTGGTCATAATCAAACCAGGCGAATTTACACTTCATGCTTTTATATTCATCTTCTGTTTTACCGGAATTCGGCAATATAAATCCAAATATAATGCCTGCAAAGATTCCAATATACATCAGCATTGAGCCTTTTTTCTTATTTAAGATTTTAAAATAGGATTTAAACACTTGCATATTTATTCCTCCTTAAGACCAGAATACTCGCTCCAAGCAGACAGACAGCCATACCGGTTAAGATCAGGATATTTCTGAAATAACGGTCGTAATTATCGTATACATTGAGTGCATAAAGGCAGTCCGTTACCAGCACTGCCGGATTAACCCGGTTCAATATCGGAAGTTTATCTTCAATACTGTTTTTAATTCCGTGCACCATCAGATCTGCCATAAAAGAGAAGGTCAAGCTGGCCGCTACCGCAATTCCAATCTTTCCTCCATATGAGCATTTTGACCAGGAACCAAGCAGCATTCCCCCGGCAATACCGATATTACATGCAATAAAGAGTACCAGTAAAATAGCCGGATACTTTGTTCCAAACTGTACACCGAACAGCCGCATATAGATCACAGTGATAACCTCCGCGGCAAACTGAACCAGCAGTAATGCCAGATACTCCGCCAGAACAGTCACAAGTTTAGGATTCGGTGACAGACAACGACGCATTCCAAGTGCGCTTTCATTTGCCTGCAGCTTATGCATTCTTGTGATTCCGGCAAAGGAAGAAAACAGGCAACTCATAGCAAGCACTGCATAGAAATAATTATAATACTCATCCTGACATCCGTCCGTTGTGGAAATCTCTTCATAATATACCGCATCGCTCTGCACTGTCTTCTGAATGATCTCCGATGCAGCCTCCGGATCCTTCTGCATCAGATTCAGATACATCTGTTCCATCTGCTTATACTGATTCAGGATTGATTCCAGTATCGACTCCTTGATGTCACTCTGCCTCACTGTCAGGCTCGCATCCGATGTATAGATCACACCGGTCACTTCTTCATCCTTTAACTTCTGAAGTGCTTCTTTCTCGCTAAGCACCTCCATGTCGATCCGTTTATCTTCGCCGTCCATGGAGAGCGTAGACAGCACCATCATAAGCGCTGTATCGTTCTCGCCATCCCTCACAACCGCAACCGGGATATCTTTAAACATTTCATCCTTTTCCATGATATTTCCAAATGCCATGTACATGAATGTGAATAATGCGATCGGGAACAGTATCGTCCAGAACAATGTATCTTTGCCTTTTATCAGCATTTTACCTGCATATTTAAAATTATGCCAAAACATATCCACCCCTCCTAATCCCGAAGCGTCTTTCCGGTGATCTCAAGGAACACATCGTTCAGACTCGGAAGCTCAGTATATACTTTTCCAAATAGTACCGCATGCTCCTTCATATATTCCATAACCCGGATCAGATTGTGATTTCCACCGGAGTAGATCAGTTTCAACATTCCATCCTGGTATGAACTGTCATACACATGCGGAAGCTGTCTCAGCTCCAGCAGTTGTTCATCTGTCAGTGCCGGAGCTTCTATGAAGATACTCTCCGTCTTCTTTATCATTTTTTTCAGTTCTTCCTTCGTACCAAGGGCGACCTTTTGTCCTTTATCCATGATCAATATACGGCTACAGATCTGTTCTACCTCTTCCATGTAATGAGAAGTGTAAATGATCGTTGCACCCTTCTTATTAAGCTCGACAATTCCCTCTAAGATCTTGTTCCTGCTCTGTGGATCTACCGCCACCGTCGGTTCATCAAAAAAAATCAGCTTTGGTTTGTGTGCAATTCCACATGCAATATTTAATCGTCTGAGAAGTCCTCCTGACAGCTTTTTCGGCAGGAACTTCTTATAGTCCTGAAGCTCGACAAATGCGATCGCATCCTCTACATACTGTTTTCTCATCTCTTTATCCCTGATATACAGTCCACAGAAATAATCAATATTCTCATATACCGTCATTTCGTCAAATACAGCCACATTCTGCATTACAACACCAATCTCCCGTTTCAGATCGTAGCTCGTCGATGTCATCTTCTTACCAAATACCCGGACATCGCCCTGATCATATGTAAGCAGCGACAAGATACAATTGATCGTCGTCGTCTTGCCCGATCCATTCGGTCCAAGCAGACCGAAGATCTCGCCCTCTTTTACCTCCAGATCAAAGTGTGATAATGCCACAAAATCTTTATATCGTTTCACCAGATCTTTTACTTCAATCGCATATTCCATAACTGTCTCCTCATTCATTTTCTATTCGGATGCTATCGTTTCTTCCGGCATCGCACCTGAAACCCATCGCATGTTTTCTATGTTATGCTGTCATTCTACCATACCAGGACAATTCTGTTCAGTGCCAATCTTCACATCCATAATATGACATTTGTCACATTCTTTTAAAATCCGGGGTTTTTCAACTGTAGTCAATTGACGCTGTATTTTTCAACAGGTATACTAATATCGTCACTTATGAATCCGATCCGGTTCACGCAATTACCTGACCCTCGCGTGACCGGTCCATATACAAGGGGAAGTTATGAAGCAAATTCTGACACGACTGCTTATATTTGCAATATGCTGTATTATGTGTATTCACACTTTTTCGATATCCACACACAGCGTAATATATATCCTGCTTACGATCATTCTAGCCTTTGGCACGATGCTGATTGCTGACAGACTCTCACCTGCATCTCTGACTCTGATCCATGCAGGCATATTTATTCTGTGCTGTATGATTCCTGAACTTGTTGTATTTCTTCCGCTTTTCTGCTTCTATCTGAGCAGACGGCCGGTCTGTTATACTGCTTCCCTCGGGATTCTTTCCATCATTTTTGCAGTCACAAAATTTTCTGCGGAAACACTTCTTTTAATATGTGTTCTCTGTCTGTGCAGCATCTTGTACGGATATCTGACCACAGAGCTTGCCACCCTTCATCAACAAATGAAACACCTTACGGATACATCGGAGACAAACGAGCTTCTGGCAAGGGAACGGATTCACATGATCCAGAAGGAACAGGATAACAGGATCTATACCGCAACCCTAAAAGAGCGAAACCGTATCGCCAGAGAGATCCATGATAATGTCGGTCACATGCTCACAAGATCCATTCTTCAGGTAGGTGCGATCCAGACGATCAACAAAGAACCGGTTCTTACCAATCCACTTTCCGATCTCCGTGCAACGCTGGATACTGCCATGAACAACATACGGTCAAGTGTCCACGACCTCCACGATGAATCTATCGATACAAAAGGTGCCATTCAGGATATGTTGAATGATATAACAGGCTTTCATACTTCATTTGAATATGATATGAGCAACATTGTTCCAAAGGATATCAAATACTGCCTTATCAGCATTGCCAAAGAAGCGATCACTAATGCCGTAAAGCACAGCAACGGCGATCAGCTCTCGATTCTGATCCGGGAACATCCGGGTCTCTATCAGTTGATGATCCATGATAACGGAACAGACATTCACCATACAGACTCCTCAGGCATCGGACTTACTAACATCCGGGAGCGAGTCCAAGCCTTATCCGGTACTTTACAGATCACAACCGATTCCGGCTTCCGCCTGTTTGTCAGTATTCCAAAACGCACACGAAAAGGAGATTGAACTGCATGAATATTATAATTGTTGATGATGATGCATTTGTCAGTGCATCTTTAAAGATCATATTAGAATCTTACTCAGATATTACCGTACTTGCGACCGGCGCAAATGGTCACGACGCCATCTTCCTGTACGATACATACATTCCCGATGTTCTGTTAATGGATATCCGTATGGAGGGCATGGATGGTCTGACCGCATCGAAAGAGATCATCACCGGACACCCTGACGCAAAGATTCTGTTACTTACTACCTTCGCCGATGATGACTATATCATCAAAGCCATCCGGACCGGCGCAAAGGGATACATCTTAAAACAGGATTTCGAGACAGTTGCATCTGCGATCACTGCCGTACACAACGGACAAACTGTTTTTGGAAATGAGATCATGAACAAGATCCCAACCCTATTACAGGCTGATGATCATTTTGATTACCTGTCCTACAATCTTACGGAAAAGGAATTTGAACTGATACGGCTGGTTGCAGACGGTCTGAACAACAAAGAAATTGCGGAGCAGCTCTTCCTCTCGGAAGGAACCGTCCGCAATTATCTCAGTAACATCCTTATGAAGCTTGACCTGCGCGACCGCACTCAGGTTGCCTGTTTTTATTATAAGAATTTATTATGATCTGTTTTTCAATATCTGCATTCCTATAAGCTGATAACTTGTATCCGTCATCTATCAGATGATTTTTTTCGGCAGATCACCATATATCCTGCCAGTATCAATATTCCAATTCCAGACAGGCATACGCCCACCATCAGATAAGGTGTATGGTAAGTCAGCATAATTACATGGTCACCTGCTTCAACCGGAACGCCCATCAGGCCGGTTCCAATCTTTACAGGAGCCAACTTTTTCCCATCTACAGTAGCCGTAAAGCCTTCATTGTACGGAACCGCCAAATACAGGATTCCAGCCTTGTCCGCTGTTATATGTCCATTTAAGCAATTGCCGTCATACCCATCAAATTCCATTGTATTCTTTAACACATACTCTTTAAATGCCTGAACCGTTTCCTCGTTTATCGCATACAAGGCAACTGTCTTTATGCCCGATTCATTCATAGCTGCTCCTGTAGCAAATCGCAGCTTAACCTCATCTCCTGCATTTACATTTCCAATATGTATCATGCCTGCTGATTCCGGATAGACCGAGCCAACAACCTGCTGACCATTCACATAAACATCAACGCCTTGCAATCTGGTGTCCGAACACTCTACATACAGATCCTCTGCCTGTTCTGCTTTATAGGAAACTATCATGGAGGTTGCAATATCCGCCTGAGCTGTATAAGCATAGACACCATCGCCCTGCTTTGCTGCATCCAGGCCGGTAAATGAGATCATATCATCTGTAAGAGTCTTCTTCTCAAACAGATCTGAAAGCTCCGGCTGACCCATTCCAAGCATTACCAGTTCATTCTGATTTTCGGCTGCACTCCTCTCTCCACTCCAGTTCAGAATGTCCTCATCCAGAAGGAAGCCCATCCCTGCAAGAGCATCCGCCTCATACAGATATCCATATGTTCCATCCGGTGCTGCCACCATATGATATCCACCTGCTGCTCCTAATTCATTTGTCATAATATACCGGACATTATACATCAGTGCTGTAACCGGAGTCGTTCTTCTGTAGGTATACTCTATATTCTGATAATGTGATAATCCAAGACTAACAAAGGAATCAATGGCAGAACCATTTGCCATGGAGGAATAGCAGTTTGTATTTGATAACTGCAGATAATCATAGGAATACAATGCCGTCTTACGTTCTCCGGCTTCCAGATCACATTCTGCATATGCCGTTTCCCTGGATGTCTGTTTTATATCATCTGTAAGACTTCTGTTATTTCCCTTTGCACTCAGTACATAGCTGCCATTTAACACCAGCTCTATGATCCAAAGGCTGACCACCCATATATAAAAGGTCTTCCATTTGATGCTTTTCCGGAGTGCAAAGACAAACAAACCAAAATAAGCAACGATAAATATGAGTACCGCTACATAGGAATTTGGATTTGTTTCATCGCGATTGAAGAACAGCTCCAGCAGAAACAATACAAGGCAGCTTCCAAATGCTGCTCCTGCCTGCCACATCCGGATCTTCTTTATATTCAACAGACATACATAGGCTGCCCCAAGCAGCAAAAATGTCCAGATAAATGCAAAACGATTTCCCATACCGTGTGTGACTGCGAATCCATGAAGCACATAATTCAGTCCTGCCTGATTCATTGCAAATGCAAGAAATATCAGAACTGTCAGATACCGGAGCTTCCAGGTCCATTCTATCTTCTTCATAAAGAACAACAGGATCACAAGCAATACAATCAGTGTGCCACAATAATTATTATGATTAAACAGATTGCCTGTCGTCACCTTATTCAACGGGTAAAATGAATTGATAAAATTACCGATATTACCAAGCTGATACCACGGCAGCTTATCATCCATACTTCCTGCCCCGGACAAATGCAACACTGCATAAAAAGCAGGAACCAGTACCACACCTGCGATCATCCCTGCTATAACGGACCAGATCAGAAACCGGAGAATCCCCCTGCCAAATTCACGAAGAGTTTTCCAGTCCTGTAACAGGAAATACAGCACGATAAACAGGCACAGATAAAAGGCAAAATAAAAATTCACGATAAATCCAACCGCAAGCAGCACTGTATAAGCAATCTTTCCCTTACCGGCAGCCATCCGTTCTACTGCGATCGCAAGAAACGGTACAAGGATCAGACCATCCAGCCAGATCACATTGTGCTCATATACCAGCACAAATCCGCACAGTGCATACGACAGAGACAAAACAATTTCAACTGCTGTCTGCCAGCCACGACCAGTTTCTTCATCTGCATACCGTTTCAACTCTGTACGTCTGAAAAAATACAGTCCCGAAGGAGCAAGCAGAGAAGCTTTGACAACGATCATAATAACCATTGCCAGCTCCACATGTCCGGATCCGCATATTACTGCTATGATATTAAACGGACTCATACAGTAATAAAACATATTTAAAAGCATGTCCATTCCCAGACCATGATCCCACAAAAAGGTACTTTTATCTCCGGAATGCAGCCATTCCAGAAAGGTCTGCAGCATTCCTGTATACTGATCATATGCATCCTGATACAGAAAGCTGTGGCTTCCAAATGGATACTGTCCGTTTATTATCATATTTACAATATAAAAGCCCAGACAAAACAGAAACAACAGAAGGTACATCATACCATGCATGTACCTTCTGTTCTTCTGAGTTGTCTGAGCATCGTTATAATTATCTTTTACATTCATCTGCCTCAACATATCTCTTACATCCATTCACTTATTAATAAAAACAATGATTTCCAATAACCGTATAATCGGATAAGGAATCCGTATCAATATAATTCACATTCAAGAAACTCATAAAAGATCCAATATTATTATTTCCTGCTAATGCATCATCTGCAGCCTGCTGTGCAGTAGACAGCGGTCCGTTCTGCAGATATCCCTGCATCACACTTCCGGTTGCCATCGGAAACTGATTTGGTGCATAAATAACAGATGAGATTGAATTGCCCCAGCTACCACTCTTTACACGATTCAGAACCACATTTGCAACTGCAAGCTGACCTTCGTATGGCTCATATCCAGCTTCCATGCTGACCAGACAGGCAAGCAGATAAGCATCATCATACTGAGATGGATCTACAGAAGATGCTTCTGTCGTCGCTTCCTCTGTTGTTGGTGCTTCTGTAACAGGTTCTTCCGTTGTCGGAGCCTCTGTGGTCACCTCTTCTGTCGTCGGTGTTTCTGTCGTATCGTCCGTTGTCGGCTCATCTACTGACATAACCTCAGGTTCTGATGCTTCTTCGGATGCAACCTCTTCTTCTGCAGATGCAACTTCTATTGTTTTCTGTGTCTCTGCATCAACCATTGCTGTATAATCATCGATTGTCATTGCGTACTCATAAGACTCTGCAACTGTGATATAATCTGCTGCTATGTACCCGGTAACATCATTTGCCAGTGTTACCTGAACCCAGTTCTTATCCTGTTCCTCTACAGGAAGAACCGTATCCTTTGCTACCAGCTCAAGAATATCAGAATCTGTTGACTTCTCTGCACGTACACGGACGGTATCATCCGTTACTGTTCCAAGCACTTTCTTATAATCTGCCGCATATGTCTCTGCATCCTTACCGGTCAGAATATAATCCCTGTTTACATATCCCGTTACATCACCGGAGGAAATTTTCACCCAGTCACCATCTGTTTCCAGAACATCACCTACATTACCATCAAACAGCTTTCCAACAATATCAGAATCCGTCGATGCTTCCTCACGGATATTTAATGTATCGTCAATCTTGGCGATAAATTTACCATCAAATTCGGACTTCTCTTCTGCTTTTGCTACTACTGTCTTCTTCTGTGCAGCCTTCTTGGTTGTACTGTTGTTCTGAAGTACAGTCGTATCGACAGAAGCAACCTCTTCACTGGTTGTCTCCACTTCAGCAGTCTGAACGGTCTGACTGTTCAGGTAAGCAGGGTTGTGATCCAACGCCTCCCCATACTTAACAACGAGTCCGATTCCTGCTGCCGTAACGATCGTAGCTGCTGCTACAAGCAGATTACGTTTCATATATCTATAACTGAATAAACCTCTTCTCATATGGGAAAAACGATTATTTCTTCTGTTAATTCTCATCTTTTCGTACCTATTTATTAAAAACCATGACAAAATGTTACATTTCTGTTAAAAATAATACTCTAATTTTGATTTCATGTCAATACGCATATGTCCCCCACATCAACTTTTTATAGTAAAATGTATTAATTTTTTGTGAATAAACAAAGGATTTTTTTGTTTATTTTATATAATCTGCTGTAATATTACTTTGTAATCACACACTTAACATTTCCGTCATAATTACAGATTTATTATAACATTTTCGCACAATACCAGCCATATTCTGAAATTTACTGAATTTATTCCACAGCAACGAAAAATCCATGCTATAATGGTGAAAAATCGTCAGCCAGCAGGCATGGTTTTAGACTCAACAAATGAACAAAAGGCAGGTAACAGCTATGCGAATTGATAAATTTCTGGCAAATCAGGACATCGGCTCCAGATCCCAGGTAAAACAATATATTAAAAAGGGAATGATATCAATAAATGGAACGGTCTGCAAATCTCCTGAACAGAAGATTGATGAAAATACAGACCAGATTTCTTACAACGGAACGGTTATTGGCTATCAAAAGCACCACTATTACATGCTGAACAAACCGGCAGGCTGTGTCAGCGCAACCAATGACAAACTGCACACAACCATTCTGGATCTGTTAAAAGGTTCTGTTTCTGTAAAAAATCTGTTTCCTGTCGGCAGACTGGATATTGATACAGAAGGGCTGCTGCTCATCACAGATGATGGAGAACTGTCCCACAATCTCTTATCCCCATCCAAGCATGTAGCAAAAACATATTTTGCCCGTATCGACGGGCTGGTAACAGAAGAACATATCAAAGCATTCAAGGCAGGTCTGGATATCGGAGATGATAAGCCAACCAAGCCGGGCACTCTGGTCATAAAAAGCACCAATCCTGATACCAGCACCTCTGAAATTCTTCTGACGATCACCGAAGGACGTTACCATCAGGTCAAACGCTCCTTTGAAGCCCTCGGCATGAAAGTCACCTACTTAAAACGCCTGTCCATGGGTAGTCTGGCATTGGACGAAGCCCTCGCTCCCGGCGAATTCCGCGAACTGACAGAAACCGAGTTACAGGCATTAATACAGAAAATTTTTTAATTTAACTTTGCACTGATATTGTTATTCCTTATAAACATACAGAAGGGGTTCTGCCCCGGATACAGACAACCACTATAATATGACATAAGCGAGGATTTTGAAATAAGATGCACATTGCCAGTAAATGCGAGCGCTTGTTCGAGCCAAAGGCGAGTTAGCGCAGAAGCATTTACGAATCAGGCATGTGCAGCGAATCGAAACCGCAGCGAGTCATATTATAGTGGTTGTCTGTATCCGGGGCAGAACCCCTTGTATATGTTTTGTAATAAATAACAATATCCGCACAAACTACAGAAGGACATTTCCGTATTAGATCATTCCTTTGATGTACAGGATGCTGCTTGTAATTCTTCCGCCGGAATGTTTTACATAATCACGGTACTCTTCGTAGCTGATGTAGTATTTCTTACCCCATGAAGAAACGATCAGGTATTCATGACCTGCTATTTCCTCTACTCCTGTCACAACAACAAAATGGCTGTGAACATTTTTCTTCATGGAAGCAAGCATCCGCCCATCCTTTTCCACATACATATGGATTCCTTTATTTCCAAATACATTTGGTATATTCGGACCAATTGATAATACAACCGGCTTATTTTTACGGATCAAATGCCTGATCTGTTTCATCATTTCCTCGTCAGATAAAAACAGTCTCCATCTGGCACGAAGTCCAATATCATTCAGCATAAAATAACGGTTCAATGTATTCATTATCGTCACGCCTGTCATTCCTTTATACCACAGGAAAAATACATAATGCTTATAGAACCATTTCACATATTCAAGGTAATCATTTTTGTTATAAAGTCCCTTCGGCTTGTTGATCTTGCGGATTGCATCTGTCATAAGTCCGGGATTCTGTTCTGCAAGATAGATGGATATATCCGCCAGTGCGATCACTCCGCAGCCTACCTTCTGCATCTTCTTACTCTTGCACCATGACTGATTACCACCATAGCTGATCGTATTCATGTTTTTTATTCTGATATAATCTTTATTTAACAGATAATTATTCTCCATATTATTCACCCTCTTATATCAAATCTTTGATAATACTTATTATCAGGCTTCTATAGAGAGATTATAACACCCATCTCCATTCACTTCAACCATTTTTTATACCATGAGAAGTAGTTTTGAAAACCATGTTTCTGTTTCTATATTTTCCCCTTTACTTTTCGTCCCTATTCTGCTATAAAAGTAATGAGCTGGACAAGTGATCGCGGCTGTCATATGACAGGTGAGGAAAGTCCGGGCTTCACAGGGCAGGGTGCCGGATAACGTCCGGTGGAGGAAACTCCCAGGCTAGTGCAACAGAAATAAACCGCCATGTATATGGTAAGGGTGGAAAGGCGAGGTAAGAGCTCACCGCTGCTTCTGGTAACAGAACAGGCTCTGTAAACCCCACTCGAAGCAAGACCAAAAAAGCAGCTTCGGCTGTGAGACGAATGGCTGCCCGTCAAGTCTCAGGTAGGTCGCTTGAGCTTTATGGCAACATAAAGCCTAGATAGATGATCACTCTCGACATAACCCGGCTTATCGTCCAGCTTTTATCATACTGACGATAAATGGGCTGGCTATATATGTATTTCACAGAACACTCGCGTTCTATTTTCTACGTAGCGGTTCTAAACTCTCCGCTTTTCAAGCGGCTCGTTAAGCACCGACGTAGAAAAAGGTCTGTTTCATACATATATAGCCAGCCCATTTATCTGTTCATTGACTTATACAAAGTGAGAATCATCCTCAGACTTTAAAACAGCCTCCACCGATAAACTCGCGTAAGATGGAGTTTAATGGTACGACGGTTTCTTCCAATGGAAGAAACCGATCAGTCAGCTCTTTTAATCGAAGGACGTCTGAATAATATGGAGACGTTTCTTCTACTGCCATCAATAGTGGTTCAATATGTTTTTTCAGCACAGAATATTCATACAACAATCCGGAATTAAACATCACATCCGCATTGTCTTCATATGGGAATATATACCGTTCCTCTCCCTGTCTGACGGATTGCCACATCGAAAGAGTTCGTTCTATGTCATGGCCACGGGTTCGGTTATCCCGGACGATCCGGCGGATCAGCCGGCTGTCCAGTGTAGAAATCTTATCCTCTGATCCAATCATAAGCTGATTCAATGGACTGATATAGATTTTATATTTATCCTCATCTGAAAGTGCATATGACATTTTGGGATTCAGTGAATGGATTCCCTCCAGAATCAAAACATCCTGAGTCCCTATACGCAAATTATCCCCTTTGTACAGTCTTCTGCCATTCATAAAATCAAATTCCGGCAGTTCAACTGTCTGTCCGCTTAACAACTGATTCATATCATGATTCAGTAATTCTACATCCAAAGCTTCCAGACATTCAAAATTATAATTTCCATTTTCATCCTTTGGATTATCTTCCCGATTGATAAAATAATTATCAACTGCAATCGGATGCGGATGCAGTCCAAGTGCACAAAGCTGTATACTAAGCCGGTGTGAAAATGTCGTCTTTCCGGCAGAGCTTGGTCCTGCGATCATCACAATCCTTTTTTTCTCTCTGCGGATACTTCTGGCTATATCATAGATCGCATTCTGCTGCATGGCTTCACATACAAGGATCAATTCCGTGCCTTTCCCTGCTTCTACGATCTCATTGATCTTTTCAACCGAATCAGCCCCTACACGGACTGCCCATTTCTTTGCAAGCTCTTTTAAAGTCAGCACGCTGTTATGTACCGCTTTTTCGCTCATATTTCTAATAAACCTCCAAAACCCTTCTGTCAACAAAGGCCACTGATGATCATATCATCCACGATCTCTGTCATCCATCTATGCCATATACCTGCTTCAAAACTGCACAAATGGTCTTTTGTTCTGCTTTTACTGTCTTCAGCCGTTTTGCCGCATTCTCCGTATTCTTACCACTTAGGCTGTTGATCAGCCCGGCCGTTGTATCCCGCCGTTTTACCAGCCACGACCGTAAAACCGGATCTTTCTTTCGTAACAGGCTTCCACCATACATATAGCACCAGTCATCAGCAAGCTTTGAACAATCATATTCATCCTTCTGCACCATCTCATGAACCCTTACATCCAACAGGTTATAATATTTTCCGGCGTCGATCAGCATCTGTTCATCTGCAAGATGATATCCTTTTTCTGCCAGATATCGTCTGACCTTTTCAATATCCGACTGTGGTTGAAGCACAAGCTGATCACAACGTGTAACCACCTCTTCGCCGCGTTCCAGAATGTCGATCATCAACATACCGCCCATTCCAGCCAGAACAACAGCGTTTACCTCGCCCGGCACAATTGTATCAAGCCCGTCACCCATACGAATCTCAATCTGATCCGACAGGTTCATTGCTTCAATATTCCGTTTTGCTATCGCAATCGGTCCCCGTCTGACATCGGATGCGATCACCCGTTTTGCTCTGCGCTGTTCTACCAGATATATCGATACAAATGCATGATCGCAGCCGATGTCTCCGACTGCATCACACGGCTGTATCATATCTGCAACCGACTGCATCCGTTTCGACAGTTCTATCATATGCTCTCCATCCCTATTTTAGTATATATAATCTCTCAGTTTTCTGCTTCTGCTTGGATGTCTGAGCTTCCGAAGAGCCTTTGCCTCGATCTGACGGATACGCTCTCTGGTTACATTAAATTCCTTACCAACCTCTTCCAGTGTTCTTGCTCTTCCATCTTCCAGACCAAAACGAAGGGTAAGTACCTTCTTTTCACGTTCGGTCAGCGTATCAAGTACCTCAACCAACTGTTCCTTCAATAAAGTAAATGCAGCAGCATCTGCCGGAACCGGCATATTATCATCCGGAATAAAATCACCCAGATGGCTGTCTTCCTCCTCACCGATAGGTGTCTCCAAGGATACCGGTTCCTGCGAAATCTTCAAAATCTCACGCACACGTTCAACCGGAATATCCATAACCTCTGCGATCTCCTCCGGCTGTGGCTCCCTGCCAAGTTCCTGTAATAACTGTCTGGATACACGGATCAGCTTGTTGATCGTTTCTACCATATGAACCGGAATACGGATTGTTCTTGCCTGATCTGCGATTGCTCTTGTAATTGCCTGACGGATCCACCATGTTGCATATGTGGAGAATTTATAACCTTTTCTGTAGTCAAATTTTTCTACTGCTTTGATCAGTCCAAGGTTTCCTTCCTGGATCAGATCAAGGAACAGCATACCGCGTCCGACATAACGCTTTGCAATACTGACAACCAGACGGAGGTTTGCCTCTGCAAGCTTCTGTTTTGCCTGCTCATCACCTTCTTCCATACGTTTTGCCAGTTCAATTTCTTCCTCTGCACTCAGAAGAGGCACTTTACCAATTTCCTTCAAGTACATTCTGACAGGATCCTCGATGCTGACACCGTCCGGTACAGAAATGTCGATCTTATCTACATCCACATCCTCTTCCAGATCTTCTAACAGAAGCTCCTCATCGTCATCCTCTTCTGTGATCGTCAGAATATCTACATTGTGGCTCTCTAAAAATGAAAAGATCTGCTCCATCCGTTCCAGATTCAGCTCAATTTCTTTTGCATCATTAAAGTAACGTATGATCTCTGTATCTTCAATTACCATCTTTTTCTTTTTTGCCATCTCAAGCAGGCCCTGCAGCTTCGCCTGAAATTTCTCTTCAATCTGCTCTTTATTCTCTTTTGATTCCATAAATCATGATCCTCCATAAATATATAATAGTTTATCCATTCTATAAGGAAATATGCAGCTTTGTAAGATTTGCTTTGGCACGTATGAGGTTCTGCATCTCGCTTATATCATTTGTCTTTGCCAGCTTATCTTCTATACTGCTTAAACTTATCTTTTTTACAACATCGGTCACTGCATTGTTAATTTCTTCCTGCGTCATATCAATTCCGATGTTCGTCTGAAGCATCTCTGCCACCAGCCGCTGTTCCTCCAACGACTCAAATGTCGTCACGATGCTCGCAGGCTCTACCCTGCCATTCTCCCGATACTGGGAATACAGCTTATCAGCCACTACCCGGTAAACACCATCTTCAAAACAGGTTTCATCAATGATTCCATCCAGTTTCTGAAATAATCCCGGTTCGTTGACCATCCATGTCAGAAGCAGCTTCATTGGTTTATTCTTTGCCGGATCGGCAGCTCTGCTTTCATGCTCTGCCCGCCGTTCTTCCCGTTCTACAATCTCTGACCGCGGAACACCTGCAATTCCGTATTTGTGCACCAGATCTGTAAGACCTGCCTTGTCAATATGGTATAGGTTCGATACCGCTTCTATATAATTATTACGCTCCAGCACTTCTTCTATCTGTGCCAGTCGTTTTGCTGTCTCATTGTGGAAGGAGGTTCGCTCCTCCGGATCGTTCAGATTGTATTGTTCCGACAGCATACGAACCTCAAACATGATCGCGCTTTCTGCATTTTTGATCCGCTCCTCAAAGGCTTCACTGCCAAGTGTCTGAATAAATTCATCCGGGTCCTTATACGGCCGCATATTAATAACTCTCGCCGAGATACCTACTTCTCGCATGATCGATATAACCTTCAGCGTAGCCGCAACACCCGCGCCATCGCTGTCATATGCCAGATATACTTCATTTGTATATCGCTTCAATATATTGGCATGTCCAAAGGTAAATGCAGTTCCAAGTGATGCTACCGCATTATCAAAGCCCGCCTGATGCATGGATATGACATCCATATAACCCTCGCAGCAGATAAACCCTTTTCGCCGGCTTCTCCTGGCAATATTCATTGCAAACAGATTCCGGCTCTTATCAAATACAACTGTATCACTGGTGTTGATATACTTTGGTTTTCCATCACCCATGACTCGTCCGCCAAATCCGATCACCTTGCCATTGATATCCAGAATCGGAATCATCGCACGATTCCAGAACTTGTCCGATCCACCATTTTTCTCATCGATCAAAACCAGACCGGAGTCCTTTAACTCTGCATCTGTATATCCTTTTCCTTTCAGGTAACGATACAGATCATCCCGGTAAATGTCTGCATATCCCAGACCGAACTGATTGATTGTTTCATCCGAAAGGCCTCTGCCCTTAAAATACTCATAGGCTTTCTTTCCATGCTCTGTATGCCGCATGATATAATGAAAATATGCTGCTGCGGTCTTATTCATATCCCGAAGCAATATTTTATATTTCTCTCTTGATGCATCCTGTCCGGACTGATTACTCTCCGGCAGCGTCATTCCTGCCTTATCCGCCAGATACTGTACGGCTTCCGGGAATGACATATTCTCATATTCCATGATAAATGTAAATACATTTCCTCCAGCTCCGCATCCGAAACAATGATACAACTGCTTGTCCCGGTCCACCTTAAAAGACGGTGTCTTTTCATGATGGAATGGACAACAGGCTTCAAACGTCCTTCCTTTTTTCCTGAGACTGACATACCCCGATATCACATTCACGATATCATTTCTGGATATCACCTCATCTATCACTTCATCTGAATAGTACAACGACTACCCTTCCTTTCCAATTCAACTACTTTCTATCTATACGTCCATAAGGTTCTGTCTAAACACATCCTCCTTACGGATTGCAGTCTCATCTCAGACACCCTGCCATGCACTCGGAACATAAATCTCCTTAAATGTCTCGATCGCATAGTTGTCTGTCATCCCCGCTATATAATCACAAATCACCGTCGCAAGATCTTCACCCATATAGAGCATCTCTATACTTTCATTGTTCAATCTTGACTGATCCTCCATGTAATAATCATATAATATCTCTAATAACTTTTCTGCTTTTACTTCCTCGCTCTTTGCCACCGGATTCGTATACAGATATTCAAACATATATCTGCGGAGAGCTGATAATGCATCTCCGATCTCCTCCGACATCTCAACTGTATCCGTACCATAGCTTGTATCGATCACGTCATGGATCAGACAATCCAGCCGATCTCTTGTATTGCTTCCAAGAGCCTTTACAATACTGATCGGAAGATCCGATTCTTTCATAATACCACCGCGGATGGCATCATCCATATCATGGTTTACATATGCAATCTTATCTGCAAGGCGGACAATCTTTCCTTCCAATGTTGCCGGTGTACAGGAGGTCTTATGATTCAGCATACCATCCCGGACTTCCCAGGTCAGATTCAGTCCTGCTCCTTTTTTCTCCAGTTTTTCCACCACACGCACACTCTGTTCATTATGCTGAAATGACCTGCCGGAGCATCTGGACAATGCCCGTTCTCCTGCATGCCCAAATGGCGTATGCCCCAGATCATGACCAAGTGCGATTGCCTCTGTCAGATCCTCATTCAGTCGAAGTGCTCTTGCGATCGTTCTTGCAATCTGCGCCACCTCAAGGGTATGCGTCAGTCTGGTTCTGTAATGATCATCTCCCGGTGATAGAAATACCTGCGTCTTATGCTTCAGACGACGAAACGCCTTACAGTGAATGATCCGATCCCTGTCCCGCTGATAGACTGTCCGAAGATCGCACTGTTCTTCTTCCCGATCCCTGCCTCTGCTCTGATCACTGAATGATGCATAAGGATTCAGAATCTCATGTTCCTGTTGCTCCTGTTTTTCACGAATCAGCATATTTCACCATCCTCCATGGTCAATATAACGAATATAACAAAAAAGTCCGTACAATTTTATTATTCTACAGACTTTTTCTTTTTCCTTTATTTTATTTTGAAAGAATACAATTTGTTTTTCTTTTATTTTCCCTCTTCATCCACTGATTCCTGTTCATACAGTTCAGCTTCCTTTGCCGCTTCTTCCGCAGCTTTTCTCTCCTTCTCTGCAGTGTCAATGATCCTTTGTTCATTCAAACGGAATATCTTACGCATCGTATGTGTTGTTCCCCACGCAATTGCTCCAAATAAAAGCAACAACCACATATACCAGATACTCACAAACACAACCGGATATTTCACACAGATAAATATCGGGACAAACCATGCGATAACGACCTTTACCCATGACCACAGATAAGTGATTGAAAGTACCATTGCATTTCTTACCGTGATACTCAACGTATTATTATACCTTGCAATTAATGGAAATAAAAACGGTACAACAAGTGCAACTAATACTGCCTCAATTATAAGCACAAATGTATAAAATGTTGAAATAAATCCTGTTACTCGTTTGATCATAATATATTCAGCCAACATTACAGCAACTGCAACGAGCAACAGTAAAAACGCAATCGTAGATTGTTTGAAACTACGCTTAAACTCATGAATGAAACCAGAAACAACAGTTTCCTCTTCATCTTCCTGAAGTCGGATGCACATTGCATACAATGCAGTAAATGATGCACCAATCGTAAAAATCGGAATACATCCTATTACAAAACAGATATTCAGTGCAAACATTGTTCCAAATGCATCCATTGCCCGTCTCAAAAACGGTTCTTTATCCCTTCCGCTATTCTTGTTGTCTTGATTGTTTGTCATTTCATTCATCAAATTATCCTCATAAACAAAAATATAGAGAACCTGCTACCGCAGCTTCTCCTCACTTATTCAGTATATATAATGTGGGTATCGATCGCCCATGGCTTCCGATACCTACATTATATTTTATAAAAGACCTATTTACTCCTTTACACCACCAAGTGCTACACCTGCGATAATGTACTTAGAAAGGAAGAAGTACATAACCAGAATTGGAAGTACTGTAGTGAAAAGTCCACAGTAAATCTGACCCCAGTCTCTTGACTTATCATTTGCCTTTAACGCTGAAACGTACATAGGCATTGTCTGCTTCTGTCTCTCTGTTGCAAGAATAATTGAAGGTGTATACAGGTTATTCCATGATGCAACGAATCCGAAGATCGCCTGTGTTGCCATAGCCGGTTTCAACAGCGGAAGTACAATCGTATTGAATGTATGCATTTCTCCCGATCCATCGATTCTGGCTGCTTCAACGATCTCAACTGAAAGACCTGTTTCCATGTACTGCTTCATGAAATAAACAGTAGTAGGAGCAGCGATTGCCGGAATAATCAGTGCTAAGAATGATCCGTATAAGTGTGTTAAGTTACAAATCTTAATGAAACCAACGATTGATACCTGCTGAGGAATCATCATGATCGCATAAATAAAGCCCCATGCAAACTTCTTTAACTTGAAGTTATATACTGTAACTGCATAAGCTGTTAATGATCCGAAATAGATCTGCAATACTGTAGCCGGAACAGTAACCAATAAAGAGTTTAACATAGCCTGAAGTACGTTAACACCACTTGTTTTTTCACTACCTGCTAACAAACCTTTGAAGTTTGTAATAAATTCTCCACCCGGTATCAATTTAATACCTGTAACAATTTCTGTTGACTTTAAAGTAGAGTTAATGATCAAAATATAAAATGGCAATATTGACAGGAAACAAAGCAAGATACAAACGACGTATCTGACAATCTTGCCTCCTGATACTTTTGATTCTGTCTGATCCACTTTGTTCACCTACTTTCCATCCTTTGATGATTTTTCTGCTGTTAATTTGTAGAACAGTAAGCTGATAATCAGTGTGAATGCAAAAAGCATAACTGAATATGCAGCGGCTTTACCATAATCCTGTGTACCTCCGGCACTTACATACTTCTTAACCAGCATTACGACTGTTGTTGTTGAATTAACGGATGATCCACTGCCTGTTACAACTACAGGACCGCCCTCATTGAACAACTGAGGAATATCGTACATCTGTAAACCACCGATAGCTGATGTTACAAGTGTATACTGTAAGATCGGCTTTAACAATGGAAGTGTAATCTTGAAGAACTGCTGTTTAGATGAAGCACCATCCACGCTTGCAGCCTCATACAGGGATGGGTTAATACCTAAGATACCTGCACAAAGAACGATCATTGTGTTACCATACCACATCCAGAACTGAATGAAAGCAATGATGATCAATGATGCCCAGCCATGATTTAAGATACCACCCTTATCACACCAGCCAAGGTCTTTGAAAATAGTCGTGATAGGACCATTAACCTCGAACATACCGTAGAATAATACGGCGATTGTAGCTGCTGTAATAATGTTAGGCATATACATGATAACCTTGTAAATACCGCTTCCCTTTAACTTGATCTTGATGTCTGTAAACCATGCAGCAAGAAGTAAAGCCAATAAAATCTGTGGAATGAAGTTTAAGATCCACAGAACTACTGTTACCATTAATGACTGCCAGAACTCGCTACCAGTCTTTGCAAATACATAGTTTGTAAAGTTTCCAAGACCAACCGTCTCAGTTACATATCTACCATTTTTAGCGGAATAGATAAATGAATTATAAAAAGTATAAAGAAGAGGATACAGCTGAAAAACTAAGAATACAAGAAAGAATGGAATGAGAAAAAGTAAACCATATTTTCCATATTCAACTGTCTTATTCTTTTTCATTGTGTAAGAGCACCCCCTAAAAATTAATCGTTTATAGTACACACGCACCAGCAACTTTCATTACTGATGCGTGCAAATTGTGTTACTTAATCAGTTTTTAGGGATTATTCAGCTGAAATACCTAATTCTGATGCACACTTATCCTGGATATACTTAACAGCTTCATCAACTGATTTGTATGTTCCTGAATTGTATGCTGTAGAAGCTTCATCAATAAATGCCTTGATTGAAGCATCCTGGTATGTTAAGTTGCTGAGGTTAATACCTTCTGCTGATGCTGCCCATACTTCGATAGGATTCTGGCCACCAAGGAATTTAGCTGCTGCATTGTCAGCGCTAAGTTCGCCAGCGATAAGTCTAGCATTAGCTTCTTTGTTGTTTACACAGTCACCTGTCTGGTTTGTAATTTCAACACCTACGTCTGGATCACATGTTAATTCGTAAAGAAGGAATGCAGCTAACTCAGGGTTATTTGTATCCTTACCTACACATACATATGTACCGCCCCAGTGATAAGATGTAGGGCCTGTAACAGCTCCCCAGTTACCATCTGTAGCACCATTACCCTGCATTGAACCAATGAACCAAGGACATCCGAAGTAGCAGAATACCTTAGAATCATCCTTCATATCTGCTGCCCATGAATTATCCCACATAGATGTGTTGTTTGAATATTCACCATCGTAAATCTTCTTAGCTGTCTCAAGATACTCTGTAACTGACTTGTCAAGTGTAAGAGTTTCCTTTGAACCGTCATCTGTTACCCAAGGCTGTGACTGAGTATCCCAGATAGCATACTTAACATCAGGAGCACCAGACACGATCTTGTATCCAGCAGCCTTTAATGTCTCAGCTGTCTCGAAGAACTTATCCCATGAAGCAAGTGCTTCCTGAACCTTTGCAGGATCATCTGTTCCAAGAACTTTCTTAGCGATGTCTCTTCTGTAGTATACAGAACCTGCTGTTGCCTGCCATGTTACGCACTTAAGCTCGCCGTCTGTTGTACCATACTGCTTAGCGAAGTCGTATGAGTTAGCAAGCATCTCATCTGTGAAACCTAAGTCATACAGATTAGCTGTCTTTGAATCATCTTCTGACCAGTACTTAGCTACATCGTTATCAGCTGGGATAAGTGTAGGATACTTGTCTCCGCTTGTAAGAGCTGTATCAATAGCTGTCTTGTAGTCATCTGATGTTCCACCAAGACCAAGTGTTACGAACTCAACGTAATCCTTGTACTCTGGGAACTTGTCAAGAACAACGTTCAGCTTCTTTGAGAAATCTTCATCCCATGAATAAGCGTAGATCTTCTTGCTGTCATCCCATCCATCTGTACTAGGAGCTTCGATCTTAGCTGCTCCTGAAGCGTCCTCTGATGATGCTTCTTCTGATGATGCATCCTCTGATGATGCTGCCTCTGATGTTGCTTCTGATGATTTTGACTCTGTTGTTGAGTTATCTGTCTTGTCACCACAAGCAACAAGTGATAATCCCATAGCAAGTGCTAATGAAAGAGCCAATGCTTTTTTGATTTTTCTCACAAAAAAACCCTCCTTTTAAAATATGTGTGCTATTCCTTTCATTCATACTTCTGCGGATTGACATCTGCATCTGTATTATTTACTGGAATGCCTGCCACTTATTATACACAATCTGATTGACTTATCATTGGCACAATATGTCAAACATGATTATGTATGTGGCTTTCTTAAGATATTATTGACAAATTTCCTTGTCAACATAGGCTTATTATAGGACATATTATCTAATTTGGCAAGCCCTTTTTTATTCTTTTTTATCTTTTTTGTACATTTTTAAATTTTCGTTAAAAAAAATTTACCAATTTGCGACACTGCTTATTTATACTATTTCCACAATTTTAGCTCAATTGACATACAATTTAAATCTTTATCTTTCCGTTGTCTCATTTTTCGCGTAGTTGCAGTTCTCTTTCTGTATAACTCCATCTATATATAATGTGCATTGCGGATTCGTTAAAATGTATACGTTTTTACCACAACGCATATCGCTAATTCTGTTTTTTTCAAGGTACACGTCTTTATGACCTGCTAAATACATATTCTTTATATTTCATTTCTTATATTTTCATTCTTTTTTCATACTCTTTACCACGCCTGCTTCTTTTTATCCATTTCCATCTGTGTTATACTTATCATTATTATATAAGTAGAAAAGGAAACACTATGAGCAACAGCAAAAAGAAAAAGAAGAAAAACAACCATACCTCCGCAACTTCCAATGTACAGGCAAAAAAGCAGACTGCTGTGCAAACAGCAAAACCGGCTAAGGCACAAAATATCGAAACTAAACAGGAAACTGTCAATACTCAGGCTGCCGTCGAAAAGAAGGAACCGGTAAAGGTACAGACTATCGAAAACAAACAGGAGCCGCCGCACGAGTTCAAAGATCCACGCAAGGTTCCACCAAAGGAAGATCTTAAGATTGAGGACAAACTGGAATTTGCAACCATGTCCCGTAAGGAGCGTCGGGCAGCAAAAAGAAAACGATTAAAGGAAACGACCGAAGGAATGACCTTGGTGCAGAAGTTACAATACTTTTTATATGCGTATAAGATGGAGATCCTGCTACCGCTGATCGTGATCATCGCAATCAGCCTGATCGTAGTTGCATTCTTCCGCGGCAACAAACCGATTGCACTCTCCTATGCGGTTGTAAACTGTGAAGATCTGGAAGCACTTGATACCTCTGTCATAGAAGCTGATTATTGGAACTACTATGGTTTTGATGACAATTATCAATTTCAGAAAGTTCTGGATCTGAAGTATAATCCAAGCATTAGCACCAACGAAGCATCCAAAGATGCCGAAAGCGGAAACTACATTGCATTTCCTACTCTCTGTGATGAAAACTACTACGATATTATCATCACAAATAAACGGGGACTGGAATACTTAAGTGAAAGTTCGATCATTCATACACTGGGTGAAGCATTGCCTTCCGATCTGTATGATATTTTCACCGCTGATTACAACGACCAGATCACAACTTCTCCTGCTTACACAGGAAAGAGTGCTCCATATGCAATTAACATCAGCGATACCGACTTCGCAAAGAAACTGAATCCGGGATACAACGATGTCTACATCTGTTTTCCCGGCGTATCCGAGGACAACCAGAAGCGTGTCAAGCAGATCTGTAACTTCATCTTCGATCTCGGATTGGAGCTATAAATAATACCTATATAGAAGAAGATCACACAGGACTGTCTCTGAAGTGATCCAAATATAAATATACCCACTATAAATGACTTGCTGCGGTTTCTGCTCGCAACACATGCCTGATTCGTAAATACTTCTGTGCTAACTCGCCTTCGGCTCAGACAAGCACCCGTATTTACTGGCAATGTGTTGCTTGCGACGAAATCCTCGCAAACGTCATGTTATAGTGGGTATATTCATATAACGGATTCACTCCGAAGACAACCCTGTGTGATCTTCTTCTATCCAGCTATATTCTGTTTTGTTTCTTTTCTATTATAGTAAAGCATTCCGAGGACTAAGACTGCTGCCATCACGACAGTTGCCACGATGCTGCCCTCCATGCCGAATTTACCGCCCGTCAGGAATATATTTTCCGGTTTGATTTCAGAGGAAAGAACAGCACTTCCTACGTTGGTTCCGCTGACAGAGATTCCATAAAAGGTTCCCTGCACAAAATTCCACATGCTGTGGTAGCCCGCTGCACCCCAGATGTCATTTGTTTTTATCACATACAGTGACAGGAATATTCCGATCAGCAGCAGGTTGAGGAATGCCAGAATCGTAAGTCCCGGATTCAACATATGGCAGAATGCAAATGCCAGTGAATTCACAAGAACAGCTTTTACTGCCGAGCTTCGTTTCATCAGGCTTATCATAAAATATCCTCGGAATGCGATCTCCTCACTGAAGCCCTGTACCAAAAATCCGATAAAATACAAAAGCACGATCAGCAGATTGCAGTTCTGATTCCATCCCTTAATATTTATAAATCCAAGAGCAGCACCTGCAAGTACGCAAAGAGAAAAGGATACCGCGCCAATAAGCAAGCCCTGTACATAATGCTTTGCTCCATCTTTCTTAACAAGTCCCATAGAATAATAGGAACGCTTTTCTATCTTATTACAATAGATCAGAACAGAAATGATCAGGATCAGTGTACAGAATAATGTAAGTATATACATTCCGTCTGTCATATTGGTTGCCAGTTCCATCATATCCGAAAAAGATGAATCTCCGTTTAAGAACAGTCGCTGCAGTTGGTCAAACATTTCCATATCTGACAGGAACAGGTACATTTCATATATTGCAGGAATCAAACCTGCAATAAAGCTTCCGACCAGGAATACCAGGATAAACCGCCATATTTCCTTGCCAAACGAATAAATCTTTCCTTCTTCGCCTGCCCGCTTTGCAATCTCAGGCTTTTCTAATCTCATCTTCATATGAAACATCCCCTGTCTGCCATCTTAATCTCTGTCTTAATCTTCTCCATCAACATCCATGTTCATGATCTGACGTTTTCTTGCAAGCTCATCATTTGCCAGATATTCATCATATGTTGTCTGCTTATCGATCAGACCTGTATTGGTAAGTTCGATAATACGGTTTGCTGTTGTCTGTACGAACTGATGATCCTGTGACGAGAACAGAATAACACCAGGGAACTTGATCAGTCCATTATTCAATGCTGTAATAGATTCCATATCCAGATGGTTTGTAGGCTCATCTAAGATCAGGCAGTTTGGAGCCATGATCATTAGTTTGGATAACATGCAACGAACCTTTTCTCCACCGGACAGAACCTTTACTTTCTTGACACCATCGTCACCGGCAAATAACATTCTTCCAAGGAAGCCTCGTACATAAGTTGCATCCTTTTCTTCCGAATACTGTGTCAGCCAATCTACGATGATCAGGTCATTATCGAATTCCTTTGTATTGTCCTTCGGAAAATAGCCCTGTGAAGTTGTAACCCCCCACTTAAAACTTCCCTCATCCGGCTTTTCTTCTCCTGCAAGAATCTTGAACAGCATTGTCGTTGCCTTTGTATTTGGTCCGACAAATGCAATCTTATCATCATGTCCTACTGTGAATGATACATCATCTAACAGTTTCTCGCCCTCTACCGTCTTTGAGATATGTGATACAGTCAATACTTCATTTCCAATCTCTCTCTTTGGACGGAAATCAATATATGGGTATTTACGGCTGGATGGCTTGATATCATCCAGTTCGATCTTTTCCAGTGCTCTCTTTCTGGAAGTTGCCTGCTTGGACTTGGAAGCATTTGCCGAGAATCTCTGAATGAATTCCTGTAATTCCTTGATCTTCTCTTCCTTCTTCTTATTCGCTTCTTTCATCTGCTTGATCATCAACTGACTGGACTCATACCAGAAATCATAGTTACCGGCATATAACTGGATCTTTGCATAATCGATATCGGCGATCTGAGTACATACCTTATTCAAGAAATAACGGTCATGGGATACCACGATAACGGTATTCTCAAAGTTGATCAGGAATTCCTCCAACCATGCAATCGCATCCATATCCAGGTGGTTCGTAGGCTCATCGAGAAGGAGAACGTCGGGATTGCCAAATAACGCCTGCGCAAGCAGTGCCTTAACCTTCAGTCCACCATCCAGATCTTTCATCATCATATAATGATATTCTGTGTCTACACCCAGACCATTTAACAAGGTCTCCGCATCGGATTCTGCTTCCCATCCGTTCATATCCGCGAATTCACCCTCAAGTTCAGAAGCACGGATACCATCTTCATCTGTAAAATCTTCTTTTGCATAGATCGCATCTTTTTCTTTCATAATCTCATACAGACGCTTGTTTCCCATGATAACAGTATCGAGTACTGTGTATTCATCGAACTTGTAATGATCCTGCTGTAATACAGACAGACGCTCACCCTCATCCATTGTGACATCGCCCTTTGATGGTTCGATCTCTCCTGAAAGGATCTTCAAAAAGGTTGATTTACCGGCTCCGTTTGCTCCGATCAGTCCGTAGCAGTTACCCGGTACAAATTTAATATTTACATCTTCAAATAAAGCTTTCTTTCCAAATCTTAATGTTACGTTATTTGCACTTATCATCGATACACATACCTTTCCATTTTTCTAATCTAAAAGTATATCAATTAGTTGAATATGTGTCAATTATGAAAAGAACGTATGTGCCTGAAAAAGCCGGAAAAGGCTCATTTTCTAAGTCTTTTCCGGCTGACCGATCAGGGGTGAACCCTTCAGTTCTGTTTTCCTGTTATTTCAGATTCTTTACAATCGGATCATAAAGATCTAATTTACAATGTTCGTCCTTGCTGAAATGGGAACAGTTTAAGCAGCTCTTTTCACCATCCGCTTTGTTGGTCATGCTGTTGCAATGGCATGTCTTTTCATAAGCACTACAACGTTCTGCTACCTCATGATAGGTTTCTGTTGAACTTCTCATCGTTCTTACCTCCTTGACATTTGTCAGTCTTTCTCGCAGATTTCATAGATCCGGTCATGCACCAACAACATCAGGCAATGATATCTGCATAACTGTCTATTATCATCTACATGCATTAGTATCTGCATCTTCTCCGTCATTTATTCCGAACATTACCGGATAGTGTAATGTTTATGTAAAACCATCATTTCTTAGCCATTCTGTTCTTGACAAGATTTCCGCTATTCTGTACAATCAAAAGCAAAAATATTTTTAGGAGATGATCTTTTTTGCACCCCAGTACAATTATCCAGTTATTTACAATTATTCTATTGATCCTGTTGTCGGCATTCTTTTCTTCTGCCGAAACAGCTCTTACAACTGTCAATAAATTCACTCTGCGTTCAATGGCTGACAATGGGAACAAACGTGCTGCCAGAGTTCTTAAACTGATCTCTAACAGTGACAAACTGATCAGCACAATATTAATAGGTAATAACATCGTGAATATTTCAGCTTCCGCTCTTGCAACAACACTTACCACTAATTTATTTGGAAGCAAGGCAGTCGGAATCGCAACAGGAATCCTCACCCTTTTGATCCTGTTATTTGGTGAGATCACGCCGAAAACGCTTGCCCAAAATAACAGTGTTAAAATGTCAATACTTTATGTGGACGTCGTACGGTTTCTGGTATATATCTTTACCCCATTTGTGTTCATCATCAACAAGATCTCTCATGTTATTTTCTGGATCTTACGAATGGATACAAACGGAAGCGCCAAATCCATCACCGAAGACGAGCTGATCACTATGGTAAATGTCAGCGAGGAAGAAGGTGTTATTGAGAACAAAGAAAAGGAAATGATCACAAATGTAGTGGACTTCGGAGATTCCCGTGTACGTGATATTATGATTCCCCGTGCCGATGTGACCATGGTTCCTGTTACTGCTTCTTATGATGAACTGCTGAAGCAATATATGGAGGTTCCTTACACCAGACTTCCTGTTTATAAGGATTCCCGTGATAATGTCATCGGTATTCTGCATGTAAAAGATTTATTTTTTTATAAAGCAACTCATGATATCAACAATTTTGATGTTGCAAAGATCATTCGTGAACCACTCTATGTGTATGAATTTCAGAAGACAAATGATCTTCTGACTAATATGAAATCCAGTTCTAACTCCATCGGTATCGTTCTGGATGAATACGGTGTCAGCGTCGGTCTGATCTCCATGGAGGATCTGATTGAAGAGATCATCGGTGATATCAAGGATGAATACGATGATGCAGAACATAATAATATCGTAAAAATAGATGATACACACTACAGCATCGATGGTGGCATCAAGCTCGATGACTTAAATGATGCTCTGGATCTGGATATTGAATCCGAAGATTACGATTCCATCGGTGGCTATATCATTCAGTTATTAGATCACCTTCCTTCGGTCGGTGATACTGCATCCGACGGAGCAATCTCCTGTAAAGTCACAAAACTGGATAAAAAACGTGTATCCAGAGTTCTTCTTGAAATCCTGCCACAGCCGGATACCGACAATGATGACGGCAACGCATAATGAAGTCTTGTCTTATATGACTTTTACCTGTACTAAAATGCCGGTATCGTGCAGGTATACAGATTCCAATATAATTCGTAATTTATAAAAATTCTGGCAAAACGCTTGTGTTGTGGTTTTTATTCCTATATAATAGAATACTAAGGTTATAAAGTCCTGTATTTCATATCATTTACATGAAAACAGGACTTTCCTATAGAATTCATACAGATTTGGTTACGTTTGGGAGAGATTCTAATGAATAAAAATATTACTCGCAGAAAAAAATTATTACAGATCGCAACTTCTCTAAGTTACATTGATCCGGATGATATACCCGAGATTGATCTATATATGGATCAGCTAACAACCTTTATGGAGGATAAGCTGAACGCTAATAAGCGAAGCGAAGAAGACAAGACCATGACGAAGACCATGATCAACAATTATACGAAAAACAACCTTCTCCCGCCCCCTGACAAGAAGCGTTACTCCAAGGATCATCTGATCATGCTGTTGTATATTTACTACCTCAAGAACTTTGTAAGTATCACTGATATCCAGACACTTCTTGCCCCGATGAATAACAACGACTGCTATAACGGCGAGTCCCCGGTCAATATCGAAGAGGTCTACCGCAAATTATTCAATTATGAGATTGATAACTATAACGATATTATCAAGAGCATTTTATCTACCTATGATAAGGCATCCGATATGTATGATCCGGAAACAGACGCTTATCTTCATGATATGTGTATGGTATCTATGTTGTCCGTCGATGTCTATGTTAAGAAGAAATGTATCGAGCATCTGATTGATGATATGCATTCCGTTCAGGAACAAACATTGAAGCAGAATGCACAGAAAGCAAAAACTGCCGAGAAAATAAAGAGCACCGAGAAAGTTACCGTAACCGGCAAGGCAAAAACTGCCGAAAAGATTACTGCAAACAGCAAAACGAAAGCTGTGGAAAACACCAAAGCAAACAGAACAACGACCGGCAGTAAAAATAGTGGACGCTAAAGACAGCACCAAAGAATAAAAGCACGAACCCACCAGCAAATAGATCCTATGCACTATATAAATACCGCTTTTCGGAAACAGACATTTCTGTTCCGAAATAACAAAAGGCTGAATGTCTTGCACAAAAATGTACAGAGCATTCAGCCTTTTATTATATTTAAATCCACAACAGAGATCTTGAATTTTCCATACCTGTCATATCAGTTTTCTTGCCACTGCGTAATTGATATTTTTTTCATTTACAGTTTAGTCTGTTAAAATCACGGATCACAGCAAGGGCAGGCAGGGCATTTCCATCATAATCGAATAAGGCCTGATTCGCCCACTCATTTCCTCCCGGTCCTTTTTCTCCGGTATATGCAAGTGCTGCTTCTGTCGCCCAACCACATCCCGGAACCGGAATCCATGAAGGCTCCCAGTAATAGAAGCCTTCTCCACTCGGAATATCTGCGATCAGTTTCAAAAAGTCTTTCATAAATGAAGCCTGTCCTTCCTTTGTCATCGAATAATTCAGCTTCTCTACAAGCTCCGGCTTTGTCGCCATTCCTTTTAACTGATCCAGCGGTTTACCCTCGCGATCGCGATAATCTTCCATCGTGCCGTGCCAGAACGGATAATAAGACAAGCCTATAATGTCAAATGGTTCTGCTCGCTTTGTAAATTCGTCGAACCACTCCACATACATCTCATTAAAGCCACCATTGTCCAGATGGATCATGATCGGAATATCCGCCTGAATCTCTCTCACTGCACGGATTCCTGCATTCAGATACTTTGCGATCCGGTCAAACTCCGGTTTCTTACCGCCTGGCCAGAGCAGACCATTTGTCAGCTCATTTGCAACCTGTACCATTTCCGGAAGCAGGCCTTTGTCTTTTAGTGTCTGCATGACTTCTTTTGTATACTGATATACCGCTGCCTCCAATTCGTCCTCGTTCATACCCTGCCATGCTTTTAGTGTCGTCTGTTTTCCCGGATCCGCCCAGAAATCACTGTAATGAAGATCCAGCAGATATCCAATTTGATATTTTTTTGCACGTCCGGCAAGAATAATCACTTTATTCAAATCGTTGGTCCCTGCGCCATATGGGGTACCATCCGGCGCATATGGATCATTCCAGAGTCTTAATCTCACAGAATTTGTACCATATGCTTTCAAAATAGCAAATAAATCCTGTTCTACACCATTATCATAATACCTCGCACCACAGGTTTCTTCCTCCAGCAGGGTGGAAATATCCATTCCTTTTATAAACATAACATCCTCCTTTTAATACAGCTTCTGCCTATATATCTTTCAAAAATCAACTTCATACTTCCGCAGCCTGCTTTTACAGTTTTTTATCTGCCGTCCTGCGTTTATTAGGCATCTTTTACGGAGCAGTACTGATGATCTTTTAATTTATATTTTCCCTTTTATAATCATCACATTTTTTGCATCAACAGAGATTTTTCCGTTTACAACCTGTCCACTCAGAAGTTCTGTCACATTCAGAAGTTCTGCCGCCACATCGCCCTCATTGATATAAAAGGCATAACGGTGTGTATCCGTATAACGCTCATGATATTCCACGTTCTCAGGCAGTTCCTTTATCCGGATTCCTGCATTTGTAATCAGCTCTTTGATCAGTTCTGTCATCTTCCGATAATCAAGTCCGTCATAGAGCTGCATAAAATTCGTTGTAACCGGGCGATCCGGAGTCAGCTTCTTCACCAGATCAATCTCAAATTCCATATAATCATTCATATTCCATGTCGTGAATCTCTTCCATTCCAGATTTAAGCCCATAATACTGTACTCGCCATTTTCATAACTTCTACCTCTTATCTTTCTTTTATATTCAGCGCGGATGCGCCACCCTACAAACTTTAATTATATTTATCCAAAGAAAAAAATTCTCTCGTAGCTTACATATAGCACCATATAGATCCATCTTTAACCCTTATAAAACATGCTTTTTTCTTCTGGTCATGATTCCAGCTCACAATCTCATCATCATCGATAGTTACTGTTATTCCTTTGTTCATTACAAATTCCATAAAAACCCACCTTTCTCTACCCCCTATTATTTTACTAATCCTTTTTATAGCGGAGCGCATCGACCTTTGACACGCTCCAAGAAAAAGGATGGGAACTCATGCGTTGAGAGGGGGGGAAAAACAACGCATAAAAAAAGTAAGTACAACACACAATTCATGTGTTGCACTTACTTTACAACGAATAATTTTATTTTTCTGTGTATTCCATACAGGATTCCCTGACGATCAGATTACAAGGAATCTCCGCCTTTAACGGAGTACGGATACTAAGGTTTGATGCAGCATAGATCAGATTAGCACCATGCTGTCCCATATCATATGCCGGAGCATTTACGGTTGTAAGTGCAGGAACTGTATACTCACTAAGCTCTGTGTTATTAAAGCCAACAAGCGATATATCCTCCGGCACTTCCATATCCGCTTCCTTGAATGCCTTTAATGCTCCTACTGCAAGAGCATCACTGGCTGCAAAGATTGCACTTGGACGTTCGTCAGCTTCTGCTATTACTTTCCCCATCTCATAACCAGAGAATGTATTGAAGCTTCCCTCATACAAATATTTCTCATACGGGAGTTTTTTCTCCTTCATATATGCAATGTATTCTTCTAGTCTCGGATCTACCAGAAGCTCATGATCGCCCACAAACTCTTTACCACCCATGAAACCGATCTTACGATGTCCCAGATGATACAGATAGTCAAGTGCATCCCGTACTGCCTGTTTGAAGTCCATTGTCAGGGATGTAATGTTGTAGTTCTCAACCTTCATATCCAGAAATACGATATTACTGCATATCTCTATAAATGATTTTACTTCCTCATGCGCAAACTTACCCAGACAGATAATTCCATCACAACCACGCAGCATGTCCAGATAGTTGCTGTCATTCCGAAATACCCGAACCAGTTCAATCGACTGGCTGATACAGAAATCCTCGATTCCCTTTCTTGCGGACAGATAATAACTATCCTTCATCTCATCCTCTGCGGAAAACCAGAGTACAAGACCAAGTTGGAATGACTTCTTCAATCTGGCTGACTTTTTCTTTGTATAGTGTAGCTCTTTTGCTGTCCGAAGGACTCTTTCCTTAGTCTCCGGTAAAACATTTAATGTCGGATCATCGTTCAAAATTCTTGAAACTGTAGCCGGTGACACATTTGCCCGTCTCGCAATATCCTTGATTGTCGTCATAATGTACCTCTTTACTCCATATTTATTGGATAAATTTACTATATTTTTACTAACTTAGTGTAACAGATTTCTTTTTATTTTTCAATTACTTTTTCAGTAAATCTTTACTAAAGTGTGGTTGACATTTTACTAAACATATGTTATCCTGTCACTATAAAGAACAAACAGACTTAGGAAAACAGGCACATCTGTACAAGTAAACACACATTTACGCATCGTACAGGTGTAAGCACATTAATTATCATGTATGATCAGGAGGACAAACATATGAAACATGCATCTGAATTAATAAAAGACTTTGAATCAGAACAGTACAATGAATTATTAACCGATATCTATGTCGATGAGCATCTGCTCGCTTATCAGAATGGCAGATATATCGCTGCTCTTCAGGAATTCATCAAAGATTTCGGAGACACAGAGGTATCTATCTTCTCCGCTCCGGGTAGAAGTGAAGTAGGCGGAAATCATACTGATCATCAGCATGGTCAGGTACTTGCCGCATCTATCAATCTAGATGCGATTGCCATCGTTGCAAAGACTTCCGATGATAAGATCCAGGTTATCTCAGACGGATATGATCTCATTACAATCGACGCATCCGACCTTTCTCTTGTAGAAAGTGAAAAAGAAACAACAACGGCTCTGATCAAGGGTGTTGCTGCCGGATTAAAGGAACACGGACACGCTGTCGGCGGCTTCAAAGCATATATCACCAGTGATGTACTGATTGGTGCCGGCCTTTCATCTTCTGCAGCATTCGAAACAATCATCGGAACCATCTTGTCGGGACTTTATAATAATGGTTCCGTATCTGCAATCGAGATCGCGATCATCGGCCAGTATGCAGAAAATGTATACTTCGGAAAACCTTGCGGCCTGATGGATCAGATGGCATCTTCCGTCGGAAATCTTGTACATATCGACTTTGCAGATCCAGCCGATCCTATTGTTGAAAAGATCGACTTTGATATGGCAAAGAGCGGTTACAGTCTCTGTATCACTGATACAAAGGGCTCTCATGTAGATCTGACTGCTGACTATGCTGCAGTTCCTGCCGAGATGTGTGCCGTTGCGGAGATGCTTGGCAAACCGGTATTAAACGAATTAAGCGAACAGGATATTATCGACCACATGGCTGACATCCGCACCAAACTCGGCGACCGTTACCTGCTTCGTGCCCTTCACTATTTTGAAGAAGTAAAACGGGTAGAAATTCAGGTTGCTTCCCTGACAAAGGGTGATATGCCTGCATTCCTTGCAGCGGTTAAAGCATCCGGTGATTCTTCTTTCAAGTATTTGCAGAACGTATATACGAATAAAGATATTCAGGCTCAGAATGTATCTGTTGCTCTGGCTGTCAGTGATATCACACTTGGAAGTCACGGAGTCAGCCGTGTTCACGGCGGTGGATTTGCCGGAACTATTCAGGCATTTGTAGAAAACGATACTGTTGAGACGTATCGCCAGGCTATGGATCACGTATTTGGCGGAGGCTCCTGCCATGTACTGAAGATCCGTAAATACGGCGGTATGCAGGTACTGTAAAACAGACGACATGATATAATGAATGCAAAATTATTTGCTCGCAAGGATGCTGATTTTGCGGAATGCATTGAGTGAGCTATGCTCACGATATAATGAACGCAAAATCACTTGCTTGCAAGGGGGCTGATTTTGCGGAATGCATTGAATGTGCGAAGCACATGATATAATAACAAATTTTATGGGAGGTTATGACTATGATAGAAACATATATCAAAGAATTGGTTACTTATGGTTTAAACAAAGGACTTGTAGATCCTGCAGACGAAATATATGTTACAAACCGTCTGCTAGAGTTATTCGACATTCAGGAATACAACGAACCGGCTGAGATTCCATCCCGTCCGCTCGTTGATATCTTAAACGATATGTTAGATTATGCATACCGGCACAAGCTGATGGAGGATGACACGATCACAAACCGTGATCTTTTCGATACAAAGATTATGGGTATGCTCACTCCTGCTCCATCTGTTGTACGGAAAATATTTGCTGATAAATATGCCGTATCCCCAAAGGAAGCAACGGATTATTATTATGCTTTCAGTAAGGCTACAAACTATATTCGTGAAGATCGTATCGCAAAGGATGAAAAATGGGTTACGGAAACGGAATACGGTCCGATCGATATTACGATCAACCTGTCCAAGCCGGAGAAAGACCCAAGAGATATCGCGAAAGCAGGAAAGGCAAAGAAATCCGGTTATCCAGCCTGTCTGCTCTGCCGTGAAAACGAAGGTTATGCCGGACATTTCTCACATCCTGCCAGACAGAACCACAGGATCATGCCTATTACCTTAGATGGACAGGCATATTACTTACAGTACTCCCCTTATGTGTACTACAACGAGCACTGTATTATCTTTAATGCAAACCACACACCAATGAAGATTGACCACGCTGCGTTTGTAAAGCTACTTGATTTTGTCCGGTTGTTCCCTCACTATACAGCCGGCTCCAACGCAGATCTTCCGATCGTTGGCGGTTCCATTTTAAGCCATGACCATTTTCAGGGTGGCGGCTATACATTTGCAATGGCAAAGGCTCCATATGAATCAAACTTTACTTTACCTGGTTACGAAGACCTGACAGCCGGTATCGTCAAATGGCCTATGTCTGTTATCCGTCTTCAAGGTTCTGATCCTGCACGTATCGCAGATGCAGCAGATCACATCCTGACAGCATGGAGAAATTACACAGACGAAGCTGCATATATCTACGCTTACACAGACGATACTCCACATAACACGATTACTCCGATCGCAAGAATGCATGGAGATCTGTTCGAACTGGATCTGGTACTTCGTAACAACATCACAACCGAAGAATGTCCGATGGGGCTCTACCACCCACACAGCCAGTATCATCATATTAAGAAGGAAAATATCGGTCTGATCGAGGTCATGGGTCTGGCTGTTCTTCCTGCAAGATTAAAAGGTGAAATGTCAGAGCTTGAGGATGCAATCTTAAATCACAAGGACATCCGCGCAAATGAAGCTATCGAAAAACATGCAGACTGGGTTGATGAATGGATTGGAAATTATGACATTACTCCGGAAAATATCCATGGAATCATCCAGAACGAGATCGGCAAGGTATTCTCAAAAGTTCTGGAATGCTCCGGTGTATACAAAAATACCACCGAAGGCAGAGAAGCCTTCATGCGCTTTGTAAATACCCTTTAATCCCCGCTTCGCTTCCTAATACCAAATATATAGGGGATTTTCTCCCCGCATGGTCGGGCAGACTGATGTCTGTCCGACCAATTTTATGTCTGCACAGGCACTATGGCAAACAGAGTACTGTGCAAATGACATCAAGCGAAGATTTCGTAATAAATTGCATATATCAGCAAATATGGGGGCTTGTTTGAGCCGTCAGGCGAGTTAGCACAGGAATATTTGCGAATCAGATATATGCAGTTTATAGAAATTGAAGCGAGTCATTTGCACAGTACTCTGTTTGCCGCAGTGCCTGCGCAGACATAGGTTGGTTGTAGGACAAACAAAATCCTCCGGAAACGGATCGTCTTGATCCATTCCCAGAGGATTTCCTGTTTTATATGTTGTTATTCTGAATCTTTCTTTTCTTTATCCAGATTCATTCTGCTGAATACAAGTTCATAACCATCTTTACCATAATTAAGAGATCTGTTCACTCTGCTGATTGTTGCTGTCGATGCACCGGTCTTCTCGGCAACTTCCAGATAAGTATTATCTTCCTTTAACATCTTCGCAACCGCAAATCTCTGGGCTATGGACAGCAATTCATTTACCGTACAAACATCTTCAAAGAAATTAAAACATTCCTCCTCTGTCTCCAATGTCAGTATTGCTTCAAACAGATCACGGACTGCTTCTGTATGTACTGTCTTTCCCATAACTCATACTCCTTTGCCACTTTTATGCTGTGAAAATCCGGATCATCCTCAGACTTTCATGCACTTTTACAATCTAAAGTATTAATATGATAACTCAATTTCTTATAATTTGCAATCTTTTTTAATCCAGATTGCAAGTCCCTGACGGTTTACATAGAATTCGCCGCAGCCTTCTTCATCGATACGGATATCATACTTTGCATTTCCCATTACATCTGCGAAATGACAGCCTGCAAACTGTCTTCCGACATACATGCGCTTTGTTCCGCCGGTTCCATCTGACATAATAACTGCCAGACCGGAATTCTCATGCTCTGCATCTCCTTCTCTGGTAAAGCCGACAACATCCGGATGATCAAAGTAGTCATGCTGTGTTCCGTATGCATATTTCTTACGAAGCTTTAACAGTTTGTTCATGATTGTCTTTCTGGACTTGATCTTAGCCGCAGGAATGCCTTCATAATCACCCATGAACATACATGGATATCCCTGTTCTCTTAATAAAATGATCGCATATGCCAGTGGTTTAAACCACTCTGCTACAGCAGATTCCAGCACACCGCCCGGCTGTGATTCATGATTCTCTACAAATGTAACTGCCTTTGCAGGATTACTCATCATCATGGAGCCATCCAGTAACCGGCTCAGATCATATTCTCCCTCTGCAACGGATGCATCATGGAAACTGAAATGCAGCGGCACATCAAACATAGATGGCTGATTGTCCGCAGACGCGATGTAATCATTGATATAGTCACATCTCCAGTGCCAGAAGTCACCTACCGTAAAGATCTCTTTTTCTTCTTCTCCGGCATTCGAAGCAGCTTCTGCAAAGTCTCTGATGAACCATCCCGGAATCTTCTCTGCTTCCTGGAAACGGAATCCGTCCACTCCGGTCACATCCTCATACCACTTCGCCCATGCCATTAATTCATCATATACTTCCTGATTGTACAGATCCAGCTCACTGCCTATGATATAATCATATTTGCTGAGCTTGTATTTCTTCTCTGCTTCCGTCTCTGTCATACCAGACAGTTCGCAGACACGCCTCTTAAAATCATCCTGCTGCCAGTCAATCCCTGCAAAATGATTCCAGTTCCATTTGAACTTGGAATACTTGCTCTTTCTGCCCGGGAAGGTGAACTTCGACAAGGCTCCAACTATCTTTTTATTACCGATCATCTGCGGAATATCCTTGGCATTAAAATCTGCTGCCGTAACCTTCTCCACAGAATCTGCGCCTAACTTCTGTCTGACTGCGATATCTGCATATACATTGATTCCCTGCGCCTTCATTGCATCGATTGCTTCCAGATATTCTTTCTTTGTACCATATCTGGTTCCAACCGAACCCTTCTGATTAAATTCACCCAGATCATACAGATCATATGGCGCATAGCCCCTGTCATCTTTTCCCGCTGCCCCTTTGGTTGCAGGTGGAAACCATACAGCAGTTGCACCGAGCTTTTTCAATGTCGCTGCATCCTTTACCGCTTTCGCCCATAATGTCTGATCAGCCGGTGTATTTGCATTAAAATACTGCACCAGCAGTCCATTATCTTTCATCTTGCTACCTCCACGATTATATAGTTAATTGCACCCCGCTATTATAACGCTTTAATTCTCTCGATTGCTTCTACTGTATTCTCATATGTACCAAATGCTGTCAGTCTGAAATATCCTTCACCACTCGGTCCAAAGCCTGAGCCCGGTGTACCTACGACATTTGCATTTGCAAGCAGATAATCAAAGAACTCCCATGAAGTCATCTTATCCGGTGTCTTTAACCAGATATATGGTGCATTCACACCGCCGGATACGGAATAGCCTGCTGCCTTTAATCCATCATAGATCACCTTCGCATTGTTCATATAATATGCAATCTGTGCCTTTGTCTGTGCTTTACCTTCTTCTGAATATACAGCTTCTCCTGCTGCCTGAACAATATATGGAGCACCATTAAACTTGGTTCCATGTCTTCTAGCCCATAAACCATGAAGTGCAACACCATTTGCATCCTTCAGATCCTTTGGTACAACTGTAAATCCAAGACGGGTTCCGGTAAATCCTGCATTCTTCGAAAAGCTTCGAAGCTCGATCGCACAGGTTCTTGCACCTTCGCACTCGTAGATAGAATGTGGTACATCGTCTTCACTGATATATGCTTCGTATGCTGCATCATAGATGATCACAGCTCCGATCTTATTTGCGTAGTCAACCCATTCCTGAAGCTGTGCTTTGCTGATGGTCGCTCCTGTCGGATTATTTGGGAAACACAGATAGATAATGTCCGGCTCCTCCTTTGGGAATTCCGGTGCAAATCCATTCTCCTCCAGACAAGGCATATAGATCACATCGCTCCAGAGTCCGGTCTCTTTATCATAAGTTCCGGTTCTGCCTGCCATTACATTTGAATCTACATAAACAGGATAAACAGGATCACATACAGCAATCTTGCTTTCCGGTGCAAAAATCTCCTGAATATTTGCAGAATCGCTCTTTGCACCATCACTTACAAAGATCTCATCAGCAGAAATATCAACTCCATGGTCAATATAGTCATTCTTTACGATGGTATTTCTTAAGAATTCATATCCAAGATCCGGTGCATAGCCCTTAAATGTCTCTGCTACCGCCATCTCATCTACAGCCGAATGCAGTCTCTCAATAATAGCAGGCGCAAGCGGCTGTGTTACATCTCCGATGCTCAGACGGATAATCTTCTTATCAGGATGTGCCGCACTGTACTCTCTCTGTTTCTTTGCTACTGTTGAAAATAAATAGCTTCCCGGAAGCTTCAGATAATTCTCATTTGCCTTAAACATGTCATTTCCTCCTAAAATCTGTCAGTCTCGCCGTCAAACACTACCTTGGCCGGACCTGTCATGTATACCTTATTGTTCTCTCTATCAAAACGGATGATCAGATCGCCGCCTAATAATTTTACGGTTACCTCATCATCTGTCTTTCCATTTAATACACATGCAACTGCAGTTGCACATGCTCCGGTTCCGCATGCCAGTGTCTCTCCGGTTCCTCTCTCCCATACACGCATCTTTACGGTATGACGGTCGATCACCTGAACAAACTCCGCATTCACACGGTTCGGAAATACTTCATGATGCTCGAATAACGGACCAGCTTTCTCCAACGGGAAATGTTCTGTATCGTCTACGAACATAACTGCATGTGGATTTCCCATGGATACACAGGTCATATGATAATCCACACCTGCTACTGTGATCTTCTCGTCGATCACCTGCTCTTTATCTGAACGCACAGGCACCTGATCTGCCTTGAGGATCGGCGCACCCATGTCAACTGTTACCATATCAACCTTGCCGTCCTTTATCACAAAATCCAGATATTTGATTCCGGCAAGTGTCTCTACAGATATCGAAGTCTTATCCGTAAGTCCATAATCATATACATACTTTCCTACACAACGGATACCGTTTCCACACATCTCAGATCTGGAACCGTCTGCATTATACATATCCATTGTAAAATCTGCTTTATCGGATGGCTTAATCAGGATCACTCCATCACTTCCAACACCAAAATGCCGGTCACTCATGGCAATCGCCAGTTTCTCAGGATTTTCTACCTTCTCTGAAAAACAATTTATGTACACATAATCGTTTCCAAGACCTTCCATCTTTGTAAACTTCATATTCGTGCCTCCTTAAAACAGTGCTGTATGTTCCAATATCATATATGCCATTTCAACAATATTGATACCATTATCCATGCTCTTTTTCTGCAGATACCGATGAGCGCCCTGCTCATCAAATCCATTGTCATTCATTAATTTCAGCTTTGCAGCCTTAATTACCTTTTTTTCATCTTCTGTGCGTTCCTTTGGTTTCGTCTTGCGTTTTTTACGCTCCCACAGAATATTTTCAACCGTCAGTGAAACAGTATTGATAAAATCCTGTGTACGAAGTGGCATCGGCAGGCATGTAATCCCACTTTCTCTACACGCCTCGTAATGCACACGAGATGCAATCACAAGCATATCAAAATAATCCGGTATATTTGCCGCCAGCTCCGAAAATAACATATCCGGATACTGGTATCCGCATATAATAAGACCATCATCACACGCATCTGCTGCCTGTGCTGCCTGTGCTCCGGTCGTACATACCTGAGTTACATTGATCCCATGTCGAACCAAAAGATTTTTTATGCTTTTTGCTTCTTCTATCTTTGCAAATAGTACAATTACATTTACCAAAACAACAACCTCTCACCCGACCAGTTTCAGTTCCTTATATTTTCATGGAACAAATTGATTCTATAATATAGCAACACAGGCACCCATAAAATGGGTGTCTGTATTACTCCTTGTTCTTCTTCGGTTTTACTTAAACATACCGGCTTCTGATCAGACTTTGTAAAGGTAATTGCTGATCTCCCAGTCAGTGACCTGTCTGGTATATTCGTTCCACTCATCTAATTTTGCTGATGTGTAACGTGTAAAGATATGCTCACCAAGTGCTTCCTTCATGAAGTCACTGTCTCTCATACATAAAACAGCTTCTCTTAAGTTTGCCGGAAGGCTCTCGATGTGTCTTGCTTTCTTTTCTTCTCTTGTTAATTCAAAGATATTGCTGTCAACACTTGGTACAAGCGGAAGCTGTCTCTTGATTCCGTCTAATCCGGCTTTTAAGCATACAGCCATTGCCAGATATGGATTTGCTGTTGGATCCGGGCAACGAAGCTCTACTCTCGTTCCTGCTCCTCTTGCACTTGGGATACGAACCAATGGGCTTCTGTTTTTTGCTGACCATGCAATATAAATCGGTGCTTCATAACCAGGAACCAGTCTCTTATAAGAGTTTACTAATGGGTTTGTGATTGCTGTCATCTCTCTCATATGTTCCATGATACCTGCAATGAAGTAATATGCTTCCTGGCTTAAACCAAGCTTATCATTATCATCTGCAAATATATTTTTGCCATCCTTTGACAAGGACATATTCATATGCATACCGGAACCACATACGCCATACTTTGGTTTTGGCATAAATGTAGCACACAAACCATGCTTCTTGGCAATTGTCTTAACAACGAGCTTAAATGTCTCGATGCTGTCGGCAGTCTTTAATGCCTCGCCATACTTGAAATCTATCTCATGCTGTGCAGGAGCAACCTCATGGTGGGAAGCTTCAATCTCAAATCCCATCTGTTCCAGTGTCAGTACCATATCTCTTCTGGCATTCTCACCGAAATCAAGTGGTCCAAGATCAAAATAGCTTGCACGCTCGTAAGTATTCGTTGTTGGTAATCCATTCTCATCTGTCTGGAACAAGAAGAACTCACATTCAGGACCTACGTTCATCATGTAACCCATATCAGCAGCTTCCTTCAATGCCTTCTTCAGAACATATCTTGGATCACCTTCAAATGGAGTGCCATCCGGCTTATAAACATCACAGATCAGTCTGGCAACCTTACCCTGCTGTGGTCTCCAAGGGAAAGTCTCATATGTATCATAATCTGGATAGAGATACATATCGGATTCCTCGATTCTTGCAAATCCTTCAATAGAAGAACCATCAAACATAATCTTGTTATCCAGTGCTTTTTCAATCTGACTTGAAGTTATAGCAACATTCTTAAGGTCTCCAAAAATATCTGTAAACTGAAGTCTGATAAACTCTACATCATCTTCTTTTACCATCCTTAAGATATCTGCTTTCGTGTACTTACCCATAATATACTCCTTTTCATTACTTAATGTTGATATAATGCAGCGTCTGGTTATATAAAAGTATTCCACTGTTGCATTCTTTCCTGTGGACAGACTCCATCCACATTAAAGTTCTTAATAATCATAAACGCATCCCTTTATTTTGTCAACGAAAACCACACTTTATCATAAGGCTTACCGGTCAAATATCTTCACATAGCCGGCAGCGTTCATTTTCTGTTTTTATCTTTTTTTCTTTGTAAATACAGTATTGCCAATAAACACCGCAAGCCCGCCATAGCCGACCGCTTCTATCAATCCTGTTATAGTTTCCCGCACAGTTGTATCTGTATGATCGATATAGGCAAACTGTTCGATTGCGGATAAGAGCCAGTACTTGCGGAAAAACACATCTCCATCAGCAAGAATCTGATCCAGACCTGTTATCACTGTTGAGAATAAAAGTACAATAATGAGATTCACCGCAACTGCCATTCCTGCATTTTTTACATTCATCGCAACTGCCATATAGATATAGGAAGAAACTACATACATAACAAGCATTAAAAGAAACACTCGGATAAATCCTGTCACATCCTCGCGTTCGATTGTTCCATGCCAGAATATCGCCCCGGCAATCAACGATACAGCTACATATAAAAGATAACCGATGCCTGCTATCACCGTTGTCGCATACAATTTAGCCATATAAATCTGACGTGTCTGATACCCGCGTTCCAGCATCAGCGAATAGACACCATTCCGTTTCTCTGCCCCGATCATGATCGTGGTCACAATTGCATACAAGATAGAGAGAATCTGCATCAGTGAAACAGCGATTCCTGCACAGTCAAACAGATTTATGTCTGTAAATGCATCCACATCCGTATCATATCCACCCGCTGCTTCCATCAGCTCTCCAGATATCATATGTGTTGCAGCATAAAACAATGCAAATCCAACTAATACCATTCCAATGATCACAATGCATGCAATACGAAATGTCTTATTCTTCCTGATTCTGTAATTCTCTGCACGAATGATCTGATTCATCATTTGTTTCCTGCCTTTCCGTCTTACCTGTTATTTTCTGTACAGCATATTATTTTAATCTACTAGCCCTGTTGATTTCTCTAATGTATTCTGGTCCTGTCTTTTCTCCTGTTTATTATTCTGATCTGCTATATTTGTTTTATAATTTTACTTGATATTCTACACTCATGCTATATGTTTACGTTGTTTTTTGGAATCGTGTAATAATATAATCCTCAACTGCTTCCTCGCTGCCTGCCTGCTGAAGCAGTTCTTCTCTTGTATATTCCATACAGATCCTGCCATGATCCATAATCAGATACCGATTGCAAAGTTTTACCAATTCACCGATCACATGACTGCTGATCAATATTCCGATTGACCGATCCTCATGCATTGCCCACAGACGTTCTTCCAGATCCTGCATTCCCTGTACATCCAGACCATTTAACGGCTCATCTAAGATCAAAAGTCTCGGATCACCGAGCATTGCAACCGCTATGCCAAGTCTCTGTTTCATTCCAAGTGAATACCTGCCAGCCAATTTCTTTCCAGCTTCTGCAAGCCCCATCTGGTGCAGCAGGCTCTCATATACTGCTTCATCCTCTACCCCAAATAATCTGCCAAAATATCGAAGATTCTCGATTCCAGACATATCAGTATATATATTTGGATTCTCGATCAGCGTTCCTACGTCCTGCGTTCTTCGTTCTCCTAAAAAACTGATTTCTCCCGAATCAACCGGAATACTTCCTGCAATTGCCCTCATCAATGTCGTTTTACCTGCTCCATTGCCGCCCAATAACCCAATGACATCCCCTGTCCAGATAGACAATGATACATCATCCAATACTGTACGTTCCTTATATTTTTTTGTAACATGATCTATCTGTACGATCTTCTCTGCCATAAAGGTCTCCTTGCATTCTTTTTTTGTGCTAATCCTTTTTTCATATTGCTAATTATCCATTTATTCTTCATCTAACAATATAACTATACCTTCTATATTTAATAATATCTTTAATCAAAATTTTATCCCAGATGATTCAGGACGTCAATATTGCATTAAATAAGTCAAATGTTGTTTTTCATATAAACACGAAATCTGCATTTGGCTTATTAACATAAACATAAAAAGGATGATTGTGAATCACTTCACAACCATCCTTCATTTTTCAGATTGTATGCACACCCTACGGTGTAACCAATGAATATAGATTAATCTACTACGTATGGTAAAATTGCAATCTGTCTTGCTCTCTTAACTGCTACAGTTAAAGCTCTCTGATGCTTAGCACAGTTACCGGTAATTCTTCTAGGAAGGATCTTACCTCTTTCAGAGATGTATCTCTTTAACTTGTTTGCATCTTTATAATCGATAACAGCAGTCTTATCTGCACAGAATACACATACTTTCTTTCTTCTACGAATATTTCTTCTCTTCATTGGAGCGTCTGCTCTATCTGTCTTTGTATAAGCCATTGTATTTACCTCCTTCTTTACTTGAATGGTAAATCATCCTCTATACCTTCCGGAATACTCATAAAACCTTCTGCACTTGCATTTGCAGGTGAAGGTCTGCCAGCTGGCTGATAACTTCCGCCATCTGATGAAGAACTTCCTTTGCTTTCAGCAAATTCCTGGTCTTCGATAACAACATCTGTTGTATATACTTTGTTTCCATCTTTATTGGTATAACTGCCTGTCTGGATTCTTCCAGTAGCCACGATCTTTGTACCCTGTTTCAGATACTTTTCAGCAAATTCTGCTGAACGGCCAAAAGCAACACAGTTAATAAAATCTGCGGTCTGATCACCATTTCTGTTAAAACGTCTATCTACAGCGAGAGTGTATCTGGCAATTGCCATCTGATCATTCCCCTGAGAATATCTGATCTCTGGATCTCTTGTTAAACGACCCATTAAAATTACTTTATTCATACGGAATTCCTCCTATTACTCAGCGTCTAAACGAACGCAAAGATATCTGAGAACAGGCTCCATGATACGAACATTAGCTTCAAGCTGTGCTGGTACATCAGCTTCTGCATCGAACTGAATGAAGTAATAGTAAGCTTCGCCCATCTTCTGGATTTCATAAGCAAGCTTCTTGAGTCCGCAGTCTTCAACATTAGTGATAGTTGCATTAGCTTTCTCGATGTAAGCCTTTACTTTCTCAACTGCTGCTGTTCTAGCATCCTCATCAATCTTTGCATTAACTACTAAAGTTAACTCATACTTGTTCATGTAATTGCACCTCCTTATGGTCTCTGGCCCATATATGATATATGAGCAAGGAAATATATGATTATTAACACATCACAGAACAAAATAATATCATAAAGGTTCCCATGTTGCAAGGATTTTTTTATTATTTCAATACTTTTTTCTATTTTATTGCTATTCTATAAAACCTTTAAAATTCTTTTCAACTAATTTTCTCGGTACCATCACCTGATGATTGCACCCTTTACATTTCAAACGAAAATCCATACCAACGCGAAGGATCTCCCATTCATTTGCACCACATGGATGCGGCTTCTTCATCTTAATTACCTGACCAACATTAAACTCCATACTGCACACTCCTTATTTATCAACACCTGAATCTGATTTTCTCTCAGTCTTTTTACAGATAAAAGAAAAAGCTGAAATCGTTATGATTTCAGCTTTTCAAAGTCGTGCCCAAAGCTGGAATCGAACCAGCGACACGAGGATTTTCAGTCCTCTGCTCTACCAACTGAGCTATCTGGGCATATTACATAATAGTAGCGGGGACAGGATTTGAACCTATGACCTTCGGGTTATGAGCCCGACGAGCTTCCAGACTGCTCCACCCCGCGATATAAATAAAAAAGAAATGGGCGGAGGTGGATTCGAACCACCGAAGCATTACGCAGCAGATTTACAGTCTGTCCCCTTTGGCCACTCGGGAATCCACCCATTTTTTGCTTTTCAGCAAAAAGCCGATGATCGGACTCGAACCGATAACCTGCTGATTACAAATCAGCTGCTCTGCCAATTGAGCCACATCGGCATATTAAATTAAATGACCCCAACGAGATTCGAACTCGTGTTACCGCCGTGAAAGGGCGATGTCTTAACCGCTTGACCATGGGGCCTTATAAGATTAGCTCCCCGAGTAGGGCTCGAACCTACAACCCCTCGGTTAACAGCCGAGTGCTCTACCATTGAGCTATCGAGGAATAACACCTGGTATACCACGGCGTACTCATCAAGCCTAACACAGATTCAGGTTGATGTCAATACTTTTTATTTCATGTACCTTCAGAATTTCATACAGAAAGTCTTACGACTTCATTCTCTCCAATCTCTTCCGCTTATCTTTCGAACCTCTCAGGATAA
>NZ_QTWK01000004.1:6295-404953 GCF_003461085.1 Clostridium sp. AF23-6LB | reverse complement strand
AGGTCGAAGACTTATCCTGAGAGGTTCGAAAGATAAGCGGAAGAGATTGGAGAAAATGAAGTCGCAAGACTTTCTGTATGAAATTCTGAAGGTACATGAACAATAGAACATGTATCCATCAAACGTAAGATGTGAACGAAGTTTTGCTTGTTATCATCGAAGCGATTACCATAATGGCCCGGTGGCTCAGCTGGTTAGAGCGCCGCCCTGTCACGGCGGAGGTCGTGGGTTCGAACCCCATCCGGGTCGCTTGCGAAAGCGCAAAATTAAATATGGGATCTTAGCTCAGCTGGGAGAGCATCTGCCTTACAAGCAGAGGGTCACAGGTTCGAGCCCTGTAGGTCCCATTTATAACATGAGGACGTTTAGCTCAGTTGGTTAGAGCAATCGGCTCATAACCGATCGGTCCTGGGTTCGAGTCCCCGAACGTCCACTATGTTTTAAAATTAATATGGCCTGGTGGCTCAGCTGGTTAGAGCGCCGCCCTGTCACGGCGGAGGTCGTGGGTTCGAACCCCATCCGGGTCGCTTGCGAAAGCGCAAAATTAAATATGGGATCTTAGCTCAGCTGGGAGAGCATCTGCCTTACAAGCAGAGGGTCACAGGTTCGAGCCCTGTAGGTCCCATTGTCCAAAGGACATGCCGGCGTGGCGGAACTGGCAGACGCACAGGACTTAAAATCCTGCGGGACTAACCTCCCGTACCGGTTCGATTCCGGTCGCCGGCATTATTCAAAAAGCTTGAAACTGAAAGGTTTTAGGCTTTTTTTCGTTTGTCTAAAAATGGATAAAAATTCTAGATGGACACAGTGGAAGAATCCAACGATCACATTTACATTGGAGGAAGAAAGATTGCAAAGAAGGTTACAGGCACTGTAAAACTGGGCAATAAAAAATATAAGGTTGTAAAGGGTGTTGTAAAAGCAACTATCAAAAAATAAAAGTATTTCATAAGGGTAAATCGAAATAAACTATCTTTCTGTGGAATGGCATGATAAAATAGAAACAGTATTTTTTAGGGAGGTTATGCTATGAAGCAGACAAGAAGTAAACAATTATGGCTGATGCTTGCTGCAGCAATGTGTATTTGCATACTGGCACTGATGGGTGCGGGCTCTTTATCAAAAGCTGATAATGCAGGACAGATGTATACATATAGTGCAGCAGCATCATTTGTATGTGATGCAAATGGTACGATCACCGCATACAAAGGAAACAAGAATGCGGAACAGATCATTGTACCGGCAACGATCAACGGCAGGACAGTAACAGGAATTAGCAATAATGTATTTAAGGGATGTGAGAAGGTTTCCCTGATCGCAGTTCCGGATACGATTGTAACGATCGGTGACCGGGCATTTGAGAATTGCCAGAGCCTTAGTACACTGTACAGCTACAAGAAAGCAGATGCAAATGATACAGCTACGGCAACGGATGCAGCAGGAACTGCAACGGCACAGGGTGTTGTTGTTCCATATGCTGAGATGGGAGTTATCGCTATTCCTTCCAATCTGAAAAAGCTTGGTACAGGGGCATTTGCCGGCTGCCGGTCAATCGGCAGATTTGCAGCAGCAGATACAAACGCTTATTTTAAGACATATACATGGAATACAAATAATCCAAACCAGGCACAGATCCAGAATAAGAATCAAGGTGAACTGCTTCTCAGTAAGGATGGAAAGCAGGCGTATCGTTTTGCTCCGGCATTTCATTATACAGGAAAGGGATTGTATAAGATCCCTGTTCCGGTAACGACGATCGCACCATATGCATTTGAAACCGCTGCTTTAAATGGAGGTTTTCAGATACCGACAACAATAAAGGTGATTAGTGATTATGCATTTTATCAGTGCGGCAATCTGAACCAGATCGAGTTTGCAAAAACATCTAATACAGCGATTATTGGAGCATATGCATTTGCAAGAAATTCCAATCTGCAGATCACACTTCCTGCAAGTGTAACATCGATTGGAAAATATTCCTTTGCATATTGTGTCAATATTAAGATCGATATTTCAAAGACAAAGATCCGTATAATTCCGGATTATGCATTTTATGAATGTGATAATCTTCATGAACTGATAACACCAAAGACCCTGGAGAAGGTAGGAGCATATGTATTTTATGGCTGCAACAATCTGAATGAAGTAAAGTTCCTTGGCAAGACATTAAGGGAAATTGGTACAGGAGCATTTAAGACCTGTGATAATCTTCATGTGATCGATGTCCCGGAGGGTGTAACAAAGATTGCGAATGGTACATTTGATGGATGTCAGAATCTGAATACAGTTAAGCTGCCGGACAGTCTTAAGAATATCGGAGATAATGCATTTAAGAATTGCAATAATATCCAAGAGATGGTGATTCCAAAGAATGTATCCCATATTTCAAACAACAGTTTTGCAGGAGCAAAGCAGGATGGTATTGATACTTCAAAGAATCAGTATTCCCAGAAATTTATCAAGGCAGAAAAGCCTGCGGCAGTTGGAACAAAGTTCAAAGTTGGGAAATTGCGTTATAAGATTACAAAATCAGATGCCAAGAAGGGTACTGTGACGCTGTATGGAGCAAAGAAATCCGTAACAAAGGCAACAATACCTGCAACAGTTATGTATCAGGGCTATAAGTTCAAGGTTACTTCTATTGGCAACAATGCATTTAAGGGCTGTAAGAAGCTGAAAACAGTAAAACTTGGAAAGAATGTGAAGTCAGTTGGAAAGAGTGCATTCTATGGCTGCAAGAAGCTGAGCAGTGTTTCACTGGATGCGAAGCTGACAAAGATTGGAGATAAAGCATTTGCCAAGTGTACAGCGATCAAGAAACTCACAATACCAAAACAGGTAAGCCGGATCGGGAGCAAAGCATTTTATGGTGATAAGAAGCTGAAAACAATCACGGTCAAGAGCAGTAAATTAAAGAAAACGACCATCGGAAAATCAGCATTTACAAAGATAAATAAAAAAGCAACGATCAGCGTGCCAAAGAAAAAGGTAAAGGCATATAAATCAGCTTTCAAAAAAGCCGGAGCTGCAAAGAGCGTTAAGGTTAAGAAAATAAAATAAAAATAGAAGTCTTCCGGAATGTTCGGAATATGGCAGATGCTATATAAGACATGAGATAAACAAAAGCCCCGCAGCAGGTATTGCTACGGGGCGAAGGAAGGGAATCTATGAAAAATGAAAGTAAGCAATAATTATAAAGTGTGTATCTGATATTCAGGTATGCACTTTTTTAGATCTGAGGACATTCAGTCGGAAACGCTTGCTCTGACCGCATTTCCGGTGATGTCCTCTTGGTTTTGTTTTCCTTTGATGGTATTTATATTACTGGATAAATGTGTTTATTCTATGTTCAGGATGTCAATGAATTGTGAAAAGAAAACATAAAAAATGCATGTTTTAATGATGCTAACGTGTAGTATAAAGTGATTTACAGGTCGCGTTCATTCGTGGTATGATAAAGAAGCCTGCAGGGAGCAGGAGAAACAAAAGGTTATGGAAAACGCAGGAGGAAAAGAAAATGGTAGTAGTAAATACAGAGAATATACCAGGAAGAGAGTATCAGGTACTCTCATTAGTAACAGGCTGTTGTGTTATGTGTAAGAATATCGGAAAAGATATCGGAGCATCCTTCCGTAATATGGTAGGAGGAGAAATGCAGGCATATACACAGATGATGGCAGAAGCAAAGGATAAAGCAATTTCATATATGATCAACCAGGCTATGAGCATGGGCGCAGATGCAATCGTAAATGTCAGATTTGCTTCAACAACAATTGTTGCCGGTGGTGCGGAGATCCTTGTTTCCGGAACGGCAGTGAAGTTTACAGCATAACAGATTGATTCACATACAGTGGTAGAAATGGAGGAGTATATGAAGAAGCCAAAACATGAGCTGATGACATTTGTTGCCGGGATCGTGATGCTGGTGGCAGGGTTATTTATCTTATCACAGAAAGTAATCGTATCATCCAGTTTCTTTTCTTCATTTGGAGGGATGTCCATCTGGGGAGCAAGAATCAGTTCAGGAATGGTAGTGATTCCATTGATCATAGGAATTGTCTGGATGTTTATGACAGATTCCTTTGCATCAAAGGTTTTTTCGGCACTTGCAGGACTGTTGATCGTCATCATGGTCATTCTGACAACAAATATACATTTGACGACCATGACTTTATTTGACTGGCTGGTTATTCTGGTGTTGATCTTTGGAGGACTTGGATTTATCGGAAGGATTCTTTTAGCAGACAGAAAAAATGAAGAGGTCGATCCGAGAGAAGAAATGTACAGAGAAATGTATGGGGAACAGACTGATAAAAAGTCAAAGAGAAGAAAAAAATAATCCTTTGGTGTATTCCGTTTGAAATGGGAGAATATAAAGGGAAAGACTATTACAGATATTATATATATTAAGAAAGAGATGAGTGATATGCCTTATTTTTATTTTGACCCAACGTATATATTAGTTCTGATCGGAGTTGTTCTGTCACTGATCGCATCTGCTCAGGTGAAATCAGCATATAAGAAGTATGAGAAGGTATCGACCAGATCAGGATTTACTGCAGAACAGGTAGCAGCGATGATTCTCAGAAATGCCGGAATCACAGATGTAACGATCCGCCCGATTGCCGGAGAATTAACGGATAACTATAATCCAAAGGATCATACCTTGAATCTGTCACAGAATGTATATGGTTCCAGATCGATAGCGGCAATTGGTGTAGCAGCACATGAGTGTGGTCATGCGATCCAGCATGCGGAAGGATATGCGCCGCTTGGTTTTCGTTCAGCGATCGTGCCGGTTGTAAGCATTGGTTCTACATTATCATGGCCGTTGATCCTGATCGGTTTACTGATCCCAAGACTGGATGTATGTATCACACTGGGAATTCTGTTATTTTCATTGGTCGTTGTATTCCAGTTTGTAACCCTGCCGGTTGAGTTTAATGCATCAGGCAGAGCAATTGCTATTTTAAGAAATGGCGGATTTATGACAGAAGAAGAACTTGGTGGGGCCAAGAGAGTGTTAACTGCTGCAGCTCTTACTTATGTAGCCGCAATGGTAACTGCAATCCTTCAGCTTGTTCGTTTGCTGTTACTTACAAACAGAAGAAGATGATTAAAAAGTAAATATCTGATATTTCGGAGTGCACATTTATGGGCATGCCGGGATATGATATGAATGTAACCGGAAGCTGAAAAAATGTGGTATTGAATGATACCGGTTTTCAGCTTTCCGGTTATTTTTTTGTTTTATGACAGGATGAATATGGAGAAATGGATGCACATATATGAGAATAATTTTCGGGTTGCAGAAGCGTATAGTACAAAATATACAAATAATTTGTTAAAATTGGTAAAAATAGCTAAAAATATGTTGCAAAATTGTGAATAGTATTTATAAAGCTAATGTGCTACAATATATATGGTGTGATAAATTTGGATAGTTTCTCACAAAAATAATACGGATTTGTGCAATAATTTAGAAGATTACACAAAAATATGCCCAAGGTATCACAACCGGAAACATAATGACATTGCCAGTTATCCCAAGGGGTTGGATAACTGGCAATTTATAGTATATCAATGTATATATAGGAATTGGCGGGATGCGGTTCCAGACAGCGATGAATGGAGGACAGAATGAGAAAACGAAGTATGAGAGGATATGTAGCAGCATTGACACTTGCGGCAGGTCTTTGTATGACACAGGGCTTAGCTGTACAGGCGGCGACAGATGGACAGGGAGACAGCGGGACAGATTCCGGTTATACAGCAGCTGATCCGTCAAAAGGAGTTACATATATAAAGAATGACTCTGGCAGTACGATAGGAATGAATCTGAATGGTAATTCAGTTGTCATATGTACATCGAAAAATGCAACGGAGCAGATTCCTTATATAAATATATATGAGGATAAGAATCAGAATGGAATCGTTGATCAGGGTGAAACGGCATTTAAGTTAGATGGAAGTGCAGATATCATTTATTCAAGCAGTATGCCGATATATGGACTTTATCAGCAGACATATGATCAGCCGGTTTCAATCACAATAGATGGTGCAAAGCTTGGCTATGTATACGGACTGAGCAATGGAGCATTGAACACAGACAGCAGCAAGACAGCATTAACACTGCGTATAAAAAACGGTGCAACGATCGGAACTGTAACAGGAGCTGAGAATGCAGCCGTAGAAGGTTCTGTGGCAGTAGAAGCAGGTGATGGATGCAGCCTGTCTGCATTATATGCGGTTAAGACCGCTGGTGTTTCAGGAGATGTATCACTGAATTTAAATGGCGGTACTTACAATGGAATCGGTGTGGTTACATCAGGAGCGGAGGTCAAGAAGAATCTGAATGTCACAATGCGTAATATTACGCTGCGTGAAAGTGCAAAAGGTGCAGCAGTGGACTCCGGCTGTAAGATTGTGGGGAATGTGACCTTTGATGCGGATGGAGTTAATGCACTCGGAGGCGATTCCTTTACTGTACTAAAGGCGGCAAATTGTACCGGAAAGCTGGATGTATCATTGAAGAATTATACAGGCTCCGGATGGACATTTTACGGCATCGAAAGCGGCAGCTATGTAGAAGGTGATACGGATATCAAGATCCTTGGCGGCAGTGGAACATTTGGAAGTGTATATGGTATAAATGGTTCCTCCGGTCTGAAGGGACAGGTAAAGGTTCTGATCGAGAACTGTACGGTATCAGGAGCTGTCTACGGAGCCAGCGGCTGTTCCTTTCTAAGAAATGAAGGGGTACAGGGCGACAGCTATGATGCAGATATCACGATCCGAAAGAACTCAGCCGGGGGCATCATATATGGACTGTATGATGTCGTTGAGACTCATTCTGTGAAGCTCACGATGGAAGATCTTACAGGGAATGGCATAAATGTATATGGATATTATACAGGTTCTGCAAATATAAATGGACAGGCTGACATCAGTATCAGCCGATGCCAGGGAAGTAATATCTGGGGTTATTATGGTTCGAACAGCGAAACCCGAAAAGGATATGGAAAAAAGACGATCTCGATCACAGGTTGTACAGCAGGAAATAGCATATATGGAGTTATGAATGGTTATTTGGGAGATGATTGTGAGATACGGACATCCGGAAATATCTGTTATGACTATTACGGAATTTATAATGCATATGTGGATAAAAATGTAAAGATTACATCTGCCCATGAGAATGATGCAACGATCCTGGATAAGGATAAAGAGCCGGTGATCAATACGAATACATCGGCGGGCAATGGCTCTTATTATATTGTATATTCACCAACAATAAAAGGCGATCTCACAGCAGATGTAAATAGCATACGGTCACGGTATTTCTATGCAATCAATAATGTTACTCTTTATGGAAATGCAGATTATAAGATCAGAAACAGTGAGATCACATCAACTTCATCAGAAAAGATTCTTTTTGCAAACAATAATAGCAGTATTTCGGATTCGGCTGAGAGAACGACAGATGTATGGATTGAGAATACAGATTTCAGCAAGCTGAGCGCGGTAACCTTTTCCAATTCATTACCTCAAAAGGCAACACTCAATATGACGATAACAGATGACTGTAAGTTACCATCGAAGTATTATGTGATTCCGGCATCTTCGCAGACAGAGAATGCGTCAGCAGTTGTTAAGGTAAAAAATGATATTTATTATGGTGGCAAGGTTATTCTTACAGAAAATGTAACGGCGGATAATGTGTATTTCGGATCGTATGGTAATTATAGCTACGGCTATGCAGCTGTTCTGATTCCGGAAAAGATCACAGTGACTACAAAAGAAAATGTATATATTCCATACACTGCGCAGGTAGTGAATAAGGGAACGATAAAAGCAACAGCTATAAAGCAGATCGGTTCATCTGCTGCAGCGATCTATCTGAATAATGGACAGATTGAGACAGAGTCAAATGAAGCAGGCATAAAATATCCGGTTGTTATGAAGGTAGATCAGAATCAGGGTAGTATGTCGCTTGGAAGCGGTGAACAGACATCCTTGGATCCGGATACGCGGTATTGTAAATCAGGAGATGTTGTAACCGTATATATCAGTACAAATAAGGGCTATCGATTCCTTTCAGCAACGGTAAAGAAGCAGTCAGATACCCAGGCATCAGAGCTTGCAAAGGAAGGAAATACCTATAGCTTTGAAATGCCGGATGAGCAGGTTGTAGTTACAGCAGCATTTGAAGGAATTCCGATTGATATCAAGAAAACATCTGTTGATCCAAGTGCTGTATTGAATCAGACCTATACAGAGAAACAGCCATTATATGATCTGAACAGACTGATCATTATGAATGATGCAAAAACAGGCACAATTTCATATAAAGAGGATGCTACATACAGTCTTCCGGAAGGTTTAACACTTACAGAGGGCAGGATCATTGGTACTCCGACTGTTTTATATGAAGATGGAAAACGCGTGGATATCCATGTAACAGGTAGAAATGGGACGGAAGCTGTTCTGAGATTAAATGTGATCGTGTCCAAGGTACAGAAAATTCAGGAAAGCACGATCGAACGGTTGACGGTCGATGAAGAAAACAAGACGATCAGCCTGAACGGAACATCTGCAGTCCTTCAGCAGACAGGTACATCTGATAATGGGGTGATCCTCACTGGTATCTATGCAGATGATGATCGGGATGGTAAGGCTGATGGCAGACAGGCTATGTATAGCGGAGATCTGTCAGGATATACGATCTATGGTATTTCCGGTATTGATTATGATCGCCCGATCAGGATCACAGTGCTTAGTGGTTCGGTTGGAAGTATATTTGGAGTTAAAAGTGCAACTATGTCCTATGCCGATTCAGATTCACTTGTTATAGATATTCAGGGTGGAGCTGTTAGCACTGTATACGGACTGGAGTCCAGTGCGCATGTGCAGTATATGAGGATGAAGCGGGGAAAAGAAGCGGCTGTTGGCAAGATGGCTATTAAGAATCCATCCGGTTATGGTTTCTATGAAGGGTATCTGATCGATCAGGCAGGTGCGATCACAGTCGAGGATTATATAGTAAATGAGAAGCTGACAGGAGATTCTTTGCAGGTAACGCAGTATAAGGATTTTACTGCGAATGCTCCGGTAGAGATCACCGGTGCGATCACACTTCCGGGAGGGACAGAGACAACATTTAATAAGGGTGTAACTGCCGGAACCTTCAAAACGAATGGAACCTATGATAAGGTCTGGTTCCATGGTACATGTAACATTGATACTTTTTCACCGGGATATGCATATGTATATATAGAAAAGGATGCGGTGCTCAAGGCAGAAGATATCAAGATCAAGAATACATCTGCTCAGATCTTCCATAAAGGAGCTGTGTCTGCAAAGACATTTGCCTGTACCGGAAAATGGATGGTGGATGGAGCGTTTGCAGAGGATACCGATATCAGTGACTGGTCGAAGCTGTATTTTGTCGTGACTGTGACATCAAATTTACAGGATATCACATCTTATTCTTCTGCAGAAGATTATGCATACGAATACAGAGAGGATGAGAAGAAATCCTATTATTACCTTCCGGGAAATAAAACACAGAATATAAAGTACAAAAATATTACAGGATATACAGGGGCAATATCTGTAAATGGGGGAGAACCGGTAGAAGGAGATGCGGACTGCGTTTGTAAGCTGGCATTTCCACAAGCGGCATCTGAACTATATATTGATTATATTCCGAAGCAGATCACATGCTCCAAACAGTATGCAGATCCAATGGTAGTAAAAGGAACCCAATATACAACTGCTGATCCGGCGTACGATCTTAGTCAGATCCAGATCCAGAATGATACAACCATGCAGTATGGGGGCTCTGTTAAGTATCAGCTTAAGTCTGGCTCCGCACTTCCTGCAGGTCTGAAGCTGGAAGGAACAAAGGTAGTCGGTACACTTGCGGATGATGCAGAAACAACAGAGGCAGTATTCCGTATTACAGGAAGAAATGGATCTGCGACAGAATGTAAGATTACATTTACTGTTCAGGAGGAAGGATATAAGATTACAGATCTGACGAAGGAGCTGAATGTACAGCAGTATACGGATATTGATCTGAAGGGACATTCCGTTGTCATTCTTCCGGATCCATCAGACAGCAAAAAGGTATCCATCTATCCGGATGATGACCATGATGGAATTGCAGATAATGGAAAGGCATTAAAGATTGCAGGGGCAACATCCTACGATCTGAGTACACGAGCCATAATTGGATATGCAGATACAACTGCACCATATGAGGGTGATATCTCTATCTATATGTATGGTGGAACGATTGGCAGTCTGTACGGCGCAAGAGGTAAAGCAAATATTACAGGTTCCCAGGCGCAGGTAGATGGTACCGTAAGCTTATATATCAAGGGCGGTAAGATCTCAAGCAATACATACATAGCAAATCTGGCAGTTGTAAAGAAGGCAGAGCTTTATGCGACAGCAGGTACTATGTATCAGTATGTATATGGTCTTGGTGTGGCAACGGCGGATGAACTGGTATTCCAGTTTACAGATCAGGCACAGATGGCACAGACGGCATATAGAGAAAATTACAAGATGTATGTTACAAGCTCGGCAGTCGTAAATAAGTCAGTAAATGTAAGAATTGGGGCATCCGGAAGCAGATATGCATTTGCAAATTATAATGGACAGCAGATTACCGGTTCAAGCTCCGTATTTGGCTTATGTGACAGTACCATTCATGGATCTGTAAAGTATGACATCATTGGTAACTGGGAAGTAGGCGGTAGTGGTAAGAATTACCTGTCTTATAATTCTACAATAGATGGAGATATGGATGTCTTACTTGATACGAATTCATTTGGTGTCAGCGGTGCATTGGAGAATACAACTGTATGTACGCTGGCATATGGCGGAACTGTTGGAGACATCAATATTACTGACAAAACGGGTCGCAATAATTATACGGTAGCGGCAAATGGTATAGTAGATAATATCCGGGCAAAACGTACAGTTTCCGGAAATGTCAGAGGTATTGTTACCTATATCTACCAGAATAACAACAACTGGACATTAAATGGCGGTCTGTATGCGGAAGACTATCTGGATCTGTATCTTGGTGGAGCGTACACGATCGATAAGGATGTAGAAACCAGAGATATTCATACGCTGAAGGATTCCAACATCACGATCGCAGATGGTGTGAAGGTTGTATATACAGGAGATGCGGATCTGAATGGCACGTTGACCAACAAAGGCAGTCTGACGTGTAAGGGTGACAGATATTCAAAGTCAACTGTATCCGGCACCATTACAAATAGTGGCGAGATCAGTTATACGACTGTAAGCACACTGACGATCCATGCAGGTGCTTCTGTTATCAATCAGGAAACAGGACGATTCAAATTTGGTAAGCTGACAAATAACGGAACAATCATCAATGACGGTGATCTGGAGCAGATGGTATCTTCAACATCAGTCGGAGATATCCTTACCTCTAAGGAACCATCCATGATGAAGACTTTAAGTTACTATAGTACAATCTATTACAAAGCAGAGCTTGTTTATCCGGAATTCTGCTTTGAGGAAGGCGATACAGCTCCTGTACAGCTTGCAGCCTCCACGACGGGTGATATGAAGACCTCCGGTATAGAAGGTGATGATGCTGTATATATCCGTGGTAACGGTTCTGTAAAAGTAACAGTAACCGGTATTCCGATAGAAAATACAACAGTTGATTCCATCGTTTATGGTTCTTCTGAATCAGTGATGAATAAGAGTGATGAAACAACATGGACAGCCGCTATGCCATATGAACCTACAGTATTTACGGTTAATATGAAGAATGATACAGCAACTATGATCACTCTGGATAAAGACGAAGATACAGTAGATACAGCAGTTGTAGGGGTGACAACAACTGAGGATAAGCCATTATATGATCTGACTGCATTAAAGATTGCAAACGATATTGACAGTGCTGCAGCAAGAGTTGGTTATTCCCTTGCCAAGGGTTCGGTGCTTCCGGCTGGTCTGGAGCTGAAGAATGGCAGAATCTATGGAACACCGACAAAGGCAGCTGCGGAAGCACAGACGGTAACGATCAAGATCTGCGGTAAGAATCAGACCGTTGCAAGCTTTAAGCTGACATTTACAAAGGTTGCAAAGGGCACACCTGTTATGGAGACACCGGATCCGTGTACCGGTTTGGCAGGAAAGACATTAGAGAGCGTAACACTTCCAACATCCGGAAAGGGTACTTATAAATGGGCAGCTCCGGAGACAGTGATCGAAAAAGCAGGAACAAAAGAATATGATGCATATTTCATTCCTGCGAATACATCAGATTATGACTGGAGTAAAGCAGACCTTGCAGAAGGTGCATATGAGGAGCTTGCAGATGGAACGATCCAGATCAAGGTAAAGATATCTGTAGCAGCAGAAAAACAGGCTCCGGACTTTGCGGTTCCAACCGGTCTGACCGGTATTTATGGACAGACGCTTGCAGACGTAGAGATTCCTGAAACAGAGGGTGGAAGCTTTGTATGGACAGCTCCGGCAACGAAGCTTGAAAAAGCAGGAAGCTATACATTTGAAGCAAGCTATATTCCAAAGAATACAGAAGTATATGATCAGGTAGATGCGGTAGAGCTTACAGTAACAGTAGAACCTGTAAAAGCAGAATTTACACAGAAGATCGCACCGATCACAGTAAAGAAGGACACTGTGTTAAAGGATGTGGAGCTTCCGGATGCAGAAGGAGGATACTACTACTGGTATACAGCAAACCAGACCATTCTGTCAGAGAACAGCACCGTACAGGTATGCTTCAAGCCGGATGACAGTACAAATTATGACTGGACCGGTAATAAGGGCTGGAATCAGGCACATAGAGGAATTATATTCAGTGTGGAGATCGTGATCAGCGAGGAGCATTCACATTCCTATACATGGAAGTCAGACGACAGCCAGCATTGGAAGGAATGCAGCTGTGGTGAAATCCTTGAGCGGGCAGAGCATGTATTTGGTAAGGGAGAAGTAACAAAGGCACCGACTACATCAGCTACAGGTATTATGACCTATGAATGTACAGTATGTGGTTACAAGAAGCAGGAGATTCTGCCAAAGAAAGAGGAAACGACCGATCCGGGTTCCGATAAGCCAAATCCAACACCGGTAAAGCCGAATCCGACACCAAATAAGCCTACGACAAAGGTTGACATCAGTAAAGCCTCTGTTACAGGTATACAGGCCTCTGTTATTTATACAGGAAAGAAATTGAAGCAGACGCCTGTTGTGACAGTCAAGGGAAAGACGCTGTCAGCGAAATCAGATTATACTGTGAAATATAAGAATAATAAGAATATTGGTAAGGCGACGATTACGATTATCGGTAAGGGAAAGTATACAGGTACAATAACAAAGACTTTCCGGATCAAGGTTGCTAAGAATAATACCTATACGGTAAAGGGCATCCGGTATAAGATCACAAAAGCATCGACAAATGGTAAGGGAACTGTAACTGTAATTGGTACAACAAAGAAGAAGTCAGATAAGAAGTTTACTAAGCTTTCAATTAAGAATACGGTCAAGATCGGTGGAGTTACATTTAATGTTACAGCCATCAGTAAGAAGGCATTTAAGGGATATAAGTACTTGAAGAGTGCCACGATTGGTGATAAAGTAAAGACCGTAGGTGCTCAGGCATTTTATGGATGCAAAGTACTTACAACTGTGACGATTGGCAAGAGTGTGAAGACAATCGGCAAGAGCAGCTTTGAAAAATGTACAAAGCTAAAGAAGATTACATTTACAACAAAGAAGCTCACAAAGGTTGGCAAGAAGGCCTTTAAAGGCATCAGCAAAAAAGCAGTTGTAACGATACCGAAAAAGCAGGCGAATAGTTATAAAAGCCTTCTGAAAAAGAGCAATATCCCAGCAAAGGTATCTTATAAGAAAGCAAAATAGAATATGTTGTACCGGATATGGACAGCATATGACAAGTTCATAACATAAGGTGAAAGGCCACCGGAATATCAGATGTTATTTCATAGAGCGTTTGTGATACAGGACTGTATGAATTGCAGAAGATATCGGTGGCTTTTGCTTTTGCGGCAAAACTGACAGGCGGTATGATTCGGTTCATGAACTATTATGTAGGATGGCTTTAAAGATCAGTCGTAGAATAAAATTTATAAATTTGAGGAATACTGGAAGAAACAGGAAGGTGGCAAAATGAGTATTTTTGATATTGTAGGTCCGGTCATGGTAGGTCCGTCCAGTTCGCATACGGCAGGAGCTGTAAGGATTGGATATATTTGTTATAAATTAATAGATGAACCGATCCGGAAGGTGGAGATCGGACTGTATGGTTCATTCCTTGCAACAGGAAAAGGGCATGGTACAGATAAAGCACTGGTTGCCGGGCTTCTCGGTATGAAGCCGGATGATATCCGCGTACCTGAGAGCTTTGAACTGGCAGAACAGGCAGGCATGGAGGTTATCTTTTATGCAGCGAAGCTTGCACATGCAAATCCAAATACAGCCGTGCTTCATATGACAGGAGAAAGCGGCAGAGAGCTTGATATTGAAGCGGAATCAGTCGGCGGAGGGCGAATCCGCATTTGTAAGATCGATGGTCTGGATGCAAATTTCAGTGGCGATTACCCGACTCTGATCGTGCATAATCTGGATCAGCCGGGACATGTGACAGAGGTGACATCGATGCTTGGACATAAGTCCATAAATATTGCAACGATGCAGTTGTATCGGGCATGTCCGGGAGGTCATGCAGTCATGGTTCTGGAATGTGATCAGGAGGTTCCAAAGGAATCCCTGAAATGGCTGGAGCATCTGGAAGGAATCTTGAAGGTAACCTATCTGAGTCTGAAAGATGATTGATCGTGGAATCTAGGTAATAAAGGATGCAGTGGCACAGGAAAGAAATTAAAAAGGAGAATGATAATGGCATTTTCATCTTTGGCAGAAATCGATGCTTATATGAAAACAAATAAATGTGAGTTCTGGGAGGCTGTGATCCGGGAGGAGGCAAGGGACTCGCAGCAGCCGGAAATGGATATCGTAAACCGGATGACCCAGATGTATCGTTCGATGAAGGAAGCAGATGAAGCGTATGATGACAGTTTGACTTCCCGTAGCGGCCTGTCCGGGAAAAATGGTAAAAAAATGGCTGATTATGCGGCAACACACAAATGTATGTGTGGTAAATTTGGCGGAGCAGTCATGGCAAGGGCAATCAAGATGGCGGAGAGCAACGCCTGCATGAAGCGAATCGTGGCAGCACCGACGGCAGGCTCCTGTGGTGTTGTGCCTGCGATATTGATCACATATGAAAGAATGACGAACACCTCGGAAAATGATATGGTAAAGGCTCTGTTTGTGGCAGCAGGCATCGGGGATGTGATCGCAAGACGGGCAAGCATATCAGGGGCAAGAGGCGGATGTCAGGCAGAGATCGGGGCATCTTCCGCTATGGCAGCAGGTGCACTTGCATGGTTAAAGAGCGGCAGCAGCCATCTCATTACTCAGGCAGCAGCGATGGCATTAAAGAGCCTGCTTGGACTGGTGTGTGATCCGGTTGCAGGATTGGTGGAGGTGCCATGTGTGAAGCGAAATGCGTCCGGTGCCATGAATGCGCTGTGCGCTGTTGATATGGCATTGGCAGGGATTGAAAGTGCTATTCCTGCAGACGAGGTAATCGATGCGATGCGGGAAATCGGCGACCTGATGCATAAGGATCTCCGGGAGACCGGAAAAGGCGGACTCGCAGCCACCGCCACCGGAATCGCGGTGGCTGAACGTCTGTGAAATCCTGTGGAATAAAGTTGACAGCCGGTGTGAAATTATAGTATATATAATCCAATTCTATAGTATAAGAATAAGGAGATAACATGGGAAAAGTATTTTTTACGAGGCACGGCCAGACCATCTGGAACGTGGAGAATAAGATCTGCGGTGCAACGGATATTGAGCTGACAGAGCTGGGACACCGGCAGGCAGAAGAACTTGGAAGAAAACTGGCAGAAGAACAGCCGGGGATCGATGAGATATTATATTCCCCACTTGTTCGTGCGGCCGAGACTGCCAGACATATATCGGAAATGACAGGGATTCCGATGCGGATGGAGCCGAGATTGAAGGAGCAAAACTTTGGACGGTTTGAATCAACACCCAGAAATGGAGCAGAATTCATGGAAGCAAAATCCCATTTCCTGGATCATTATGATGGCGGAGAGACGATGATGCATCTGTGCCAGCGTGTCTATAATCTGTTGGATGATATAAAAGCGGAGTCTGAACATAAGACATATCTGCTTGTTGCACATAATGGAATTTCAAGGATCGTACAGTCGTATTTTTATGATATGACAAATGAAGAATTTGCACATTTCGGGATTAAGAACTGCGAGATCCGGGAATATAACTTCAGATAAAATGCCTCTTTGCAGAGCAGATAGAAACAAAAAACAGTAAAAGCACATGCTTAATGATAAAAATATATCAATAAGCATGTGCTTTTTACATGTTCTGTGCCGGGAATAGATGTATAATAGTACAATGTTAGTTAAAACTAACAAAAATTTGAAATTTGCAACAGAACCATTGACAATACAGTTGTTTTGTGCTATTAATCATATGAACACATATTCAAATGTTCAAAGCGATAAACGTTAATCATAAAAAGATATACCAGTGTGATAGAAAGTACTGGAGAATGGAGGAGACAAAATGGAAAATCAGAATTTTTTACAGATCAGTGGTCTGAAAAAGAGCTTCGGATCAGGGGAGAACCGGACAGAGGTATTAAGAGGACTGGATTTTACAGTGACGAAGGGAGAAATCTGTGTCTTGCTTGGACCATCCGGATCCGGTAAGTCTACGTTACTGAATATCATAGGGGGAATCGATAACGCCGACAGTGGTTATATAGCGATCAATGGGGAAAAAACAGTTGATATGGATGAGAAGACGCTGACACAGTACAGGAGAAAGCATCTTGGCTATGTATTCCAGATGTATAATCTGATCCCGAATCTGAACGTAAAGGAAAATGTAGAGGTTGGTGCATATTTAAGTGATTCACCGCTCGATGTCGATGATATCTTAAAGACGCTTGGTTTATATGAGCACAGACATAAGCTTCCGAATCAGTTGTCCGGTGGACAGCAGCAGAGAACATCGATCGGAAGGGCTATCGTTAAGAATCCGGATATCCTGCTCTGTGATGAACCGACAGGTGCACTTGATTATAAGACCTCGAAGGAGATCCTGAAGCTGATCGAGGATGTAAATCAGAAATATGGAAATACCGTTATCATGGTTACACATAATGATGCGATCAAGAATATGGCAGACCGTGTGATCAAACTGCGTGATGGAATGATCCGTAAGAATATAGTAAATGATGTAAAGGTTCCTGCAATGGAGCTTGACTGGTAATACAGAAGTGGCAGAGAGAAAAGGAGAATTTATAATATGAAGAATCCATTATGGAAACGGCTGCCGAAGGAGCTGGCTGCCGATCTTGGAAAGTATCTGGTTATTTTCCTGTTTATGATCTTGAGTATTGGTTTTGTGTCCGGCTTTCTGGTAGCCGGTAAGAGTATGATCGCTACATATGATGAGAGCTTTGATAAGTATAATATCGAGAATGGTAATTTTGAGTACAAGGATGAAGCATCATCCGAGGCGATTAAAGCGATTGAAGATGAGGGGGTAAAGCTGTATGAGGATTATTACTATGAGAAAATTGTAGAAAAAGATGGGGATGAAAGCACACTCCGTATTTTTAAGAATCGTACAGATGTGGATAAGGTTTGTCTGATGGAGGGAGCGTTCCCTGCGGCAGAAGATGAGATCGCAATGGACCGTATGTATGCGGAAAATAATGGGATCAAGGTAGGAGATGATCTGTCGGTTGATGGACAGACATATAAGGTATCGGGCTTTGTAGCATTATCTGATTACAGTGCTTTGTTCCAGAATAATAATGATACGATGTTTGATTCCGTGTTGTTCGGTGTTGCGATCATAACGGATGAACGGTTTGAAAGCTTTGACAAAGGGCTGATGCATTATTCTTATGCCTGGATCTATGACGATGAACCTGAAGATGAGAAAGCGGAGAAGGATGTATCCGATGATCTTGCAAAGGTGATCAGTCAATATGGAGAAGTGGAGAAGTTTATTCCAAGATATACGAATCAGGCAATTAATTTTACCGGAGAGGATATGGGTAGTGATTCGATAATGGTGGAAACACTGCTTTATATTATAATCGTGATCATGGCATTTATCTTTGCGATTACGATCAACAATACGATCGTAAAGGAAGCCGGCACGATCGGTACTCTTCGGGCCTCCGGTTACACAAGAGGAGAATTACTGGCACATTACATTTCTCTTCCGATCCTGGTTACATTAGTAGCAGCTGTAATCGGAAATGTTCTGGGATATACAGTGTTTAAAAATGTCTGTGTGGCAATGTATTATGGAAGTTACAGTCTGACAAAATATGTGACAAAATGGAATGCGGAAGCATTTGTAAAAACGACGGTTATTCCGATCGTGCTGATGCTTGTCATAACAGCATGGATGATCTATTCGAAGCTCCGTATGTCACCGCTTCGGTTTATCAGACGGGATCTTTCAAAGTCAAAGAGAAAGAAAGCGGTCAAGCTGCCACATTTCCGTTTCTTTACCAGATTCCGTATACGTGTGATCCTGCAGAATCTGCCAAGCTATATCGTATTATTTATCGGAGTAACATTTGCTATCGTTCTGCTGATGTTCGGAATGATGATGTCGCCGCTTTTAAAACACTATCAGGATGAAACGCTGGACAATATGCTTGCGGATTATCAGTACGTTTTGAAAATGCCTGTGGAAACAGAGAACAAGGATGCAGAGAAATACTTGGTAACTTCCCTGATCTATAAAACAGATATAAGAGATGAAGAAGTCATGGTCTATGGTATCTCGGATGACAGCAAGTATTCCAAGGTACAGCCTGCGGATGGAGAAATGCTGATCTCTGACGGGCTTCGTGACAAATATAAACTGAAAAACGGGGATACGATCACGCTGGATAAGGAATATTCATCTGATTCTTATAAGATAAAGGTTTCCGGTGTGTGCACATATCCTGCGGCATTGGCAGTATTTATGAATGCGAAGACATATCGGGAAATGTTCGATGTCGAGGATGAATATTTCTCAGGATATTTCTCAAATGAGAAGCTGACTGATATTGATGAGAAGCTGATCGCGACAGTCGTTACAGAGGAAGATCTGACAAAGGTATCAAGACAGCTTGATCGTTCCATGGGCCAGATGTTTTATATGTTTGAGGTATTTGCACTGGCGATGTTCATGCTGATGGTTTATCTGCTTACAAAGCTGATCATTGAGAGGAATACCATATCAATATCCATGGTAAAGATCCTTGGATATGAGAACAAAGAGATCAACAGATTATATCTGTCTGCGACAACATGGGTGATGGCAGTATGTGTTATCTTTGGAATCCTTCTTTCGAAGGTAGCGATCTCCGGCATCTATTATGTGATGATGAAGGAGGCAATCAGTGGATGGATGACGATCTACATTGCTCCGTATATTTATCCTGCGATCTTTATCCTGTCGATGGCAGCCTATGGAATCATCGCTGTTTTTCAGGTAAGAAGGATCAAACGGATCCCGATGGATGAGGCGCTGAAAAATGTTGAATAAGTCATTTGGCCATAATGTTCAAAATTGAATGATCTGAAATAAAAAACGACCTAAAAACTTTTAATATCGAAAGTTTTTACAAATATAACAAATTTATAAAAAACAGGGAGATTTGCAGTTCACAAATCTCCCTTCTTATGTTATCATCGTAAAGATGGTGTGCTGGAGGTTTTGTCGAAAGAAGGCGTGCATTTCAATCGATAGGATCACAGTAAAACAGGTACAATAGAAGAAGGGAGATTATTATGAATCAGAAAAAAGAAGCGATTTATGATGCAAGGGAACTGGGTGTTCCGAAAATGTTGCTGTTAGGTTTGCAGCACATGTTTGCCATGTTTGGTGCAACTATTTTAGTACCGATTCTGGTAAATACTTATTTTAATGGAGAGGGCTTATCCATTCAGGTTACACTGATCTGTGCCGGAATCGGAACATTATTCTTCCATTTATGTACAAAATTAAAGGTGCCTGCATTTTTGGGTTCCTCATTTGCTTTCTTAGGAGGCTTTAATACAGTCGCAAATCTTGATACCGGAATCTTCAAAGATATGTCTATGGGTGAGAAATTACCTTATGCATGTGGCGGTATCGTAGTAGCAGGTGCGTTGTATCTGGTTCTTGCGCTGGTTGTAAAACTGGTTGGCGTAAAACGTGTTATGCGTTTCCTCCCACCTGTTGTTACCGGTCCGATCATTATCTGTATCGGCCTGAGTCTTGCGCCATCAGCCGTAAATAATGCAAAAACAAACTGGATTCTTGCAATTATCGCATTTGCGGTTATTGTAATCTTTAATATCTGGGGCAAAGGAATGTTCAAGATCATTCCGATTCTTATGGGTGTTGTGATCTCATATGTAGTTGCATTTATTCTTTTCAAATGTGGTGTTCACAATCCGGACGGATCTGCAATCTTCACATTTAAGGCAGTAAAGGATGCCGGATGGGTGGATCTTCCTCCATTCCAGCTTTGTAAATTTAATATTACTTCCATCCTTGTAATGGCACCTATCGCTCTTGCAACCATGATGGAGCATATCGGAGATATCTCAGCAATCTCAGCTACAACAGGAAATAATTTCATCAAGGATCCGGGACTTCACAGAACTCTGATCGGTGATGGTCTTGCTACAGCGTTTGCTGCTGCATTCGGTGGTCCTGCAAATACAACATACGGTGAGAATACCGGTGTTCTTGAGCTTAGCCGTGTATACGATCCAAGAGTTGTACGTCTGGCTGCTGTATATGCGATCCTTCTCAGCTTTTCACCAAAGGTTGCTGAGTGTATCGGTTCACTTCCTGCGTCGATCATTGGTGGTGTCAGCTTCATGCTGTACGGAATGATCTCAGCAATTGGTGTTCGTAATGTTGTTGAGAACAAGGTGGATTTCACAAAGTCGCGTAACCTGATCGTTGCTGCTGTTATCCTTGTCAGCGGACTTGGATTCGGTAATGGTATTACCTTCACAGTTGCAGGAACATCTATCACATTAACATCACTTGCTATCGCAGCTATCCTTGGAATTGCTTTAAACGCAATCCTTCCGGGCAAAGACTACGAATTCGACGAGTAAAATGAATAAAGCCTGAATTGGCTTGTAATACAAAACTGCCATATTAAGACACGCTGTGGTTTCGATGAACTGCATATACCTGATTCGCAAATGTTCCTGTGCCAACTCGCCCTTTGGGCTCAGACAGGCACCCACATTTGCTGGTATATGCATTTCATAAAGAAATCCTCGCTTGAGGTCTTAATATGGCAGTTTTGTATTACAAGCTGGATTCAGGCTTATGTAGGTTGAGAAGATGTTAGAGGATATAATGTGGTATACTTGGAACAACGATAATTGAAAGGATGGTGCGGTATATGGATGAGTTGGAAAAATGTATGGCAGGAGAAAATTATGTACACTTGGTATAAAAAATCTCCCAGACGTTCCGGATATGATAGATGCGTGTGACGAGTAGAAATTCGTAGTATATCATATCCGGAACGTCTGGGAGATTTTATATCAGGTGTACATAATTTTTTTCTGTTTATTCTACATCCAGAAGTTCAATCTTGAAGTTCAGTTCTTTGCCTGCCATCTCATGGTTTGCGTCAAAGGTGATCGTAGTATCATCCTTGGCGGTTACCTTAACAGGGAAAGACTGTCCGGCTGGATTTGACAGGAATACCTTCTGGTCAATTTCCAGATCCTCAGCACCGGGAAGCTGGTTGATCTCAACAGTTAAGATATTGTCGGGATCCGGCATGCCGTATGCTTCTTCCGGCATAAGGTGTACATCGATGATATCACCGATCGCCATGCCCTTAACAGCTTCGTCAAATCCCTTGATCATCATGCCCGCACCGCATACAAAGTCGATCGGTTCACCACGGTCATAAGATGAATCAAATTTTGTTCCATCGTTAAATGTTCCTGTATAGTGAACCGTACATTTCTTGCCTTCGTTACTCATAAAAAATTCCTCCGATTTCATTGAATGTCTTATTCTAACATGAAATCAGAGGAATGACTATAAAATGTTCATGAAAACGATATCCTGAAGATCTTAGTAGTAACCAAATTCATCAATGGCATCGTCTACACCGTCCCGATAATCGTCATCTTCATCATATCGATCTTCATCGTAATCTCCCATATTGTCATATACGTCATCATATCCATCATCGTAGGAGTCGTAAACATCCTGAGAATGAGCAGCTTCAGTTGCCGTAGAATAACGGGATGAAGAAGAGGACTGTTTATGATAATTGGATTCAGTCGTTGCCTGCGTTGTAACATTATAGGATTTACGGTGACCGTAATCTTTGTGGTACCAGCAGTAGGTTTCGTTTTTATCCACTTCCCGGTCGCATCCGATATAATAGCAGGTATGCTTTCCGCTGTCACTGACAGCACCGATGATGTAACAGATAATAAGAAAAATAATGATGCCTGGGAGGCATCCTCCCGAATTAGAATTTGAATGTGACATATGAATCCCTCCGATCGAAAATGTGGTCAACCTACCGTTTGTCTATAGAGAAAAATAAGAAAAACGGAATTGTGGTTAATGTATACAGGTTTTTGTTATATAGAGAATACAAAAAACGATGTACAAAAAAAGACACATAAATATATTTGCGGTAAATATATTAGCAGAACCTGAAAATTAACTATAGAAGTTATCAGCAAGATGGTTTAAAATAAAAAGGGAAATTGGATTTACACATAAGTGATATGATGAAAAGAGAAAAGAAATGAACAATAGACAGAAACGAGAAAAGCTGTTTTATAGGAAAAAGAAGAATTATAAAAAAGCCGGTATCTGCATAGGGATGGCGGCTATATTAGCGAGCACGGTTTTTTCCTGGGACAGCCTGCACGATGCCAATAGAACCAGTACAGGACAGACAGATACAACGATTCATACATATGATATGAGTGAGCTTGCTTCGAAAGAACAGCAGGATCATACAGTACAGATCAATGGGAAAGATTATACGGTTGCCGGGCTGAGTGATACGACAGAGCCGACGGACGAAGCGATGGAGATCTGTGATCAGGATATACAGGATGAGAGTGCGGAGAATCGAGATCCGGTAGAATATATTGCCGGGGTTCCGGTGAAGGAAGCGAAAGATGCTTCTGATGTGGTAGAACTGATCAATGATAACTGGGATCAGGACTACACAGTACCGGATACAGAAACAACAGAACCAGGATCCGATGGAAGTACAGACTCCAATGACAAATATCAGTTAAAGCGTCTGATGGTATTGACGGATGGAGCGCAGCTTACAGACAGCTATGGTGCATCCGAGATCCTTCATTATGGAGATTATGATGAATATGTGCTGCAGTTTGATACAACTGCGGATACGGAATATGCTTATTATGAGTTAGCGGATGCTTATGGTACGGATCATTGTTTTATCGATCAGGTGGTAGACAGTGATATTCTTGCAGATGTTCCGGACATTGAAGACCATAATTCCCTGTCCTGGGGCGGCAGCGTGATGGGATTTGGCTATCTGAAAGCAGAATATGATTATTATGTGATCGATCAGGAAGTGACAGTTGCCATTATTGATACAGGTTTGGATGCAACGAATAAGATTTTTAAGGGCAGAATAGATACCAAGCATAGTTATTGTTTTCAGGGAAAAGATAAAGTAAGCAAAAACAAGGCATATACGGATGGAAATGGACACGGAACCCATGTAGCCGGTATCATTGCAGATAATACACCGGAAAATGTAAAACTGATGATCCTTAAAACCTTTGATGATGCAGGTAAATCGTCAAATCTTGCAATCCGGAGCGCATTACAATATGCGGTATCCCAAAAGGCAGATGTAGTAAATATGAGCCTTGGATGGACAGGATTATTCTGGAAATATTCTACGTTATTAAAGGATGTATTAAAGAAGGCAGAGACATCTGGAACGGTTGTCTGCTGTGCAGCCGGTAATTATGCAACGGATGTCAGCACAACTTACCCTGCAAACAGAGGAAATGTAATAACTGTAACTGCGATGAACAGCAATGAGAATTTTGCAGCCAGCTATTCCAACTATGGAGATACTGTTGATTTCTGCGCACCGGGAACCAGTGTTGTATCAACATATCTGAAGGGTAAGTATCAGAAAATGTCCGGTACCTCTATGGCAACGCCACATATAACAGCGGCGGTGGCATATGTGAAGATGATCCAGCCATCACTGAACTACAAGGGTGTGAAGAAGGTACTTAAGAAATATGCCGTTGATAAGGGAACCTATGGCTGGGATCCACAATATGGCTGGGGCTATGTTAATCTTCATGATTATTTTGATCAGTCGGGTCTGAAGGTCCAGTATACAGATTATGATGAAAATGGAAATGAAAAGCCGGAATCGCAGACTGCATTTTCCAAGCAGACAGTTACCAGAGAATATGGAAGCAAGGCATATCGGTATAAAGTTACGACCAATTCAGAGGGAAAAGTGACATATCAGTCATCTAATACCAGAATTGCGGAAGCAGATGAAAAAGGCTATATTTCGATAAAGGGTGTAGGAAGCTGCGCGATCACTGCAACGGTCGGAGCAGATGCAGCATATAAAACGACATTGGCAAGTTATACGCTGACTGTAACGCCGAAGGATATATCCGGTCTTACAGCAACACTGTCAAAGAAAGTATATCAGTATGCGGGTAAGAGCTGTAAGCCGTCCGTGACAGTTGCCGGATTGAATAAAGAAGATTATACGGTAACATACAGAAATGCCAAAAAGGTAGGAAGTGCAACCTGTGTTGTGACCGGAACCGGAAATTATACCGGAAAGATCGAATGTCCATATACGATCCGGCTTGCAGCAGCAGAACTGAAAACGGTAGCAAACCAGAAGAGTGGCTTGTCTTTGAACTGGGACAGCGTACCGGGAGCAGAGGGCTATCGGATCTATCGCAGAACATATAAAGGAAAATGGCAGAGAATCGGAGATGTCAATTCCGGAGACACATTGACTTATGTAGACACATCTGCAAAATCAGGCACATGGTATGCATATAGAATCCGGGCTAGAAAGGGCACATCTTTTGGTGCTTACAGCGATGCGGTAGTAACCCGGAGACTGACCAGACCGGCAATATCGGTAAAAGAACGCAGCTACGGTGTTGCAGTAAAATGGAAATCAATCAAAGGAGCAAAGAAGTATAAGATATACAGACAGGAAGAAAAAGGCTCCATGAAACAGATTGGAACAACAACGGATCCTTACTGGAAAGATAAGACGGCAAGATCCGGTTATCGCTATGTATATACGGTAAAGGCAGTAAGCGGCAGTGCACAGAGCAGTGCAGCAAAAAGAGTCACAATTATAAAGAAGTAAAATGTACAGGCATCATTTGAAGTCAGGTGGATTTGATTTTGGATGGTGTCTGTTTTGAAAGGAAAGAAAATGGACAAGAAACAGGTTCAGGAAACATATAGAGAGACAACGCTGGAAGAAGAACAGGAATATTTTGAAGAAGTAGAAAATGAGCTGCAGTGTGATCTTCAGACCACACAGGAGAGCATCGACTATCGGAATCAGGCGATCAAAGCGCAGAAGAAATATATGCGTGACAGCCATGGAGATATGGACGACGAGGAATTCCTGCAGAACATGAACAATGTAAATAACGATACATTTTTTATCGAACATGCGGCAAAGCAGGTAGATGTACTGGCGCACCAGATCGAGAGTCCGTATTTTGGAAAGATTGCATTTGAGTATCAGGAGGATGGACAGGTTCTTCCGGTCTATATCGGAACAAACGGCTACTGGTCGATGGAAGAACAGGATCAGAAGGTCTATGACTGGCGTGCTCCGATCGCATCGATGTATTATGATTATGAGAAGGGCGAGGCATCCTATCAGGCACCCGATAAAGAATATTTTGGAAAGATCGTAGAGAAGAAGCAATTTGATATCAGTAATGGAAGACTGCATAATGCAGTCGATACCGATGAGAAGATCAATGATATGATCCTGCTTGATGCACTGGGAAAGAACAGCGGCACGAAGATGAAATCCGTAGTTGCAACGATCCAGAAAGAACAGAATGCATTGATCCGTAATAAGACAGCTTATAATCTTATTGTGGATGGACGGGCAGGAAGTGGTAAGACAGTAGTTGCGATGCACAGACTGGCGTGGCTGTTATTCAACAATCGTAAGACGATGTCTGCAGACAATGTTATGATCCTGTCGCCAAATGGAATCTTTGGCGATTATATTGCCGGTGTGCTGCCGGAGGTCGGCGAGGATAATGTACCGGAGAAGGAATTTGATTCTCTGATGGAGGAAATCCTGTTTGTGGACTGTGATTATGAGACAAAGCTGGAACAGGCAGACCGGATCACGACACATCCCGATATGGAAAGTCCGGAGATGAAGAATATTGCATGGAAATCATCGATAGCGTTCTATCAGGCATTTAACAAATATCTGGAAGAGTATACGGCAAATATTAAGTTTAAAGATTTCCATTTTGAGAAAACAGTATTTACAAAGGACCAGATCGAGAAGATGTTCTATAATCGTTTTGCCAGATATCCGGTCTATGAACGTTTTGAGAAGATCGCATATTTTATAGCAGACCGGGTAGAGGATGAACAGGATCAGGCATTTACGGATGAGAAGCATCAGAAGATGGAGAACCAGATCACAAAAGAGATGATCTATCAGTATGCGGAGCGCAACCTGATCGAATTATATCAGGACTTTCTTAACAGTCAGGCTGAACAGCATCCGGGCATCGAACAATACCGGAATGAATATGGAAAGGTATGCTATGAAGATATTCTGGCAGTCTTTTATCTGCAGATTTATTTCTATGGATGCAAGTCCTATGACAATATCAAGCATCTCGTGATTGATGAGATGCAGGATTACAACATATTCCAGTATGCAGTACTGGATCGTATCTTTAAATGTAAAAAGACGATACTGGGAGACAGCCTGCAGGTGCTTTATTATAATCCGGAGGAAACGGTGCTGGATGTATTGCAGACGGTATTTGTGCCGCATGGAGGAACAGGCGGCTGCCAGATCAAGACTCTGGATACTGCATATCGTTCAACCTGTGAGATCACAGAATTCTGTAACAGGATTCTGGAAGCAGACCGGGCGTCAGACGAGGGGGAAGCCCATCCACTCAACCGCCATGGCATGGAGCCGGTGACGGAGCAGGCAGAGAGCATAGAGGACGCTGCCGGATTTATCGCAGAGAAGCTTGATTATGGAGAACTGGATGATTTTGATAATGTGGCAATTCTCTGTGATGATGAAGAACGTGCATTTGCCATGTATAAAGAACTGGAAGAATATGAGCAGGTGACATATCTTACGAACCAGTCGACCGTCTATAATGGCGGTGTGGTTGTTCTTCCGAAGTTTCTTGCAAAGGGTATGGAATTCGATGCAGTATTTGTTATCAATGAACAGGATGTGATGGAAAACCGGATCAGCCGGCACGCATTTTACATTTCCTGTACAAGAGCACTGCACCAGTTATATGTGATCAATGTTACAAATTAAACTTGATTATTTCAAGTTTGAACTGCTATAAATATACATTATTAAGATAAAATACTTGAAAATATCATTTTGGATGGTCTTTGACTTGAGATATTGACGTATAAATGCAGGAGAACTAGAATGCCTCTTGTCAAAAGGTTTATCCCTTACAGGTAACACCGGATAACTCGTGACAATAAAATATTTGTTAAACGAGGAGATACGAAGATGAGCAGACAGTACGACCCGTATGAGAATGTGGTAGCAGTGATGGAAGAAGCCATGAACATTGGTGGAATTGACAAGAGGATGTTTGAGATCATCAAAAATCCACAGCGTGAGACTAAGGTTTACCTTCCTGTGGAGATGGATGACGGAAGTGTTAAGGTATTTGAAGGATACAGAGTCCAGCATTCAAATATCAGAGGACCGTTCAAAGGAGGTATACGTTATCACAAGAACGTATCACTGAATGAAGTCAAAGCACTTGCAACATGGATGTCATTAAAATGTGCAGTGGCAAATATACCATTTGGAGGAGCGAAGGGTGGTATCAAAGTAGATCCGGCTACACTTTCCAGACGGGAATTGTGTGCATTGACGAGAAGATATACCTATGCGATCGAGCCGATCATCGGAGCAGATACCGATATACCTGCTCCTGATGTAAATACAAATGCACAGATTATGACATGGGTGTTAGATACATACAGCCAGTTAAAGGGAAAACCTTGTCCCGGAGTCGTGACAGGAAAACCGCTGGAACTTGGCGGTTCCAAGGGAAGACCATCGGCAACCGGACGTGGAGTTGTGATCAGCACCAAGCTCCTTCTTGCAGAAGATGGCAAGGCGTTAGAGGGTACTAAGGTTGCAATTCAGGGATGCGGTAATGTTGGCGGCAATACAGCCAGAATATTTGGACATAGAGGTGCGGTTGTTGTAGCGATCAGTGATGTGTCGGGTGGAATCTATAAAGAGACCGGATTGGATGCAGATAAGGTAACAGCTTATGTAGAAGCCGGTGGTCTGCTTGCAGACTATCGGGAAGATGGTGTTACCCATATTTCGAATACAGATATTCTTACCTGTGATTGTGATGTGTTGGTTCCCGCAGCGCTTGAAAATCAGATTACAAAAGAGGTTGCGGAGAAATTAAAATGTTCTTATATTGTTGAGGGTGCAAATGGACCGACGGCAGCAGATGCAGATCCGATCCTTGCAGAAAGAGGTATCAGGCTTGTGCCGGATATTTTTGCAAACAGCGGCGGTGTTATTGTTTCTTATTTTGAATGGGTACAGAACATTCAGGAAATGACATGGGAAAAACCGCAGGTAAATGAGATGCTTGAAACGATCATGACGAAAGCATTTGGAGAAATCGTGGAGGAGAGCAAAAAGAGTCATTGTACTTTGCGGATGGCAGCCTATATCATTGCTTTAAAACGATTGATCCATACGGAAGAGATCAAGGGTATATTCCCGTAAAATATATAGATGCAATACTACATGGTATTTTTAGTGCTGGATTTATCCTGTTATTAGTAGTAAAATACAGACAGGATAGATAGAAGTACATTGATATCAGAAATATGAAAGGGATGTCCTTCTCAGATGAAGGATGTCCTTTTTCTATACCAAAGTTTCTATATAAATAAAGGTATTTGGCAGATGAGATGTATAAGAAAATGGAGAGTAAAACTATGCATGAAGTAAAAGAGACAGCTTACTGTCTGGATGAGGTAGATCAGAAGATTCTGGAACTGTTAGAGAAGGATGCTCGTATGTCTTTAAAGGATATTGCGGAATGTGTTTTTCTGTCATCAACAGCAGTATCTACAAGAATAGAGCGGTTAAAGGAAGCAGGGGTGATCGAGGGCTTTCAGGTACAGATCAATCCGATCGCACTGGGATATTATACAAAAGCATTTATTAATTTAGAGGTAGAGCCGAACGACAAACAGGATTTTTATCCATTTATCAAGAACTGCAAAAATGTTGTGGAATGTAATTGTGTGACCGGTGACTATTCCATGCTGATCGAGGTTATCTTTGAGACAACGATGGCACTGGATCTGTTTATCGGTGAATTGCAGAGATTTGGAAAAACAAAGACTTTGATCGCATTCTCGACCTCTGTAGAACACAGAAATATCTACTGGAAGGAAGAAAATCAGGAGCCGAATACATAAATTTTTTTTCGAAAGCGGATACTAACAATGGGAGGTTGCTTATGAAACAGAACGTAAAGAAAAAAGAGACATATATTCCATCATCCAACGGAAGAGATAAATTACATGTCATCGTCTGGATTCCACAGGGTGAGATCAAGGCGGTGCTTCAGATCTCTCATGGTATGATAGAGGACATGGAGCGTTATGATCATTTTGCAAGATTTATGGCTGCCAGAGGAATTCTGGTATGTGGAAATGATCATCTGGGGCATGGCCTAACAGCCAGAAATAAATCCGAGATGGGTTATATGTATGCTTATGATGCAAGTAAGACGATGGCAGCAGATGTTCATCGTGTGACCAGATGCGTAAAACGGGCATATCCGAATCTTCCGTATTTTCTTATGGGACACAGCATGGGATCATTTATTGCAAGAAGATATATGTGCGAATATGCAAAAGATCCAAAGTACCCTGCAAAGCTGCAGAAAAATGCCAGCATAGATGGTTTTATCTGTATGGGAACGGGCGGACATCCGAAGTGTATGCTGAAGATCGGAGAGGCGGTAGCCGGAGTGGAGAGTATGCTCCGTGGTGAGAAGCATAGAAGCAAATTGTTGCAGGTGCTTGCATTTGGTACTTACCTTTTCGGTATTCCCAGAATGACGATCATGAACGGTGAGAAGCGGAAGCGTACCGTGAAAGACTGGCTGAGCAGAGACTATGTTCAGGTTGACAAATATATGGCAGATCCGATGTATGACTATACTTTTACGGTAAAGGGCTACAAGACGTTATTCAAAACACTGGAATTTATTCAGGATGAGGATAATCTGGCAAATGTGCCAAAGAATATGCCGGTATTATTCATATCAGGAAGCAAAGATCCGGTCGGACACTATGGCCTGGACGTGAAGCTTTTATACAACAAATACAGCAGATATATCACAGATGATGTCAAATGCATCCTGTACAAGGATGCGCGTCACGAAGTCATAAACGAGATCAACAACATTCAGGCATATTACGATATCTATAACTGGATCGACCTGCACACCATAGGGGTGTAGGGGCGGAAACACATTTTAGTAATAAAAACAGAACAGGTGGTAACCCTCAACCGGGGCATTTTCAAACCATAGCATGAACGACTGAGTTTCAACGATTCGATGCTGCTGCAAAGGACACAACGAATGTATCGTGTCCGGCGCAGCATGCAGATCGAATCGAAGTTGAAATGAAGGTAGTCATGCGTGTTTGAGAATGCCCCGGTTGAGGGTTGCTGCCTGTTCGTTCGTGCTGAGTATATTTACAAGCTGATCTTCTTTTCGAGGAGCACGGAGCTTCCGATATAGCTTGCCACCATTACTACGAAGTAGAGTGCGATCTGTGGGATCATGGCATACATGGCTTCCATAAATGTTGCATCCGGTCCGGGATTGGACAGATGGGGAATCTTAGAAGCAATTACAGACAGGATCACATAGAAGACGATGAACAGTATGAAACTGATAAAACCTTTAATCTTCTTTGTCTGAAGAATGGTGGAGCATACCGATACCGCAAGGTAGGCAAGTGTGATCGTCATAAAGAACTGGATCAGAAATACAAGGATAAATGCCAGTAATCTTAAGATAACGCCGCCCAGGGAATATCCCCCCATTTCAAGAATATTACTTAGAAAATCATAAAAAGTATCAATGGAGTCATATGTGGAGTATGCCAGGCTGAGATCTAAGGTCAGTAATCCAAATATAACAGCAACGATTATTGCACCTGTCAGCAGGATGGATAACAGTTTGGCGCCGATTACTTTATAGCTGGATATAGGAGCCATAAAGACCAGATATCCTGATTTGTTTTTCAGATCCTGGCTGTAACTGATTATGCCGTAGATCAATACAAACAGGTAACAGCAGAAAGCCGCGAGAATAAGCAGGGAAACAGCAATAACAGAGTGATCTGCATGTTCGGTTAACGTACCAATGAGAAAGTAAAGCTCAATGGCAGCTATGACGATCCCTACGATCAGAAGTGGAAAGATTCCACGGCGAAATTCATATTTTAACATTTTTAACATAATTGAATACCTCCCAGTTTATGCGTAGATTTCTTTATACATATCAACAATGGATTTGCCCTGTGCGATACGAAGTTCTTCTGCATTACCCTGTAATACACAGGTTCCGTTTTTGATGAAGATGGCATGATCAATGATCTTTTCCAGTTCATCCACCAGATGGCTTGACATGATAACGGCAGTGTCGTCTGAGATATTAGACACGATTGTATGAATGATCTTCTCGCGGGCAATGATATCGATGCCGTTTAACGGTTCGTCTAACATAATAACTTCCGAATTCCTTGAAAGTGTTGCAACGATCTTCAGCTTTGCCATCATACCGGATGACATCTCACGCACTTTTTGCTTTGGCGACAGATCCATTTCCTGTAACAGTCGCATGTATTTGTCATAATCAAAATCAGCGAAGAAATCACGGTAATATTTTCCGACATCGATGCAGTTCATATAACCGAAGAAATAGGCTTCTGTAGGCATATATGCGATATGCGCCTTTGCTCTGTAATCCAGTGGACGGTTATCCATTGTGATCGTACCGGAGGACGGTTTTGAAAGCCCGGCGATCATTTTCATAAGGGTGGATTTACCGCTTCCGTTTGGACCGAGTAGAGCATAAATGTTACCGGATATGATATCCAGTGACAGGTCCGAAACAGCGGTCGTACTCATATACTTTTTTACTAAGTGTTCACATTTAATCATAGTATTCATTCCTTTCAATACTTGTTTTTACAGGGAATAGTAGTCCTGCAATAATCGGATGATCTCTTCCGGCGTATATCCCATGCCGGTGAGCTGTTCATCCAGAACTGTAAGGATCTGCTTTAACTGTTCCTGTTTCAGCCGATCAATTACCTGAGGATCTTCTGTTACAAATGTACCAATTCCACGTTTCGTATATGACAGTCCGAGAGATTCCATCTCGTTATAAACCCGGGCCGCGGTGTTTGGGTTGATGTCATATTGGATGGCAAGCTCTCTGGATGATGGGAGCTTGGTACCAAGTGGCAGGGTACCTGTAATAATCTTCTTTTTTATATCATCGATGACCTGAAGGTAGATCGGCAGGTTTGATTTAAATTCCAAATGCTTCCCTCCTAACTACTGTGCTAGTTGGATAGTACACCAATACACTTGGGATGTCAAGCATAAAAAATAAATTTATAAATATTAATTTGCCGGCAAAAACTTCCATTTACAGGTGAATTGCCGGATAAAGGTTGAAATTAATGAGAATAATTCTTAAAAAGGTATTCAAACCTGACAAAATATGTGTTAGTATAAACTTATCAAAAGTAAGATCGGAATAAATCATTGGAGTGAATGGGTATGGCAGAGAAAAGAAACACAAAACAAAAACAGGTTATATATTCGGTTATAAAAGAATTGAAAAGTCATCCGACTGCTCAGCAGCTTCATCAGATCCTGGTGGAGAGAGGTTATAATATAGGTGCATCGACTGTATACAGAGTATTGGCGGATGCGGTTGATGACGGCATTATCATGAATGTATTCTCATTTGATAAGAATGAACATTTTGATGGCAATCCGGTTCCGCATTATCATATTATCTGTACTAAATGCGGAAGAATCTTCGACAGCCATGTGCCATATGATCCTGAGATCGATGAGCGGGGCAGACTGGCGGATGAGGACTTTATCATTTCATCCCACAATCTTGAATATGTCGGCATCTGCCCTGAATGTCAGAACGAGCAGGAATAACACCATGCTTTGATGGGTTGTTCAGGTTTTATATAAGATTTCAATATAGCATACACATACAGCAACACCCATATGGTTATTCCACTATAAATGACTTACTGCGGTTTCTGTTCGCAGCACATGTCTGATTCGTAAATACTCCTGTGCCAACTGAGCGGAGCACTTAGTGAAGACGAGCGTTAGCGCGAAGTCTGAGGTTAGTGCGTGCCATGTAAGTACACTTAGCGAAAACAAGCGTTAGCGTAGTTTGAGGTTAGTGTAGCTTACTCGAATTCGACAATGTGCAGCTCACAACGAAATCCTCGTATATGTCATGTTATAATGGAACAACCATATGGGTGTTGCTGTATGTGTATGCTATATTTTATGCAATCTTATATAAATCCTGATAGTGTTATAAAGCATGGTGTTATTCCTGCTCTTTGTTATCTTCATTGTCTTCCCTGTCGAAAACCTCAAACTCAGCGTCATTATTCTGGATGGTGGAAATCACCTTGGCAGATTTTACAGGACGCATCGGATCGGTCATTGGATTCTGGATGAAAGTCTGGTTTGATGATGGCAGGACAACATTCTGACCAAGAATGGATCTGCGGTCACGGATTGCACGGCGTCTGGCACGTTCTTCTGCAGGGAGCTGTTCCTCATCTTCCATATCCTCATCTGCTTCGGGCCCCTCGTCGATGTCTTCCGGTTCATCCATGTCATTATGATCTGTGACAGGCTTATGCTCGGAATTTGACCGGGCTTTTTTGCCGCGCATATTCAAAAGAGTGCTTATAAAGTCGGAGCTTTCAAAGCTGTTTTTTTGACCGGACGATTTATCGGTTTCGTTGGTATCTTCATCATCTTCAAGTTCTTCCATGTCTTCGTATTCGATTGAAGAATCAATATCGGAATCTTCGGAATCAGCGCTTTCGTCTGCAGTGCCTGCATCAGATTCATCCGAATCGTCTTCTTCCGGTTCTGCATTTCCGAATAATTCATCGAAATAGGACTGTTCGATATGGATATCAAAATCTGCTTCGGCATGTCCGACCTCATCCTTGCAGTCGTTATAAATCTTTGTGTTATACGTTTTCTTAAGCTGTTCGATCAGTTCTTTATCATCATACTGAAGCTGCTCCAAAATACGAGCAACAATGATTCCCTGATATTCGTCGCTCCAGCCATCTTCGAGCTTGATCACGATACCGAGCTTCCGGCTTCGGATCGCCATACAGATCACACCTCTGGAACCGTCCTTCATAAGAAGATCCGGGTTCTTATTTACATAGTAAGATGGTGTAAAGTAATCGTTGATCTTTTCAGGATTCTTGTTAATACAGTCGAAGTTATAGGTGATTGCTTCCCGTATATCATCCGGCAGGTTGAACGGATCTGCAAGTTTTGCATAAGCAAGTGCGATATTACGCATTGGAAGTGCAAATACCGGAACACCACAGCCGTCGATTCCCAGACTGATCCGGTAAGTCGGAGTCTGGCTTAGCATGGATAAGAATGAAATGATCTGCTTCTGGACAGGAGAGTCCGGAAGCTGGTAGCCGGTGACTTTTCCTGTCAGTTCACGCTGCAGCATCATAAGGCTTAAGTGCTTGCCGGAGCAGCAGTGCTGCAAACGGCTCTTGCCCTCTACAGGATTCAGCTTGGAACCAAGTGCAAGCTTGTCCGCAAGCGGTGTTGCAGATGTGGAGATCGTTGGATTCATGATCATATCTTCTTCTTTTAAGCCCGTTTTTTCCATGATGCTCTGAAGTACATAGATGTGATGATTACTGCCCCAGTGAGAGGAATTACAGATCGTTACTTCTTCCTCGCTCAGGTTATATTTTTTATGAAGACCTGCAAGCAGGGTAGGAAGCACCTGGATCGGTTTGCTTGCGGAACGCATATAAGTCTGGCGCTCAATATCACCGGTATAAGCAATTGTTTCGCCGGTTGATGAAACAATAGCAATAGATCCATAATGTACATTTTCAACAACATCGCCACGGTATTCTTTTACTAAAATTTCAGCCATAAGTTCTTCTTCCTTTCATCTTCGTATACTCAGGCATTTGTGGGATTATGACAGGTCAAAATCTGTGTAACAGCCTGAAAGTATATCGGTAAAATAATTAAGTAGAGTTTATCACAAGTAGAAAACCATTTCTACCCGGAGAATATAGGAAAGAAATTTTTTTAATCAAAAATAACCAGTAAAAATTGTTAAAAGATACATGGAAAATTCATGCAAAATATGTGCTTGTTTTGTAAAAATGTTTAAAATTTCTATATTCTTTCAACTTTTATTGTGAAAATGCAATAAAAAACTTTGCTTATTACAAAAACAGTGGTATAATGCATTTATATTAATACGCACGAAGGGGTGACATTATGATTAAAAAAGAAATGATAGCCATGCTTCTTGCAGGAGGACAGGGAAGCCGTTTAGGTGTTCTGACCTCTAATCTGGCTAAGCCGGCTGTAGCTTTTGGCGGCAAATACAAAATTATCGATTTCCCATTAAGCAACTGTATTAATTCAGGTGTTGATACAGTAGGTGTTCTTACACAGTACAGACCACTGAGGCTTAACCAGCATATTGGAATCGGTATCCCTTGGGATCTGGATCGTAACATAGGAGGCGTGACAGTTCTTCCGCCATACGAGAAAAGTGATAACAGCGAATGGTATACAGGTACTGCAAATGCTATTTATCAGAACCTGGAGTTTATAGATTATTATAATCCTGAATATGTTCTGATATTATCCGGTGATCATATCTACAAGATGGACTATGAAAACATGCTGGAATATCACAAATCCTGTGATGCTGATATTACACTTGCTACATATCAGGTACCATGGGAAGAGGCTAGCAGATTTGGTGTTGTAATTACAGATGAGAACAATGTTATTTCAGAATTTGAGGAGAAACCTGCAAATCCTAGAAGTAACAAAGCATCTATGGGTATATATATATTCAGTTGGAAGGTGCTTCGTGAGGCACTTGTAAAGATGAAGGATCAGCCGGAATGTGACTTTGGTAAGCACATCATTCCATACTGCCATTCAAATGGCAAGAAGATCTGTGCATACGACTTCAAGGGTTACTGGAAGGATGTAGGAACACTTGGTTCTTACTGGGAAGCAAATATGGAGTTAGTAGATATTGTTCCTGAATTCAATCTGTATGAGGAGTTCTGGAAGATCTACACCAAGACAGATGCGATCCCACCACAGTACATAGATGCAAGCGGCAGAGTAAGCAGATGTATCATCGGTGAAGGAACAGAGGTATACGGCGATGTTGAGAATTCCGTTATCGGTTCCGGCGTTACGATCGAAAAGGGTGCAGTCATCCGTAATTCGATCATTATGAATAACGCAACGATCGGTGAGAATGCATATATGGACAAGGCTATCATCGCAGAGAATGTTAAGATTGGTAAGGATGCTAAGCTTGGAATCGGAGAAGAAGCTGTCAACGAATTCAAGCCACAGATTTATTCATTTGGACTTGTTACGATCGGAGAGAACTCAGTTGTTCCTGATGGTGTAACAATCGGTAAGAATACTGCTATATCTGGTGTGACTACTCCGGAAGATTATCCGGATGGCAACTTAAAGAGTGGCGGAAGTATTATAAAGGCAGGTGAATAGAGATGAGAGCATTAGGTATAATTTTAGCAGGTGGTAATAGCAACAAGATGGGCGAATTATCAGCAAAGAGAGCTGTTGCAGCGATGCCTATTACTGGCGGTTACAGAGCTATTGATTTTGCCCTTTCGAATATGACAAATTCCCATATCCAGAAGGTAGCGGTATTTACACAGTACAATACCAGATCTCTGAACGAACATCTGAATTCCAGCAAATGGTGGGATTTCGGAAGAAAACAGGGTGGTCTCTATATATTCACACCAACCATTACATCAGAGAACAGCTACTGGTATAAAGGTACAGCAGATGCACTTTATCAGAACATTAATTTCCTGAAGGAAAGTCATGAACCATATGTAGTTATTGCATCCGGTGATGGTATCTACAAGCTGGATTATGGTAAGGTTCTGGAAGAACACATCAGCAAGGGCGCAGATATTACAGTTGTATGTAAGGATCTCGAACCGGGAGAAGATGATGTGAACCGTTTCGGTGTAGTACAGATGGATGCGGACAACCGTATCGTAGATTTCGAGGAGAAGCCACTGGTTGCAGGCAACAACACGATCTCAACCGGTATCTATGTGATCAGAAGAAGACAGCTCATCGAATTACTGGAAACCTGTGCAAATGAAGGCAGAACTGATTTTGTAAGAGATATTCTTGTAAGATATAAGAATGTAAAGAAGATTTATGGATATAAGATGGATACTTACTGGAGAAACATCGGAACCAAGGAGTCTTACTATAAGACAAACATGGATTTCCTGAACAGAGATGTAAGAAACTATTTCTTCAAGCAGCATCCTGACATCTACTCCAAGGTGGAGGATCTTCCACCGGCAAAGTATAATGGGGAAGCGGTTGTGAATAACAGCCTGGTAGCAAGTGGATGTATCATAAATGGTACTGTAGAAAATTCAGTATTATTTAAGAAGGTATACATTGGCAACAACTGTGTGATCAGAAATTCTATTATTCTGAACGATGTACACATTGGGGATAATTGTGTAATTGAAAACTGTATTGTAGAAAGTAGAGATACGATCCGTGCAAATACAGTTCATCAGGGTAGCCCGGGTGACATCAAGGTTATCGTGGAGAAGAATTTCAGATACGCATTGTAGCAGATAAGAAAGACAAGGGGGTACACACGATGCAGGTGACCGATATCAGAGTCAGGGGTGTTGAAAAAGAAGGTAAGATGAAAGCCGTCGTTTCGATCACAATTGATAATGAATTTGTAGTTCATGATATCAAAGTGATCCAGGGTGATAAGGGATTGTTTATTGCGATGCCTAGCCGGAAAGCAGCAGATGGTGAGTACAGAGATATCGCACATCCAATCAATACTGAGACAAGAGAACGTCTGCAGCGGATGATACTTGAGAAATATCAGGAATCACTGGAAGCTTAAGACGTGAAACGGAGCCAGCCACTGTAGATGCAGTGGCTGGCTTTAGTGTTAGTATTGGTATTTATATATGGTAAAGATCTATAACAAGGGGAGAGAAGGTTTATGGAAATAAATAGAGTAATGATATTGTTTTCGGGTTGTTTTTTGATTGTTTGGTCTACTTTCAAATGGAAGATTCCAAATGTGATTTGGAACGCTAAATTAACCAAAGTATGTTCTGTGGCTTTGGGATTGTATAATATTATTTTAGCGATTTGTTATGAAAAAGATTTAAACATTGCTTTATTCATTGTAGACTTTATTCTCTATATTTTATTGGATGTAGGATTTTTAACAGTTAAGTTAAAAAAGGATAAAAAAGGAAAAATAAAGAATCTTCAACTGGGGATTTGCTCCATTTTTGTTATTTTGGCTATGATTATGGTATGTTTTAATTTGAATGAGATTTATGCCAGCATAATGATTTTAGCTGGTGCGATGATGGGGATATCTGTTCCTTTTCAGAAAATGAATTGTGATTAAAGTGTCGATTAATAAAGTGGTTGTGAGACGAAATTCAATAAATAAGTTGTTCATTTAATTTGAGAGGAGATTATATTTATGAAATGTTTATCATGTGGTAAGGAAGAATTTGATGAATGTACGAAATATTTCCACCATATGGTTGAAAATGAAATAGGGATAAAGTAAAATTAGCTGTGGTAATCTCATATTTTATTTGGAGGTAATTATGCTGAAAGCAATCATCCTTGCAGCAGGCAAGGGAACAAGAATGAAATCTGAAAAGCCAAAGGTTGTGCACGAGGTGCTTGGTAAGCCGATGGTATACTATTCGATAGAAGCGGCAAGAGCTGCCGGATGTGATAAAGTCTGCGTGATCGTTGGATACAAGGCAGAAGAAGTAGAAAAAAGTATTAAAGATACTTATGCGAAGCTTGATAAGACAGAAGAAATGCAGGATGTAGTAAGCTATGCACTACAGACCGAACAGCTTGGAACCGGTCATGCGGTCAAGTGTGCTTCTGATTTTATCGGCACAGAGGGCGATGTTGTTGTCCTTTGCGGAGATACACCACTTGTAACCGGTAAGACATTAGAGCAGGCGATCAAGAAGCATGTTGCAGCAGGAAATGGTGTTACGGTTATCTCAGCGATGCTTTCAGATCCATTTGGATACGGAAGAATTATCCGTGATGAGAAAGGCTTATCAAAGATCGTAGAACAGAAGGATGCAACCGAGGAAGAACAGGCGGTTAGAGAAGTAAATTCCGGTATGTATATTTTCAAATGTGATGCATTACTGGCAGCACTTTCACAGATTACAAATGATAATGCACAGGGTGAATATTATCTGCCGGATACCATTGAGATCATCAAGAAAATGGGACTTCCGGTCGATGCGGCAGCCATGGAGGATGCAGATCAGATCAAGGGTGTTAATACACTGGAACAGCTTGCAGAAGCAGAAGAGATAATGAGGTCAAGATAAGATGAAACTGATAGTAGGACTTGGAAATCCGGGAACCAAATATGCGGGAACCAGACATAATGTAGGATTTTCCGTAATTGTAGGACTTGCAGATAAATATAATATAGAATTGAGTGAAAAGAAGCATAAAGCGATCTATGGCAGGGGCATGATAGAAGGAGAGAAAGTGATCCTTGCAATGCCACAGACATTTATGAATCTGAGTGGAGAAAGTGTCCGGGAGCTGGTTGATTATTACAAATGCGATCCATCCGATGTGATCGTTGCTTATGATGATATCGATCTGGCAGTCGGCAAGCTTAGAATCCGTGAAAAGGGAAGTGCCGGTGGACATAATGGAATGAAGAATATCATTTCGCATCTGGGAACACAGGAATTTGTCCGTGTCCGTGTCGGAATCGGAAAGAAACCGGATCGTATGGATCTTGCAGATTATGTATTATCCAGATTCGGAAAAGATGAACTTCCGGAGATCAAGGCAGGCTGTGATAATGCCTGTGATGCGATCGCATTGATCTTAAAAGACAGTGCGTCAGCAGCAATGAATAAATATAATTAACCGAAAGACCAAATGTGTTGATCGGAACAGGTCGTATACAGGGTGTAGCCATGCATATGGTCAGACAGGTATAAATAATCAGAAAATAAAAAAGAAAGGGAGCCAGGCTGTATCAGCCTGGCATTTGGCGTCGATATGAAGGCAATCAATGAGCCTGTAAAACATACCGAAAATTATATACAGATAAAGGACTGGTTAAAAGAGCAGGATGGCATCGTCAATATATCCGGAAATGACGGAACAGACCGGGTGTATCTGATGCATGCATTTTCATCCGATGCACATGTAAGGCTGGTCGTAACCTACAGCGAACAGAGAATGGAACAGTTATATGAGGACTTCCGTTTCTATGATAAAGCGGTGTATATGTATCCGTCGAAGGATATTTTATTTTACAGCTCAGATATCCATGGAAATTCTATCACCAGACGGCGGATGGATATTTTCAGACGACTGATCGAGGGAGAAGCCTGTACGATCATTCTGACGGTAGATGCGTTATTTGATAGGATGCCGGATCTGTCCTATATTAAGAAAAATGTGGTGACGATCCGTGAGGCAGAAGAACTGGACGTCGAGGCGCTTAAGAAGCGCCTGGTGGAACTGGGGTATGAAAAGGCAGACAGTGTAGATGGTGTCGGACAGTTTGCTGTGCGTGGTGGTATCATTGATATTTTTCCTCTGACAGAGGAATGTCCATATCGTATCGATATGTGGGATACGGAGGTCGATACCATCCGAAGCTTTGATGTGGAAAGCCAGCGGTCGATCGAACAGGTGCAGGAGATCCAGATCTATCCAGCAAGCGAGATGGTGTTGTCTGATCGCAGGACGGCGCAGGGTATCCGTAAGCTGGAGCAGGAATTCAAACCATATTATGAGAAGCTGCGGAAAGAGTTCAAGACAGAGGAAGCTGCCCGCTTAAAGAAGCAGATCGGAGAGATCAAAGAGCAGTTGACGGAGTTCCATGGAATGGCAGGAGTCGACAGTTATGTAGAGTATTTCTACAGTAAGACCGTATCACTGTTAGACTGCTTTCATACAAAAAATACAGTTGTTTTATTAGATGAGACCTCGAGGATATCAGATTATGCGGATAACTATATGGCGACCTTCCTTGAGAGTATGGAGAGCCGCCTGGAGGGTGGCTATATCCTTCCGGGTATGATGAATATTTTATTTACCTATCCGGCAATCGTGCAGAAAATGCAGGCATTTCAGACGCTCGCATTTTCTATTCTGTATCATGAGGATCGGTATTTTACGATCCGGCATGATGTAACTTACGACAGCCGTGTGGTTAATTCCTACAGAAATAATTTTGAAGCGTTAATTGCGGATATCGGAAAATGGAGAGAGAAGAATTATCGAATCGTATTTATCTCACCATCGACGACCAGAGCCAAACGGATGGTTGAAAATCTGACCGGCCATGATGTGGCATGCTTCTATTCGGAGGATACCGACCGCGTTCTTTCCGAGAAAGAGGTAATGGTTACGACAGGAAGACTTCGGGCAGGATTTGAGTTCCCGGAGCTGAAGCTGGTTGTGATAAATGAAGGCGACGTCTTTACTGCACGGAGCAGTACGAAGAAAAAGAAGAATCAGAAGCCACGGTATTCCGGTGAAGTGATCAAAGATTTCTCCGATATCAGTGTGGGAGACTGCGTGATCCATGAACGCTATGGAGTTGGTATCTATGGCGGTATCGAGAAGGTTGAAGTGGATGGTGTCTTGAAGGATTATGTAACGATCAATTATGCAGAGGGCGGAAAGCTCTATGTACTGGCTTCTGAGGTAGACTGTATCCAGAAATACAGTGATAAAGAGGGCAGACGACCGAAGATCAACAAGCTTGGCAGCAAGGACTGGGAGAAGACCAGAAGCCGGGTGAAAGGTCATGTTGCAACGATCGCGAAAGAGCTGGTTAACCTGTATGCGAAACGACAGGCATCACAGGGCTTCTGCTATTCGAAAGATACGATCTGGCAGCAGGAATTTGAGGAAATGTTCCCGTACGAGGAAACGGATGATCAGAAGAAAGCAATCGCAGAGACGAAGGCAGACATGGAGAGCAGCAAGATCATGGATCGTCTGATCTGTGGTGATGTGGGATTTGGTAAGACAGAGGTTGCGATTCGTGCGGCATTTAAGGCAGTATACGATGGCAGACAGGTTGCATATCTTGTGCCTACTACGATCCTTGCACAGCAGCATTATAATACATTCAAAGAACGTATGAAGGAATTCCCGGTCGAGATCCGGCTGTTATGCCGTTTCTGTACACCGAAGGAGGTACGGGAGACAATCGCCGATTTGAAGGCCGGAAAGGTGGATATCGTGATCGGAACACATCGGCTGTTGTCCAAGGATGTGGCATTTAAGCAGCTTGGTCTGCTGATCATAGACGAGGAGCAGCGGTTTGGTGTAACACATAAAGAAAAAATCAAACAGATGAAGACAAATGTAGACGTCCTGACCTTGACAGCGACTCCTATTCCTCGTACACTTCATATGAGCCTGATCGGTATCCGGGATATGAGTGTTCTGGAAGAAGCACCGGTTGACAGACGGGCGATCCAGACCTATGTCATGGAGCTTGATCCCGAACTTGTCAAAGAAGCGATCAAGCGTGAGCTGGCGCGGGATGGTCAGGTATATTATGTATATAACCGGGTAAATAATATAGAGATGGTCACATCGGAGATCGCATCCCTTGTACCGGATGCAGTCGTTGAGTATGCGCATGGCCAGATGCATGAACGACAGCTGGAGGACATTATGTACCGGTTTATCAATCATGAGATTGATGTGCTGGTTACTACGACGATCATCGAGACAGGCCTGGATATTCCGAATGCAAATACCATGATCATTCATGATGCAGATACATTTGGCTTATCCCAGTTGTATCAGCTCCGCGGCCGTGTCGGTCGTTCAGATCGGAATGCATATGCATTTCTGATGTACCGTCGGGATAAACTTATTAAAGAAACTGCGGAAAAGAGACTGAAAGCAATTCGGGAATTTACCGATCTTGGTTCCGGAATCAAGGTGTCCATGAAGGATCTGGAGATCCGTGGCGCGGGAAATATCTTAGGAGAGGATCAGTCCGGTCATATGGAAGCAGTTGGTTATGATCTGTACTGCAAGATGTTAAATGATGCGATCCGTCAGGAGATGGGCGAGAAGGTTGAAGAACGGTTTGAGACAACCGTACAGCTTCCGGTGGATGCTTATATACCGGCTGAATATGTCAAGAATGAATTTATCAAGCTGGATCTGTATAAGCGGATATCCCATATCGCATCGGATGATGACTATGACGATATTATTGACGAATTAAATGACAGATTCGGAGAGATGCCGACAGAGGTTCTGAACCTGCTTGATGTATCTTTATTAAAGGCAAAGGCAAATCGTGCCTATATAACCAGCATTATGCTGGCGGGTGCAGAGCTGCGGTTTTCGATGTTTAAACAGGCGAAGATCGACACAGCAAAGATTGATTCGTTATTAGATAAATATAGAGGAAGCATGAAATTTGTGATCGGCAACAGCCCGTCTTTTGTGCTTAAGATGAAGACGATTACAGAGAAAGAGATTTGGAAGCAGGCGAGAGCAGTTGTAGCCGATATCGCGGAGCTTGCAGAAGAATAAAGGATGATCAGCATACCGAAATCTGTAATGTTTGCAGGGTGATGCAGACACCGAAATCGGTGAGTTGGAAGAACAGGAGGTTTGGTGGATGAAACGCAGAATTCTAAAGGCTGTTTCTTTGATCTGTGCATGTGTGATGTTACTTACACTTGCGGCATGCGGAGAAGAGAGTCAGGATAATACAGGAAAATATATCGTATTCAAATTCGGAAATGACAACATTTATCTGGATGAGGTGTATATATATGCACAGACGACCATTGATGAGTACGAAAAGGAATACGGCAGCGACATCTGGGGCAAAACGATCGAGACGGATGGTGGCATCGAGATGGATGTCGAGGAAATGGCAAGGCGTGAAGTAATCTCCAACATTGTCCAGACTAAGGCATTGATCGCACAGGCAGATGAATATAAGATCAGCCTGACGGCGGAAGAACAGGCACAGGCAGAACAGGAAGCGGAAGATTTCTATAACAGTCTGACTGATGAGCAGTTGAAGGAAACCGGCATGGAGGCAGATACACCATCCCGTGTTCTTCAGGAGAATGCACTGGCGAAGAAGATTTACGATCATGTCATGAGCGATTCCTCTGCCGAGGTATCCGATGAGCAGGCAAGAATGACGACATTTTACGATATGTTCTTTGAATGTTATTATGAGGATGATTTTGGGAATATCGTAGTGTACAGTAAGGATAAGATCGCAGAACAAAAACAAAAAGCGGATGATGCATACACCTCGATCAAACAGCAGTTATCGGACAATCCGAATCTGAATATTACTTTCCTTGGCCACACAAACAACCTGCGATATGCCGGAAGCCATACGATGAGTAAGGATCAGATTCTGGAAAACTATGGACAAGAGGTGCTGGATACTTTATATGATATGCAGGATGGAGATATTTCCCCGGTTATCGAGACTGAGAATGGCTATCATATCTTTCAGATGACATATCTGACAGATGAGAAAGCAACCGCTGCGAATAAAGCGGAGTTGACAAAAGAGGCAAATGATGCCTATTTTAATAATCTTTTAACGAACTGGGTATCAAAGATTGATAAAGATTACACTTATTCCAAGAGTGTAAATACCGATGTGTATAGTATGATCACGTTTAGTTAATGGGATAGAATAAAAATGTCCATGGTACATTTCGTGCCATGGACATTTTTTCGTCTGTTTATTTTCTTCCTGTTGAGCCAAATCCCCCTTCACCGCGTACGGTATCGGATAATTCATCTACAGTATGGAAACAGCCGGTAATGTATGGAGTGATAACAAGCTGAGCAATACGTTCGCCACTTTCGATTGTCTGATCAACATTAGAGTGATTGTGGAGTGCTACCATGATCTCTCCACGGTAATCAGCGTCGATAACGCCTACTTTATTGGCAGGTGCAAGACCACGTTTGCAAGCAAGACCGCTTCTTGCATAGACCAGTCCGGCATAGCCGGCCGGAATCTCGATAGCCAGTCCGGTGTGGATGAACTGGGTTTCTCCGGCAGCGATCGTTACAGGCTCATCCATGCAGGCATACAGATCTGCTCCGGCAGCAAATTCAGAACCATAAGAAGGAATCGTCGCATGTTCATTCAGTTTCTTAATGTTAATATCAAATGTGGCCATTAGAAGTACCTTCCTTTCTCGTCCCATAAGACTGCTTTCTTGGCAGTCAGTGATTTTGGAACATCTAATATTCTCTGATTTGTGGAACCTCTGAATCGCAGATCCAGAACTTTTTTCTCTTCAACAAATTCACCATCGACTAAAACATCCAGATAGGACAGGAATTTGTGAGTGAAATCCCACTGATAATACATCTTGTCCAGAACGTCTTTTTCAAAATCGTAGCCGGTATAGCACCAGATCGTTTTATCCGGGTAAGTAGATTTGAACTGTTCCAGAAGTGGAAGCAGACCCTGCTGGTTGACGAATTCCAATGGCTCGCCACCAAGCAAAGTAAGACCTACAATATGATCCGGCTTACAGAGTTCAATGATCGTATCGATCTCTTTTTGCGTAAAAGGCTTACCTGCGTTGAAATCCCAGGTATCCTGATTAAAACAACCTTTACAGTGGTGTGTGCAGCCGGATACGAACAGAGAGGTTCGAACTCCGGTTCCGTTTGCGATATCACACCGTTTGATATCCATATAATTCATAATTATTATTTCTCCCATACAAAAAGTATGGCCCGCATTGCCCTCTACGACATGCAGACCATACAAATTGAAATTATTAATGCACTTAGTTAAAAATCGGATGTAAACTGTTCATACAAGTAAATACTTTATGCATAGCTTTAATATAAACCAATTTTTTCAATATAGCAAGTGTTTTTATAAAAATTCCGGTATATTCTGATCGTATGTGGTATATGTCTTTATCTGTGGTATGGCTGAACCACATGCATCAGACCTGAATTCTACAGGTGTAATACTCTGGAAGCCATTTCTTTTGTTTTGCCGACGTTCCAGAAGTTCTCACCGAGATAACCACAGGTTCTTCTTGTAACGTTCATTTTTGCATGGTCTTTGTTGCCACACTGAGGACATTCCCATTCACCATCTGCATTGATGATGATCTCGCCATCATAGCCACATACATGGCAATAGTCAGACTTTGTATTGAATTCAGCATACTGGATGTTCTCATAAATGTAACGAACCACTTCTGCAAGTGCATCCAGATTGTTGCGCATATTTGGTATCTCGACATAGGAGATTGCACCACCGGATGAGATCGTCTGGAACTGACTCTCAAATCTGAACTTGCTGAATGCATCGATCTTCTCACGGACATCAACATGGTAGGAGTTTGTGTAGTAGCCCTTATCAGTAACATCCTTGATCGTACCGAAACGTTCTTTATCAATACGTGCAAATCTATAACATAAGCTTTCGGCTGGTGTTCCATATAAGCCGAAGCCAAGTCCGGTATCAGCCTTCCATTTATCACAGGCTGCACGCATTCTGTTCATAACCTTTAATGCAAATTCTTCACCAACCGGATCTGTATGGCTGACACCCTTCATCAGGATAGAAGTTTCATACAATCCGATGTATCCAAGCGACAGAGTAGAGTAGCCGTTGTGAAGTAATGGATCGATAACCTCACCCTTCTTTAATCGTGCGATCGCGCCATATTGCCAGTGAATCGGGCTGACATCTGAAGTTACGCCTTCCAATGCTCTGTGACGACACATCAGGGCATCATAGCATAACTGAAGTCGTTCATCTAAGAGTGACCAGAATTTATCTTCATCACCCTTTGCCAGAATACCGATCTGAGGAAGATTCAGACTGACAACACCCTGGTTGAAACGTCCTTCCCACTTATAGTTGCCATTTTCATCCTTCCAAGGAGAAAGGAAAGAACGACATCCCATGCAGGAGAAGACATTACCTTCATAGTTCTCACGCATCTTCTTAGCGGAGATGTAATCCGGATACATTCTCTTTGCGGAGCACTTGATCGCAAGTCGGGTGATGTAATCATATTTGCCGCCCTTTAAGCAGTTGTGCTCATCCAGAACGTAGATCAGCTTTGGAAATGCAGGTGTTACATAAACACCAACTTCGTTTTTAATACCCTCTAAACGCTGACGGAGGATTTCTTCTACGATCATGGCATTCTCTTCAATGTATTCATCATTTGGATCGAGATTCAGGAATAAGGTAACAAATGGAGACTGGCCATTTGTAGTCATCAGAGTGTTGATCTGGTACTGGATTGTCTGAACACCGGAACGGAGTTCATCGTTCAGTCTTTCTTTTACCAGCTCCTCTAATGTATCAGCATCTAATCTCTCGCCAAATTCTTCCTGATATAACGCTTTGTATTTATTGTAACTCTTACGCAGATATTTTCCAAGGTGACGGATATCAACGGACTGACCACCATACTGGCTGGAGGCAACGGCAGCAATGATCTGTGTAACGATCGTACACGCAACCTGAAAACTTTTAGGGCTCTCGATCAGTTTGCCGTTCATGACGGTGCCATTGTCAAGCATATCTCCGATGTTGATCAGACAACAGTTGAAGATCGGCTGTAAGAAATAATCAGCATCGTGGAAATGGATCGCACCTTCTTCATGTGCTTTTGAAATCTTTTCAGGCAGCAGAAGTCGTTTGGTGAGATCCTTTGAAACCTCACCGGCGATCAGATCTCGCTGAGTGGAAGCAACAGTTGCGTTTTTATTTGAATTCTCTTCCATAACATCTTTGTTTCTGTTCTGGATCAAGCTGAGAATGGAATCGTCAGTTGTATTTGCTTTACGGATCAGTTCACGGCTGTATCTATATATAATGTAAGTTTTGGCAAGGACGAATTTCCCTTCTGCCATAATCTTCTGCTCGATGATATCCTGGATGTCCTCGACCAGCATTCTTTTTCTGTTTTTTGCTTCGATACCGTCTATGATCTCTTCTATTTTTTCTTCAGAAATTTTTTCGCAGTCTTCGACTTCGGCATTTGCCTTCTGGATGGCAACGATAATCTTGCTGCGATCATAGGATACGGCTCGACCGTCTCTTTTGATTACCTGCATTTTTACATTCTCCTTCAAAATTGATTATCTAGATATTGAGTGCGATATTTTCTCAAACCCCAACATATTGCGTCGTGTGTGAAAAAAAGACAAAAAATGAACGATTTAAAATCTGTGAGACTAAAAAATCGTTTGGAATATTTTGTAACTCTATGTCCCCGACAGTTACACATTATAGCATCACCATTTTGGTTTGTCTATATCAATCAGTACAAAATATTGAGAAAAAATCAAAGAAATAATACTAGATATTGTGTTGCATGGGAAAATGTGATTTGCTGTTCGAGAGGCGATTGACATTATGTGAAATTGTCGGAAATTGTATCTGAAAGTATGGATGCTGTCGAAATATTGCGAACAATCAGGCATTTAACAATAACGTTGCATAGTTTGTGACATTTCTATGAATTACTTAAAATAGCTTTATTTTTAATTGGAAATGTGATATAAAGCTATGATAGGTGATACCTAATTTTATAATAATATAGAGGTAAGTACAATGAGGAAATTGAAAAAGGGACTTGCGGTTGCTCTTGCAATGGCAATGACATTATCTATGGCTGTGGGATGCGGCGATAAAAAGAATACAACCGGTAAGCTTGACAATGCAACACAAACGGATGCGACTTCATCAGACAGCAGCACAGAGGCAGCAGAAGATTTGACGATCGATGAGTATATCGAGAAATATGCAGATGGCGTTACGCTTGGAGAGTACAAAGGAATTGAATATGAATATGCACCGGAAGCGGTAACTGCAGATGATATTCAGAGCAAGGTAGATTCTTTTATTTCATCCTGCACTACTTATAATGAAGATAAGACAAGTGCAGCAAAGATGGGTGATATTGTAAATATCGACTTTGTCGGAACTGTAGATGGTAAGGAATTTGAAGGTGGTAATTCTGATGGAAATGGTTATGATCTGACATTGGGAAGCAAATCTTTTATTGATGATTTTGAAGATCAGATCGTAGGTCATAAAGCCGGAGATACATTTGATGTAAATGTAACATTCCCGGAGGATTACAGTACAACAAACACAGAACTGAATGGAAAGGATGCAGTATTTAAGACGACTGTAAACTACATTAAGATTCCGGTTGAACCAGAGTACAACGATGAACTTGTTGCCAATAATACTTCCTATAAAACAGTAGATGAATATGAAGCATCAATCAAAGCAGAACTGGAAGCAAGCAATGAGACTGCAGCACTTACTTCTGCACAGAATGTGGTTATGACAAGTGTTATTAATAAAGCACAGATCGAGAATGTACCGGAAGATGAAGTTGAAAGTCTTGCAAGCGAAATTATTGACAACCTGAAAGCTCAGGCAAGCTCCTATAATTTCGATTATGCAACATTTATCAATTACTACTATGGATACAGTGATGAGGAGTCATTTGCAGAATATGTAAAGCAGATCTGTGAAGAGTCCGTAAAGGAAAAGAAGGCTGTCTGTGCGATTGCAAAAGCAGAGAATATTACGATCGATGCAGATGAAGAAACAGCATATATTAAGAAGCTGGCAGACAATAATTCTACAACAGAGGATCAGATCAGAGAGCAGTATTCTTCTGAAGATCTGATGTATTATACACTTGCAGATAAGGTTATGACTTTCCTGCTTGATAATGGCAAGAAGGTAGAGAGTACAGAAGCTGCAACAGAAGCAACAACGGCTTCTGAAGAAACCACAGAAGTAACAACAGAGGCAAACTAAAGCGGATGTTGAAACAGGATCCTTAAAATGAGGATGATAAAATAATAAGATGAAGCCTTGAGGAGAAAGATTATATTATGAAAATGAAGAAGGTAATGACCCTTTGCCTGGCAACCGTTGTCGGCATGGGAGTGCTTAGCGGATGTGGAAGCACAAAGAGTGAATTCAAGCAGTATGCAAAATGTGCAGAGGTAAGTGATTATGATGGCGTTGAATATGTTCCGGCATCCAGAGAGGTAACACAGGATAAGATCGATGAGAAGATTGATTCATTCTGTACAGATAATAATATAGAGACAAAGGATTATGACAGTGCCATTAAAGATGGTGATGATGTCAACGTCAATTATGTAGAAACGATCAATGGTCAGGAAAAGAATAAGAATGATGATGAAGCCGGAACCAGTGTTGTTATAGGCAAGGATGCATTAGCACCGGGACTTGATGATCAGATGATCGGATTAAAGCCTGGTACAGAGAAGAAGATCACGATCACATATCCGGATGATTATTCTGATACAACAGTAGCAGGAATGGAAGCTGTATTTGATATAAAGATCAATTATATCAAGATAACGACGACACCGGAATATACAGATGACCTTGTGAAGTCGGCTACGGATGGTAAATATACAACGACGGCGGATTATACCAAGTATCTGACAGATGAGCTTCAGAAGGATACAGACAAAACTGCAGACAGTACAGATCGTGCAAATGTATTAAAGGCAATCAAAGAGAAAACAACATTTAATCAGTATCCGGAAGGCGAAATTGATTCCTATGTCAAGAGTGTTATGGATAATATCGAGTCCAGTGCCTCCCAGTATGGAATCGGCGTACCAACATTCTTACAGTATTTCTATGGATATACAGATGAATCTGCATTTGTTTCCTATCTTCAGAGCACAGTTGAATCTGTAATGCAGGAGAAGATCGTTGTCAGCTCGATCGCGTTAGAAAAAAATCTGATCGCAAATGATAAGGAGACTGATGCATATAAGCAGAAGCTGATGGATGATAATGAGGTAGACGAGGATACGATCAACTCCAAATATTCAGCGAGCGATCTGAAATTCTATGCAACAGAGGAAAAGGTTCTTGATTATCTGATGGGTACAGCTGTTCAGGTTGAATCTACTGAAGCAAGTTCAGAAGATGCATCGGAAGATGGTTCCACTGAAGCAGAGCGCACAGAGTCAACAACAGAGGCAGCTTCAGAGGCAGAATAAAAAAAGTTGACGTTTTTACAAAATTTGTTTTGACAAGAAGCAGATGACGTGCTATATTAAACGAGTGCGTGAGATAAAGCACGTTCATGCAGTTGTGGCGGAATTGGCATACGCGCATGATTCAGGTTCATGTCCACTTACGTGGGTGTGGGTTCAAGTCCCATCAACTGCATTGATATAAGGAAAAGAAGTCTTAGTTTTAAGGCTTCTTTTTTCTATATACAGGTTTGACATTACAGGGAAACTGGAATATAATGTAGGATACTTGTGAGAACTTAACGGAAAACACAGATATTGTTTAGGAGGTAGTCGGCGATGGCTGAAAAGAAACAGGTAGTTACCTATACAGGACTTAAAAAAATTGAAGAAGAACTTCAGGATCTGAAGGTAAATAAACGTAGAGAGATTGCTGCCAAGATCAAGGAAGCAAGAGAGCAGGGAGACTTATCTGAGAATGCTGAGTATGATGCAGCAAAGGACGAGCAGCGTGATATCGAGGCAAGAATCGAGCAGTTAGAGGCTATCCTGAAAAATGTAGAAGTCGTTGACGAGGACGAGGTTGATACAGAGGTTGTCGGTATCGGTCGTACCGTAACAGTATATGATTATGAATTTGACGAGGAAGTTGTGTTCCATATCGTTGGTTCAACAGAAGCAGATATCATGAAGAATAAGATCTCTGATGAATCACCGGTTGGTATGGCACTAAAGGGTGCACGCGTTGGTGAAGAAGTAACGGTAGAAGCACCGGACGGAGAATTCAAATACAGAATATTAGATATCAAGAGAGCAATCTAATAAACAGAATGATCAATATAGTAGAAAGAGATTAAACAAAGATGGCAGAGAATAAGCAGAACAATCAGGCTAAGTCACAGGATGTAAATAAGCTGTTACAGGTTCGTCGCGAGAAACTGGCAGATTTACAGGCGGCTGGCAAGGATCCATTTGAGATTACAAAGTATGATGTGACTTATCACAGCACAGATGTAAAGGAAGCATATACAGCACATGAAGCAGAGCTTCTCGCAGGCAGACAGGAACCGGATGTAGAAGGGCTGGATGATGCACAGAAGAAGGAAGTGCTGAACAACGATTATAACGAGAGAAGAGAAATCATGGATGCATCACCGATCCATGTAAGCATTGCAGGACGTATGATGTTCAAGCGTGTTATGGGTAAGGCATCCTTCTGTAATATTCAGGATCTGAAGGGCAACATTCAGGTATATGTTGCAAGAGATCAGATCGGTGAAGAAGCTTATGCAGATTTCAAGAAATCTGATATCGGTGATATCTATGGTGTAAAGGGATGGGCCTTCCGTACAAAGACAGGAGAGCTTTCTATCCATGCAGAAGAAATGACACTTTTAAGCAAGTCATTACAGATCCTTCCGGAGAAGTTCCACGGCTTAACAGATACAGATGTCAGATATCGTCAGAGATATGTAGACCTTATCATGAATCAGGAGAGCAAGGCAGTATTTATCAAGCGTTCACAGATTTTAAAAGAGATCCGTAACTTCCTTGCAGATCGTGATTTCATGGAGGTTGAGACTCCTATGCTTGTTGCAAATGCAGGTGGTGCGGCAGCAAGACCATTTGAGACACATTACAATGCATTAAATGAGGATGTAAAACTTCGTATCTCTCTGGAATTATATCTGAAGCGTCTGATCGTAGGCGGACTGGAAAGAGTTTACGAGATTGGACGAGTATTCCGTAACGAGGGTGTTGATACAAGACACAATCCGGAATTTACGCTGATGGAATTATATCAGGCATACACAGACTATGAAGGTATGATGGAACTGACAGAGTCCATGTTTCGTTATCTTGCTGAGAAAGTTTGTGGAGGCACAAAGATTTCCTATAATGGAATCGAGCTTGATTTTGGTAAGCCATTTGAGCGCCTGACCATGAATGATGCGATCAAGAAATATACCGGAATCGACTTCGATCAGGTAGAAGATGATGCAGCAGCTAAGAAGCTGGCTGATGAACACAATATTGCATATGAAGAACGTCACAAGAAGGGTGATATCATTAACCTGTTCTTTGAGGAGTTCTGTGAAGAAAAACTGATCCAGCCTACATTTATCATGGATCATCCGATCGAGATCTCCCCACTGACCAAGAAGAAACCTTCTGATCCAAGTAAGGTTGAGCGTTTCGAGCTGTTCATTAACACATGGGAGATGTGTAATGCATATTCCGAGCTGAACGATCCAATCGATCAGCGTGAGCGTTTTGCAGCACAGGATGCAAATGCAGCAGCCGGTGATGATGAAGCAGAGCATACAGACGAGGATTTCTTAAATGCATTAGAGATCGGTATGCCTCCTACAGGCGGTATCGGTTATGGTATCGACCGTCTGGTTATGCTGTTGACTGATTCACAGGCAATCCGTGATGTGCTCCTCTTCCCGACGATGAAGAGCTTGGATAAATAAACCTAGTGTTTATGCGGGGTTGAGGCATTTGAGTACGTCAAAGGACGCATTAAAAGACGTATTTTGGCATAGTCATTTACATCAGTATGAAAGAGTACACAATCTGAAAAGAAAAAGATTCAATCAAATATGAACTACTAAGAGGACATTTTCTAAAGAAATTTAGAAGATGTCCTCTTTTTTGCGTTATGGAGAAAATACGTCATTTGTTATGAAGTCAAAGTGAAAGGAGCACAGCAATGAATGAATCAAAGAAGAAAGATAGATATGAGGATGCAAAAAAGTTTGTAAGATATTCAGATGGTGCAAAGATGTACAGTATGGGAATGACAAAATTTCAAGAAGTGGCTAAGGATGCCAAGGCTTGTTATAAAATTGGTCAGCTTGTACTTGTTAATACAGAAATATTGGATAAGTATCTTGAAACTTTTCATATTACAGATTCTGAGTTTTATAAGTAGGTGATGTTATGGTAAATACATTGAGTGGTTCAGTTTGTGCCTATAGAAAAGAAACTGTAAAACCAAGATTTATTCGTATTGATGAGGTAATGGCTTTATTAGATGTAACACAAGATGAGGCAATGGATATAGCGTTGGCGGCTGGAGCAAGATATCAGCTTGCAAAGATTATATTAGTACATAAGGAAAGGTTGATGAAATTTATGAAACATTCTGCAAGAGTTCCTAGTTCAAATAAAATTGTGGAAAAGAAGTTTGTGAGAATCGGAGAGGGTTCAATGACTTACAGCATAGGACATCATAGATTTATCGAAATGGCTAGAGCAGCTGGAGCTGTATATAAGATAGGCGAAGCAAAAGGAAATACTATTCTGATTAATCTGGAGGTGTTTGATGAATATATGGAGCAATTCAGAGAACCGCCAACAGAAATGAAACATCCATTGCCAAATGTGAAAGGAGACTGATGAATGAGTTACTCATATAAGTGCTATTCAGATACAAAGGATTTTATGAAAAAATTTGTCAATGCAGAGGAAGGAGCGATTATTTATGGGATAAGTAAATCGAGAATCATAGTAATTGCGAGAGAGGCAGGAGCAGTCTATAAAGTCGGTAATTCAGCATTAATCAATACGGAATTATTTGAAAAATATCTTGAACGATTCAGAGAGCCGGCAAGAGAACTGCCTAAGCATACATGGGACAAATTAAAGGAAATGACAAATACACCAAAAACTGGTGAAAATTCGTAAAAATACACCAGTGGTGTCACTTCCGTAAAATTAAAGTGCATTGTAGAATATCAATTGTCCAAGAGAGATTGGACATAACAATTGAATAATCAGTTACAGATTTGCAAAGTAGTTTGCACTACAGAATTTCTGTAGGTAGTAAAATTACGGGGCATGTACATGGAGGATGAAAGTCACAGCTATCATATTAGTAGTCTGATGGATCGAAAGATGAAGGGCGAGAAGCTGGATGGAAATTTGGTAAAAGGAATCGGCATGTTGCGTAAGGATAATTAACCACAGAGGGCGAGAAGTTCGTCCTTATCCTCAAAAGGCTAAAAGAGGAGATAGTGCTTCTGATAATTCAGAAGGGCGTCGTGAAACACATTTTGTGGCTCGTCTGTAACTCCCGGAGGTGAGAACACCTCTTTGTACACGGGGCGATATAGGAGTCTAGAAGACTGGCGTGTACCTACATGCTTAGCGTTAAGCATAGCCATGTAGACTATATCACTTCCAAATTCAAATTCTGTCTATATGGCAACTAATTTGAAGGAGGATAAAGTGGTGATGGGATTTAGCATAGCATTAATAATTATTGTTCTTATCGTATTGTATTCGTTAGCTAGGACGGCAGGAGAGTCGGACAGGACAATGGAACAGATAAGAGAGCAATCACTCCTTGGAAGGGAGGAGAGCTCTGGTGGGAACAGGTGAAAAAAGAGATAAGCATAAGAAACGCAGGTTTGTATCTCCAGAAGAAAAGCTTGAAAGAGAATTAAAAGATTGTATGCATTGTAGATTCTTCTGGGGACATAACAACAGATGTGCCAATGGAACATGTTGTAAACCATCTAAGAAAAAAGAACAGAAACTTCCGACGGAATGTGTCGGATGTCCATATTATCAAGGGAATGGTTATTGTTTTCCTTGTATGCGAAAGCTGATAGGAAAGTAGGTGGTTTAGATGTTCAAGTGGCTATTTAAGAAGAAAGGATGTGCAAAACACATGAATAATAAGTTAGAAGTAATCGGCATTGATCATGGATGGTCAATGATGAAAACAATCTCTCAGGTATTTGTCACAGGCGTTAAGGAGATTACAACTACTCCGGCACTTTTCGGTGATGTACTTGAGTATGAAGGAAAGTTTTACAAGGTCGGAACTGTAAGGCAGGAAGTAAAGGATACAAAGGTCGAAGATGACAGCTTTTATCTTCTCACTCTTGCAGCAGTTGCTAAGGAACTTAAAAGAAGAGGTCTTGCAGAGGCAAATGTATTCCTTGCAGTAGGACTTCCACTTACAAGGTTTGGAGCAGAGAAGAATGATTTTATCAAGTACCTGACAAAGAATAAGCGTGTAAGCTTCAAATATGAGAATGAGTCATATCATATTGAAATTGATGATGTGGCAGTATTTCCTCAGTGCTATGCAGCAGTAGTGGACAAGATTCCTGCTATGGCAAAGAAAACACTGATAGTAGATATTGGAAGCTGGACAATCGACATTATGCCGGTAATCAACAAGTCACCGGATGAATCAAAGTGTGTGACGATTCCAAAAGGTCTTATTACTTGTATGCGTTCTATCAATGAGCAGTGTGTAAGACAGCTTAACGGAGAGGTAGACGAGTCAGAGATACAGAACATCATGCGATATGGCAGGTCAGATATTGATGATGAATACTTTGCCATAATCAAGGCAGAGATAGAGGATTTTGTTGATAAGGTATATAACTCAATCCGTGAGTTTGGGTATAACTTAAAGACTACACCGATTGTATTTGCCGGTGGCGGGGCAGTTGTGATGAAAAACTTTGGGAGCCACGATGCCAAGAACATTTCCTATAACCTTGATGTAAAGGCAAATGCAAGAGGATATGAGCAGCTTGCCACAATGGGACTTAAAAGCACTAAGCGATTATCATAAGGAGGCAGATGATGGGAAGAAGACTTGAATATGAAGTAAAAACTTCTGTCCGCCTCAACATGAACAATCCTCAGCATGTGAAAATCAATGATGTGATTCAGAACCTTGATCCGAAGATTTTCAAATCTAAGAATCAGTTCATCATAGATGCGATTCAGTTTTACATTGATAATTATGGAAAAGAAACCTTTGCTATCAAGAAGAAGGAAAAAGAGAGGGCTGAATATATCCGGTCAGAAGATATTGATGACATTAAGGAAGAGGTCATTGAAGCAGCAACCAATGAGGCTAGAAAAGAGGTAATAAAGCTGTTAGGCGGAGTGATATCCGGGATGAATGTTGGTCAGCCGGTAATAATGCAGGCAGCCAATAGTGAAGCACAAGAACCTACAGAAGATGTTATGGAAGATGCAGATGTTGCAGGACTTGCAATGGGATGGATGTCGAAAGGAGACTGATTATTATGAGAAGAGTTATGGGAGTTGTAGGAACAGTGATTTTAAAGATACTCAGGTGGATATTAAGGATAATTCTTGGAGCGTTGAAGCTGGTCTTAGGACTTGCCAGAATAATTCTTCTTCTATTCGCTATGGTGGCAAGGATATTTCTTTCATTCGTAAGAATGGGCACATTCTGAGAGGAGGTGAGCGTATGCAGGTAAAGGGTTTATTCTTAAATTACAAGAAAAACAGAAGACTTATGCAGTATTTCTTTAGAATAAGAGAGCTGGTATAATGAAAGGAGTTTAAGATGCACAGAATACGGGACAGTCCTATGTGTCCCGTGCATTACAGATAAATAGTTCACCGCAAGGGTGGATGGCACGGAACACAAAGCCCGTCCCTCTTGCGGAGAAGGGATGGGCGATTACTATGAAGAAGATAAGTATTATCTTATTATCCGCAGTACTGGTCTTTTCAATGGCTGCCTGTAATGGTGGTAAGGAAAAGGCTGATAATCAGACAGAGAAACAGACGGAAAGCGTAAAGCCAACTGAAGAAGCAGAAATGGCAACGGAAGCTGTCACAGAGGTCACAACCGAAGCTGGAAGCGAAGAGACAGAGAAAGATATTGCCGAGGTTAAAGATTCAGAAGAGAAGAATGATAAGGAAGATAACCGGTCCGCTGATAATGAAACTGCTTCAAGGCAGGAAGAAAAGCCAAAGCAGAATGACGAGCCGGAACAGAAAGCTTCAGTAAATGATAATGAGGAAGCTGGCGGAAATCAGAGTAATGCAGGTAATGGTGGTCAGACTACAGACAGTCCGAAAGACAATGTGAGCAATCCACAGCCTGCATCCGTGGCATACAGTCCACAGAATGTTGTGTCACTTGCAACAGCAAAGTGTCAGGCAGGAGGGATGATTACCACACAGCAGAATTTACAGAATCATTTGAATGACGGCAGTATCACGCAGGAAGAGTACAATGAGTATTATCCTTACGATGGTATGGAAGGCTCTTATTATAGTGTGTTTGTAGAGACAGACCTCAACAAAGCAAGTACCATTGATGGACAGCGGTTATCATCTGAGGATGCAATCGCAGGATATATTGCAAGTATGTTACTTTTGGAAACAGATCCGGTATTCTACATCAGTTATGATGGAGTTTACACGACAGGCGGTACAAACTATTACGAGTTTCGATGTCACAGATAAATAAAAACGAATAGAAGCAGAAGGAAGAAAGATGTAAGCTATAAACTTATGTCTTTCTTTTTTTATGCGTAAATTAAGGAGGAAAGAGCACATGAAACAGAAACTAAAGCGTTTTATGGCAGGATTTATGGCTATGCTCACACTGGTTGGAACACTCTTTACGAATGGAACAACAGCATTTGCAGCCAGTCCGCAGGCAAATATTGCGTTTTGGAATGCGTCAGTCAAAAATTCCGGAGAAGTAAGTGAGCTGAAGCCCGGATATAATCATGGCAAGATTCTGTATTCAATTCTTGACGGAAATTCTGCATATTGTATGAATTTCGGATTAAGAGCAGATGGCGGTCAGCTTATGAACAGCTACGATGATGCGAGCACATCAATGTCAGCACAGCAGAGAAAGCTTTTAAGTTACTGCCTTTATTATGGGTTTAACAGTACACAAAAGGCGGCACCAAGCAACAGTCAGTGCGATGAGTATATCGCAACTCAGGCAATGGTATGGGTTATTGTAGCAGATATCTTTGGAACCGGAAGCGGTGATTCAGCAGCAAGAAAGCTCTGTAACACAGCACCAAGTCCTGATTCTTCATACAGCTATTATGAGAGACTTAGGGACAATATCAGCAGCTCCTACAATGCAACACTTCCAAGTTTTGCATCACGCAGAACCAGTGAGGCACCAACTTATGAGCTGAAGTGGAATGAGGGAAGTCAGAGATTTGAAGCAACATTATCTGACAGCAATGGTGTCTTATCAGACTTTGATTTTGGCATCAGCGGATATTCTGTTGATAAGAATGGCAACAGTATTACAATCTCTTCAACGAGTGTGAATACCACAGCTACAACAGGAACATTCACATCCAATGCTGGCAAGGTTGAGACAACATCAAGCTGTGTATTCTGGCTTACAGGAAAGAGCGGATATCAGGAGTTTATTTCTGAAAGACCGACAGCAGATCCTGTCAAAGCCTATATCAAGGTCAAGACAGAGAACATCGGATATGGTGAGCTTACAAAGACAGATGAGTCAAGCGGAGTGAAGCTTTCCGGTGCAGTCTATGGAATTTATTCTGACAGCGGATGCACAAACAGAGTACAGACCATGACAACAGATGGAAACGGATATGCAAAGTCAGCTGCACTTGTCGCAGGCACTTATTATGTAAAAGAGATTACAGCACCAAAGGGCTATGTTCTTTCCGGTAAGGTTCATACTCTTACTGTAAGAGCGGGACAGACAACCGGAATCTCTGCAACAGATAAGGAGCAGCTTGGAGCAATCACAATCTACAAGGAAGGTGAAGTGCTCAGCTCATGGAATGGAAGTAACTTTATTTATGAGAAAAAGAAGCTTCCGGGAGCAACATTTAAGGTGACAGCAGGAGCAGATATCTACAAGGCAGATGGTACAAAGGTGTATAGTGCTGGCGATGTTGTAGCAGAAAGCCTTACAACAGGAGCTGACGGACAGGTGGTATTATCTGACCTTCATCTTGGAACCTATGTGGTTACTGAGATTAAGAGCATTGATGGTTATACAATCAATACCACACCTCAGACAGTAGCAGTTGAGTATAAGGACCAAACTGTGACAGTACAGTATGAATCAACTACGATTGAGAATACAAGACAGAAAGCCGATGTATCTGTCGTAAAGAAGGACTCTGACACAGAGAATCCTCTTGATGGTGGCAAGTACACACTTTATGCCGGAAATGACATCAAAAACTATGCCGGACAGGTTATTGTGACAAAGGGTACAGCTCTTGAGACAGTAACTACAGGTGAGGACGGAAAGGCAAGCTACAGCGTGGATCTGCCAATCTCTAACGGATATTATGTCTCAGAGACACAGGCACCATATGCGTATATCAGAAACAGTAAAGATGTTTACAGCTTCAATTTCAATGTATTACCTGAAACACAGGCAAAGGCATCATTCAGTCACACATTTGTAAATGACAGAACCACAGCAAAGATTCATATCTACAAGGTAGATAAGGAATCAGGCAAGGCAGTAGCCCAGGGAGATGCAAGCCTTGAAGGTGCAGTTTATGGTCTTTATGCGAGAAACGATATCGTGCATCCGGACGGAGCAACAGGTGTTGTATTTAAAGCAGGGGACTTAGTTGCAACTCTTACAACAGATAAGAATGGCGAGGCAGAGGTAAATAACTTTTATCTTGGCAACTATTATGTGAAAGAAATCGCACCATCAGAAGGCTATCTTCTTGATGAAGAGGAGCACGATGTAGTTTGCGACTATGAGGGAGACCTTGTAGCAGAGGTATCAAGAAGCACAACCTCAGCAGAGCAGGTCATCAAGCAGCCATTCCAGCTTATCAAGGTATCGGACAATGGCGATGATACTGAAGCAGGCTTATTGGCAGGTGCAGAGTTCACAGCTTATTTGAAATCATCTTTACCTGTAAAGGCAGATGGAAGTTATGACTTTGACAAGGCAACTCCGGTAGTAATCGGGGAAAACGGAGCAACAACAATCACATCCGATGACAAGGGACATGCAGTTTCTATTGCAATTCCTTATGGAACCTATGTGGTAGTAGAGTCAAAGACTCCGCATAACATGAAGACAATCAAGCCATTTGAGGTAAAAATCAGCGAGAATCATCCTGACAAGCCTCAGACATGGAGAGTATTCCTTGACAGGGAGTTTACTGCAAAGCTTCGTGTAATCAAGAAGGATTCCGATACAAAGCAGACAGTGCTCGTGCCAAATGCAGAGTTTAAGATCTTCAATACTGATAAGAACGAATATGTGAAGCAGTACACAACTTATCCGTCAAAGGTAGAGCATACTTCATTCTTTACTGACGATGATGGAGATTTAATCTTACCGGAGGCACTTAAAATCGGTAACTACCGCATTGAGGAAGTGTCTGCACCATTTGGATATGTTGTAAATGATAAGTATGTCAACATCTCTGTTGATACTGACACAGCATTTGAAACAGATGGTGATACAAATGAGGCAATCATTACTGTGGAATATTCTGATGCCCCTGCAGTCGGAGAGCTGACTGTAGAAAAGAAGGGAGAGGTACTTGACGGATTCAAGGGAGGACTTCTTGCAAGCTCATATGAGAAAGAGTTTGTTTATAAGGAAGGCTCACTTGCCGGAGCAAAATTTGAGGTGTACGCTGCGGAGGATATTTACACAGCAGACAACCAGAAGGACGCAGATGGCAACCGCATTAAGTATTACAGCAAGGGAGACCTTGTGGCAACTCTTACAACAGGAAAAGATGGAAAGGCAGTAGCAAAGAATTTTCCTCTTGGACAGTACAAAGTTGTAGAAGTAGAAGCTCCATACGGATATGTATTAAATCCGAATGAGCAGAAAGTGACATTCACATATGTGGATGATAAGACACCTGTTATCAAGGAAAGCCTTACTTTCTCAGATGACAGACAGAAGCTTGATATGTCAGTGACTAAGCTTGATGCAGAAGATAACACACCGATTGCAGGTGCAGTATTTGGTCTTTATGCAGACGAGGATATCAAGAATGTTGATGGCAGGGTAATTATCGAGAAAGGCACACTTCTTGAGAAGGCAACATCTGATGAGAATGGAAAGATTGCTTTTGTTAAGGATTATCCATTTGCAAAATATGTTGCAAGGGAGCTTGTAAAGCCTGCCGGATATGTGACAAATGAGGAAGCTGTAAACTTTGATACAAAATATCAGGGACAGGATGTCAAGACTGCTGTATATAACAGCGAATATATAAACACTCCTACAACCTTTGAGTTTACAAAGACAGATATCACAAGCGGTGCAGAGCTTACAGGTGCAACACTTACTGTACTTGATAAGGATGGAAATGTGGTAGACACATGGACATCTGATGCAAAGGAAGCTCATGTAATCAAGAAGCTTGTAGTTGGCGAGACTTACACACTTCGTGAGGAGTTTGCTCCATACGGATACCTGAAAGCAACCGATATTCAGTTTACAGTAGAGGATACAGGCGATGTGCAGCATGTCGAGATGAAGGACGAGGTTCCGACAGGTTCTATCGTAATCAACAAGGATGGTGAGTTTGTAACAGATACCACTCTTATGAAGGGACACTGGTATGATTTCATTTTCAATTACTTCAAGGATAGTCTCGCAGGAGTAACCTTTGATGTATATGCAAAAGAGGATATTGTGAGTGCAGACGGACTTGGAACTGTATACCACAAAGCTGGTGACAAGGTAGCAACCATTGTTACGAACGATAAGGGCATTGCAAGAATTGATGACCTTCCACTTGGCAAGTATTATCTTGTAGAGACAAAGACATTAGATGGATTTGTGCTGGATGATACACCGATTGATGCAGACCTTTCTTATATCGACCAGAATACAAAGGTTGTATTTGCGGGAATGGATGTAACCAATGAGAGACAGAAGGTGCAGATTACTGTCACAAAGACTGATTCAGAGACGAAGAATGCTCTTGAAGGTGCAGTATTCGGCTTATTTGCGAAAGAGGATATCGTAAATAAAGATGGAAAAGTCATTGTCAAAGCAGATACACAGATTGAGAGAGGTGTTACTGGAAAGGATGGCAAAGTAACATTTACCTCTGACCTTCCGCTTGGACAGTATTATGTCAAGGAGATTGAGGCACCAAAGGGCTATGTGAAGTCAGATAAGACATTTGATGTGGATGCTTCATATCAGGGAGATAAGGTAAAGGTTATCGAGTTTGAGGCAGCATTTGAAAATGCACCGATCAAGGTAGAAATTTCAAAGACTGATATCACAGGCAAGAAAGAATTGCCTGGAGCAAAGCTTTCAGTTATTGATGCTGATGGAAAGCTTGTTGAGAGCTGGACATCAGAGGCAGGAAAGACTCATATGATTGAGAGACTTCCTGTCGGAAAGTACACACTCAGAGAGGAATCTGCACCATATGGATATAAGGTGGCAAGTGATGTAACCTTTGAAGTAAAGGAGACAGCAGAAATCCAGAAGGTATCCATGAAGGATGAGCAGGCAGTCGGTAAGATTGTCATTGAGAAAACTGACAAAGTAACCGGAAAGCCGATCGAGGGTGTTGTATTTGAAGTAAGGGATAAGGACGGAAAGGTGCTTGATACACTCACTACTGACAAGAATGGTCATGCAGAGAGCAAGGAGCTTCCTATCTGTACTTACAATGAGGATGGTTCATTTAAGGAAGATATCCATTATACAGTAGTTGAGACAAAAGCAGCTGACGGATATATCCTTGATGAAACAGCTCACGATGTAACTCTTCGATATGATGACAATGCACCGGATGTTGTTGTAGCAACTCTTAAGCTTGCCAATGTACCGACAGAGCCTAAGCTTCCACAGACAGGCGACAATGCAAATCCGCTTCTTTATCTTGGAATCGGTGCACTTGCACTTATTACAGGTGTTGGAGTAGGACTTCGTGGAAGAAAGAAAAAGAATAAACAGTAACAATTAACCTTGCGGGGAATGTAAGCCAGTGACTTATGTTCCCCGCTTTTTTAGATTAAGGAGGAACCGTAATATGATGAATTACGAGATTTTTAAGGAAGTAGTAAAAGAAAAGTTTATGGATTATATGCCTGAGAAGTTCAAAGGAATGGAGCTTGTGGCAGAACCCGTGGAAAAGGTGAATGTGACTCTTGATGGTATCATCTTAAGAGAGGAAGGCAGGAATATTTCGCCTACGATTTATATAAATGACATGTATAAGAAGTATCAGGACTGTGGTGATCTTGAGGAAACACTTATGGCTGCATGTGACTTCATGGAAAGGGCATATGAGCAGACTCCGGTTGTTGATGTGGACAGCATTATGAAGGAGGCTAACGAGAAGATTGTATTCCAGCTCATCAATACAGAGCAGAATAAAACATTTTTGGAACAGGTGCCGCACAGAGAGTTCCAGGATCTTTCTATTGTGTATAAGGTAATAATCAGTGCAGATAAGGATGCGGTGCAGAGTTCAAAAATTACAAATGAATTTGCAAAAAGACTTGGAATGAGCGAGGAACAGCTCTTTAAGTGTGCAGCGGAAAACACAAGAAGACTCTTCCCACCTGTCGTTCGTAGCATGAATGACATTATGAAAGAAATGTTCGCAAGGGATGGGATGCCACAGGAGATCGCAGAGATGATGATAGCTGAGATTCCACCGGAGCAGACGATGTGGGTGATTTCCAATGAAAAGGGTATCAATGGTGCAGCATCCATGCTTTATGAGAATGAGCTTCATGAGCTGGCAGAGAGTTTAGAGAGTGACCTTTATATTCTCCCTTCGAGCGTGCATGAGGTTATTGCAGTATCTTCAGATATGGGAAGCCCTGAGATGCTTGCACAGATGGTAGTCGAGGTAAATATGCAGGAGGTGTCTTTGGACGAGAGACTTTCCAATCAGGTATATCACTATGATAAGGATTTAAGAAAACTCACACTTGCAACTGATACACCAAACAAGAGACTTGATGGTATCGTTGCAGAACCTCCCCTTGTATATGATGCGAAGGAAAAGTCCAGATAGGAGGCAGTTATGGAGCAGGAACTTACAATGGAAGAACTCATTGCTCTCATAAACAGCCAGAAAGGTGACTTTGTTATCCGTGTCGAGTTTGGAGAGGAGGCGGTGTCTGATGCCAAAGAAGAATGACTTCAAGCTTGATGTGGTTTCGGTAAGACTTGTAAAGGATGCTCCGATTTATTCGGAGCACACATTTAATAATCCAGCGGATATAGCTGCTGTCATGGGAGACTGTATGTGCGAGTTTGACAGGGAAGTAGTGTGTGTGGTCAATCTAAGGTCAGATTTAAAACCTATCAATGTGCATTTTGCAAGTGTTGGCTCTTTAAATGAGGCAATGGCACATCCGAGAGAACTGTTTAAATCAAGTATCTTAAGCAATGCTGCAAGCATGATGTTAATCCATTGTCATCCATCCGGAAACGTATTCCCAAGCAAGGCAGACACGATGATGACGGACCGCATGAACAAGCTGTGTGAGCTGATGGGAATACCTCTCATTGACCATATCATAGTCGGTGGAGACAATCGTGAATTTTTCAGTTTCAGGGAAAAAGGCATGATTGATAATCCTAAGATTACACTTAGCACTGATTATCGGACACTTGATATCAAGTCACCACTTGTAGCAGAGCAGGGAAAGGCAAGGTGAGAGCATGGATGGAAGATTTACGGATGAAGAGCTTGCCATAGCAAAGAGTGTTGACCTGTGTGCAGTCGCAGAAAGTCTTGGTTATACAGTAAAGAGGATTGGAAAATATCACACTTTAAAGGAGATGGATTCCATCCGTATCTATAACAGGAGTCATTGGTACAGGTGGTCAAGACAGTTTGACAAAGGTAATAATGGCGGCTCACAGATAGATTTCTTACGGGTGTTCTGCGGAATGAGTGTAAAAGAGGCTGTTTTCTGGCTTCTGGACTTTGCAGGATACAGAAGAATCGAGAATCCTGTAAAGCAGCCACTTGTTCATCAGGTATCGCAGAAGCAGACAGAGGAGAGAAAGCCATTTGTCCTACCGGAACCGGCAGGAGACAATTCCTATCTTATTTCCTATCTGAACCAGGAGAGAGGAATCAGCAGAGCAGTCATAGATCTGTTTTTAAAAGAAGGACTGATTTATGAGAGCAGGCATTACCACAATGTTGTTTTCAAAGGAAATGATAAAAATGGAGTGACAAGATTTGCAAGTATGCGGGGAGTGTTTGATAAGCAGGGCAAGCCATTCAAGTGTGATGTCACAGGAAATGATAAGAACTATGGATTTAATGTGGTAAATGAAAACAGTACAGAGCTTGTGGTATTTGAGGCTGCAATCGACCTTATGAGTTATGTGGATATCTTCACGGATTATGAATCAAATAAGCTGGCACTTGGGATGCTTGCAGATGCACCACTTGAGACTTTTCTTCGGGAACATCCGCAGATTACTTCCATCCGGTTCTGCCTTGATAGAGATGAGCCGGGGAGAAAAGCAGCAGCTGAACTTATGAGAAAGTATTATGAGCTTGGATATGAGGTAGAAGACTGTCCGCCTCCAGCCGGATATAAGGATTACAACGAGTGGCTTGTGGCGGCAAAGCTTAATCTGAATCAAATGAATCAGAGAGCAGATGAACCGGTCAGGGCATGAGAACTTGGATTTTAATGTGTGGGGGCAGAAAGTGCCCCCAAAACAGCAAAGTGGGGGCAGAAAGCGCCCCCAAAATGTCAAAGTGGGGGCAAAAAGCGCCCCCGCAATTCGGACACGACAAAATCCGGATGAAAGTCAGTATAAAAGTGGGGGCAGAAAGTGCCCCCAAAATAACAAAGTGGGGGCAGAAAGCGCCCCCAAAGTAGCAAAGTGGGGGCAAAAAGCGCCCCCACTTCCATAAACAGAGGGTTTTAGGGAGATTTTCTCCCTAACTAGATGGCATTAGGACAGAGATGTCTCTAATGCGTATCTAGCAGTCGCCGGGGACTAACCGGAGACTGGAGCTTTGGTGAATATTTACTAAACACGGATAAGGAGGTGCAAGGAAGCAATGGATGCAGAAGTTACGCTATTTTCAAAACCAGAAGAACTGATTGCCTGGGCAGACACATTTGATATCTTACTTAACCCTTCGATAGAAGATGCTGCAATATTGCTTAACTATATGGAAGGTCATGATTATGCTATTGGCATAGATTCTGATGGGAAGATGTACAGACAGGATGTAGCTGAGGAGAATGGTGAAATTGAACCATACCCGATAGATGATGTTATAGATACTGTTTGTGAATGGAACTATGAACTGATACTTGATGCTGATGTACACAGGAATGATCCAAAGGATTTTAAAGATTACAGTGAGTTTCAGGATAAGTATGACAGTTTGAAGGCAGATGAACGGAGGCTGGACAGGTTGTTTGAAAAGACCTGTTATGCAAAGGAGATTGATGAAATGGCAGCTGCATTGGTGGAATCATTCATTAGTCATCTAAGTAGCAGGGATGATTTGGAAAAAGCTGCGGTGACAGTTGCAGAAGGAATTAAGGATTATAGTACGGGTAAGAGAGGAAGGTGAGTCTATGGCAGATAAAGTTCATTGTATTAGGAAAACACTAAGACTAATGCCAGAGGAAGCCAAGATGCTTGCAAAAAAGGCATGTGATAATGGAATGAATGAGGCTGAGTATATCCGTCTTCTTATCAGTCAGAAACCAAATGATTATCCGGAAATAAGGAAGATTCTGAAGGAACTCATTAATGAAGTCAACAGAATTGGAATAAATATCAACCAGATAGTATTTAACAATAATGCCGGACTGTATTCCAAGGAAGATAAGACACAGCTGATTGCTTATATGCGAAAACTGAATCAGAAGGTAGATGAGGCGGTGGTAAAGATTGGCAATCAGTAAGATCCTTAATATGAAGGATTGTGGTGGGCATTTTCACGGAAAACATCTGAAGAGATCTCTTGATTATGTGATGAATCCGGAGAAAACACAGGATGGAAGGCTCGTCGGTGCAATCAACTGTCAGGTCGATTCTGCTTTTGAACAAATGAAAGCGACCAAACGGAAGTTTGGAAAAGTTGATAAAAGGCAGGGATATCATATCATTCTTTCGTTTAAGGAAGATGAAGTGAATCCTGAAACGGCATTTGAGATAACCCGCAGATTTGTGGAAGAGTATCTTGGAAAATCATATGAGGCAGTATATGTGGTGCATGATAATACAGCACATGTTCATTCACACATTGTATTTAACAGTGTGAGTTTTGTGGATGGGAAAAAGTACCGCTATGAAAAGGGAGACTGGGCAAAGTATATTCAGCCAATCACGAATAAGCTGTGTCAGGAATATGGTCTTTCAATCATTGATGTCGATGATGGCAGTAAGGAAAAAGAGCATGAAAGCTATAAGGACTGGAGCGAATATCGTGAAGGCAGTTTTGTGTGGGCAGATATGATTAAGAGAGACCTGGATTCCTGCATCCTGCAGGCAGGAAATTATGAGCAGTTTCTGGAGCTGTTATCTGACAAAGGATACGAGGTCAAGCAGGGAAAGTATCTGGCGGTAAAGCCACAAGGAATGACGAGATTTCGCAGATGTAAGACATTAGGGGACATGTATTCTGATGAGGCAATCCGAGAAAGAATAGAAAAAGAGGATATTTCATTTTACAGGGAACAGCAGAAAGAGGTACAACCGGTTCTGTGTAAGTGTAAGGTGAGAAGATACAGAAGGGCAAAGATGTCGGGGCTTCAAAAGAGATACTATGCAAAGCTATACCGTATAGGAAAGCTGAAAAAGAAGCCATACAGTCAGGTATGGAAGTATAAGGAAGATATCCGTAAGATGCATAAACTGCAGGAGGAGTATTTGTTCCTTGTCAATCATGACATTCATTCGGCAGAGGAGCTTGTCAGTGTAATCAGCTCATTGACAGATAAAAGAAAAGAAGTCTCAGCAGAGAAAAGCCGCATTTATAAGGCTAGGGAGAGAAGTCGAGAACTTTTTGATACAGCAGATGATATGAAAGAGTTAGAACCTGCTGAAAAGTCTTTCCTTCAGGGAGATGTATTTTTTACGGATGAACATCTGCAATGGGAAACTTTGAAACAGAAGCTTTTATCACAGGGATATAGCCTAGAAGAGGTGGAAGCACTGCGTAAACATTATAAAGAGGAGTATTCCAAAGCATGTGCAAAAGAAAGAGCAGTATTCAAAGAGTTGAATATTGGTAAATCTATATGGAAGAGTCTTATTCCAGACAGCGTATCAGATGGAAAAGATGCACAGTACAACAAAGAGACAATACGAGACAGGAAAGAGCAGCCAGAACGTTAGGCTGTTTTTTTAGTAGTTAGGAGGCATATATGGAAGAAAACAGAGAACCGCTTAGTGCGATAGCAATCGAGAAAAAATTGCAGCTTCTCCGAAATAAGCATTTTAGTGAAGATACGATTGCTCTTGTAAAAAGTGATTATGAATATGGACTGACAGAGGAGGAGATCAGCCTTTATCTCAATAAGTCATACGACATTGAACAGATGAAGATTTTATCGGAGTGTCTGCATAAGGATGTTCCAAAAGATGTGATTGATATTATCAAGAATACCAAGTATTCGGTTCATCAGATGCAGGTGTCTCTCGAATTTTATGAAAAGGGTGTACCTGTTCAGACAATTAAGGAGGTCATGGACAAAGGGGAAAAACCTATTACCATGCGCCGATTATATGAGGAAGTTCTGGAACAGCTGAATAACGTCAAGGAACAGATTCCAGAAGAGTCTGAGTATGTGAAAGCACTCATTTCTCAGATGGATGAAGTGGTTGAAAAGATCAATCACCAGAATGAAAGGTATGATGCCCTGAATAAGAAGCTTTCTGAAATAGAGACTTCCAAAGATGATGAGGAAGTCAGGGAGCGTCTGGTCAAGGAGAACCAGGATAAGGATGCTCTTATCAACAGTCAGCAGAATGAACTGAATAAGGCAAGCAGTACGATTGCAAGACTCAGGGATGATATTGAGAAAAAGGATAAGGAGATGAAGCGTATGGGAGACAGAATAGAGTCATTGGAAGATAAGATCATAAGTGTTGCCACAGAGAATAAGAAAGAGGCAGAAAGTAAGGCAGAGCCGCAGGAAAGCCAGTCCGTATCACAGGCAGATAAAAAGATGGTTGATACAGTTGCAGTTCCTCAGAATATGCAGGCTGTGGCAAATGGAATTCCGGTCTATTATCAGATTCCGGTAGTTGATGGTACTGGAAATGTGGTGCAGAGACTTCCGATTGAGCGAAGTGTGAGAAAGAGCAGCAACAGCGGAGTGGCGAGCCTTTTTGCAAGACTGTCATTTAAGAAAAAATCAAGAGCTGACATTGTAAAGCTGGTTGCATCGGGAGACCTTGTTCCGGCGCAGCTTGTGCAGATTAAGAGTGCAATAGAAAAGGGACTTACTGAGTCACAGCTTGTAGAGCTTATAAACAACAACATTTCAGCGGAAAAGATGAAGGAGATCATTGAGATTGCTGTGCTTGAAAACAGCATGGCAGATTAGGAGGAACCTATGAATTTAGCAGTAGTAAATGAAGCAGTAACAGAGATGAATGGTGTGGAGCATCAGTTTACGGAGGAAGAGAAAAACTTTGTAGTCCAGTTCGCATTCAGAAGCGGCAGCAAGGAAGATACGATTTCTCTAATTGAAGCTTTGGCACATTCAGCGGATAAGGCTGAGTCGGACGAGATTATGGTCACATACAGGTCTAAATATGATATGAAGCCTGCATGGGTGGAACAGGTGGAAAACCTGCTTGTGGCACTTGAAATGTACCGTATCGAGGAGGAGAAAGCAATCAATCATCTAGCAGATATTTTGACTGCTTATGGTATTGATGTATCTGCCGAGGAAATCCGTACTACAGAGACAGAAACACTTAAAACAACAGTCAGAGAGAAAGTGGAGGTGCGATAATGGCAGAAGAGATTCAGGAAGCGGTGCAGATCATCCGTGTAGCTTATGATGGCATTGAGATTGCCATGAAGGTAGGAAGCGGCGGCATTGCTGCCATGCAGAAGGCAATAGATTTCTTAAAAAGGATGCTTGATTATGAGAAGTCTCTTGGTAAGACATCTATGAGAAAGCTGCTCTTAAAGGGTGGCGATTTACAGGTATTGCAGTTTAATACCGAAGATATGAAAAAGGTCGAAAAGATGGCAAAGAAGTATGGAATCCTTTATTCCGTACTTCCGGACTGTAACAGGAAAGACGGACTGAGTGAGGTAATCTTTCATACAGAGGCAGTTCCACGTGTGAATATGATGATACAGAAGCTCAAGTTTGGAAAGATTGCCACATTTGACGATTATCTGAAGAATGGGGATGAAAAATCACTTGGCAAGCTGATGGATTTTTTGAAGAAACAGCAGGGAAACGAGAAAAGCCACACGATAGAAGGGGATAGGGTTAATTCCGCCATTGACGGATTGATCGAAAAGGTCGGAATGTTTGCAATGGAAAAGAAAGCTATCAGTGTGGATCAGGTCAAGGAGAATTTCAGTATCAATGGTGAGCAGGCTGAAAGTGTTATCAGGCAGCTTGAGACAATCGGTGTGCTTGGCAGTAAGAATGAGGATGGCACCCATACAGTCATGATGGACAAGGATGCATTTATCAATCGTGTCAGAGGCTATCAGGACCTTGCTGAGAGAATGAGGGCAGTTGCAGCATCAAAGAATGCGAACCTGTCAGATGTGACTATCAGCAAGAAGCTGATTATCGAAGAAAATGACCATGCTGTTAAGACCAGAGTTCCCGGCACATGGGGAGAAGAGGCAAGATATGTATGGCTCCGTAAGGAAAACATCATGGAGATTCATGGTGGAAAGACAATGCTTACCTTCCTTGATTCAACCAAGGATTATAAGCTCTACGATGAGCAGAATCGTGTGGTGACAACCCAGAAAGGAACCGAGCTTTATACTCACTATGACAAGGTGGAGTCATCTGTCAGGGAGCGTTACGAGAAAGTGCAGAAGCAGCAGAAAAAGTCCACACAGAAGAAAACTGTTACCACAAAGAAAGCGAGGTAGCAGCTTATGCAGACAACAAAGAAAAAGCCTTCACTGATATTCATTCTTGTGGGTGCAGTGTTAGCCGGGTATCTTGGTTATCTGATAAATGGTGCGTGGATGGAAGGGATTGCCTTTAATGAATTTATGGACAGATTCAATGAAGTATGTGCTGTTCCCTTTGCCAACTATTACAATTCCAATACAGTAAAAGCAGTAGCCATTGCATTAGGTATCTATGCGATGGCTATTGTCATGTATTACACCAGTCAGAGAAACTATATGCCGGGTAAGGAATTTGGTACGGCAAGATTTGAAAATCCGAAGCAGGTCAACAAGATCCTTGCAGATAAGGATGAGAATTTCAACCGGATACTCAGCCAGAATGTGAAGATGTCGCTGGATTTCAGAAGGCTCAAGCTCAATGGAAATATCCTTATCTGTGGTGGTTCTGGAGCAGGAAAAACATTTTATGAAGTAAAGCCGAATCTTATGCAGATGCCGCATAACTGTTCCTTTATCTGTACCGATCCAAAGGGAGAAATCCTTAGAAGCTGCGGGCAGATGTTAAAAAATAACGGATATAACCTGAAAGTCATTAATCTGTTAGAGATGGATAAATCAGACTGTTACAATCCATTTTCCTATATCAGAGAGGAAACAGATGTGGTCAAGCTGATTACAAACCTTATCAGCAATACGACACCAAAGGGAGCGACACCAAGTGATCCGTTCTGGGAAAAGGCGGAAGGATTGTTCTTACAGGCTATCTTTTATTATGTGTGGCTGGAGGTACAGCCGGCAAAGAGAAACTTTGAGACAGTACTTAAACTTCTTGGAGAGGCAGAGGTTACAGAGCAGGGGAAGGCATCAAAGCTGGATGTGCGTATGAAGTTTTTAGAGGAAAGTTCCCCACTCGGAGCCAATCATCCGGCAGTAAAGCAGTACAACAAATGTATGAGAGGTGCAGGAGATACCGTCCGTTCCATTATCATCAGTGCCAACTCAAGACTTGCATTTCTTGAAAATAAGCAGGTTTTACGATTACTCTCCAAAGATGAGCTTAATCTGTCCGATATCGGTATTGGTGTAAACGGAGATGGGGAGACAAAGACAGCACTCTTTTGTGTAATCCCGGATAGTGACAAATCCTATAACTTTATTATCGGTATGTTATACACGCAGGTATTTCAGGAATTGTACTATCAGGCAGACTTTAATTGTGGTGGAAGGCTGCCAATCCATGTGACATTTATGTTAGATGAATTTGCGAATGTCGCATTGCCAGATGACTTCTGTTCACTGTTATCGACAATGCGAAGCCGTGAGATTTCAAGTATTATCATTATTCAGAACTTTGCCCAGTTAAAAGCACTTTTTAAAGATACCTGGGAGACAATTCCCGGCAACTGCGATACGTTCATCTATCTCGGTGGAAACGAGCAGAGTACGCATAAGTATGTGTCAGAGCTGCTTGGAAAAGGTACGATTGATAAGAAGTCAAGTGGAGAGACAAAGGGCAGACAGGGAAGCTCTTCAAGAAACTATGATGTATTAGGCAGAGAATTGTTTACACCCGATGAAGTCAGAAAGCTGGATAATAAGAAATGTATTATCTTTATCCGTGGTTTTGATCCTATCATGGACAATAAGTTCATACCGTTCAATCATCCGATGTTTAACCAGACAGCAGATGGCAAGGGAGAGCCTTATGTTCATCAGATAAGGGGAGCAGATAATCTTATCGGTCCGCCATTTGAGATTCTTTCAGACAAGGCAGTTAAGTATTATGAAAAGCTGAGGGATAAGGGCGAGAATGTGTATATAGACTCTCTTACCTATGAGCAGTTTATGATGCTTGGTGATGCTGAATTAAGCAGAAGATTCTCCATGCAGGATGAAGCAGAGCAGAAGGCAAAGATTGACAGGGAGCAGGCAAATGAGCTTGAGTATGTCGATGAATCACAGAAGTCTGATGCTGCAGAAAGTGATAACGCTTCTAATGGAAGTGCTGGAGCTAAGCCTGTAAGGAATCCTGAGAGGGAAAAGCCTAAGTGGGAAGATACCATCACAAACAGAATGCTGCACTGGTCATATACACCGGAGCAGAAAGAAGAGGTAAAGAAAGCATTGGCTGCAGGAGTTCCGAAAGCAACAATTCTTACTTACTTCTATCCGGAGGTTACTGTGGAGAAGATGAGTTCTTACAGAAAGAAGCAGTAAATGTTATCGCATAGGCACAGGAAATGTGATATACTGTGCCTATGTAAAAAAGAATGTGTTTTACAAATCGCAATTTATATATAAAGGAGAATATTGATGAAACTGTTTTTATGTTCGCACTTTTCAAGTGTAGGAAGTCTGATAAAGGAAGAAATTGAAAATAAAAAAGTCGCATTTATTCCAACAGCTTCGCTGCGTGAAGGCTACACCGGTTATGTCGGCTCGGCTCGAAAATTATTCAAAAAGTTGGGAGCAATCGTAACTGAAATTGATATTTCAACGGAGGCTTATTCAACGATACAGTCTGTTTTTGAAGATGCGGATGTGATATATTTTACCGGCGGAAATTCTTTTTTCCTTATAGACCAGCTCCGTAAAACGGGAACGGATGAGCTGTTGAAGAAAGAATTGGCAAAGGGAAAACTGATGATTGGTGAATCGGCAGGTGCGATTATATGCGCTCCAAGCATCCAATATATCGAGCAAATGGATGAAAAGCCGGAGGACTACTCACAAGAAGATGATGCAGGGCTTGATTTGATTGATTTCTATGTTCTTCCGCATTATCTTACAGCACCATTTAAGAAAGTTACCGAGAAAATAATGACTGAGTTTTCGGATTTGAATCTATGCCCAATTAACAACCGTCAGGGAATTGTAATTGATGGTGAAGGTTCAAAGGTTATTTGCAAAGACTAATTTGAAAATTCAAGTTTGTTTGTGAGAGAATAGAAAATCGGATTTTTTTAGGAGGATATAAAGGTGATTGGAAGAATTTATCATGTAGGACTAACGGTTTCTGATTTGGATCGCTCTATTGCGTTCTATAGAGATATTCTTGGACTTGAGTTTCAAGGCGAAATCTTTATGAAGGGCAAAGAAACAGATAAAATGTTCCGTAAGGAAAATTGTAAAGCAAGGGTTGCTTATTTGAATGGTTCTAAGGCTATTGAAGCACCGCCAGTCGAATTGATTCAGTTTGTAGACAGCGAAATCCATAAAGTAAAATCGGATTTGTTTACGACATCTATCTCAGAAGTGTGCTTTTACACGGATGACATTGATTCTGTCTACAAAACACTTGTCGAAAATCATGTAGAATGTCTGTCTGAACCTCAGTATTTTGATTTCAGGGCAGATGGATTTGGGGAAAGTCGAGCTTTTTATTTTAGAGACCCGGATGGCATTATTCTTGAAATGATGCAGCCGCTTTGATGAAAAATCATAAGTACAGGAAAGTGGAAACTTCAAGTTTGTCTGACTCACAACAATTTAATATCAAACTAATACAAGCACTTTAGCCAATATGGTTAAGGTGCTTTTTTTGCACCTTGAAAGGAGGTGGTTACAGCTAAACATATCGGGAAAAGCCCGATTTAATCATTACAACAGGCATTGCCTGATCATATAGAGTAACTTTTAACAGCCAGTTAGGGATTATCCCTGCTGGCTTATTTTTTTATCAAAAAGGAGATACACAACATGAGAAAAGAACAGATTATTACAACTAACAACAATCAGATGGAGGAGAAAGGCATGAAGAGTAGATTCATTCACTTTAAGAAGAGATTCGTTCCGGCATTATCCGGAGCACTTATGGGGGTAATGCTTATGAGCACTACTTGTTTTGCAGCAGGTACAGGTACTTCCGCAGTAACACAGCCGCTTGAGAACTTAAAGACACTTATCATTGCAGTCATTGGTGCGGTTGGTGTCATCATTCTTGCAAAGAATGTCATGGAGTTCGCACAAGCATATCAGCAGCAGGATTCATCTACCATGAACTCCGCTCTGAAAGGAATTGTGGCAGGTGTCATGATGGCTGGTATTTCAACAGTACTGACATTCTTAGGCTTCTAAGATGGGGGAAAAAGTTCCCCTTTTAGTAAAAGGAAAGAGGTGAATAACAAGTATGGATATTTTTAAGCTTGGAGACAAGATCCTTGCACTTCTTGAGGCGGTGTTTGGGTTTTGGAACAATCAGATATCCCTGGTCTTTGCAATGCTTGGACAGTCACCGGTCAGTTTCAAGGGCGGAGGTCCCTGGGCAGTTATTGAGGGTATTGAGCCGGTCTTTGTAGCGGTCGGATCTTCCCTCGTTGTGCTGTTCTTTGTTATCGGTTTCTGCTCGGAAAGCATAGATGTAAAAGATGAGATGAGGTTTGAATCAATCCTGCGTATGCTTATCCGACTGGGACTTGCAGAATGGTTTGTTGCAAATAATGTCACGATTATGAAAGCATTTTTTACTTCCATAGGAAATCTGGTGGGACTTATATCTGCCGGGACAACGACGCAGCTTGCTATTGACAGTACACAGGCAGACATCATTAAGGGACTCGGATTTGGTGAAAGTCTGGTAATGCTGATACTTACAGCCTTGCTTGCAATCATCATTATTATCTGTGGATTTTTCATCATCTACACAGTGTATTTCAGGTTCTTAAAGATCCTGATTATTGTGCCGCTCGGTGCGATTGCCTGTTCCACGATGGCAGGAAACAGAATGGTCAGTCATACAATGGCTACCTACTGCAAATATTTCCTGTCGTGTGTATTTGAGGCAGTAACGATGGCACTTGCGATTGTGGTATGTAATGCATTTATCAACGCAGGACTTCCGGCATTTACAGGAAGTTATGCTGACTGGGCACAGACGCTTATATATCTGTGTGAAATGACATTTACGATAGCAATGACTGTTGGAAGCGTGAAGGGTGCACAGACACTTACAAGCAAGGCATTTGGACTGTAGAAGGGAGGAAAGACAATGGTAATCGAAGTAAACAAGGATATTGACCGCTATCAGGAATCGGTTGCGATGGGACTTACCGCAAGGCAGCTTATATTTTCCATTGCAAGCGTAGTAGTCGGTGGCGGTATCGTCCTTCTTCTTTACAAGTATATTGGTCTTACGGGTTCTGCTTATGTGGCAATTCCCTGTGTGGCGCCGATTGCTCTTGGCGGTTTCTATTCCTTTAATGGGATGAATTTCTACGAGTATATGGGAAAGAAACTGCATTTTATGTTTGGCAACAGGGCGCTTACCTATGTATCAACAGAAGGAGAGCCTGCAATAAAGCAGTTAGAAGCAGAACAGAATGAACAGGTAAAGAAGAAAGGCAGAAAGGCTGAACCGGAGACTGTAACAGCTGATTCGGCTGTAAAGAAGCAGGAGGAGTTTGAAGCGATGAAGAAAAAGACGAGAAACATGCTGCTTGGACTTGTCGCAGTCATTGTGGCGGCAGCAGCTGGTATTGCAGCATATAAGGCAATGCATTAGAAATAAATAGTATCTGACCGCAAGGTCGGGAACACAGCCCGCAGGGTGAAGTTCCCGGCGGGCTTTCATTATAAGAAAGCGAGGTTAGAGACATGGGTTTATTTACAGACGGATTTAAGTTATTAAAGAAGGCGAGTGAGCCTTTGTATAAGACACCTAAATCCATTCAGGAAACCATAGAGATTATGGCGGTGGCTGAAAACGGCATTTTTGAAGTAAGCAAAAATAAGTATTCCAAATGCTACCGCTTTCAGGACATCAATTACACGACAGCAACGGAGGATGAGCAGATTGGTATTTTCGAGAGATACTGCAAGTTCTTAAATTCGCTGGACTGTAATTATAAGATTACGATCAACAATAAGAACAAAAACATGGATGAACTCCGTGACAAGGTTCTGATTGCTGAGAAAAATGATGGTTTCAATAATTACAGAAGAATTTACAATGACATCATTGAAGAGAAGATTATTGAGGGCAGACAGGGGATTGAGCAGGAGAGATACCTGACGATCACGATTGAGAGAAAGAACTTTGAGGAGGCGAAGGCACAGTTTGCAACCCTTGAGGCAACGATACACAAGGCTTTCATTGAGCTTGGTGCGGAGATTGTGCCTCTTAATGGAAATGAGAGGCTGAAAGTGCTTTATGACTATTATCATCTTGGAGATGAGGGCAGTTTTGATTTTGATATCAAAAAGGCAAAGAAGGTCGGGGCAGATTTTAGAAATGACCTGTGCAATGGGATGGTGAAATATTTCCCGGACCATTTTGAGGATGAGAGTAAATTCTGCAAGGCACTTTTCATCAAAAAGTATCCGAGCAGTTTGTCAGACAGATTCATCAATGAGATTACTTCCCTTCCGGTTCATTCCATCACGAGCATTGATGTGGTGCCCGTACCAAAGGATCTGACCACAAAGGTGCTTCAGAAGAAATACCTTGGTATTGAGTCGGATATCATTAAGCAGCAGAGAGTCCGTAATAAGAATAACGATTTTTCTACGGAAATCTCATATGCCAAGAGAACGGAGAAAAAGGAGATTGAGGAAATCATGGATGATGTCCGTGAGAATGACCAGTGCCTTTTCTTCGTGGGAGTAACCATTATTCTTATGGCAGAAAGCAAGAAGGAGCTTGAGAGTGTATGTGAGACAGTAGAGACTATCGGAAAACGTAACAGCTGCACAATTGATACACACTACTTAAAGCAGAGGGAGGCACTCAACACAGCACTTCCGATTGGTGTAAGACAGGTGGAGACAATGCGTACACTTCTTACCCAGTCACTTGCGGTGCTTATGCCATTTAATGTGCAGGAATTAAATGACAGCACAGGAAACTATTATGGCATCAACCAGATCAGCAAGAATGTGAATATCGGCAACAGAAAGAAGCTCATTAACGGAAATGGCTTTGTATTTGGTGTGCCGGGTTCCGGTAAATCCTTCTTCTGCAAGATGGAGATGGGCAGCGTATTCTTGTCGGGAGATGATGAGATAATCGTCATAGATCCAATGAACGAATACTTTGATATTGCCGAGACTTATGGCGGAACTGTTGTAAATATGTCTACCTACACGGATAACTATGTGAATCCGCTGGAGATGGATGTATGGAGCCTTGATCCGAATGATTCCAAGGGAATGGTTAGAGAGAAGGGCGAGTTCATGCTTGGTCTTTGTGAGCAGTGTATCGGAGACAGCTTAAATTCAAGACAGAAGTCAATCATTGACCGCTGTGTGAGAAAGCTGTATATCGACATTGCAAGGAGCAAAGAGAAGTATATCCCTGTAATGAGTGACTTTTACGATATCCTTATGGCACAGCCTGAGGACGAGGCAAAGGACATTGCATTGTCATTGGAGCTTTTTGTAAATGGTTCACTTAACATCTTCAACCACCAGACAAATGTGGATGTGGATAACAGATTCACAGTATATGGCATCAGGGACTTAGGTACAGAGCTTAGTCCTATCACAATGCTTGTCATGATGGAGTCCATTCAGAACAGGATTGTTGAGAATGGTAAGAGAGGCAAGGCAACATGGCTCTATATTGATGAATTCCACGTCTTACTTAATTCTGAGTATTCTGCAAAATATTTGCAGCAGCTCTGGAAGAAAGTAAGAAAGCAGGGAGGTCTTTGTACCGGTATCACGCAGAATGTCGTCGATCTGTTGCAAAATTACACAGCAACCACAATGCTTGCAAACTCAGAGTTTGTGGCACTTTTAAAGCAGGCGAATACAGACAGTTCCAAGATGGCTGAGGTTATCGGCGTATCAGAGGCACAGCTTAGATTTGTAACCAATACTGCATCGGGAATGGGACTTATCAAGTGTGGTTCTGTGGTGATTCCGTTTGATAATCAGATTAGCAAGGATACAGATTTGTATAAGTTATATAATACCAACATTCACGAAAAAATCGAGATGATGAAAAAGCAGGCTGAAAATTAAGCCGGCTCGTTGTCATCTGAATTATTATTGTCTTCTAAAAGAGAGGTATCAACTTCAGTGAGCAGCTCTTTTGGAAGGCATTTCTTTGTAATATTTATATTTTTTGATTTGTATGTAAGCTGTGTATATAGTGGTGCACCAATTGGTTTTTTAAAGATTGCAAATATCTTTCCTGGCGGTTTTGGAACTATGGAACGGATATCTTCACTTAATACGCTGTTAGGTATATAGCAGTCTTTGCTCTGAATCAGACCAAGACATGCAGTAGTAGTTCCGGTTACTTTCTCAGTGTATAGCTCAAGGTGTGGTCCGGTATAGTTACCTATCATACGTGCAGATGTATCCATACTCATGATAATACCAAGTACTTTGAGTTTTAATTCTGTTGTATGGTTGTTTTTGAAGGAAAAATCATTTTCACTTAATCTATTATTCAGGGCAGCACGATAGAAGCCATTTGCATTCATTCCTGTTCTTGGAGTGACTCCTGTAAAGTGGAGAAAGTTATGCGAATGAAATCTTACAGCAGTATGGTTTGACTTATTGTTTTCGTCACGATAGACAAAAACAACCTGATTACCTTCTAAATACTGTTGGTATTGTTTTGCACACTTGGTGATGATGGCAATAGCCTGTTTCTTAGTCATGAGCATTAAGGTCCTTATATCTAAATGGTATTTTGGCAAATTTAAAAGGAAGGTTCTTCTGCCGTAGCAGATGACACCTTCCTTTAATGACTGATTTTTCTGTTGTCCGCCAACTGATCGGCACCCGAAGTCCGATAAGAAAACTGGTTTTTCCGTTGCCAGCCAACTGTCCGGCACCCGAAGTCCGGAAAGAATTTCGGATTTTATGTGTCAGTCCACATGATAGGCATATAGCCCATCTACTAACTATAGTATACACAGATAAAGCAAATTATGCAACGAGTTTATAAAGATTTAATCAGAAATTTTTGGAAAAGAAGGTGAGAACATTGAAGATAAAAAAGGTGGATGAAAAGCCAATGGTCATTCACACCAAGGAGAAAGCCAAGATTCATGCCAACGAGCCAAAGGGTGCCAAGATTAAAGGCAGCAACATCTATACAGTAGAGAGAGGTCCTAAGACTATCGGTGCAAAGGTATCTGATGATAAAAAGAAGTCCTATCGCAAGAGTACCATTCATCAGTCAGAGCCGAAGAATAAGGGATTATCAAGATTTAAGCGAAACTATAGAGAATCAAACACTTCCATCAAGACTAAGAACACCAATCTTCACATTGCAGGAAGAACAGGTGTACTTGCAGCCGGGGCAGTAACGGAGCAGGTGGAAGGCGGGCATGAGGTATCGCAGGCAGCATATCTTGCATATGAAGCAAGCCAACCTGTTACCGGAACTGCTTCCAAGGGGGCAGCACTTTTCAGGAAAAAGGCGGCAGCCGAGGCAAAGAAGCGTATCAAGAAGGTAGAGGCAGGAAAGAAGCTGGCAAAAAAGACAGCAAAGAAAGCTGCCAAAGATACAGCCAAGACGGTAGCTAAAGAGACGGCAAAAGAAACAGCCAAGACAACTGCCAAGGTTGCAACAAAAACTGCGACAAAGGCAGCTGCTACAGCGGCAGGAACAGCGGTTGCACCGGGAGTTGGTACTGCAATCGGCATGGCAGCCGGATATGCTGCAGGTGTGTCCATAGAGGTCAAGGATGAAAAGATGACCAACCGGAGCAGGAAGATAAAATTCTTTCTGGATAAGATGAAAGCACAGGAGAATCAGACAGACAGCGTGGCAAAACTGGTAAAGGATCTGATTGTGCGAAAAGCGATTACCTGGGTAAAGGCAGCTGCACCGATTATCGGATTGGTGCTTTTATTACTTGTTCTTGTAGTTGCCATGATTGCGGTTCTGGTTATAGCGGTGATAGCAATCCTTTACAATTCTCCATTTGCTTTATTTCTGCCACCACTTGAATCAGGAGATACCGTGCAGACAGTAACGAGTGCTTATGTGCAGGAGTTTAACCGGGATGTGAATACGAAAGTGAATGAGCATACCGGATATGACCTTGGAGAGCTTGTATATGTGGATTATGAAGGTATGGAAGAAAACCCAAGCAATTACTATGACATCATGGCGGTCTATATGGTCAAGCATGGTATCGGAGATACTGCAACAGTCATGAATGACATTTCAAAAGGCTGGCTGCAGGCAGTAGTAAATGATATGTGTTCATACACCACAAGCACCGGAACAAAGGATGTGGAAGAAACAGATGCAGACGGCAATGTGACTACTATCACGAAGTCTGTTCTGTATGTGAATGTAACGCTGAAATCGTACAGGGATATGATTTCAGTCTATGGGTTTAACTCTTATCAGGTGGAAATGCTTGAGCAGATCATGAGTCCGGAGTTTATGGGACAGCTTGGATATGCCGGAAGCGGAAGTGGCGGCGGAGGCGGAAGTCCAGGAGAAAGCTCCATGACTGAGGATGAAATCAATGCCATCCTAAACGAAATTACAGACAGCAGGCAGAAAACAGTCTGCTCCTATGCACTACACAGAGTTGGTTTTCCTTATAGTCAGGATTTAAGAGACAGCGGTAACTATTATGACTGCAGCTCCTTAGCCTATTATTCATGGAAGGATGCAGGCGTGGATATTAGTTACGGCGGTGCAACCACAGCGGCAGCGGAGGCACAGGGACTGGATGAAGCCGGAAAGACAGTCTCATTTGATGAGTTACAGCCGGGAGACCTTATCTTCTACAGTTTTACAAGCAACGGAAGATATAAGAACATCAGCCATGTGGCAGTATATGTCGGAAATGGCAAGGTGGTAGAGGCGCTTAATGAAAGTCTTGGTGTGGTCTACAGGGATGTGGCAAGCACAGGAAAGATTGTTGTGATTGGAAGACCATAACAGAAAATTTGCGGAGAGGGCATAGTCCCTCTCTGAGACTGGAGGTAAGAATGGATTTAAAAGATATGATACTGGTAACAGAAAACGACAGGGGAACAGAGATAAATATGCTGATGACTCTGGATGATTATAAGAGTTTTATAGCAATTGATGACATGTCAGAGCTTGCAGACCATCTGTTGCAGCTTGGAAGGACACTTGGTGAAGCAGATAACTTCACAGAGTATTACAGGGCAGCAAATGTAACTGTATCTGCGAGATTCTGTCTGGATGATATTCAGCTGGGACATTTTCTTCAGGGATTTTATAACGATTCCAAAGAATTTAGGCTTGATAAAGAAGCCAGTTCTTCTGAATGTGTTGCAAAGCTTAAGGAGATTGGAATGACCGATAAGGGCTGGGTGGATGATTTTAACCTGCATTATGAAAGTGTGGACAGATCATTTGAAAGGGGACAGACATTTCATAACTTCAATGACCATGATTATATGGTGCTTGAAGCATTATCACCAAGGAATCTTGTGGTGATGGATATGAAGTCAGGTTCTCTTACAATCGCCCTTGGTGCGACAGAGTATAAGCGTTATCCGAAGGATGAGAAGCCTACAAAGGACAATACTACGATCGGAGTATCGTGGGAGCATGGCATTTATCTGGGTTCCACACTCTCAACCACGAATTTCAAGGCATACAAGAGGGAGTATGGCACACCGGAAAAGATAGAGGATATCTATGATTACAGGGCAAAGCTAAAGCAGAAGTTCTATTTTTATCAGGATATGTCAAAGGATGATGATGTACCAAAGAAGCTGCAGAATGACTTCCTTCACCATATGTATGAGGATTTCGGAACGATTGAAGAGGACTGTTTTTACGACAGGCTGGAAGATGGAAAGTACGATGAAGGCTTTAAGGAAAGACGGGTAAAGGAAGAAAAGAGCCGGTGATGAGATTTTTACGGGAGGCGATATCATATGGAACAGGAATTTGATGTTGAGATAAAAGAAGTGCTTTCACGAGTACAGAAAGTAAAGGCAGAGTCGCTTGACGATGCCATCAATAAGGCAATGGATATGTATTATGCAGAGCAGATAGTCCTTGGAGCAGAGGACATGAAGGGAGTTGATTTTGCGCCTATCAGCGAAGGTCAGCTCCCTTCTTCATTAAAAGAAAACGGAGGAAGAACAAGATGAAAAGTGATTCAACAACAGTAATTAAAAACATGGAGTTTTTGGTAAAGGAACTTCATAAGGAGTGGGACAGATCGGGTGCTTCTAAGGCATCCGTTATTATTTCTCTTGAGGAAGTAGATGGTATCAATGATAAGTTAAAAGAGATTATCTATCAGACACAGAAGTCAGTCGATGAGGACGAGCTGACCTTTAAACAGAGCATTGCAAAGTCCAAGGAGTGCTATGTGCTTCTTCGTGTGGTGCGTAAGATTGCAAAGAAAAAGGATAAATGCGAAAAACAGGCAATCGACAATGAATTTGCAATCGAGCTGGATAAGGATGAGTTAAAGCTATTTAAGGGATTGTTTGCAGAGATGTTTAAGTAGAGGAGGACAAAGGTATGGGCGTTGATATGAAGGTCAAAGCGATATACGATTCTGAGATTGGTAACATCACTAGGTCAGAAAAGAACTGGAAGGATGTGTTAAAGGTTGCAGGTCAGTTATACCGCTATGAATTTGACAATATCGTTATGGTAACAGCTCAGAGACCTCCGGAAAAAAGCACACTCATGGCAGATTATGATACCTGGAAAAAGGTGGGAAGATATGTAAAGCGTGGTGCGAAAGGCTGCGCTATTTTCCCATCAAGGGCACTGAATCCACGCATGAGGTATATCTTTGATATCAGTGACACCGGAGGGAAGAATGTTAAGCTGACATGGGACCTTGAGGGAGAGAATCTTAAGGATTATATAGATTTTCTTGTGTCGGAAGGTCAGATTGAGCAGTACGATAACAGCGACAGGGAGTCTCTAAAAAATATATTAAAACAGTTTACAGGAACAGATGTTTGGCTTATAATAAAAGAAGAGTTCAAAGACCAAATGACCGAGCTTATGCAGCTATCAGGTAGTGTGATAAAGGAAGAAAGTAAGAAACGCAATGGCTTACAGCAGGAAATGGACATGGAGCAGCTTGTATATGCAAGTGTCATGTATGCTGTAGGGACGAGATGCGGATTTGACTTATCTGTGCAAGAACAGGATTTTAGTCAGATCGTAAATATCAAAGACGAAGAGATCATTTACCGTCTTGGTTCCATTGTATGCGATGTCTCCTGTAGTGTTCTTAGAGAATTTAGTCGTAACTTAAAGGCAATCGAGAGCGAAAGGAGAATTGGATATGTTAGAAGAAATGACTTACAAGGAAGTGGACGGACTGCTTTATCCGCAGATAGAGATGCCGGACGAGACGGAGGATCTCACGAAGCTGGGCAAATACGGAAGGATGGCGATGAACTATCTAAAGGAGAACGAGCCGGCAAGATACAAGACGCTGATGAGATTCGGGAAGATGTACGAGAAGATGTCAGCGGTAGAAGAGGAAGCGAATCAGCTGTACGACCAGCTGGAGATGCAGTATCTGGCGAAGCACAAGCCACAGAATCCGTCATCGATAATGGAGATGTGGAAGATAAGAGAGCAGGCGAAGATGCAGGCAGAGGAAGTGGTACTGAATCAGGTAGTGATGCGATTCCACTAGAATCAGATGATACAGAACTGAATAGGGAACTTGATGAAATCAATTCATTGGGTGTTAGTAAGGAAGCCGAATATACACAGGCTTCCTTTTTTTTCGACCAGGACGGGCAGGCAAGCATTGGCACCATTCATACTGAGGACGAAAACAATAATCAGTTTATGCGTCAGTTCGAGCAGGACAGAAAAGCTGCATTAGCAGGTAAATACAATTACCTGAATCCCAAAAAGTCTGCAACAGTACCAGGTGAGTATATCAGACAGGTGCTTATGAGAGGTACAGGCTTTATCGGTGGCAAGGGCAGGGTATGTAAGATTTTTGAAACAGAGATTGATGCAGGAACCAGGGCAAAGCGTATCAAAGCAGAGTATGGTCAGGGAGGTGCAGGCTGGCCGGTTGACGGACTGGGACTGCACGGATATGACACATTTCATGGGAACGGACTGCGTTTTCAGTGGCGAGATGAGGATGGAGAGGTTGAAGGATATGTTTCGTGGAAAGATATCGAAAAAGAGCTTGGTGTCCTTATTCTTACAGGGGAATACCAGCCTGAGACACCTCGTATTGATGAGCTTGCGATGGACGGACTCCGTGAGGATGATGAGGTCATTGATGCCGAATACCGGGAAGTGGAACCGGAAGAGACAGAATCAGAGATTGATGATTATGCAATACCGGATGAGCCGGAGAGCTATGCTTCTAACAGAGATTATGTAAGTGCAAAAGGCATGACACCACAGGAAGCCGCCGATGAAGATCGGATGGTAACACAGGCAGAATATGGTGCCGAGATAGAAGCTGAAACAACTGAAAAAGATCCATCAGAGCTTCAGTATATTACACCGATTGATTATGCAAAGCGTATTGCAGAGCTTGATGAAGACCTGCGTGATGCGGCAGAGATTCTGGTGACAGACTGCAGCTGCTACACTCCGTTTAGGGCATTCCTTATGGATGTTGTGCAGTCTGATTTTGCATTTATGCCAAATAAACTTGACCTTATCAGGGATATTGCATTAGGGACAGATAATGCAGAAAGAAAAGCATATTCCAACAATAAGTATGGTCTTGTGGAGTACTCAATCAGAAGCGGATATGTGAAGATCAGCTATAAGAACAGGAATGGTGTGCGTAAGGAAGGTGCACTTGACTGGCGTGAGTTATATGAAATCTTATCTTATATGGTAAAACAGCCATTTTACTGCGGAGAAGACCAGAAGAAGTATTATCAGGAGACAAAGCAGAAGGCTGACAGGGATAAGATGAATCCGGTCTATAAGAGATTCTTTGATATCGAGGATAGTGTAAAAGCCAATCGTCTTGAAACCAGGGAAAGAGCGATAGCGAATGGCTGGGATACAAAGATTGATGAGAATGGACATGTGGTTTCTGATGAAGCAGTATCAGTAACTGTGGATGATATTCAGACTGATACAGAATCAAAGGAATCAGTGGAAGAAGTATCCGAACAGAAAGAAGCAACATCGAAAAAGCACAACTTCCACTATAACCTCTGGGAAATGGAAAAAGGTGGAGCCAAGACCAGATACCAGTGGAATATGGATGCAATCCGCACTCTAAAGCAGATTGAATCAGGAAACAGGCTTGCCACACCGGAGGAGCAGAAAGTTCTGTCGAAGTTTGTCGGATGGGGCGGACTGTCACAGGCATTTGATGAGAATAACGCAGGCTGGAGCAAAGAATATGCAGAGCTGAAAGACCTTTTATCTGATGAGGAATACAGTGCTGCAAGGGCAACAGTAAATAACGCCTTTTATACTTCACCGGAGATTGCCATGTGCATAAATTCGGCACTTGTCCAGTTTGGTTTCAGAGGCGGCAATGTATTAGAGCCATCTATGGGTATCGGTAACTTCTTTGGAAGTATGCCGGCACCAATGCAGAGAAGCAAGCTGTATGGGGTGGAGCTTGACAGCATTTCAGGAAGAATTGCAAAGCAGCTTTATCAGAATGCCAATATCAGTATTACAGGATTTGAGAATACCACATATCCGGATAACTTTTTTGATGTGGTTGTCGGGAATGTGCCATTTGGAGATTATAAGGTATTTGATCCGAAGTACAACAAGTATAACTTCCGTATCCACGATTATTTCCTTGCAAAAGCACTTGACCAGGTAAGACCGGGCGGCATGGTTGCAGTAATCACCACAAAGGGAACACTTGATAAGGCAAATCCTACTATCCGAAAGTATCTTGCTGAAAGGGCAGAGCTTGTGGGAGCAGTAAGACTTCCGAGTACTGCATTTAAAGATAATGCGGGAACCGAAGTGACAGCGGATATCCTGTTTTTGCAGAAGAGGGAGAGAAAGATTGACATTGAGCCTGACTGGGTACACCTTGGTGTGACTGAGAATGGCATTGCAGTCAACTCTTATTTTGCAGAGCATCCGGAAATGATGCTTGGGGCTATGGAGTATGACACAAGGATTTACGGACAGGACTCAAGATATACAGTCTGTGTGAATGATGATGAAAACTTCAATATGTATGAAGCATTAAACAAAGCTATCGGTAATATCAAAGCACAGATGACAGATTTTGAGAGAGTGGCAGATGAGGCGGAGCAGACTAAGGAAGTTATCCCGGCTGATCCGGATGTGAGAAACTACACTTACACATTTTTTGAAGGAAAGCTCTATTACAGGGAAAATTCCGAGATGGTGAGAAAAGAAGTATCACAGACTGCCGAGGAGCGAATCCGAAGCCTTGATGAAATCAGACAGATAACAAGAGAGCTGATTGATATCCAGATGGATGGCTGCAGCGAGGAGGAGCTTTCTGATAAACAGAGACTTCTTAATGTAAAATATGATGCTTTTGTAAAGCAGTATGGAGCCATTACTTCAAAAGCAAACAGAATAGCTTTCAGGGATGACAGCGATTACCCGCTTCTTTGCAGTCTTGAGGAAGTAAATGAAGACGGGGAGGTGAAAAAAGCGGATATGTTTTATAAGCAGACGATTAAGGCAAAGACTGTCATAGACAGGGTTGAGACTGCTGTGGAAGCATTAAATGTATCCGTCAATGAATTTGGATATGTAAATCTTGCCTATATGCTTTCTATCTATGAGCCGGATATTACAATGGCAATGGAAGAACTTGCAGAAAAGACCGGACAGACAGCGGATGAGATAACGATAAGTGATGATGCTTTGGCAGAGCTTAGAAGAGCAGTTCTTGTGAAAGAGCTGGATGGACTGATTTTCTTAAATCCTGACCGATACAACGAGAACAATCCTGATATCGGCTGGGAGACAGCAGACGAGTACCTATCCGGAAATGTGAGAGACAAGCTTCGTGTAGCAAAAGCTATGGCAGCGGATACAGACAATCCACAGGCAGAAAGATTTGCAGGCAATGTTGCAGAACTTGAAAAGGTGCAGCCGGAATGGATTGAAGCATCAGACATTGATGTAAAGATTGGTACGACATGGATTGAGCCGCCTGATTATGAGCAGTTTATCTATGAACTTCTCAATACGCCAAGGCGGGCAAGGGCGGTCAGAAGCCAGTTTTACAATACAGGCATTCAGGTACACTTAAATAAGATGAGCATGGAATGGTTCATTGAGAATAAAAGCATGGATAAGCATTCAGTGGCAGCTACTAAGACCTATGGTACAAGCCGCATGGATGCTTATTCTATTTTTGAGGATACGCTGAATCTTAAAACTGTAACAGTAAGGGACAGGATTGATGACGGAGATGGCAAATATCATTATGAAGTCAATAAGAATGAGACAATGCTTGCAAGGGAAAAGCAGAACACGATCAAGGAAAAGTTCAAGGAATGGCTGTTTGCAGAGCCGGAGCGTAGACAGAAGTATGTGGAATATTACAACGAGACATTTAATAACATTCGTCTGCGTGAGTATGACGGAAGCCACTTACAGTTTCCGGGAATGAATCCGGCGATTGAGCTAAAGCCACACCAGAAGAATGCGGTGGCAAGAATCCTTCTTGGAGGAAATACACTGCTGGCACACTGTGTAGGTGCCGGAAAGTCCTTTGAGATGATGGCTGCCTGCATGGAGCAGAAGAGACTTGGACTTGCCAATAAAACCATCATGGTTGTTCCAAAGCCGCTTATCGGTCAGACTGCATCAGAGTTTTTAAGGCTTTATCCGTCAGCAAATATCTTAGTTGCCACAGAGCGTGATTTTGAAAAGAGCCGCAGGAAGCAGTTTGTCTCAAGGATTGCGACAGGCGACTATGACTGTATCATCATGTCGCACTCGCAGTTTGAGAAAATCCCAATCTCCGCAGAGAGAAAGGAAAGAATGCTCAATGAGCAGATTGATGAAATCAGCTATGCGATCGATGAGATGAAGGAGCGTAACGGAGAGCGTTGGACTGTAAAACAGATGGAAAGCCAGAAGAAAAAGCTGGAGGAACAGCTGAAATCTTTATCGGATGAGAGCAGGAAGGATGACCTTATAACCTTTGAGGAGCTTGGTGTTGACTCTATTATGGTGGATGAGGCGCATAATTTTAAGAACCTTGCGATTTTTTCCAAGATGAATAATGTGTCAGGTATCAGTAGCAGTGGAGCGAAAAAGTCAACGGATATGCAGCTTAAATGCCAGTATTTGTCTGAGATAAATGATGGCAGGGGCATTGTGTTTGCAACTGGTACACCGATATCCAATACCATGTGTGAGATGTATGTCATGCAGCTGTACTTGCAGAAAGCGGCACTTGAAGAGATGGGGATTTATCACTTTGATTCATGGGCAGCAAACTTTGGTGAAGTGACAACAGCACTGGAGCTTACTGTAGAGGGAAGCGGGTTCCGTTTTAAGAGCAGATTCAATAAGTTTACGAATCTGCCGGAGCTTATGAATATCTTCCGTGAGGTAGCCGATGTGCAGACTGCTGACATGCTTGACCTTGATGTGCCAGCTCTCCGTGGCGGTAAGCCTATCATAGTGGAGTCGGAGCCTGACTGGTATGTAAAGCAGGTCATGGAAGACTTTGTTGTGAGGGCAGAGCGTATCAGAGGCGGTGGAGTTGATCCAAGCGTGGATAACTTCCTGAAGATTACCCATGAGGCAAGACTTCTTGGAACGGATGCCAGACTGATTGATAAGGACGCACCGAATAATCCGGATGGCAAGCTTAATAAGGTAGCAGAGAACGTATGGAAAGAATATGAGAGAGGAAATGCTGATGGTCATATAGGCTGCCAGCTTATTTTTTCAGATATCGGCACACCGGGACCGGATAAAGACTTTACCATTTATGATTATCTGAAGGAAACACTTATCCAGTATGGTATTCCGGCAGATGAGATAGCATTTATCCATGATGCCAAGACGGATGCTCAAAGGGACGCACTTTTCAAGGAGATGAGGACAGGTAAAAAGAAGGTTCTTATCGGTTCAACGGACAAGTGTGGAACAGGTGTCAATGTGCAGACACACCTTGTTGCAATGCATCATGTGGACTGCCCTTGGAAGCCAAGCTCAATAGAACAGCGAGAGGGACGAGGCATCAGGCAGGGCAACGAAAATGAAGAGGTGGCAATCTACAGATATGTCACCAAAGGAACCTTTGATGCATACAACTGGTCGCTCGTCGAAAATAAGCAGCGATTCATCAGTCAGGTCATGACAAGTAAGGCTGTGAGCCGAAGCTGTGAGGATATCGACGAGGCAACACTTTCCTATGCAGAGATTAAGGCGGTTGCCACAGGCAATCCTCTGATCAAGGAAAAGATGGAGATTGACAATGATGTCCAGAGATTAAAGCTTTTGAAGGCATCCTATGACAATCAGAGATATGGCTTGCAGGATAACTTTATGATTAAGTACCCGAAGCTGATTAAGACAGCAACAGAAAAGCTTGCAAATGTAAGAGAGGATGTAAAGGCAAGGGATAAGGAATTGATTGATAATCCGGAATTTGCCATTACCATAGGCAGGGCAACCTATACTGAGCGTGTGGATGGAGGAACGATGATGCTTGAAGCAATCAGCAAGTGCAAGACCGGAGAGACAACTGCAATCGGTAAATTCCATGGATTTGAACTGCTTGTGGAAAAGAACTTCCTTGGCATCAATTATATGGTGCTTCGTAGAAAGACAGAGTACAAAGCAGAGCTTTCCACAAGTCCTGTCGGCAGTATGGTGAAGCTGGAAAACCTGTTCAATGGACTCCATGAGAACATTGATTTCTTAGAAAAGAAGATTGAGCAGTACCAGAATGACCTTGAAGCATCAAAGGCTGAGTATGATAAGCCATTTGCATATAGTGAGGAACTTAATGAAAAACTGGCAAGGCAGTGTGAACTGAATGCCCAGCTTGACCTTGAGAACGCAAAGACTGTGGATGCAGACCTGAGTGGACCGGAGGAAGAAAGAGAAGCAGATGAAAGGATGGAATCTGCAGCAATTGTAGCAGAGGATAAAGGTGCTTATCCAGCCGACAGAGAGGGCAGAACACGATAGGAGAGTGAATAATATGAGCATAAGAAAAGTGGTCGCAGGACTACTGATTACAGCAGGGATTGCCATTATGGCAGTCCCTTTTTTCTGGCGGGCAACCGGAGAAAAACAGACAGAACAGCTCATAAGTGAATTTGAGCAGACATTGGAGGATGATTACGATGAAGAAACAGATGTGGAGGAAGAGCAAACCTCCATTAGTGAAGAGGATGAAGCCATTCTTAAAGAAGGCGGTGTTATCGGCATCATTGAGATACCGGGCTTAGATATCAGGTATCCGGTAATGGAAGGAACCACAAGTAAAGTGCTTAATGCCGGGATTGGTCATATAGAAGAAACAGCAGGAATCGGTGAGAGTGGCAACTGTGTGTTATGCGGTCACAATGGCAGCAGATATGGCACGTTTTTTACACCACTAAGTCAGATATCCATAGGTGATGAAGTGATGATAACCGACAAAAATGGGCTGAAGCATATCTATGAGGTAACAGAGACAGAGGTAGTAAATCCGTATGATAACAGCATCAAGACACAGGTAGATGAAAAAGAACTAACTCTTTTTACCTGTTCCCAGAAAGGAACCATGCGTTTTGTGGTCAGGTGCATTTATAAGGAGGCGGTGATGGATGAATAAGAGATACCGGTTAGGTGAGATAGAAGAGGCAGTATCAGAAATGGAAGAGCTAATCGACATCGAGGATGATATTGCAGAGATTGATGATGACTTTCAGATAGTCGTAAGCGGCTGGTCTGTGTATGTCGAAAGCCTGAATCTGACACTCAGACAGGGGATAGCCTGTGTATGGGATGCAGAGGAAGGATTATTTATGCCTGATTTTGATGTGACCATCGTATATGAGGGGAACATTGAAACGGGCTACTCCAGAAGCGATGCTTCTGTCGTTAATGAGTCAGGTGAAAGTATGCAAGCATCCTTTCCTGCTGACTCATTATACTATGAGCAGGATGGAATGGTCGTTACACTTGGCAACTGGTTAAATGGCAGATTGTCTTGTGAACAGATAGAACAGCTTTGGTGTGAGCTTATCATACCGGAGCAAAACAAAGAACAAAAAGAAAGCGAGGAATAGCATATGAAGTATTCAATTAAGGTAAACGAAGTAAGAGCAAAAGAGGGCAGCAATATCAAGGGATTTGCAACAGTAGTATTTGGTGATTCATTTAAGATTACCAATATTGCAATCCTTGAGAATAAGGACAAGGGAGAGCTTTTCGTATCAATGCCTAGATACCGCTCCAATGAGCGTGATGAAAGCAATGGCGTGATCTATAAGGATGTGTGCAATCCTATCACAGCAGAGTTTCGAGAGGAACTCTATACCAATATCCTTGATGCCTATGCAAGAATCAGGGAACCGGAGAAAGAGGAGACACAGAAGCAGGAACACACAAAGGAAATGCCGGAGTTCTCTGTAACTGTAACACCTTATGAGAGAGAAGGCAGCAATATCAAGGGACTTGCCCGTATTTACTTTGAAAACAGTTTCATTGTAAATAACATTAATATCGTGCAGGGCAAAGAGAAAATCTTTGTATCAATGCCTTCTTATAAGACAAAGCAGGTGGATGAGCAGGGCAAGCCAATCTACCAGGATGTCTGCTATCCGGTCACAAAGGATTTCAGGGAAAAACTCTATAATGAGATTATCTCGGAATATGAGAAAGCAAAGGATAAGAGCAACGAAAAGGCGAGGGAGAGTGCCGAGAAACATCATGGCAATCCCGATAAAGAGAAGGACAAAGAGGCAACACCCTTTCGATAATCAGTAATCAGAGTACAGGGGCGGCCAAGGCTGCCCCGTATACGAATGGAGGAAACAGAATGGATATGGAAATAGGAAAAACACTTACCAATGAGGAGGTCGTAAGGGAACTTCTCGAATTACTAAAGAAGAATGCCATGAAAGAGCAGGCAAACGATGTATTTGAGATATGCAGCTATGTGGATGGACTGGAGAAAAAGATTGATTCCATGACGGAAGAACTCACCAATATGCAGAACCAGATCAAAGAAATGCAGGAAGATACGCTTTTCAATAATGCTAAAAAGACATTGTCAGAAGCACAGGAGCGACTTAATAGCAGATGTGAGCAGATAAAGTCACAGGTATCGGAAGTGAAAGCACAGGTCAAATCTACAGCTAGGAGCATAGTCGAAGAAGCAAAGGAAAAGGGAAGAGCTGCGTTATACAGGGTATCTGAGTTCTTAGGAATTAAGAAAAGACTTCTTGATATCCGGGAAAATGTAAGAGGTGCAATCAAGACCACGGATAAGGATATGGCAAAGACAGCACTTCTTGCAAAAGGATTTCGAGAAGCTGGGCAGACAGCAGCCAATGCAATCCGTACTTTTGCTGACAAGCCGGAGGTGGATTACTCAAAGAAAGAGCAGAAACATCCCATTACAAAGGCAGTACTTGCTCCGATGAAAGCGGTGAAAAAGATACTGGTATCAATGGAGCTTCATCTGGATGCTTCGATTGATAAGCTGGATAATCTGGCTATGGATGTGCAACTTGACAAGGAACAGCATATGGAGAATGCGAAAACAAAGGAACAGACAGAGCCGGAGAGGGCAGAAGCTGAGCGAGTAGAAGCAGAGGTTGTATACTCTCCAATGGTCGCTGAGCCACAGGAGTATCAGTATAATGCAGATGCATTTGAGGCAAGAGGTGTGGATGAGGTGAAGCAGGAAGCGGCACATAAGGAAGCACCGAAGGTAAGAGAAGATAAAGCCAGATAGTAGTGAGGGCGTGGGAGAGATTTCAAAATTAAACAGCATTTTTAAATCATTTAATACAGCATTGTTTATATAATTAGCTTCATCAATGATTATTACAGGCGTAAGACCAAGCTCATTAGTCAGATGTTTGTAAAACTCACTTACAGTCAGTGTGGAAAGAGAAGTATAAGTAACTTTATACAGCGAGCTGTTAAGATTTTTTATGTAGTTTCTGACGAGACCGTTTCAAGTTTTGTGTAAACTCAAAAACTGACATAAGAATTTATTGATAGTTATTAAGAGCAGAGACCAGATTTTGGTTCTCTGCTCTTATCTGCATTATACAGGTATAAATGCACATGTCAAATAGAATCTCTAGAATTCTGCTTTTTCCAGCCGTTCTTCAAAGTAGATCTCCAGCTGGGCTCGTATCTGGGACCAGTCCCTGCGGCGCCCGGTCCATTTTTTAGTGATGTCCATGGTAGCCAGATAGAGCATTTTTAAGAGGCTGTCATCGCTTGGAAATACAGTCCTGCTTTTAGTGACTTTACGCAGCTGCCGGTTGAATCCTTCAATCGCATTAGTTGTATAAATGAGCTTCCGCACTTCATTGGGATATTTAAAATAAGTGGAAAGTGTAGCCCAGCGTTCGCTCCAGGATTTATATATCTTCGGATATTTGCTGTTCCATTTTTCACCAAAAGATTCTAATTCTTCCAGGGCTGCAGCTTCGTCGGGAGCTGCATAGACCATTTTTAAATCTGCCATAAGTTTTTTCAAATCTTTGTAGGATACATAATTCGTGGTATTCCGGATCTGGTGGATGATACACTGCTGGATCTCGGTCTTTGGATAAACTGCTTCGATCGCCTGTGGAAATCCGTTCAGTCCATCCACACAGGCGATCAGAATGTCCTGCACACCACGGTTTTTCAATCCGTTAATAATAGACAGCCAGAATTTCGCACCTTCATTTTCCCCAACATACATGCCGATCACATCCTTTTTCCCATCCATATCGATGCCGAGGGCAATGTATACCGCACGTTTCACAATACGTCCTTCACTGCGGACGTGGTAGTGGATCGCATCCATGTAAACAACAGCATATATCTCCTGCAGTGGACGCTCCTGCCATTCCTTTACAAGTGGCATTATTTTATCGGTAATACGGCTGATCGTGCTGTCTGAAATATCCAGATCATAAAGCTCTTTTAAGTGTGCTTCAATGTCTCCCGTGGTCATTCCTTTTGCATACATAGATATGATCTTTTCTTCCATGTCCTGAGTGACCGTATTCTGATATTTTGGTATCAGCTGCGGTTCATACTCCCCTTTGCGGTCCCTGGGTATTGCAATGTCCATATCCCCATAACTGGTGCGCATTGTTTTTTGGGAATGTCCATTCCGGCTGTTATCGGTCTCTTTATTGCGGTAATCGTATTTGGAATACCCCAGTTCCTCATTAAGCTCTTCGTCAAGAGCCCCTTCCAATAAAACAGACATCATGTCCCGCATGATGGAATTAACATCGTTTCCGCTTTTGATACTGATATCATTCTCCTTGAGATATCCCTGCATCATTTCGCGCATTGCTGCTTTTTGTGGTGAATCACTTTTTCTTCTTGCCATAATAAAAACCTCCAAACTGAGTAATGTTATCTTACATCAGTTTGAAGGTTTACACAAACTTTGGGACACTCCCTTTCTGACAGCTGTTGTCTTTCCGCGTCCTGGACTTCTAGCTATGGTTTTTTTGCGTTTCAAGCAATGAGTTTTTTGAATGATTTAATGGCAACAGGACTTCCAATAGCAAAACCAATGATGGTAACAGATACACCTACATAGAGTAAGACGTTCTGCCATGCTTCATGTGTTATACATTCATAGCAATGATCCATAGCATCTAATTTCTCTTTTGTCGTCATATCTGAAGCATTTTCAATTAATGATATTTTCTTGTTATATTTCTCTTTTGATGTTTCATTTAGTGAAGTGGCCACTTCTGATATTTGTTCAGATGCATTCTGCATTATTGTGTTGATAATATTATTTGATGTGGTAGCGGTTAGTGTATTTTTCATTTGAGTAATCCTCCTTAGAATGTTGTAGGTTGACATGTAATGCTGATAGAATTATCATACTATTAACGAGCGGATAAATCTATCTGCAAAACTGTCTATTTTTGAAAAAATACAAGATTAAAAAGACAAAAACGTCTAAAGAGGTAATTATGAATAAGTCAGCATATTTGGATGAAAAAGTATTTAAAAACAGATTGCGTAGACTGATGGAGATGAACAACCTAGCAACAGCCAGAGATTTAGCAAAGGCACTGTACGATAATGGGAATATTACGGTTGAGGTTGGAGAGTTTGATGACGGTTCTATTGCAATCAACAGTATGGCAAGAAGAATACAAGATCACCTTAATTGGGATACTGCGGATAAACTTCAGGGACGGTATGTTACAGCATATTGTGATTACTTTCATTGTTCTGCTGATTATCTTTTCGGCAGGACTCCATTGAAAAGTGGAAATCCAAGTGTTATCGATTTTTGTGAATCAACATATCTGTCAGAAAAGGCAGTAAAGCGTCTGATTGAGGAAATTCCAGAGGATATAAAAATTGAAATGACGGAATTTTGGTCTAATGTAATAGAGAGCAATATTTTTTATAAGCTACCATTGGAATATCGGAAGATGTGTTCAGAACTTGGACAATATCAGACAGCTATTAAACAAATCGGAGATATTGATAAGGCATCTCAAAGCATAAATGATTCAACATCATTTGTAGAAATCTGGAGAACTATGATGACAGATAATTATTTGAAAGAGGCAGAGCCACATAAAGGTGCTTACTTTATGCATTTAAATGAGATATTGGATAATGTGAAAATTTATTTAGACATTTGGTCAAATGAGTATATTACAAAGCGAAAAAGAGATATTGAGGCAGAATTTACTGATGCATTAGAACGTAAGCATCAAAAAAGCAAAGAAGAATTTATGAAAAAAATGAACCAATGGAATGATGATCTGGAAGGAGAAACCTGATATGTTTGTATTTGATTTTTTTGATGGAAGTTCAAGAGAATTGATAAATTCATTAGCTGAATATTTTGATATAGATTATGAGCAACTTGCGACATTTTTATTGAAAGATGAAGCAACAGCGTATTCCCTAATAGAGCAGTTTAAGTTAGACCTTAACAAACCAGATAGCAAGAATGTGCAAATTACCTGCCGCCACATGACAACTTCAAATGAAGAGGACATCAAGTCATTTAGAAAACGTGGGGTTTTGGATTTAAGAGGTATGTTGCAGGAAGATACTCCATTGTCTAGTTTTTTGGCAAAACATGGAATTATTGTTGATGTAGACAACCGGATTATTAGCATAAATGAAAAACAATATCCAATTCAGTCCAGTAGTGAGGATTGTACAGACTGTTATATCGGATCTGATTTGTCTTGTACAGGATATTCTAAGTGCGAATTGAATAAGCAAATATCATTTCTTCATACAAAGTTGTATTTTTACAATGCAACGGTGGAATTTTTCATTCATGGTACGCTAAAAGATATGAAAAATTATTCTAGTATTAGTAAATATCCAGAGATTCTGCTTACAATTGGTAATGTATTAGCTGCATATAGGAAAAGTAGTCTGTTTGATGAAAAATTAGGGAATGAGTGGCAACAAAGAAACAAGCAATGCTATGTTCTGCAATTTAATGTAAATCTACAAGACATGGAAACCTATGCACCAATGGATTATGAGAGAGCATATTGGGAAGAAAAGGAATTATATGACTTAGCCGGATATGAGTATGAAGATTATCTATTGCATTCAATACCGCAGAATTTTTATAATAATTATTATTTGTTAAAAGTGTTTTGCCAATGTTTTTACAGTGAATCAGAAAAATATGGGTCTTTACTTCCAGGTAAAACAGTGAATCCAGGGGGATTCAAGATATATAAAATCGTAGACAATTCATTAAAGTTACTTGAATAGAAGACAGGAGGTAACAGCATGAAAAAATCAAAAGAACATCTTCTCCTATACGGAGTCGGTCCGGTCTACGGTGTATGTATTATAGCTGTAACCGTGATAGGAATCATCCTATCCTGCGCAGGAGTTCTGCCGATAGGAAAAATTTCGATATTACAAATTCCTTTCATGGTCATCGGAAATTTTATTGCAGTTATCGGTTTTATTGTTTGGTTTAAGGCGGCTTTCCGAATTGATAAGTACATCGTTGCTAATAAACTGTGTACAGATGGAATTTATGGGATTGTAAGAAATCCTTGCAGAGAACTCGCTTGACGATGAGAAGCTGAAAGCAGTTACCGAAAAATCCGGCTATACAGTCGCCGGAATCCACACCGAGCTGTAAGAGAAAAAGCAGCTTTAGAAAACAGACTTGAGACAAGAATCAAGTGGTTCTGCAGATACAAGCTGCTGATAATAGATGAACTTGGTTATCAGAAGATGGATGTCGATTCAGCCAATCTGTTCTTTAACAGACAGAGCCGTAGGAGTATCAGTATAATGCAGATGCATTTGAGGCTAGAAGTGCGGATGAGGTGAAGCTGGAAGCGGCACATAAGGAAGTATCGAAGGTAAGGGAAGATAAAGCCAGATAGTAGTGAGGACGTGGAAGAAATTCTGCGTCCTTTTTTTATACCGATTTATTGCAATACAGAACATTAATTCGATATACAAGGGATGATTATTGGACAGTATAAAGTGCTATAAATAAAGCATAAGGAACAGATGCATGATAAATGAGTTAAATAGAACATTTACGGAGGTGGCAGTTATGCATATATTGGTGTTTATTTTAATATTTGTTGTTGCTTCAATCATTGCCGCTTGTGATGGGGATTATTCAGGAATAGCTGCAATCGGTAAATTTGTAGGATTTTTTGTATTGCTATTCGCAGTATTATGGTTATTTACCCAGCCTGTTTTATTAATAATTGCTATTATAGTACTGGTTTTAATTGTGATATGTTGCTCTGCAAAGTAGCAAATGCAGATAAAATATAATAGTGTACCGACATTAGGACTTGCAGGAATGAAGGGACTTCTCTTATATGGTTATTTATGGTATCATATAAGAGAAGTTTTTAGTTTTATTGGGGAGTTTGGAGGTGCTATATGCCTAAATCATCAAATCAGAAATTGAAGCTGATATATCTTATGAAAATTCTTCTGGAGCGGACTGATGAAACGCACAGTATTACTATGCCGGAGATTATAGATGCACTCGCTGCGTATGATATAAGTGCGGAGCGCAAAAGCTTATATAATGACATTGAAAATTTAAGAGTGTATGGTCTGGATGTTATAGGAACGCAGGAAGACAGGACATATTCGTATCATATAGGTAACAGACAGTTTGAACTTGCAGAATTAAAATTATTGGTTGATTCTGTGCAGTCTGCAAAATTTATCACAGCCAAGAAGTCAAATGAGCTTATAAAAAAGATAGAAGGATTGGCAAGTAAATATGAAGCATCGCAGTTACACAGACAAGTATTTGTGGCTGGTCGTGTAAAGACGATGAATGAGAGCATTTATTACAATGTTGACAGGATACATACGGCAATTGCAGAAAATTCGAGGATAACATTCCAGTATTTTCAGTGGAATGTTGACAAGAAGATGGAACTGCGTCATGATGGAGCACTTTACGAGGTTAGTCCATGGTCATTATCCTGGGATGATGAAAATTATTACTTAATTGCGTATGACAGTAATGAGGGAATAATTAAACATTTTCGTGTAGATAAAATGCTTTATATCAAGTCAAACGGTAAGGGAAGAGAAGGAAGGCAGGCATTTAAATCATTTGATATGGCTGCATATGCCAGAAAAATGTTTGGCATGTATGGAGGCAAAGAGGAGTGGGTACGCATTGAGTGCGACAATTCTTTTGCTGGTGTAATGATAGACCGCTTTGGTAAAGATGTATCAATGATCAGATTGGATGATAAACGCTTTGCAGTCAATGTAGAGGTTGCAGTCAGCAGGCAGTTTCTGGCGTGGATCATAGGTCTTGGTGAGGGAGTAACGCTTGCTGGACCAGAAAATGTTGTTGAAATGATGAATGCTGAAATTGACAGATTGATAAAACAATACAAATATGACAACTAAAGAAATTGTTTAGTTTGAGATAGCAATCCTTGTATACTCAGTTGCATTTAATTATTTCTTGTTTGGAGGAAGTGGAATTATGTTAAATAAAGATGATTTGATTATTCCAGTTAATGAATATGTTTCAGCTGCTACAATAAACTTGGATTGTATTGATGTATGCGAAAGCATAGTGGGACAATTGGTTTACTTACATGAATGTGTTAAAAATATTGATATTGTAATGTTGCAAGGCTGTTCTACAAGGATTCCTGAATTATTAGATGAAATAAAACTTGAATTTAATAATGATTATTTTATTATAATGCCAGTGGGGTATGATGAGAATAAAAGTATAGATTGTAGAATACCAATGACTTTGATTTCGAAGAATAAAATGATTAAATATAAAGAATTGACATGCGGCTTTAGATCAGAATACTTTGTAGATGCGTGTACATACGGAGTTGCTGAATTCGAAGATAATATTAAAGTTAGAATATTAAATCTTGACAGTTATTATTACGATTCCGTAGATGATAAAAAAAGAATGAGCGGTAAGTCGCTTTGGGGAAGGGGAGCCGAATATGAGATTAGGAATAGGAGTAAACATTATTTCAATGCAAGTGATGAAAATGTATTTTTAATTGCATGTGCAATTCCACATTGCATAAATACCTCTATAGATGAATATATGGTGTGTATAGGAAAATCAGAACAGGGGAAAAAGGGTTCTAGCTCTCGATTGTATATTGATAAACATACTGTGTTTACAAATTTTATTACGCAAGAGGAATTCTATATGGGTAAAAATCTATTTAAAAATGAGATTATTGGCTGTAGTATTTCGGCAGATGTAAAGATAATATGGAGCAGAACATAAATTCGATATGCAAGGTGTGTTTATGGGACACTATAGTTTTTATAATAAGAATCAGATAAGAGATAAACTCTTACTGGTTCTTATTTTTTTTGGAGCAGGTGAGGTGGTAGAGTGGCAAGGTTATGGTATTGGATTAGAAAAACAGTATTACATGCTAAGGAATGTAGAGGATGCTGCATTATGTGTGAATATTACGAAGTATGCAGAAATGATGGAACATTAGAATAGGAGGTATGACAATGAAAAATTGGATGGATTTAAATAGCGATGGCAAAATTGATGGCACAGAAATGATGTTTGCAGAAGAAATGCTTTGCACCAGCAGGGAAGAACATGAAGCATTATTTGGAGATGCCGGAGACTTCGAGGATGACGCAAAGGATGATTTTGAGATTGATGCAATGGCAGCAGGACTTGATCTTGATGAATTAGAACTTATGGATCCTGATGACAGGGCAGAGGCATTGGAAGAAGCAGGGTTAGACCCAGATGATTATGATTTTGACTGAGTTTTTTGCAAAGGAGGCTGATTTGTATGAGAAAGAATTCATTTGGACAGGGACTGGCAATATTCCTTGTAATAATAGGTGTTCTGTTTGTAATAGGCTCCATAGGTGAAGCAAGTGAGCCTAAGTGCATTAAGGCAGGATGTGATAATAAGCAGGCAAGTGGAAGCAGCTATTGTTATTTGCATAAACCATATACGGGAAGCAGTACATCCCATAGCAGTTCATCATATAGCAATAAATCGTCTGGCAGTACTTCAAAGAGTAGTACAAGTTCTGGTTCAAGTAGCAGTTACAATAATAAATCAAATTCTACAAATAAGTCATCATATAGCAGTGGCACAAAAAAACGTACAACGACAAAGAAGAGTACATATGATTCTTATGATGATGGCTATGATGATATCTATATGGATGGCGATTATGACTATGACAGATATGACAGAGACAGCGATTATGCAGATGGTGTAGATGATGCAATGGATGAGTACGGAGAAGATTGGTAATGCTGACGAAGTTTTGCGGAAAGGAGACCACTATGAAAGAACTTTATTTTACAATAGCAGGTTGCAGCCATTATTTTGGCAGTGATTTTATGGAAAAAGGGATGAAAGTAAAACTTGAAAAAGAGCCGGATAATGAGTACGACAAGGAAGCAATACAGGTAAAGGTAAAGGGACTTGGAAAGATAGGATATGTGGCTAACAGTCCATATACTGTTAAAGGCGAGTCTATGAGTGCTGGCAGGCTGTATGATAAGATTGGAGATAAGGCTAAAGGAAAGGTAGTATTTGTAGTTGATGGTGGGGTTGTGTGTAGAATTGTTGATAAAGGTATGGAAGGAGACTTGGCGTTGGAAAAAGCGTGTGAGTCTGATTAATCTGTTGTGTGATAGGTTGGTGAATTAACCAACCTATTATTGTAATAACGATAAATACACAATGTTTCAAAAGTTTATAAGAATAAAATGAATCTTTACATTTCTAAAGATTATACTGGAAAAATTCGAGCAATTATGATATACTGTAGACCGAGTATAAATATCCTGCAATGAAAATGAAAGGTGTTAATTATGGCAGTATCTTATAATGGTCTATGGAAAATATTGATTGATAAAAAATTACAGAGGAAGGACCTGACAGAGCAGTTAAATATTAGCTCTACAACCATCGCAAAGATGGGAAAGGGCGAAAAGGTGTCTATGGATGTCTTGGAACGTATTTGTCGGTATTTGAACTGCGATTTAGGAGATATTGCAAGTTTTGAGATAGAGGAGAACAACGATGGTAGTAAATAAACATGGTAGTTTTTATATGAGAAGCGGATGGGGAACAAAAATTATTCAGGCGGTAGAAGATGATGACATGATTTTTACTCCAAGTTGCGAACAAGAAGCTATAGATAATATTGGCCTGGGTCGTGTAATGATAAAAGCTCTTAGGTATTGGTCAGATGCAATGATGCTTACTCATGAAGAGAAAGAACAGGGAGGCATACGTTTAGTTCCAGAACCAATTTACAATAGTATACTACAGCATGATTTATATTTTCAGAGACAAGGATCATTACTTTTGATGCATCGTAATTTAGCATTAAATGAAGAAAATGCTACTGCGTGGTATTGGCTGTTTAATGAGTGGAAACAGAATACATTCACAAAAGATAAGTTTGTGGAAGGCTTTCATTCATATTTATCTGTGAATGGAATGAAAATTAAGAAGGCTGCGGTTGAAAAAGAGTTTAACTGTTTAAAAAATACTTATATTGGTGATGGAAAATTTGATAAAAACAGTATTATGGATGAGGATACATATCCGTTTCTAGCACCATTACAGATTTTGAAAGAAACAGGAAAAAACTCATATGAAAAAAGAAGTCTTACAGGCAAAGAAGTTCCATTAGAAATTCTTATTTATGCTATTGCAATGGACAATGTTGATGATAGCACTAATGGTAGGCAGATTAACATTGATAAATTAATGGAGGAAAAAGGGCAGATTGGAAAGTATTTTGGAATGAAGTATTCTAAGCTGCTTGAATTGCTCGTAGAGGCAGAAAATAAGAAGTATATCAATCTGAACAATAACTTTGGAAATCGTTTTATTGAATTTAATGGTTATGATTATGCTGGATTGGTAGACAAATATTATGTTGATAAGGAACGATAAATAATGAATTATACAAGTTTGGTTACTAAAAAGAAACAATATAAGTACTCGGCTAATATTTGTTTTGATATGAAAGATGATGAGAAGTTAGCTGGATTTATTCCCAATATTACTACAACAGAGATATTGCGAGAATATTTGTTAGGAATTATCAATAGAAATGCAGATGTACATTCAAGAATACTGTATGGCTCATATGGAACTGGAAAATCACATTTATTAACTGTATTTAGTGATTTGCTAGGCCATGTAAACACTGATGGAAAAGGCATAGTAGAATTCTTGAAGGCAATATCAAAATATGATAAAGAACTTGCATCAGAGATAAAGAGGTATGTAAAAGAAGAAAAACCATATCTTGTAGTACCGATTTATGCTAATTTTGGAGACTTTGATAAATGTATAACATATTCGCTGAAGAAGGAATTGGAAAGAAACAATATTGATATTTGTTTTAAGAGCTATTTTGATGATGCTTTAAAACTAATCAATAAGTGGAATCAGGGACAGGAATCAAATAAAAGACTTAAAGAGATATTTAAGTCTAATAAAATCAAGGAAACAGATTTGATAAATGGTTTAGAAAATTATGATTCAAAATCTGAGAAAGAGTTCAATATTGTATTTAGAGCTATGACGTATGGAGCAGAGTTTGTAAGCGAAGCAGGTAATATGATCGATAATATTACACTTGCAAATACAGTAATATCTGAAAATTATAGAGGAATCATATTTGTATTTGATGAGTTTGGTAGATATATAGAGGATACAGGAGAAAACATCAAGGTAAAAGATGTGCAGGATTTAGCCGAGTTTTGTGATCATTCAGATTTTGATGATTATCTTATATTGGTATCTCATAAACAATTATCGCTTTATACAGATAAGATGAAAAAATCCATTAGTGATGAATGGAAGAAGATTGAGGGAAGATTTAAGTCAACTTCAATCAATGTTAAGTACGATCAATGCTTATCATTAATTCCACATATTATACCTAAGACAAAGGAATGGAATGGATTTAAGCGCAGGTATCAGGAGCAACTGAATGAACTATATACTCAGGCATATGATTTCAAAGGTTTCTTATTACCACCAGAAAATGATGGTATAAATCCATTTGAAGGAGGATTTCCATTACATCCAATTACTCTATATGCACTGGATAGACTGTCTAAGAAAGTGGCACAGAACGAAAGAACTTTTTTCACATATTTGGCAAGTGATGAGGATCATTCATTATTCTCACAACTTGAAAAATTGGATTTAAAAGAGTTTCATTTTATTGGACTTGATGCAATATATGATTACTTTGAAGAAAATATATGTTCATATCGAAGTGGTGAGGCAAGAGAAGTATATAAGAAATACCAAGTGGCTATGAATAAACTTGGTAGTAATACAGAGAAGAGTTTAGAAATTCGAGTATTAAAAGCAATGGCAGTCATTTATATCATAAATGATTTGGGAACACTGGCACCAGATATAGAGACGTTAATAAATGTAATTGATGCAAAAAAAGATTTGGTAAGAGACGCAATTACGGAATTAGAAAAGAAAAAAATTATAAAATATATGCGACAGTATGGATATTATGATTTTTTGGATAGCAGTATTTATGATTTTGATTCTATGATAGATGAAAGAATATCTTTTGTTACAGATGAGACCGCGGTTTCAATTCTGAATGAAGAGTTTTCAGATTTTGTGATATATCCATATGATTATAATTGGCATTATCATATGAATCGTATTTTTTTACCGATATTTGCATTAAAAGCAGATCTTACGAAGAAGACTCTGTTGAGATTTCTTCCTAAGTATTATGATGGAATGATTGTTTTTGTACTTGATAAGAAATTTGAAATTTCAGAGTATTTGAATGAAGATAATCTGCCCAATAGAGCCATTTTGGTTATTAATCAAAAAGAAGAGGAAATTCTATATGAGGTTAAGCGATATGTGGCTATTAAATATTATTATTCTATAAGAGAAGAGTTAAAGAAAGATGATCCAACCGTAGAGAAAGAGTTAGAATTATATCTTGATGAACAAAAAAGTGTTTTACGCGATATTATTGCAAGATGGAAAAATATTGAAATGGATAGTATTGCAGTTGTATCAAAAGGACAAAAGTATGTAGCACGAAGTGATAAGGATATAGCTGAAATTGCTTCAACAATTATGATGAATAGTTTTCCGAAAACCATTATTGTCAATAATGATTTGATTAATAAGAATATGGTGTCGGGAGCAATAAGGCTGGCAAGGTCAAAAGCACTTTCATATATTATGAATAATAAAGAAAATATGTTGGAAGATTGTAGTCCTTTATCTCCAGAACATTCAATTATCCGTTCTGTCTTATCAAAGAATGGATTATTTGATGGAGAAGATAACATCGGAGCTTTAAATACATTACCAACTGGGGAAATAGCAGGACGGTATGTTTCAAATGAGATTGGCAAATACATTAGAAAATGTATGAAAGGACAAACCAGCATAGAGGAATTATACGACGTATTGAAAAGAACGCCGTATGGTTTGAGAGATGGGTATATTTCAGTGCTACTTGCGTTTGAACTGAGAGATTATGAAAATGTTTCTATTTATTTTCATGGTTCAGAGCATGATTATTGTGAAGAAGAGTTGTTGAAAGCACTAGAGAGTCCAGAAGATTATAGTTTGTATATTTGTAACTGGACTGACACAGAAACTGATTATATTGAAGGGTTGGAAAGGATATTTGCGCGTTATGTAGACACAAAGGCAAAGAATAGATTGAAAGAATTGTATGAAGCTATGAATAAGCATTTTGTTGCTATATCTAAGGCTGCCAGAACCACGAATAAGTATGTATCAGAGAAGGCAAAACTTTATAGAGAAATAATGAGTATTACGCATAAAGATTATAATAAGTTTTTCTTCGAAACATTATTGCAGTTAGACGATGATTTATCAGAACTTCAGATGCTCATACAAAAGATTGTTTTGGAACTTGAAAGTGTTACAAAATTGCAAATACAAACTATTGAAAAGGCAGTACGAACAGTACTGGATATTGAACCTGATGTTTCAATCACGGCAGAGTTGAATAGATTGTATGAAGCTGAATGGAAAGAAAAACGATTTAAGTCATTTGATTATCAGACAAGTATGATGTTGGATTATTTGGCAAATATGAATTTGGCAACAAGTGATGAAGAAATAGTGCAAGAGTTAGGACGGGTAGTTACTGGATTTGAGATTGAATATTGGAATGATTCTAAGATAGAAGATTTTTATGAGGCCTTCTCTAAGATGGTAACACAGCTAAATAATTATCAAGTGCAAGATAATGTTGGTGATGACGAAATAAAAGTTACTATAAGTACAGGAAACGAAGAAGAAAAGATTACACAGTTTAATAAAGGTGAATTGTCAGGAACTAGTCAGCTTATGTTTAATAAGATTAAATCTACCATCGACAACTTTGGTGAATCATTAAGTTACGATGAGAAGATGCAGGTATTAGCAAAAATCTTTTCTGAGATTATGTAAGATTGGAGATATTTGATGATCTACTGGTGCGAGAAGTGTAACGAACCGGTATTTGATAAGAAGTTACACGAATTAACATGCAAAGGAAAATTGAAAAAGTTATCTGAAGGTTCTATATGTAATCCTGTATTTGTTCAGGAGAGAAAACTTTTGAGCAAAATTGTGGGAGAAGATTTGTCAGATAAAAAAGTATGGTATTTTGGCTCCAGTAGATATCTTTATGATGGAGAGATTCGGAGAATACCATACATAGAGTGGTACAGGAATAAAGAACATCTTAATTATGCAGAAGAGTTAAGAAATAATATTGAAATAGAACGAGATTACACTCCCTACATGGGGGTGGTAAGGGCGAATGAGGCGTATATCAAAGGGTTGATATACGAAGCAGAAAAGTATATTGCAGATATATATGAAAAGTATTCGACAGGAGAATATGCTGATAATAAGTATATCCCTACAGTTTCTTTTTCTGGTGGAAAAGATTCTACAGTTGTTAGTCGATTGGTGAGAGATGCGTTACAAGATAACTCAATTGTTCATTTTTTTGGTGATACAACTTTGGAATTTAGAGAGACTTATGAATATGTTCAACATAAGTTTCGTAAAGAAAATCCTCAAGTGCCAATGATTCCAAGCGAAACGGAAAATGATTTTTTTAAACTATGTAAAGTATTTGGCCCGCCAAGTCAGCATGAGAGATGGTGCTGCACTATATTCAAAACAAGTAATCTTAATAAAGAGTTGGAAAATTTACCAGGGAATAGTCTTTCTTTTTTAGGGATTAGACATAGCGAATCAGCTGCTCGAAAGGGGTATGAAAGAACGCAAGAACATTCTAAGATATCCACCCAGATAAATGCAATGCCAATTATTGAATGGAAAGATTATGATGTATGGCTTTATATATTGTATAAAAATATTTTGGTAAATGAATGCTATGAATACGGATATAAAAGAGTAGGATGTTGGTGTTGTCCAAATAACTCAGATTGGTCAATGATGTTGACAGAGATTTATCATCCGGAAGATATGCAACGCTGGAAAGATATGGTGATTGATTTTGCAGTGCGTGCTAACAAGCCGGATCCAGAAGAATACTATGAAGAAGGTAAATGGAAAGTAAGGCGAGGGGCAAGTGGCTTAAAAGTTAAGAATGTAACAATTATGGATACGCCTTGCAACTTATCTGACACAGCAAGAAACATTATTATTGATAAAAAACTCAATAAAGATGTAATTGAGCTGTTTAAACCATTTGGTGATTTAAAGATTGTCGAAAAAAAAGATGCCACATATATTTCAGTATTCGATAATGATAAGTCTGGCGAATATAGAAAGTGTTTTGAATTAATCATCACATTTGGAACAAATGTTGTGAAGGTATTACCAGAAGAAAGAATTGATGTTACTAATCTTGTGAACAGGCTTAAATGCCAGTTGAGAAAATATCAATTTTGCATTCGGTGTTCAGCGTGTGATTCTGTTTGCCCGCATGGAGCAATTGATACCATTCATGGTCAATATAAGATTGATGAAAATAAGTGTCAGCATTGCAAGAAGTGCATTGCAAAGTTTTATAATGGTTGCATCATTTGTGACAAGGTCGCAGGAAAGAAGGAAAGTTAATGATTTACTTTGATAATGCCGCAACAACAAAATATAAGCCAGAGGAAGTATACAAGGCATTTGAGTATTTTGTTAAAGAAGTTGGCGTGAGTCCAGGACGAGGAAGTTACCAATTGGGAATTGAGGCGTCCAGAATGCTTTATAAAACAAGAAAAAAAGTGGCGAATTATTTTGGATTATCAAATACCAATGTTGTTTTTACCAAAAATTCAACAGAGGCAATTAATTTATTCTTTGACGGATTTTTGGAGCAAGGAGACCATGTAATAATTTCTTGTTATGAGCATAATGCAGTATTAAGACCAATACACAAGTTATATGAAGACGGTAAGATAACCTATTCTATTATTGGTAGAGAAGATTTGGCGCTTACTTCAGAGGAAATGTTTAGTAAGTATGTAAAAGATAACACGAAACTTTTTTGCTTAACATTAGCGAGTAATTTGACAGGCAGAGTGATCTATTCAGCTGACTGGTTGAATTATATGCATAAAGAAGGAATCACCACTTTCGTGGATTCTTCACAAGGTGCTGGTAAAGTAAGAATATCAATGGATAATGATGGTGTTGATTATCTTGCATTTACAGGTCATAAGGATTTGATGGCAATGCCAGGTGTAGGAGGATTGTGCTGTAAGGAAGTTCCAAAATGGGAACCATTGATTCAGGGTGGAACAGGAGTACTTGGTGATTCATTTGTCAATCCTGATGTATTTCCGGAAGGATATGAAGCAGGTACACTTAATATGCCAGCAATATGGTCACTAAATTCGGCAATTGGATATTGCGAAAGAAATTTTGAAAGAATAAAAGAAAAAGAGAATACGTTAATGACGTATTTAATGAAACAATTGAAATCACTGGATAATATCACGATTTATGATGAAGATGTAAATCGAGTAAGCACGATAGGAATTAATGTGTTTGGATATAAGTCAAGTGAGATAGTTGAAATATTGGATAAGAATGATATCTGTTCTCGTGGTGGCATTCATTGTGCAATATTAGCGCATGAAGCACTCGGAACAGTAGAGACAGGAGTTGTTAGGTTAAGCCTAAACTATTTGAATACAAAACAAGAAATAGACGCTGTAATTAATGTACTGAACGATTGTAGGTGAAATTATGCATATTGTATTTTATAGCACAAGTAATGTCTTTGAGGCAGAAGAAAAAATAAACGATGCAGGATTGGAATGTAAAATTGTTCCAACTCCTGTTACTGATAAAGCATACTGCGGAGTGTGCGTTGAAACACATGATGATAAGGCGTTAGAATTTCTAAATGGAATGGAATATCAAATTGTAGAGTGAAAAATGACTGGGAGGTGATAGAATGTCATTCACAGAATTGAATTTGTTAAAGCATTATAAAACATATAAAAACAATATTGTGAAAGAGTTCTATACTCCGGTATTACAAGAGGCTGTTTTATATCAAAGATCAGTTGGCTTCTTCTCATCAACAGCTTTGATTGAATTGTCTAAGGGTTTATCGGGGATTGTTAAAAATGGCGGCAAGATACAGTTTATAGTGTCTCCGTATTTGAGCAAAGAAGATGTTGAAGCAATCAATAAAGGATATGAAAAGAAAAAAATAATCGAAGATGCAATGCTAAGAGAATATAAGGAACCTGAAAATTATTTCCAGGAAGAACGCTTGAATTTATTGGCACATTTAATTGAAGAAGGTCATCTTGAGATAAAAGTAGCATTTACACCTCCAAATAAGTCTACAGGCATGTATCATGAGAAGGTAGGAATTGTAGAGGATAGCGAAGGAAATAAAATTGTGTTTACGGGTTCTCTTAATGAGACCATAAATGCATTTTATAATAATTACGAATCTATAGTAGTGTTTACATCATGGGAAGAATCAAAGCAATATGCTGAAGAAATGCAACAAGACTTTGATATGCTTTGGAACAATGATGATGAAAATTTAGAAATAATTGAATTCCCAGATGTTATAAAAGAACGAATAAAAGTTAGCAGAAAAGAAACTGTTAATTATGATATAGATGAAGAAGAAATAATTGAAACGACTTCAACTAAAAAAGGAATTCCACATATCCCGGAGGGATTTGAATTAAGAGGATACCAAAAGGATGCAATAGAAAAATGGGCTGCGCAAGATTATCAGGGAATATTTGATATGGCGACTGGAACTGGTAAAACCTATACTGGCCTTGGTGCGGTGACAAGGTTATACGAGGATAAAGGAAGACTTGCAATTATCATAGTATGTCCTTACCAACATTTAGTGGAGCAGTGGGTAGAAGATATAGAATTATTTAATCTAACTCCAATCATAGGTTATTCTGCTTCAAAGCAAAAGAATTGGAAAAAGAGGCTAGAAGATGACATTTTCGATTTTTCAATTGGAGTGATTGATTGTCTTTGCTTTGTGACAACAAATGCTACATATTCATCGAAATTTGTTTCGAAACAAATGACTAATCTGGGGAAGGATACATTATTATTAGTAGATGAAGCACACAATTTTGGGTCTACTACTTTGAGAAACAAATTGTACCCTTTTATAGAATATAGATTAGCACTTTCTGCAACATTGGATAGGCATGGAGATGAAGAAGGCACGGATTGCCTTAAAATGTATTTTGGAAAGAAGTGCATTGAGTATGATTTGAAACGAGCAATTGATGAAGGAAAACTTACACCATATTATTATCATCCGATAGTAGTTTATCTGGATGAAGAAGAAATAGAAGATTATAAAGATATTTCGTACAAAATATCAAAAGAATGTCATACAGATAAAAAAGGTAAAGTGAAAATAACTGAAAGAGGAAAAATGCTTTTACTGCAAAGGGCGAGAATTGTAGCTGGAGCAAAAAGTAAGCTGACAGAATTAAGAACAATCATGCAAGATTTTAAGGATGACACACATATTTTAGTTTATTGTGGTGCGACAAGAGTAAGAAATTTTGAATCAGATGATGAAGAGAATATTAGAGATGAAGATGGTGAAAGACAAATAGTTGCTGTATCAAAGATATTAGGGAATGAATTAGGAATGAAAGTAACGCATTTTACATCAAATGAATCCGCAGCTGAAAGAGAAATGATAAAAAGAAAGTTTGCAACAGCAGATCCATATCAGGCAATAGTAGCAATTAAGTGTCTGGATGAAGGCGTTAATATTCCAAGTATTAAAACAGCATTTATTTTGGCAAGCACGACAAATCCCAAGGAGTATATTCAGAGAAGAGGTAGAGTTCTAAGACTTGCAAAAGACAAACCATTTGCAGTGATTTATGATTTTGTCACATTGGTTAAGCCATTAGAAGAGGCAAACGAATTTAGCGTTGATTATAATTGCGAAAGGGCTTTGGCAAAACGTGAATTGGCAAGGATAAAAGAGTTTGGTGATATCGCATTGAATTCGAGAGATTCAGATGAATTAATCAATGATATAGAAAGTGCATATAGAATCACGGAAGAAGATTTGGAGGAAGATATCGATGGAACAGAATTTTGATGAAAAAAAATTGGATACTATAAAGTTACGCATTCTTGAAATGGAGACTGATAATATAGTAAAAAAAGAGTCTAATCCTGCGATGGAAGAAAAGATTAAAGGAATGATAATGAAGGAGGTAGAAAAGAAATGATTATTAATACATTAGAACTATATAATTTCAGACAGTATATTGGTCATCAGGAAGTTGAATTTTCTACCGATCCTGAGAAAAATGTAACAGTTTTGATTGGTGTAAATACATCTGGTAAAACCACTATTGTAAGAGCGTTTGAATGGTGCCTTTATGGGAAAAACGGATTTGAAGATCCATTTCTATTGAATAGTGATGTTCGTGACAATATGCAAGTAGGAGATACACAGGATGTTTGGGTTGCTGTAACATTTACTCATGATGGCAAGGTTTACACGATTAAAAGACAGTATAAATATGTTTGCAACGATAGAACATCTGACGGAGGCAAGTGGACGGTTACGCTTAATAAAAAACCAGAGGAGAACCTTACACTGGAATATCTGCAAAGTGATGGACAAACAAAAACACCTATTGATCAATCTAATATTACTGAATCTATGGATAGAGTATTACCTAAGGATTTATCGGATTATTTCTTTTTCGGTGGAGAGCGAATTTCTGGAATAGCAAATCGAACGGACTTATCAAAAGCGGTAAGGGGATTAATGAGATTAGATGTATTAGAAAATGCAAGCACTCATTTATCAAGAGTTGTAAAAAGCTTTGAAAATAGTATTGATACCTCAGGAGATGCGAATGCACAAAAAGCAAAGGATAGTTTAGAAACTTTTAAAAAGAAAAAAGAGCAATTGGTTATTGAGAAAGATAATGCTGAAAAGCAAATGGAATATTGGAAATCGAAAGAAGCAGAATACAATGCTCAGCTTGCGAAAAGTAATATCGAGCAGGTAAAGCAAGCGAAGAAAGAGAGAGATCGTATCGAAACTACATTACGTTCAGAGAAAGGAAAACTTGAACGTGCAAAGAAAGATATGGTTAATTATTTTAGTGATCCTAAATTTAGAGCATTTGCATATTTTGGAATGCCTGGAATTAGTGAGGTGCTAAAAGAATTAGATTCACTTAAGGGAACTGATAAAAATGTTGAATGTGTACCTGATATGGAACAAGGTGCGATAGACTTTCTTATTAAGAGAGGACGTTGTATCTGTGGAACAAAATTAGATAAAGGTACGATTCCATATGATAAAGTAATGGAAGAAAGAAAAATTCTTCCGCCAGAAGTTTTAAGTGCAGCAGTTCAATCATATAAATCCAAAGCTGAGGGATATCTTGCAGGAACTGAAGATTATAAAAGTAATATGGAAGAGAAATACAAGAATATCCGATATATTGTCAGAACGATTGGTGATTTAAATGACGCACTTGAAAAGCAATCAGAATTAATTATTGATGATACTGATGCTAAAAAAATTGAAGCAGATAGAAAAGATGCACATATAAAATATGTTGAAGCAAAGCAAGATTATGACACTTGTGTTTCCAATATTGGAGGATGTGATACGAATATTAAGAATTGTGAATCGGCAATTGATAAATATGCAAAAAGCAGTAAGAAGAATGCAAGAGTTGCAAGATTCATATCATATTCGCAGAAGGTATATGAATGGCTTCTTGAAACCTATAAGGGAAAGGAAGAAATTGTACGAGAACAATTACAGATTCGAGTAAATGAGAATTTCAAGAAAATGTATCATGGAGAAAGATCTATACTGATTGATGATAAATATAGAGTAAAGTACAGTGATGTTACAACAGAAGAATCTGATGGTTTAAAAGCTGTAAAGAGTTTTGCATTTATTGCAAGTTTAGTATCTATGGCGAAGGATAAAATCCTTGATGACAATGAAATGAAATTGGGACAAGTATATCCGCTTGTAATGGACGCACCGTTCTCTAATGTTGATGAAATACATATTGATAATATTTGCAAAATATTACCACAAACAGCTAATCAGGTTATTATGGCTGTAATGCAAAAAGACTGGGAATATGCATCTACAAATTTGAATCAATACGTGGGTAAAAGCTATATAATAGAGAAAGATAAAGATGCAAATGGTAAGGAAATTGATACATCTACACACTTTAGATAAGGAGGAACTTATGTTTGATACAAGCTTTAGGATAACAGGTAAACATGCAAATTACTGGAAAGATTTATGTGAATTGGCAGGAAATGTACCAGATCGAGATCAGCACAATAACTTCAAAATATTTAATGCATATATTGACGCATATATTCTCTGCCCAATGATAGGATATCAATATAATAGAAAAGGTGTTATTGATAATACTGTAAGTGGAGAAGCCGGAATGATGGCTGATGTTTTTAAAGAAAGACGAGCACAATTGAAATTCGTTTATCAAACATTAATGTTATTGGATACTGATTCTGAACCAGATTTGGAAAAAAGAGTTTACAGAGCATTTACCTTTGCGGAAAATACGAAGGAAGAGAAACAGTTCATCAGTGACAATATGAAGATATATAATTCATATTTTTTAGGTGGACTAGAAGTGTTACACGAAGAATTTGTTGATCAATGTATTGATGAAGATAGCTACCTGAAACAAATGTTTGATTATGTAAGACATTTTGATGAAGAGCAAGACGGAGATGCATTGAAAGAAGGTATTGAAAAATTTATCAATAAGTGATGGTGAATATGAAGAATGTATTGGAAGACTGGACAGCCATCACGGAAGAACCATTATTAGAGAATATAGATTTCACAACGGAAGAAATATCGGACTTATTAATTGGCATGGGGTTGATTAATGGAAGAGAAAAATGCCGAGAAGAAGACCTTGAGAGATATATTTTTTTATTTGGAAATGAGCAGGAAATTTATGGGGCTGATGAGCGTTCTTTTATTGAAGGTGTAGGATCAGTATATATTTATGACGATATAAGTAGAAAAACTAATAGAGGAACCATAGCAACAAAAATCTTTGCAGCTGATTTGTGCCAGTTTGAAGATGGGGTGAGAAGCTGCTTTTTCTTTATGAAGATAATCAATAAAGCAAATGATGGCTTTAATATTTTTCTTTTTCGAACAGGAGACGGATTTTTTGTGGGGTGTAGATTGTACGATAAGGATATATGCAAAAACTGCACTTTGACAGAAGCAATTCAGTTTGAGGAACAATTGGAAGAATTAATGGACAGATTAATTTCTTTGCCATCGACAGATGAATTCATTCCGTTTTATAGTTCGTTAGTTGAAGCCATTGAGTACAGAGATATTGTCTTATTGGATTATGATTTAAAGATAAAATTGAAACGCGGTGTTAATTTTGCATACTTGGATATGCTGAGTGATGTTGAAAATGTTTATCATGTCAATCTTGGTTATGCAAAAGAAATGTATTACAAATCATTTGAAGCAAAAGAAGGACTCGTTGATAATAGCGATTACTCGATAGTTAGAGAAGGACTCAGCTATATTCGTTCTAATAGAATGAATACATTAGAGATGCTGTTTGAAGCCGAGGAAATGGCATTACTTGCAAATGAAACAGAACAGGAAAACGACCAGATCCTTCGATTGAAAGAAGAGACAACAAACAGAGATAGTAAAAATGATGCAATGCTGAAGGAACATTTAAATGACCCTGAATTTATGATAAAAATGCTCAAGGCACAGAAAGGAATATAGTTATGGGATATGATTTGAAAGAGGGTACTTATAGCAAAAGACCTTTATCAGATGATGAGATGTGGAAAACCGTGAACTGGTTGTTTTCTACACACTCAATAAATGAAACAAGCTATAAATTTCTTTTCTTTAAGTCGCTTATAGATTGTCTTGATCAGGTTGATTCAAAAGGTAGAATCAGTTTTGAACAGGTATTTTCAAGATTCACGGAAATATCATGGAATATTGTAGTTAAATATAATGTTCGACAAAAAGCAATTACTGCAGATCACAAAGAATGTGTGTTGGAACAAATACTTTATGATTTTTATAGGATATCTTTTGAAAATAAATATGTTACCTGGAATGAAATCTGGAATGAAGATCGAATCAAACTGTGTAAGAAAGTTAAAAGTGCTTGCAAGAGATATGTTGTAGGCGCTTTGTATAGTGATATGAATGAGCTGTTGTATTCATTTAATAAGAAAGAAGAATGGATTGAATTTAATCCTAATATGGTACAGTTTATTAAAGTTAATCGAGGAATTATTGAGAATCTAAACTTTTATAAGTGGGCGAAATTTTATGAACAAGTCAATGATAAAGCAACAGAAGAGAAGTTGGCTTTTTTGTTAAGCAATGGGTTTGCAAGAAAAAATGAATCCATATATCGGGCTATGTTAGCATACGAATTTGAAAGAACCACTGTAAAAGCAGAAAAGGAACAGCTACCAAATACAATTGAATTAATGTTAGTTGCAGAAGCACATTCATCATATGATACAGATTCGGAAGAATCACAAATAACTGAGGATGAATACGAAGATGAAATGTATGGCTCATATGAAAAAATGAGAGAGTATTTACAAGATCCCATTTTACTGATAAATAATATGAAAAAGAAACGTGTTGGGAACATCATTTAAGTCAGGCAGGTAAATTATATGAGCGAAAAGAATGAACAGAGAAACTGGGATAGAGAAGAAGTGGTTGTGCTTGTAGCAGAATACTTTAGAACAAAACAGATGTTGCCAGAGATAATTGATGAGAATTACCATAGAATCAGTTCTATTCTAAGAATAAGGGAAATGAAAATCACGGGTGAACCCGTGTCTGATATTTTCAGAAATTATAGTGGTATAAGAATGCAATCCGGTAGAATTCGTTGTTTAGATCCAGATACAGAGTATGATGGAATGACAGGAACTAAGTTACAAAAGGAAATTGTAGAAGAATATCTAGAGAATCCTGAAAAAATAAAGTTGGAAGCTGCTTCCATAATAAGCAGATATCAGTAATGTTAGGTGGATTATACATTAGTATAAATGAATATGAATGAGTACTGGTATAGGCAGTTGTTTGAACGACTGGATAATTCCAAGTTCCGAAGCAGTTTCAATCTGAAGCAGAAAGATATTGATTACATAAATGAAAAAGGTTGCGGTCGTCCAGTGGACGACCCTGCGTAGCAGGAGCAACGACCGAGTCGGGAGACGAGACCTTGATACAATAAGACAACATGCTAAGGACTTTATTGCAAAGAGAGAAGCTCCGGCATATATAGCAAATGATGGCAAGCAGACACCAATGCGTGGTCATCCGGTATTTATTGCTCAGCACGCAACAGCTACATGCTGTAGGGAGTGCATTCGAAAGTGGCATAAAATGCAGCCCGGCAAGGAATTGAGTCAGGTGCAGCAGGATTATCTTGTAGATGTAATTATGACATGGATTCAACGAGAAATGGAGAGGCAGGTACATAAATCATGAGTTTGAAAAATGTATTGATTATTGTTGATAACATTGACGAATCAATTGATTTTTATGAAGAACTGTTTGGACTGCGTGTGATTACAAGGCTGGAAGGCAATGTGATAATGTCTGAGGGGCTTGTGTTACAAGATGTAGATGTATGGTATGATAGTACAAAAATACATACAACTCCACATAACAATATGACAGAACTTTATTTTGAAGATAATGATATAGAAGGCATTATTGAAAAACTGTAGTCTGGTAAGTATGTTGTGAGTTATGTTACGGAATTAACGGAACTTGAAGGTGGACAGAAACTTGTAAGATTCTATGATCCGTCAGGAAATCTTATAGAAGTACGCACACCAATTAACTATAATTGATATGAAATGGATTTAAGGAGAAAATGCAGATATTTGTAGATGCAGATGCGTGTCCGGTAGTGGACATTGTAGAGACAATAGCAGAGAAATACAATATTTCCACCACATTGTTGTGTGATACAAATCACATTTTGTATTCTGATTACAGCGATGTGATTGTGGTAGGTGCAGGAGCAGATGCAGTAGATTATAAACTGATCAGCATTTGTCATAAAGGGGATGTAGTAGTATCGCAGGATTATGGTGTCGCTGCTATGGCTCTTGGAAAAGGTGCATATGCTATTCACCAATCTGGCAAGTGGTACACGAATGATAACATAGATCAGATGCTTATGGAACGACATCTTAACAAGAAGGCAAGACGCAGCTCTCATAAGAATCACATGAAAGGACCGAGAAAGCGTACAGAAGTAGATGATGTACGTTTTGCACAGTCCTTTGAAAAACTTATACTGATGGCAAAGTCAAAAGAAGGTGCTCAGAGTGGGGCTATTTAAGAAAAAGATAGTTACGAAGATATATGATAAAGAAAATAAGAAACCAGTAATCAAGGCAAGCATATGTAATGGTGAGCAGGTTGCAGGCTTTAAGGACATTCATACAGGTAAGATAGAGGAGGTTATGCTGATTAAAAATCAGGCAGACCTTGATGTATTCAAGAAAATGTATGGAATATATGGAGAGATAGAGAAGGAATATTGATATGAGCATATTAGGAAATATACTTTGGTTTATATGTGGTGGATTGTTGAGTGGACTGTCGTGGGTTTTGGCAGGTTGCCTGTGGTGCATTTCTATAATAGGAATACCGATAGGCTTACAATGTTTTAAGTTTGCAGGTTTGGCATTTTTTCCGTTTGGAAAAGAAGTGGTATATGGTGGCGGTGCAGTTAGCTTAATTGCAAATATTATCTGGCTGATTGTATCAGGAATCCCTATGGCAGTTGGAAATGCTGTGGCAGGTCTGATATGTTGTATAACAATTATCGGAATTCCTTTCGGAAAGCAGTTTTTCAAAATTGCTAAATTGTCTCTGATGCCATTTGGGGCAGAGGTAATATAATAAACAGGCAGGTAAGAAAGATGTATTTGATTAAGACAATAAAAGGTGACATAACAAAAGTAACAGATGTTCAGGCTATCGTGAATGCAGCAAATAACTCTCTTCTTGGCGGAGGTGGTGTAGATGGTGCGATTCATAGAGCCGCAGGATCGGAACTTCTGGCTGAGTGTAGGACACTTCACGGATGCGTGACTGGAGAAGCAAAGATAACAAAAGCCTATAATTTACCATGCGATTATGTTATTCATACTGTAGGACCGATATGGAATGGAGGCAGAGATAGAGAAGAGGAGCTTCTTGCTAACTGCTATTTTAATTCTATGAAGCTGGCAATGGATAATGGAATAAGGTCTATTGCATTTCCTTCAATATCAACGGGAATATATAGTTTTCCTGTTGAGTTGGCAGCAAAGATTGCGGTACATACAGTAAACCGGTTCTTGCAGGATAATCCGGATTGTTTTGATCTGGTGGAATGGGTGCTATTTGATACTCATACTGAATCAGTGTATGAAGATGAGGTTGATAAGATATATTAAAAGATTAATCGGTTTAAGATTGGTTTAATAGGGTCAAATTTAACTGATTTAAAAAGCTGCAATCTATTTACGGATGAAATAGGACATTTCTTCCTAAAAATAGTATGTTTATGGTATACTAGCTAATAGTAATGCGGTTCCAACCGACATTACATATTATGATGAGAAATTAATGCAAAGGAGTTACAATCAAATGGATAATAATGAAGTAGTAGCAGAAGAAGTGGCAGCAGTTGTTGAAAATAATACAGGTATTGAGATTGAGCCATTATTTGAGGAGCAGGTTGATTTTGATACATTTTCAAAGTCAGACTTCCGTGTTGTAAAGGTAAAAAATTGTGAGGCAGTACCTAAGAGTAAGAAACTTCTTAGATTTACACTTGATGATGGTACAGAGAATGAAAGAACTATTCTTTCAGGAGTACATGCATTTTACGAGCCGGAGGAACTTGTAGGTAAAACTTTACTTGCAATCGTAAATCTTCCACCACGTTCTATGATGGGAATAGATTCATGTGGTATGCTTCTTTCTGCAATTCACAATGTAAATGGAGAAGAAAAACTGAATCTGGTAATGTTAGATGACGCAATCCCAGCAGGTGCAAAATTGTATTAAGAGTATAAATGTCACATGGTTGTTAATAACTGTGTGGCATTTTTTCGTTGTTGTTGATAAGGACATGAAAGCTGTCCAAAACAGAGGGAGAGCCGTAAAATAAATAAGTTGATTGCAAATGATTTAATGTTATAGTATGAGAATCTTTCACGTAGAGTGGAAAATCCTCTTTTTTTTGTGCGATGTTTTGCAAAACAATATAATATTTCAATAAAACACTTGACAAGTCTAAAAAAAGTAATTATACTCCTAGTTAAAGAAATGTTTTACAAAACATTATATATATTTTACAAAACAATATGGAGGTATAAAATGGGATTAACATTATTAGCTCAAGAATGCAAGATAGGGAGTACTACATATTATTTGGCAAATGTTAAAGCAAATACTCTTATACAAAATGTTGGGTATGCAAGTGAAATGGAAAATTGGTCAGATATGACAATAGATGAGAGAATGCAAAGAGAGATTAAAGGCGATAGAGTTGCTGAAGAAATTGTACCATACATTGTAAATGATTCTGACTGGTTTTTTGGAGCCTTGATTGTAGACATATATAAAGGCTGGGAAAAAGTGAAATTTCAGGGCATAAAGGATGTAGTTGAAGTAAAGTTTGATGCTTATGATAATACTCTGGATAATGCTGGTTTTCTTACTTTGCCAGATGATAAGAGTTTGATTGCATTAGATGGTCAGCATAGATTGGCAGCATTAAATATGGCAATTAGAGGTAAAAATGGTATACCGGGAAGTGTACAACTATCAGATGCAGTAAGAGAAACATTGGTTCCGCATCCTGAGATTGGAAAAGCAGATATTAGTGTTATCTTTATAAAACATACAGATGACAATGCTAAGATAAGAAAAATATTTAACAAGGTCAATCGTTATGCTAAACAGACATCAAAGAGCGACAATATTATTACCTCAGAAGATGATATGGTTGCTATTGTTGCAAGAGCGTTATTTAGTTCAGATGATGGACCATTAAAACCTGTAAATGAATTTGAAATTGTAAATTGGAAATCAAATACAATTCCTGCAAGGAGTAAGCAGCTTACAACACTTAGTGCAATTTATTCGTCGTGCGAAATGATATTGCGACATTACGGCATCACACCTAAGACCATGCGAAATGATTCTGATTTAGCAAAGGCAAATCAAGTTATGAAGGAATACTGGCGTTTATGTATAACTGAAATTGATGTATTTAAGACATATATAGAGTGTTTGGAAAAGGGAAAACCATTAGAAAAGTTAAGAAAAGAAAATCTTTTGCTAAAGCCAGTTACACATATGGCATTAGCACATGCAGCATCAATTATTCTAGATGCAGGGTATGAATTTAAAGACATGATTCCTAAAATTAATATGATTGATTGGAATATTTCAAATCCAGTATGGACAAATATTTTAGTGACCAATACAGCTAACAGAAAAATGATTGCAGGTGCACAAGCATTAAGAAATGCCGGAGGAATTATTGCCTATATGTTGATTGGCGATAAAGTACCTTTGGTTGAGAGAGAACGATTACTAAGTGTATTAAGAGAGGCAACAGACGATGAGAATGCAAAGTTACCGGATGTTATTGAGAAATAAAGGGAGTGATGATAATTGGATCGAAGGTGTGAAATAAGAAATGATCAAGACAAATTACTAGGATATGCGTTGGAAAAAGATGGAAAACGATATCTTGCTCTTTTTAAAAAGGATAAGTGCCTTGGCAAAATTGAAGCGGAGTATTTGTATTCAAAATTAACAAATGGTCCATGCTTAGTTGAATGCCAACCAATACAAGATTAATAATACTATCAGAAGTGCCGTTCATTGAGTATCAAAGCCGGATAGACTAAATATATGCATTGCATATGTGAAGTTTATTCGGCTTGTTTTTATTGGTGAATTACAGAGAGGAGGTGAACTCGGATGGCTGATGTTGATATGCAAAGGGGGGATCGAATTGCTAAGCTAAGAAAAGAACATGGCTGGAATCAGGATGAATTTGCCTCTCGTGTAGGGATTTGCAGACAGTCTATGTCTTGTATTGAAAATGGTCATGGGATTAAGCATTCAACATTAGTCCGTATGGCTTCGGTTTTGGGGGTTACTACAGATTATATTTTAAAAGGCAGCTGCAAAAATGAAAATAAGAAAAACTTAATTGAAGCCATAAATTTTGAATTAGAAAGCATGGAGGAAGTAGAATTAAAAAAATGTCTTGCAATGATTCAAGTCTCTAAAAGATTATCAGCTTAAGAGACAAAGAATGTTTGGTTATTTTTGAATATATAAATGAGTTGGATGTTATTCACCAGCTCAATCCTCTACATGGAATACATCTTCCACCAGCATATTAAAGTACTTTGATATCCGCAGCATAAATTCGGCAGATGGGGTACTGTCCCCACGTTCTATCCTGCCGACAGTTTTGGTGCTGTATCCGATAGCAGCGGCAAGGTCATCCTGGTAAATGCCTCGCTGTTCCCGGATTTCTCTGATATTATTGGTAACCGCCATAAAGATCCCTTCTTTCAATTCTATAGATATTTTCTTATTGTCATTATGCAAAATAATGTGTCCAATAAAAAGGACTTGCAATTTTATCGGCAATGTCCTGTGATAGCAGAAGCATCAGATTTTCCAAGAACTTTTCCAAATATGTCTAAGCGGTCATTTTCACTAACCTTGATAGGTGCATACTTTTCATTGAGTGAGATAAGGAAAATTCCGTCTTTATCGTTTTGTAATTTCTTAATATAGGCTTCTCCGTTAAGAGCGAATATGCCGATTTCTCCATTAGCAACAGATTCCTGTTGTAATACCCATGCAATCTGACCGTCATGGAATTCAGGTTCCATACTGTCACCACTAATACGGACACCGAAAGTAGTATCTTCCGGTAGGATAGATTCATCTATGTGTACAGTCTCTTTCGGTCCGTCTACAAGGAAGTTACCGGTTCCGGCTGATACGGCATTTTCAAAAATATCAATGCTTCGGAATGGAATTATCTTAGCGGTTTGCTTTTCATACATTCCGGATGCGTGAAGCAGATTGATATAATCCATAGCTTTTTCCCTGCCCTCATCAGTAAGTGATGAGAATGGATCAGCAGGATTTACTCCAAAATATGCTTCATACATGTTAGTAATACCAAGGATTCTACACACTTTGTAAAATATGGTAACGCTTGGTTCAGCAAGATTTCTCTCCCAGTTGGATATGGCTTTATAGGAAATAGTGATGCCTTCCTTTGCCAGTTCATCAGCGAGATCCTGCTGGAGCAAGCCTTTCTTTTTTCTATATGATGAAATGATTTCTCCGATTGAGTACATACATACGCCTCTTTTCTTTCATTTTGTTGATTTCAAATGTTTCTTTTCACTCCATAGTATATAGCAATAGTAGCAATTATTCAAGTTAAAAATCCAATATAATGAGAAAAAGGACACATGTGTCCGTTGACAGTCGATTATTCTTGGGGTTATACTATGCCCTGTAAGAAACATTACTCATATACTTGGACTAAAGGTTATGGTAGTGACAGATTAAATGCAGGAGGTGATGAAGATGGGAGACAGGGTAATACTTCATTCAGATATAAACTGTTGCTATGCCTCGATTGAGCATCTGCATCATCCGGAGCTTGCAGGAAAGCCATTGGCAGTAGGCGGTGATCCGGAGGCAAGACATGGGATTGTCTTAACAGCTGACTATATTGCCAAGAAGTACGGTGTGAAAACAGGAATGGCACTCTGGCAGGCAAAGGAGGTCTGTCCGGACATAACATTTGTATCACCAAGAATGGACTTATATCTTCGATTTTCAAGGATGGCACATGAGATATATGCAGAATATACGGACAGGCAGGAGCCATATGGGATTGATGAGTGCTGGCTTGATGTGACAGGGAGCAGCTCCCTTAAAGGAGATGGATTGCTCATTGCAAAGGAAATCAGCAGGAGAATGAAGTCAGAGCTTGGAATTACAGTGAGTGTTGGTGTTTCTTTCAATAAGATATTTGCAAAGCTTGGTTCAGACTATAAGAAGCCTGATGCAATCACAACTATGTATAAGAGTGAGTTTAAGCAGAAGGCTTGGTCACTTCCGGTGGCAGATCTTCTATACGTTGGCAAAAGTACGAACAGAAAGCTTGCATTATTTGGTATCAAAACCATAGGTGATCTTGCAAGGGCAGATGAAGAAGTGCTTAACAGTCACCTTGGAAAGATGGGCAGTATCTTATGGTCGTTTGCTAATGGCTATGATGATTCACCTGTCAAGCTGGAGAATACCCACGCTCCAATCAAATCGGTGGGAAACAGCACAACGACACCAAAGGATTTAGTATGCGATGAGGATGTAAAGATTGTTCTTTATATTCTGGCTGAGAGTGTTGCAGCAAGACTTCGTGAGAATGGATTCCGGTGCAGAGTGGTTGAGATAAGTGTCAGAGATAATGAGTTATTCTCTTTTACCCGTCAGAAAAAGATTGACCATGCAACGAATATCACCGGAGAGATAGCTGCATACGCTTATCATATATTTAAGGAAAACTATAACTGGAGCAAACCAATCCGCAGTGTTGGTGTCCGAGGTGCAGACCTAGTAACAGATAATTATTGGGAACAGATTGATTTGTTCTCAAGTGTGGAGAAGCGTGAAAAGCAGATGAAGATGGATTCAGCGGTGGATGAGATACGAAAGAGGTTTGGATTTTACAGTATCCAGAGGGGACTCATGTACCGGGACAGGATTCTATCGGCAGTCAATGCAAAAGAAGAACACACAGTACATCCACATGGGTATTTTGGATAAAGAGGGAGGCGGAACATGAGCGAAGCAGCAAGAATTGATCTGGTAGACAGAGCACCATTGACGGAGAAACAGCAGAATGTGTATGAAAGCATTATGCAATATCAGCGTGTGAATGGTTATGCTCCTACTATCAGGGAGATATGCAAGATGGTAGGGGTGGCATCGACTTCAAGTGTTTATGCACATCTGAAAATATTAGAAGAAAAAGGCTATATAGCAAGGAAGATGGATGCTTCCAGAGCAATAGCAATCTTGTAAGAGGAAGGTGATTACATTGAGCAATAAGGTATATGTTGATGTACTTGCAGAGTTCTCAAAGGACGGACTGCTCATTCCCAAAGAGATAACATGGGAAGATGGCAGAAAGTATGAGATTACACGAGTAAAAGACAAGCGCAGAGCAGCCAGTACAAGGGCTGGTGGCGTTGGAGAGCGTTATACCTGTGTGGTAGATGGAAAGGAAATATTCCTTTTCTATGAAGATAACAATATGTGGTTTATGGAAAGAGCCGGAGCCTGATGTGATTGTGTGCTGACAGCACACAACATGTCAGTTGGCTTTAGATCAGCAAAGCCGGGGAATGTGCAGACATTCATCGGAACTCCCGGCAACAGGCTTGCAAAGGTGATTTCCCTTTCCTTTACGAGTACAGAATTGTAGATTGATGATTTTGTATGAATAAGGAGCGAACTGAATTGAACAAAGGAAATGTTATAGAAATTAGATGTAAAAAATGCAATAAGTTAATGATGGAATACTTTGTATGTGGTGATGATTCTGTTGTAGCACTTCAGAATATTGGAATTAAGTGTGACAGATGCAAGCGAGTGATGATACTCAAGAAGTATTCCGAGGGAATGATGAAGGAACATTCTGAGAATGGGACTTTCAGAATATAACGATTGAAAATTAAATTACAGCCCACCTGATAAGGGCACATCGAAAGATGGAAGCACCAGAGACGCAGGGGAAACGAACAGTATTTATGATACTGGTTTCCTCGTGCGTCTTTTTTGTGCTGTAAAGGTAATCCGACTTGTTCGTTTCCAAGGGCGGCAAGGAGGATTTATGAGCAGTAAAGCACAGACAAGAGAAAAGGATTATGAGAGAGGAATACGAATTGCAGACAGGAGAAAGGCGATAAGATTATCACAGGATGAGTTAGCTCATAGAGTAGGTATAGGCAGACAGGCATTGTCAGCTATTGAAAATGGTGGAGATTTTAAGATACAGACATTAGATAATCTGGCAATCGTTCTTGGAGTGTCTGTTGATTTCATTATTTATGGAAAGAATGAGGAAAAATCAGAACTGTTATCTGAGGCAATGGATGTTCTTTCAGATATGGATGAATTGCAGATAAGACAGTGCCTTGCAATGATGAAAGCGATGAAAAGCGTGTCAGTTGAAAAGTGATTGTCGTGTTTACACGACATAATTGTCGCCTGTACACGGTCGGCAATTAAAGGCTGACAGGATACAATAATCATGTGCTAAGGAACAGCACACCACGAGAGTGGAGGCGCCAAAACTCTCCAATACGAAATCGTAAAGGAGATAACAAAATGAATAAAAGAGATTTTAACGTAGTAGGAAACGAAGGTACAGATAATCAGGAGCTTGCAAAGGGAATTGCATTTATAAAGTCCCGCAGAGCAGAACTTAATGTAGTCCAAATGGTTGAGAATATGCGTGATCAGGCAATGCCTAACGGAGTAATAATTAACGATGTATATTGTGACCGTTCAATGACAAGAGACTATGACAGAGAAGCACTGAATGCTTTCTTTGCAACACTTAAAGAGGAAGATTTTGAGGTTGTAGTAGTCAGAAGCATGAATGAGATCACCGATGACATTTATGATTTGGAGGAATTTGTAAAGACCATCACAGATATGGGCATATGGCTCTATTCTCTTGAAGTCGGTCCGGTGCCAATTACTGCATCTCATGCAGAGGACTTTGGATGCTAACGGAGTCCTTTGGTAGAGCGACAACAGAAAATCATTCCGGTCGGGACAAACAAGTCCCGGCTGTGAAGGATTGCAGATTTACACAGACTGCATTCGGAACAGTGGTACATGATTCAAGTGGGAAGTGGCTTGGTCAGTATGAGACAGAAGGTGAAGCTGTAGAGATGTTAAGAGAAATGGCAAATGACAATGGAGGATATAGCGATGAAATATGATGGTTATCAAGTTGGAATCGTGATTAAGTCGTTACGAATCCAAAGAAATCTTACAAAAGAAGCTCTTGCAGCTGAGCTTGGCATTAGTGAGTCAACTATCAAAAAGTATGAGAATGGAGAACGTGCATTAAGTATCACAAATCTATTTAAGATAATTGATTATTTCAAGGTAGATGCCAATACAATCCTAAATGTGGCAGAGAGTAAGAAAGAAACTTCAATTGATTCTAGGTTGGAATTAATGGATTGCAGCAGGAAGGCATATTTTCAAAAGATATTTAACGAGATGCTTGATAATGCAGAGATGCTTGTTTCATAGGAGGTTTGGCTATGAGAAGAAAGAAAAAGACGATTGAATGTATAGAGTATTTGTCAGTAAGTGCACCATTGGATAAAGTGGATCGCTTAGAGGACAAGCAGAGTAAATATATCCATGAGTATGTAAAAAATAAAGAATACATGATTGTTGGCACTGAACGCCGACATGGATTTTCACAGAATGATGTGGACAGACAGTGGCATCAGATTGTGGATAAGATTAGAAAAAAGCAGGTAGATGGTGTAATAGTTGCAAACATGAGTGTTATTACAGACAATCTTATTGACGCATTTATAAAAATAGCACAGGTTCAGGCTGCCGGAGGAGTTATTGTTACAGTAGACGATGGAAGACTGGCTATGCAGTTAAGGGGGTTTTAGATTATGAAAAAGAATAAGAGACATTATGACAAATATAAGAAGTTTGATGTTGTATATGCTGACTTTGGTCGTAACCCGCATGGAGTACAGGGCGGAATCAGACCTGGAATCGTGGTGTCGTGTGATGCAAGTAATCATGGCGGTGCACCTCAGATTTCAGTTGTTCCATTATCATCAAAATTGAAAGATAATCCTGTGCATGTGATAGTTGAGCCTTCAGAAATAAGAGGGTATGCATTAAGCAACAGATCTGATTTTATGCCGGAGGATATTCAGACCTTGAATAAAGGCTGTGTTCGCTTTAAGTCGGGATATATTCCGGGAGAATCAGAGATTAGGGAAGCAATGGATAGAGCAATGATTATGCAGCTTAATCTGTTACCGGTAGCACGCAAGATGGTATTAGAGGAATTGGAGGTGAAACAAAATGGATAGCAGAACAAAGAAAACAAATAATAAGAGATTTGTCAGATATCCAGAAGGTGCAGAGATGTACTCAATGAGTTTATCAAAGTTCCAGCAGTTGGCTAAGGATGCGAAAGCATGTTATAAGATGAATAGACTGGTGCTTGTGAACCTTGATATTCTTGATGAATATCTGGAGACATTTCATATAGAAGACGAGGAATTCTACAAATAAATTAAAAAGAATATGAAAGAGTTTGCATTAATATACTTGACTTTATGTCTGACATAAAGTATACTATGTTCAGATGGAGGTGATATATTGGCAAAGATGGGACGACCAAAGGTTGAAAATCCTGCTGATAAGAGGATTACAATCAGACTGAATGGTGAAGAACATGAATTGCTGCTTGAATACACCAAAAATCATAACATGACTATGACGCAAGTAGTTAAAATGGCGGTCTTAGAGAAACTAATGGCTGACCAGAAGTAATGCAGGCTCTTTTCTTTTTGAGAAAGGAGAAAAGATGGCTTGTAGAAAAGATGGTAAAGGAAGAGTATTACGAAAAGGAGAGCATTATCGTAAATCTGATGGCAGGTATTCATATATTTATACTGATCCATTAGGGAAGAAAAGGACGATATATGCGAAATCTCTTGTAACACTTAGGCAGAGAGAAGATGAACTTGTCCGTGATCAGATGGACGGATTGAATGTATATGTTGCCGGAAGTGCAGATGTGAATTTCCTATTTGATAGATATATTTCTACAAAGACGGAGTTGCGAAGCACTACAAAGGCAAATTACTTATATACATGGGATCATTTTATCAGGGATACGTTTGGAAAGAAAAAGATTAAGGATGTGAAGTATTCTGATGTCTTATTTTTCTATACGGATTTGATTACGAACAAGGGATTGCAGGTAAATACTTTGGAAAGTATCAATACTGTATTGCGACCTACATTTGAGCTGGCAGTACGAGATGATATAATAAGAAGAAATCCTGTAGATGGAGCTTATGCTGAGGTGAAAAAAAGAAATGGTGGTGCTAGAAAGAGCCGAAGAGCACTGACAGTAGAGCAGCAGAGAGAATTTATTGACTATGTTGCGAAGAATCCGTTTTTCTTCCATTGGTATCCGTTTTTTGTATTTCTGCTTGGAACAGGATGTAGAATCGGTGAGGCAATAGGCATCAGATGGGACGATGTTGATATGAAGAAACGAACAATCAATATTAACCATAGTCTTACCTATTACACAAGATCTGATAATTCATTCAAGTGTGAGTTCCGGGTTTCAGAACCTAAAACAGAAGCAGGAATAAGGACAATTCCAATGATGGGACCGGTGTATGAAGTGCTCAAGTCTGAATATCAGCGCCAGCAGGAAGAAGGTTTTTGTGTTGCAGAGGTTGATGGAATGACAAACTTTATATTTACTAATCGGTTTGGAAATCCACATAATCCGCAGGCAGTAAATCGTGCAATCAAGAGAATCGTTGATACTCACAATGCCGAAGAAGAGGTAGAGGCAAAGAAAAAGAAGAGAGAACCTATAATGTTGCCCAGGTTTTCATGTCACATTTTTAGACACACATTTGCTTCAAGGTTTTGTGAGAACGAAACCAATGTAAAAGTTATTCAAGAAGTAATGGGACATGCTGATGTCAGCACAACCATGAACATTTATGCGGAGGCAAATCCAGAGGTTACTAGAGAGGCTTTGGAGAAACTTGCCAAGAACATGGATGTATTTTAGAAACAACGATATAATATAGAAAAGAGTCCTCTGATTTGAGGGCTAGACAATTGACCAAAAAAATTTAATCTGACTAATATTTGACCAAAAAAGGCTGTAAATTTGGTTGTTTTAGTACAGCTTGCTAAAGAGATTATTGTAATGATTTAAAGAAATACAAATCATCTTACAGACCTTTATAGCAAGAGCGAAAAGGCTCCCGACAATGAAGTCCTTAGATGGTGTAAATAAGAAAAATGATGTAAATAATACAGCTTCTGAAGCACCTGAAAAAAATGTAAAAACTGAGTCTGAAAAGATTGATTTTTCTAAGGTAAAGGTAGAGCCTTTATTTGAGGAATTTGTTGATTTTGATACATTCAGCAAGTCAGATTTCCGTGCAGTAAAGGTTAAAGAGTGTGTTGCAGTACCGAAGTCAAAGAAACTGTTACAGTTTACTCTTGATGACGGAACAGGCACAGACAGAACCATTTTAAGCGGTATTCATAGCTTTTATGAGCCGGAAGAACTGGTTGGAAAGACTCTTATTGCTATCACAAATCTTCCACCGAGAGCTATGATGGGCATTGACTCTTGCGGTATGCTCCTCAGTGCTATTCATGAAGAAGAAGGCGAAGAAAAGCTTCATCTTCTGATGGTTGATGACCACATTCCGGCAGGTGCAAAGCTCTATTAAGATGATGTAAAGATGTACCGTTTTACCAAATAGACGGGACGTACTTCATTTGATAAAAAACTGAAAAAACAGCGATTTACATCAAACTTACATCATTTGATGCAGAAATCGGTGCAAGCAAGAAAAAATCGCATAATTAGTGCAATGAGTGGGCAATTCCAATCGGAGTTGCCCATTTTTAAAACAAACAGAAATACAAATCGGAATTTGGAGGGGAATAACATGAATAGATTTGGTGTAAAGCTAATTCTTTCAATCGTTTCTTTTTTGGCAGTCAATATCTGGCTTATAGGTAAGGGTGTAGCAAAGGGCGCTGCTGACTTTTTCATATCTGCAACGGTTGAGGAAACAATACTATTTATCATTTTACAGCTATTAGTTGTACTGATATATTTTATATATCCTCTTACGGTAAAAAAATATAAAATCATTTACTGGTCTGTATCTGAAGCCTTAGTCATTATTACAGTTCTCTTTTGGGGAATATTTATTGTCGGTCCGATTTGGTTAAAATAAGCAAATTTCAGTTTGTAGAATCAAGAAAATCGGAATTTATCAAGCTGTTAATTTTGAAAATTTCTTTGAAAATCTATTGACTCCTACGCAACGTAATAGTTTACGATATGTTTATCGAGAGGAGGAAATGACAATGATGACAGTGAATGAGGTAAGTAAATTAACAGGAATGAGTATACGCACTCTGCAGTATTATGATACCATTGGTCTCTTAAAACCTATTGAATATACAGAGTCAGGTTATAGGCTGTATGACGATACATCCTTGGAAAGGCTGCAACAAATTTTACTGTTTAAAGAATTGGAATTTCCGCTTAAGGAGATTAAAAAGATAATTGATGCCCCTAACTTTGACAGGAATAAAGCATTAGAGCAGCAGATTGAATTGCTTACTATGAAAAAAGAGCATCTTGAAAATCTTATTAGTTTCGCTCGAGGAATAAAAGGAATAGGAGTGAAATATATGGATTTTAAAGTATTTGATACAACAAAGATTGATGAGTATTCTAAACGAGCAAAAGAACAATGGGGACAAACCTCTGAGTATAAGGAGTTTGAAGAGAAAACAAAGAACTGGACGAAAGATGATGAAGCTACTGTTGCAAATGAGTTTATGCAATTATTTGTTGAATTCGGACAAATGAAAGAAATGGACCCAGAAGATGAACAGGTGCAGTTGCAGGTAAGGAAACTTCAGGATTACATTACAGATCATTTTTATACATGTTCTGATAAGATTTTATGCGGTCTTGGAAGAATGTATGCCGGTGGAGGAGAACTTACGGAAAATATTGATGATGTTGGAGGAGTTGGCACAGCAGAGTTTGCAAGTAAAGCTATTGATATATTTTATATGAGCGGAAGGTAAATTCCAGTAATACGCTCTGTTGATACGCTGATTTTTCTACGATATACTCCTTCAAAAAGGAGTGTGCTCTTATGGGTAGAGAAATTTATGACATCATCAATGACATGGCGGAAGTATTAAATGCATCGCAGATGGCAAAGGAGACAAAGAGAGGAAAGCATATTTTGATGCTAAGACCAAAATTCATTTGTTGAATTATATTGAATCAAGGACAGATAATAATATAGCGTTATTTGTGTCGTTAAACAAACCATACAGTAGACTTACTGAAAGCGGTGTGGAGTTACGATTACGAGAAATGGGGAAGAAGTTAGGTGTAGAAAAGGTACACCCACATAAGTTCAGAAGGACTATGGCCACCAGAGCAATTGAGAAAGGTATGCCGATTGAACAGGTACAGAAAATTCTGGGACATGAGCAAATAGATACAACGCTCAGATATGCAATGGTTAATCAAAACAATGTGAAGCTATCGCATCGAAAATATATTTCATAGATTGATTTGTAACGCAAAAGACGTTACAATAAAAGAAAGATGGAGGTGTATTCTATGGGAAAAACAGCAACATTAAATATAAGAGTAAATCCAGATGTAAAAGAAAATGCAGAAAGTGTATTGGCACAATTAGGGATACCAATGGCTACTGCTATAGATATGTATTTAAAACAAATATCATTAGTAGGAGGAATTCCTTTTTCTGTTGTATTACCAAAAGCGGCTAATTCAGTGAATGCAGATATGATGTCTGTTACACAGATTCATCAAAAGTTAGAAAAAGGATATGCCGATATAGAGAAAGGAAATGTTGAGGATGCAGCTAGTGCGTTTGTGGCATTTAGAGAGAGGCATTAATGAAGCACTATAAGGTAGAGATTACAAAAGAAGCTTTGCAGGATATGGAAGATATATACAATTATATTGCTATAGATTTGCTTGCTCCGGATAATGCAATGGGACAATATAATCGCATTGCTGATGAAATACTTACATTAGACACTTTCCCGGAACGATTTAGGATTATGGATTCTGAGCCGGAAAAGAGAATGGAGTTGCGTAGAATGCTCGTCGATAATTATTCAGTATTTTACACAATCCGTGACGAAAGGGTAATTGTAACGGATGTGTTATACACGGCATCTGATATAGAAGCACGTTTGAGAGGCGAGCTATAAAAGCACGCGTTTATTTGAATTTGTCGACTTGTTAATTTCCAATTTTTAGTGATAGGGAGATACACAATGAATGGTTTGATTATAAAGGTACTCAGCATAAGTATTGCGGTAGTAACCGTAGTATACTTGATTATTTATAAAGGAAATACCATGATTACAAAGATATTTAGCGTGTGTATTATAGCAGCAATGGTAATATACTGGATTGTTTATGAAAGAAATACAAGAAAGCGAAAAAAACAGGAATTACAGCGTGATGACTATTTATTTGCGAAAGAAAACGATTTGCCGTTACAGATAAATTGGAATGAGATAAATGACTTTTTGTCAGATTCCGGATATGGTGTAAATATGCCAATGGAGAATTGGTTTATGATGGATTGGGCGATACAGCCCTGTGTGGAGAATGGTATAAAAGAAGGAAAGTTTTCTATGAAAGGATTTCGAGTGTTACAAGCTTTAAGTAACGATATGAAACACATTTTTTATGATGTGAGGTTTAATTATGACCGTGGTCCGGATATAGAAGATAAAAATAGGAAGTACGAAGCCGTAAAAAAGGTGTTGGATACAAAATACGCCGGTTTGTCAGAAAAAGTACGGAAGAATATATATGACCAATTTGTTAAGATATATGAAAGAAAAATCTAATTACAATACAAAGGAGGAAGCCGTTGGTTTTTTAATGAATGAAACTAATCTTACATATGAAGAATGTTCTAAAGCCAACGATTTCCATATTAGACTAAATAAGAAAAATTAATATACAATTCCAGTTTATAGAGTTAAAAAATATAAGTTAAGGAGGCATGTATTATGAAAAAAGTAATCTATCTGCTTGTATTATGTATGGTGCTGGGAATGGCTGGATGTGGAACGAATCAAGAAAATAAAGAACCTGTGTCTGGAAATGTGTCCGTAGAAACAGAAAATAAAGAAAATGATGATGTAGTACAAAATGAGCAAATAGCAGATACTGGCTCATATCCTCCATGTGTTATGGTTGATGGTGTTATATATAAAGACACAGGATATGTAGCGTCAATGCCTGGTTGTGGAACAATGGATGGAGAAATTGTGTCAACAGTGGCAGGGACAGAGTTACCATCTGAAAATAATCAATCAAATTTCGGAAGCGGATATCATTATCAAAGGAGTTCTGAAGGTCAGCTCATAGTAGTCATTGATGACGAACGAATCATATTTAGAGATATTGAAAAAGATGATACGTCTATTCCAATAGAGGTTATCAATTTTAATGCAAAAGTAAAAAAAATTACCGATGATGGAGAACTTCTTGTAACGCATGTGAGTACAGCTGAAGGCTTTTGTCAGATGAATGATGGAGAGTATTATGTATCGGCAGAAAATTTAGCGGAAGATGTTCAGGTGGGAGATATCGTTACAATATGGTTTAATGGAATGATTCAAGAAACATACCCTGCTCAATTGGGGGTAGTTTATAGAATCATTAAAACACAATAATTAGTCAAATTCCAGTTTGTAGGGAACAACAGATAAGACAATTTTATAATAAAACAGCGTCAGAGCATTTATGTGTAAAAAGCATGAATGCTCTTTTTTGTGCATTTATGGATAAAGAACAGGAAAGCAGCTTTTGGACAAGTTGTCCAGAAGTTCAAATAAAAATGAAGGAGGACACCTGATGTATAGCAAAAATGGTATTCCGTGGGTAAGACCACCCACACATGACAGAAAGCACAAAAAAGCAAGGGGAGAGGAATTGGGATAAGCATGAATGTATTTGCAGTAGTGAAAGAAAATGTCACTGCAAGGCAGGTGGCTATGCAGTATGGCATCAAAATCAACCGGAGTGGGCTGGCTTGTTGTCCGTTTCATAAAGACAAGACTCCCAGCATGAAGATTGATAAGAGATACTATTGTTTCGGCTGTGGAGATACCGGAGATGCGATAGATTTTGTGGCAAAATATTTCGGGCTTGCACCAAAGGAAGCTGCAATGAAGATTGCATCTGACTTTGGACTGAATTATGACGCAACCAACCGGGCACCACCGAAAAAGATGGCACCAAAGAAAACACCGGAGCAGATACTGGATGAAGAGCAGAAGCAGTGTTTTTGTGTTCTGTCAGACTATTATCATCTGTTAAGGAAATGGAAAACAGAATATGCACTGAAGAGCATGGATGAGGAATGGCATCCCTGCTTTGTAGAAGCTCTGCAGAATATCAGTAAAGTGGAATATCAGCTTGATACTCTCCTTGAAAAGGATATCCCTGACAGAGCTTCTGTTGTTTCTGACATTGGAAAGGGGGTGAAGTCGATTGCAGGAAGAATTGAAGAGTATCGGAGAAGTCAGGGCGATGCTGGAGAGCACAGAAAAGGGAGAAGTCAGGAAAACAGTCGGTAACTATCGTCTGATTTTGATGAATGACCCTAATCTGCAGGGTGCATTCCGTCTGAACATGTTTACGGATAAAATCGACATTACAAGGGATTTGGGATGGTATCGTGAAAGCGACAGCCTGACGGATGTTGATTTGAAATTCCTTGTTGTCTACCTTGAAAAGCATTATGGATTATCCAACGAAAAGCGGATTGAGGATGTGATAAAGGTCGTGGCAAATGAAAACAGATACCATCCGGTTCTTGACCGCATCAATTCCATAACATGGGATGGCAGGGAGAGGATACGCTATGCACTGCATCATTTCTTAGGGGCAGAGGTCAGTGAGTACACCTATGAGGTAATGAAGCTTTTTATGATAGGGACGATAGCAAGAATTTCATGCCCGGGCATCAAGTTTGAAGTAATGCTCTGCCTGGTAGGTGGTCAGGGAGCCGGTAAATCCACTTTTCTGCGTTTCCTTGCCATGGAAGATGACTGGTTTACGGATGACTTGAAGAAAATGGATGATGATAATGTATACCGAAAAATACAGGGGCATCTGATTATAGAGTTCCCTGAAATGGTGGCAATTCTCAATGCCAAGAATGTGGAAGATACCAAGTCCTTTATGAGCAGACAGAAAGACACTTACAAGACCCCATACGACAGGCATCCCAAAGACCACAAGAGGCAGTGCGTGTTTGCCGGTTCATCAAATTCGCTGGATTTCCTGCCTATGGACAGGTCGGGAAACCGAAGATTTCTGCCTATTCTTTGCAATATGGAAGAGGCGGAAACTCATATACTCGATGATGAAAAGACATCAAGGGAATATATCGACCAGATGTGGGCAGAGGCTATGGAAATCTACAGGAGTGGCAAATGCCAGCTGAGGCTTCCGAAAGAGATGGAAAAAGAGCTTTGTGAGTATCAGAAGCAGTTTATGCAGGAAGATACCAAGAAAGAGCTGATTCTTGACTATTTGGAGCATTACGAGGGAAGCATGGTATGTTCAAGGCAGTTATATTCTGAGGCATTGGGAAATGACGGAAATCCGGCACAATGGGAAATTCGTGAGATTAATGACATTATGAATAACTGCAGTGATTGGATTGCCTTTAGTAATCCAAGACATTTTCCTGAACCATACCGCAGGCAGAAAGGATGGGAGAAGCCTGACAACAGAGGTCAGGATTTTCAACCGATAACCAAGGAGCAGATGGAGCAGTTATCATTGCCACCGGAGTGGATGGAGAGATAAATGCCTGATAGGTTGTCGGCTGGTTGTCTATCCCGTTGCCAACCCCGTTGTCGGTTCTATGTTCTATAAAACCTTATATTTACTATGTTTTTAAGGGATATATATAGTTCTGACAACGAAAGCAACGGAATATTTGAGAAAAAGTAAATTTAGGAAAAGTAACTATAAATAAAAGGAATTGAGAGTTTTTAGAGGTCGGTTGTCAGCTTCCGGTTGTCAGCTGAAAGAGGCTCTTCCTTACCAGGCAGACATAAAGGAGAACACAAATGGAGAATAGAAAATCACACACACCGGTAGCACTCAGAAAGCAGATAGGTGGCACAATGTATGTTGTGAGAGTGCATTTCAATGAGGATGCCGAAGAAAGCATGAAGGACAAGATAAAGAGGCTGATTGAGAATGATGTTAGGGCAAATCAGCATACGGCATAGGTAGAAAAGCATATGGAAAACTTGCATATATTGTGGTATAATTAGTATGTTCAATAAGAGCGAAAAATAAGAATATTCTTAACAGATGAATTTATGGAAGGGGGAATTTATCATGAGGAAGAATGTAAAAATCATTGTTGGTGTCGTTGTGCTTATTCTTGTACTCGTTGTTGGTTCTTTTGTAGGACTCATAATTAACCGTACCAACGACCATAAATTTGGGAGATATGTATCAACGGAAGGTCCTTGGGGAATGACTGCCACCTGGGTATCGGAGGACAGTGCCAGTTATCTTGTCTGCAAGAAGGAAAACGATGAACCGTTTGCCAATGTTACAGCCTATTTTCAGGGTGTGGACGGTTGGCAGGCCTATGAGTTGAATAGCATCGATAGAATTGTTTATCTGGACATTGTAAAAGATGGCGTTGTTGTTGACGGCACCAGCGGCTATATGAAATTTGATGGAACTACATTTACTATTACAGATCTGGACAAAGATACCTTTGGTGCAGATGAATTTCATTATGTCATTACCGATAAGGAGTTCAGTCCCGAATAAAGTGTCAAACCTATTCCAGTTTGGGCATGAGGTTGCCGAAAATCAAAAGTGAATAAAAATGACTTTATAGCCATTGTGGAGAAATCTACAGTGGCTTTTTTCATGCAATGAAATGTATGGGTACTAAAAAGTCTTTGACATTTTGTTTCAGGTAAGACAGCCAAGAGTATTCTGGTTTCCTGTGGTGCGAGACTTGCACCATTTGACATCAAGGAAGTCAGGGAGATAACAGCATATGATGAACTCGACTTAGGGGACATCGGTAGAAGAAAGACAGCATTGTTTGTCATTATTTCGGATACAGATGATTCCCTTAATTTTTTGGTATCAATCATGTACACACAGCTTTTCAATCTGCTCTGTACGATTGCAGACGATGAATACCATGGAAAGCTCCCGGTACATGTTAGGTGTATCTTAGACGAGTTCACAAACATCGGACAGATTCCGAAGTTTGACAAGCTGATTGCAACCATACGAAGCAGAGAGATATCGGCTTCCATTATCCTACAGTCTAAGGCACAGTTAAAGTCAATTTATAAGGATAACGCAGAGACGATCGAGGGTAACTGCGATACATTTCTGTTTTTAGGTGGCAAGGAAAAGTCAACATTAAAAGATCTGTCGGAAGTGCTGGGTAAGGAAACTATTGACACATACAACACATCTGATACCAGAGGAACATCTCAGTCCTATGGTCTGAACTATCAGAAACTTGGACGAGAGCTTATGAGCCAAGACCGCCTGGCTCTTATGGATGGCGGCAAATGTATATTGCAGGTGCGTGGAGTAAGACCGTTCTTTTCAGATAAGGTTGATATAACCGCACACGAGATGTACAAAGAGCTTTCGGATTTTGACAAGAAAAATCAATTTGATATTGAGAAATATGTTTCCGAATATGGCAGACCGAAGTTTTCCAAGAAGGATAAGTTCATAGAACTTGACCTTACCGGAGTGAAGTATCCGGATGATCTGGTGAACTTTGCCATAGAGGAAGCCGGGATGATGAAGAAAGCAGAGCAAAACGAAGCAGCGGCTTTACAGTAAAAAGAATAAATGAGGGGAGAACCCTTCATGTGTGTATTTGCCGCTGCTCCTGATCTATCACCACAATAGACCGCTCTTATTATATCACGGAGGGTCGAAAAATAAGAGATTAAAAGGAGATTATTTATTATGAATTTACTTATGAATTATGCCATGACTGCCATGTCAGGCTCTAACTTACTTTCAAGTGTTGCGTCATTTTTTGCTTCACACAAGCTGCTTGCAAACCTGCTTATCCTGCTTGACTATACATCGTTCCTTACAAGCGGTGTATCAGCACTCAAGGTCGTTATCATTGCAGTAGGCGGTGGTCTTGCAGTTCTTGGCGTTGTAAATCTGCTTGAAGGTTATGGTAATGATAACCCGGGTGCAAATGCTCATGTACGGTAGAGAAGCACAAGACATGGATAGCCAGCCCTGCCACTATTCCGAAGTCAGGGGAACGCAATAGAAAAATTCATAGCTGTATGCTATACTTAATTAGCATTTGAACATATCAAGCTGACACAGCAATCTCTTTGCTTGCCGTTAATGCGCGTCTACCAATAGTCCGCAGAAAGCAAGAGTAGCGTAAAGGTATAAAAATTTCAAACTTCTTTGTAACGAAATTCCGATTTCTCCGTCTAACCTATGAAGCTGAAGGAGGTGATGACAAGTATGGACTATGAAAAGCTCTATAAAGCCTACTATTTACAGGTATACTCGTATACTATTTCTCTTGCTAAAAATCGTGAGATAGCAGAGGAAATCACGCAGAACACATTCTATAAGGCTGTTTCTACAACATCACAATTCAAAGGTAAGTCAGATGAATTGACATGGCTCTGCTCCATAGCAAAAAATCTTTACCATGATGAAATGCGAAGCCGTCAGCGAGTAGCTGATGTGAGTGAAATCAATGACTTGCCATCAAATGAAAATGTTGAGAACTCAGTTACAGATTCTGACATGGCGTTCCGCATACACCTCGTTCTTCACCGTTTGGAAGAACCATACAAAGAAGTCTTTCAGCTTCGCGTATTCGGGGAACTATCTTTTTCACAAATCGCTGCAATTTTTGGAAAAACAGAATCATGGGCGAGAGTTACTTATCATCGTGCAAAGCTAAAAATTCAAGAAAGGATGGATGAAAAGCATGAGTAAACAATGCGATATTGTTCGAGATATTCTTCCGCTGTATGTTGACGGTGCTTGCAGCGAAGCAAGCGCAGAGATGGTAAAAGAGCATTTGAACGCCTGTGCTGACTGTAACGCAATTTATCAGAAATTGCTTTCTCACACGAGCGAAGATGTTCTTCACGAAGAAAGCGAAAGCGTTATTATGCGCCATGAGGCAAAAGAAAAGCAGAGAGGCAGAAAAAAGATAACGATTGCTGTTCTCGTTTCCATCGCTCTTTGTATCATTGCAATTTTTACAGCTCTCTTTCTGTTACCTATAAACATTGCTTATGAGCCTGTCAAAATCGACTTCCCATTTGAGGTTGAAGATGTCGAAAACGTTGAAATGTACCACTATGACGGAGTGCCTGCATCAGCAGAAAAGAAAGTAGTTGTTGCTGAAAATGATATAAAGACCCTGTATGATAAGTTCAAGGGCTTATCCCTAAAAGACAAAACGACTGAGGAAACTGCCGGAGCAGATGTGACCAGCTTTAGATTTAACCTCTCAGATGGAACAAGCTACGATTTGATTTACGCCTGCTATGGGGTTAAAAACGGCGAATTGAAGTCAGCAGCAGGCGGTTTTAAGTATTTCACAAGTGCGGATATCGGCTCTTATTGGAACAATTTGAATACGGAACTTGAGGCAATTCCTATCAATGAGAGTGAATTGCCGTGAGCAGATAGCAAACCCAGCCGAGCCTGTCAACGGTCAAGATGAACGGCGCAAATGCGCCGCCGTTGACAGCCCCGCCCGTCTTTGCTGTTCGGTAATCAAGAGGGCGACAGCACAAGATGCTGCCGCCCTCTGCCATTATTCAGAAAGGGGGATTTTCCATGACCGAACACGAAAAGTATCAAGAACATATCCGGCATACACACGATGCCTTTTGCAAGACTGTTATTCGCCACGCTGCCATAGACGCAGCCCGGAGCATACGGAGCCGCCGCAAGCGGGAAATCTCGCTTGAATATCTGATAGAAGAAAAACACTATCCATTCAGTACCACAGATAAATACTTTGCGGAGCAATCCGGCATGACCAGCTATCCGCTTTTCGTCTGTGGTCAGATGGTGCTTTTGGAAAGTCCAGAGCTTGCCGCAGCCCTGTCCGCACTATCACAGATGGAACAGGAAATCATTTTCTTGTACTACTTCCAACGATTGACGCATAGGGAGATTGGACGGAGATATGGACGGGCTGGCAACACAACCGGGCGGCGTATTCAGATGATTTTACGGCGGCTACGGGCAGAGTTGGAGGGTTTGTCCTATGAGCCAGATACTTCCCTATGAGACAATCGTTAAGGCAAGCGAGGGCGACCCGGAAGCTGTTGCCGCCGTCCTATCCCATTATGCGGGATATGTCCGCTCTTGTGCGAAAATGGACGGACAGATTAACACGGATGTGCAGGAGCATATCGTCAGGCAACTGATAGAAAGCCTGTTGAAGTTCCGCTTTGACCGCTAAACAGAAAAGTTGTATAATTAGAGCCTGACAAATTAAACTTCAATGAGGGTAGAGCAAATGGAACAGATTATCAATTATAGAGACATACCCACAGATAAAAGGATTGACATATTAAATGCTCTTGAGCGAATAGGTTTTTTTCCGGCATACGGCGGCGTGAGAACAATGCAGCAAATTATGGAAAAGTCAGTTCCAGGTTCAGGCCCACAATTCTATTTCGTTTTCCGTGAAAATGAGTTGATAGGGTACAATTTTCTCATTGGGGACACTAAGAAATATAAAGCGTTCCCATGGCTTGCTATTAGCAATATGGATGAGCAGAAGTTGACTGTTTGTGAAGAACTGATGAAAATACAAATTGCCTTTTTTGAAGATCTCGGAATGCAAAAGATAGCAGATCATTGCGTTAGGATTATGGAAGATTACAGAAAAGGAATTGGAAAGCGGAAAGAAAGCGATTGCAGATAAATTCCATTTGAAAAACGGCTGACAATTTAATACCGCCGCCCATCACAGCGGCAGATAAGCAGTAAATCTTGAAAAGGTTTACTGCTTTTTTTGCGCCCATTTTCAAAAATCTTTGGCAAACCACACCACCGGATTGTTGTAGGGAGCAGACAGGGAAAACAAAAAAATTTCCGTGCGTTTGCCAAAACGCCCCCTTTTCACCGTTGTAGTGGTGAACAGCGGGCAGAACACGCCGCCGCAATCGCTATATTGGTGGAGCAAGCCAGTATATCCGCAAACCAGAGCCGCCGAGGAAAGCGGTAGTTTTTTAGAGCAAGATTCTACCGCAGTACCAAATTTCGCTTATCGCTCATTTTGTCCTTGCGGGAATCTTGTTGGGGAGTGCCTTCCCCAAACCCTGCTTATGCGGCTTACGCCGCTTGAAAAATTCCCGCAAATTCTTTTCGGATTATTTCAAAAACAGTTCCGCTACACACCCCGTTTTTCTCCTATTAGTGAGAGGACACCACGCACAGAAAGGAGGTCAACCACCTATGAAACGATATAACATGCCCCACCGCAGCAGGGTAGTCAAGACCCGGCTGACCGATGAAGAATACGCCGACTTTACCGCCCGGCTTGCCCCTTATGGTATGAGCCAGTCCGAATTTATCCGGCAAGCCATTACACGGGCAACCATACGCCCCATTGTTACCGTTTCCCCGGTCAATGATGAATTGCTTGCCGCTGTCGGGAAGCTGACCGCCGAATACGGCAGGATCGGCGGCAACCTCAATCAGATTGCCCGGTATCTGAACGAATACGGCGTACCGTATAACGCCCTGTCCGGCGAAGTCCGAGCCGCCATTTCCGACCTTGCAGCCTTGAAGTTTGAAGTCTTGCAGAAAGTGGGTGAAGCTGTTGGCAACATTCAAACATATCAGCTCTAAAAATGCCGACTACGGAGCAGCGGAAGCCTACCTCACTTTTGAGCATGACGAGTTTACCATGAAACCCACCCTTGATGAAAACGGGCGGCTTGTTCCCCGTGAGGGCTACCGCCTTGCCACGCTGAACTGCGGCGAAGAAGATTTTGCTGTTGCCTGTCTGCGCTCCAATCTCCGCTATGGCAAGAACCAAAAACGGGAAGATGTGAAATCCCACCACTATATCATCAGCTTTGACCCACGGGACGGAACGGACAACGGTCTGACCGTTGATAAGGCGCAGTCGCTGGGCGAGGAATTTTGCAACGAGCATTTCCCCGGACACCAAGCCATTGTCTGCACCCACCCGGACGGGCACAATCACTCTGGCAACATTCATGTGCATATCGTCATAAACAGCTTGCGGATTGAAGCCGTCCCGCTTCTGCCCTACATGGACAGACCAGCGGACACGAAGGACGGCTGCAAGCACCGCTGCACAGACGCAGCTATGGAATATTTCAAGTCCGAAGTCATGGAGATGTGCCACCGGGAAAATCTGTATCAGATTGACCTTTTGCATGGCAGCAAGAACCGAGTGACCGAGCGTGAATACTGGGCTCAGAAGAAAGGGCAGCTTGCCCTTGATAAAGAGAACGCCGCCAGAGAAGCCACCGGACAGCCGACCAAGCCCACCAAGTTTGAAACGGACAAGGCGAAGCTGCGCCGGACGATACGGCAGGCACTTTCCCAAGCTGCCAGCTTTGACGAGTTTTCTTCCCTTTTGCTGCAGGAGGGTGTGACCGTCAAGGAGAGCCGGGGGCGGCTTTCCTACCTCACGCCGGACAGGACGAAGCCTATCACAGCCCGGAAGCTGGGGGACGATTTTGACAAGGCTGCTGTCCTTGCCCTGCTTACGCAGAACGCCCACAGAGCCGCCGAACAGACCAAAGCCATACCGGAATACCCACACACCCAAAAGGGACGCTTGCAGGAGGAAAAAGCCGCAAAAACCACCCCGGCAGACAACACCTTGCAGCGCATGGTTGACCGGGAAGCCAAGCGAGCCGAGGGCAAGGGCGTGGGCTATGACCGCTGGGCGTCAAAGCACAATCTAAAGCAAATGGCAGCTACCGTTACCGCCTACCAGCAGTACGGCTTTTCTTCCCCGGAGGAACTGGACGAAGCCTGTTCTGCCGCCTATGCCGCCATGCAGGAAAGCCTTACAGAGCTGAAGCAGGTGGAAAAGACACTGAACGGGAAAAAGGAGCTGCAACGGCAGGTGCTTGCCTATTCCAAGACCCGCCCTGTCCGGGACGGGCTGAAACAGCAGAAAAACGCCAAGGCAAAAGCAGCCTACCGACAGAAGCATGAAAGCGACTTTATCATAGCAGACGCAGCCGCCCGCTATTTCAGGGAGAACGGCATTTCCAAGCTGCCGAGCTATAAAGCCCTGCAAGCAGAGATTGAAAGCCTTATCAAAGAGAAAAACAGCGGCTACAACGATTACCGGGCAAAACGGGAGGAATACCGCCGCTTACAGACTGTCAAGGGCAATATCGACCAGATTTTACGCCGGGAACGCAAGCCTGTGAAAAGGCAGGAACAGGAGCGATAAAAACCGCCCCAAAATGTACCCGAACCCATACAGAACAAGGGGGCTGCCCCGCACCCTATCCGCAATACCAAAGGATTTTTTAACGGGCTTACAGGGCAGAAAAACCCCGAAAATGATACCGAGATGATACAGAATTACCGCCGATACCGCCACACCAGCGGAAACGGCAGAAAGGAGCGCACCCATGCCAAGAATGAGCAAGAAACGGCGGCTGGAATGGTCTTTTTTCCTGCGGCAAGTAAAAGTCGGGAATACCACTTGCGACCGTATCACATACAACGACCTCTGCCGGGGCTGTACCCATAGCTGCAAGCAGAGCTTCCGGGCGGTTATCATACTCTGCCCCCACTACTACTCCAAACGCCGGAAAAAGGAGGACAGGGACAATGGCAGATAACCGCAAGTATTACTACCTCAAGCTGAAAGAGAACTTTTTTGACAGCGACTCCATTGTGCTGCTGGAAGATATGAAAGACGGGATTTTATACTCCAATATCCTCTTGAAGCTGTACTTAAAATCGCTGAAAAACGGCGGGAAATTGCAGCTTGACGAGCATATCCCCTACACAGCGCAGATGATAGCGACACTGACCCGCCACCAGATAGGGACGGTTGAGAGGGCTTTAGAGATTTTCCGGCAGTTGGGGCTTGTGGAGCAGCTTGACAGCGGGGCTTTTTATATGACCGATATTGAGCTGATGATAGGACAGTCCTCTACCGAAGCCGAGAGGAAACGGGCTGCAAGGCTGGAAAACAAGGCACTTTTACCGCCCCGGACAAAAGGCGGACATTTGTCCGACATTCGTCCACCAGAGATAGAGATAGAGTTAGAGAAAGAGATAGAGATAGAAAAAGAGAGAGAGGGAGAAACGGGACACCCCGCCCCCGCTGCTTATGGCAGATACAACAATGTGATACTGACCGATACAGAGCTTTCCGGGCTGAAAACAGAGCTGCCCGACAAGTGGGAGTATTACCTTGACCGGCTTTCCTGCCATATCGCTTCCACCGGGAAGCAGTACCACAGCCATGCAGCCACCATTTACAAGTGGGCGCAGGAGGACGCTGCCAAAGGCAAGGCTGCCCCGAAACAGGGCATACCCGATTATTCATGCAAGGAGGGCGAGAGCTTATGAAAAACGAGATTGAAGCTATGATTACGGACATTACAACCACTACCACCGAAGCGGAGGATTACACAGGCGAGGACGGGCTTTTATACTGCGGTAAGTGCCATACGCCCAAAGAAGCCTATTTTGCAGAGGGAAAGACTTGTTTCGGGCGTGACCGCCACCCAACAGACTGCGACTGCCAGCGGGCAGCCCGTGAAAAGCAGCAAGCCGCCGAAAGCCGACAGAAGCACCTTGAAAAAGTAGAGGACTTGAAACGCCGGGGCTTTACTGACCCTGCTATGCGGAACTGGACATTTGAGCATGACAACGGCAGAAACCCACAGACCGAAACCGCCCGCTTTTATGTGGAGAGCTGGGAAACCATGCAGGCTGAAAATATCGGCTACCTGTTTTGGGGAGGCGTGGGGACGGGAAAAAGCTACCTTGCCGCCTGTATCGCCAACGCCCTTATGGAGCAGGAAGTCCCGGTGTGCATGACAAACTTTGCAACGATACTGGGTGACCTTGCCGCCAGCTTTGAGGGCAGGAACGAATATATTTCCCGCCTTTGCAGCTACCCCCTGCTGATACTTGATGATTTTGGTATGGAGCGAGGGACAGAATACGGGCTGGAACAGGTTTACAGCGTGATTGACAGCCGTTACCGAAGCGGCAAGCCGCTGATCGCCACGACCAACCTCACGCTGGAGGAATTGCAGCACCCGCAGGACACGCCCCACGCCCGTATCTATGACAGGCTGACTTCCATGTGCGCCCCCGTCCGCTTCACGGGCAGCAACTTCCGAAAGGAAACCGCACAGGAAAAGCTGGAACGCTTAAAGCAACTGATGAAGCAGCGAAAGGAGAGCCTATGACAGAAACGAAACAGACAAGCACCACCAAAACAGACCGCCGCCCGGACTGTGTGACGGAAATCCGCATGGGCAACTCCGTCCTTACCGTTTCCGGCTTCTTCAAGCAGGGCGCAACCGACACCGCAGCCGACAAGATGATGAAAGTGCTGGAAGCGGAAGCTGCTACACAAAAAACGGCGATTTGACCGACCATAAAGAAGCAGATTTGACGCTTTTGCCGCTATACAGACAGCCGCCCCATGTGGTACAATCAAGGTACGGAATAGTGGGGCTGGCTGTCGGAAACGGAGGATTTTATGTTAAGACAGACCAACCAACAACCAATTACCGCCCTTTACCCAAGACTATCCCATGAGGACGAGCTGCAAGGCGAAAGCAATTCCATTTCCAATCAGAAGCGTATCCTTGAAACCTATGCAAAGCAGAACGGCTTTTCCAATCTGCGCTGGTACACGGACGACGGTTATTCTGGTGCGAACTTTCAAAGACCCGGTTTTCAAGCCATGCTTGCGGACATTGAAGCCGGAAAAGTCGGGACAGTTATCGTAAAGGATATGTCGAGGTTAGGGCGAAACTACCTGCAAGTGGGAATGTACACGGAAATGATTTTCCCACAGAAAGGTGTCCGCTTCATCGCTATCAATGATGGAGTGGACAGCGCACAGGGCGACAATGACTTTGCCCCGCTGCGGAATATCTTTAACGAATGGCTGGTGAGAGATACGAGCAAGAAAATCAAAGCAGTAAAACGCTCAAAAGGCATGAATGGCAAGCCCATCACAAGCAAGCCTGTGTATGGCTACCTCATGGACGAGGATGAAAATTTCATTATTGACGAGGAAGCTGCACCCGTAGTCAAGCAGATATACAACCTCTGTCTTGCCGGGAATGGTCCGACCAAGATAGCCCGTATGCTCACAGAGCAGCAAATCCCCACGCCGGGAACGCTGGAATACCGCAGGACGGGCAGCACCCGCCGCTACCACCCCGGCTATGAGTGCAAGTGGGCGACCAATACCGTAGTGCATATGCTTGAAAACCGGGAATACACAGGCTGTCTGGTAAATTTCAAGACAGAAAAACTTTCTTACAAAGTCAAGCACAGTGTAGAAAATCCCCCGGAAAAGCAAGTGATTTTCGAGAACCACCACGAGCCTATCATAGACACCCAAACATGGGAACGGGTGCAGGAGCTTCGCAAACAGCGCAAACGCCCAAACCGCTATGATGAAGTGGGTTTGTTCTCCGGCATACTGTTCTGTGCGGACTGCGGCAGCGTGATGTATCAGCAGCGATACCAGACGGACAAGCGCAAGCAGGACTGTTATATCTGCGGCAACTACAAGAAACGCACCCATGACTGTACGGCGCACTTTATCCGCACCGACCTCTTGACCGCTGGTGTACTCTCCAATCTGCGGAAAGTGACCAGCTATGCGGCAAAGCATGAAGCCCGGTTTATGAAACTCTTGATTGAGCAGAACGAGGACGGGGGCAAACGCAGGAACGCCGCCAAGAAAAAGGAACTGGAAGCCTCCGAGAAACGCATAGCCGAGTTATCCGCTATCTTCAAGCGGCTGTATGAGGACAGCGTGACCGGGCGCATATCAGACGAGCGTTTCACAGAGCTGTCGGCAGACTATGAAGCAGAACAACGGGAGCTGAAAGAAAGAGCCGCTGCTATCCAAGCGGAGCTTTCCAAAGCACAGGAAGCCACCGTGAACGCAGAAAAGTTTATGAATGTTGTTCGGCGGCATACCAGCTTTGAAGAACTTACCCCTACTCTGTTGCGGGAGTTTGTAGAGAAAATCGTTGTGCATGAGTGCAGCTATGACGAGAACAAGACCCGTAGGCAGGACATTGAGATTTATTATTCTTTTGTTGGCAAGGTGGACTTGCCCGAATAACCGCCCGACCTATCCGACACAAGAGCTAAGTGCCGGATAGGAACGGCAAAATTTTTTACATTTCTATTGCTTCTTTATCACACATTAGCAAAGTCACAGGGCATGAAGCAGTTTATGGCGGGTGCCGGTGTTATGCTGATTGGTGCGCTTCTTGTACCAAAACTTAAGGACCTTATCCCAGCAAAGGTATTCGTGTTAATGCTGTTGCACCTGGGATTACAGAAACTGATATGATGAAAGCTGTGCCAAAGGAAGTTATCGAACCTATGATTGAAAGAATTCCATTGCGTCGTCTTGGACAGCCAGAAGATATTGCCAATGCGTTTGTGTTTCTTGCTTCAGATGAGGCGAGTTACATTACAGGTGTTATATTAAGTGTAGATGGTATGGCAAGAAGTTAATTTAATGTTGTATGGTGATGTAATCACGGAAAACAAATGAAATTAAGACTATAATAAAGCTACAAAAAGAAAAAGATAAGGAGGACTGTAAAATGTCTGCTATTAATATCAATAAAAATAATTTTGAGAACGAAGTACTGAATTCCGATAAAACCGTTCTTTTAGATTTTTGGGCATCTTGGTGTGCGCCTTGCCGTATGGTAGTACCTATTGTAGAGGAGATTGCAGGTGAGCGTAGGGATATTAAAGTTGGAAAGATTAATGTAGATGAAGAGCCTGAACTGGCAAATAAGTTCAGTATTATGAGCATTCCGACTTTAGTGGTTATGAAGAATGGGAAGATTGTACAGCAGGTTTCAGGGGCGAGATCTAAGAATGCGATTTTAGAAATGCTTTAGAGAGGTGTGCTAATGGGATTTTTTAATTTCTTTAAACAGTCGAATATTAATCAAGGCATAGAAGAATATAAAAGGACTGCTGGTGCAGTTCTGCTGGATGTCCGTACTCCGCAGGAATATCAGGAAGGACATATACCAGAAAGTAAAAATGTGCCGTTGCAGCAACTAGACAATATTGTTTCTGTAGCGAAGAATAAGGATATCCCTCTGTTTGTATACTGTTATTCCGGTTCCCGGAGCCGTCAGGCAACTGGGATGTTGCAACGAATGGGATATTCTAAAGTAAATAATATCGGTGGCATTGCAGCTTACTCAGGAAAGGTGGAAAAATAAGATGAAGGTAATAATCGTAGGAGGTGTAGCAGGAGGAGCTACAGCCGCAGCAAGAATACGCAGACTGGATGAACATGCAGAAATTACTGTGTATGAAAGATCCGGATACATATCCTATGCGAATTGTGGGCTTCCATATTATATTGGAGACGTGATTACAGATCCGGAAGCACTTACACTACAGACACCAGAGAGTTTTTTTAAACGCTTCCGTATTAACATGAAAATTCATCATGAAGTTATCTCAATACATCCCGAATGTAAAACTGTTTCAGTGAAGAATTTAGAAAACGGTGAAATATTTGAAGAAAACTATGATAAGCTAATCCTATCTCCAGGTGCAAAGCCTACACAGCCGAGACTTCCCGGAGTAGGTATTGATAAACTTTTTACACTTCGTACTGTAGAAGACACTTTTCGGATAAAGGAATATATAAATAAGAATCATCCAAAATCGGCTGTATTGGCAGGTGGCGGTTTTATTGGTCTGGAACTGGCAGAAAATTTGAGGGAGCTTGGCATGGATGTTACGATTGTCCAGGGGCCTAAGCAGCTGATGAACCCTTTTGACCCGGATATGGCATCCATGATCCATAATGAAATGAGAAAGCATGGGATAAAACTGATACTGGGCTATACAGTAGAAGGATTTAAAGGAAATGACAACGGAGTGGAGGTTCTGTTGAAAGATAATCCATCCCTTCAGGCTGATATGGTAGTTCTGGCAATCGGAGTCACACCAGACACAGTATTAGCAAAAGAAGCCGGTCTGGAACTTGGCATCAAGGAAAGTATTGTAGTGAATGACAGAATGGAAACCTCTGTACCGGATATTTATGCTGCAGGTGATGCAGTTCAGGTAAAACATTATGTTACGGGTAATGATGCGCTGATTTCTTTGGCAGGACCGGCCAATAAACAGGGCAGAATCATCGCTGATAATATTTGTGGCGGTGATAGTCGTTACCTGGGCAGTCAGGGAAGCTCCGTTATAAAAGTGTTTGATATGATAGCAGCCACTACAGGTATCAATGAAACCAATGCCAAAAAGTCAGGATTAGAGGTAGATACAGTAATTCTTTCTCCTATGAGTCATGCCGGTTACTATCCTGGTGGAAAAGTGATGACCATGAAGGTGGTTTTTGAAAAAGAAAGCTATCGTTTGCTTGGCGCTCAGATTATTGGATATGAAGGAGTTGATAAACGTATTGATGTGCTGGCAACAGCAATTCATGCGGGGCTGAATGCAACCCAGTTGAAAGATCTGGATCTGGCATATGCACCACCTTATTCTTCTGCTAAGGATCCGGTAAACATGGCTGGATTTATGATAGACAATATTGCAAAAGGGACATTAAAGCAATGGCATTTGGAAGATATGGACAAGATTTCTAAAGATAAAGATGTGGAGTTGCTAGATGTGAGAACTGTAGGTGAATTCAGCAGGGGGCATATAGATGGATTCAAAAACATACCTGTAGATGAACTGAGAGAACGAATTAGTGAAATTGAGAAAGGAAAGCCTGTGTATCTGATATGCCAGAGTGGTCTGCGCAGTTATATTGCGAGCCGTATTCTGGAAGGAAACGGTTATGAAACGTATAATTTCTCTGGCGGATTCCGATTCTATGATGCAGTGGTCAATGACCGTGCGCTGATTGAAAGGGCATATGCATGTGGTATGGATTATTAAAAAATAATCACGATATTTTTATAATTTTCTTATAGCATAAAAAGATCCCCCATTTATTAGAATGACTTTCATAATTCTGATAAATGGAGGATTCTTCTTTATATGTTACAGAAAAACAGTTTTATGACCTTTGGAGTGTTTCCAGTCTTTTTGGATCAAGGATTGTGATTTTGCCCCGGGAGAGTTTGACGAGACCCTCGCCTTGAAAGTATCGAAGCATTCGAGTGATAACTTCCCTGTGGGAACCAAGATGGTTGGCGATAGTTTCGTGAGTGATTTTCAATTCATTTGTTTCTTCGATAGAGGTCTCTTCTAAAAGAAATGAAGCAACACGCTTATCCAAACTCTTCCACATGATTTGTTCAATCAGCCACATGACATCAGAAAAACGAGTAGCCATTAACTCATTGGTATAGTTTGCGACAGGAGCAGATTCATTCATGATGCCCTTATAGATTTCAGCAGGGATGATCCAAAGATCAGTATCTTTTTCTGCCTCAATGGTTACTTCAAATTGAATGGATCGTATGATACATGAGGCAGATAAAAGACATATATCCATATCGAACAGACGGTAGAGTGTAATCTCTCGTCCTTCATCTGATAATATATAAGTTCGAAGCTGCCCGGATTTAACCAGTAATAATCCGGTACAATCCATGTTCCCGTTGTGAATGATTGTTCCTTTTTTCACATGCTGTGTGATCAAATTGTCTGAAATTAGTTTTTTCTGTGCTGTATTTAAGTCATTCCATAGTGGAAAATAATTTTCGAAGCTCATAATAGTTATCTCCTTTATGAACATAGTATACTTGCTTTTTTAAGATGCGTCAATCGAATAATTGACATATGCCCTTTATAGGACTATTATATAAGAAAAGCGAGAAAGGAGCAATTTCATGCCGAGACCAGTAAAATGCAGAAAAGTCTGCCATTTCCCAAATGTTTTAGAATTCCTTCCGGCAGATGATACTGAGAAAAAAATGCCCATTGTTCTGACGGTAGATGAGTACGAGACAATCCGTCTTTTGGACAAGAAAGGTTACAGTCAGGAGCAGTGTGCGGAATCTATGCAGATCGCAAGAACGACGGTCCAACGGATTTACGAGATTGCCAGAAAGAAAATAGCAGATGCTCTCATTGATGGACATCCGCTTAAAATTGAGGGTGGGGATTTCATAATCTGTGACGGTCAGAGCAGCGACTGTAGCTTTGGAGGATGTTACAATCATGAGATTTATCAAAAATATGCAGTAGAAAAAGGAGAAGGTATCATGAGAATAGCAGTAACATATGAAAATGGACAGATTTTCCAACACTTTGGACACACAGAGACATTTAAGATTTACGATGTAGAGGAAGGAAAAGTGCTACATTCAGAAGTAGTAGATACGAATGGAAGCGGACATGGTGCATTGGCAGGAGTTCTTAATGCATTAAATGCCGATGTTTTGATCTGCGGCGGAATCGGAGGAGGTGCTCAGACTGCGTTAGCGGCAGCGGGTATTAAGCTTTTTGGCGGAGTTTCAGGAGATGCGGATAAAGCAGTAGAAGCTTTTATCAATGATACGCTTGATTATAATTCGGATGTGAAGTGTTCTCACCATGAGCACAACCATGAGGAAGGACATACGTGTGGTGAGCATGGATGCGGAAGCCATAGCTGTCATTAAGAAGAAAAAAATACAACACGAAAGGATGCGTCAAGGTAATGCCAGAATTATCGTGATACATCCTTTTGTATTTGGAATGATTATTTTTCTTTCACTACTTGTCGAAAGTAATGGATGGAATGTACAATATTGTTAATGATCCAGAGATATTTATTTTGGAAACAGCTTAATCAATTTGGAGGTATAAAATGAAAGCACATAAATATTGGTCAATCGGAGCAATAGTTACAATGGTTGGAACTTTTTATACAGGATATAAAGGGTTAAAAGCAGCACACAAATACTTTGCATTTGGCTCTCTGATATGCTTGATTATGGCAGTCTATTCTGGTCATAAAATGATTTCTGGCAATAAGAGGACAAGAAAACAGATGGGAATGAAAGAAGTGGAGGAATAAAATATGTTAGAAGTAGGAAAAAAAGCACCGGACTTTGAATTGCCGGATCAGAATGGAGAAATGCATAAATTAAGCGATTATGCAGGAAAAAAAGTGATCCTATATTTTTATCCAAAGGATAATACACCAGGATGTACGAAGCAGGCATGTGGCTTTTCTGAGCGTTATCCACAGTTTAATGAGAAGGGAGCTGTTATTCTCGGAGTGAGCAAGGACTCTGTAGCGTCTCACAAGAGATTTGAAGAAAAATACGGACTGGCATTTACGCTATTAGCAGACCCGGATCGTAAAGTTATTGAAGTATATGATGTCTGGAAAGAAAAGAAAAATTATGGAAAAGTATCTATGGGTGTAGTAAGAACTACTTATCTTATTGATGAGCAGGGAATCATTATAAAGGCAAATGATAAAGTCAAGGCGGCAGATGATCCTGAAAATATGCTTAAGGAATTGGCATAATGAAGATTATTTTATCACCTGCAAAAAAGATGATTGTAGATACCGATAACTTAGCACCGGTTGAACTGCCTGCCTATATTGATAAGACAGCAGAAGTATTAAACTGGATGAAAAGCAAATCAAAAGAAGAACTGAAAGCTATCTGGAAATGTAATGACAAGATTGCAGAGCAAAACTTTAACAGATTGGAAAATATGAATCTTTATAACAGGCTTACTCCGGCTGTTTTAGCATATGAAGGGATTGCATTTCAATATATGGCACCATCTGTGTTTGAAATCCAGCAGTTTGAGTATTTGCAAAATCATTTAAGAATCTTGTCTGCGTTTTATGGCATTTTAAAACCAATGGATGGTGTGACTCCTTATCGTCTTGAAATGCAGGCAAAGGTTGGAATTGGAGATGCAAAAAATCTGTATGAGTACTGGGGAGAATTGTTATACCGCTCAGTAATCGATGACAGTAGGATTATCATTAATCTTGCATCAAAAGAATACTCAAAATGTATAGAAAAGTATCTGACACCACAGGACAGATATATTACGATTGTATTTTGTGAGTTATCCGGAGATAAATTGGTAACAAAAGGTACCTATGCCAAGATGGCTCGTGGTGAAATGGTCAGATTCATAGCGGAAAATAATATTGAAAATCTGGTGGAGATTCAGAAATTTGACAGACTCGGATACTCGTTTAGGTCTGATTTATCTTCAGATTCAGAATATGTATTTGAACGCAAAATAAAATAGTTATTCAGCTAAAAGATGTTCAGTTTGGCAGCTTTTATAATAATGAGAATTATTACTATTTTTATTGACAACAGGATGATAGTGACATATAATCCTTATTAAGAACTAATCCTAATAAGGAGGATGAATGACAAGAAGGAGAAATACCATTCAAAAAGATCTCGTAAGAAATACCGTATACGAAATGAGAAGACACGTTACGGCAAATGAAGTGTATGAATTTATAAAAGAAGCATATCCATCAATTGGAAAAGGAACTGTATATAGAAATCTTGATATATTGGTAGAGGAAGGTGCATTAAGAAAGGTTGAAGTTCTGAATGGACCGAACCGATTTGATTTTACATTGAAAAATCATTACCATGTAAGATGTATAAAGTGCGGTGAAATTTTTGATGTGGATATGGATCAAATACCGGATTTGCTGGAAAGAATTCATAACACTCATGGAATTGAATTTGTGGATTACGATATTTCATTTAAAGGCATTTGCCCGAAATGCAGGGAGAAGGTAAAGGAGGAACAGCATGGATAGGAAAGCAATGTATAAGTTGAGTTATGGACTGTTTATATTGACCGCTAAAGAAGCAGAAAAAGATAACGGATGCATCATTAATACAGCCATTCAGGCAGCTTCGGAACCAAACCAGCTAAGTATCTGTGTAAATAAGTCAAATTATACGCATGATATGATTCAAAGAACCGGAAAATTTACTGTATCAGTCTTAAGTCAGAAGGCACAATTTGAATTGTTCAAACATTTTGGCTTCCAATCAGGAAGAGATACCAATAAGTTTGGAACATTTGAGCAGTGTGCCAGGGGCACGAATGGTATTTATTATATTACAGAAGGTACAAATGCATACATTTCTGTGACAGTTACTAAAACAGAGGACTTGGGTTCACATACGATGTTTATTGGTGAGATAACCGATATGGAAGTTTTAAGCAATGTTCCTTCAGTAACATATGATTATTATCAGAATAATATTAAGCCTAAGCCACAGGAGGTTGGAAAAACAGAGGATGGTCAGACAATATGGCGTTGCAGAATTTGCGGATATGAATATGTAGGCGAGAAATTACCGGATGACTTTATATGTCCTTTGTGCAAGCACCCGGCATCAGATTTTGAAAAAGTAGTAAAGAAAACGGAGGCAAAAGAGATGGCAGAAAACAAATATGCAGGAACACAGACAGAGAAGAATTTACAGGAGGCATTTGCAGGGGAATCACAGGCAAGAAATAAGTATACCTATTTTGCATCTGTAGCGAAAAAGGAAGGTTACGAGCAGATGTCAGCATTGTTTTTAAAGACTGCAGATAATGAGAAAGAACATGCAAAGATGTGGTTCAAGGAATTAGCAGGAATTGGTGATACAAAGGAAAACCTGGCGGCAGCGGCAGAAGGCGAAAATTATGAGTGGACAGATATGTATAATGGCTTTGCTAAAACAGCTGAGGAAGAAGGATTCCCTGAGCTTGCAGCAAAATTCAGGGCAGTAGGTGAGATTGAGAAGCACCATGAGGAAAGATATCGTGCACTTCTTAAGAATATTGAAACTGCACAAGTATTTGAAAAGAGCGAAGTTAAGGTATGGGAATGCCGTAACTGCGGACATATTGTGGTAGGAACTAAGGCACCTGAAGTATGTCCGGTATGTAATCATCCACAGAGCTATTTTGAAGTACATGAAGAGAATTATTAAGGAGATGAGATTATTACGAAGAAGAAAGTGATTAATTCAAAAAAAGCAGTAATGATAGGCTGTGGCTTTGTTGGTTCTGCATCGGTATTTGCTCTGATGCAGAGTGGCTTGTTTACAGAGATTGTCCTTATCGATGCAGATAAGAACAAGGCAGAAGGAGAAGCGATGGATATCAGTCATGGTATTCCATTTGCGAGTCCGATGAAAATATATGCCGGAGATTATGATGATGTGGCTGATGCTGCAATTGTTGTCATATCTGCCGGAGCGGGACAGAAACCGGGAGAGACAAGGCTTGATCTCGTAAATAAAAATGTAGCAATATTTAAGTCAATCATTCCTGAAATAGCAAAGAGAAATTTTGCAGGTATCATGCTTGTAGTTGCGAATCCGGTAGATATCCTGACTCAGGTAGCCATAAAGTTATCAGGACTTCCAGAAAACAGGGTTATTGGATCGGGTACTGTGTTAGATAGTGCCAGATTAAGATATAAGCTTGGTGAGCATTTATCTGTGGACAGCAGGAGTGTTCATGCATTTATAATAGGTGAGCATGGAGACAGCGAAGTTGTAGCATGGTCATCAGCCAATGTATCTGGTGTTCCATTAAGTGAAATGTGTGAAATGCGTGGACATTACAAGCACAGGGAAAACACGGCAGAAATAGCTACAGAAGTCAAGAACAGTGCTTATGCGATTATAAACAAAAAGCACGCTACATATTATGGAATTGCAATGTCTGTAAAAAGAATCTGCGAAGTGATTATGAGAGATGAAAAATCAATACTTCCTGTATCACACATGATTCATGGAGTATATGACATTGACGGAGTATCGTTAAGTATGCCAGCTATTGTAGGTGCAGATGGTATTGAGTCTGATATACCTATTAATTTAAGTGGCGAGGAAGCGTTAAAGCTTAAGGAATCTGCAGATTCATTGAAAAAGATTATGGAGACAATTGAATTATAAATTTTACACATGGAAGGGGAAAAAGTCATGGAAGTAAGGTATTATATTTGTAAGCATTGTGGAAACATTGTTGAAAAGGTAAAGGATAAGGGTGTACCTGTAATTTGTTGCGGAGAACCTATGCAGGAATTAAAAGCCGGAGTGACAGATGCTGCTGTCGAGAAGCATGTACCTGTATATACGATAGAAGGCAGTCATGTTCATGTCGTGGTCGGGGAGACAAAACATCCAATGCTTGAAGAGCATTTCATTGAGTGGATTACATTAAATACAAACCAGGGAATATATAGAAAACAGTTAAATCCAGGGCAGGATCCGGCAGCAGATTTTAGTCTTTGCGATGGTGAACAGGTAGAAGAAGTATATGCATATTGTAACCTGCATGGATTATGGAAATGCTAAAAGCATTTATACATATTAAGGTTACAGAACAACACAATGATGAGGTAGAAGATCAAGATGAACAGATTATGGGAACTTTAAAATATCTCACATAGCGGTTAGTTAATCACATTCTGTATGTCGATGGTCAAATTCCAAAAGGCTGATATAGTAAGAAAGGCTGTTATTTTTTAGAGAGTAGCAGCTTTTTTTATTTTGAATATAAAATATGACACATACACTTGACAATATGCATACATGGATGAAATAGGACATTTCTTACTAAAACAGTATGTTTATGGTATACTAGCTAGTAGTAATGCAGTTTCAACCGATATTACATATTATTATAAACAACAGCGTTAGAGCATTTATGTGATTGAAACATAGATGCTCTTTTTTGTGCCAGTTGGGCAATGGATATGAATGTAACTTTAGGACATTTTGTCCAGAAGTTCAGATAGAGGAAATCAAGGAGGAACACGAGATGTGCATTAAAATGTGTATCTTATGGGTGAGAGCACCCACAGACAGAAGCAGCAGGAAAATATATAACAGGAGGACAGAACAATGGTCGATGAATTGACGCAGGAGTCGTTCCAGACAGGAAAGGCGATTGTGACTGTCAGCGTAGATCTGATTACTGCTATTGCGGATGCGTGTAAGCGGTCTGAACAGCAGAATCCAGGTATGAGCGAGAAACAGAAGCGGCAAGGTTGTCGATAAGGTAATGTCGAATTATAAGGAAACGCATGGCTCATTAAAGGGATTCAACAGAGAGGGCAAAGATGTCACGCATATTGATGTGAATGATGAGCGAACAGCGGAGCTTTTGGAGAAAACCTGTAAGAAAAGTCATATTCCAATGGATATGAAAGAAGTAACGAGAGCGGATGGTTCCATCACGCATACTGCATTCTGTGAAGTGAAAAGCATAGACCAGATGGCAGCATTACTGAAGATGGCTTCCGAACAGGTACTTGAGGAGCAGAAGAAAATGACCAAGACACTTGTACTTTACGATGATAAGGGCAAGGAGGTTATGTCGGCTGACTTTGTAAATAATGGTGAGATAAATATGGACGATGTGGAAACACTGTCAAGATTCTCTCCATATTTTAGGTGCCGGCAAATGCAAAGCACCCGATATTATTTGATATATGCTGTGCGCCATAAATGTGACCAAAGTAAGCCCGAAGCATTTACATTATACTAAATAAATTAGAAAAATGTGACAAAAAGTCATGTAAGTATTGCCTAAGTATTTTCCGGGATATTTTATAATAAATTTATGGGTGGCGGTCTGTTAATAATCACTTTGATATTTTATAATGTAAGCATTGGTTGTAATTTAGTTGATCATGCAAAGGAGCTTGCAAAGCGGAGGGGGTGCAAGGCCGTCACCCTTGATTCCGGTCTTCCGCGGACAGGGGCACATGGCTTCTACGAACACTATGGATTTGAAAAGAGCTGTTATGGCTTTGAACTGATGATATAAATTATCTGAGGAGATTGGAAAGGAGACAAAATATGTGTACAGCGGCGACATATAAGACAAAGGATTTCTATTTTGGAAGAACGCTGGATTATGAATTCTCGTACGGCGATGAGATCACCGTGACTCCGAGAAATTATCCGTTTGAATTCAGATATATGGGCAGGACGGCACAGAACTTGCCAGATATCCGTTGCTGCAGGGGGAGAACATCAACTGGCAGAACTAAGTATCTGCTGCCCCTGGGACCCGGGAAATACCAGGAAATAACTTGGCGTTTTTATCTTTTTTTCTGCATTTTGTGAAAAATTTGTGCTGTTTTATGTAATGGTGGAGCCGGCAACTGCATGGTGCCAGTAGACATCGCAGAGCCAGTAGTCTGGATGATGACAGTGGTTGCACAAACATAGAAAAGTAGATTATAATATCGGAAAAGGGCGTTGCCAGTGGCAATGTACGGAAGCCAGAGTTATATCTGTGATAAAGGAGAAAGGACGAGATATGGGCAAGTCAAAGGTTACAATAAAAGAGATTGCGGATATGGCAGGGGTGTCCATAGCTACAGTTTCCCATGTTATCAACAGGACAAGGTATGTAAGACCTGAGCTTGTGGATAAGATAGAGAAGATTATTGTAGAGACGGGATATCAGAATAAGATAGCAGATAAGGAGAGAAAACTGCTGGTTGGCCGAGAGTCTACGATCGTTGCAGTCATTCCGAACATTGAAAGTACGATATACAGAGATGTGGTAGCTTATGTGAAGCAGCTTGTCAGTGTACAGGGATATCAGTTCCTTGTGGCGATAACAGACAATGATCTTAAGGAGGAGGCACAGGTGCTTGACGGACTTCTGGTCAACAAGAAGGTTGCCGGTATCATACATGCACCGGTGAGTGATGTGGCAACCAACTACACAAAGCTTATACAGTCAGGCGTTCCATTTGTCTGCGTGGAGAGAAATATACTTGGATCAGGGATAGACTCAGTTGAGTTCCGAGACAGGGAGGCTATATTTAAGGGCGCAGATTATCTGCTCGCGAGTGGACACAAGAATGTTTTGTTTTTCAGAGAGAGTACGGACAGTACCACCAGGGATGAGAGAACAAAAGGTTTCCTGAGTGCTCTGCGGAAATACAATATAAATACAAACGATGCGAATATAGTGGATGTGACACTGGAAAATGGCGAAGATGACTGTATGCTCGTCATCCAGAAGGCGCTCCGCAGATACAGGCCGACCGCAGTTCTTGCGGGGGGCAACAGAATAACGCTCTACCTCATGAAGACACTGAGAGATATGGGAATCGACTGTCCGGGAGAGATATCTGTGGTTGGGTTTGGTGATGAGAGCTGGTCAGAACTTACATATCCTCCGCTTACCATAATCAGAAGAGATGTGAAGGGGTTAAGCACCAAGGCAGTTGGAATGCTTTTTGAGAAAATCAACACAGGGGCGGTCATATCCCATGACTGCTATGCCGATGTGGAACTGGTTGTCAGGAAATCCACCAAGATGCTGGATAATGGACCATTTGGAGATAAGGCAGCTGCCCCTGATTCCGTGGTGCTGACGAAGGAGGAAAAACAGAGGCTGAAGGCAGGACATTTCAGAGTTGCCATATCATTCCATTACACAGGTACGTCATGGGCTGAGCTTCATGAGAAGGGTATCCGTGAGGAGCTTGAGCAGTTCGGGATAGACGTGGTGTCGGTTATGGATGCGCACTTTGACTCGGAACTGCAGAATGCGCAGCTTGATGGAATAAGACTTCAGAAGCCGGACGCAGTTATAGCTATTCCGGCGGATGACAGCCGTACCAGAGAGAAGTTTCAGGAACTTTCCAAAGTGTCAAAGCTGGTGTTCATAAGCAATGTTCCGGATGGCATGTCCAAGAACAGCTATGTGTCCTGTGTATCAGTAAATGAGTCGGAGAATGGAACGAACACGGGAAGAATGCTGGGGGAATACTGCAAGGAGAACAAGAAAAAAAAGGCAGGTTTCATTATTCATGGTGCGGCATTCTATGGAACAAGAGTCAGGGATAACGCCGCTGAGAGGATAATCAAGGACAGTTATCCTGATATTGACATAGTTACGATCAGGAGTTTTGGAGAGATATCCAATGCATATCAGGTAGCCCAGGACGTGATAACTGCCAATCCTGAAATTGAGGCAATGTATGTGAGCTGGGATCGCCCGGCACTTCTGGTTATAAAGGCACTCAAGGAGCTTGGCAGGGAGGATGTGGCGGTGTTCACCACGGACCTTGATCATGGAATTGCCAGGTGCATGGAGGAAGGAATCGTCAAGGGACTCAGCACGCAGAGACCATACGAGCAGGGAAGAGCGGCCGCGGCAGTTGTTGCCAAGTCCCTGGTAAGTGAAGAACAGCTTCCAAAGTATGTGGGAGTTCAGCCGTATCAGGTTGAGCCAAAACAGCTCAGGCTTGCATGGAAGGAAATCTTCCATGAGTCCATGCCGGACAGATTGAGGTGATATGACATCTTTAGTTAGTCCGTGCCGGACAGATTGAGGTGATATGACATCTTTAGTTAGCCTGTGTCGGACAGAGTTAGAAACTGTATCTTTTTATCTAAAAAAGAATCCGTTAGAGAGAAAATTGTATCTTTCTGGCGGATTTTTTGCGTTTATACACAAGAGACAAGGTGACAAGTAACGGGTGCCAATCATACACTACAAATCCCATAAGTATGACATCTGGCAAAATATTTACGTAAAAAAACTATAAAAGACCTGCGAACCCTATAATGCAATCGAGCTTCATTTGTGCAAAATGACGAATAAACAATAAATAAAACACTTGATATTGACAATAACCGACAAAGGTTATATCATCAAAACATGCAAGGGACGAAAAACAGTTTAAAAATTACGTAAATAAACCGGTTAAAAACAGTTTTTCGACAACGAGTTAGCAAAGAAAACACATGATAGTGGAGGTAAAAATTATGAGAAAATTTAAAAAGTTATTAGCAGTTGGAGCATGCCTGTGCATGTCACTCAGTTTACTGGCAGGTTGTGGATCAGGATCAGGAAACGCTTCGGGCAGCGGTTCATCTGATTCAGGTACAAAGCAGGAGAGCACAAAGTCATCTGACCTGTCATTTGCATTTTGTACAAACACACTCAACAATACATTCCAGAGTTCAATTGATGCCAAGCTCAAGGAGCTCTGCGATGCGAACGGAATATCATATACATGTCTTGATCCTGACTACGATCTGAACACACAGCTCAGCCAGTTATCAGACGTGGCAAATAGTGGATACGACGCAGTGTTCATCATCCCGGTTGATTCAGCAGGTATCACATCAGGTCTTGCAGAGATCAAGGATGCAGGAATCCCAATCTTCAATGTAGATACAGCAGTTATCGAGGATGACATAGAGAACTTCGTAACACAGTTCGTTGGAACAAATGCTTACATGGCAGGACAGCTTGTCGGTGAGCAGATGGCTAAGGATTATCCGGACGGAGCAGACATTGCGATCCTTGACTTCCCATCAAATGAGAGTTGTGTAGACCGTGTAAATGGTTTCCTTGACGGACTCGGTGATAACAAGGATAAGTTCAACATCGTAGCACAGCAGGATGGCGAGGCAGCACTTGATGCATCAATGAGCCTTGCAGAGGATATCATCACAGCAAACACAGATCTTCAGGCATTCTTCTGTATCAATGATCCTTCAGCACTTGGCGCTGCAGCAGCAGTTAAGGCAGCCAACAAGACAGGCCAGATTGGTGTATACAGTATCGATGCTTCACCAGATGGCAAGCAGGCACTCCTCGACGGCGAGTTCACAGCAGTTGCATGTCAGGTTCCTGTACAGATTGCTGAGTACGCATTCAACGCAGCACAGAAGTATGTGGGCGGAGATACAACGATCGACGAGAAGAAGGTATATCTTGACTCACACCTCGTACTCAAGGATGAGGCTGAGCAGACAGTTAACGATTGGCAGTAAGGCCGGATCGAAGCCGGCAGTAACAGCACGGGGCTGCCCCCGGCTGGACATACATGACACAACATAGGTGTATATAACACGGGAGAGACCGGGGATCTTAGATCTCCGGCCGAGATCCCGAAAAAGCAGGATAACAAAAGATCTATTTTAGAAACTTGGAGGTTTAATATGGGACAGACAGTTCTGGAAATGATAGGGATAAAGAAAAGCTTCTCCGGAATATATGCTTTAAGTGGCATCGACTTTTCCCTTGAGCTGGGAGAGGTACATGCACTGCTCGGTGAGAATGGTGCAGGAAAGTCCACACTGATTAAGGTCCTCGGCGGAATTTACCAGCCCGACAGCGGAATCATCAAGGTAAATGGCAAGGAGGTCAAGATCAACGGAGTTCCGGCTGCCAGAGAAAATGGTATAGGAATAATACATCAGGAAATCGTACTTGTTCCATATCTTTCGGTGGCACAGAATCTGTTTCTCGGCAGAGAGATAAGGACAAAGCTTGGAACGCTGGACTTTGCAGAGATGAACAGAAGAGCAGAGGAGATGATATCGTCCCTCGGTGTGAATATAAAAGCAGACACGATAGTAGAGAATCTGACCATCGCACAGCAGCAGATGGTGGAGATCGTCAAGGCGGTCTCATTCAACGGTAAGATCATAGTTATGGATGAGCCTACCTCATCACTCTCAAATGAAGAGGTGGAGCAGTTATTTGAGATCATTGAGAATCTCAGAAAGAAACAGGTAAGTATAATCTACATCTCCCACAGAATGGAGGAGCTCTTCAGGATATCTGACAGAGTTACCGTCATCAGGGATGGTGCATACGTAGGAACAAAAAAGACATCTGAGACCAACCCGAATGAGCTGGTTGCGATGATGGTAGGAAGAGATCTGGAGAGCTTCTATGCCAGGGATTACTGTGACATGGACAAGGCAGAGGTTGCTCTGGAGGTAAAGAACCTTTCGCAGACAGGTGTCTTTGAAGATATAAGTTTTTCGGTACACAAGGGTGAGATCCTGGGATTCTCAGGTCTGGTCGGTGCCGGACGAAGCGAGATCATGGAGGCGGTATTTGGTGCCACACAGCCTACATCAGGCGAGGTGATACTCGGCGGAAAGCTGGTACACTTCAAGAATCCGATGCAGGCGATTAAGTCAGGCGTAGCCCTGGTTCCTGAGGACAGAAAGAAGCAGGGACTGGTGCTCGGCAACAGCGTGGCGTTCAACCTTACACTCTCATCCCTCAGATTCTATATGAATGGAATCGCCATAAGCGAGAAAAAGCGCGGTGAGGTCATAGACCATTATTCAAAGCGGTTGCGGATCAAGGCGGCGTCACCTGAGATCGAGGCGGGCAGCCTGTCAGGTGGAAATCAGCAGAAGGTAGTTCTGGGCAAATGGCTTGCAACCAAGCCGGATGTGCTCATTCTGGATGAGCCGACCAGAGGCGTTGATGTAAATGCAAAATTTGAGATATACACAGTAATCAATGAACTGGCAAAGGAAGGCATAGCGATAATCATGGTATCCAGTGAGCTTCCTGAGATCATCAACATGTGCGACAACGTATGTGTGGTCAGAGCCGGAAAACTCGTGAAGAAGCTGTCAAAGGACGAGCTCTCACAGGAAGAGATAATGAAATACGCTGCAGGAGGTATCGAATAATATGGGCGAGACAAAGAAGAATTCAAAAGCAACTTCTATATTAAAAAACAATCCCCTGACATCCATAGTCAAGGGCAACATAGGAATCATAGTGGTTCTGATAATCATGTGTGTGGCCGTAGCACTTGCCACAGACAAGTTTTTAACGACCAACAACATCATATCAGTGCTTAGACAGATATCGATCAACACATACATAGCACTTGGAATGACACTCATAATCATACTTGGTCACATTGACCTGTCAGTTGGATCGATAGTAGCTATGTCGGGAACTCTGACCGTAGGTTTTATAGTTAATCAGGGACTTCCTCTCGGTGTAGCAATAGCAGCAGGCCTTCTGGTCGGCACAGCGGCTGGCTTTGTAAGTGGTTTCATAGTAGCCAATTTCAAGGTGCCTGCATTCATCATCACAATGGCCATGATGAACATAGCAAGTGGTATAGCTTATGTCTACACAGGTGGACAGTCAACACGTATCACAAACAAGCTCTTCATCGAGATCGGTACAGGATATCTGTTCAATGTGATTCCACTTCCGGTAGTGTACATGGTAGTGCTCATCATACTGTTCAGCTTCATCCTCAGTAAGACAAAGTTCGGAACATACGTATACGCGATAGGTGGTAACCGCGAGGCTGCAAGACTTTCAGGTGTACCTATCAAGAAGATAGAGATCATAGTGTTTACAATATCAGGACTTCTCTCAGCATTCGCAGGACTTGTACTCTGTTCAAGAATGTACTCAGGCCAGCCTTCAGTTGGAAGCGGATACGAGCTTGATGCCATCGCGGCCTGTGTACTTGGCGGAACCTCTATGACAGGTGGTAAAGGAAGGATCAGTGGAACAGTATTTGGTGCCATGGTCATCGGAATCATCTCAAATGGTCTTAACCTTATCGGAGTGTCATCATACTGGCAGCTCATCATCAAGGGTCTCATCATCGCATGTGCGGTACTCCTTGATGGACAGAAGGGCAAGCTTGAGCTCCTCAAAAAGAAGAAACTTGCAGCAAACTAGTAGAAAGAGAGGAATGATAATATGGAGATTTTTAGAAAGATGTCCTTCGCGGATTCCACGGGAGATGCAATACCTTTCTACCACGAGGGCAAATATCATATATTCTCACTGACTTCCCCTCCGGGAACAACAGTGTACCCGGCAAGACTCAGAACAACATGGAGCCACAGTGTATCAGATGATCTGGTGCACTGGGAGGAGCTTCCTACAGCGCTCTATCCGGGCGAGGGCGACGAGCCGGATGCATCAGGAGTATGGACTGGATCAGTCATATACGGCGAGGGCAAATACCATGCATTCTATACAGGCTACTGCCTCACCGCAGAGTATCAGCAGACCATATGCCACGCTACAAGTGACGATGGAATCACGTGGGTGAAGGATGCAGCCAATCCGGTCATCACACCTATGATAGAGCTTTACGAGAAGCTTGACTGGAGAGATCCATATGTATTCTACAATGAGGAGGACAAATGTTACTGGATCCTCATATCAGCGAGAAGGTTGGATATGCCGATAACCAGAAGAGGATGTATAGTTCTCTACAGATCAAAGGATCTGGTCAACTGGGAATATTACGGACCGGTATATTCACCGGGACACACCAACTGTCCTGAGTGCCCTGAGATGTACAAGATGGGAGACAATTGGTATCTCTCATACTCAAGATTCTCAGAATATGTAAATACAATATACAGAGTTGCAAAGTCGCCATTTGGCCCATGGAGAAAGCCAAAGAAGGATGGCATAGGCGGAAGAAGATTCTACGCAGCCAAGTCCATGCAGGATGATGACGGCAGACGCTTCTACTTCGGTTGGGCTCACGACAGAGCAGACAGAAGCGACAGAGGTGAATGGTACTGGGGCGGAACCTTCTGCGTGCCGCACGAGGTAGTTGCCACAGCGGATGGAGGACTTGACGTAAAGCTTCCAAAGGAATATGAGCATGTATTTGAGAAGCCTGTGGCATGGGATTACATCCCTGTACTTGGAAATGCAGAGCTTCACGGAGACAGACTGGTTGAGATGGATTCAGTAAGCACATGTACATACGGATTCCTTGGACACAACGAGGAGAGCTACATGCTGAAGTGCAAGATCATGCCTAGAGAGGTGTATGACCATTTCGGTATACTGCTCAAGTCAGACAAGGAAGCAAGCGGATGCCTTCTCCTTGAGTTCGATGTGGCCATGCAGAGAGTGTCATTGGTAAATCTTCCTATGGGAGTTGACCCGTTCTGGGTTCAGTCTTGTCAGGCTGTGCCTCCTGCAACGGAGCCGGGCCCTGATGGAGTCAGAGTGTGCGAGAAGACATTTGACATAACAGAGGGCAGCGAGATAGATGTGAAGATCATCGTTGACCATGATATGGTGGAGGTATTTGTCGGAGAACAGGTGGCATTTACATACAGGATATATGCAAAGCCTGAGTTTGAGACAGGACTTCTGGCACAGGATGCAAGAGTAGAATTCTATGACATAGAGATCACAGGAAAGTAAAATTCACAAGGAGGATCCAACATGGAAAAGAAATATGATGTTGTGGCTCTTGGTGAATTCCTGATAGACTTTACCCCTGCCGGAAGCACTGATTCCGGGATGAAGCTCTTCGAGCAGAATCCCGGAGGCGCTCCGGTAAATATGCTCACGGCAGTCAGCAAGGCCGGACTTAAGACCGCGTTTATAGGAAAGGTCGGGGATGACATGCATGGCAATTTCCTTATTGAGACGGCAAAGCAGGCAGGGATAGATACCAGAGGTATAGTTGTCGATGACACGGTATTTACCACTTTGGCATTTGTCACTCTGGATGAGAACGGAGAGCGTGAATTCTCATTTGCCAGAAAGCCGGGAGCGGACACAATGCTCTGTTACAAGGAAGTGGATGCCGACCTGCTAAGAGACACAAAGGTGTTCCATATAGGTTCGCTGTCTCTCACGGATGAACCGGCCAGAACCACCACATTCCAGGCGGTGAGAGAGGCGAGAAAATACGGAGCGGTGATATCCTATGATCCAAATTACAGAGAGCCGCTGTGGGACAACAGAGAAAATGCGATGGAGAGAATGAAGAGTATTCTCCCGTTTGTAGATATAATGAAGCTTTCGGATGAGGAGACGGCACTCCTCACACCATTTGAAGATCCGAAGGAGGCTGCGGAGTATCTCCTTGGAACAGGCGTCAGACTTGTTGCGGTCACCCTGGGAAGTGAGGGTGTGCTGATATGCAGCAGGGATGGCAGCAGAAAAGTTCCTGGATTTGTCAGCCATGTGGTCGACACAACCGGAGCTGGAGATTCGTTCTGGGGGGCATTTGTATCGCAGCTTATAAGGGCGGACAAGAGCCTGGAGGAATTCAGTATAGACGAGCTTGAAGAATTTGCGAGATATGGAAATGCGGTGGCGAGCCTGTGTGTCGAGAAGCGCGGAGGACTCAGATCGATTCCTGAAGAGAGCGAGACATTTGAGAGACTCGCAGTAAAGTAAGTGTACTACAATTTTTCACATAAAATTTTCCCTTAACCCTGAAGACCGGAGAGTTTCCGGTCTTCTTTTTTGTACAATCTAACATTTGGACAGTATAATCATTCAAAAGTGCATTGACTCATAATTCCATTTCCTATAATATGTGGTTGGTGAACAAAAAAATAATCATTGGTCCTGTGTCAAGATTTAGCACAAAATAAAATGAGAAGTTCTGCCAACTAAGCTGCCGGCAGAGAACATACCCTCTCATACATTTTTTCAAAGTCATTGCGAATAAGGCTTTTCTTAAGTGGGTGAAGGCTGATAAGAATGATTTAGATGGAGAAATAATAATGCAGATATTTGTTGATGCAGATGCGTGTCCGGTAGTGGACATTGTTGAGACGATCGCAGAAAAATATAATATACCAACTACACTTTTGTGTGACACGAACCATGTGCTGTATTCTGATTACAGTGAAGTTATAGTGGTTGGTGCCGGTGCGGATGCAGTAGATTATAAGCTGATCAGCATATGCCATAAAGGGGATATCGTAGTGTCACAGGATTATGGCGTTGCTGCTATGGCACTTGGTAAAGGGGCATATGCCATTCATCAATCCGGTAAGTGGTATACAAATGAAAATATTGACCAGATGCTGATGGAACGGCATCTTAACAAGAAAGCAAGGCGAAGTTCTCATAAGCATCATATGAAAGGACCGAGAAAACGTACAGAAGATGATGATTTACGTTTTGCTCAATCCTTTGAAAAACTCATACGGATGGCAAAGGCAAATGAAGGCAGTTCGAAGGAAAATGATGAACAAAGAAAATAGTTGCATGGCTATTTCTATATTGTATATTTGTTTGTAAAATGGAAAAATGAAGCTGAGAATGATGGCTGGTTGCTGATCATAGCGTGATGTGGTCATATATGAGCTTTTCGGACGGACAGAGTAAGAAGTATCAGGTTTCCACCAGCGGCAGTAATACTCTGACGGTGAAGATCTCGTCTTTTGCAAAGAACTGGAACTGACCATGATAGGAGTCGGCGATCGCAGCAATATTCTTAGTTCCGAAACCATGTCCTGTCTGCGTGGAGAAAGGCAGCCCATTTTGAAAAGCAACCGTTCCGATAAACGGATTGCTGATCTGGATCAGAAGCGTCTGATTCCGTTCGGCGAGCTGAACCTGTATGAATTTTTCCTCTGTTTCGATCGATGCATGGAGCGCATTTTCCAGAGCATTTGACAGAATCGCACATAGCTTTGTGTCGGACAGAGGAAGTTCCGCAGGGATAGAAGCCTGAACCAGCAGGGAGATGCCCTCTGATTCCGCTTTGGTATCATAGGCGGACAGAAGCAGGTTGATCAGCTCGTTTGAACAGAAGCGTTTTGGAGTGATTGCATCTAAGTCGGATTGGGCGGTTTGTATATAGTCCTGAATCTTATCCAGATTCCCGGTTCCTGCAAGTGCCTGCAAATAAGTAAAATGATGGCGCATATCATGGCGGTAGGAGGCTGCCTGTGTCTGCATGGTGCGCATATGATTCAGATCAATGGCAGCATGTGTAAGCTGCATATGAAGAGATTCTGCCAGGCGTTCTGCCTGTTCCTGTTCTTCCAGTTTATAATAATAATAAAAGATAAAAACAAAATAGAAAATGCAGCAGATGGACGGCATGAACTGAACTACAAATTCGTTGCTGGTATAAAGCATATCGGTATAAATCGTAGAGGCATAATCGAAAAGATAGTAGCAGAGCGGAAGAATGCCAAGAATATAGACGGATTTATTTGCTTTTGGCATAAAATGCTGCGTCAGATTTGCTTCATAGTGGTATAGGAAATAAAAGGTTACAAAGGCACATCCGACATAAACGATCGTATAGATGATCTTATTGTCAGAAAATAAGCGAACGGCCAGTCCGCACCAGAGAGGAATCTGGCAGCACATATAGGCAGTTAAGACACTGACGATTGAAGTGATCCATGAGCATTTGTATATCAGCCAGAGAAAAAGCACCAACGGAAGATGTACAACGACCGGATACAGCCCTCTGGAGATCTCCTGTCCGAAGACTGCGAAAGAAATGATCTGAAGTATTCCGTCGAGGGCACAGAAAACAGACAGAGAGAGTATATTTTTCCGGTTAAAAGGAACACCGGTAAAACATACGCTTGCTGCTGAACCAAAGAGGAATACGGTAATAAAATAAATACTGTCGCAGAGGAAGCTCATATCATTGTCTCCTTATTATTTTCCAAAAGAGTTCGTATAGGCAAAATTTAAAAACTGTTCCGAAATCTTCATGTAGTTATTTCTGGAAAGCGGAATCTTCTGGCCGTCTGTCAGGATGATATCGCTTTTCGTAACATATTGAATGTAATTCATATTTACCGCATAAGAACGGTGTGGATATATAAAGTCCGGATAGGCTTTCAGAATATCCTGAAATTCCGTAAAGGTCATTACGGCAGAGATCATGGTCTGATCTGCCAGATGTAAGGTGATGGTTCTGTGTGTGACCTCACCATAGACCAGAGAGGATACCCGGATCCGGCTGTACTGCTTCTCTGTCGTATAAATGATGAAGCTTGCGGTATCTTTCTCATCCAGTTCGGCAAGAATGGAATCTATGGAGGCAAAAAATTTTTCTTCGGTTATCGGTTTTAACAGATAGTTCTGGGCTTTTACTTCGTAGCTGTCTACCGCATATTCCGGAGAACTTGTCAGGAATATGATCTCGGTATCTGTTCCGGAAGCTCTGATATTTCTCGCAATCTCAATTCCGTTTTCTCCTGGCATTAAAATGTCCAGGATCGTAATATCAAATCGTTTTCCTTGATCGATGGCATCCAGTAATGAGAAGCCATTTTGAAATATATGAATCTGAAGCGGTGTGGCATGAAGCTCCTGATATCGTTTGAAAAGCGCTGCCAGTATCTGCCGTTCCTGTTTGCTGTCGTCACAAATCGCTATATGTATCAAAAAATCTACTCCTTATCATGGCTTAACAAATATATGATAAGCCGGTCGTTGATCGTCATTTGTACAGGCGTACTCATTGACCTGAGTTCATTATAGCATAGTTCTGATCAAATCGACGGATATTTCATGCGCATATAGTGACATTTCATGTAGCGGATGCAAAAAATTAAAATCTGTTGTAGAATGTGGAGCTGCTTCATGATAGACTGAAAATATCAAGAGAACCCGGATCAATGGAGGCTTAATTATGGGAAAAGTACGATTAAATGATAATACAGAAATAGTTGCAGCTGTAAAAGAAGGACTAAAAAGGAAGAATGGATATTGTCCGTGCAGGCTTGAAAAAATACCGGAGAATAAATGTATCTGTAAGGAATTCCGGGATCAGATCAATGATCCGGAGTTTGAGGGATACTGCCATTGTCAGTTATATTACAAAGAAAAGTAAACTAATATATGAATTATTATTAGAACAGACAAACCTGTTCGTCAAAATAAACATAAAAATATTAATAAATCCAAAAAAATTGCTAATAAATCCAAAAATATTCTATTCTTTCTTTCTGCTTGTCACATTATAATGAATTTAGTCAATGAGACAGAGCGAAAAATAAACAAAATGTACAAACAGGAGGAATGAAATATGAGAAAGAAAAAAATTATAGCTGTCGTTGCAGCAGCAACACTTGCATTATCAATGGTAGGATGTGGATCAGGCGGATCAGGCGGATCAGGCGGAAGCAGCTCAAGCGGAGTTGCAAATAAGGATAAGCCACTTTGCTGGTTCAACCGTCAGCCATCCAACAGCTCAACAGGAGAACTTGATAAGGAAGCATTAAGCTTCAACAAAGATACTTATTATGTAGGCTTCGATGCTAACCAGGGTGCTGAGCTTCAGGGTCAGATGGTACTTGATTATATCAAAGCAAATGCAGCAACAATCGACCGTAACGGTGATGGTGTTATCGGATACGTTTTAGCAATCGGTGATATCGGACACAATGACTCAATCGCTCGTACTCGTGGTGTTCGTTCAGCACTTGGCACAGGAGTTGATGCAAATGGTGCAGTTGATTCAACACCTGCAGGTACAAACGTAGACGGATCAGCAAAAGTTGTTCAGGATGCAAAGCTTGATGTAGGTGGTAAGACATATACAATCCGTGAGCTTGCTTCACAGGAAATGAAGAACTCAGCAGGTGCTACATGGGATGCAGCAACAGCAGGAAACGCTATTGGAACATGGACAGCTTCATTCGGTGATCAGATTGATGTAGTTGTTTCAAATAACGATGGTATGGGAATGTCAATGTTCAATGCATGGGCAAAGGATAACAAGGTTCCTACATTTGGATACGATGCTAACAGCGATGCAGTAGCAGCTATTGCAGAAGGTTACGGCGGAACAATTTCACAGCATGCAGATGTTCAGGCTTACTTAACACTCAGAGTTCTTCGTAACGCACTTGATGGTGTAGACGTTGATACAGGTATCGGTACAGCAGATGAAGCCGGCAACTGCTTAACAGAAGGTGAAGATTACAGATATAGCGAGGAAGAAAGATCATACTACGCATTAAACGTAGCAGTAACTGCTGAAAACTATCAGGATTTCACAGATTCAACAAAGGTTTATGACAAGGTTTCAAAACAGCTTGATTCAAGCAAGAGCCCAACAAAGAAAGTATGGCTTGATATTTACAACGCTTCAGATAACTTCTTAAGCTCAACATACCAGCCACTTCTTGAGAACTACGATGATCTGCTCAACCTGAAAGTAGATTACATCGGTGGTGATGGTCAGACAGAGTCTAACATTACAAACCGTCTTGGTAACCCGGGCGAATATGACGCATTTGCGATCAACATGGTTAAGACAGATAATGCAGCATCATACACAACACTTCTTAACAAATAAGATAACGGATCGGCAGGCAATAATGATTTAACTCAGAGGGGTGTCAGATACAAGATTTGATACCCTTCTTTTACTAAGAAAGGGAAGTAGAGATATGGCAGAAGATAAGAATAAATACATCTTATCGATTCAGGGCATGAGCAAATCATTCGGTAGAAACAAGGTTCTGGATCACATCAATCTGAATGTGAAACCGGGTTCGATCATGGGTCTTATGGGTGAGAACGGTGCCGGAAAATCGACAATGATGAAATGTCTCTTCGGAACCTATCAGAAGGACGAAGGAACTATAATATTAGATGGTAAAGAAGTAAACTTCTCAGGTCCAAAGGATGCCCTTGAAAACGGAGTTGCAATGGTTCATCAGGAGCTTAACCAGTGTCTTGAAAGAAGCGTTGTGGACAACCTGTTCCTGGGACGTTACCCAAAGAATTCCCTCGGTGTGATCGATGAGGGCAGAATGAAAAAAGAAGCTTCGGATCTGTTCAGAAAGCTCGGTATTACCGTAAATCTGACACAGCCGATGAAGAAAATGTCAGTATCGCAGCGTCAGATGTGTGAGATCGCAAAGGCTATTTCTTACAACTCAAAAGTAATTGTACTTGATGAGCCGACATCTTCACTGACAGCACCTGAGGTTGCAAAGCTGTTCAAGATGATGAGACAGTTAAAAGAACAGGGTATTTCCCTGATTTATATATCACATAAAATGGATGAGATCTTCGAGATCTGTGACCAGATATCCGTTCTTCGAGATGGTAGTCTGGTAATGACAAAAGACAGTAAGGACACAAACATGAACGAACTGATCTCCGCAATGGTTGGTCGTTCCCTTGACAATAGATTCCCACCTGTAGACAATGAGCCTGGTGAGACAGTGCTCTCCGTACAGAACCTGTCAACAAAGTATGCACCAAAGCTTCAGAACATTACATTTGATGTTAAGAAAGGTGAGATTTTCGGACTGTATGGTCTGGTAGGTGCAGGTCGTACAGAGCTCCTTGAAACCATATTTGGTATGCGTACAAGAGCAGCAGGAAATGTACTTTATAATGGCAAGATGATGAACTTCTCATCACCAAAGGATGCCATGGATCATGGTTTTGCCCTGATCACAGAGGAAAGAAAAGCAAACGGACTTTTCCTGAAAGCAGATATCACATTTAATACAACAATTGCAAATATGAACCATTATAAGAGCGGAATCGCACTTAGCCATGACGATATGGTTCGTGCAACCGCAGAGGAGATCAAGGTCATGCATACAAAATGTATGGGACCGGATGATATGATCGCAAACCTCTCCGGTGGTAACCAGCAGAAGGTTATCTTCGGTAAATGGCTGGAGCGTTCGCCTAACGTATTTATGATGGATGATCCTACAAGAGGTATTGATGTAGGAGCCAAGTACGAGATCTATGAACTGATCATCAACATGGCAAAGCAGGGTAAAACGATCATCGTTGTATCCTCAGAGATGCCTGAGATCCTTGGTATCACAAACCGTATCGGTGTTATGTCGAACGGTCATCTTGCAGGAATTGTAAATACAAAAGAGACCAACCAGGAAGAATTATTAAGACTTAGTGCGAAATATTTGTAATAGAGAGGAGTTTTGGTTATGGCAGATAAAAGTAAGATCCTTTCGGCTGATGCTGAAGCAGCGCTTTTAAAGCCGATTGATGAATATGTAGGAAAAATACAGTCACAGATCGATGCACTCCGTGTAGACGGATCTGACAAGGTTCAGAGCTATAAGAACCAGATCGCAATTGCGAAGGAAGACAAGAACTTATCAAAGGATGAGAGAACAAAAGCAGTTGCAGCAGCAAAAGCCGGACTGGAAAAGGCGAAGAGTGTAGAAGCAGCAAACAAGGATAAGGTATCCAAGTTGATCGCAGAAGCAGAAAAGTACCTTTCCGAGAATTATAACAGCAAATACTATGATAAAGTAGTTGCAAGCTGCGAGGCAGAAAAAGCAGCAGAAAACGAAGCGTATGAGAAGGTTCGTGCAACGATCAAGACAGAGCACGAACAGACACTTGCCAAACTGTCCGCTGCAGACGAGATCAAAGATGAGAAATATGTATATAAGAACAGATTATTTGATGCACAGATGTCTCACGAATCCAGATTACAGGAGATTAAGGACAGAAAGCATGATGCATTTGCACATAAGTTCCATCTGATCGATCTCTTACGGATGTCCAAATACACATTTGGTCAGAAGCAGGCTCAGAAGATCGAGAATTACAAATACACATTTAATACATCCCAGTTCCTTTATAAGAACGGTCTGTATATCGTAATCATCCTGATCTTCATTGCACTTTGTATTATCACACCAATCGTTAAGAATACACAGTTATTAACCGTTACCAATATCCTGAATATCTTACAGCAGGCATCTCCTCGAATGTTCCTTGCACTCGGTGTTGCCGGTCTGATCTTACTTACAGGTACTGACCTTTCCATCGGACGTATGGTAGGTATGGGTATGGTTACAGCAACTATCATCATGCATAACGGCCCTAACACAGGTGGCGTATTCGGACATATCTTTGATTTCTCAAATATTCCGGCCGCTCCTAGAGCAATTCTTGCCCTGGTAGCCTGTATAATTCTTACAACAGTATTTGCAAGTATCGCAGGTTTCTTCATGGCGAAGTACAAGATGCATCCTTTCATCTCGACCATGGCGAACATGCTGATTATCTTTGGTTTAGTAACATACGCAACAAAGGGTGTATCATTCGGTGCGATTGATTCTTCCATCCCTAGCATGTTCATCCCTACATTTGGCAGCTTCCCATCTATTATTCTTTGGGCAATTGTAGCAATCATTGTTGTATGGTTCATCTGGAACAAGACAACATTTGGTAAGAATCTGTACGCTGTAGGTGGAAACCCGGAAGCAGCAGCAGTTTCAGGTATCTCAGTATTCAAAGTAACACTTGGCGCATTCATCCTTGCAGGTATCCTTTACGGATTCGGTTCATGGCTTGAATGTAACAGAATGGTAGGTTCCGGTAGTGCTGCTTATGGACAGGGCTGGGATATGGATGCCATTGCAGCCTGTGTAGTTGGTGGTGTATCATTTACAGGTGGTATCGGTAAGATCTCCGGTGTTGTAACTGGTGTACTTATCTTCACATCATTAACATACTCACTGACAATCCTTGGTATTGATACAAACCTTCAGTTCATTTTCGAAGGTATCATCATCCTTGCGGCTGTAACTCTTGACTGTCTCAAGTATGTACAGAAGAAGTAAGGAAATGTAATAATCGCTCACAAAAAAAACGATATAAATCAAAAGCCGCTCCGTTCGTCTTTGATATGCTTTCTGTCAGGCTGACAGATGCAGGCTCCAGACTGAACGGGGCGGCTTTTAAAATATCAGGAGTACGCTGCTATTTTATTTGGGATATATACGGTAAAACGGGATTTTGGGGTTCATTCTGAACGTAGATTTGTTATAATAAGGAACAGATAGAAAGAATAAAAGAGGAATGAGATATGGATAATTATAAAGTGGTACTCGTCGATGACGAGGTGGAAGTAATCGATGCGATCGAACAGAGAATTCATTGGGATATATTAGGATTTGAAGTCGTTGGAAGTGCGACAAATGGTGTGAAAGCACTGGAGCTTGTGGAGAAGCAGCAGCCGGATGTCGTGATAACGGATATCAAGATGCCATATATGGATGGACTGGAGCTTGCCAGAAGATTGAATAAAGAATATCAGAATATCCATATCATCATTTTTACAGGATTTGATGAGTTTGAATATGCGAAGGAAGCGGTTCATCTGGAAGTAGAGGAATACATGCTGAAACCGATCAATGCGCTGGAGCTTACGGAATGTATGAAACGATTGAAAAAGACGCTGGATAAGGAGAGAGAAGAACGTCTGAATGTAACAAAGCTTGAGAATTATCTAAAGGATTCCCTTCCGGTGCTTCAGACGAATCTGTTTGTTTCGTTGATCGAGGGTCGTGTAAATGAAGAATATTGCGAGAAATTTTTGAATGCGTATCAGATCGATATAAAAGGACCGTATTATTGCTGTGCGATCTTTCATACCTCGGAGCATCATGTTCCGGATGGTATGAATCCATTGCTGCTTGCCATGTCAGTCGAGCATGAGATCAAGGATCGTTTAGCACCGGAATGGAAGAATCATATGTTCACATATCTGGGAAATGCACTTATGATCATAGAACTGGAAACGGAAGAAATGGTAGTTGCATTTACAGATGCCTGTGACCGATTCTGCAAATGGGCATATCGTGTTATGGGAGCTGTTGTGACTGCGGGAATCGGAAGAGTCTGTGACAATCTGATCAGCGTTAATTCTTCTTATGATGGAGCAAGAGAAGCAGTTTCTTATCGTGTATTATATGGAACGAGCCGTGCGATCAATATTGGTGAGATCGCACCGAAGGAGCAGGAGATCCTGATCCAGCCGGAGGATACAAAGATGCATGATCTGTTCAAGGCTATTCATCTGGGAGTACCGGAGACACTTGAACAGTCGGTGCGGAAGGAAGTGGAGAAGCTTCATAATAATGCGCAGACCGTGAACCAGTATAACCTTGCGATCATGGAGATGGTGGGAGCATTTTATCGATTCTGTGCTAATAATTTTATAGATTTTAATGAGTTTTGCGGTAATGTCGGAAATCCATACGAACGTGTACCGGAGATGGATGAAAGCACATTAACTGCGTGGATGATCGATTCGGCAAAAGCCATCAGTGAGGAGCTGAAAAATGCCAGAAACAGTACATCGAGACGTATGGTTACAGATGCGCAGAATCTGGTGCATGACAGGTATATGGAGCCGAATCTTTCCCTGGATACCGTGTGCTCGGCACTTGGAGTATCGAATTCTTATTTTTCCAGTGTATTTAAAAAAGAGACAGGAAAAGCATTTGTAACATATCTGACCGATTACCGGATGGATCATGCGGCAGAACTGATTCTCGAAACGAATGAGAAAAGTTATCAGATTGCAGAGCGGGTCGGTTATCTTGATGCAAATTATTTCAGTTATGTATTTAAGAAGCGTTTTGGGGTTTCGCCATCCAAATACAGAACGGAGCATCTGAAAAAATAAAGGGTAAATAAGGGGAAGCGTGTTGAAGGATATAAGAAAGAATAAAAAGAAGAAAAATGAAAGTTCTATTATCGGACGTCTTCGGGGGTGGTTTTATCACGGCAGATTTATAGGTTTTGATATTCAGTCGATCATTATGACGGTGCTTACTGCCCTGACGATTATCACAACCGTTATCATGGGTCTGCTGTTGTATAATCGTTTTAAGATGGCAATTAAGCAGACTGCGGTCACGAATACGGAAAATATGGTGGAAAATACTGTTGAAAAGCTGGATGCGGATCTGTTAAATGTGCGTCAGATTACGAATGCGGTGAATTATAATATTATTCAGGAATATGATATTTCCAGTCGGGATTTTAACCGGCAGTTCAGTCTGTTATATGAGATTAATGCCGATAAAATCCAGAGTATGGCGTTATATGATGATAAAGGAAATCTTCTTACGGCAGAACCGGTCGCGGTACAGAAGGATGCTGTGGAACCGTCGGAGCAGGACTGGTATCAGGATGCAGAGGCAGATATCGAGAATATTCATTTCTCTATACCGCATATCCAGAATCTGTTTGTCGATGGCACATATCGATATTACTGGGTTGTATCTCTCAGCCGTTCGGTTGATATCAACGATGGTGAGCAGCCGGGAAGTGGTGTCCTTCTGGTCGATATGAAATATTCGGTGATAGAGAATACATTGGCACGGATCAACGATGCGTCAAATGGAATCTATTATTACCTGTGCAGCCGTGATGGTCAGATGATCTATCATCCTCGCGGAACCGATATGGACAGAGGATATTTCAAAGAAGAATACAGGGATGCAGCAACCTATGAGGATGGAACATATGAACTTACGGTCAATGGCAGGACAAGCAATGTGATCGTAAACAGTGTTGCTTATACCGGATGGAAGGTGGTCGGTGTAGTACCGGAAAGTGTACAGATCGCGAGCATCAACCGATTCCGGTATTATATCATTACAACGGTTATCATTCTTATGATGATGCTTTTAGGAGTGAACCGTATTATTTCGAAGAAGATATCCAGGCCGATTCTGAAGTTAAATGAATCAGTAAAAGCATATGAGGCAGGTGGTCCGACAGATATCTACATCGGTGGATCATCTGAAATCCGCCATCTGGGATATTCCGTTCAGAAATCCTATGAACAGATCGAAGCTTTGATGCAGGAGATCATACGGGAACAGACGGAGCGAAGAAAGAGTGAAATGGATGCGTTGCAGAGCCAGATCAATCCGCATTTCCTTTACAATACTCTGGAATCCATCACATGGATGGTAGAAGCAAAGAAGAATCTGGATGCGGTGTTTATGATCTCCGAGCTTGCAAAGCTGCTCCGTATCAGTCTGTCAAAGGGCAGAACGGTGATCAGAATATCGGATGAGATCCAACATAGCAGAAGTTATATGAATATTCAAAAAGTTCGATATAAGGAGCGTTTTCAGATCGAATTTGATATTGATGAAGAGATTAATGAGTACTGTACAGTAAAGCTGATCGTTCAGCCGATTCTTGAAAATGCCATTTATTATGGTGTAGGGAATATGGATGAGGATGACGGCGGCAAAATCACGATCCGGGGAGAGAAAAAGGACGACGATATATATATTTCCGTAGAAGATAATGGTATGGGAATGAATGAGGACATTGTAGAGAATATATTAAAAGATAATAACAAAGTACCAAAACATGGTTCAGGTGTCGGTCTGATCAATGTTCATTCCAGAATTCAGTTGATGTTTGGAAATGAATATGGTCTGGAGGTTTACAGTGAGCCGGACGAGGGTACAAGGATTGTGATCCACATACCGGCTATTCCATATACAGAGGAGAATCGGGAACAGCTTGAAACACAAAATTATGGAAAGGGGAGAGTGACAGATGAAGAGAAATAGAATTACTTTCCTCATAGCAGAGCTGATCCTGGTTGCCATTGCCGGTATATTTATCAACCGGATCTTTCGGGAAGATAATCCACAGAAACGTGTGGCAGTTATTCTTCCGGATTCCGGTAATACCAGATGGGAAGGTCTGGTTAATGGACTGAAGCAGTCTGCGCAGGTAAATAATATTCATTTGATCATCTGTAATACAGATGAGATCGTAAGTGTAGATGATGAAAAAGAGCTGATCGATGAACAGCTTGAAAATGATGTGGATGCATTTATCATCTGTCCGGCTCCCGGAACAGATACAAAAGATATGCTTACGTCTTTGCAGGCGGAGAAAGAGACCTTTGTTCTGATAACGGAGGATGCATATATGGCAGATGACACAGAATCGACCGGATTTGTAACGATAAAGCCGGATAACTATCAGATCGGCTATACTCTCGGCAGGCAGATCATAAAAAATGATACAGATAAGTCGGGAGGCAAGAAGATCGGAGTGATTGTTGGACGGGCAGAGACTGAGGCAAGTGTCAGCCGTGTAAAGGGACTTACCGATGCACTTGCAGGATATAACTGTGAGTTTGCCTGGACGTATAATCAGAATAGCGGTAAAGATACCTGTAAGGCGGTGGATTCCCTGGAAGCGGTTGATTATATAGCAGCTATGGATACAGAAGCTCTCGATACACTCGGAGAAAATGCTGAAAATGGGTATTATAAAGGGGCAGAAATATATGGGGTAGGTACAAGCATGAAATCCATAGCCCTGCTTGATTACAACAAGATTAAATGCCTTGTTGTGCCGGATGGGTACAGCATCGGTTATGAGAGTGTAAATGAGATCGCAAAGAAACTTGGACGACCATTATATACATTAAAAAGTCATGAAGAAGCGATACGGGTAATCTATAAGGATGACCTGTTTTCGGAAGAGACAGAAAGGTTTTTATATTCGTATGAATAGAAAGAAAATAAGAAAAATAATAGCCTGTATATGCATATTGGCAGTTATGGTGTCTCTGGTATCCTGCGACAGCAGGAAAAATCAGAAAGACAGAACTCTGCGGGTCGGCGTTGTTACGTATACGCCGGATGATCCGTTTATCAACGCAATGACAGATATATTGAAGGAGGATCTGAAAGCATTAGAAGCAAGTGATATGAAGGTTATCGTATCAGTCAGAAGCGGAGATAACAGTCAGCAGGAGCAGGATGAAGTGGTGGAGGAAATGATCGATGCCGGATGCGATGTGCTTTGTGTAAATCTGGTCGATCGAACTGCTCCGTCAAATATTATAAGACTCGCAAGACAGAATAATATTCCGGTGATTTTCTTTAACAGAGAGCCGGTAAGAGAGGATCTGCTGCAATGGGATAAGCTGTATTATGTCGGATGTGATGCAGCACAGTCCGGCGAGATGCAGGGGGAGATTGCTGCGGAATATATAAAGAATCATCCGGAGGTGGATCGCAATCAGGATGGTAAGATCCAGTATGTACTCTTAGAGGGTGAAGCCGGACATCAGGATGCGATCAGCCGGACAGACTGTTCGGTAAAGACCATTCTTGAAAATGGTGTGAAGCTTGAGAAACTGACCTATCAGTTTGCAGACTGGAACCGCGCACAGGCAGAGAACCGAATGAGCCGGTTGATCAGTCAATATGGGGATCAGATAGAAATGCTTATTTCCAATAATGATGAGATGGCACTCGGTGCAGTCGAGGCTTATAAGAATGCCGGATATATGCAGAGTGATTATCCGGTCATCTTTGGTATCGATGGATTAGATGATGCGCTGGAAGCTGTTCGGCTGGGCACTATGCAAGGAACTGTCTATAATGACAGAGAAGCACAGGCAAGAAAGATTGCACTGATTGCAGTAGCCTTGTTCCGTGGAAATGATGTGAGAGTATTAGGACTTGAGGATGAACGGTATTATATGGCACAGTATCGTAAGGTCGATGTTAATAATGTGGATGAATTTTTGCAAAAATAGCTATGCAGCAGGAGGTTTGCAGGTATGCAGGATATATGGATTGAATCTTTTTATAATGAAATTGATGCTGAGAAACGACAGGCATTTCTAAAAGAACATACAGGAGATCCAAAGGACGAATTGGACGCATTTCGAGAGAAGCTCTGGATTGCCCGGTATGGCAAACGAAAACCAAAGAATGATGCATTTGTGGGCTATCTGATGCAGATGAAATATATCGCAGAAGGTGGCGGCATGAGCCTTGGCGCACAGAAAAGAAAGCAGGCTGCGGAAGTCCTGACAGGTTTATTCCTCGGAAACTATGACAATCTGGATATCGAGAAGCAGGAAATGATATTTTATGAGATTAAAAATGCTTTCCTGAAGCTGATCGGTGTCAGCAAGAACGGACGTGGATTTACTTCTGTTGTATTTGGCATGGGGCAGTTATCCGATGAAAGTGTAGCAAAGAAGATCGCAGATCAGGTCAGCACGATCGCATTTGCCACACCGCATATGCTTCATATGGATAAGGAGTTTGCGGTATTCCAACAGGCAGCACTTGAAGCCTTTCGACAGGAATTCCCGAACCGGGAGCATTTTCTGAAGAAGTAGGGGTGTCCGTGATATGGTGTTGGATAGTTATCAGGACATGCAGGATATTGTTAAATATGCGGTTATAAAAAGAGCGTTATAGGATAAAAAAGCCAGATAAACATTAATTATTGTGTTTATCTGGCTTTTTAATGATTCTTTATGCATTCTCCTGTGTAGCAGCACCTTCGTATACGGCTTCGTTTGTAAGTTCGATGCCGAGCTTCTTAAAGGTTGTCATGTCGACTGCGGACAGGATCGATGATACATGGAGCTGGCAGCCGGACAGCTTTGGAAGCTGTTCTAATGCATGCTTTGCATTTGAATCGGATACAGCACACATGGATAATGCGATCAGAACTTCGTCGGTATGAAGACGCGGATTCTTGCTGCCAAGGTATCCGGTCTTTAAGTGCTGAATCGGTTCTATAAAGGTACGTGAGATCAGATGTGTATTTTTATTAATGTTTCCAAGTACCTTAATTGCATTTAACAATACGGCAGATGCAGGACCGAGCAGATCGGAAGTAGAACCGGTAACGATCGTTCCGTCCGGCAGTTCTAAGGCTGCGGCGGCGGAACCATTTTCCTGTGCAAGGTTATTTGCAACCGGAACAACAGCACGATCATTGACAGTGATCTTTGCCTGCTTCATGATAAGTTCCTGTTTGTATACTTCGTCTTTGGTCGCTTCGTCTTTGACGAAACGGTTCAGAGACTGGTAATATCGTCTGATAATTTCCTGCTTGGATGCTTCTCTGCAGGCTTCGTCGTCAATGATGCAGTTTCCCGCCATATTTACACCCATATCGGTCGGGGATTTGTATGGACAGTAACCATAGATTCCTTCGAACATGGAAGCCAGAACCGGATAGATCTCGATATCACGGTTGTAGTTGACGGTTGTTTCACCATAAGCTTCCAGATGGAAAGGATCGATCATGTTGACATCATTTAAGTCTGCGGTAGCGGCTTCATAAGCCAGATTGACCGGATGCTTAAGTGGGATATTCCAGATCGGAAAAGTCTCAAATTTGGCATAGCCGGCCTTGATGCCACGCTTGTTCTCATGGTACAGCTGTGACAGACAGGTCGCCATCTTGCCGCTTCCCGGACCCGGTGCGGTAACAATGACAAGCGGACGGGTTGTCTCTACATAATCATTTTTTCCATAGCCTTCATCACTTACGATATAGTCAATGTTATTCGGATAACCCTCGATGGAATAGTGATGGTAGACCTTGATGCCGATCGCTTCCAGTTTCTTCTGGAAAATATCGGCAGATGGCTGTCCGGCATATCGTGTGATAACCACGCTGCTGACATACAGCCCTTTCTTTTTATATACATCGATCAGACGGATAACATCCTGATCGTATGTGATTCCCAGATCGTGACGGATCTTATTGCGCTCGATATCGGCGGCGTTGATCGAGATGATCATTTCTGCCTGATCTGCAAGCTGTAAGAGCATCTGTAATTTGCTGTCCGGTGCAAATCCCGGAAGTACGCGGGAGGCATGATAGTCGTCAAATAATTTGCCGCCAAATTCCAGATATAGTTTATCTCCAAATTGTTCGATACGTTCCCTGATGTGTGCGGACTGCATGGACAGGTACTTGTCATTGTCGAAGCCAATGCGTTTCATTTTTTGAAATTCTCCTTCGTAAATTAATCAATATACGGTGGACACTTAAGAAAATGAAGTGCCCTATAAGAGAATACCACAGAGAGGGGAGAAAATATAGAGAAAATTTACTCAAGGCTTCGATTTTCCCCAATATCCTTCCACAGCTTCCTGATTTAGTCCTTCGCCTATGATGATCAGGATCGCCTGTCCATTTGGGATCGGTTTGATCTCGGTCTTCTGGTGGGTGACGTTGATGGATATCCAGTTTTCATCAGCGAGTTTTTGAAACCCTTTAATTCGGAAGACCTTACCACAGGCTGGATCGTGCAGGATTTTCTGGCAGCTTTCTTTTAAGAAATCCTCTGTAAAATCCATATTCATGAAGTACAGACTGTCGTAGGTCTGTTTGTCATCAAACCAGAGTTTCGTATAATTGGCATCCTGATAGCCGGATGAGAGGATTGCTTTATAGTCCTCATCGGTCAGATCTTTCCAGCCTTTTTCCAGAACAACCTGCTTTTGTGTGGACTTAGAGTGCAGAATGTCAAATGACTGTTTTACATAATCTTTGGTAGAGGCTAACTGTTCCGGTGTGACTTCTTGTGAGTGGCTGTATAAAACAGTGCCGGCCTGTGCCACCTGAGAAGCCAGAAGATAACGGGAAGCTTCGGAGAGATTCTGCTCCAGTGTGGCATCAATGATCGTGATAACATTTCCAATCGTGTACCAACGGTCAAGCGGATCTTCGTGCAGGACATCGAAGAATTCATCCATATCGAAGATGCCGGATGGCTCTACCAGAACGCGGTCATAACCACACATTCCCATTGCGATCAGCTTGGTTTTGAATCGTCTGCGGTGACAGTCAGCATCACAACCGCCGGCAACCATTTCCAGTGTACAGTTATCACCAAGGATATCCTGTAACAGCATGGCATCGACATTCACTGCACCAAAATCGTTTTCAAGAATGCCGATATTTAAGCCCTGATCGATCAAGTATTTGGCATATTTCCTTATAAAAGTAGTTTTACCGGAACCTAAGAATCCGGTGATCAAATCTATCTGAATCATAAAAATCACCTCTTGCTGTATTTGCAGATGATATTCGTGTATGCATTCGTAACCTATATGTTATTTGTGTATCTTAACTTGCCAATACAGGGGCATTTGAGGTCGCCGGTACTTGATGGCACATAAGTGGCATCTTAGTACCGCTGCAGACCGAAACGAGCGGAAGCGTCCCCTGATTGGGAATGTTAAGGATACACAAATATAGAAGTAGATAAGTGCACACACGAATACCATCTGCAATCACATTCTAGCATAGGCGGGGGAAAAAGAAAATCGAAGGAATGGGAAAAAGTTATCTTGTCTGAATCCCATCCATAAGGTATAGTAACCTTATCACGAAATAAACGGAAAAGGGTAAGACGAATGATTTTAAATGTAGAAAATTTGACACATGGTTTTGGAGACAGAGCCATTTTCAATAATGTATCTTTCCGGCTGCTTGCCGGTGAACATATCGGACTGGTTGGAGCAAATGGTGAAGGTAAAAGTACCTTTATGAATATTGTGACAGGAACACTTGCGCCGGATGAAGGTAAGGTGGAATGGAACAAGCATGTGCGTGTTGGCTATCTGGATCAGCATGCGGTGCTGGAAAAGGGAATGACGATCGAATCTGTGCTGAAGTCAGCATTTTCCTATCTGTTTGAGATGGAGGAGAAGATCAACCAGATTTATGACAGCATGGCGGATGCAACGGATGATGAGATCATGGAAATGATGGAGGAAGTCGGCACGCTGCAGGATCTTCTGACAAATCATGATTTCTATATGATCGATGCCAAGACGGAACAGGTAGCGAGAGCGCTGGGGCTTCTGGAACTTGGACTGGATCATGACGTAACAGATCTGAGCGGTGGTCAGCGTACCAAGGTTTTGCTTGCAAAGCTGTTACTTGAGAAGCCGGAGATTCTGTTGCTTGATGAGCCGACAAACTATCTGGATGCAGAACATATCGAATGGCTGAAACGGTATCTGCAGGAGTATGAGAACGCATTCATCCTGATCAGTCATGATATTCCATTTTTAAATGATGTCGTAAATATCATCTATCATATGGAGAATCAGGAGTTGAACCGCTATGTCGGCAACTATGACAAATTCTTGGAAGTATACGAGGCGAGAAAGGCACAGCAGGAGGCTGCTTACCGGAAACAGCAGCAGGAGATCAGCGAGCTGAAGGATTTCGTTGCCAGAAATAAAGCGCGTGTTGCCACAAGAAATATGGCGATGTCCAGACAGAAGAAGCTGGACAAGATGGATGTGATAGAACTTGCGAGGGAGCGCCCGAAGCCGGAATTTTATTTCAAAGAGGCGAGAACACCGGGCAAGATGTTATTTGAAACCGAGGATCTGGTGATCGGGTATGACAAACGGGCACCACTTTCCAAACCGATCAACCTGCGAATGGAGCGTGGAGAAAAGATCGCGATCGTTGGTACAAATGGTATAGGAAAGAGTACGCTGCTTAAGAGTTTGCTTGGAATCATCAAGCCGATATCCGGTACGGTACATCTGGGTGATTATCTGTATAAAGGTTATTTTGAACAGGAAATGGCCGGAACAGAAAATACCTGTCTGGAAGAAATCTGGCAGGAATTTCCGGGATTTTCACAGTATGAGGTGCGATCGGCACTTGCCAAATGTGGACTGACAACCAAGCATATCGAGAGTAAGGTAAAGGTATTAAGCGGTGGAGAGCAGGCAAAGGTACGCCTGTGTAAACTGATCAATCAGGAGACGAATCTGTTGATCCTCGATGAGCCGACAAACCATCTGGATGTGGATGCAAAGGACGAATTGAAGCGAGCATTGAAAGACTATCACGGTTCGGTTTTGTTAGTCTGCCATGAGCCGGTGTTCTATTCAGATATCGTGACAAAGGTGTGGAATCTGGAAGAGTACAGTGTGTTGACACTGTAATAAAGAAATAAATTTATAATCATGAGGTGAAGACTGTCTATAATCGGATGGGAATATAGACGGCTATAAATATGCTGACAGAGATAATACTGAATGACAAAGTGACAAATGAAAATATCCGGGTACAGGTTATAAGATCCGGGAGAAAAAGTCTCGGCCTGGAGGTGCGACCGGATGGAACGGTACTTGCAAGGATTCCGGCGAGATTATCTGACCGGGAATTAAAAGCATTTATAGAGAAACAACAGGATTGGATCTTAAAGAAGGTGGATCAGGTAAAAAAGCGTGCGGATGCACGAACGAAAATTAAGGTTCCATCTGTGGATGCGTTATCAGATGCAGAGATTCAGAAGATCAAGGATAAGATAGCAGATCGGGTAAAGTATTATTGTGCGGTTATGCAGGTGACAGTTGGGCGCATCACGATCCGCAACCAGAAGACCAGATGGGGAAGCTGCAGCAGTGCCGGAAATGTGAATTTTAATTATCAGTTATATTATCTGCCGGATGAATTACTTGACTATGTGGTAGTGCATGAGCTGGCACATAGACGACATATGAATCATTCCAAAGAATTCTGGTCAGAGGTAGCGCGGTATTGCCCGGACTATAGAGCGAGACGGAAGCAGTTAAAAGAATATCAACTGGCGAATTAAAAATTGAAATGTAAAGGAAGTTTAATATGGGATTATTTCGAAAAAAGAAAGAGCAGGCATCATATGACAGTCAGAGTAAACGACCGGTCATCAAATGCAGCATCTGCACCGGTGAACAGGTCGCTGGTTTTCAGGATATTCATAACGGAATATTTGAAGATATCATGTTGATCCGTGGAAAAGAAGATCTGAAAGTCTTCCGGAAAAAATATGGAATCCCGCAGGATGCGGAGATTCCAAAGATATATTGATTTTCTTTCATATTTTCAATATGATCGCCGAGTGTAACCCCGTCTTTGTTTATATCAATGTCTTTAATACCCATAATAGTACCTCCTGAAAAAATAGTTCCTATATTATCTATAATACAGAGTTCATAACAAATAGCAAAAAGGAGTTTAACAGTGACACAGGAAAATTTAGTAAGATTTGAGTTCCGAAATATTAAAAAGAATGAAGCAGAGCAAACAGCAGAGATCGAACGGATCTGTTTTCCTCCGAATGAGGCCTGCACTCCGGAGATGATGCATTTGCGTGTGGAGAAAGTGCCGGAAATGTTTCTGGTTGCGGTAAATAAAGCAACAGGTAAGATTGCCGGATTTATTAATGGTTTGTCTACAAATGAAACGGTTTTGCGTGATGAATTTTTTCAGAATGCAGATCTGTATGATCCTGCCGGAGAAAATGTAATGATCCTTGGTGTTGATGTTTTGCCGGAATATCGCAGGATTGGGCTGGCTTCCGAGATGATGGAATGTTATAAGAACAGGGAAAGACAGAATGGACGAAAGCGACTGATCCTTACCTGTCTGGAATCCAAGGTTGCCATGTACCGGAAGATGGGATATGAGGATAACGGCATGTCGGTTTCTTCGTGGGGCGGCGAACAGTGGCACGAGATGACGTGTAAACTGGAAAAGGGTATCCCGGAGGCAATTGCAAAGACAGCCTTGGAGCTTGGATAAGGAGAAAGAATATGCATACATTAGAAGCAGCCAGAAAATATGAAAAAGAATATGAAGTTGATGCTGATAAAAGACCGTTATTTCATGTGACACCACCGATCGGCTGGATGAATGATCCCAATGGATTTTCCGTATATAAGGGACAAATCCATTTGTTTTATCAATATCATCCATATAGCAATGTATGGGGACCGATGCATTGGGGGCATCAGGTAAGTGAAGATATGATAAGTTGGAAGCAGTATCCGACGGCACTTGCACCGGATATGGAATACGATGAGGAAGGATGCTTTTCCGGTTCGGCAGTTATGACAAATCTTGGACATGTGTTGTTTTATACAGGAGTCAGTAAAGATAAGAATGGTGGCTGCAATCTTCAGAATCAGTGTATGGCAGTTGGAGATGGTGTAGGTTATAAGAAGCTGAAGAACAATCCTGTTCTCACAGGAGCGGTGATGCCGGAGGGATTCAGCCATATTGATTTCAGAGATCCGAAGGTATGGGAAGAAGATGGTATTTACTATATGCTGACCTGCAGCCGGGATGCTCAGAATAAAGGAATGATCGCGTTATTTTCAAATTCTGAAATACATCAATATCTGGAAAAAACAGAGCTTACCGAACAGGAGACAGAAGCTTTTGAGAAAGTAGCAGGTTGTTGGAAATATGAAGGCGTATTTGCAGAGCACATGGAACGGTTAGGAAGCGTATGGGAATGTCCGGATTATTTCAGGTTGGACGGAAAAGATGTGCTGTTGTTTTCACCACCTGATGTACAGGCGCAGGGAAATGAACTGCATAATGGTAATAATGCGATCTATGTTGTTGGAACATATGATCATGCAAAAAAGCAGTTTCAAATGGGGCAGCCACATACACTTGATAAAGGTCTGGATTTTTATGCATCACAGACGACAGAACTTCCGGATGGAAGAAGAATCCTGATCGCATGGATGCAGTCATGGCATAATTCATTTATCCCGGATGGACAGGAGTGGCAGGGCATGATGACAATCCCAAGAGAATTATATCTGTCAGATGGCAGGATCATCCAGAAACCTGTGAAAGAACTGGAGCAATATCGGGTTCGGCCGGTTTCCTATTCGAATGAAAAGGTAGAAGGCGGGCAGAACTTTGATGGGATAAAGGGAAGAACGCTGGATATGACAGTAACAATAAAATCCGGTGAATTTCAGGAGTTTTATATTGATGTAGCAAAAGATGCAGAGCATTATACCAGAATTACATATAACAGAAGAAAATGGGAGATCGAAGTTGACCGGACCTTTGCCGGAATGAACCGGGATGTAGTCTGCATCAGGCGGGCAGAGGTAGAATCGGAAGCAGAACGGATAACATTACGGTTTATTCTTGACCGCAATTCGGTAGAACTGTTTGTGAATGACGGAGCGTTGTCAATGAGTACAGCAATTTATACGCCGCAGACAGCAGATGGCATTTCGTTTTTCTGTGATGGAAATGCAATAATCGATATAGAAAAGTTCGATATTGAGATTCCGATGAACAGATAAATTCTGATACCGGTTATAGATATAGTAATCTGAAATACCGACAATGCAATGAATCTATTTGACGGATAAACCATATGTAGTATAATAAATATGACCATTCGTTTAGAAATAAGTGCGGCATTTGCCGTATTACCCATGACTCTTTTTTCTATTGCGTAGGCAGAGCGGAGCTTTCAGGAGGTAGCGGATGGCCTTTTTATGTATATAGATCAGACAGGAGGAAGCACTACAATGAAGATGATATCGTGGAATGTGAACGGAATTCGCGCATGTGTTGGAAAGAATTTTATGGATTTCTTTAAAGAGGCAGATGCAGATATTTTTTGTATTCAGGAATCAAAAATGCAGGAAGGACAGCTTCAACTGGAGCTTCCGGGTTATTATCAATATTGGAATTATGCAGAGAAAAAGGGATATTCCGGAACTGCTATTTTCGCAAAGAAAGAGCCGTTGTCAGTGGCATATGGAATCGGTATAGAAGAACACGACCATGAGGGACGAGTCATCACACTCGAATATGATAATTTTTATATGGTTACTGTATATACGCCAAATTCACAGAATGAGCTTGCCAGACTGGACTATCGTATGAAGTGGGAGGATGATTTCAGAGAGTATCTGAAGCAGTTGGAACAGACAAAGCCGGTGGTAGTATGTGGGGATATGAATGTGGCACATACAGAGATCGATCTGAAAAATCCAAAGACCAATCGTAAGAACGCCGGATTTACAGATGAGGAAAGAGAAAAATTCAGTACCCTGCTTGACAGTGGATTTGTTGATACGTTTCGTTTTTTTAATCCGGACGCAGAAGGCATTTATTCCTGGTGGTCTTACCGTTTTAAGGCAAGAGAGAAGAATGCCGGATGGCGGATCGACTATTTTTTGACCTCAAAGGTTCTGGAATCCAGACTTGTGGATGCAAAGATCCATACAGAGGTGTTGGGTTCCGATCATTGTCCGGTAGAACTTGATATTGACCTGTAATGGTGCCATTTATAAGAATAAATGCATACTAATAGGCGAAAGCAAAGATTACAGCACTTGCGGGTGTAGAAGAATAGAAAAAATGATAAAAGGAGAAATTATATATGCCAGTTTTTGATTTCAGTGATAAACCGGTAAAGAATGAGGATACGGTTTGTACCTATACGGCATTTCAGTCAAATGCAAAGGAAAAGACACCGGAGGAACCGATTCTGGTGTTAGATAACAGTGAGAGACAGTGGATCCATCATGCGCTGGGCGTTTTTACAAATCCGGCAAAGCGTACTGCTTTTGAATTCAAGGAAAATGGGGAGACATTTTCAGCAGATATTTTAAAGATTGATTCCAGATTTGTCAGTCTGATCAAATGGCTGGGAGAAAATCATATCAGTGTACGTCTGTCCGGTAAAAATCTGGAAGACGGATATGCAGTATACAGAATCCGAGAGACAGCATTTGGTGGCGGAACCAAGTTATCTGCGGCAGATGGATTTTTACAGTTTATGATCGAACGACTGCTTGCAAGTACAGCATCAGAGGAAGTCGAGGAGGATGACGATGCAGACGAGGAAGGCGACGATATGAAGCTGACCAGTCTTCAGAGCATTTCTGATTTTATGACATGTGCGGGCAGAACGATGCCGGATAATATCCGTCTCTGGGCGAGAAGAAATCTTGCTGTTGCCAGATCAAATGAGGTGTCACCGGAGGAGCGTCGTCATGCACAGAGAGCACTCTCGATCATGATGAATATTCAGTGGAAGAGCAATTATTTTGAAGCGATCGATCCGGTTGAAGCAAGACGGATTCTGGATGAAGAATTATATGGAATGGAACGTGTAAAGCAGAGGATCATGGAGACGGTTATCCAGATCAACCGAACTCATACCCTTCCTGCTTATGGACTTCTGTTGGTCGGACCTGCCGGTACCGGAAAATCACAGATCGCGTATGCGGTTGCCCGTATTCTGAAACTGCCATGGACAACCCTTGATATGAGTTCGATCAATGATCCGGAGCAGCTTACAGGAAGCTCCAGAATCTATGCAAATGCAAAGCCGGGTATCATCATGGAAGCATTCTCGATCGCAGGAGAATCCAATCTGGTATTTATTATCAATGAGCTTGATAAGGCTGCATCAGGAAAGGGAAATGGAAATCCTGCGGATGTACTTCTGACTTTGCTTGATAATCTTGGATTTACAGATAACTATATGGAGTGTATGATCCCGACCGTTGGCGTATATCCGATCGCAACGGCAAATAATAAAGAAGATATCAGTGCGCCATTGATGTCACGTTTTGCGGTTATCGACATACCGGATTATACCTTTGAAGAAAAGAAGATCATTTTCAGTAAATTTGCATTGCCAAAGGTATTGAAGCGGATCGGTCTGAAAGAGAATGAATGTATCATTACAGAGGATGGGCTGGATGCGGTCATAGAAGAATTCAAGAATACCTCCGGTATCCGTGATCTGGAGCAGGCAGCCGAGCATCTGGCAGCAAATGCACTCTACCAGATCGAGGTAGATCATGTACCACAGGTGACCTTTGACGCGGAGGGCGTGAGACATTTGTTCCTGTAGGAGATTTCCTGTAGGAATGTTGCCGGACGGCTGTTTTTAGTTAAATGAAAATGGAGCGTAAGTAAAAATGATAAAATTAGTAGCAAGTGACGTGGATGGAACTCTTGTTCCTGACGGAACATTTGAGATCAATCCTGAGATCTATGATGTAATAAAGGCATTAAAAGAAAAGAATATAACTTTTGTAGCAGCAAGCGGCAGGCAGTATGCGAGCCTTAAGAAGTTATTTGCACCGGTTGCAGATCAGATCTTATATATCCCGGATAATGGCGGATTTGTCAGAGGAAGCAAGGGCGAAACATGGCTCAAACGTCCGATGGAGAAAGACCTGATCCGTGCGATCGTGGAGGATGCAGAGAAGCTGCCGGATGTAGAGCTGTTGCTCTGTGGAAGGGATTATGCCTATGTTGGAAGCGAGGATGGACGACTGTATAACTGGATGCGGGAAGCATATCGCTATGAGATCAAGGCAGTGCCGGATCTTACCGATATTAATGATGATATCGTGAAGATCTCGATATTTCACCCGGAGGATGCAGAGCGGATCGTAAAAGACTGGTTTTATGACAAATGGAAGGATACCATTCTACTGGCACCTGCCGGAGTTTACTGGGTAGACTGTTCGGAACCATCGATCAACAAGGGAAGTGCATTACAGTTTCTGCTTGATAAATATGAGATCAAACCGGATGAAGTTATGGTATTTGGTGATAATATCAATGACCTTGGTATGCTTGCCTGTGCAAAGGAAAGCTATGCGATCGGAAGTGCCAGAGATGAGGTAAAGCAGGTAGCAGCCCATGTAGCAGATACGATGCGCAATCAGGGTGTGATCAAGGTGTTAAAGGAGCAGCTGTTAAAATAAACTTAGACAGTAGTTGTGATTGAAAAAGGAGTGAAGCCTGATGGCATGTACAACGATATTAGTTGGAAAGAAGGCATCCTATGATGGATCAACGATCATTGCCAGAAACGATGATTCAGGATCCGGTCATTATATGCCGAAGAAATTTGTAGTCGTAGAACCGGAAGAACAGCCAAAGATCTACCATTCGGTTCTGGCGCATCTGGAAATTCCGCTTCCGGAAGAAGCGATGCGCTATACCTCGATGCCAAATGCAGTCGATGGTGAGGGCATCTGGGCGGCAAGCGGTGTAAATGCAGCCCATGTTGCAATGACAGCGACCGAAACCATTACATCGAATCCGAGAGTGCTCGGTGCAGATCCTCTGGTCGAGTATCAGCCGGCAGAGAACGGAAACGAAGAAATATCGGGCGGAATCGGAGAAGAAGATATTGTCTGTCTGGTACTCCCATATATAAGAAGTGCGAGAGCAGGTGTAGAACGTCTTGGAAATCTGCTTGAAACGTACGGAACCTACGAGATGAATGGAATCGCATTCCAGGATCAGGATGAGATCTGGTGGATGGAGACGATCGGAGGACATCACTGGATCGCGAAGAAAGTGCCGGATGATGTCTATGTTGTGATGCCGAATCAGTTCGGCACGGATGTATTTGATATGAAGGATGCATTAACGGATCAGAACGCACATATGTGCTCAAAAGATCTGGCGGAATTTATCGAGAAGAATCATCTGGATCTGACTATTAGAAGAAGCACAGAACGTAAGGACGAAGATGCGGATCTGCCGTTTGGTAGATTCATTAATCCAAGAGAGATATTTGGCAGCCATGATGATTCGGATCATGTCTACAATACGCCAAGAGCATGGTTTATGGAGCGGTACCTGAATCCGAAGACGTACCGCTGGGATGGTGAAAATGCAGATTACACACCGGTATCGGACGACATTCCATGGAGTCTGATTCCGGAGTATAAGGTGACGATGGAGGATGTCAAATATGTGTTGTCCTCGCATTATCAGGGAACACCATATGACCCATATCTTCCATATGGAGATAAGAAGATGGCAGGTGCATATCGTTCCATCGGCGTTAACCGGACTGATTTCATGTCTGCGATCCAGATGCGACCATATGGAGCAGAGGACAGCCGTGTGATCGAGTGGGTGGCATTTGCTTCAAATGCGTTTAATGTCATGGTGCCATTTTATGCAAATGTGGACACAACACCGGAATATCTGGCGAACACGACCGCTGATGTATCTACCGATAATTTCTACTGGAACAGCCGGATGATCGCAGCGATGGCAGATGCATCTTACAGCAAGTCGCTGTTTCATATCGAACGGTATCAGGAAACCATGCTTGCGAAAGGGCATGAGGTGATCAACCGATACGATGAGCAGATAGAAAAAGAACCGGATGTCGGTAAACGAAGTGCGCTTCGAGAGCAGGCCAATCAGGAAATGGCAGATATCCTCCGGAAAGAGACCGGTAATACGCTTTCCAAAGTCTTATATGAACTGAGTAATCAGATGAAGAATTCTTATGCGAGATCGGATGCTTAAGGCATCGGCATAGAGAAGCAAGAAATACAGGAGAAAAAGTAGAAAATATGAAACGAGAATCATTTAAATCCCGTTTAGGCTTTTTATTAGTAAGTGCGGGATGTGCGATTGGAATTGGAAATGTATGGAGATTCCCATATGTGGTAGGAGAAAATGGTGGAGGAATATTTGTATTGTTCTATCTGCTGTTCCTTGTGGCGATGGGGCTTCCGGTTCTGACGATGGAGCTTGCGGTCGGACGAGGCAGCAGAAAGAGTGCAGTTCTGGCCTATAAGGAGCTTGAAAAACCAAAGAGTAAATGGCACATTCATGGATGGTTTGCGATCCTTGGCTGTTATGTTCTGATGATGTATTACACAACCGTATCCGGCTGGATGGTATCTTATTTTTATAAATTTGTCACAGGCGAATTCAAGGCCGGTATGGATGCGGATGCGACCGGATCTGTATTCTCGGATCTGCTTGCCGATCCGAAGCAGATGGGCTTCTGGATGATCCTGACGGTTATTGTCGGATTTATCGTATGCAGCCGTGGGCTTCAGAATGGTCTGGAACGAATCAGTAAGATTATGATGACAGCACTGTTGGTGCTGATCGTGGTACTGGCAGTTCACAGCATTACTTTATCAGGAGCCGGTGAAGGTTTACGGTTCTACCTGATTCCAAATCTGTCAACGGTTGAGAAAGTCGGTATCGGAAATGTGATCTCCGCGGCTATGAATCAGGCCTTCTTCACTCTGAGTCTTGGTGTAGCTGCGATGGAGATCTTCGGAAGTTATATGAGCAAGGATCATGCGCTGGCAGGCGAAGGTGTGCGAATCTGTGCCCTGGATACATTTGTTGCTGTTATGTCAGGATTGATCATTTTTCCGGCATGCTTCAGCTATGGAGTAGAGGTCACTGCAGGACCAAAGCTGATATTTGTAACGCTGCCGAATGTATTTGTAAATATGGCAGGCGGCAGGATCTGGGGTTCATTGTTCTTTCTGTTTATGACATTTGCAAGCTTTTCTACGGTTATCGCCGTATTTGAAAATATCATGTCATTTGCGATGGATATGTTTGGATGGAGCAGAAATAAAACGGCTTTCATCAACTGTATCATCATACTGATCGCAAGTCTTCCTTGTGTTCTGGGATACAACGTGTGGAGTGATTTGCACCTGATCGGTGGCAGGGATGTATTAGACAGTGAGGACTTCCTGGTAAGTAATCTTCTGCTCCCACTCGGTTCACTGATCTATCTGTTGTTCTGTGTTACGAAATGGGGTTGGGGCTTTGATAATTATATTGAGGAAGTAAATACCGGTTCCGGAGTGAAAATGTCCGTAAAATTAAAACCATATTTCCAGTTTGTACTTCCTGTTCTGATCCTGATCATTCTGATTCAGGGACTGTTATAAAGAAGATTTTCAAGATAAAATATGAGAAGATATTTGGGAGATCAGACGGTATATGGATACGAAAAAATATGAAGATCAGATACCTGTAGATGAAGGTTTACAGGGAAATGAGACAATCGAAGAAGCAATCCTTGTTTTACAGCAGGAACCGACAGAAGAAATGCTTGCACATACACTTACAGTGATAAGACGACGTGCGAGAGCAAATGGACAGTTCATTGTTGCTGTTATACCACCGGCGGGTGCGGAGAGCAGTTTGCAGATCCAGGCGATCCAGACCGAGGATGAGCGGTACTGGTGGATGGCATTTACCAGCTTTGATGAGGAGATAAAGGGCGGTGAAGCCGTAATGTCAACCTTTATGGCAGATATCAGCCATCTCTTTGAAGCAGCTTTAATGACGGACGATATAGAGGGCATTATTCTGAATCCCTGGAACCGTGCATTAATGTTGGATAAGAGCCTGCTTCAGCTGATTCTTGCAGGAAAGTAGCTCAACATTAGAAAAATGCCATTTTTTGTATAAAAAGTTTAGAAAAATTAATTTTTCACAAAAACAGTTGTTTAAATTTCACAAAAATATAATGAGAAATGAAAAGAATTGTGATATAATCAGAAAGTAGTGTAGTAGTACACTACTTTTTGTTTTTTATAGGCAAGAGCCGTTTGCGGCTCCTTAGTCGTACCAATAAGATAGAGTAATAGGAGGATGGAAAGATGGCAAGATTTACGTTACCTAGAGATATTTATCATGGAAAGGATGCATTAGATGCATTAAAAACTTTTAAAGGAAAAAGGGCGATGATCTGTGTTGGCGGTGGCTCGATGAAACGCTTTGGATTTCTGGATAAAGTAGAAAAGAATCTGAAAGAGGCAGGAATGGAAGTTCAGTTATTTGAAGGCATTGAACCGGATCCGTCTGTTGAAACAGTTATGAAGGGTGCCGCTGCCATGTTGGAGTTTGAACCGGACTGGATCGTAGCGATCGGCGGAGGTTCTCCGATTGATGCGGCAAAGGCAATGTGGATCAAATATGAATATCCGGACATTACATTTGAAGATATGTGTAAGGTATTTGGTATTCCTTCCCTTCGTAAAAAAGCTCATTTCTGTGCAATTTCATCTACTTCAGGAACTGCAACTGAAGTAACGGCCTTTTCAATTATCACGGATTATCAGAAGGGCATCAAATACCCGATCGCTGATTTTGAGATCACACCGGATGTAGCAATCGTTGATCCTGAGCTGGCAGAGACAATGCCGCAGAAGTTAGTTGCTCATACCGGTATGGATGCAATGACACATGCGATCGAGGCATATGTATCAACCGCAAACTGTGATTTCACAGATCCGCTTGCATTACATGCTATTAAGATGATCCAGAATGATCTGGTTGGTTCTTATAACGGAGACATGGAAAAACGTGACGCAATGCACAACGCTCAGTGCCTTGCAGGTATGGCATTCTCAAATGCGCTTCTGGGTATTGTTCATTCTATGGCACATAAAACAGGTGCAGCATTTGCGGATTATGGCGCACACATCATTCACGGTGCGGCAAATGCAATGTATCTGCCGAAGGTCATCGCATTTAATGCAAAGGATGAAACTGCAAAAGAAAGATATGGAGTGATCGCAGACTTTATGGGACTTGGCGGTGATACATTAGATGAGAAGGTAACACTTCTGATCAACTATCTGCGTAAGATGAACGATGATCTGAATATCCCACACTGTATCAAACATTATGGTGCTGACAGCTATCCGGCAGAGCAGGGCTTTGTACCTGAGAATGTATTCTTAGAGCGGTTGCCTGAGATCGCAGCAAATGCAATATTGGATGCATGTACAGGATCAAATCCAAGACAGCCAAGTCAGGAAGAGATGGAGAAACTCTTAAAGTGCTGTTATTATGATTCAGAGGTTGATTTCTAAAAGTAATTGATTTATAAGAGGTACAATACTGATATAAAATAAGAATCCAGGGTATTTTTGGAACAAATTCCGAAAATACCCTTTTAAAATGTCAGGTAAAACTTGATTTCTCAGGGATAGCACTTTATACTGGAAAAGTAGTGTGCCTTTATGGAAACGAATGTAGCAGAATGCTTATCATAGGGCATAAAAAACAAAAGAAAATTTTGGAGGAGAGAAATTGAAGATCAAAAGAAAACAGATAGCGATGCTTATATTCATTGCGATCATAATCGTACTCATGGTGGTAACCGGTAAAACACCGGGGGAGATCGCAGATCCGGAGAATTATCAATGTAAGACATATGCAACGATATTATCTCTGCTTCCACCGGTTATTGCGATCGGTCTGGCACTGATCACAAAGGAAGTTTATACCTCATTGCTTGCAGGTATTATCACAGGTGGATTATTATATTCGAATTTCAATCTGGAGTTAGGTATCAATACCATGCTGTTTAATGAAAATGGCGGTATGATCGCGAAGCTTTCAGATTCAGGAAATACGGGTATTCTGGTATTTCTTGTTATGCTTGGTATTCTGGTATCCCTGTTAAATAAAGCAGGAGGCTCTGCGGCATTTGGAAAATGGGCATCAAAACACATTAAGACAAGGATTGGTGCACAATTATCCGTTATGGTTCTTGGAATCCTGATCTTTGTAGACGATTATTTTAATTGTCTGACTGTAGGAAGTGTCCTTCGTCCCGTAACAGATCGTCATAAAGTATCAAGAGCCAAATTATCTTATATTATTGATGCTACAGCAGCACCGGTGTGTATCATAGCACCGATCAGTTCATGGGCTGCAGCTGTTACATCATCCGTACCGGAAGATGCTGGAATTAACGGATTTGCAGTATTTATCCAGACAATTCCATATAATCTGTATGCGCTTCTTACGTTAGTCATGGTACTTGGAGTAACCATTCTTCGTGTTGATTTCGGTCCGATGAAGAGACATGAAATGAATGCGATAGCAGGGGATCTGTTCACAACTCCGGGAAGACCATATGAAGATAATGAAGAAGAAATTTTAAAAGAAAATGCACATGTGCTGGATCTGATCCTGCCGGTTGTTGTGCTGATCATAAGCTGTATCATTGCAATGGTATATACAGGCGGTTTCTTCAGCGGAACATCATTTGTAGATGCATTCGCAAATTCATCCGCATCGGTTGGTCTGGTGCTTGGTGGTGCTGTTACACTGGTATTTACGTTTATTTATTTCATGCTGCGTGATACCTTATCCTTCCGGGAATTTACGGAATGTATACCGGAAGGTTTCAAATCAATGATCGCACCGATCCTGATCCTTACAATGGCGTGGACACTTTCCGGTATGACGAATCTCCTTGGCGCAAAGGTATATGTAGCTGATCTGGTATCCAGTTCTGCCGGTTCCATGCAGGGCTTCCTGCCGATGATCATATTCATTGTTGCAGCCTTACTTGCATTTGCCACCGGAACGTCATGGGGAACCTTCAGTATTCTGATCCCGATCGTGATCGGCGTATTCCCATCCGGACAGATGATGGTAATCTCTATCGCATCCTGTCTTGCAGGTGCGGTATGTGGTGACCACTGCTCCCCAATCTCAGATACAACGATCATGGCATCTGCCGGAGGACATTGTGAGCATGTAAACCATGTATCTACACAGCTTCCATATGCAATTGTTGTAGCTGCAGTATGTATGGTTGGATATCTGCTGATCGGAATTCTTCAGGCTGCGAAGCTTGCCGCACTTTCATGGCTTGCGCTTCCGGTTTGTATCGTGCTGTTATTTGTAATTCTAATGCTTATTCGTGCAAAAACCGGACGTGAAGAGGTTTAGGTTTCGAATATTTTCACCGAAACGTATGGACATATTTAAGAGCGTACGACCTGAATTCGAAAAACTTGCCAGATTATAGTAAAGGAAATTAGTAGTAAAATATGTTAGAAACAATTGAATCAATCAACAACGTAGTCAATAACTTTATATGGGGTGTCCCTGCCATGATCTGTATTATTGGTGTCGGTCTGGTGTTAAGCTTCCGAACCCGGTTTCTGCAGATCCGGAAATTTCCATATGCGATGAAAGTTACGATCGGGCGAATGTTTCGAAAGAAACAGGCTGCCGATGGAGCCATGACACCGTTTCAGGCGGTGTGTACCGCGCTTGCGGCTACGGTCGGTACAGGAAATATAGCAGGTGTTGCAGGAGCAATCGCTATCGGTGGACCGGGCGCCGTCTTCTGGATGTGGATATCCGCACTTCTTGGTATGTGTACAAAGTTTTCAGAAGTAACACTCGCCGTTCATTTCCGGGAGAAGAATGATAAGGGCGAATTTGTCGGCGGACCGATGTATTACATCAAGAATGGTCTGAAGAAGCACTGGCACTGGCTTGCATATCTGTTTGCGGCATTTGGTGTGATCACAGTGTTCGGTACAGGAAATGCCACACAGGTAAACACGATCACGACAGCGATCGACTCTGCATTATTTAATTATGGAATTATTTCAAAGGATTCCGTATCAAACATAAATCTGGTCATCGGTATTGTGCTTGCAGTCCTGCTTGCATTGATCCTACTTGGCGGGATTAAGAGAATCGGGCAGGTAACAGAGAAGCTGGTACCATTTATGGCGCTGTTCTATGTGGTGCTTGCACTTGGAGTCGTAATTTTAAATATCAATCATGTGCCGGCAGTATTTAAAGAGATTGTGGAAGGCGCATTTTCACCGGCGTCAGTAACCGGTGGTGTTGTTGGAAGCTTTTTCATGAGCATGAAGAAGGGTGTATCAAGAGGTATCTTTTCAAATGAGGCCGGGCTTGGTACAGGTTCAATCGCACATGCATGTGCAGATACAAGAAAGCCGGTAAAACAGGGATTCTTTGGAATCTTTGAAGTATTCGTAGATACTATAGTTATCTGTACCCTGACTGCACTGGTTATACTTTGCAGCGAAGTGCCGATCACATATGGACAGGCAGCGGGCGCTGAGCTTACGATCAGTGGGTTTACTGCTACATATGGCAACTGGGTATCACTTTTTACAGCTGTAGCGATGTGCTGTTTCGCATTTTCAACTATTATTGGTTGGGGATTATATGGTGCGAGGTGTATTGAGTTTTTATTCGGAACAAAGGTAAATAAGCCGTTTATGTTTGTTTATTCACTGGTTGCTATCGTTGGTGCAACCTTAGATCTTGGATTACTCTGGAGTATTGCAGAGACCTTCAATGGTCTGATGGCGATACCAAACCTGATCGCAGTATTCTTACTTTCCGGTGTAGTTGTGAAGCTGGTCAGGGAGCATTTTGATCCGGAAGCAAGGGAAGAAGCATAATAAAAATATCAGATAAACAAAAAACATCTAATCGGATAACAGATATGAATATGTCGTTAACCGATTGGATGTTTTTTTGCTTTATGGAAAGTCTTATTGTATAAAGCAAGGAACTTCAGATTAAAATTTCGTCAAATCAAAATTTTTTCAAAAAATATAAATTTGTATCAACTTTTTCTCATCCTTAAACATCTAAATAATAGAAAACAAAGTAAGAAATACTTTTGAGATAGATAAGGAGGAACGGATAATGCGTCAGAATAGGAATAGAGTCAGATTACAAAAAAGAAGAAAGATGTTCTTAATGCAGCAAAAGAGAAAGAGAAGGAGAAGAAGACAGCAGATATTTATGCGTGGAACGGCAGCAGCAATGCTTCTGTTTGCGTTCTGCATCAGTATTCGGTTCATACATATGGCGAAAGACAGACCGATTGTAGAAGGATCAACGCAGGAGCCTGTGACAACAGAGGTAAGTACGACAGAGAGTTCCGGAACCGGTAATGTGAAAGAGACATTGCTGACAGGCAGGGGCGATGATACTACAACAGGATCAGTAAAAAACATGGATTTAAAGAGCGATGACAAATCAAATGATTTTTCGGATGCGGTATTTGTCGGAGATTCCAGAACGGAAGGCTTCGTGTTACAAACCGGTATACAGACAACCGCATATGTACACAAGGGATTAACTGTTGCAAGCGCATATACCGCAAAAGTAATCCATCAGGACGATGAAGACCGGTCAGTGATGGAGGCACTTGCCAGAACAAGATATAATCGTGTATATTTAATGTTTGGAATCAATGAGACAGGCTGGATCAGTAATGATATATTTATCTCAGATTACAAGCAGATCATTGATGATATTAAGGCACAAAATCCATCTGCAAAGATATTTATTCAGTCGGTACTTCCGGTAAGTAAAGCGGTATCGGATTCCGGTGGATATGTCAGAAATGATAAGATCGCGGAATATAATAAACGATTAGAGCAGCTTGCAGCGGATGAAGGTGCTACATTTGTGAATGTGCAGGAAGCGGTATCAACAGATGGAGTTCTGCCGGATGATGCGGCCACAGATGGAATTCATCTGAATAAGAAATATTGTGAAAAATGGCTTACATATCTGGAGGAACATACACTGGATAAATAAAAATATTAACAGAGGGAACAGAACGTGAATGAGCGTAGTATTTTAAGAAAAACGAAATATCAGAATGAACGTGCCGGTTATAAAAAGCAGGAATCACAAGATACGGGAATCCGGTCAACTGTGGTGATACGATTTATTGAGGATAATCAGGAGAAGTTTTATCGGATGGCATTTGGCTATATGAAGAATGAACAGGATGCTTTAGATGCGGTTCATGATGCGGTCGTTAAGATACTGCAGAACCGGAGCCAGGTAAAAAGTCCGGAATACTTTGAAACATGGGCGTATCGTATACTGATCAATGAATGTCTGATGGCTTTGCGAAGGCAAAAAAAGGTTGTCTATCTGCAGGAGGATGATTCACTTGAAGACAGTACAGACAGGACGGGAAAGCAGGAGGAATATGTCGATCTGTATCATTCTATGGATCGGCTTCCGGCAAAATTGAAAACAGTCGTTCTTTTGCGTTTTTTTGAAGATATGCAATTTGACAAGATCGCAGAGGTTACAGGAGATAATATCAACACAGTAAAATCAAGGTTGTATAAGGCTTTGAAACTCTTAAAGCTGGATTTGGAGGTTTATGATGAAGTTTAATAAAGAGGAATATGAAAATATAAAAATTCCGGAACAATTGAATTCCATAGTTCAGGATGCGATAGAAGAAGGACTGACGACAGAGAGCACAGGGATGTCGGATCAGAAGCCTGTTAATATATATACGAGACAGAAGAAACATATACTGCGTTATGCAGGAGAGGCCGTAGCTGCAATGTTTTTGATATTTGTGGTTCTGCTGAATGTATCTCCGACGTTTGCAAAGGCAGCAGCAGATACGCCGTTTATCGGTCCTGTGTGTCAGGTATTTACCTTCCGGGAATATGAATATGCGGATGAAGCCAAATATGTAAATGTGAAAGTTCCGCAGTTGAATAATACCGGAAATTCCGAACTGGAAAAGCGTGTGAATCGTGAGATAGCAAAGATGATCAACCAGGAAGTGGAAGCAAGTAAGAAGCGTGCGGAAGAAGAGTATAACGCTTATATATTAACCGGGGGAGATCCGAAGAACTTTATCCCATATGATATCGTTATTGACTATGAGGTCAAATGTCTGGATGAACATTATGTATCCTTTGTGATCAGTGAAAATGAGACCCGGGCAACCGGTTATTACCAGATGTTCTATTATAACATCGATCTGGATACAGGAAAGGATATTACATTAAAAGAATGGTTTGGCAGCAATTATAAGAAGATCATAGCCGATGAGGTTCAGAAGCAGATCAATACCTGGGACGACGAAAAGAAATTCTATCTATGGGAAGATTTAGATCTGGAAGATCTGATCAATGAAGATACACAGTTTTATATCAATGACAAGGATCAGGTTGTGGTATTTTTTAATAAATATGAGCTGGGTGCAGGAGCAATGGGAACGCCGGAATTTATAATTGATGTATCAAAATAATATAAAATAAAAAGCTGTAAAGGAAGTGTGAAATCTTTATAAAAGAGATTGACATTTCCTTTTTTTCTGGCTATATTGTTCTAAAAGAAACTTAGCACTCTTATATAGCGAGTGCTAATAGCTTTTCCTGCATAAGCAATACCAAAAGCTGTGTCAACACAGGTTAGCGATGATTGCTATGATAATTTGCGAAACTTGGAAATAATACAGGAAAAGGCAGTACACATGTGTAGAAATTACAGGTACCTGCCGGAAAGAGAGGAGACATATGAAAGAAGTAAAATCACCCAAGAAGCCATTGATCTTCTATTATGGGATCGTGCTGGTTATTCTTCTGGTTTTTAATATGTTCATTTATCCGCTTCTGATGAAGACACAGGTCAAGGAAGTAGATTACGGAACATTTATGAAGATGATCAATGAGAAAAATATGGTGAAGTAGAGGTGGCTGATTCTGAGATCATCTTCACAGACAAGGATAAGAACACATACTATAAGACCGGAGCTATGGATGATCCGGGACTGACGGAACGGTTATACGATGCCGGAGCGGTATTTTCAAAGAATGTCGATGAGACGGTATCACCGGTCTGGCATTTCCTGTTGACATTCCTTCTTCCGATCATTATATTCATCGGACTGGGTCAGTATTTCAGTAAGAAGCTGATCGAACAGGCGGGCGGTAAGAATGCGATGTCCTTTGGAATGGGCAAGAGCAATGCCAAGGTATATGTGCAGTCAACAAACGGTATCCGTTTCTCGGATGTCGCAGGAGAGGATGAAGCAAAAGAGAATCTGGCAGAAATCGTTGATTATTTGCACAACCCTGCGAAATATACGGATGTCGGTGCTTTGATGCCAAAAGGTGTCCTGTTAGTAGGTCCTCCGGGAACCGGTAAAACAATGCTTGCAAAAGCAGTTGCGGGAGAGTCCAATGTACCGTTCTTCTCGATGTCCGGTTCGGAATTCGTAGAAATGTTTGTAGGTATGGGTGCCTCCAAGGTCAGAGATCTGTTCAAGCAGGCAAAGGAAAAAGCACCATGTATCGTATTTATCGATGAGATTGATGCGATCGGTAAGAAGCGTGACGGACAGATCGGAGGAAATGATGAAAGAGAACAGACCTTGAACCAGCTCCTGACTGAGATGGATGGTTTTGAAGGAAACAACGGCGTTATCATCCTGGCGGCAACAAACCGACCGGAATCGCTTGATCCTGCACTTACCCGTCCGGGTCGATTCGACCGTAGAGTTCCGGTTGAACTTCCGGATCTGAAAGGAAGGGAAGCAATCCTTCAGGTACATGCCAGAAAGATTAAGGTTTCGGATGATGTGGATTTCCATACGATTGCAAGAATGGCAGCAGGAGCTTCCGGTGCAGAGCTGGCAAATATCGTAAATGAAGCAGCTCTTCGGACAGTACGGGCAGGCAGAACGATCGTTACAGAAGCAGATCTTGAAGAAAGCGTAGAAGTAGTTATCGCAGGATATCAGAAGAAGAATGCTGTTTTATCAGATAAAGAAAAGCATGTGGTTGCCTATCATGAGATCGGCCATGCGCTCGTAGCGGCCATGCAGTCGCACTCGGCACCGGTACAGAAGATCACGATCATTCCGAGAACCTCAGGTGCGCTCGGCTACACCATGCAGGTGGAACAGGGAGACAAATATCTGCTGACAAAAGAAGAACTGGAAAATAAGATTGCAACCTTTACCGGTGGACGTGCAGCAGAGGAAGTGATATTCGGTGAGGTTACGACCGGAGCATCGAATGATATCGAGCAGGCAACGAAGATCGCACGGGCGATGATCACCCAGTATGGCATGAATAATGACTTTGATATGGTTGCGATGGAGACGAGAAATAATCAGTATCTTGGTGGGGATACATCCCTTACCTGTTCACCGGAAACCCAGCGGGAGATTGACCGCAAGGTTGTAGAACTGGTGAAGGTTCAGCATGAAAAAGCGCGTAAGATTTTAGAGGAGAACCGGGAAAAGCTGGATGAACTGGCAGCCTTTTTATATGAGAAAGAGACGATTACAGGAGACGAATTTATGAGCATTTTACAGGATAAGAGGTGAGAATTATGAGGAAACGAACAGAATTTGGCTGGATGGAGCTGATACTGGGAATCATACTCACTATACTTGGTATCTTTACGATGATCCGTCCTGAAAGTATGTTGAACAGTATTGTCATCTGTTACGGAATCGTGGCAGCAGTCAGCGGTATAGCAGATATTATATTCTATGTAAAGATGGAGCGGCATATGGGAGTTGTACCGACAGTATCCCTGACCTCTGGCATCTTAAGTACCCTGCTTGGTATGATGCTGATCCTCTGTCCGGGAGCCACACAACGGTTAGTAATCTGGCTCTTTGCACTCTGGATCATTATGCACAGTATATCCAGACTGTCCCATATCAGCACAGTACGGTATTTTGCAGGTAACAGCTTCGGACTTGTATCCCTGTTGTTGAATATCATCGGTATCGTGATCGGAGTTATGCTTCTGATAGAACCGATTATGGCAGTTGTCGCATTCGGTTATCTGATCGGACTGTATCTGATCGTGCTTGGAATTGATAGTATTGCATCAGCACTCAGCAAAATGGGATCAGACTGGTAGGCGTGAATAATTCGAATCATAAAAAATACATTTCCAGTAGAATCTCGTCGAGAAATGATGTATGATTGTACTAATTGTTTGTTAAGGACGAAAGCAATCTCAAGGAGGAACTACAGTTGAATTTCTTAGAAGAAAGAATTGTAAAAGACGGAATTGTAAAAGAAGGAAATGTATTAAAGGTTGACAGCTTTTTGAATCACCAGATGGACATCCGGTTATTTGACCAGATCGGTGAAGAATTTAAGAAGCGTTTTGAAGGAACGCCGATCAATAAGATTCTCACGATCGAGGCATCCGGAATCGGGATCGCATGTGTGGCAGCGCGACAGTTTGATGTGCCTGTTATCTTTGCGAAGAAATCAAAAAGCATCAATATAGAAGGCGAAGTGTATGTGGCAGAGGTAGAATCCTTTACCCATAAATGTAAGAATCAGGTTATCGTGTCAAAGAAGTTCTTGAATCCGGACGACAATGTTCTGATCATTGATGACTTCCTTGCAAATGGCTGTGCCCTTCAGGGACTGATCTCTATCGTGACATCAGCCGGTGCAAATGTTGCGGGAATCGGTATCGTAATCGAAAAAGGCTTCCAGACCGGCGGACAGATCATCCGGAATCTGGGATATCATCTGGAATCCCTTGCAATTGTAGACGAGATGGATGCAGCGACAGGAAATATCATTTTCCGGGAGCAGTAGGAAGCAATGACAAAGGTTGTAAATCGTTTCCCGATCGTAGCCTTGTCCCAGAGGAGTAATTAAAGGAGTTTTTTATGGCAGAACAGAATGAGAAAGATTCTGTGCAGACAACCTCCGGCAGTGGAGAGCACAGAGAGAAAGATTTATCCATTATGGATTACAGTAAGACCTATGGAGGAATCTCCAAACGGTTTTCAAATGTAGCAAATGAGAAGATGGAGACACCGAAACCTGTTGCGATCGGAAGAGTTCTGATCGGACTTATGGCGGTGCTTCTGATATGGGCAAACTTCCAGCCGTTCGTTCAGGCGACTGTGGATGGAACAACAGAATCCGTCAATTTCCTGAGTGGAGATGGAATCCTTGTTATATTTTTTGCATTGATCACAAGTATTATAATGGTATTTAAAAATGCAAGAAAATGGACGTTACTTACAGCGATCCTGACTCTGGCTGTGATCATGATCGATCTGGTCAATACAATGGTTCAGATCAAGAATAATACCAATGGCGATATAGTCTATAGCCTTGGCTATGGAACCATCTTCCTGCTGATCGGTGCGATTGTTATGGTAGTCGGCGCAGCAATGATTCTGGTGACAGACTTGAAGAATAAGAAGAAATAATTAAAATATTTAATAATAAAAAGGCTTCCCACTGATGCATGGGCTATATCCTTTATTTCACAGAACACTTGCGTTCTATTTTTCACGTAACGGTACTAAGTTCACTGCTTATCGCAGTTCACTAAGGACCGACGTGAAAAAAGGTCTGTTCCATAAAGATATAAGCCCATACATTAGTGGGAAGCCTTTTTTTAATTTAACAGCCTAAACCCAGATATTTGCAGATCATATTCCAAAGATCTGAACAGTTACAATTCATACACATAATAAGATCCTCCTGTTGTAATTTATAAATGTATCGATCGAGTACAATGGAATTGTAATAATTCTGTAACATTTTCGCAATATGAAACGATTACCAGTTTGATTTTTAAATGTGGAAATATGCATGTAGTTTATTACAAAGACAGAAAAAGGCTTCCTGTTAATATTGCAGATATATCAAACCTGTTTGCAAAGTATTGTTTTGAGCAAAATGGACGAGAGTATTATTATTATGAAGCAAGCCTGCCCCCTCTGTGTAACTTCGAACTAAACTCGGTCCCCTCGTTAAGGTCTCAGTTTATTCGCGTTGGTACTTAGGCTGCGTATTTTGCAGCCTTATGTACCATTACGTCGAAGGTAGAGCGGAAGCGTCTTGCGGAATAATAGATGATACTCTTGTTCATTTTGATATAAATATTTGAGTGAACAGGTTTGATTTAGCTACATGGATCCTTTCAGGAAGCCTTTTTCGTATGTAAAAAACAAAAATTTCCACTTGAAAAATCGAACGTAAGTTCTTATAATAAACATATGTTCGAAATACAAGCAAATAAAACTATACAGGAAAAATTACATATACTGGCGGATGCGGCGAAGTATGATGTGGCATGTACATCCAGCGGTGTGGATCGAAAAGGAAAGGAAGAAATGCTCGGAAATGCACGATCCTGCGGAATCTGTCACAGCTTTGCATCAGACGGGCGCTGTATCTCTCTGCTCAAGATTCTGATGACGAATCATTGTATTTATGACTGCAAGTATTGCGTGAACCGAGTATCGAATGATGTCAAGCGTGCCACTTTTACGCCGGAGGAGATCTGTGAACTGACGATCGAATTTTATAAAAGGAATTATATAGAAGGGCTGTTCTTAAGCTCCGGTGTGATCCGTGATCCGGCATACACGATGGAGCAGATCTGTATAACCTTACAGCTCCTTCGTACAAAATACAGGTTCAACGGATATATTCATGTAAAGACGATTCCGGGTGCGCCGGATGAACTACTTGCGGCTGCCGGATTTCTGGCCGACCGCATCAGTGTGAATCTGGAGCTGCCGACTGCGGAGAGCCTAAAGAAGCTTGCTCCGAATAAGAGTTTCCAGACGATCATGACTCCGATGGGGAAGGTGCGTGATACGATCGCAGAGACAAGAACCCTGATAGGGAAAGATGCAAGAATGGAACGCAGTCTGGGGAATCGTTACCTGCCGGGAAGTATATTCGGGAAAGAACAGTTACGGCTGACCGGAGCACAGAGTAATGGAGGCGGCTCTCTTTGGAAGAAAGCTGCTTCCTTTGCTCCGGCAACTCAGGATACATGGAAGCCACGGGCATTTGCACCGGCAGGTCAGAGTACACAGATGATCATTGGGGCATCCGATGAGAGCGACTATACGTTGGTTCAGACGACACAGAAGTTATACCAGAACTATGATCTGAAACGTGTCTTTTATTCCGCCTATATTCCGGTAAATGAGGACTCGGCACTTCCGTCTCTTGCGACTCCGGTTCCGCTTCTGAGAGAACACCGACTGTATCAGGCAGACTGGCTGCTGCGGTTTTACGGATTTCAGGCAGATGAATTGTTGTCGGAGGAGCGACCGAATTTTAATGTCCGGATGGATCCGAAATGCGACTGGGCGATCCGGCATCTGGAACAGTTCCCGATCGAAGTGCAGACAGCTTCTTATGATACGCTGCTCCGGGTGCCGGGGATAGGACCGAAATCAGCAGGCAGGATCGTAAAGGCGAGACGGTACGGACATCTGGAATTTGACCATCTGAAGAAGATGGGCGTGGTGTTGAAACGGGCGCATTATTTTATTACCTGTGGAGGACGGATGATGTATAAGATACCGATCGAAGAGCAGTATATTACCAGACAACTGATAGGCGAGTATGCAAAAGAAAACTGGCAGGTAGAGCATAAGGAAGAAGAATATAAGCAGTTATCCTTTTTTGATGCTCAGGGAGTATTTGGAGTTCCGAATTGATTTGTGGATAAATGTAAAATCCTATTTAAGAATAGACGATTGTATGAAGAAATATTGTCAGGATAGATTTTATAGATAGATGAGGATATAGATGGGAGAATGTAAATATGAGGATATTTACCTGTAAACATCAATTAGAAGATATGATGACCTGCATCTATGATGCATGGGTTTATGCACTCCGGGTCGGACATGATAAGGTGCAGTTACGGACGGAGCCGATCGTGCAGGCAACTTTATTTGACGAGTATGTCCATGTGGATGCCGATGCAGAAAAGACGGAAAAGGTTCTGCGTTCCGTTCGAAATAAGATCGGGATGCAGGCATATATCGATGTGTATTATGCCTGTCTGATGGAAGATGATGTACTGGACGATATCTACCGGTTTTTGCGGATCGGATTTCAGGCAGGACCAAGGGTGATCGGGATGCTTGCAGAGCCTCCGGTTAGCCGGATGCTGGAGATTCGGCGGGCAGTTGGAAATGAAATTCATCATTTTCGGGAATTTGCCAGATTCAATTCGATCGATAATAAGGTGTATGTCTGTCATCTGGAACCGAAGCATGATGTGATCTATCAGGTGGCAGAGCATTTTGCAGACCGGATGCCGGATGAATATTTTATGATCCTTGATGATAACCGGAAGTATGCGGTGATCCATCCGGGAAAACATTACTCAGGGCAGCAGGCAGATAGAGAAAGAGAGATTTCAGAACAGAACCGATATATGAAGGAAAAGGCTCAGAAGATGTATTTGCGGGAGTTGTCCGATGAGGAAATGAAGACGCTCCGACAGACGGAATTATTGAAGGATGAATATACCGAACTCTGGAAGACCTTCTTTCATACGATCGGGATTGAACAGCGGAAGAATCCGACCTGCCAGCGGAATCTGATGCCGATATGGAAGCGGAAGCATGCGGTAGAATTCATGCAGTAAACAAAAAGAATAAAATTTACTAACTTTTAGTAAAAATTTAGCAAAAACTATTGATTAGTTTTTATTCTCGTGTATAATGATGATAGTGGTTATCGTAACAGAGAATCCGGTACCGATAAATGTTGTGATAACCGAAGGTTAAGAATTTATTTTACAGGAGGATTATGATATGAAGATCTTAGTAACAGGTGGTGCTGGTTATATTGGAAGTCATACCTGCGTTGAATTATTAGAAGCAGGATATGATGTAGTAGTTGTTGACAATCTGTATAATGCGAGTCCGAAAGTAATTGGAAGAATAAAAGAGATAACAGGAAAAGACGTAACATTTTATGAGAAGGATATCCGTGATCTGGATGCAATGAATGAAATCTTTGCAAAAGAAAAGCCGGATACAGTAATTCATTTTGCAGGCTTAAAGGCAGTTGGTGAGTCTGTTCGTAAGCCACTCGAATATTATGAGAATAACATTGCGGGTACATTAACACTTTGCAAGGCAATGCGCGAGAATGGATGCAAGAACATTATCTTTTCATCATCTGCAACCGTATATGGCAATCCTGCATTTATTCCGATCACAGAGGAATGTCCAAAGGGTGTCTGCACAAATCCTTACGGCTGGACCAAGCATATGCTTGAGCAGATCCTGACAGATATCCACACAGCAGATCCGGAATGGAATGTAATCCTGCTTCGTTACTTCAATCCAATCGGAGCACATAAGAGCGGACTGATCGGAGAAGATCCAAAGGGTATTCCAAACAACCTGCTTCCTTATGTAGCACAGGTAGCGGTAGGAAAGCTTCCTTGTCTTGGTGTATTCGGTGATGACTATGATACACCGGACGGAACAGGTGTCAGAGATTATATTCATGTTGTAGATCTTGCCAAGGGTCATGTAAAAGCGATCAATAAGATCAAAGAGAATCCGGGTGTAAAGATTTACAATCTGGGTACAGGAAAAGGATACAGCGTTTTAGATGTTGTTAAGGCATTTGAGAAGGCATGCGGCAAGAAGATTCCTTATGAGATCAAGCCTCGTCGTGCAGGTGATATCGCAACCTGTTATTCTGATGCAACTCTTGCTAAGAAAGAACTTGGCTGGGAAGCAGAATACGGAATTGACGAGATGTGCGCAGATTCATGGAGATGGCAGAGCATGAATCCGGATGGCTATGGTGCATAATGAAAATATTCAGTAAATAAGTAACAGACAGGCAATTGTAAACGTGCCGGAATACAGGGCATAGAGAAGATACAATTGCCTGTTTGTTTAAGATAGAAAGGGGTTAGTTTATATGGCTGAATATACAGCTTCAAAGACCAGATATACAGAGACAGAAGGAACGGATTTTTACCGCCATTGCGGTAAAAGTGGTCTGATGCTTCCTCCGATCGCACTTGGTCTCTGGCATAATTTCGGTAGTGTAGATAATTATGAGAATATGAAACAGATGTGCTTTACCGCATTTGATCACGGAATCACACATTTTGATCTGGCAAATAATTACGGTCCGGTATATGGAAGCGCAGAGGAAAACTTCGGCAGAATCCTCCGGGAAGAAATGAGTGCTTACAGAGACGAGATGGTGATCAGTACAAAAGCAGGATTTGATATGTGGGAAGGTCCTTATGGCAACTGGGGCAGCCGCAAATACCTGATCGCGAGTCTGGATCAGAGCTTAAAGAGAATGGGACTTCCATATGTAGATATCTTCTATCATCATCGCATGGATCCGAACACACCATTAGAAGAAACGATGGAAGCACTTGCACAGATCGTAAGAAGCGGTAAGGCTTTATACGTAGGTCTGTCGAATTATGACGGTCCGACGATGGCGAAAGCAGAGCGGATTCTGGACGAACTGCATTGTCCGTTTATCATCAATCAGAATCGTTACAATATTCTGGATCGGACAGTTGAGAAGAACGGACTACTGAAGCAGACATATGCATCCGGAAGAGGACTGATCTGCTTTTCTCCACTGGCACAGGGTATGTTAACCGATAAATATCTGCAGAATATTCCAAAGGACAGTCGGGTGGCAAGAGACGGACGGTTCCTTCATGAGGATCAGGTCGTATCGATGCGTCCGCTTCTGACAGAGTTAAATGATATTGCAGCAGGCTATAATATGAGCTTGTCAGAGCTTGCGATTGCATGGCTGCTGAACAAACCGGAGGTTACAACCGTTTTGATCGGTGCATCGAAGCCGGAACAGATACTCAGTAATCTGAAGGCTGCTGAGAAGCAGAGAACAACCGAGATGGAAGCAGAGGAACTGGCACTGATCGAAAAGGCGGTCAACCTTTATCACGCATAGAGGATAAGTGTTATTTGACTTCACTTCAAAAAAGAATATAATATAAAAGACAGTTCTGAAAAGTATTTTCTGACAGAGAATGCTTTTGAAAGTATTGACGGAACAGAACGGATCATATTGTATGTTATTTTGAAAGAGGAAGACGGTATTGCAGGCACATCAGACAGATTTCTCAAGTGGAAATGTATATAGAAATATTATAGAAGTAGCTGTACCAATGATTCTGGCACAGCTACTTAATCTTTTATATAACGTGGTTGACAGGATCTACATCGGACGGATCCCGGAAGTCGGTACAACTGCACTGACAGGGGTAGGTCTGTGCTTTCCGATCATTTCACTGATCACCGCCTTTACCTATCTGTATGGAAATGGAGGTGCACCGCTTTGTTCCATGGAACGCGGTAAGGGTAATGATGAAGAAGCAGAGCATCTGATGGGAAATGCTTTTACGTTATTGATCGGAACAGGAATTGTATTGACGATTATCGGGCTGATCTTTTATAAGCCGATTCTTTATCTGTTTGGTGCAAGTGATGATACATTCCCATATGCAGGCTCCTATATTCAGATCTATCTGCTGGGAACGGTATTTGTCATGGTATCGGTAGGAATGAATCCGTTTATCAACAGTCAGGGCTTTGGAAATACAGGGATGATATCGGTTCTGATCGGAGCAGTTTTAAATATAATACTGGATCCTATATTTATCTTTGTTTTAAATCTGGGAGTAAGAGGAGCGGCTATTGCGACGATCATTTCTCAGTTTTGCTCGACAGTATGGGTACTTGTATTCCTGACCGGAAAACGGGCAGTGCTTCATTTGAAATGGAGCTGTATGTGGCTGCAGTGGAAACGGGTTTTGCGGATCATCGGTCTGGGAGTATCCAGCTTTATCATGGCATTTACAAACAGTCTGGTACAGGTTGTATGTAATGCGACACTTCAGGTCTATGGTGGGGATATCTATGTGGGCGTTATGACCGTGTTGAATTCCGTGCGCGATATCTGTACACTTCCGGTTATGGGTATTACAAATGGTGCATCTCCGGTCATGAGCTTTAATTATGGAGAAGGGGCATATGAGAAGGTACGGAAAGCCATCCGTTTCCTGACTATATTATGCGTAACCTATACTTTTGCGGCATGGGGCATTCTCAGATTGTTCCCGGAGCCGTTTATCCGTATATTTAATCATTCACCGGAACTGATCGCAAAAGGGGTTCCGGCATTACATATATATTTCTTCGGATTTTGTTTTATGGCATTGCAGTTTACCGGACAGAGTGTGTTCCTTGCGCTTGGAAAGGCGAAAAAGGCTACCTTCTTTTCTCTGCTTCGGAAGGCGTTTATCGTAGTGCCGCTTACCATTCTGCTTCCGAAAATCGGAAATCTTGGAGTGGATGGTGTATTCTGGGCAGAGCCAATCTCGAATCTGATCGGCGGATGTGCCAGCTTCTTTACAATGTGTGCCACGGTGTTGCCTGAATTAAAGCATGAAAAAGCTCGATGAAAAATATAAACGACCGGATGGGATTATTAATTAATTTATTCAATCTCCCGTAGTGCCTTTCTGAACTGGAAGAAGAACAGGATGGCGGTGAAGGTTACGGCGATCAGGTCTGCGATCGGTTCTGCCATGTAGACAGCCATTGTCTTATCTGCGGTGTAGATATGCGGCATAATGAAGATCAATGGGATCAACAGGACGAATTTACGCATGATCGCAACGATGATGGATGCCGGAGCGTTGCCGAGAGCATTGAATGTCATCTGACAGGAGATCTGGATTCCAAATAAGAACATAACCGCAAGGTAGTATCTAAGTGCATCCTTGGTAAATGCGATCAAGGCTGTATCCGGGGTAAAGATGGATGCAAAAACCTGAGGGAAACACATAATGCAAAGCCATAATAAAACAGAATATGTCAGGCTGACCTTTAGCAGAAGTTTGAATGCATCCTTTACTCGGGATGCATTTTTTGCACCATAGTTATAACTGATGATCGGCTGAGCACCCTGCCCAAGTCCCTGAAGTGGGAGCATGGCGAACTGCATGACGCTGGTAAGGATCGTCATAGCACCGACTGCCATATCTCCGCCATATTTCAGAAGGGAGGAGTTGAAGCACACAGATATGATACTTTCACTTCCCTGCATGATAAAGACAGCAGAACCGAGTGCCAGACATGGCAGGATATAGGAGGCCTGCAAACCGAGGTTTTTCACACGGATACGGAGTGTTGTCCGTTTGCCGAAGAGGAAGCTTAAGACCCAGATGCAGGAACAGCCCTGAGAAATGATCGTTGCAAGAGCCGCACCTTTTACCCTCATATGAAGCGCAAAGATAAAGATCGGGTCTAAGATGATATTCGCGATCGCACCGATCAGTACGGACAACATACCTTCTTTGGCGAAGCCCTGTGCAGTGATAAATGCATTCATACCCAGAGTGAGCTGTACAAAGATTGTGCCGATTGCGTAGATATTCATATATGAGGTTGCATAGTTAATGGTATTCTTACTTGCACCGAATGCCAGAAGCAGATCGCGATTCCAGATCAGAAGAACAGCAGTCAGTATAACGGATAAGATGATCTGCATGGTAAAACAGTTACCGAGGATTTTCTCGGCATCGTCTTTTTTATTTTTGCCCATATAGATGGTAGCCCGTGGAGCACCGCCATTTCCGACCAGAGCCGCGAAAGCGGAGATGATCATGATAAGGGGCATACAGACACCGACACCGGTAAGTGCCAGTGAACCGTTTTGTGGAATATGACCAATGTAAATACGATCAACGATGTTATACAGCATATTGATCATCTGTGCGGCGACTGTAGGAAGTGCGAGCTTTGCCAATAATTTACCGATCGGTTCTTTTGCCAGAAATTCCCGGTCGGATGAGCCTGCGTTGTGGGCAATCCGGTTCGGTTGGTTGCTTCTTCCGTTTTTCGATATGGATTCTCCGCCGGTTGGTGGTGAAGCTTTTGATGTGTTGTTTGGAGAATCAGTCATGCTGTAGGCTTGTCTTTGTTTCTTCATGTATATTCCTCGTTCCTTTGATTGATGTTTTATATTGTATAAAAGTTAATTGTGATATAAGCTTGCCTGAATATAGTATTGTCCGAACTGCGAAGTATTCAGGTGACAGGGTGTGATCATGTTATTTTAAATGCGATAACACATTGTCATACAAACGCTTGTTATAGGATGCAAAATTCTTCTTTTCATCATCTGAAAAACCTTCAAAGATGCAGGAGATCAGTTCATCCTGCTTTTTCTCGATCGCATGTACAACGGGAATTGATCTATCAGAGAGCTTCAGATGAATGATCCGTTTATCATTTGTATCCGGATGTCTGGTCAGATAGCCTTTGTCGGCGAGAGAATCAATGGCTGTGGATACATTTCCACGCTGCAGCATACGAAACGCTACGATATCTCTGGCAGTATCATGTGCCGGATTATTGTGTAAAAAAGTAATGATGATAACTTCAATCCGTGAAAGCTTATAGTCTGTCCGGATGCTTTCAAGATATTTTTCCTGAAGCTTCATCAGGCTTTTTGTCATATCAAAAATATTGGATGGTGATTGTAGGATCATAGATATTCCTCATTTCCTAATTAAGTTCTTTTTAGAACTATTATAACTTTAAAATAAAAAGAGTCAACCTGTTTATACAATTTTTATAGAAAGAGAAAAACACAGTCTGGGTGTTATCTGAAACAGAAAACTAGAGATAAAAATATTATTGACAGGAAAGAAATAATAGATATACTAAAATTTATAGTGCTTTTTGGAGAATTCAGATAACAGAATATATGAAAAAATATGTTTGACCAGAGGATAAATATGCCACAGATGAACGAGAAAAACTGGATGATCATAGTAGCAGTAGTTATTGTGCTTATAGGATCACTGATCTACAATATCATTTCAGCAAGAAATCTGAAGAAAAAAAGACAACAGTTTGTAGAAAGTATCCAATCTTCATATACGCATATGAAGAGTATAGAAGACACCAGCAAAAAGATATATGAGATTTCAAACGAGATCAATGAAATGATCCGGGAGCAGAAAGACACCGAAGAGTACATAGAAAAAAAGAAGAAGGAAATTGAGGAGATCAGGCAGATGATTGTGACAAATGACACAATCCTTGACTGTGCGGTCTCAGATAAGCGGGATCTTGCAAGAAAGAAGCAGATTGCATTTACTTATAATATTCCAACCGGGTTACCGGAGATTCGTATGGAGGATGTCGATAAGATTCGTCTGTTTGCCAATCTGTTAGACAATGCGATCGAAGCAGCCGAGTGTGTGCCGGTGCAGGATGCAAATGGGGAAAATAAAAGATTCATACATGTATCGATATTGAATCGTGGGAGTAACTTCTTTATCACTGTTAAAAATTCCAAAAGAACGGAGATCGCCGTTATGGAGAATCAGTTCCATACAACGAAGTCAGATGCAGAAAACCACGGCAGAGGTGTTCGTATTATCAGGCAGATTGTTGCCAGGTACGATGGAACGGTCGAGTTCACGGACAAGGGTGATGCCTTTGAAGTAGCGATCATGTTGTAAAAGGCATACAGAACAGCCATGGTTTGTGTGTTTGTAATTTACAACATAGCGTGTTCGGAGATATATTTGAGGTAGTCGGCTTTGAATGGTTTGGCATAGCGTCTGCCAACAGGCAATTTGATGCCGCCGGTCAGCTCGGTTTCCTGTGAGGATAAATTTTTTACATATCCAAGATTGACCATGAAAGAACTATGGCATTGCGAGAAATAGGACGGCAGTCGTTCGCTTACAGCCTGAAGGGATTCGTACACTTTATAGGCTTCCCCATCGTCAGTATAAATAATAATCTCGCGGCTGAGCCGTTCAATATGAGTGATCGTTCCGCATGAAAGGGTGTACCGTTTTCGGTTGGAGATAACGTCCAGAAAGCGTGCTTTTCGTTCAATTACAAGCTGAATCGCTTTATCCAGTGCCTTAGGCAGATATTGTTGTATGGAATCCTTTGTAACATAATATATGTGACGGACTTCGTAAGATTCAGATATATAGTCGGTATGGCTGGTGAGGAAGATAACTGCACACTGTGGGCAGCATTGATTAAGCTCGGAAGCAAAATCGATACCGTTGAAGTCCCCCATTTCGATATCTAAGATTGCAATATCATAATTAATCGTATCGGTCTCAAGCAATTTTTTTAATTTCTCTGGCTCGTAGGAGTCGATTCTGAAAGTGAAGGATTCAGAAGCATCCAAACAGGAATGTGCAAAACTGGTTGTTTCTTTTAATTGTAGATCTGAATCATCACATATTAGAAGTTTGAGTTTCATATATGGTATCCCCCCTGTAATTGGTAATTTCAATGTAGAAAACATTTTGCTTAACTGGTAATATTATAATAAAAAGGTTGCCATAAAACAAGAAAAATGTCAAAATATATATACGCATATTGATGACGGTATAAAGAAAGAGAGAAGATAGAAATGAACATATGGACATTCCTGCAGGTGCTCGGAGCAGCCCTGATCACGGCATTACAATTTAATATTTATCTGGGTGCTTATATGGGAATGGATCGTGGAAGAAGAGACCGGATCTATCTGGGCTTGAATATTTTAAATATGTTTTTCCTCCGCGTTTTAATAAATACAAGTATACAGCTAGATGCACCTGCATGGCTTCGTGCCATCATTTATATTTTGGGATTTGTGATGATGCTTGTAGGCGTTGTATTATACCGTAAAGAGTGCATGGTTATAAATTTGGTATCATTTATGGTGGGTATTATGACATTTGATCTTGTTACGGTGACGATGTCAGCAGTGATCGAGGAACTGTTTGGATATGCATATAATGATACACCGGTATTATACAGTGCAAAAGCATTGCTTGTCTGGCTTGGAGTAGAAGCCTTGCGTGAGGGCATAGGAACGATCATTGAAGTCTGGTTTATGCGGAAATATATGCCATACAGGAAGTTCCGGAGACAATCATTTGTCAGAAGCATGGTGTGGATTCTGGCTGTTGGAACCGGATATATGATGTTGGTTGTGTATTTTGTGACTATGGTAAAAGAGGTTAATCTGATGTCACAGTTTATAGCACTGGGAATCTGGGCATCTGCTTTTATAGCTACTTATCATCTGTATACGATCGTATATAATAGCTATCAAAGAAAAATGATACGTTTTCTGGAAGCAAAGATGAAGCAGCAGAAAGAGGATTATGAGAAGCTTCTGGCGGATTACAACAGGCTGCGGGATATCAAGCATGATCTGTATAATTATGTGCATATACTTGATCTGGCAGGAGATGTCCGGAAGGAACAGGAGCAGATCAGACAGTTACAGGAAGATCTGAAACCGGGAAAACAGAAAGAGTACATAAAATACACAAATCTTTCAATCCTGAATCTGGTATTAAATAATGTTACATCTGCCTGTGAGGGTGTAGGTATTCATCCGGAAGTTGCAGCAGAAGAAATTCAGACTGATACAAATGTAGAATTGGACATGGGATATCTGATCGAGCGGATGGTACATAATGTTATTTTGTTGAATGAAGATCAGGGAGAGAATAAGCAGGATTCCGTATCAGAGTCACTGCCCCGGACACTCCGGATTCAGATCGCACCATCGGAATCCTCAGATGGAAATATTCAGGTTGTGCTTAAGGGTATCGGACTTCGTATGAAGGGCATTGAGATGAATTCAGACAACAGAAAGGAGATACGGAATAATAAGCAGATCATTCAGTTTATTATGGAGCGGCATGAGGGATTCCAGTGGAATAACAGGAAAGAATCTCATCTGTATCTGACTGCATAAGCAGAGAACCGTATCCGGAATTTGTAGAAATATGTCGATTACGACGGAAACATTGCAGATTACGACAGGTTTATTGTATCTGATAAATGTTTTGATATAATAACTTCATAGATATATCGAAAACCGATATATTATTGAGTGGGAAAGTTCATAATATATGCATTTATGTCAGAGAGGATATATATTTTTCAGCCCAATCAGCTCTCCTTGCTGCAAGATTGTGGAAACTCAGAATGAGTGCAGTAGATTATGGTTGCAAAATATGAAAAGCATACATTGGAACGGATGAAGGAAGATCTGATAGTTGTACCGAGAAACGCAGGTATCAGGTCTTCTTTTTTTAGCCTTTTACCATGTCTTAACCATAAAACGTGCTACAATATACGTTGTGACAGTTTAGAATATGAATATATAATAATGATTGTCAGAATTGATTGAAATGGATACGATTGTTATAACAGATTACAAAAAGATACAGCGGAGAAAATGATGAACAGATTCCTGAATTTTACAAAGAATTTTTTAATTACAGCAGCGATATTGGTATGTGGATTTTTGTTGTCCCTGTTTATGCAGAAGGAGTGGGGAAATCAGACTTTGATACCCTCTATTTTTCTGTTGGATGTATTTCTGGTATCCGTTATCACAGATGGTTTCTTATATGGTGCGGTCGCATCTGTCATCAGCATTCTGGCGGTAAATTATGCATTTACATTTCCGTATTTTAAGATTAATTTTACGATCCCGGAAAATATGATCTCTGCCGTTATCATGATAGCTATTGCAGTTATTACCTGCGGATTTACGAATAAGTTGAAGAGTCAGGAACAGTTAAAGGCAGAGAGTGAGCAGGAGAAGATGCGGGCAAATCTGCTCCGATCCGTATCCCATGATTTTCGGACGCCGCTTACAACGATTTATGGTGCAAGCTCTGCAATGTTGGATGACAAGAATGAATTTACGGAGGAGCAGAAGAAAAGTATGCTTCGTGGAATCAAACAGGATGCACAATGGCTGTCGCGAATGGTTGAGAACATGTTATCGATTACCAGACTGGATGGAAAAAATGTTAAGATCATTAAGATTCCGATTGCGCTGGATGAGCTGTTAGATTCTGTCCTGGTTAAGTTCAATAAACGGTATGAAGGTCAGAATGTTGAGATTGACATTCCGGATGAACTGATCATGATTCCGATGGATGCGATCTTAGTCGAGCAGTTGATCCTGAATCTGTTAGAAAATGCAGTTCAGCATGCAGAGGGCATGAATAAGCTTGGGCTTCGTGTATATACGAGTGGGCATTTTGCAGTATTTGAGATCCGGGACAACGGATGTGGTATTCCGGTTGATAAGGTAAAGGATATATTTGCAGGGAAACTGGTTTATGGTGAATCAGGACTTGACAGCAGTAAGAAAAATGCAGGGATCGGGTTGGCGGTATGTACCACGATCGTAAAAGCACATGGTGGTGAGATCTCTGCGGAGAATCTGCAGGATGGCGGTGCTGTTGTGCGGTTTACACTGGATATGGAGGAAACAGAGAATGATTAATAACAGATATAAGATATTGATAATTGAAGACGAAGAACATATTAATAATCTGATCAGTGCGCTGATGGAAGCAAATGGATATCAGGCTGTTTCCGCATATTCCTGTCGTGGGGGACAGATGATGTTTGCATCCCATCGTCCTGATCTGGTCATTCTGGATCTGGGATTGCCGGATCGGGATGGAATGACATTTTTAAGGGAAGTGCGGCAATCATCATTTACACCGATCATCGTTTTATCGGCACGTTCTGATGAGAGGGATAAAGTAGAGGCACTCAATGAGGGCGCAAATGATTATGTAACCAAGCCATTCAGTTCAAATGAACTGGTAGCAAGGGTACGTTCAGCACTCCGTATCGCTACGCATCGGGCAGAGGATGGATTGCGGCCGGGAGGAAGATTCGAGGTTGGAGAGCTGGTTATCAATTATGATGCAAGACTGGTTACGATCGCCGGAAATGAAGTGAAGCTGACACAGACAGAATATAATATTGTAGCGTTGTTATCCGAGCATGCAGGTAAGATGCTGACCTACAGTTTTATCATCAACGAGATCTGGGGATATAATGATTCGGGAAGCCGGAAGAAGCTGCAGGTAAATATGGCGAATATCCGAAAGAAGTTCGGTGCAGTTCCCGGTAAGGAGAATTACATAACGAATGAATTAGGGGTCGGATACCGGATGTGTGATTCATAGAAAAGAATTCTGAAACTCTACAGCATTCGGTCACGGGGATGGCGCTTGTTATAAATAACGTGCTGCGATTTCTGTTCTCTGGACATTGCCCTATTCGTAAATACTCCTGTGCTAACTCGCCTTTGGCTCAGACAAGCACTCGTATTTACTGGCAATGTGCAGTTCACAACGAAATCTCGCAATGTTATTTTATAACAAGCACCATCCCCGTGACCGAGTGCTGTAGAGTTTTTTGTATAATTAGATAATTGACTATAAGAGAAAGATTTTATGTTTTTTAATATAAAATACAGGAAGTGGTGTTGACACATTCTTTTTTTTGAACTAAAATGTAGCGTGCTACACATGAAAAAAGATGTATAGTATGTATAAGATATGCAAGCTATATAACATTAAATGTAAGAGCATTTTCCGGGAATTATACATAGCTGTAAATAAAAGAAAGGAACCGTAATGGAACAGGAAAAGGATATGGATGCAGATCGAAAGCTGCCGTGTGGTCCGGAGAAGGACATCGGTTATTATATTAAGCGGATCAATGATAAGCTGAAGGCCGGATTTGACGCATATTTATGTGACGTGGATCTGACCAGTTCACAGGCAAGAGTGATTGAATATGTGTACTGGAATGGTGGAATGGTGACACAGAAGGAGATCGAGGTATTTCTGGATGTAGCGCATCCGACAGTTGTCGGCATCGTGAACCGTCTGGAAAAGAAAGGTTATCTGAACTGTCATCTGGATGAGAATAACAAACGAAATAAGATGGTATGCAGCACCTGTGAAGCTGAAAAACTGCTCAATAAAATGTATGAAGGCAGGAGAGCTGCGGAACAGAGACTGCTTCATTCTTTTTCAGAGAATGAGGTGGCGCAGGCGAAAAAGCTGCTTGAAAAATTATATGAAAATATCAGATAAAGAAAGAAGGAGGACGTATGATCAGAAAATTATTAAAAAGTTTGCGGGAATATAAGAAGCCGACACTGCTTACGATATTCTGTGCAGTAATTGAAGTAGTATTTGAGATTTTAATTCCACTTTGTATGTCTGATCTGTTGGATTTTGGTATCGAAGGTGGAAAGATGAGTATTGTCGTAAAGGATGGAACATGGCTGATTGTGCTTGCAGCCTTACAGCTTTTAACAGGTGTGCTTGCAGCAGTTCTCGGTGCGAAAGCGTCAGCAGGATTTTCCGCAAATCTGCGACAGGATATCTATGATAATGTCCAGACATTTTCATTTTCTAACATAGATAAGTTTTCCACTTCATCTATCGTAACAAGACTGACCACAGACGTAACGAATATTCAGAACGCATATCAGATGATCATTCGTATTGCAGTCAGAGGACCGATCATGCTGATCTTTTCCGTGATCGTTTCCTTTACGATCAATGCAAAGCTGGCATGGATATTCCTGATCGTTATTCCGTTTATGGGATTCGGTCTGATATTTATAGCAACCAAGGTGCACCCGATCTTCGAACGGGTATTCCACAAATATGACGGTTTAAATAATATCGTTCAGGAAAATGTAAAGGGAATGCGGGTTGTCAAATCCTTTAATTCGCAGGAAGCCGAGATCGGCAAATTCAAACATGCATCAGGTGATATCTATAAGGATTTTGTAAAGGCAGAAAGAATCCTGGCATTTAACTCTCCTTTGATGCAGTTCTTCATGTATGGATGTATGATCGCAATTTCATGGATCGGTGCAAAAGCCATTGTGGCAAGCGGAAATAATGAAGCACTTGGACTTACGACCGGTAAGTTGACTGCACTTATCACATATGCGATGCAGATATTGATGGCACTTATGATGTTATCAATGGTATTTGTCATGATCATGATATCCAGATCTTCAACGGAACGTATCGTTGAGGTGCTTGAGGAGACAACTACGATACAGAATCCGGAGAACCCGGTTCAGACTGTTGCAGATGGTTCGATCGTGTATGATCATGTGGATTTCTCTTACAGCAAACGGGCAGATAAGAAAGTTATTGACGGAGCAGATCTTAAGATCCGATCCGGTGAGACCGTTGGTATTATCGGTGGAACCGGTTCATCGAAGTCTTCCTTTGTCCAGTTGATCCCTCGTCTGTATGATGTGACAGGCGGAACACTTATGGTCGGTGGCGTGGATGTCCGCAAATATGACCTGCAGGTGCTTCGTGATGCAGTTGCAATGGTTCTTCAGAAGAATGAACTGTTTTCAGGGACAATAAAAGAGAACCTCCGCTGGGGAAATGAACAGGCGACGGATGAAGAAGTAAAAGAAGCCTGCCGTCTTGCCTGCGCGGATGAATTCGTTGAGGCGATGCCGGATGGATATGATACCTACATTGAACAGGGTGGAACAAATGTCTCCGGTGGACAGAAGCAGCGTCTTTGTATTGCGCGGGCACTTCTTAAGAAACCGAAGATATTGATCCTCGATGATTCGACCAGTGCGGTTGATACAAAGACCGATGCGATGATCCAGAAAGCATTTGCCGAATACCTGCCGGACACGACCAAGATCATCATTGCGCAGAGAATTTCCTCTGTTCAGCACGCAGATAAGATCGTGGTATTGGATGATGGTAAGATCATGGATGTAGGTACGCATGAAGAATTGATCGTAAAGAGTCCGATCTACAGAGAAGTATATGAATCACAGCAGAAGGGAGGCGGTCAGGATGAGTAAACAGAAGAAACAGATGGACGCACCCGACAGAGAGCAGGGCAGCAGGGTCAATAAAAATACAGCCAAACGGCTGCTGTCCTATATCGGAGCATATAAGAAGACGCTGGTTGTTGTATTTATCTGTATTATCTTAAGTGCACTTGCAAGTGTAGCGTCGGCAATGTTTATCGAGATACTGATCGATGATTATATCACCCCGATCCTTGCAATGGATCATCCGGTCTATACCGGGCTGATCAAGGCACTTTGTATGGTCGGCGTTATTTACCTGATCGGTGTATTTTCTACATGGTTTTATAACTACCTGATGGTAGGGATCGCACAGGGAACTCTGAAAACCATACGAGATGAGATGTTCGAGAAGATGCAGAGCCTGCCAATCCGTTATTTTGATACGCATACACACGGAGATATCATGAGCTGCTATACCAACGATACTGATACGCTCCGCCAGATGATCGCACAGTCCCTTTCACAGATGATCTCATCGATATGTACGGTTGTTGCGGTATTCTGCTGTATGTTATATCAGAGCATTTATCTGACACTGATCGTTGTCGTGATGCTGTTCTTTATCATGAAGCTGGTGAAGGTCATCGGTGGCAAGAGTGGATTTTATTTTATAAAACAGCAGCAGACACTTGGTGCATTAGATGGTTATATCGAGGAAATGGTCAATGGCCAGAAGGTTGTTAAGGTATTCTGCCACGAAGAGAAAGCCAGAGAAGATTTCCAGAAAAAGAATCAGGAATGGCAGCAGGCAGCAGCCAGTGCAAATGGTTATGCAAGCGGAATGATGCCGATGATGAATGCATTTGGTTATGTGCAGTATGTAGTTGTAGCGGTTGTTGGAGCATGGCTTGCGATCTCCGGTGCAACGAATCTGACGCTGGTCGGAACGAATACAGCCACTCTTGGTATGATCGCATCCTTCCTTACGTTGTCGAAGAACTTTACCAATCCGATCTCACAGCTTTCGAATCAGTTTAATGCGATCGTAACGGCACTTGCAGGCGCGGAACGTATCTTTAAGCTGATCGATGAAGAACCGGAAGTGGATAATGGTTATGTAACACTTGCAAATGTCAAAGAGAAAAATGGTGAGCTGGTGGAAGTGAAAGAACGAACCGGAATCTGGGCATGGAAGCATCCACATGAGGATGGCAGTCTTACTTACCAGAGATTAGAGGGCGATATCGTTCTGGATCATGTGGATTTCAGCTACAATCCGGACAAACAGATCCTGCGTGATGTGACGCTCTATGCGAAACCGGGTCAGAAGATCGCATTTGTAGGTGCGACCGGAGCAGGAAAAACGACGATCACCAATCTGATCAATCGTTTCTATGATATAGACGATGGTAAGATCCGGTATGACGGAATCAATATTAATAAGATCCGCAAGAAGGATCTGCGGGCATCTCTCGGTATTGTATTACAGGAGGTCAATCTGTTTACCGGAACGGTTATGGAGAACCTGAAATATGGAAATCCAAATGCCACGGATGAGGAATGTATTGCAGCCGCCAAGCTTGCGAATGCGCATAATTTCATTATGATGCTGCCAAATGGTTATGACACGGTGCTTGCCGGAGATGGAAGCGGATTGTCACAGGGACAGCGGCAGTTGATCTCGATCGCAAGAGCAGCCGTATCCAATCCGCCGGTTATGATATTGGATGAAGCAACCTCCTCGATCGATACAAGAACGGAGGCGATGGTTCAGCAGGGAATGGACCGGCTGATGGAAGGCAGAACCGTATTTGTCATTGCACATCGTTTGTCTACAGTTAAGAATTCGGATGTTATCATGGTACTGGATCATGGCGCAGTCATTGAACGTGGTACACATGAGGATCTGATCGCAAAGAAAGGAACCTATTACCAGCTTTATACCGGAGCATTTGAATTGGAGTGATAAATAGTAAAAACTCTACTGTTATCTGTCTCTGGTGGTTGCTCTTATTATAAAATAACGTGCTGCGATTTCTGTTCACTGCATATGCCTGATTCGTAAATACTCCTGTGCTAACTCGCGTTCGGTTGAGCGGAGCACTTAGTGAAGACGAGCGTTAGCGTAGTTTGAGGTTAGTGTAGCTTACTCTGATCCGGCAACAACGAAATCTCGCAATATTATTTTATAATAAGCATAATACCCAGCCCTAGGAAGCAGTAGAGTTTTTTGCTATTTTTAGGCAGGCGGTAAATGGTGGATAGCGTATTGATTATAGCATGACTAGGTTTGCTATAAGAGAAAGTTATAACGAATTCTAATATTTATGTATTGTATTTTAGTTGGAATTTGTTATATAATTCATACATTCCGAATAGGAATAGTAAGATAATGATGCGCAGAAACAAAAATTGTATTAAGTTTGAACACTTCGGATTACCAAGACAGAGGCATTTGAGTCCGCCGGTCCTTAGGTGGCGCTGTAAGCGGCAGCTTAGTACCGTTGCAGGACGAAACGAGCGGAAGCGTCCTCTGATTGGTAATGCCGAAAGTGTTCAAACATGATGATATTACGTTACGGCATTAGTAAAATATAAGAAGGAGGAAATGCCATGCGACAGGTATTATGCTTTGGTGATTCAAACACATATGGTTATGTGCCGGGAACGGCGGAACGCTATGACTGGGATACCAGATGGACGGGAATCGTAGGAACCGGACTGATGGAAAAGGGATATATTGTACAGGAGGAAGGTCTGTGTGGCAGAACCACAGTATTTGACGATCCGCTTCGTCCGGGCAGACGTGGCAGTGAACTCCTTCCAATCATATTAGAAACCCATAAGCCGGAAGATCTGATCATTTTAATGCTTGGAACAAATGATTGTAAGACATTTTATGGTGCAACGGCAGGCAGTATCGGCTTAGGTATCCGTAAACTTGTGCGACAGATCCGGGATGGTGCGCCATCAGCGAAGATCCTTCTGATGTCACCGATCGCACTGGGCGAGAAGGTCTGGGATGGATTTGATCCGGAATTTGGAAAAAATTCTGTACAAGTGTCCAAAGAGCTGCCGGAGATTTACCGGCAGATCGCAGAAGAAGAGGAACTTTATTATCTGGCGGCTTCTGATTATGCCGTACCATCGGAACGGGATCAGGAGCACATGGATGAAGAAGGACACAAGGCGCTGGCAGAAGCGGTACTGGAAAAGATTTCAGAGATATTGTAATGTGAGTTAGGAGTACAGAGAAAAATTATGATTGGGGAGACTGTAGACAGAAAAGAAGTATTAAAACAGGCATTTGTGAAGGCTCTGCCGATCACAGGAAGTTATCTCTTTGTCAGTATGGCATACGGACTTACGATGCAGGAAGCAGGACTTTCCTGGTTCTGGTCGTTGTTTACCAGCCTGACGGTATATACCGGCGCATTTCAGTTTGTGCTGGTAACATTCTTAAGTAGCGGTGCATCGATCCTCACGATCGCACTGACTGCATTGTTCATGAACAGCAGACAGTTCTTTTACGGACTGACATTTGTTGAAGATTTCAAGAAAATGGGTAAGCGTTATCCATATATGGTTCACACAATGACGGATGAGACATATGCCGTCAATTGTTCCATGCTGTCTTCTGAGGTGATAAGAGATCGTAACGCAGAGAAGGAAAATGACCGGAAGCGCAGATTTGATATTATGTTTTATGTGGCATTATTCAGTCGTATATCCTGGATGGTGGGCGCTGTGCTTGGCGGCATACTCGGTCAGATCCTTCCGGTGAAATTAGAGGGGATCGATTTTTGTATGACAGCGTTATTTATTACGATCGCGATCGATCAATGGAGAAGTGTGAAAGTGCATTTGCCGGCACTTGCCGGGTTTATCGGAGGTGTGCTGTTGCTTCTGTTAATAGGAAAAGATTATTTCCTTCTCCCAACTTTGATTCTGGTATCAGGTCTGTTGCTGATCTGTGAAAGAAAGGTGGAAGCCCATGAATGATCGATATGTATTGATCTGTATCCTTGTGTCTGCAGCGGCGACTTTGTTTATGCGAGCGCTCCCATTTACCATTCTTGGAAAGAGAAAACAAATCCCCGAAAAAATCCGGTATCTCGGACGAATCCTTCCGGCAGCCATCATGGCTGTGCTGATCGTATACTGCCTGAAGGAAGTACCGACCGAATTCTTAAGCGGCGGCTATAAGAAGTTGATCGCAGCCGCAGTTTGTGTCGCCCTTCATGTGTGGAAAAAGAATACATTTGTCAGCATCATAGGCAGTACGATTGTGTATATGTTATTATGAGCAATGACACCGAAAAAAAGGGCTGTCGCACCAATCACTTAGTGCGGCAGCCCTTTTTTATAGTATCCGTTGTAACGAAATTACTTTATTTTATATGATCACATTGTTGGAAAATAATTATGCTAAAGAACCGTGCGTTAGTGTTCTAACGCAGCAAGTTTAGCCTGTAATGCAGCAATTTCAGCATCCTTCTCAGATATTGTGGCATCTTTTTCTTCCAACGCTTTCTTCATCTGTTCGATCATAAAATTAACAGTATTTTCATCCATCTTTTTTAATGCTTTTGAAAACATACTAATAACCTCCTCAGGGCGATACAGATATTCAGATATATCCTGGCATATAGATTCCATCCATGGATAGTTGGATATCAGTGTGGCAAGGTTGTCTGTAGAGTCAGCGGTTAGCAGAGACAACCATGCATTTAGATCGTTGATATCTTTAGCATACTTGCTATTTTTAAATACGTCAAGGTTAACGACATAGTATTCCTGTAAAAGACTCAGATTTACACCAGTATTAAAAATGGTTCTTCCATGATGCAGATAGATATTTGCAAAACGGTCTTTCAGACATTCGTTTGGACTCTTTTCATACATAACAATTGTATAAACAGTTCTCATATCCTTATATGTGAAATCTTTCCCAAGGTTGCTTTTTACGCGTGTATATTGGCGAAGTAGTAGATCTGCGGAATAGCATGACATTCGCTCACCGGGAAATGTGTATGGATTTTTTTGTATTTCTACATTTGCGATAGAACCGTCTTCTAACTGGACGATAATATCCAGAAGTAGGAGAGATGTTGATGGAAGCATGCTGTCTTCATTTGACATAATATATTTAACAGTTACATTTGTGCCGATAATACTGCTGATCAGTCGTGATAATCGTTCCGGGTATATATCTGGGTTGAAGATTTTTTTGAAAAATGGATCATAGGTTAGTGGCAGACTTTTTTTGCCTTCCATAAATTCCATAAAACGTTTTTTCCAGTCATCAGGCCAGTTCTTATATGTCCAATAAAGTTTTGGGTATTGTTTTAATTCTGCAAGGCATTCATCTTCCGTTCGTTGTGGAAAAAGCTGACAAATATTGAATGCGGAATGTTTGGTGCTTGAGTTTTGTGAAATGGTAGTATTGTCCTTGTTATACATAAAAATTCCTCTTAATTTCCGGTACCTGATTTGTCGACAAAACCACCATACCAGAAATAATGGTTTAAAAACCGTTGATGTAATAACTTGTATGGTTTGATGTAACTTTTGGTAAGTGGATGCTTATAAAGACAATCTGTAAATATTTTTCCGGTAAGTATTTTTGATAAAATCTCAAAATTTTACTTATGGTTTTCGGTAAAGTGCCAACCGAATTTTTAAGCGGCGGCTATAAGAAGCTGATCGCAGCCGCAGTCCGCGTCGTTAATAAAATAACAACACCCCGGTCGCGAGGAATGCGTACCAGGGTGGTATTCAAAGGACATACTTTATTATAAACATTTGTATTTTGGACTGTCAATTCGTTGCTGGTTAAGAAATATATAAATTTATGTGTCTATGCGTTGGTTTGTAGGGAGTATACTTATACTTGACACAATGCGCTATTATTAATCATTTAATATTATAAATAATGATTTTTTACTCCAATTTTCTCCCTATCTCACTTTCCCCATTTACGGGATATTGAAAACCAAAAGATTACGGTATTTGATTCGGGCTTTAACTTTGGTAAAAAAAAGGCGGAAAGATATACTCTCCGCCCATCCTATAATAGGATCAAATGAATTTATTAACATATTTATTATAAAATATCCAGATAGTAATGTCAATGAACCCAATCTCCTGATCCATATTTCTTTACCATATCTTATCTAGTAACTCATTGAATATTATGGTCTTTGAGTAACTGCAGGTAAGTATCTGGGAGAAGGATGTTGTCTGATTTACTTTCTTCTCCAAGATAACAAAATCCGTATTTTGATAATGATTGTTCGCTTGTTATCTGTTTTCCATTATATATACTAGCAGGATAAGCCATATTAGCAGAAACGCTCATTTTTTTCTCCACAAACCCGACAGGTATAATCCTGATAATATTCAGACCGGGCTTGTTCGGTTATAACGGTCGTAGTTTCATACTTTGGTTCGTCTGCGGTTGGATGATGGATGGTATCAAGGAGGACCTTGGCATATGCTGCCTGTCCATGGGTTGTTCCTCTTTGATGAGCCTCTAGATCAGAGGCGCTATCATAACAGAAGTCTTTAAAATATATTTGTCCTTCTTTCCTCGCTGTCCACTTTCCATCTCCATTAATGTCAACCCAGCTTTCGCCCTGTTTAGGCTTTTTATTCCATACACAATTTAAACAAACGTGTTTTATATCCTCTGACCACACTTCTTCGTCCCACTCTTTGACCGGGATCTGAACTTCCTTTGTCTTGGCTTTATGGTCAATCTGTTCTGTTACAGAACCCGCCTTCCATAAATGAACATGATTCGCCGGCTGTTTAGACAAAGATCCGTCACTCACAGTTTCATAAGCCTTATTCTTGATAAACACAGTGCTGTTTTTCTGGATCTTCCCCTTGTTATCAACCGGATATTTTTTTCCGGCTGCAGCATAGATCCCGGATGAAACCGCCATACTATTATCGGGCCTTACAATCTGATTATTCTTCACTTTAAAATCCTGTCTGCTACCATTTTTATCTACAAAATAATTGCAGCCACTTGATTTAACGATTGTTGACCGCTGTATCTTTCCATTTTTTACATAAACATCATCGTTCCAGCCATCTTTCAACGCCTTGATGTCACCATTTTTTGTGATCCGGTAAGAAGTGCTTCCGTCATCATAATACTTTACACATCCATCATTGTCGATGAAATAAGACCCCTGCCAACCCATTGCTCTTGAAATGTTTCCGTTCGTATTCACGAAAAAAGATTTTTCATTATAGGTATAAATTTTTCCCTTATATTTCTTTAAATCTTTCTTATCCCATCTAGTGTTATTTCCGTTCCAGACTCTAAATTTACCATTTGTTATTTTTACAGAAACAGTACCGTTTTTTTTAACATAGTAAGTATATAATCCGTTATTATTTAATTTCCAGCCTTTGTTTAGGTTAATAAGACCGTTAGCCCCTACATAGAAATTTTTCTTATGTAGCCGAATGATGGTATTTTTCTTGTTTTTGAATACTTTTGAAGATGGTTTTTTATTGTTAGCAGTATATGTGTAGTATTTGCCGTCTTTGATTTTGGCATACAAATAACCATTTTTTCCGGTGCAATAGGCGATTCTTTTCGATGAATCGAAACTCCAGCCATTATTCAATTTGGAGCCGTTTTTTTTACAGATAAATCGTCCTTTATTGTCATTCCAAGTCAGTGTATAACCTGATTCTCTGCCGGCAAGTTCTGCTTGTTTTTTTTGCTTTTTCTCCATGTGCAGCAACAGAAGCAGATGAAATACGCAATATGAATAAAGAGCAACGAGTAATGCATTATCTTAAAAACCATGATAGTATTTCAACACAACAGGCAATGGAACTGTGTGAATATAAAATACGAGCAGGTGCATGTAAGTTGCTAGATAAAATGATTCAGAATGATATTTTGAGAAAAATAGGAAGTGGACCTGGTACAAAATATATATTTATTGATGACAACTTTGTTGCTCATCGTATGCAGAATGATAACAATGCAGGCAAATGGAAGAGCATGAACCGCCTTGCATGGTGCGGGCCGCTGCTCTGTTCCTTACAGACAGCACTTCCGACGCTTATTGTTGTAATCTTTGGTGCAAATGTAGTCAACTTCATTTTAAAGGTAATTCCGGAATGGGTAACGGATGGTCTTTCCATCGCAGCAGGTATCCTTCCTGTTGTCGGTATCGGTATGCTGATGCGTTACATGCCGATCAAGAAATTTCTTCCATTCGTGCTGATCGGATTTGTCCTTTCCGCATACCTTTCCGTACCGGTGCTCGGTATTGCGATCGTAGGATTTGCAGCAACATTTTGGTATTTCACAAGTGAACTGAAAAAGCAAATGCCCCTGCAGCTACAGCAGTTGCCGGAGCAGGAACATATGAAGCAGAGGGAGATGATTTCGATGAGTATCTCCACAGGTGGATAACGGATATGATATCGCAGATTACAAAGATATAGATCCAAGCCTTGGAACAATGGCAGATTTTGAACCCCTGCTTGCAAGAGCCGTTTCCAGATTCGGAAATGATTCTGAGAAATACCGTGTGATCTCAGCCAAGATGCTTGGAACCTGTCTTCATATGATGCAGGGAACTCCTTATGTATATGAAGGTGAAGAACTCGGTATGACAAATGCAGATTTCACAGAGATCAGCGAATACAGAGATCTGGAAGCGTTAGATATCTATTATGCATCTGGTGGATGATCTGGCAGGATATGTTAGAAAAGAATCCCGCGATGTTCAGAAAGGAGCCATTCTCTTTTCTTCCTCTGAGGATGGCATTCTGATCGGTTGGGATGAAACCAGAGAATATCTGAATACAAGGCCGGGTGTCCATGCTGTAGATGGTGGCTGTGATAACCTTGAATTTAACCGGTCAGATGCAACTAAAGCAGCAGGACTTCAGACACTTGCGGTGATGCTTGGTATTCCCATGAATGAGACTCTGTCAAATAATGAAGACGGCGTTGCTGTTGTATTAGAACGCATCGCTTCGCTCATTTGACAGACCACCCATCTGTTTGCGGTAGGCATTCGGTGTCAGACCATATTCTTTTTTAAAACAATTTACAAAATGACTGCAGGACGCAAAATACAGAAATGAACTGATTTCTGTACAGCTCGCCTGGCTGTTTAACAGCATGTAGCGAGCCGTCCTGCATTTTTCTTTTATGATATATTGTGAGAGACTGCAGTTCATATCTTTTTTGAACAGACGGGTCATATAGTCCGGGTGGAGCTTCACTGCATCGGCGACATCCGATACCCGGATCGGTTCTGTGATATGGTTGTTGATGTAGGAGACGGCCTGCATGACATGATAAGACAGTCCGGGACTGTTATGAAGCTCGTGCATGGCAAGTACAAAATCCTTCACAACAGCTCCTTTTCGCGGATTCAGTTGTTCCGGTGTCAGACATGCGTCGATTTTTCGGATATGCATATCACTTAAAGTATAGGCCTGTTCCGGATCCAACCCGGCCTCGATACAGAAACGTGTGATCATGGCAGTCAGAATGACCAGATGGTACTTTTTGTTCTGCAGTGGGGATGAAGACAGCTTTCCCATGCCTTCCATGGTATCTGCATTCATATTTAGCTTCAGCAGCTCCATATCCCCATTTGCGATCCGCTGGTAAAATGAATACTCTGCCTCCATCGGCAGGTGATAAGACTGTTCCTCCTGCTGCGCTAATAACAGTTTCTGTAATTCTTTATTCATGGAAATACTCCTTTCATATAATATACAGCTATAAAAATATTTGCATATAGGCATTATTTTATCAAATGAACGGATTGTCCATCTCTAAAAATACAATCAGAACAATGAAGGTCAGCTATGCGATATAAAAATCGGATATATTATATTCCCTACATATGCATTTATAGTATCATAAATTCAGAAAATAACAATTACAAATTTATTATTTGCTAAATGAAAAGGAGATCATGCATATGAAGACATGGAAAGGGTATCAGAAGGGTGTTAATCTGGGAGGCTGGTTTTCCCAGTGTGATTATTCCGAGGACAGATTCAATAATTTTATTACGGAAGATGATTTTAAAGAGCTTACAAGCTGGGGACTGGATCATCTCAGACTGCCGGTGGATTATAATCTGGTAGAGACAGAAGACGGACAGTATAAGGAAGAAGGTTTTGCACGGATCAAACGTGCACTGGAACTCGGACATAAATATGGTTTCAATATGATTCTTGACCTGCATAAGACCGCCGGTTATTCTTTTGATCCGGGAGAAAAACAGAGTGGATTTTTTGGAAACGAAGCTCTTCAGGAACGCTTCTACAGATTATGGGAAGAATTTGCAAAGCGCTTTGGCGGATATGGAGATAAAGTTGCATTTGAATTATTAAATGAGGTAGTAGATAAAGAAGATGGTGCCGTATGGGCAGAGATCGCACCAAAGTGTGTCGAACGTATCCGTGCATATGCACCGGCAACTGATATTCTGATCGGTGGTTACTGGCATAACAGCGTGCAGGCAGTCAGAGATATTCCGATGCCGATGGATGAACATATCATATATAATTTCCACAGCTATGACCCTCTTCTTTTTACACATCAGGGCGCACAGTGGGTAGATGATATGCCGGCGGATTATCATATGGAATTCAAAGGCAGCATGGAAGATTTTTGTGCATATGCAAAAGCACACCTGCCTGCAAAACTTGCGGGAACGCTGTCGATCCTTGATTATAAGGGCAATCTTGATTCAGCATATTTTGAAGACCTGTTTGCCGATGCGATCGCTGTTGCAAAGGAGCGAAATGTAGCACTTTATTGTGGTGAATATGGTGTGATCGAAAACGCAGATCCGGCAAACACTGTATTATGGTATAAAGCCATCCATGAAGTATTTGCAAAATATGGTATCGGCCGTGCGGCATGGTCATACAAGGAGATGGACTTCGATCTTCGCGCTGATCGTCTGAAACCGGTATTTGCTGAACTCAAGAAATATTTTTAAGGCGTTAATTCTATTTAAGAAACTTTTTCCGGCGCATGCTTGCTTATTCTTTTCGTATGGATTATAATAACAAAAGCTGATTTTTGTAGAAAGAAAAGAAGTAGGAGAAAACAAGATGGTAAACGAAGAAAAGGTCAGATTGATGACCAGACTTGCCATGTACGAACAATCTACAGGAAAAGAAGATCTGGAAAAAGGCAGATATTTCAAATCAGACTATGTAAAATACAACTGTCTGAAGACCCTGGTATCGACAACGATATTATTTGTGATCGTGGTAGCGGCCTATATTTATTACAATATGGGCAAACTGATCACGGAGCTTGTAGATATAGATCTGTTCGGTCTGGCATATAAACTTCTTATAGTATATGCGGTTGTTTGCGTAGTATTTATGGTTCTTGCATGGTTTCTATACTCCTATAGATACACCAAGGCAAAGCCTCATATCATAAAGTACAATCAGGATCTGAAGAAGCTGATTGCTTTCTATGAGAAAGAGGACAAAACCAAAGGGAAGAAGAGGAGGAAGTAAACATGGCATCACTTTTGACATTCAGAGATGGAATTAAGAATTTTTGCAGTAAATACGATAGGATCGTAGCACCGGCTATCCGGTTCATTCTCGCATTGCTGATGTTCTGGTCCATTGTACATATTACAGGCGGACATAATGAAACGATATCCAGCGGGCTGGTTATTTTTCTTCTTGCTGTTGTATGTGCATTTATTCCGGAAAGTCTTACTTATGCAATTGGTGGAGTTGTTGCATTTATGAATTATTTTTCGGGCAATAAAGAAACAGGCATATCATTTATTGTTTTATTTATTATCATGTATTGCCTGTATATCCGGTTTTTCCCGAAAGCAACATGGGTGGTCATGTATGCCCCATTATTTTTCATTATTAAAATGCAGTATGTGCTTCCGATTCTTGCAGGTATGTTTGTAGGACCGATCGCGATCGTTCCGTTAGCTTTTGGTGCTGTCTTCTATTATTTTTCATTAGATGCATCCAATTATCTTGCAGAACTGAGTAAGACAACAGATACAGAAAATATGCTTGAAAGTTATAAATATATATTCCAGCATTTGATTGATAATAAAGATCTTCTGCTTACGATTGTTGTATTTGCAGTTGTTCTTATTATTACGCATGTGATATACAGATTATCGGTTGAATATTCATGGTATGCGGCAATTATTGTTGGTGGTCTGTTTGAGATTATCTTATTCCTGGTTGGAAATGTTGTACTCAATGCAAGCATCTCGATTGGAGAGATTCTGCTGGGTTCGATCTGTGCAGTGATCATTGCGGTTGTAGCGCAGTTCTTCAAAACAGTTGTGGATTATTCAAGAGTGGAGAATACACAGTTTGAAGATGAGGAATATTATTATTATGTAAAAGCTGTTCCAAAGATCGTTATGACGAAACAGCAGAAGAACGTAAAAAAGATCAATACAGTATCACAGAATATCGCTGATGAAGATTCAGTAAGTGGTGTTACGAGGTAAAATGAATTCTTGCATATGACCTGACGTTTTTGTCAGGTCATATCTTTATCCCACCATATAGGAAGGCTGATACAGCCTTTGTATATCCGGAATATTCAGAAAGGAGAGATATCGAATGGATAAGATCCTGGCATTTATGAGAACATATTTTGACTGGTTTTACATTACCACACCGGATATCAGTGACATTATTGAGATCCTGATCCTTTCATATGTGATCTATAAGATACTGATGTGGTTTAAGAGCAATCGTGCATGGACACTATTAAAGGGTATTGTTCTAATCCTGTTATTTACGATTCTGGCATCCCTGTTCCAGTTTAATACGATTCTGTATATATTGAAAAATGTGTTCAGCATAGGTATTCTGGCAGTTATCATTTTATTCCAGCCGGAGTTCCGGCGAGGTCTGGAAACACTTGGACGAAAGAAATTTTTTGATTATATCATGCATGAAGATGCAGATGAAAGAAAGTTGAGTGACAAAACGATTTATGAGCTGATCAAGACAGTAACTGTTTTATCAGCGAACCGGACAGGTGCATTGATCGTTATTGAAGACAAGGTCGCACTGGGTGAATATATTGATACGGGAATCCCTGTTGATGCGGTTGTAACGAACCAGCTTCTGCTTAATATATTTGAGCATAATACACCGCTTCATGATGGTGCAGTCATCCTCAGAAATAACAGAGTGGTTGCAGCAACCTGTTATCTTCCATTGTCAGCCAATCTCTCTATCAACAAGGAGTTGGGAACCAGACATCGTGCAGGTGTAGGTATCAGTGAGGTGTCCGATAGTGTAACACTGATCGTATCAGAGGAGACCGGCTCGATCTCGATCGCAAAGGGTGGCGAGCTGTATCGAAACCTGGATACAGAAAGTGTCCGGAACCATCTGGAACTGTTAAATCAGGAGGATGGAAAGAAAAAGGATGAACGCCGGCAGAGGGATGGCAAACGCAAAAAGAAGAGTACTGAGAAAAAGACCAGTTCAGGTAATGTAAAAAGTGGAAAGTCTTCTGATAAGAGAAAGGAGGCTGACGGCAATGAAAGATAAATTATTCAGTAACTGGGGATGGAAACTCTTATCATTGATCCTTGGATTTGTTGTCTGGGTCACAGTTTTAAATGTGGATGATTATTCAACCACACGGCAGATCAGAGATATACCGGTTACCCTGATCAATACAGATGCGATTACGGACAAGAATCAGTTGTATGATATTGTGTCCGGTGAAACAGTGGACATCATCGTAAAGGGCAGACGTTCAGTTGTAAATGCACTTGGAGCTTCTGATTTTACAGCAGTTGCGGATATGTCAAAATTGTCGATCACAAATGCTGTAAATATTACGGTGACAGCGAATTCATCGTCTGTAAATAACAATATCAGCATTACGATCGTAGATAATGTACTCCAGGTAGAACTGGAGGAGGAACAGACGGCATCCCTGCCGGTAACGGTTACGACAAAGGGTGAAACGGCAGAAGGATATACGACCGGTATTCCGGTATCTACGCCGAATCTGATAACGGTAAAGGGAGCAGCAAGCGTGATCGAACGGATTGAGAAGGCAGAGGTACAGGTGGACGTATCCGGACGGACTTCAGATGTAACAGCAACCTGCACACCAATCTTCTATGATGCAAATGGTGACGCGGTATCCGGTAAGAAGCTGGAAAGCAAGGTGACCGGAGTGTCTGTAACTATACCGGTTTATAAGACGAAAACGGTAGCAGTAAAGCTGGACACAACCGGTGTTCCGGCAGATAATTATAAAGTAGTGAACGTAGAATATGTGCCGAATGAAATAACAGTTGGAGGACCGGCAGATGTGCTGCAGAATCTCACGGAGATAACAGTAGATGATATCGATGTATCCGGATGCAGTGAAGATCTGGAAAGTACGATCGAGATATCTAAGTATTTGCCTGATGGAGTTGTTCTGGCAGATGAGAATACAAGCATCAGCGTCCATGTAGCGATTGAACGGAATATCAGCAGAACAATGACGATATCAGCCAATGATATTACGATTGAGAATAAACTGACGGACTATGATTATGCTGTTCAGTTTCCGGAGGGAAATACAGTTGTGATATCAGGGCTTTCTGATGAGGTTGCCAAGCTTACAGCGAAGGATCTGAAGATAACGATTGATGCGGAAACATTATCCATTGGTGCAAATACGGTTGAGCTGTCGATAAAAGACAGCGATACATACACAGTGGACAGTACCTGTAAAGTGGATATAGAAGTTACGGCAATGCCGTGACACAGCAAGGACAGGCAATAGTAGAACTACAATAGGAAGGTTGCGCTATTGCCTGATCCTGTATTATGCAGAAGGGAGACTGATATATGGAACAAATGAATGAGAAAATTGCAAAGTTAAAAGAAATTGTTGCAGGTTCGGAACGTATGGTTTTCTTTGGTGGAGCGGGTGTTTCTACAGAGAGCGGGATTCCGGATTTCCGCAGTGTGGATGGATTGTATAATCAGAAATACAAATATCCACCTGAAACGATCATCAGTCACAGCTTCTATATGCGTGACCCGGAAGAGTTTTACCGTTTCTATAAGGATAAGATGATCTATCAAGATGCAAAGCCGAATATGGCACATAAAAAACTTGCAGAACTGGAAGCGCAGGGGAAACTTGCAGTGATCGTAACACAGAATATTGACGGCCTGCATCAGATGGCAGGAAGTAAGAATGTGATTGAGCTGCATGGTTCGATCCATAGAAATTATTGCACAAAATGTCACAAATTCTATGATCTGGATTATATTATTCAATCAGATGGTGTACCAAAATGCAGTTGTGGTGGAATAATTAAGCCGGATGTAGTATTATATGAAGAGGGTCTGAACAATGACGACATTGAGAATGCAATCCGGTATATTTCGGAGGCAGATACATTGATCATTGGCGGAACCTCGTTGGTTGTTTATCCTGCCGCCGGACTGATCCGGTATTTCAGAGGAAAACACCTGGTAGTTATTAATATGTCGCCGACACAGACGGACAGTCAGGCAGATCTTCTGATCGCTGACAAGATCGGAAAAGTGCTGGGACAATTATAAAAATGAAAATAAAACGAAATGGAGAAAGACATGAACAAACTAGACCTTCAAAAAAAGGCTGTTGACATCCGTAAGGGAATTGTTTCCTCCGTACATTCTGCAAAAGCAGGACATCCGGGCGGATCACTTTCAGCAGCAGACATTTTTACTTATCTTTATTTTGAGGAATTACATGTGGATCCGAAGAATCCAAAGGATGAGAACAGAGACCGTTTTGTATTATCCAAAGGACATACAGCACCGGGTTACTATTCAGCCCTTGCTGAGAGAGGATTTTTCCCGGTTGAGGATCTTCTGACCCTGCGTCATATCGGTTCTTATTTACAGGGACACCCGGATATGAAGCACATTCCTGGTGTGGACATGTCATCCGGTTCTCTCGGACAGGGACTTTCTGCAGCAGTCGGTATGGCACTTGCAGCAAAGATGTCCGGTAAGGAATACAGAACCTACTGCCTGTGCGGAGACGGAGAGATCCAGGAGGGACAGATCTGGGAGGCTGCTATGTTTGCAGGTCACAGAAAGCTGGATAACCTTGTAGTGATCGTAGATAATAATAACCTTCAGATCGACGGAACCGTTGAGGATGTATGTTCCCCATATCCGATCGATAAGAAGTTTGAAGCATTTAATTTCCATGTAATTAATATCGACGGAAATGATTTTGATCAGATCGATGCAGCATTCAAGGAAGCAAAGGCAACCAAGGGAATGCCGACAGCGATCATCGCCCATACCGTAAAAGGTAAGGGAGTATCATTCATGGAGAACAATGTGGGATGGCATGGTAAAGCTCCGAATGACGAGGAGTATGCGATTGCAATGGAAGAACTGGAAAAGGCAGGTGACGTGTTATGTCAGAAGTAAAGAAGATCGCAACAAGAGACAGCTATGGTAATGCATTGGTTGAGCTTGGAAAAGAACATGAGAACCTGATCGTACTGGATGCAGACCTTGCAGCAGCAACAAAGACCGGAATCTTCAAGAAAGCATTTCCGGAACGCCATGTAGACTGTGGTATCGCAGAATGTAATATGGCAGGCATCGCAGCCGGAATGTCAACCTGTGGATATGTGCCGTTTATGAGCTCCTTTGCGATGTTTGCGGCAGGCAGAGCTTTTGAGCAGGTAAGAAACAGTATCGGATACCCACATCTGAATGTAAAGATCGGAGCAACTCACGCAGGTATCTCCGTAGGAGAAGACGGAGCAACCCACCAGTGTAATGAAGATCTTGCACTGATGAGAGAGATCCCTGGCATGGTGGTTATCAATCCATGTGATGATGTAGAAGCAAGAGCAGCCGTAAAGGCAGCATATGAATATGTAGGACCTGTCTATATGAGATTTGGAAGACTGGCAGTACCGGTCATTAATGATGAGATAACCTACAAGTTTGAGATCGGCAAGGGCGTAGAATTACGGCCTGGAAAGGATATCACGATCATAGCAACCGGACTTCCGGTATCTGAGAGCTTAGAAGCTGCGAAGTTTTTGGCAGAGGACGGTATCGATGCACAGGTGATCAATATCCACACGATCAAACCGCTTGACGAGGAACTTGTCGTAAAGGCAGCACAGGCAACCGGCAGAGTGTTCACGGTAGAGGAGCATTCGATCATCGGTGGACTCGGTTCAGCGGTTATGGAATGTCTGGCAGAGAAGAATCCGGTTAAGGTAACAAGGATCGGTGTTCGCGATACCTTCGGTGAGTCCGGCCCGGCAAAGGACCTGCTTCATAAGTATGAACTCGACGCAGAGGGCATCTATAAGCAGATCAAAGCAGCATTATAAAGGCTATGTAACAAAAATAAAGATACATTATTTATTATTACGCAAGTCACGTTCGGGAGCCTTTGAAACAAAATGGAAAATACATTACATATTATTACGCAAGTCGTTTGCACTCTATTCCAACGCAACGGTACTAAGTTCCTCGCCTATGGCGACTCACTAAGAACCGGCGTTGGAAAAGGCTTGCTACATAATAGTAATGCTATTTTCCATTTGTACTTTAAGTATTCGTGTCCGAACGTGCTTGCTGCATGATGATAATGTATCTTTATTTTTGTATCTAAGTGCCTTTATAACGCTGCTTTTTATAGATAGAGGGTATGGCGGCAGACAGGGCAATAAAATGAGATACACATATGTAGAGTATAGATTATATTGAGCTGCCCATTAATGAATAAAATGGATGAGAGATATACTATTATGGAGTAAGCCTTATCCGAGGCCGGTACTTAAGTTGCGTCTTTTGCAACTTTATGTACCGCTGCACGAGGATACGAGTGGAAGCGTCTTACGGAATAATATGTATATTCTTATTCATTTTTAATTCATTAAGGGCAGCTACTTGCAAATAAAACTATATATGTGTATCTTACATGGATTCCTGTCTGCCGCCATCCCTCTCTATCATAATTCTAAAATTTTCGGCGCAGTTCTTAAATAAGGATAAAGTCGGTTGACAGAAGCCGGAAGTTTCATTTATCATATCAAGTAGAGTATATTTAAATCTATTATTTCAATAAAATCTTTTCATTCATTGTTCCGTTCATGTTTGGAACAGATACGAAAAATCTATAAAAAGATCAGGAAATAAAACTACATAGGGACAGAGAGTTGACAGAGCAAAGGGACACTTATACTTGTTATTGTGTACAATTCAGTGAAACAATATACGTTGGAGTGATAACAGGGGCTTTTATATGTGTACCGGAAAGGGAGGTTGTTTATGCAGGAACAGAAAGTCGAACAGGAAATTGATATTACGAAATTATCGAATGAATTTACCTACAGAAAATACATGATGAGCAGGGACTCCGTACGGCATTTATTTTCTAAATTAAGTGTTGCGGAATATGTCGCGCTGCAAAGTATAGAGGCGATCAGCGGGGATTCTGCTATTTATGGCGGCAAGGCATATCTGACTGATCTGTCCGTCCGGATGCAGATGAGCATTCGCAGGACATCAAAGACGGTAAGGGATCTCAGAGATTGCGGCTATGTCAAATGGTCACATGATGGAAATGGTACGGACGGCACTTATGTAACGATCACGGATGCCGGTGCGAAACAGCTTCATGAGCAGGAAACGATCATTAAGGACTTTTACGGAAATGTAATTAACAAATTCGGCAAAGAGAATATGATCAATCTGTTGATCCTGATGAAGGAGCTGGATACGGTTATGGAGAGTGAGATTGAAGAAATGCAGGTGGTGAAGAACGATGATGAGTCTGATGAAAATGAATGAGTATGTGGCAATACAGGAAAAGATATGCGAGAAAAATGATTATATCGCACCAAGATTATATGATGAATATGGAGTAAATCGCGGACTTCGCGATGACCGCGGAGTTGGTGTATTGACCGGTCTGACGAATATTTCAAAGATTGTATCCTCTAAGGTGCAGAATGGCAAGAAAGTACCTTGTGATGGAGAACTCTGGTACAGGGGTTATCGGGTGGAGAATCTGATCGGAAGTCTGGGAGAAGATGAACTGGGGTTTGAAAAGGTGGCATATCTTCTGTTGATGGGTGAGCTGCCAAATGCAGAAGAACAGCATGAATTTGAGAAGATCATCGGTGGGCTTCGTACGCTGCCATCGAATTTTACAAGAGATGTTATCATGAAAGCGCCGACAGAGGATATCATGAATTCCATGACACGTAGTATCCTGACGCTTGCATCCTATGATAAGAATGCAAAGGATACCGGTGTGAATAATTCTCTGCGTCAGTGTATCCAGCTGATCAGTGAATTTCCGATGCTGGCTGTATATGGATATAATGCATATAATCATTATGTAAAGAATGACAGTATGTTCATCCATCGTCCGGCAAAGAATCTGTCAACGGCTGAGAATATTCTCATGCTGCTTCGTCCGGATAAGAAATATTCCAAGGTAGAGGCAAAGGTACTTGATACGGCACTGATCCTTCATATGGAGCATGGTGGTGGTAATAATTCAACCTTTACAACAAGAGTTGTTACGTCCTCCGGTTCGGACACCTATTCCACAATGGCGGCTGCTATGTCATCCTTAAAGGGACCAAAGCATGGTGGTGCCAATATCAAGGTTATGGAAATGATGGATAATATTCGCGGACATATAAAAGACTATGAAGATAAAGATGAGATAGAAGCATATTTAAGCAAGATCCTGAACAAGGAAGCATTTGACAATAAGGGACTGATCTATGGTATGGGACATGCCGTATATTCCTTGTCAGATCCGAGAGAGCGGGTGTTCAAGGATTATGTCGTTAAGCTGGCTCATGAAAAGGGCAGGGAAAAAGATCTCAGGTTGTATGAGAACATAGAGGAGCTTGCCCCGGAGCTGATCGCAAAGCAGCGCAAGATCTTCAAGGGTGTAAGTCCAAATGTGGATTTCTACAGCGGATTTGTATATGACATGCTGGGAATCCCGATGGAGCTTTATACAGCGATGTTTGCAGTTGCACGTATCGTTGGATGGAGCGCACACAGGATCGAGGAGCTGATCACGAATAACCGGATCATGCGTCCGGCATATATGAGTATCATGGAGAAAAATCCCCAGATATAAACAAAAGCCAAAAACAAAGCGTAGTTTATAACATGAGAACAGACAGGTTATAAGAGCCCATTGAGGTTCTTATAATCTGTCTGTTTTTATGTATGGATCGCTGTATCGACTATAAAATAAATCAGATAATACAGAAGAAAATATACAGAAGGAATCTGCATAAACATACATTTTACATAAATAGAAATGCAACGGATCACATATACTTAGAAAGAAATGTAAAATTTTCGGGTGCTTTTCAGAGGGACCCGAAAGTGCTGAAAATATGGGGAATCATTTGGAGGATGCTGGTAATACATCGAAAATGAATGATTTTACTACAATTTTACAAAGAATTTTCAAGTGATTGATAGCAGCAAAAAATGGGATGGTGTAAATTGAAGAACAGTGAAGCAGAAGAGAGATAGATGACGTATGAAAGTAACATTTGAAGATGTAAAAAAGAACAGAGCGGTTCAGACATATATAAGGATGGCAGACGAATCCTTACATGCAATGGGATATACAGAGCATGGATTTGCACATGTGGAACGTGTAGCAGAGACAGCAAGGGAGATACTGCTGACACTTGGCTATTCCGAGCGCGAAGCAGAGCTTGCGAGTATTGCAGGGTATCTGCATGATATCGGAAATGTTGTGAACCGGGAAGGACATGCGCAGTCCGGTGCGGTCATGGCGTTTCGAATATTGGACGATATGGGTGCAGATCCGGAGGATACAGCGACGATCATAACAGCAATAGGCAATCACGATGAGTCGGCGGCATTTCCGGTAAATCCGATTGCAGCAGCATTGCTGATCGCGGATAAAAGTGATGTGAGAAATTCGAGAGTCAGAAATACGGATATTTCATCCTTTGATATTCATGACAGAGTGAACTATGCCGTAAAAGAAAACAAACTGAAGATTACCAGGGATTCACATATTGGGCTGAAATTAAAGATCGATAAATCTATGTGTGCCGTTATGGATTATTTTGAGATCTTTTTACAACGTATGATCCTGTGCAGGAAATCAGCCGAGGTGCTTGGGCTGGAATTCTGGCTTACGATCAATAAACAACGGGTAATCTGACAGGGGGTGTATGGCGATTCAAAGAATATTTCAGTACATAAAAGAGAAAATAACAGGAGCGATAAAAAGAATGAATAACGGAGAAAAGAATCTGAAAAATGCAGAAGTGGCAAATGAGAAAATACAGCAAGAAAAGCGGGTAAAAAAGGTGAATCATATCGGATTGTATGAAAATCGTGAATTATCATGGCTGAAATTCAATGAACGAGTGCTGGAAGAAGCCGAGGACACCAGTGTTCCATTGTGCGAGCGGATGACATTTTTGTCTATCTTTCAGAGCAATCTGGATGAATTCTTTATGGTGCGTGTCGGTTCGTTGGAGGATCAGAAGCTGTTAAGCCAGAAACTCCGGGAGAACAAGACAAATATGACAGCGGGAGAGCAGATCGAGGCAATCTTAAAACGAGTTGCAGAACTAAACGAAAGAAAGGATGCCGTCTATGCTTCCATTATGAAGGAGGTTGGTGAGAAGGGCGTTCATCTGACGGATTTTAAAGCACTTGCAAAATCAGAGAGCAAATATCTGGAAGAATATTTCATGAAAGAGATTGTACCGTTGTTATCGGTTATGATCGTTGGAAGAAAGCAGCCATTTCCGTTTTTGAAGGGACAGGAGATTTACGCGCTTGCTGTTCTTGGCACAAGAAATGGTAAGAAAAAAATCGGGATCATTCCATGCAGCAGTTCTGTATTCCCAAGGCTGATCCGGATTCCGACAAAGGATGATACCTATATGCTGGTCGAGGAACTGATCCTGCATTTCTTGCCAAAGGTGTATAAGGGCTATAAGGTTCTGGAAAAATCTGTGATCCGCGTAACGAGAAATGCGGATATTGATTTTAATGCCGTCTATGATGAAGATCTTGATTACAGAGATAAGATGGCACAGATCGTAAAGCTCAGAAAGAAGCTTGCACCGGTACGGCTGGAATTATCCCGTGATATCAATGAAGATATGATAAAACAGGTATGTGAGTATGCAGAGATGGAAGAGCCACATGTATTCTTAAATCAGGCTCCGCTTGATCTTTCATTCCTGTTCCAGATCGAGGATATTCTGAGAAAAGATGCAAATCTGGTCTATCAGAGACGTGTACCGCAGCCATCTCCGATGTTAAAGAGCAATGAACATATCATACCACAGATTTTGGATCATGATGTTTTATTATCCTATCCGTATGAGAGCATTAAACCATTTCTGCAGATGCTTCAGGAGGCTGCCCGTGATCCGGAGGTTATCTCTATTCGTATGACACTTTACCGTCTGGCAAGAAATAGCAAGGTGGTAGAGGCACTGACCGAAGCTGCTGAAAATGGCAAACAGGTCGATGTACTGGTTGAATTAAAGGCGAGATTTGACGAGGCAAATAATATTGAGTGGAGCCGTACGTTAGAGGATGCAGGCTGCCATGTCGTATATGGAATTGATGACTTAAAGGTTCATTCAAAGCTGTGTCTGATCACCAGAAAGGTTGGAGATGAGATTCAGTATATTACGCAGGTCGGAACCGGAAATTATAACGAAAAGACTTCCAGATTATATACGGATCTGTCGTTGATCACAGCAGATAAGAGAATTGGAGAAGAAGCAGCAAAGGTATTTCAGGCGATTCTGCTTGGTTCTGTAGTAGAAGATATGGAACATCTGCTGGTTGCACCAAAATGTCTCCAGAATAAGGTTCTTGCCATGATCGAGAATGAGATTCAGATCGCAAAGGAAGGAAAGCCCGCCTATATCGGAATCAAGATCAATTCACTGACGGATAAGAAGATCATAGATAAGCTGATCGATGCATCCAGAGCCGGAGTAAAGATCGACATGGTGATCCGTGGCATTAACTGCTTAAGAAGTGGAATACCGGGAGATACCGATAATATTCATATTGTAAGTATTGTAGGACGTTTCCTGGAACACTCCAGAATCTATATTTTCGGAACGCATGACAGGGATAAGGTATATATCGCATCGGCTGATTTTATGACGAGAAATACACTTCGTCGTGTGGAGGTCGCAGCGCCGCTTTATGATGAGACGGTGAAGAATAAAGTCAGGAAGATGTTTGCAACGATGCTTCGCGATAATGTGAAAGCCAGAGAGCAGCAGCCGGATGGCAGTTATCAGAAACTGTCAATGGTGGGACCTGTCTTAAATTCACAGGAATATTTTTACGAGGAAGCATATATGGAAGCCGGAGATGCTTTTCATCAGCTTTTAAGAAAGCAGGATATGGATACGGAGAAGAAACAGACGGTGTAATTCAGACAAAGTCAGAAAATAGAACCTGACACAGGGGAAAATGTTATTGAAAGTTTACCTGTAAATAGATATACTATAAGTGGTAAAACAGGTTAAAAAGATAAGGAGTTTTAACACGATATGAAGCTTTCGATAACAGGATTATTTAAGCGGCATGTAAAGGAAGAAAAAAAGCCGCAGAATATAGATGCAGGTCAGGAAAAGAAACCGGCTTCCATAATTCAGACAGATACATGGAAGAAGCCATCATCAGATGGACTGGTGGATTATCATGCTGTAACCGGAGAAGGAACACCGGAGTATCAGGAACGGCAAAACAGTTTACAGCAGATGGAGGCATGGGCGAAAGAGAACCAGATTCCGGTCGGCAAGCGTACGGTGACCGATTATTACTATGACAGTAAGATCGTACCGGGACGGGTTGTACTGATGGGACTCGGAAAAAATGTCCGTGGCAGTATGCAGTATATTTTAAATGAATTAAATCATAACGATGCATTTAAAGATTTTCATATCTATGTCAAAACAGCTAAAGATACAGAAGAGATTGTAAAGACCTATATCAGACAGAACGGATGGAGCCGTACAGAAGTGGTGACTCCGGATTCTGTCTATATGGAGTTGATCGAAACGGCACAGTTTCTTCTGACTGAGGTGTATTTAACGGCTGCATGGGTGAAGAAAGAAGGTCAGATGTACATTAATATCTGGCATGGAACCCCGCTTAAAAAGCTGGGACTTGCAAAGAATGCAAAAGGAAAGCATAAGAATGGCATTCAGCAGAGCAATTTCATTGATGCAGACTATCTGTTATATCCAAATGATTATACAAAAAAACATATGCTGGAATCCTATAAGGTTGCAGACCTGATGCCGGGTAAGGTCTTAAAGCTCGGTTATCCAAGAACCGGTGGTATGTTAGAGGCTGCGCAGAGTGACCAGACAGAATTGCGCAAGATGCTTGCACCGAACGGGGAGCACATTTATGCCTACATGCCAACCTGGAAGGATTATCTTAAGGTCGATCAGGTTGTTGCGGAATCAAAGGAGCTTCTGGATTATCTGGATGCAAATCTCCGAGAGGATCAGATCCTCTATGTAAATCTGCATCACAGAGTCAGTGATTCGCTGGATTACAGTCAGTTTAAGAGGATCCGCCAGTTTCCTCCGACAGTGGACAGCTATAAGCTGTTGGCATTGACGGATGCACTGATCACGGATTACTCCAGTGTATTCTATGATTATCTGGCACTTCGCCGGCAGATTGTTTTATATTGCGCTGACTATGAGCTGTATCGTAAGAAACGTGGCACTTATATGGATCTGATGGAGCTTCCTTTTGATAAGGCAGTAACACCGGAAGAGGTACTTGCGGCGATCAACCGTGGTAAGACCTATGATGATGAAGCAGCATATCAGGAGTTCTGTGCTTACGATTCTGTTGAGAATGCGCACAAGCTCTGCAGTTTATTCCTGGGAACCGAGGATGAAGTTGTAGTAGAAGCGATTCCGAAAAATAAGAAAAAGAAAGTAATGATCTATTCAGATGCGCTATCCGAGTGTACGGAGACACAGTGGCTTAGAAAAACAGCGGAAAACTGTGCCGGAAGTGATACGGTGGAATTATTTATTTCCTGCAATCAGGATATGGTCAATGAGAATAAGGATTCAGCATATCCATTGCTGAATAAAGTTCCGGTTATTGGAACAACCGCTGATTATTTCCCAAGTGCGATGGGACGTACAGCGAAGAAACTCTACGAAAGTGGGAAGATTACGATAGGACAGGCAATGTCCATATGGAAATATGATTATGCAGCAGCAGTCAGGCGTTTTCTGGGACGTGCTGCCTTTGATCTGGCTGTATTGCTTGATGTGACAGATCCGGAAAAACTTCTGTCATTGACATTTATGGATCAGCCAAATAAAATAATGATTATCAGTGACCTTATGTACAAAGAGATCACAGAAAACAATAATACATTCCTGAAGGATGCCTTACAGGTAAGTGCATCTTATATGAGGGCAGTATTTGTGAAGAATGAAGAGCAGTATGCATATATCAGTCAGATGATCGGGGATGCATGTCCGGTTTGTTATATGAAGGATGCAAAAGATCTGACACAGGCGATCAACGCTGCTGTGATAAGAGAAGGAGAATAATATGAAAAAGGTAATAACATATGGAACCTTTGATTTGCTGCATTACGGACATATTAATCTGTTACGGAGAGCAAAGGAATTAGGAGACTATCTGATCGTTGCACTTTCAACAGATGAATTTAACTGGAATCAGAAGCATAAGAAATGTTATTTTTCTTATGAGGAAAGAAAGCAGTTATTAGAGGCGATCCGTTATGTTGACCTTGTCATTCCGGAGGAATGCTGGGAACAGAAATCAGAAGATATCAAAGAATTTAAGATCGATACCTTTGTTATGGGAAATGACTGGGAAGGGAAGTTTGATTTTCTGAAAGACTATTGTGATGTCGTGTATCTTCCAAGAACACCGGACATTTCAACCACCCAGATCAAAGATGATCTTGGAAAATAGAAGGATGGTAGCGGAAAATGAAGTTTCATCTGCCTTGGAAACGGGAACAGGAAAAGAAAGAATATACATTGATCTATGATGGAAATGGCGGCAGACAGAACGGTGAACGTTTTGTCCGCCGTTCATTTTGGCTTCCGAATGTGAGCTTCGGGAAAGAAAAAAAGTTTGTTTCAAATACTGATGGTGGGGATTTGACTGTTGAAACAGTATTTTCCAATTCCAATCTGAAGTGCATCGGTTATTATGCCAGAAAGCGTACAGAAGAAGGCTGGATATGGTATGGAACGGATCATAACTGGCACGATTCCTTTTATGACGGCACGGTTTGCAAGCAGTTGATACCGATCGCAGCATCGGTAGAATCTTTGTATGAAGCTGCGGATGATGAGATCTATCTGGTTGCACAGTGGGAGGATGAACATGGAATCCGCAGAAACTGTGGATATGAGATATTCTCGAAAAAACTGATGGCACATGCATTTGGCGGTATGGATGGTACAACCTATCATAATACGGCAGAGGCATTTGAACATGGGAAAAAGGAAGGCTATCAGTCGTTTGAGATCGATCTTTCCTATACGGAGGATGACCGTCTGGTATTGTGTCATGGCTGGACAGAGAATAATTGTAAGTGCACCGGGGTTTCATATAAGCCGGAATTTGCGCATATGACATATGAACAGGCAATGCAGATACCGATCCACGGACATTCGATCATGGACGCGAGACAGTTCTATGAAAAAGTAAAGAATGAACCTGCCTATACATTTGAAATTGATTTCCATAATATAAAAAAAGGGAACGAGAAACGGGTTGCCGCTATGCTGGAGGATTTCCGGCAGGATGAAGGTCTGCTCGATCGTCTGCTGATGCAGGTATACAGCCAGCCGATGTATGAGCAGATCGACTCCGTATATCATTTTGTAAATTATATGTATCTGGTTGGATTAAATATCGATAAGCTGGATGCGATCCTCACTTATTGTCTGGATCATGGAATATGCAGTGTTGCAATGCGGACGAATTTTGTAACAAAGGAAAATGTCCGTAAGGTACATGATGCCGGACTGTATGCATTTTGTTATACGGTTTCAGATGATGCTGTTTATGCTAATTATCTATTCCAGCTTGGTGTGGATATGATCTGTACAGATTTTGTAACGGAAAAAGCACTGGAAGCAACGAAGGAAACATTTGGCAGATATCCGTTTATGGTGTGGTACAACAGCAACCATAAGGAAGCGGTCAGTCACTATCCGGAGACAGTCGATGGAACCGGGAATGTAGGAACACTTACCCGGTTGAAGAGTGGAAATCTGGAATACAGGGACAAGACGATCTGGGAACATACCGGAGATCAGACACTGCGGGCATGCGGATACGAAGTATCGGGAAAACGATTTGCCGGATGGAAACTGCGCATATCCATTGAAGGAAAAAATTTGTGGTATTCGACGGATGGATTATTCCATGCAGCGAAGGACTATACGGTCAGAAAGAGCATTCAGGCACGTATTTTCAAGGATGGAGATGTGCTCCCGGATTTCGATGTCAGGAAGAATATGAAAGTAATTATGGTAGCAGTATGGGAGAATCTTGATTGATCCTCCCATATTTTAAATAAGTTTATATGCTTATCAGTTATTCTATTTGCCTGTGCCTGCTGTCAGGGGGGATAGAAAACACGTTTCATTTCCTATTCTGCCCGCACGCCTATTTGCCGTCAGCCGCCCTAACTTACCCTTACGGGTTCAGACAAGGGCTTTGTGCCGGCAGCTGGTGCAGGCATCATAACGGAAATTACACTTTATGTTTTCTATCCACCCTGACAGCAGACGCAGGCGAATGGAATGTCGGATAACAAAAATAGATGAAAGGATTAAAAATAAATATGAAGATAGTATTTTTAGATCGTAAGACGATAGGAGAAGACATTGACTTGACGGGCTTTGAGGCTTTGGGAGAAGTTGTAACATATGAGATGTCACAGCCGGAAGAAGTTCCGGAGCGGGCGAAGGATGCAGATGTTATCATTGTGAATAAAGTCCCGGTAAATGAGCAGACGGTTGGAACGGCTCAGAATCTGAAGCTGGTTTGTGTAGCGGCAACCGGAACAAACAATCTGGATAAGAACTATCTGGATAAACGGGGAATTGAATGGAGAAATGCAGCCGGATATTCCACTACGATCGTTGCACAGCATACATTTGCCATGCTTTTTTATCTGCTTGAAAAACTTCGGTATTATGATGATTATGTAAAGAATGGCTCTTACCAGAAAAATGATGTATTTACCTGGTTTGGCGAGCCGTTTACAGAGCTTGCCGGAAAGACATGGGGCATCATCGGACTTGGAGCGATCGGAAGGAAGGTAGCAGATATAGCAAAGGCATTTGGTGCCCATGTGATCTATTATTCAGCATCTGGCAGACCGTCACAGGAGGGTTATGAGCAGGTTGATCTGGATACACTTCTTCGGACTTCTGATGTCATATCGGTTCATGCGCCATTAAATGAATATACCGGGAATCTGATGGATAAAGCGGCATTTGTAAAGATGAAAAAGGATGCGATTTTCCTGAACCTTGGACGTGGACCGATCGTAGTAGAAGAAGATCTTGCAGAAGCCTTGAAGCAGGGCACGATCGCAGCCGCAGGTTTAGATGTCCTTCGGACGGAACCGATACAGCCGGACAATCCGCTGCTTGCTATAAAGGACAGCCATAAGCTGCTCATCACGCCACATATCGCCTGGGCAAGCACCGAAGCCCGTACCCGCCTGATGCAGATCGTCCTTGACCATGTAAGGAATTTTGTTGCGGAGAGGTAGCATTGATACAAAAAAACGTTTGGATAGCTTAATATGCGGAAGATGAATGTGATACCCGGAATCGTCATTGAACTGAACGCATATATGGGTATAAATGTTATGAGATTAACCTGATACCCGGAATTGTCATTGGCCTGAACGCATATACGGGTATAAATGTTATGAGATTAATCTGATACCCGGAAATTATTAAGAAGATGGGTATAGTGTAAAATAAAATGATTTTATACCCATAAATAAAATGATTTCAGGGTATGGATGCTTACTATGGGCTATAATACCCGAAAGTAAGGTAGAGATAAGGGTATAGATTATTAAAATAAAAGCAGATACCCCAAAAAATAAAATAAGATGTGGTATGAAGTGTTGCAAAGTGACTTGATACCCATTAACTATATGAAGCGGGGGGAAAGAATTAGTATAGTGCAGAAAAATAAAATAGAGGACCCTGAGATATATATTCACTATTATGAAGCAAGCCTATCTGAATGTCGGTCCTTAGCGATCTGCGAAAGCAGGAGCCTAGTACCGCTACATGAAGATAGAACGAAAGTGTCTTGCGTAATAATATGTGAATTAGATCTCAGGGTCCTCTATTTTATTTTAACAATTTATTCAAAAGGCTGCTTATTATGACGGCTGAAGAAATCACGCGTTTCCCTTGCAACCACACCGCTTAAAGCAAAGATGGCGATCATATTAGGAATAGCCATCAGTCCGTTGAAGATATCGGCGATCGTCCATACAGCAGAAACTGTCATGTAAGGTCCGATAAATACAGCAAGAATGTATAACCATCTGTAGATCATGATGGATTTCTTTTTGCCGCCGGATAAGTATTCCAGACAACGCTCAGAATAATAATCCCATCCAAGGATCGTCGTAAATGCAAAGAATACCAGACAGAGCATTAACAGGAAGCTTGATATCGTTGCAGGAATCGGAAGTCCCTCGTTAAAAGCATATGTGGTAACCTGAACACCCTGTAAACCTTCCACTTTCCATGCACCGGTAAGAACAATGGAAAGACCTGTCATTGTACAGATAATGATAGTATCGATGAAAGTACCGGTCATGGATACAAGTCCCTGACGAACCGGTTCCTTTGTCTGGGCAGCGGCTGCTGCGATAGGAGCAGAACCAAGACCGGCTTCATTTGAGAAGATACCACGCGCGACACCTTTCTGCATAGCAACGATAAATGAACCGGCGATACCACCCGCAACAGCAGAAGGCTTGAAAGCGCTCTTTACAATGATAACAACAGCCTCAGGAATTTTAGTGATGTTGCAGATCAGTAACATCACACATATAACAACATAGATAACAGCCATAAATGGAACGATGATCTGGGATACGCTTGCGATACGCTTCAGTCCGCCAATCAGAACGAGTGCAACACATACACTTAAGATCAGGGAAGCGATAACAACGGTCCATGAATAAGTACCGATTCCTGGAATATTAACCGTCCACTGCATGTCAGGATCAAAGAATGAATTAACAGCGGAAGAAATACCATTTACCTGAGAGAAGGTTCCGATACCGAACAGACCTACACAGATACCAAAGAAAGCAAATATTTTTGCAAGCCATTTCCATTTTGAACCCATACCTTTTTCGATATAGTAGAATGGTCCGCCAAGTGCATGGTTGTCCTTGTCAACGACACGATATTTGACAGCCAGAAGACCTTCTGCGTATTTGGTTGCCATTCCGAAGAATGCAGCAAGTACCATCCAGAATAATGCTCCCGGTCCACCGGCTCCGATCGCAGTTGCTACACCAACGATATTACCGGTTCCAATCGTAGCGGAAAGAGCAGTACACAGTGCACCAAAGGAAGTAACCTCGCCTTCGCCTTCTTCTTCGTTTTTGATCATCCATTTGAGTGCTAATGGCAGTTTGCGGATCTGAAGAACGCCCATCCGGATTGTGAGAAGAATTCCACCGACCATAATAAGGACCATAAGTGGAGGACCCCACACAAAATCATCGATTTTTGTTAAGATTTCATTTACAGTTGCCCACATGATTTTCTCCTTTTCATTTTTGTATTGTGGTGATGTGTTATTCTGATAAATTATATGAATAAAATAAAGAATTATATTATGAAAAAATCAAATATTTATAAAAATAACACAACATTTTAATATAATACATACTTTTCTACGCTAATGCAACAGAATTTGCTTAATTTCGTGAAAAAACAGCGGTAAAAACAGCAAAAATTACAAGAAGAAGACTATTTTTTTGACTTGCGGAGTTGGGAATCCGATAATAAAATTACTATAAAAATAAAAATGCCGGATAATATCAGATGCGGTTCATAGGAAAAAATACCATATAATACAAGATCGGTTTCATATAAATGTGTTGCATAATACGGAGGCATATTAACAGACTGCGTTGCATGGTACAGAATATATATTAGCGGACTGCGTTGCAAAACAGTAAATGTATAAATAGAAAAATACAGGAATTTACAGGAAAGGATATAATTGCAGAATGAATCAGAAATTAACTATCAGGGAATGGCTGCCGCTCATCGGAATGACGGTAGCGGCATTTATATTTAATACATCGGAATTCATGCCAATCGGACTTCTGACCGATATCGCAGATGATTTTCGGATCACGGAGGCAAAAGCGGGGATGCTGATTTCAGCATATTCGTGGGCGGTTATGCTGCTATCACTGCCACTCATGCTGCTTGCATCAAGGATCAGCTTCCGAAAACTGTTGCTGGGAACGATTGCATTATTTGGAATCGGTCAGATATTATCAGCGGTTGCAACCGGATATGCGATGCTGATGGCGGCAAGGATCATAGTTGCCTGTGCACATGCGGTCTTCTGGTCGATCGCATCACCGGCAGCAGTTAAGATCGTGCCGGAGAAGTTCCGGTCGTTTGCGATGAGTATGGTAGTAACCGGTACATCCATTGCGATGATATTTGGGCTTCCGCTTGGAAGGATTGTTGGTTTATATGTAGGATGGAGAATGACATTTTTCTGTGTTGCGGTTGTTGCATTTCTTGTTCTTATCTATATGGCATTTGTATTTCCGAAGGTTGAAGGCGGTACATCCTTTAAAATGAAAGAACTGCCGGTGATATTGAAGAACCCGGTTATGCTTGGGATCATATTAATGTCGTTCTTAGTTGCGGGTGCATACTATACAGGCTACAGCTATATTGAGCCGTTTTTGAAGCAGGTTGCAATGTTTAAGGATAATCTTGTTACTATAACTTTAATGTTGTTTGGAGCGGCCGGAATTCTTGGAAGTTTTCTGTTCTCCTGTGTATATGACAAACACAGATATCATTTTATCCGTGCATCGATCACACTGATTGCTGTTGTCATGCTTTGCCTGAAACCGGCATCGAAATTTACGTGGACAATGATATTGATCTGTATGCTGTGGGGTATGGCTGTAACGGCATTTAACGTTACTTTCCAGTCAGAGACAATCAAAGCGGTTCCGGAGGAAGCCTCCGCTGTTGCCATGTCGATGTTCTCAGGAATCTATAATCTGGGAATTGGATGTGGCACCTGGATCGGTGGACTGGTATGTACACATGCATCGATGGGGTATATCGGATTTGCAGGGGGGATCATGGCAGTTATAGCAATCCTGTATTGCAGCTTTATACTGATCCCACAGATGAAGAGAAAGTAGATAAATACTTGTATAGAATGCGAAACTATAAACTGTGATGATCAGTTGGAAAAGGCATGGTTAATAATCTCTAAAAAAAATATAAATTTATCGTTGACATGAGTAATCCCCGGTGCTATACTCATGGACATAGCAAAGGCGCTACGAAATATTCGTAGTGCCTTTTTCTTTTATCGGGAGGCATAAGTTCCCCGGTACAGGACAAAGAAAAACCTGATATCCGGCTATACGCGCGGACCGGATGAGGGGAAAAATGAAGTAAAATGCGATGCAATGGGGCGTCTGTTAAGGATAAGTCTCCATGTATCGCATTTTTGAGTTTTAGGAGGTAAGAACTATGACAAGTGAAATTTTAGATGCAATTTCTGGTGAAGTGTACGGTGTCTGGTTCCTGATCGGAGCGGCATTGGTATTCTGGATGCAGGCAGGATTTGCGATGGTAGAGACAGGATTTACCAGAGCAAAGAATGCCGGAAACATTCTGATGAAAAACCTGATGGACTTCTGTATTGGTACAGTTGTATTTATCCTTCTTGGTTTTGGACTCTTACTTGGTGAAGACATGGTTGGTTTGATCGGTAAACCGGGATTTGACATATTTACTGATTATGCAAATTTTGACTGGTCCAACTTCGTATTTAACTTAGTGTTCTGTGCAACAACAGCGACAATCGTATCCGGTGCGATGGCAGAACGTACAAAATTCATTTCTTATTGTGTATATTCAGCAATTATCTCAGCAGTTATTTATCCGATTGAGGCACACTGGACATGGGGCGGCGGCTGGTTGGCTCAGATGGGCTTCCATGATTTTGCCGGTTCTAACTGTATTCATATGGTTGGTGGTATCTGTGCATTGATCGGTGCAGCAATCCTTGGACCTCGTATCGGTAAGTTTGTAAAGGGCAAGGATGGTAAGGTTGAAAAAGTAAATGCATTCCCTGGACATAACCTTCCGATCGGTTGTCTCGGTGTATTTATCCTCTGGCTTGGCTGGTATGGATTCAATGGTGCAGCGGCAACAACCGTTTCAGAACTTGGTTCAATATTTGTAACAACAACAATTGCTCCTGCTGTTGCAACAGTTGTAGCAATGATCATTACCTGGGTAAAATATGGTAAGCCTGATGTTTCAATGTGTCTGAATGCATCTCTTGCAGGTCTGGTAGCAATTACAGCTCCTTGTGATGTCTGTGATGCTTTCGGTGCTATCGTGATCGGTGCTGTTGCCGGTGTATTGGTTGTATTCGGTGTATGGCTCTTAGATTACAAATTACATATTGATGATCCTGTAGGTGCTGTTGCAGTTCACTGCTTAAATGGTATCTGGGGAACAATCGCAGTTGGTCTTTTCGCTACAGATACAGCTCCTGCATTTGCAAGAGGTATCGGTGATGGCGTAACATATGGTGCAAACCAGATTGCAGCCAAAGGTTTATTCTATGGCGGTGGTTTCAAGCAGCTCGGTATTCAGTTCGTAGGTATGGGCGCGACCATCCTCTGGACAGCAGTTACGATTACAATTGCATTCCTTCTTATTAAGAAGATCTTCGGCCTTCGTGTATCAGAGGAAGAGGAAATTGTTGGTCTGGATTCATGCGAGCATGGTCTTCCATCTGCATATGCTGGCTTCAGTATCGTTGATGTATCAAATACAATGACAATGGATGTAAATGAAAACACAGATCTTGGTGTAGCTGATTATGATAAGGCTTCGGATACATTAAAGAATGCAGCAGTTAAGGTTGCGGAAGCTCCTGTTACAGCATCTCCAAGTGGTATCTACAAGGTAGTTATCATTGCAAAGCTTGCACGGTTTGAGATTTTGAAGAAGGCATTGAATGATCTTGGTGTAACTGGTATGACAATGAATCAGGTTATGGGCTGTGGTATCCAGAAGGGTGCCGGCGAGATGTACCGTGGTGTTGAATTAGATGCAACCCTTCTTCCAAAGGTTAAGGTAGAAGTCGTAGTCAGCAAGATTCCTGTCAGTGCAGTTATTGAAGCTGCTAAGAAGGCTCTGTATACCGGACATATCGGTGATGGTAAGATCTTCGTATACAGTGTTGATAAGGTTGTTAAGGTTCGTACCGGTGAGGAAGACTTTGCAGCTTTACAGGATGTAGAGTAAATTACAGATAACCTATAATTATATAGAAGAAAGAGCCAGACCGGTGAGTGCCGGTCTGGCTTTTTCTTTTAAGTGTAGAAATAGAAATCAGATAGTTCACAAAATCTTCACATAAAATTAGCACTCGCCTCTTGACAGTGCTAATAAATGGTGCTATAACATAGCTAAAGATAAGGAAAGGGATTAAGAAAGAAGATAAAAGAAAAAATCCCGGAACTTATAACATACAAATTCGACACCTCAGGTTTCTCTGACAGTGCTAAACATACAAAAGTCTAAGTGCCTCAAGGTTCCATAAGAGCTGAGATTTCCGACACTGGTTTGAAATTGAAAGGAGTAATGACTTATGTTAAGACCTAGTATTTTTGGAGAAAGTTTATTTGATGATTGGATGGATGATTTCCCATTCGGTAAGGAATTTGAAAAGGAAATGTTTCCGGAGAAAAGCCCATTGTATGGCAAACATGCTAAGAACATGATGAAGACGGATGTCCGTGAAACAGATGACAGCTATGAAGTAGACATTGATCTTCCTGGATTTAAGAAGGATGAAGTAAATGTCAAACTGGAAGATGGCTACATCACCATTTCCGCTGCAAAAGGTCTGGATAAGGATGAGAAAGATAAGAAGACCGGTAAGTATATCAGACGTGAACGTTATGCCGGCAGCATGAGCAGAAGTTTCTATGTTGGTGACGGTATCAGCCAGAAGGATATACATGCAAAATATGAAAGTGGTATTCTTCGTCTGACCCTTCCAAAGAAAGCACCGGAAGCAATCGAAAAGGAGAACTTCATTGCCATCGAATAAAATGTGTTGATATCGAGCCGTGCGAATAAAAAACATGACCCCTTATGTATATGTATACAGATATAAGAAAGGGAGTGTAGATCATGGATAAGAATCCAAAGCATCCATTGAAGAAAAAGAAAGCAGTTCAGAAGGTATGTGCAACAGCTAATCATAATGCACAGGAGGTTGAAGCTGCAGCACCAAAGTCAAAGAAACATACTTATTAGAGTGAATAAATCAACAAATAAAGAAAAGGTTCCCCGCATTTGCCTGTAGCCCGAAGAACTACAGGAGACAAGTGCGGGGGATTTTTTTGCTTTATAGGAACAGAAGTATCATCGGAAGCATTTTCATCGAAGGCATTTGGTGACAAAATCGAAAAAATATACATGGAGGAGTGCAAAAAGCCACAGTTCTGTGATACTCTATAAACGGAGGTGGTTTTATGCAGGAACAAAAAGGAGCAAAAATAGGAGCATTTGTTTTCTTTTGCTTTGGTGTGATGATGCTTGCCCTCGGAGTCTGGGGCATAACAAACCTGTATGGTCAGGGAGGAATCTTAACATGGGGGATCGTACTTGGATTCGGATTGATATTTGCATTGACAGGAATCGTATTGTTTATTAATTCGATGGAAAGTGTATCCAATCGGGTCAAACAATTACTGGGTTGCATTCTGGGAACTTTGGTATTCATGAGTTTTGGCTTTGTAGGTCTTTTGGCAAAAGGGTTAGGCATTATGAGACTTTTCCTTTTGTTTTTCGGTGGTATAGGAGTGCTGCTTCTGATACAGGGAATTCGTAACTTTATAAAAGGAGAGAGCGATGATGTCGTTCAGACTTCCGGATATAACAGTCAATATGGCGAATATAATAGTCAGTCCGGATACAACAGTCAGTCCGGATATAACGGCCCATATGGTGTGTATGGCAGCCAACCCGCAGACATAATAATAGAAAATAGCGAGAAAACATCACCATGGGTCACAGATACCAGACAGGATTCACAATGGCAGCAGGGAACTCCAGGCACACCATATTCAGGAAGTGCGGAAAATAAGGTCTATACCAGTCAGGTAAATGATGATGCTGCAGGATATGGAAGCGGACTGTCACCGGAATTTGACCAGATGATGAACGGCATGGGTATGGATTCTGCACAGCGGGAGAAGGCAAGAAAGGTTGGTTCTGTAGTTCAAAAAGGTGCAAATATTTATGCCGGAGTCATATGTATTGTGGTCGGAGGTTGTTTTATATTGGCAAACAGCATTATCGTGCTTAGTTTTATTGTCATGCTTATTCAGACAGCAAGCCTTATGGCTGTTATGAGTTCATTGTTCTCAACTGTAATGTCGGCGGCATTGTTGATCGTAGGTGTATTCATGATTGTTCGTGGTGTGAAGATCCTCCGGGGAAAATAAATAAGTGATACTTATCTGAAAGATATACCAAATCACTTGCATAAGTGAAGCAACAGAGCAGACCGGTAGAAACAGTGTGTGATTTACATACAGGCAGGAGGACAAAAGGTGAATCAGATGGAGTTAACGATTTTGGATTTTATACAGGAACATATGAGAAATGCATTTCTTGATGTAGGGATGCCATTTGTATCAACACTTGGAAATGCAGGGATTATCTGGATTGCACTTACGGTCGTGCTGTTGATCAGTAAGAAGCACAGAAAAACAGGGATTCTGATGGCACTTGCACTGGTATTTGATGTTATACTTTGTAATGGAATATTGAAGAATGCGGTAGCAAGGACAAGACCCTTTGATGTAAATACAGGGATTTCCCTGTTAGTGAAGAAGCCGACAGATTATTCATTCCCATCCGGTCATACGGCAGCTTCCTTTGCAGCAGTAACTGCATTGTTTTTTGCAAAAGAGAAATACCGGTATCCGGCACTGGTGCTTGCGGTGCTGATCGCATTTTCCAGACTATACCTGTATGTGCATTACCCGACCGATATCTTAGGTGGCATTCTGGTTGGAATTCTGTGTGGAGTAATAGCATATCTGATTACAAGAAAGAAACTGAAGTTTGGTTCAATGAACGGATAGAAAGAAAATGGGGGGCTGGTTATCACCTGAATAAAGACGAATAAAGAATTAACAAAATTTAACATTTATTTTCGTTTTCTTTCCATAAGAATGTAGTAGAATGGTGTAAAAGTTTTAAGAACACAGACCAGAGAGGAAATCTTATGGACGATACAAATGCAAATCAGATCAATCCTTCGATCCGGGGACTGACAGAAAACGAAGTAAAGAAACGAATCGAAAAAGGGCTGACGAATCAGACCGATATATCGACGGATAAAACGACGAAAGAGATCATTCTGTCGAATACACTTACATACTTTAACTTAATATTTCTTATTATCACAGTATTATTGATCCTTGTTGGTTCCTTTCGGAACCTGACCTTTCTACCGATCATCATAGGTAATACATTGATCGGTATCATACAGGAGCTGCGTGCGAAGAAGACACTGGAAAAAATGAATTTCTTAAATGCACCTCATGCAGATGTAGTCAGAGACGGTGTTTTGCAGCAGATCCGTTCGGAAGAATTGGTAAAGGATGATGTCATTTTACTGACAGCCGGAAAGCAGATCTGTGCAGATGCGGTTGTTATCGATGGCAGCATTCAGGTAAATGAATCCCTCCTTACCGGTGAAGCGGACGAGGTAGAAAAGACGAGCGGCAGTTCCCTGTTGTCCGGCAGCTTTGTGGTGTCCGGTGAATGCTATGCCAGACTCGAAAAGGTTGGAAATGAATCTTATATCTCAAAACTCAGCATGGAAGCAAAGACCATGGGAAGCGGTGAACAGTCCGAGATGATCCGGTCGATCAATCTGATTGTAAAATGGGTTGGTATCATTATTATTCCGATCGGGCTCATCCTGTTCTGGCAGAGTCATTTCGTAAATGATGACTCGATCCGGAAGAGTGTAACCTCAACGGTTGCAGCTATCCTTGGTATGATCCCGGAGGGCTTATATCTTCTTACTACGATTGCACTGGCACTCAGTACGATGAATCTGGCAAAACGAAAAGTCCTGCTGCACGATATGAAAAGCATCGAGACACTGGCGCGTGTCGATGTGCTGTGCGTGGATAAGACCGGAACGATCACAGAACCAGTTATGAGTATCAAGGATGTATTCTTAAGTAAGAACAGCCGGAATCCGTTAAAGACGACAGATGAATTAAAGGGGCTGCTGATCGATTATACAGCAGCGTCACAGGATAATAACGCTACGATGGAGGCATTGAAGAAATATGCCGATGAGGCAGACGGTAGTGTCGGAAAACACAGAGTACCGCTTGACCGTCTGGCATTTTCATCCAGTTTGAAATACGGTAGTATTACATTTTCGGATGGAATCTATCTGCTTGGCGCACCGGAATTCATCATGCGGGATGATTATGCGTCAATCGAGAAAGAGATCCTTCCTTATGCCGAAAAGGGAGATCGTGTGCTGTTATTTGGAAGATATGAAGGAAGCAGTATTGCAAACGGATTATCTGACAGGGTAACACCGCTTGGCTTTGTGGCACTGGCAAATCCGATCCGTGAAAATGCGGTAAAAACCTTTGCCTACTTTAAGAGTCAGGATGTAGCGATCAAGGTTATATCCGGTGATAACCCAAAGACGGTATCCCAGATCGCAGTTCAGGCGGGTATTGATAACGCAGAAAGTTATGTGGATGCAACGACACTTGATACGGATGCGAAGATAAAAAAAGCCGTACGGGAATATACGGTATTTGGTCGTGTGACACCGAAGCAGAAGCAGAAGCTTGTGCAGGCACTTAAAAAGCAGGGGCATACCGTGGCGATGACAGGTGATGGTGTCAATGATATCCTTGCAATGAAGGATGCGGACTGCAGCGTGGCGATGGCGTCCGGTAGTGAAGCTGCCACACAGGCAGCACAGGTCGTTTTGCTGGATTCCGATTTTGCACATATGCCGGATGTGGTATACGAAGGACGACGGGTTGTAAATAATGTACAGCGCTCCGCCAGCTTGTTCCTTGTTAAAAATATATTCTCACTGTTGATGTCACTGTTCTCGGTTATCTTTATGATCACCTATCCGCTGGAACCGGCGCAGATCTCATTGGTCAGTATGTTTACGATCGGTGCTCCCGGATTTCTGTTGGCACTCGAACCGAACAGAGACCGGATCAAAGGACATTTCCTTACAAATGTCATGTTCAAAGCATTTCCGGGTGGCCTTACTGACGTAATTGCGGTTGGCGCGTTAGTGATTTGCGGTGAGGTATTTGCCCTGCCGGAAGAAAGCATCGGTACGATCGCAACAATGGTGCTTTGCGTTGTTGGCTTTATGATCCTGTTTAAGATCAGTGAGCCGTTAAACAAGATGAAATATGGTGTGATCGGACTGAACATCATTGGATTTATATTCTCAGGATTTTTCCTGAAGAAGTTATTTGCATTGACCGATCTGTCAAATATCTGCGTACTGCTTATGGTGGTATTCGGATTCGCGGCAGAATCCCTGTTCCGCTACCTCACCCTGTTGGTGGAGAAGCTGCAGGAATACTATAAAAAGAAAAAACCAAAGCTTAAGAAATATCTGGAGATTAAATAGAGACAGGCAGCCCACAAAGCAGGGCTGCCTGATTTTTTTGAGGTCAGGAAAAAATCCTTGACTTATATATAAGATGTGTTTATGCGCATTGACATTACATATTATTTCTTATAAAATAAATGATACAGTACGTATCAAAAAGGAACACGGTAATGAACAAATCAGAGAAACAAAAAGCAAAAGAAAATGAACGTCGACAGCGGATTCTGAATACTGCATTTCGCATCTTTGTAGAAGAGAAGATTGAAGCGGTAAGTATGGGCGAGATCGCTGAGGCGGTCGGTATCGGCAGGGCGACCTTATTCCGGTGCTATTCGAATAAGACAGAGCTTGTAATTGCAGTCTGTGCGGCACAGTGGAAAGCATATCTGGACGAGCTGGATCAGAACAGACCAATCTCATCGGTTCAGGATATTCCGGCAGTCGGACGATTCATATTCACGCTGGACAGTTATATTGAAATGTACCTGAACCATAAGGAACTGCTTCAGTACAATGATAACTTTAATCACTACGTCACACATGAGGGCGTAGATCCGGAACAGCTTGAGAGGCTTCATGCGTCGGTGTATTCGGCTGATACTCGATTGCATATGATGTATGAGAAAGCAAAGGAAGATCATACCCTTCGCACGGATATACCGGAGGATGAATTTATGCGTGTGACCGTACATACGATGATGGCAGCATGTACCTACTACGCGGGAGGCTTTATATGGGGCGCAGAGGATAACAGGGATTATATGCCGGAGTTGATACGTTTAAAGGAAATGATCATAAACTATGCGACAGCATCCGTATAACAGGATGCAGGGGTACTAGGGATATAAGGGATACGTGCATGAATGAAAGGGAGGTAAATATGAGTAAATTAAAAACAAAGAGAAAAAAGCATTATCTGGCAGCCGCCATGCTTGCTATGCTTGCGGTTGCGACGCCCATAACACTTTATGGGTCAATGACAACGTATGCACAGACAGATGACGCGGCCGGGGCAGAATCTGGTGAAGATACTGGTGAAGTAACCAATGAAGAAACCGGATATCACTATCAGAAGACTGGTGAACCATTGGTGGAGGAAAAAGATAACAACGGAAATATATGGCGGATCTATGCAGCTGCAGAAAATACAGCAGATACGGAAGCTACGGCAGACACAGCAGATGCAGTGGATACAGAAGATACATCAGTGAAAAAATATATTGCTACGATCACATATGGAGGCGTAGATACAAACAGCAGCAGGGCTGGTGAGTTTAGTGTATTCTCAGGTTATGCAGACGTATTTGCCAAGTACAATATCGTGCAGGTAGAAGTTGGAGAAGGACTGACATATTTTAATGTATATAGTCCACCAGAAAATCTCCAGTATGAATATATCTATCTTCCAAGTACGATGCAGAAATTAACAACAGCACTGGTGCAGCAACAGAAGAAGCTGAAGGAGATCACGATTCCGGCATCTGTTACAGAATTCAATTCAGGTTCGTTCCATCATGGCATGTTCTATATGGATGAGTCACTGGAGAAGATTACATTTGAGGAAGGATGCAAGCTTACTTCATTTGGAAAGAATGTTCAATATTTACTTTACGGTTGTAAGTCTTTAAAAGAATTTACGGTTCCGGCTTCCATTGAAACGATACCGGAGAGGTGCTTTTATAATTCACAGTATCTTGAGACGATCCGGTTCGAAAAAGGCTCAAAGGTTGAAAGCATAGGAAAGGAAGCTTTTTATGCCTGTTACGCTTTGAAAGATGTTGAATTAGCGGAAGGACTTACAACGATCGGAGAATCAGCATTCCGAAATCTGGATCAGATGGAGAAGCTTGTGATTCCTGGTACAGTCACAACGATCGGTATATGTGCATTTTATGATTGTGACGGATTACAGGAGATCGCAATTCCGGATTCCGTGACATCAATTGGAAAAGCAGCATTTGCATATTGCGGTAATGTTACCGATATACAACTTCCTGATCAGTTAGAGATAATTGAAGAGCAGGCTTTCATGGGATGCTCAAAGGTATCATCACTCCGGATTCCGGACAGTGTTAAGACAATTAAAGATGAAGCGTTCCGTTATATATATATAACCGAGCTGCCGTATATGCAGAACGTGACTACCATTGGAACCCGGGCATTTAGCATCAGTAATCTGCGAAGCCTTGAATATCCAAAATGCTTGACGGATTTTACAGCGACTTCATTGGATGGTGGCGGAAATGCAAAAATCAAGTACATAACATTTGAAGACGGATGTGCCTTGAATACCTTGCCGGAAGGCTTATTTTCTACATATAAAGAAAATAATACAAATCTGAAAGAACAACGTGAGATTAAGCTGCCTCTTTCTTTAAAAGAGTTAAATATGAATGTATTTTGTGGTTCGTGGAACAGAACGATAGTGGAGATTCCGCACACAGATAAGGATTCTTTGCAGTTAACTTTAACAGATTATGGAACTACATCGAAAGAGACGATAGGGAAAGGTTTAAAGATGATGTATTATACAGTACATTCATTTGAGGTTTACAGATGCCTGACAGAGACCTTTGGTGTGCCAAGAGATCACATCACTTTCCATGAGGAAAAGGTGGGTTGGAAATTGGCCGGTGTAAAGGATGGCATATATACCTATACGGCAGAATGTAGTACATGTGGAGAAGTCAGCAAGAGCCTGACCTATGATGAAAATGGATTTGCAACGGTGGATGGTTCCTATCAGCCGGCTGAGCAGGTCACGGCGGAGAATTGTAAGGCATTTGGATTAGACGAAAATTACATAGGATACTATGCAGTAAGCAATGCCGGACAGTTATACTGGTTTGCTGATTATGTAAATGGAAACGGAGATGATGCTACGGCACATCTGTCGGAGAATGTCGTTCTTTGCAATGATATTGAGATGAATGATACAAGTGAATGGGATGTATGGACAGATGAAACGACAAATGTGATCAACTGGCCATCTCTCGGATCTTATAATGTTAATTTTACGAAATATAACATTATATATCAGGGAGTTTTTGACGGAAATCATAAGACGATCCGGGGCTTGTATCGGAAAAATCCGGGATATGATAATCAGGGCGGACTGATCGGATATATCGGCAGATCGGGAGCTTTAAAGAATCTGACGATAGAGAAGTCTTATGTAACTGCATGTGCAGTATTTGCAGGGTTCAATAATGGATCCGTTACGAACTGTACAGCCGGAAGACTGCGCACAAAATATTGTGGGCATGGCGGTGCTGTTTTTGTATATAAGAATTATGGAATTATGGATGACTGTGTGAATACAGCAGATGTAGAATGGATCGATAAACAGCGTGAAAATTGCTTTGGCATAGTAGATATGAATTATGGCATTGTAAAAAACTGTGTCAATCGTGGAGCAATCAATAATACCGGAGGACGCATTAGCGGAGATGTGGGAGGAATTTGTGATTGGAATAAGGGCAAGATCCTGAACTGTTATAATGAAGCGCCAATTACATCAACCGGTCAGGCAGCCGGTATTGTAAGAGATAACAAGGGATATGTTGCTAACTGCTATAATAAAGGAGCACTTACAGGAACATATGTCGGAGGTATTGCAGCAGGAACCGGTGTGGCAGAAGGCGGTGATGTAATAATCGTAAATCCATCTATTGGGGGGTGGGAAGATACATCCGGCGGATCTTCAGATGATTCGGGAAGCGGTTCTACGGAAGCGGAGGAATTGGTTCCGGTTTCTCTGTCACAGTATGGAATCTATTATTGTTATAATACAGGAGCTGTTACAGCTTCGGACAGTTGCGCCGGAGGTATTGCTGCTTATGCAATATGTAGTAAGGGTACGATCTATGGCTGTTATAATACAGGAGATGTTGAAGGTGGTTCCCATACCGGAGGAATTGTAGGAGGGGTAGAGAATGCTCTGATAAGAGACTGCTATAATTATTCCATGAATATAAAGACAACAAATGTTGCAACCAGCTTCCAGAATAATGAACCGCATGCATTTGCAGCGCCTATTGCAGGTTGTGTTTCATCTTATTTGGGAAATGCAGTGGTATCTGCCTGCTGTTATGTGGGAGATATTGATGTGGAAGCTTACGGATATTCCATGGATTTGAAGGGACATAAGGTGACATTTACTGATAATGAAGCTATGACAGCGGAAGATTTTGAATCCGGTAAGGCTGCCTGGAAACTGCAGAATGGTATCAATGAAGATCTGAAGGCTTCCGGAGGAAAGCAGTTATTTGTATGGAAACAGATAATAAGCGGAGCAGAAATCGAACGATATCCGTATCTTGATTTAACAGAGGAAGAAACAAGCAGAAGCGTTATGCAGATGACCTTCCATTATACGACCGGTGGTAAAGATCTTGCAGGATATGGATATACGAATTACAACCATGCAGTTACCGAGACCCAGGCACCGACTGTAACAGGAAAGAATGATGCGATTCATACATTCGACTGGTATGAAGATAAGGAACATACGACCTTGTATGATTTCACGCATGTATTAACTACAGATAAGGATGTATATGCAGAAGCATATGACCTGTATACTCTGGAATTTAAATTGACGGAAGGTAGTTATGCATCGGCAAGCGTTGATAAGAAGAAAGTGACAGAGCTTATCACCGAGACCGGTGAGACTGTTGTATTTACAGTAACACCGGATACAGGATGCATATTAGAAGGGGTAAGCTTGGATGGAAAGACACTGAAGCCGGATGAGGATGGCAATTATACGATATCCGATATCTCAGCAAATCATACGGTAGAGATTACAACAAAGGAAACAGAAGTTACATTTACCTACAAGGCCGGCGAGCATGGAACAGTAAAATGGGTAGGTGACAAGACCGGTTCCGGTGAATTGACAGAGACGATCAAGGCAGTAAGCGGAACACCAAAGGGAGTTCTTCCGGTGGCAGATCTTGGCTGGCATTTCGTGAAGTGGGTTGACAGCAAGGAGGGTAGTCCGTCCTATTCCATAACCGGACTCTATCCAACTGCGGTAAACGGTGTTTTTGAGGGCGAGACCTACACCGCAATCTTTGAAAAGAATATAGAGACTTATGCGATCTCCGGAACTGTTCGCGATCCCGAAGGCAATCCTGTACCGGGTGTAACAGTTAAATTAAAAGGAAACGGTGATACAAAAAAGACGACATCAGCAGAAGATGGCTCTTATCGGTTTGAGAAATTAGAAGAGGCAGAATATCAGTTAGCAGCCATAAAGTATTATGAGAATAACTGGAAGGCAGAGAGTGAAACCGCTGGTGTCAGATTAGAGGGATCGGATGTAACCGGTCGGGATCTTAAGCTTTCGATGAACAGAGCGACAAATACGAAACCTGACGGATGCATCGAGTATTACAGAGTTACACTTACAGAGAATGCGCAGGACTATCTGGAAGAAACAGGTGGCGACGTAGTTGAAGATTCAGACTATACATTATCGGCAAGAGATAGATACAGCAATGCCCATGCGGTTGTCTATGTATACGAAGCGGTGAGGGGATTTGATGGTAACTATTATAAACTGTCTGATGAAGTGGCAGAGGCACTTAAGACAGATGGCAGATGCTATACTATTAAGAACATTGGAAAAGACTACATCATAGATGTGAAAGCAGAAGATGTGATCCCGAACCGGTATGAGGTTACAATCCCATCCGGTGGGGATGATTATACGATCCTTCCGGAGAAAGAGGGAGAAACAATCAGTTATGGCGAGGATTATTCCTTTACAGTTAAGGCTGCAGCCGGTCGATGTGTTCTTGTATCTGCAAATGGCACAAGGATAGAATTTGCAGATGGAAAGTATACGATCAAAAATGTGACAAAACCACAGAAGATCATAGTAGAATTTGCGGATCAACATACCTGTGGAGAATGGAAGGTTGTTACACCTGCTACTTATGATACGGCAGGAGAAGAAACAAGAACCTGTTCTGTATGTGGAGCGGTTGAGAGAAGAGAGCTGGCACAGCTTATCTGCAAGCATGTATCAAAGCGTCTGGTAACAGATAAGAAAGCAACCTGTACGGCGGCAGGAAGTGGACATTATGTTTGTGATACCTGTGGAAAGACAGTGCAGACAAATGTCAGTATAGCAGCAAAGGGTCATACCTGGACTGCATGGACAGTGACAGTGAAGCCGACTACCTCAAATGCAGGGGAAGAAAGCAGAACCTGCTCTGTATGTAAGAAGGTTGAGAAACGTCAGGTCAGCAAGTTAAGCCAGAAAAAATATACGATTACTTATAAGTTAAATAAGGGTAAGAATAACAAGAAGAATCCGAAGACCTATACATCAGCGAAGAAGGTTATATTAAAGAAACCGACCCGGAAGGGATATGCATTCAAGGGATGGTATACAAATAGTAATTATACGAAGAAGATAACCTCGATCAAGAAAGGCTCAAAGAAGAATTATACCGTATATGCGAAGTGGTCGAAGATAAAGGTGAAGAAGACAACCGGACTTAAGGTTACGAATACGAATGGCAGGAATCTGGTTGTGAAGTATTCAAAGGTATCCGGAGCAAAGGGATATCAGATCACATACGCGACCAATTCTAAGTTCACCAAGGGCAAGAAGGTTGTCAATACAACGAAGAGAACGAAGACCATAAAGAAGCTGAAAAAAGGAAAGACCTATTATGTACGGGTCCGTGCATATAAGAAGGATTCTACAGGCAGGAAAGTATATGGTAAATACAGTAAAGTAAAGAAGGTCAAGATAACAAAATAAGATTAAGACAAAGGAGCATGATTAAGAATGTAATCAGGGGCAGGATAAAAAGTTTGCTTTTTATCCTGCCCCTGAATCTGATTATTTATTCTATTTATCAGCATCGATTACTGATTGGATCTGTTTCATAAGAGTGTCATAGTTATTCTGGTCATCGATACCGCCGAGCATAGGATCTCCGACGATATTACCATTCCTATCGACAAGTATGGTTGTAGGAAATGCCATGATGTCGGAGGCATATTTACCTATGTTTGAATCAGAGTCAATGGAAATATTGCGGTATTTGGCACCCTGACTGTCAAGAATGGCTGCGGCTTCCTTGATAGCATCTTCGTTTCCGTCAAAGGTCTCTGTGTTGATACCTACTACCTCGCCTCCCATCGATTTGATGGCATCGTTTAATTCATTAAGCTTGGATAATTCTGCGACACAAGGTTTGCAGCCAGTAAACCAGAAATTAACGACAGTTACTGCATTATTGGAAAACAGGCTTTCGTCAACAGAATTACCATCAAAATCCTTGCCGGAGAAACTTTTGAAAGGTGTGATTTCTTCGGAACTGTCGTTCTGGTCGGTGCTTTCTGATCCTGTATTATTATTTTCGATTTCGGATATCTGCTTTTCAATCTGTCTGATGGTTTCAATATCATCGTTAAGTGTTTTCAGTTCATCATCTGTAAAGGATTCCTTGTTTGATTCCACGGTGCCGGCCAGATAATCGGCATAATCTCCGCTTGGATCAGCGCTGCTTTTATTCATCATGCCAAATACCTTGTTCCATACATCCGCATGATCTGCAAAAATCTGGTTCTCCTGCTGATATAAATCATCCAGCTTCGTGTTGGAATTGTCCGCAGCTTCAGTGGTGGCTTCTGTCTGGGTTTTTTGTGAACTCTCAGTTGTGGCAGATCCTGATCCGCTACATGCCGTGAGAGATAATGCTGCACAGAGAGTGATAATAGATAGTAATGTTTTTTTTGTCTTCATAGATAATTGCTCCTTTAAATAATAATTTAGATAATATTAGTGTGGCTGATTGTTACACGTTGGTTTTGGAAGATTGCTTATGTCCCTTTTGGGAACATGGTCTTCCCATAAACTGATAGCAGATCGCGTCTTTTGGACAGGCCTTTATACATGCTCCGCATCGTATGCATTCCGGATGATTCGGAGTCTTACAGACATCGACGTCCATTTTGCATGCCTTTGAACACTTACCGCATCCGACACATTTGCTGCTTTCAACCTTGATATTCAGAAGGCTGACCTTGTTAAATAATGAATAGATTGCTCCAAGCGGACAAATCCATTTGCAGAAAGGCCTGTAGAACAAAATACTCAGTATAATAACCGTAATTAAAATAAGGCACTTAAAAGAAAAAAGCTTTCCGAGAGCAGACCGTATAGCGGTATTTCCAAGTGAAAGTGGTATAGCTCCCTCTAAAACACCCTGTGGGCAAATATACTTACAGAAGAACGGATCACCCATTCCTATGGAGTTCGTTACAAGCATCGGCAGAAGTATAACGAAAACGATCAGGATGATATATTTCAGGTATCTTAACGGTTTCAGCCTGGCTGTGGAAAACTTTTTTCCGGGAATTTTGTGAAGCAGATCCTGAAACCATCCAAATGGACACAAAAATCCACATATAAATCTTCCGAGAATCACACCGAGTAAAATGAAAAAACCGGTTATGTAGTAAGAAAATTTAAATTTGAATGAGCCGACAACTGCTTGGAATGCCCCGATCGGACACGCTCCGGTTGCAGCGGGACAGGAGTAACAGTTTAATCCCGGTACGCATATTGTTTTCGCTTTGCCCTGATAGATCTTGCCTTTAAATAAATTGGGGATGTGAATATTGGTAAGCAGCGTGGCAGCTGCCTGTATCCATCCGCGTATTCTGGCTGTTTTTTTTGATATTGATTTGTTCTTATCCAATTCCTACACACTCCAGACATAATTTTATTGCTTTGCTGAGCACGGCAGCCGCTTCACCTCTGACTACACCATAGCTGATCATTGCTATACCTGTGATGAGTAAAACGATCTGAGATATTTTCCTGTACTTCAAGATATTGCAGCTCCTTTCTTGATTGTGTTTGTTGACCAGCTGACTTAGGTATTATACAATAGCTGTTGTAAAATTTTTGTTAAGAAACAGGTGAAAGATTTTTGAGATTATTAATAGTTGAAGATGAGAAACAAATATGTGATATGGTTGCGAAAAGCCTGTATGGTGTTGGGTATGAAGTGGATACCTGTTATGATGGGGAAGAGGCTCTTGAATGTATCCTTACGGAGGATTATGATCTGATCGTTTTGGATCTGAATCTGCCCGGTATGGATGGAATGGAAATCTTAAGAGAACTCAGACGGGAAAATGAGGAGACAAAGGTTATTATATTATCTGCAAGAGGACAGATCGCGGATAAGGTTGAGGGACTGGATGCAGGTGCAAATGATTATATGGAAAAACCATTTCATATAAAGGAACTTGAAGCACGTATCAGAAGTCTGACAAGAAGAAAATTTGTGCAGAAGGATGTATGTCTGGAAAGCGGCGGGATAAGCTTTGATACGATAAAACGTGAGGCATATGCAAAAGGGGAAAAGGTTTCCCTTACAAGAAAAGAAAATGGTATTTTAGAATATCTGCTTCTCAATCTGGGAAGACCGGTAAGTCAGGAAGAATTGATGGAGCATGTCTGGGATGCATCCGTGGACAGCTTTAGTGGAGCAATCAGAGTACATATGTCCTCGCTTAGAAGAAAGCTTAAGGCAGTGCTTGGATATGATCCGATTTTGAACAAGGTGGGAGAAGGGTATAAAATACGAGAGGAGGCCGACAGATGAAAAGAATATCGCTACAGTGGAGACTTACATGTATAATTACATTATATATTGCGCTTATATGTGGATGTCTGACTATGCTTATTTATAAAAATGGTGTGTACTATATTGATTCTCTGCAAGAGACTGTTGATGCCAGGGGAGATGATAACGGAAGCTCTTCGGATGAAATATATATCAGCATTCCGGAGGATAACTGGGATGATTTTGCAAATGATTTTTCCGTTCAGGTGTACAATAACAAGGCAGACTACAAAAAAAACAGCCTGATAATTTCAGCCTTGCTGGCGCTTCTGGGTGGTGTGGCCACGTATTTTATCAGTGGACATGCCCTAAAGCCGATTGGTAAGTTTTCTGATAAGATTGAAGAGGTACAGGCACAAAATCTGGCAGATTCACGAATAGAAGAAAACAATGTTAAAGAACTGAACCAACTGAGTGTTTCGTATAACAAGATGCTTGAACGTCTCTCGGATGCATTTGATATACAGAGACAATTTACCGCAAATGCGGCACATGAGCTTCGAACCCCATTATCTTTAATGCAGATACAGCTTGATTCATATAATTCCAATCCGCATCCGGGCAATGATGCAGATACCGAGCAAACGATAAAGATGGTTACGGAACAGAATGACAGACTCGGTAAAATGGTAAAAACCCTTCTGGATATGAGCGAGCTTCAAACTGTGGGGAGAGACGATGTAATAATGGTCAATGCTCTTGTTGATGAAGTATTGGCGGATCTGGAACCGCTTGCACAGGAAAAAAATATAAAACTTATTGGAAAATGCACGGATATAAGGATGATCGGAAGTGATATCCTTATTTACAGGATGGTATACAATCTTGTTGAGAATGCTATAAAATATAATCATTCTGGGGGACGGGTTACAGTGACCGCATATCAAAAGGAAAAACATATTTACCTGTCAATAGAGGATACCGGAAATGGAATCCCGGAGGAACTCAGGCAGCGTGTGTTTGAACCGTTCTTTCGTGTGGATAAATCCAGAAGCCGGGAACTTGGTGGTGTCGGACTTGGACTTGCGCTTGTTCATGAAATCGTAAGTGCGCATGATGGGACAATTACAGTCCGGTCTAATCCATCCGGAGGTACGATTTTTGATGTGAGTTTTACCCAGTGATCATTCCTGAAATGTGTGTGAAAAAATAAAACAAAATAATTAGCACTCACCTATTGACAGTGCTAACAAAAAGTGTTATGTTAACTACTGTAATGAAAGTGTATCTTGAATTACAGTAGTTTTTATATGTCAGGAGGTAAATGATTATGGATATGGACAAATATACAAGAAAGTCGCTTGAAGTAATAGAAAAAGCGAAAGATAAAGCCCTGGAATATGATAATCAGGAGCTTGCACAGATTCATTTACTTGCAGGATTGCTTGAGATAGACGAAAGCCTTATTTCGAAGATTTTTGAAAAACTCGATATAGATGTAACAGCAGCGGTAAATAGGGTGGAAGATAAACTTGCATCACTGCCAAAGGTAAGTGGCGGAAATCTGTATGCCGGAAATAATTTTTCAAAGGCACTTATTCAGGCGGAAAAGGAAGCAAAGCAAATGGGAGACAGCTTTGTATCAGTTGAGCATCTGTTCCTTGGACTGATTGAAAAAGCCGATTCCGATGTGAAGCCATTGCTTAAAACATGGGCGATTGATCGGAACACATTTTTAAAGGCTCTGGCAGATATCAGAGGAAATAAAAAGGTAGACAGTGAGAATCCGGAAGATTCCTATGAAGCAATGGAGAAGTTCGGATATGATCTGGTGGAACGGGCAAGAGAGCAGAAGATTGATCCGGTTATCGGACGAGATGCTGAGATACGAAACGTGATCCGGATCCTTTCCCGTAAGACCAAGAATAACCCGGTTCTGATCGGTGAACCCGGTGTAGGTAAGACAGCGGTTGCAGAAGGTCTGGCACAGCGTATTGTCAGAGGTGATGTGCCGGAAGGCTTGAAGAATAAGAAGATATTCGCACTGGATATGGGTGCGCTGGTTGCCGGTGCCAAGTATCGTGGTGAATTTGAGGAACGTCTGAAGACGGTTCTGGATGAAGTAAAGAAATCAGAAGGTGAGATCATCCTCTTTATTGATGAGCTGCATACGATCGTTGGAGCCGGTAAGACAGATGGTGCAATGGATGCAGGCAATATGTTAAAGCCTATGCTTGCCCGTGGCGAACTGCATTGTATCGGTGCAACGACACTTGACGAATACAGACAGTACATTGAAAAGGATGCAGCACTGGAACGTCGTTTTCAGCCGGTACAGATCGATGAACCGACGGTAGAAGATACGATCTCCATTCTTCGTGGTATCAAGGAAAGATACGAGGTGTTCCATGGAGTTAAGATCTCGGATGGCGCATTGGTAAGTGCAGCGGTACTTTCCAATCGGTACATTACAGATCGTTTCCTTCCGGATAAAGCGATCGACCTTGTCGATGAAGCCTGTGCGATGATCAAGACGGAGCTGGATTCCATGCCGACCGAAGTCGATGAGATCACAAGAAAGATCATGCAGCTTGAGATCGAGGAAGCCGCACTGAAGAAAGAAGAAGACCACCTGAGTAAGCAGAGACTGGCGGATATACAGTCAGAGCTTGCAGAATTAAAGGATAAAGCAAATAACCTGAAAGCCAAATGGGAGAATGAAAAGGCAGGCGTTGAGAAGATCCGTAACCTGAAAGAGGAGATCGAGAAGATCAAGAATGATATTCAGGTTGCCCAGAGAAATTACGATCTGAACAAAGCAGCCGAATTGCAGTATGGCAAACTTCCGGCAGCTCAGAAAGAGCTGGAACTGGCAGAGCAGTCTGCATCGGAGAAAGAACGAAAGCTGGTACATGAGGTCGTATCAGAAGAAGAAATTTCGGAGATTGTATCCAAGTGGACCGGTATTCCGGTAGCCAAACTGACGGCGAGTGAAAAGAGTAAGACACTGAATCTTGCAGATGAACTTCATAAGAGGGTTGTCGGTCAGGATGAAGCTGTTGAATATGTCAGCGATGCGATTATCCGTTCCAAAGCAGGAATCAAGGATCCAAGCAAGCCGATCGGCTCATTCCTGTTCCTTGGACCAACCGGTGTAGGTAAGACAGAGCTTGCAAAGACACTGGCAGAAGCTTTATTTGATAATGAACAGAACATGGTTCGTATCGATATGAGTGAATATATGGAGAAATACAGTGTATCCAGACTGATCGGAGCGCCTCCTGGATATGTAGGCTACGATGAAGGCGGACAGCTTACCGAGGCAGTCCGTAGGAAACCATATTCGGTTGTCTTGTTCGACGAAGTAGAGAAGGCACACCCGGATGTATTCAATGTATTATTACAGGTATTGGATGATGGACGTATCACGGACTCACAGGGCAGAACGGTAGACTTTAAGAATACGATCATCATCATGACATCGAATATCGGTGGTGTGGATATCGCAGAAGGCGGTGGCGAGATCACGGATGAGATACGGGAGACAGTTATGAACAAACTGAAACAGCACTTCCGTCCGGAGTTCCTGAACCGTATCGATGAGACGATCATCTTCAAGTCATTAAGCAAAGAGAATATTGGCAGTATCGTTGATCTTATGGTCAAGGATCTGAACAAACGTCTGGCTGGACAGGAGATCACGATCAAGCTTACGGATGAGGCTAAGAGTGCGATCATCGATCAGGGCTATGATCCGGTCTATGGTGCAAGACCATTGAAGCGTTTTATTCAGAAGAATGTTGAGACACTGGTTGCCCGTATGATCCTTGCAGGTGAAGTATCCACCCAGTCAGCGATCATCATTGACTATGACGGTCAGAAATTGACAGCGAGAAATGAGAAGTAGTAATATAAACAGGTAGTAAATGCCTGGTGACAACTAAAATAAGCATGATAAAAGGGATTGGCATTGAAAATATTTTTCGGTGTCAGTCCCTTTAATCTTATTTTAATGATGGTATGCCATTGTATATTAAGATAGGGAGGTTGTGTCCATGCGCATTTTGGTTGTTGAAGATGAATTGGATCTGAATCATATAATATGTAATAAACTGACAAAAGAAGGATACAATGTAGATGCCTGTTTTGACGGGCAGGCAGCACTTGATTATCTGGAGACGGCAAGTTACGATGGAGCTATAATGGATATTATGATTCCGAAGAAAGATGGTATGTCGGTTTTAAAAACAATCCGGGCAGAAGGAATACAGGTTCCGGTGCTTTTTTTGACTGCAAAGTCCGAAACGCAGGATATTGTCAGGGGACTGGATGCAGGAGCCAGTGACTATATGACAAAACCGTTTGAGTTTTCGGAATTGCTCGCAAGGTTAAGGGTAATGCTTCGTACTGTACATATAAGTAATGACAGCATTTTGAATTATGGGTCATTACAGATTGATACAAATAATCACCGGGTTGTCCGGGATGGTGTGACTGTCGATCTTACAGTCCGGGAATATGCAATTCTGGAATATCTGGTGCGTAACAGGAACATTGTTGTCACAAGAGAGCAGATCCGTGCAAATATATGGAGCATTGATGATGATATCAATTCAAATGTAGTTGATGTATATATTCGATATCTTCGCAGAAAAATCGATGATCCTTTTGAAGAAAAACTGATACATACGATCCGGGGAGTAGGTTATAGACTGGAATGTTAAAAAGGAAAATCTCATTTATTAATTTTACTGTTATTGTTTGTGGACTTATCATTGCAGCAGGAACGATATGTCTTTTGTTGATGCAGAAGAATCTGATCAAAGAGGATACTAAATATCTGGCTTATACAGAACTGGCGCAGGAAGTGAAACGTGCAAAAAAAAATATAGGATTTGATGAGAATGAGAATCCGTATATAAAAAGCGATTTTTACGATCTGGAAGAGAAAGATACTTATAACGAAAATGTATATGTGTTTTTACAGTCAAGAGACGGAAGTTTTCTTGATGGCAGAATGCCGGATGATTCCAGAACCGGGCTTGATATCGGATTACAGAGTCTTACAAAAGTAACCTTTCAGGGAGAGCGTTATTACGTAGCAACCAGACGAGGAAAAAGGAAGAATGGAACGGAGGATGACAGTTTTTATCTGGTATGTGCTATGATGTCGGAACAGGCGGTGAAAGAAAATTATCGCGGACTGTGGCATCAGTCATATTTGGTGATAGGAGTTGTTGGCGTATTTTTTATTTTATTTGCCCTTTTATTAAGATATCTGATCGCTGTACCAATGAGACAGTTGAATGAATCGATAAAAAAGAGCGGGGAGAATCTGGATTTTACGGATAGTCTGGAATACAAAGGATGTTTTAAAGAACTTCAGATGTTAACAGATGCAAATAATCATTTGTACCAGAGAGTGCAGCAGGAGTTGGAACGTCAGGAAGAATTTAATGCGAATGTATCCCATGAACTTCGTACGCCTATTGCTGTTATGCATGCACAATGCCAGGTGTCGAGAGAGGTGGCAGAAAAGAAGCAGGATAAAGAAGCAATAAAAAGTATAGAGGTATTTGAGCGACAGACAAACCGTATGAAGAATCTGGTTGATCAATTGCTTCAAATGACTGCAATAGATAGAAAGGGGACAACATTCAGTATGGAAGATATTGATGTTCGGGATGTAATTGAATCTGCATGTGATGATATAGCATATATTGATACGAAACAGATTACATTTGAATATTCCTTTCAGCCGACGATCATACATGCAAATATGAATCTTATCTATATTGTTATAAATAACTTGCTTTCAAATGCTGTAAAGTATAGTAATGAAGGAACTAAAATCTATGTGTCCTGTGGAGAGAAAGACGGAAAGTCGTATATTCGTATTCAGGATGAAGGCTGTGGAATAGAGAAAGAAAATATATCCAAAATATTTGAAAGCTTTTATCGGGAAGAAAAAGATCGTAATGCGGAAGGTTTTGGTCTGGGACTTTCACAGGCAATGAAGATTGCTGAGTTATATGGGGGAGGGATTTATGTTGAAAGTACAAAGAATAAAGGAAGTATTTTCACATTTTTTATTCCAAAACCTTAAAAATAAATAGAAGAATGTCGAATTTTTAATAGAGCTTTAATATTGGATTTTTATAATCCGATATTAGGGTTCTTTTTTTATGTAGAAAGAACAATATATCGAGTAGGACTTGAGTGGAGGATTCTATGAGAAATTATAAACGATTGATTCATTTGTTACTTGGACCGGTTCTATTCCTGTTGGCATGCTTTCTTTTACCGCGTGCAGTCCTGCCGACATTTGCAGAACGGGCAGCAGTTGGAACGGTATTCTGGATGGCATACTGGTGGGTAACAGGTCCGGTAGATTATGCAGTAACGGCGTTTTTGCCGATTGCGATCAATGCAGTAGTTCCTATGGCGGAGATGAAGGCCATAATATCGAATTATGCGGACGAAACGATTCTGCTATTGCTTGGAGCTTCGATCATAACAGTATTATGGGAAAATACAGGACTGGACAAACGAATTGCAATCACGTTTCTGCGTCTGATCGGAAACAGTCTTAGAATGCAGCTTGTGTTCTGGTTTGCGTTGTCAATGGTATTATCTGCGGTGCTTCCGAATGCAGTAGTATGCGCAACGATCACGCCGATCGCAGTTTCTATGCTGAAATATATTGGAATGGATGACGTGAAAAACAGCAAGACGGCATCGAAGATCCTGCTGACGATCGCCTATGCGACAGGACTTGGTGGTCTGGCATCTCCACTTGGTGGTGCTATGAATCTGGTAACGGTGGAATATATCCAGCAGTTGACCGGAAAAGAATATATGTATTCCTCCTGGGTTATCCGGTTCCTTCCGGTTATGCTGATCCTAATGCTGATCAATGTAGTATTTATTCTTCGTGATGTAAAGAAGACAGATCTGTTAGGTGGTTCCAGTGAATATTTTGCGGAACAGTACCGGAAGCTTCCAAAGATGAGCTTTGAAGAAAAATCCGCACTTGTGCTGTTTGTAGTGGCAACAGGTCTGGCATTTACCAGACAGCTTTATCAGGATATATTGCCGGGATTAAAGCCTGCATATGTATTTATCATCTGTGCGATCATCGCCTTTCTTTTTACAAATAAAGAGGGAAAACGGATCATGGTCTGGAAACAGGTGCAGGGAAAGATCGTCTGGGATCTGATGTATATATTTGCCGGAGGTCTGGCACTTGGAAGCCTGATCAATGCAACAGGTGTTGCAAAAGCACTTGGAGAAGTGATTTCTTCCCTTGATATGAAGGGTGGTTTTGTAACGATCCTGATCATTCTGACTGCAACACTACTGTTGTCGGATGTGACCTCAAATACAGCTACGGCAGCGGTTGCGATTCCACTTGTGATCTCAATCACACAGGGATGTGGGCTGAATCCGATTCCGTATATATATGTAGCATCCATTGGTGTGAACCTGTCTTATATGCTGCCAACGTCGATCCGTGCGATTCCGGTGGGATATGGACTGGAACCAAAGTATATGTTCCGGGAAGGCTGGAAGATTTCCCTTATCATTATTCTTGTAATGTCGATAATTTGCACATTGTTATTAAAATACTGGAGCGCATTCAGTACGGTGTAAAAAAAGCCATACAGAAACAGGCGTGAAACAAAGAGAAAGAAATGGAGAGAAGGCATGTCTGTCGTATCATACATATTTATAGTATTCTTAGCATTTACAGTTTTAATATATTATATAGTACCAAAGAAAATCCAGTGGTGGGTGCTCCTTGCCGCAAGTGTGGTTTTCTATGCTTATAGTGGGATTGATGATCTGCTGATCGTAGTTGGAACTGCATTTCTGGTATATCCGTTGACAATGTTGATGGAGAAAAATCTGGAGGAACAGGACCGGCTGCTTCTGGATGCAGATAAGAGAGCTGCAAGAAAGATAAAAACAGCACAGAAAAAGAAACGAAAGAAATATCTGGTGCTGGCATTGCTGATCGTAATAGGTGCGCTTATTGTATTCAAGGTGACAGGATTTGCCATCGAGAACATCAAACGTTTTCTTCCATACGAAGCGATACAGCGGATTCCGGATTGGCATTTCCCTGCACCGCTTGGAGTTTCTTTTTATTCCTTTATGATGATCTCTTATCTGGTTGATGTCTATAACGGAAGGATCCATGCACAGAAGAATTTTCTGAAATATCTGTCGTATGTATTATATTTTCCACATATTACGCAGGGACCGATTGCGCGATATGAACTGGTTGCGCATCAACTATGGGAAAAGCATAAGTTTGATTATGATACGGTGATAAAAGGTACATGGTTGATTCTGTGGGGAGCACTTAAGAAAATGGTGATGGCAGACCGTATCAGTCCATTTGTGACAGAAGTATTTAAACATTCTGATCAGTATGAAGGTATGATCTTCTTTCTGGCGGCGGTTATGTATTCCATCCAGATTTACTGTGATTTCTCCGGATGCATGGATATCGTACGTGGTGCGTCGGAGTGCTTTGGCATTACGCTTGGAGAAAATTTCAGGCGGCCATATTTTTCCCAGACGTTGCCGGAGTTCTGGAGAAGATGGCATATTTCACTCGGAGCGTTCTTCAGAGAATATGTATTCTATCCGGTATCGACTTCAAAGATCCTGTTGAAATGGAATACCAAGGTGCGGAAATATCTGGGAAATGCCATAGGAACCGGATTTGCCTCTTGTGTACCAATCCTGTGCGTATGGATTCTGACCGGACTCTGGCATGGGGCAAAGTGGAATTATATCGGCTGGGGACTGTTTCACGGAATTCTGATCTGCTTATCGACATTATTTGAGCAGCCGGTTGCTAAATTAACAGAGAAACTGAATATACGGACAAACTGTATAAGCTGGAATATATTCCGGATGCTTCGGACATTTTTATTATGCGTGATCGGACGTATCATTTTTATGGGAAGTGGAATTCGTGCTTCCTTCCATATGATAGCTTCCTGTGTGGTTGACCGTGGTACATTTTATGACATTATAAATACATTTGCTTTGTCCCAGCGGGAATGGGGACTGATCCTGATTGGTTGTCTGATCCTGTTATGTGTATCAGTTGCACAGGAGATCCGGGAGCAGATGGGGATCAAAGAGGATATCAGAAGCTGGCTGCTACGTCAGAATCTCTGGCTGCGCTGGCTGGTTCTGATCGTTGGAATTTTATGTGTATTGACGTTTGGTGTATATGGTTCCGGCAGTCAGATCGCATTCATCTATGAACAGTTTTAAGGGTAGGAGAACAAAACATGAAAACAGGAAAGAAAAAGGTTTTGGCAATCATAAAAAAAGTAATTTCAATCCTACTGTTTTTTGTCATATTGTTATATTCTATATCGAAGGTCGGACAGTTTGCCAGACCGGATGAGAGTGACGCAGAGGCATGGGCAGAGTATTACGCGGAAGAAAAGGATACGGTCAATGTATTGATGATCGGATCCAGTGCGATATTCCGTTATTGGAATCCGCCACAGGCATATGAGGAACAGGATTTTACCTCGGCTATGCTGGCTAGCTCGATCCAGGATCTGAATATGGCACCATATATTATGGAAGAAGCGGTAAAAAGTCAGAACGTGGACGTGTTTGTTATCGAGGTCAGAACCATGATCGCCAGAAATACAAATGATGATCACAGCCAGGAAGAACGGGACTATTGGTTTGAACTGCTTATATCCGGCATGAATCCATCCATAACAAGGTTGCAGGCAATTCAGTCTATACATGGTGGAAGCTGTGTGAAGAAAGCAGAAATGATGTTTCAGATATTAAAATATCATAATAACCTGCTGGAATTTGACCGGGAATTTATGATCAATCGTCTGAACAATCCATCCAGTGATGATAAATTTGCAAGACCAAAATCAACGATCACGAATCTCAAAAACAAAAAACCGGATTATACAACGGATCAGAGCCTTGAACTGTCACAGGCGTCTAAGGATACTCTGGATGCAATCGAGAAAAAGGCAAAGGAACTGGGGAAAAAGGTGCTGTTTATAGCGACACCGTATGTACCGGATGAGAGTCAGATCCGGGAGCAGCTGGCTGTGGATGCCTATTGTGAGGAACAGGGCTATGACTGCCTGGATCTAAATCAGTATGTTGATGAGATGGATATTGATTTTAAAACGGATTTCTATAATCCAAAGCATACGAATATAGCAGGATCAAAAAAGGTGACAAGCTTTCTTGGGGCATATCTGAAGGAGAAGTATCAGTTGCAGGAAACTCTGACTGAGGATCAGAAGGTAAGCTGGGAAGATGCCTGTAAGGTATGGGATGAGGAAGACCGGAAATTTATGGAAAAATGGAAGAAAAATGTAAAAAAGATTACAAAGAAAAAGGAGAAATAACAGGATCGATATGGAAACCGTGCTTCATTATATAAAAAAATATGCAGAGACACAACCGGATACGCTGGCTGTCTGTGAGTTAAAAAAACATCTGACATATGCGGAGTATTGGACGGCAATCAGAAAGATGGCAAATGCCCTGCTTCAGAATGGTATAAAAAAGAATGCACATGTTATTTTACGATGCACACAGAATATTGAATATATGGTTTTGTTTTCAGCCTTGCAGTATATGCAGGCGCTTGTGATTCCTGTTGAGCGATCTACTTCACCGGAGCGTATGCAGGAAATCAGGGATAAGGTGGATGCAGAATGGCTGATCTCAAACAAAGAGTCAGATGGACTTCGCTGGTTATCCCCGAAGAAGCTGATGGAACAGATGGAGAATACAGAAGAACTGGATGTTCCGCTTCCAAATGCAGACTCACGTTCAATGCTGTTGTTCACAACGGGTACGACCGGCAGCTCAAAGGGTGTTGTCATGCATCATAAGAATGATGTGGCGATTGCTGGAAATGTTATGAAAGGAACGCAGATGAAACCGGGGAATGTGGAGATCATACCGATGCCACTCAATCATTCCTTTGGTATAAGACGGTATCAGTCGGATATGATTAATGGCGGAACTGTCTGTCTGATGAATGGTATGGCTATGATAGGCAATCTCTGGAAGATGCTTGAGCAGTACCATGCAACATCGATGGCAATTTCTCCGGCAACACTTGGAATGATCTTTCATTTGTCAGATGACAGGATTGCAGGATATGCCGATCAGATCGATTATATACAGGTGGGATCAGCCCCGCTTCCGGAAACGGACAAGGAAAAGCTGCTCCGGTATCTTCCACGTACAAGACTTTATAATTTTTATGGATCGTCGGAAGCTGGCTGCTCCTGTATTCTGGAATTCAGCCGTCAGAATAAGAATGGTTGTATCGGATATCCGACCGTCAATTCTCTAGTGCGGTTTATAGATGAAGAAGGGAATGTTATAGAGAATGGATCTGAGAAACAGCCTGCTTTACTGGCCTGGGGTGGTCCGATTGTTATGGAGGGCTATTACAATGATCCGGAGCTTACTGCGAAAACGGTAGTGGATGGATATGTTATGACAAATGATCTTGGCTATATGGATGAAGATGGCAGTATTATTCTGGTTGGACGGGCAGATGATGTTATCAACTATGGTGGAAGCAAGATCTCGCCGGCAGAGGTAGAGACTGTTGCAATCCGGTATCCGGGTGTGGCAGATTGTGCTTACAGTTCCGTTCAGGATCCGATCACCGGAGAATTGCCGGTTATGCTGATCGTGCAAGAGGATGGATTTGACGAAACTGCATTCCAGAGCTATATGCAGCAACAGGTTGAAAGCTATAAGTTACCGCAGAAGATATTCTATATCGAGAAAGTTCCGAAGACATTTAAAGGCTCGCTTCTTCGAAAAGAAATAAAAAAGATAGCAGAATCAAAGAATAAAGGAGAATAAAACTATGAATGATTTTATTGCAATGTTAAAGAAGATCAAACCGAATGTTGACTTTGAAAATGAAGATGCACTGGTAGATGATGGAATACTGGAATCTCTGGATATCATAACGATCATTGCAGAGATTGCAGATAAATACGATGTTATCATTCCAAGTGATGAGATCACATCTGATAATTTCAATTCCGCAGAAGCTTTGTACGAACTGGTAGAAGACCTGAAATGATTTTATCGTAAATATGTGCCGATAGTAAAAAGTATAGCAGGAAACAGAATGCCCTCAAAGAATGACAGGTCTGCCGTCAGACAGAGAAGATGTCAAACTATGAGGGCGTTTTTGTTATAAATCTGTGAAGTGTGTCGTAAAAAGCAGAGCGGGATGATATACTGAATGGATAGAAAAAAGAAAAGGATGTTGTATGTATGAGAATCTGACAGGCTGCATATCAGAAAAATACACTATCTGGCAGGAAGAATAAAATTATGAATGTAATAGAGGAAAAGAAGAAAAAAAGGCATATTCACAGAACCTTTCTTTTTACAGGGATAATTCTGGTTATAGTGATAAATGCAGCAGCGTGGGCTGCTCCGTGGATCAGTGGAAAGACGGGATGGGAAAACTGGTGCGACTGGTATGCGGAACATGTGAATCCGGTTATCGTTGCAGTATTTGCAAGATTTGGCAATCTGTTTTCCTTTTCAATCGGGGAGCTTATGATCGTTACGGCAATCCTGCTGATCCTTGCATTTCTGATCCTGAATATTCTGTTGATCTTTATAAGAAAGCATAAGGGATATCGGAGATTTTGCAGGATCTATGACCTTGTTATTGCATATATAACGGTTGCGATCTGTCTTATTATGACCGGAAACTGTACGATCTATTATCACTGTTCCTCGCTTCCTGTAAATGAGGAAACAGAGGAACGGCAGTATAAGGTAGAAGAATTGCAGGCACTTCGCAATTATATCGTAAAGCAGTGTAACGAATATAGCACTAAAGTAGAGCGGGATGAAAACGGATACATAACATATGATGGAGATATGCAGGAACAGGCGCGAAATGCTCTTCAGAAACTGTCCGGCCGGTATCCACGGTTGTCCGGTTACTATCCGGATGTCAAGCATATGATGTTTTCCGGGCTGATGAGCCAGAGTTATATGGCGGGGTATTATTTCCCGTTTTCGATGGAAGCAAACTGTAATGCAAATATGTATATCACAAATTATCCGGCAACCTATTGCCATGAGCTGGCGCATCTGCATGGGTATATCTATGAGGATGAGGCAAACTTTATATCTTATCTTGCCTGTATCGACAGCGAAGATCCATTCTTTATTTATTCCGGGTATCTGAGTGTATTGTCCTATGTAGATAATGCCTATTATGAGGCTATCGGGGAGGATGCAGAACAGTATCTGGCAAATGAGAGAATTTCCGAACAGGTGCTTTCCGACGACATCTTTCTGCTCCCGGAGACTTGGAAAAAGGTAGAGGATAAGGCCATTCTATCGACGGATACCGTCAATCAGGCATCCAATACCTTCACTGAAACAAGCCTGAACCTGAACGGTGTCTCAGACGGTTTCGCAGCTTATGACCGCGTGACCGGACTGTTATTACGATACTACGATGGAGACTTGTATTAAATGTGTATGCTCATAAAAATTCAGCAATCTCTAACAGGATCATAGAAAAAGATTAACAGGTATCCGGTTTTATATACCTTTATGTAACAGACCTTTTTTCACGTCGGTCCTTAGCGAACTGCTAAAGGCAGTGAGGTTAGTACCGTTACGTGAAAAATAGAGCGCGAGCGTTCTGTGAAATAAAGGGTATATAAGACCGGATACCTGTTAATCTTTTTGCGAAATAGAACGAGAGTGATTTGCGAAATGAATGATAGCCTCCAGCTTCTTCCGTACGGTACATTATAATGCCAGCAGCTTCCTGCAGAGGGCAACATGTGCGTTCCCATCGGTCGTACAACTGTTATAGATCTCGACTGTACCCTGTTCAGCAGATTCTGACTTTAAGCCTGCGGCGATCAGGCGGCGACGCAGTTCTACGGCAGTTCCGTGGCTCCCGACAAAAATCTTGATATCCGGACCGACAACGGTTCGAATCATTTTTTCCACAAACGGATAGTGCGTACAGCCAAGCACGATCGCATCGATTCCCTTTTCCAGATAAGGCGAGAGAATCTCCTGCAGATAATCATGAAGCTCCGGACTGTCCAGATCTCCGTTTTCCACAAAGCCAACCAGCTTTGGACATGGTACACGGTAGATTACGGATCGGTCTTCGTATGTATGCATAAGCGATAGAAACTTATCCTGTTTTAATGTCATAGGGGTAGCCATAACTGCGATCCGGTCATGTTCCTTCCAGAGAACGGCTGGTTTTAATGCCGGCTCAATGCCGATCACAGGGATGTCCGGATAGTCTGCACGAAGCATGGCAGCAGCAGCACTGGTTGCAGTATTGCATGCGATCACAATCGCTTTCGCGCCATGTTCAAGCAGGAATTCCACACAGTTCCGGCTTAGATGCTGAATGTCAGTGATCTGGCGTGTGCCATATGGAGCATTCGCGGAATCACCATAATATATATAATTTTCCTCCGGCATCAGTGAAACGATTTCTTTTAAAACACTGATACCGCCAATACCGGAATCAAATACGCCGATTGGACGGGAATTATCTTTCATTTGTAAAACCTCCTAAAAAAACCTGCACTTGAAAATTATACTACTATATGAAAAGAAAAGACAACCTATAAGTGAAAACAATACAAAACAATCTGCAGAAGACGATAAGACATAAATATTGGATAAACAGGGCGTACAGGAAAAAAGTTGCGTATTCTGTAGCAACCATATATAATCGGGGATGTGAGTACAGATAAAAACAAAAGAAAATAAGACAGAAATAGATCAGGTTAAATAAATATACTAAAACGGTCGGCAGACAGTCAGGAGGAAAGAAATGGAAACCGAGCAGAAACAGAGTACAGAAGCAGAGCAGAGTGAGAGATTGCAGCAGAATGTAGAAGATACGATTCCTGCAAGCCGGGAGCTGAAATCTCGGGTAAAAGAGAAGATGATCGAATATTATGCGGGAGATGCCAGACGGATCCATCATTTTCTGAAGGTTCATTCTTTTGCCAAGTTGATTGGGGAGATGGAAGGAGTCACAGGAGAAGAACTGGAGATCCTGGAAGTCGCTGCACTTGTGCATGATATAGGCATAAAGAACTCAGAAAAGAAATATGGATATAATACAGGAAAGACACAGGAAAAGGAAGGCCCGCCGGAAGCAGAAAAACTGCTTATTCCATTGACAGATGATGCCGCCTTTATTGAGCGGGTATGTTATCTGGTCGGACATCACCATACCTATTCCAATATTGACGGAATGGATTATCAGATACTGGTAGAGGCAGATTTCCTTGTGAACCTGTATGAGGATAAAGAGCATATCAAAGCAGTCCGGTCTGCTTATGAGAAGATCTTCCGGACACAGTCGGGAAGAAAGCTATGTAAGGAGATTTTTGCACTTTCGTAAAAATAAGGAAATCTTAACGGATTTTTAATTTTTGTAGGAGTACATGTGCTTGCAGGAACGGGATAAATTTTATATAATGAATTGATGTGCTAAATGGTACATGAAAAGACAGGTATTTATACTGGAAATAATAATGGATATGAATACAGAAACTTGGAATAGATCATAAAACACAGAAGATATAGTTATCAGGAGGATGTAATGAGTAAATACAAGATTAATACAACATGTGTACAGGGAGGTTATGAACCGGGAAACGGAGAACCACGTCAGGTTCCAATCTATCAGAGTACAACATTCAAATATGCAACAAGTGAAGATATGGGTAAATTATTCGATCTGGAGGCAGATGGATATTTTTATTCCAGACTTCAGAATCCGACAAATGATCTGGTCGCAAAGAAGATCTGTCAGTTAGAGGGCGGTGCAGCGGCGATGCTTACCGGTTCCGGTCAGTCAGCAAACTTCTATGCAGTATTTAATATTGCAAATTGTGGTGACCATGTTGTAGCATCAAATTCCATCTATGGTGGAACCTATAACTTATTTGCGGTAACGATGAAGAAGATGGGAATCGATTTCACATTTGTTGATCCGGACGCATCTGAAGATGAGATCCGTGCAGCGTTCCGTCCGAATACCAAGGCATTATTTGGTGAGATCATTGCAAATCCGGCTCTGACCGTATTAGATATTGAGAAGTTTGCAAAGGTAGCGCATGAGCAGGGAGTACCGCTTATTGTAGATAATACATTCCCGACTCCGATCAACTGTCGTCCGATCGAATGGGGAGCAGATATCGTAACTCATTCCACAACCAAATACATGGACGGACATGGAGCAGCTGTCGGTGGATGCATCGTAGATGCCGGAAAGTTCGACTGGATGAAATACGCAGACAAATTCCCGGGACTTACCACACCGGATGACAGTTATCATGGAATTACATATGCAGAGAAGTTCGGAAAAGAGGGCGCATTTATCACAAAGGCAACTGCACAGCTGATGCGTGATTTCGGTTCTGTACAGTCTCCGCAGAGTGCATTTATCCTGAATCTCGGACTGGAGAGTCTGCATGTCAGAGTAAAGCGTCATTGTGAGAATGCACTCGCAGTTGCAAAATATCTGGAACAGAATGATAAGGTTACTTATGTGAATTACTGCGGGCTGGAAAATGACAAATATCATGCACTTGCAGAAAAATATCTGCCAAACGGCTCCTGTGGCGTTGTAAGCTTCGGTGTAAAGGGTGGAAGAAAAGCAGCGGAAGAATTCATGAAGCACTTAAAACTCGGTTCGATTGAGACACATGTAGCGGATGCGAGAACCTGTTGTCTGCATCCGGCAAGTGCAACACACAGGCAGATGAATGATGAAGAACTGACAGCATGCGGTGTATATCCTGATCTTGTCCGTTATTCATGTGGACTGGAAGATGCGGAAGATCTGATCGCAGATCTGGAACAGGCATTTGCGCAGATCTAGGATCTGAACCGGTCTGAAATATAGAAAGAAGATAGCCACAGCAGAACTGTTATAGAAAATAGCAAAGGAAATATCCTGCTGTGGATGGAGGAAGAAATGAAGTTAAGAATTGCCAAGGGTTGTATTGTAATTATGCCCATGATCGGTACTCTGGGACTGTTTATATTTACATTTGTTGGAAAGATCATATACGGATGGGGACTGTTTGTTATCATGCTGCTGTTGTCTGGTATTATCAATCAGATGTTTTTCCGTTGCCCGCACTGTGGGAAGTCAATTCCTGCAAATGCGACACTGAATCAGAAATACTGTCCGTTGTGTGGAGCTGACCTTGGTCTTATTGATTCACCGTTCAGTTATTATTCGAAATGCAAAAAAAATAAGAATGGACAGTATCAGGCATACACTACAGTTGGGTATCTGGCATTTATTGTTGGTACAGCTATCGTATTATTTATTGTTGTAGCACTTCTGGGATTTGACAGTGTATTCAAGGGAACCGGAAGGATTTTGCTTCTGGCAGCAATTGCTCTGGGATTATTGATCGGTATGATGTGCAGATGCATTGTTGGATCAGCGGCAAAGCTGGATAAGGAATATCTGTATTGCTGCAAGATACCGGGAAGGTGGAAGCGTTATGCAATTGCAGATATCAGAGAGCAGGCGAATGAGCATAAACCATTTTATCATGTGGTAAGAGGGTATGTAATGATGACATCGCAGGGAGTTGTTGCAATTCCGGTAGCAACCTATAAAGGAGGAAGAGAATTCCTTAAGAAGCTGACAGAGTATATTGGGGAACCAATGGTCGATGTTATGCCGGAGATGGTAGCATCCAAGCGAAGCGAAGAAAGTAAGAAAGCAGAAGCTGCATATAAAGAATATAAGGATAGTTTAAAGGAGAAAGGTGCAAAATAAGCATGGAAAATGGCAATAAGATAAAGAATGAAGCGTTGTTAGAGGCGATTGAAATATTTAAAGCAGAGAACAATCAGCAGAATCTGAAGAATTTCATCGAGAAGCTGTTACAGGCGAGATTTATCCTGCCTGCAACACTGGATCCAAAACCGGTAAAAGATGATCAGGGAAGGATCATGGGAGATGGAAAATTCAGAGTAAATTTCCGTGTTATCACAGATAATACAGGAAAGAACTTCTTCCCATGTTTTACAAATGACGAAGAATTCGAGCATGCGATCAAGGAAGTAGAAGTTGAGAAGATGGCACTTACTTATAAAGAGGTTGCCCCACTGGTTCTGAATTCCAATGGCCAGATCCAGGGAATCGTGATCGATCCCTACACAGTTGGTATGCAGGTTCCGGATGCACTTATAAAGACAGTGGATGAGAGCAGAAAGAGTGTGCTTGAGGAGCATAAGAATACGAATATCAAGAAGCATACAATTCCGGCAAATACAAAGATCCGTTTAAGAAGTCCGAAATATATGCCGGTTGATATGTTGGATGAAGCAAAGAAATTCCTGGCTGAACGTCCAAATGTAAAGGCAGCTTATATCCAGATGATGGAAAAAGAAAATTCAGATGAAGAGTATCTGATCACAATTGATTTTGAAGGTGATGAAGAAGATTTATTTGATTCCCTTCTTCCAAAGATAAAACCGCTTGCGTTTGGTATTCCAATCGCACTTACAGGAACAGATAACGGACTTGGAAAAAAGGTTACAGAGAATACAGAGCCATTCTATAAAAAAGAAATTGTAGGAGATAATAATGTTTAAAAAATATCTGATCATGTTTCTGATATCTATGGTTCCGATCGTGGAACTGCGAGGTGCGATTCCATATGCAGCGGTATTCGGAATACCGACATTTCGTGCACTGATCATCTGTATGATCGGCAACATGCTTCCGGTTCCGGTGATCTACTGGTTCGCCAGACGGGTTCTGATGTGGGGAAAAGATAAGAAATATATAGGGAAATTTTTTACATGGTGTATTCAGAAGGGCGAAAAAGGCGGACAGAAGCTGCTTGAGAAAACAGGCGGCGGAGTCTATATCGCACTGATGTTGTTTGTCGGGGTTCCACTTCCGGGTACAGGAGCCTGGACGGGTACTCTGGCAGCCAGCTTCTTAGATCTTGACTGGAAGAAGAGTGCACTTGCCGTTATGGGTGGTGTTGTACTTGCAGGACTGATCGTGGGAGTTGTAAGCTACGGACTGCTTGGCGCGATTGCAGCATTATTCTGATATCATAAATATGGAATAATATTTTAATAAGAGATATGTCTGCAGGACGAGAGAAGCTGCAAAACTTGCAGGCGTATAAGGAGATAGATATGGTAAATCCGGCATCAATTTTTAAGATAAAATCCGCATGGGAGAAATTTGCATCCAATCATCCGAAGTTTCCGATGTTTTTACAGGCTGCGATGGCAAGCGGGATCAAAGAAGACTATATTATAGAAGTAAAGATCACGGATCCGGAGGGAAAGCAGATCTGTACAAATGTAAAACTGACAGAATCGGATATGGAATTATTCCATACCTTAAAGGATCTGAAGGGGTAAATACAGACAATCCAATAAATGCGGCATATTTCTTTATAAAATTAAAAAATAGAGAATATGTCTAAAAACAGAAAAAGATTTCTTGACTTGCACTGTATACTTGTGTTATTGTTAATCGTGCGATGAAAGAGGTCTTTTTTTTATGCCTTAAAATAAGTAATGGAGGTAGATGGAAGTGCGCGTTAAAATAACATTGGCATGTCAGGATTGTAAACAGCGTAATTACAATATGACAAAGGATAAGAAAACGCATCCAGACAGAATGGAAACAAAGAAGTACTGCAGATTCTGCAAGAAGCATACAGTACACAAGGAAACAAAATAGTTCCGGACCAGTGAAGGAGGATTGGTTTAATGGCAAAAAGTGAAGAAAAATCAACAGCTCTCAAGAAAAGCTGGACCCAGGAACTAAAGGGTGAATTCAAGAAAATCACATGGCTTGACAGAACAACCCTGTTTAAGCAGTCAGCCGTAGTAATCGTTTCAACGGTAATCCTCGGAGCTATTATTGCAGTCGTTGACTGGCTTATACAAATAGGCTTGAATTTCATAATATAATGAGTAAAGGTTGGTGAATTATATGGCAGATGCAGAAAGCGCAAAATGGTATGTAGTCCATACCTACTCAGGTTATGAAAATAAGGTTAAAGCTGATATTGAGAAAACAATTGAAAACAGAAAATTACAGGACCAGATATTAGAAGTATCTGTACCCGTAGAAGAATCCATTGAGGTTAAGAACGGTGTACAGAAAGCTGTTACCAGAAAACTGTTTCCCGGCTATGTCCTGCTCAATATGATTATGAACGATGCTACATGGTATGTAGTTCGTAATACAAGAGGTGTTACAGGATTCGTAGGACCGGGATCAAAACCGGTTCCGTTATCAGATGATGAGATGAAGTACCTTGGAATCAACAAGGAGACAATCGTGATCGATGCGGAAGTAGGCGATATGGTTGAGGTTACAGCAGGTGCCTGGGAAGGTACCGTGGGTAGTATTAAGGCAATTAACCCAAGTAAACAGACCATTACCATCGATGTAGAAATATTTGGCCGTGCAACATCTGTAGAGATTGCATTCGCTGATATCAAGAAATTGTAAGAGTGAGTGGAAGGGTATCCCCCGTTATTACCACAATATTTTTGGAGGTGCGCTAAGATGGCGAAGAAAGTAGAAGGATATATCAAATTACAGATTCCTGCAGGAAAGGCAACACCTGCACCACCTGTTGGACCGGCTCTTGGTCAGCATGGTGTTAATATCGTTGCATTTACAAAAGAATTCAATGCTAGAACTGCTAACGAAGGAGATATGATCATTCCTGTTGTTATTACAGTTTATCAGGATAAGAGCTTTAGCTTTATCACTAAGACTCCTCCTGCAGCACTTCTGATCAAGAAGGCTTGTAATATCAAATCCGGTTCAGCTAACTCAAAGAAGACAAAGGTTGCAACTATCTCAAAGGCTAAGGTTCAGGAAATTGCCGAACTTAAGATGAAAGATTTAAATGCTGCAAGCCTTGAAACTGCTATGAGCATGATCGCTGGAACAGCTCGTTCAATGGGCGTTACAGTTGAAGAGTAATTAAGAATAAAAACATTTTGGTGGGAGGGTCGCTCCCGATAAGACCACAGGAGGTTTATAATGAAGAAGAGTAAGAAATATATAGATGCAAGCAAGCTCTATGACAAAACAGCCGTTTACGAATTCGAAGAGGCAGTTGCTTTGGTAAAGAAGATGGCTACAGCTAAATTTGATGAGACAATCGAAGCTCACTTAAGACTGGGCGTTGATGGACGTCATGCAGATCAGCAGGTACGTGGTGCAGTTGTATTACCTCATGGAACAGGTAAGACAGTTAAGGTTCTCGTATTCGCTAAGGGAGATAAGGTAGACGAAGCTCTTGCTGCCGGTGCTGATTACGCAGGTGGTGAGGAATTAGTTCCAAAGATCCAGAAAGACGGATGGTTAGATTTCGATGTTGTTGTAGCTACACCTGATATGATGGGTGTTGTTGGACGTCTTGGTCGTGTACTTGGACCTAAGGGCTTAATGCCAAACCCTAAGGCTGGTACAGTTACAATGGACGTAACAAAAGCAGTTAATGATATCAAAGCTGGTAAGATAGAGTACAGACTTGATAAAGCCAATATTATCCATGTGCCAGTGGGAAAAGCTTCCTTTACAGAGGAACAGTTAGACGAAAACTTCCAGACCTTAATGGATGCTATTGTAAAAGCAAAGCCATCAGCTGCTAAGGGACAGTACCTTAAGAGCGTTGTAATTGCTTCAACAATGGGTCCTGGTGTAAAGATTAACACAACAAGATTTGCGTAAATCTTATATACCAATATATTGACAGAACGACCATCATGCAGGACGCGCCTGTGTGGTGGTCGTTTTGCACTATATGGAAAATCTTTAAGGGAAGGTAAAAACTTCCTTGACATATACAGGCTGCTCAGCTAAAATTTTTATGGGTAAACGCTTTAGTGTGGAAAAACATAAAAGCGAAAAAGTAAAGCCAAGATCAGACATGGAGGATAGTCACATATGAGACAGAAGAAGATTCATTACATCTATAACGATGCAATGGAATGTATGGATTTTGATGAAAGAAAAAAGCTTCAGGGAGAGAGACTGAGAGCTACCGTAGAGTTGGAATATAATAATGTTCCGGCTTACAGAAAGAGAATGGATGAAGCCGGAGTAAAACCGGAAGATATTAATGGAATTGAAGATATCGTAAAGCTTCCATTTACGCAGAAAACCGATTTGAGAGATAATTTCCCATATGGACTATTTGCTGCAGATCTTAAAGATATTGTACGTATTCAGGGTTCTTCAGGAACAACCGGAAAGCCGATCGTATCAGGATATACGGAAAATGATATTAAGGTATGGACAGAGATGGTTGCCAGAGCACTGACTGCTGCAGGCGGTACAAAGGATGATATCATTCAGATTGCTTATGGTTATGGTTTATTTACTGGCGGACTGGGGGCACATCAGGGTGCAACAGAGATTGGGGCTACAGTAATTCCAATGTCATCCGGTAATACACAGAGACAGATTATAATGATGAAAGAGCTTGGTGCTACGATGCTTTGCTGTACACCATCTTATGCAACATATCTGGCAGAAACCATCCATGAAATGGGAATCAAGCCGGAAGAATTAAAACTGAAATCCGGTTGTTTTGGTGCAGAGCCATGGACAGAGGAAATGAGACAGCATCTGGAAGATCTGCTTGATTTTGATGCACTCGATATCTATGGACTTACGGAGATCGGTGGTCCCGGTGTTGCATTTGAATGCATGGAAAAGCATGGTATGCATATCAATGAAGATCATGTGCTTGCAGAGATCATCGATCCGGTAACAGAAGAACCGCTTCCGGATGATACACCGGGTGAACTGGTATTTACTACACTGACCAAGACAGGTGCGCCTATGATCCGTTACAGAACACATGATATCTGTACTTTACATCACGGAACATGTGCTTGTGGAAGAACAACAGTTAAGATGAGCCGTATCACAGGACGTACCGATGATATGCTTGTTGTTCGTGGCGTCAATGTATTCCCAAGTCAGATTGAAGCTGTACTGATGGGTGTGAAAGAAGCATCTGCACATTATATGCTGGTAGTTGATCGTGTGAATTCACAGGATAAGCTTACTGTTCAGGTGGAATTAAAGGATGATGTTGATATAAACGATGCGGATAAGCTTGAGAAGCTGGCTGCATATATCAAGACACAGATCAAGCAGACTCTGCTGATCAGTGCCAAGGTAGAACTGCTTCCGCCGAAGTCTATTGCTCGTTCCGAGGGCAAGGCAAAGCGTATCACCGATAACCGAAACACCGGCTTCTAAACGAATGTGGCGGCATCCACGATAAATTTTATATCTTGAATATTATTTACACTATAAATGACTCACGGGGATTTCTATTCGCTGCATATGTCTGTTTCGTAAATGCTCCTGTGCCAACTCGTCCTTCGGACTCAGACAGGCACCCGTATTTACTGACAATATGCAGCTCATAACGAAATCCTTGCGAATGTCATATTATAGCGCAAATAATATTCTGAGATATTAAAATTTATTGTGGGTGCCTTTTTGTATAGTGCGTTACGGTAAGTACGATTAATTGTGTAGAACATTTCCCCGGTTTTTATATATCGTCAGAAGCCGGATGTGTTCGGTTGTCAGATTATTGTGGCAGAGAAGACTTGCAGATAGCTTCGGTTGTGCCTATAATATAAGCTATGAAATGAAACAGACAACCAGGAGGCAGACAGATATGAAAGCGGAATATATGCTCCGGATCAGATATTTTCTGGCACATAATAAAATAAAGGTGGTACTATGTCAGCTTGCTTTTCTACTGGTTTCGTCGTTTATTCTGGTTCCGGTTGTATTTCGTGGATTCTATCTGGCGATCAAATTGTCCGGATACAGTTCGATTACGAAAGAGAACTTCCTGGATGTCCTGATCAAGCCGGGATCTATTATTTATATATTGCTTCTTATTGTACTGCTCATGGTGTTCATGCTGTTGAACCTTACGATGTATATTGTATTGTTTGATGCATCACTCCGGCACAGCAGACATGGCTTGATTGAATATCTGGTACAGGTCGAGAAGCATTTCTTCCGTTTTTTTGGAAAAAGGAAGATTGTGCGTATTTTCTATATGCTTCCATTTTCATTTGCAGTATACATGCCGCCGTTTCTGATGGCGTTAAATAATAATACAGTCACAAAATACCTGTTGAAATTGTGTATTCGGGGAACTGGAAAGAAAGCATTTTGGATCGGATTTGCAGTGATCTATCTGATCTGTATCTGGGTTATGTCCGTAAAGATTCCATATATTCGGTTGCTGATCCTTGGAAATGTCGATGCATCGAAAGCAAAAGAGCAGACCCGGCTGACACGACGGGAAAGATTTCATCATTTTATGTTCCAGATGTTATGGGAATTGTTTATTGCATTATTCTGTGCGGTACTATATGCAGTATTTATTCTGGTAAGTGTTCTTGTTATCAAGGCAAAATCTGATGGCGACAATGTTCTGATACTGTTTTATGAAGTGTATAATCGTATAAACATCGTTGTCGGAGGGTTGCTGCTTTTTATCTGTGGTATGTTCAACATTTCTGCAGCATTACAGCTCGCACGACCAAAGATGCTTATGTATTATGTAGATAATGCTGATCTTAACAAGCAGACCCATTATGTACTGGTCAGTATGGTTGCTGTTGCCTGTGTATTGGCAATATATCTGAATGTCAGATTTTTGTCTGCAGGTACGACACCGACATACGCTTCCCTTGGGGCAACGTTGATCACCGCACACAGAGGTTCTAGCAGTGAAGCTCCGGAGAATACGATTCCTGCATTTGAAAAGGCAATCGAAGAAGGGGCAGATTATGTGGAAATGGATGTCCGGATGACTTCAGATGGGAAACTTGTGCTGATGCATGACCCATCAACCGAGCGGACGACAGGCGTTGATAAGCTGGTATGTGATACTACTTATGAGGAGCTGCAGCAATTGGATGCCGGAGCAGAATTTTCAGATGAATATGCCGGAACAAAGATTCCGACCTTACAGGAAGCAATCGATACCTGTAAAGGCAAGGTCATGATGAACATAGAACTGAAAACGGTCCGGAATGACGGAGAACTGGAAGCAAAGGTTGCTCAGGTGCTCAAAGAGAATAACATGGAAGAACAATGCATTGTTACATCTTTTAAGCAGCGGTCCCTTGTGCGGATCAAGAAGGATGATCCGGATATTGTGACAGGATATATATACAGCTTTGGTTACAGTAACCGGACAAATTATGAAGCAATGGATGTGTTAAGCATTGATGCCAGATATCTGACCAGACAGGTGGTAACCGGAGCACATAAAAAAGGTATTATGGTCTGCGCATGGACGGTAAATACCAGCAGCGAGATGCGTCGCATGATGGCAATTGGTGTGGATAATATCATCACGGACCGCGTACAGCTTGCAAAGAGAACCTTAAAGCATAAGGACAGTAATGCCATATCAGATATGGTAAAATATATATTTGAACAGTAAAAAAATTATCAATACTATAGAAATTGAGAAAAGAATGTGCTATAACAGAAGCTATGAATATTATTTTTTTTACGAAATAGAAACTGAAAGGATGAATAGTTATGGAGAAGAAAAATATTGACTGGTCAAGTATCGGTTTTGGTTATATCAAAACGGATAAAAGATATGTATCAAATTATAAGAATGGTGCATGGGATGAAGGAACATTAACAGATGATGCGAACGTTGTATTAAGTGAGTGCGCAGGTGTTCTTCAGTATGCCCAGACAGTATTTGAAGGATTAAAGGCATATACAACAGAAGATGGCAGAATCGTATGTTTCCGTCCTGATCTGAACGCAAGCAGAATGGCAGATTCAGCAAAGAGACTTGAGATGCCTGCATTCCCGGAAGATAGATTTGTAAAGGCAGTAGAAGAGACAGTAAGAGCAAATGCTGCTTATGTTCCACCTTATGGTTCAGGTGCAACTCTTTACATCAGACCATATATGTTTGGTTCAAATCCTGTAATCGGTGTTAAGCCGGCAGATGAGTATCAGTTCAGAATGTTCTGTACACCAGTAGGTCCTTATTTTAAGGGCGGTGCAAAGCCAATTACGATCAAGGTTTCAGATTTTGACCGTGCAGCACCTCATGGAACGGGTCATATCAAGGCTGGTTTGAACTATGCAATGAGCCTTCATGCAATTGTTACAGCTCATCAGGAAGGTTATGATGAGAACATGTACTTAGATGCAGCAACCAGAACAAAGGTAGAAGAGACAGGTGGAGCAAACTTCATCTTCGTAACAAAGGATGGAACAGTTGTAACCCCTAAGTCAAACAGTATCCTTCCATCAATCACAAGACGTTCACTTATGGTAGTTGCTGAGAAGTACCTCGGACTGAAAGTAGAGCACAGAGAAGTATACTTCGATGAGGTAAAAGATTTTGCAGAGTGTGGTCTGTGTGGTACAGCAGCCGTTATCTCACCAGTAGGTAAGATTGTTGATCATGGCAAAGAGATCTGCTTCCCAAGTGGAATGGAGAAGATGGGACCGGTTATCCAGAAGCTCTATGATACATTAACAGGTATCCAGATGGGTAGGATCGAAGCTCCGGAAGGATGGATCAAAGAGATCAAAGTAGACTAATTATTAGAATAGTTTCTATAAAGAAAGAAAAAAGATATGGCGTAAATTCCTCTGGTGGGATTTGCGTCATATCTTTTTTTAGGCATTTCCATGAAAATCCAGAAGCTCACGAACGTCTACCTCAAGCGCATCTGCAATATTAAACAGCAGATCCAGCGAAACGGATCGAACGATGTTAGGGGCTTCGACGGCGCCCAGATGTTGTCTTGAAATGTCCAGTTTTTCTGCAAGCTGTTCCTGGGTATAGCCCTTATGTTTGCGATAATACGAAATATTATACCCCAGTTCTATATATCGTTTATCATTATGAGTCGCTTCAGCGTGTTTGCTCATATAATCACCTCAACTATGTATTTTATGTAAATTTTTATAAAATATAAATTAGACGTAATATTACATATGATATTAGTTATACGACATATGCCATTTGAAAATATCCGGTTTCCGTTTTCAGGTTAATTATTAAGTCGGATAAAGACGGAAATTTACATAAATATTAAGTTTGTAATTAGCCATATGGTACAAAAATGCCCTTAAAAACAATAAAATGCGTATGTTTTATGTACATTTATACGAAAATGCCATGAAAATTGCTTTTAATCTTGATATTTAATATACGACAATATATACTTCTATATTGTGAAATGTCACAAAATAAATAACAAAGAAAAAGGATGCCATAAGGGATGGTATCCGGAAAATGAACTGTAAAAAAAGGAAGGAACAGTTCAGAATGAAGAATGGAGGTAAACTATGAAAAAGGATTTTTTCAAACGTGGAACAGCATTGGCGCTAAGTGCGGCAATGGCGATTAGTTTATTGCCGGTCATAAGCCCACTTTCAAAAGTTGACGCTGCGACAACTGAAACCGAAAAAACGATTACAGGTCTTGGTATAGCTGGAATTGGAAATCCATATGGATCTCATAATGGTGACAAGTTGAGTACAACAGCTTCCTGGAAGGGAAGTTATGTGTACTATGGTAAGTATGATGGGGAACCGATCAAGTATCGTGTATTAGATACAGAAAGCCGGTATTCATTTTCTACTGGTGCTTCCAGTATGCTGCTTCAGACAGATAAAGTGGTCGGACCGCAGGTATACTCCTATACTTTTGCAGGTAAGACGACATCTACAGAGCAGTATTCCTATGCTGACAGTTCATTAGTTAAATGGATGAATGAAACCGGTTATAAAAAAATGACCTGTTCCATTACAAATAAAGAGATGCCTTATTTTTTAAATGAATTTTCTTCAGTTGAATTGAATGGAATCCTGGCAAGTACAAAAGCATCAAAAAACAGCAGTGATGGCGGCTTAAATTTTGCTGCAGGCGGTTCTGAATATATATATACACCGTTAAATAAGGACAAGGTGTTTGCGCTTGATGCTTCCGAATACAGAAATACACATTATGGATATCCTGATACAGCGAACAAGGCAAAGCAGAGAGAACAGAATGTGAATAAAACACTGTATGGATATTTTATAAGATCTACTGCTAAGAATTCCGGACGCTCAGGTGCAATGGGTGTTCAGGTAAAAGATGGTGTTGAACTTTGCTTCCAGGGACCACTGGCATCTACACCGGCGTTTAACTTGAATAAAAATAATGTATTATTTACATCACTGGTATCCGGTACAGCCGGTCAATATGGAGCAGCATATAAGTTTACAATACTGGATTCGTCAATGGAGCTTTCTGTAGGAGGTTCTGTTGATCGAACCGGTAATGTTGTAACAGTGCCATATTCCGTGGCAGGAGAAGCGGGAAATCAGATATCATATCTGGTAACAGACAAAGCATATAACGCATCAGGTGTAAAAGTGCTTGCATATGGAAAAGCAGCAACAGCATCTATGGCAGGAGATGTAAGATTAAATCTTGCATCTATAGCAGCGAAGATTGGAAATAGCTGTACCGTTGATCGTTTAGTAAACAATTATAAAATTTATCTGGTTGTTGAAACAATAAGAAAGGATATAGCATCGACATCTGATATTGATGAGAGCCTGTTTACAGATTATGCAAGTAAGCCTGTTCAGGTATCTATTCCAAAAGCGGAAAATGAACCAGATGTAGATCCAGACGGTCCGATCATTGATCCGGATCCAAAGCCAAATCCAACAGAAAAATGGAAAGGAAATTATGTCTGGTTTGGTTCTTATAAGGGCGAACCATTAAAGTTCCGTGTACTTGATACAGATTCCGGAGCGGATTTTAATACTGGCAACAGTTATCTGCTTGAATATGATTCAACCATTAACCACAAATATAATAGTGAAGATACAAATAATAATGTATTTAAGAATGAATGGATGAATGATGACAGTATCGGTTTCCTGGAGACATTTACATCGGTAGAAAAGAGCACAATTGCATCCAGTACAAAGACAGGCGTATCTGCAACAGATGGTGCAGGACTTGCCGGTAAATTATCATATGAGGATAAAACACAGTTGAAGGATACCAAGGTTTTTGCATTGAGTGTGGGAGAGACTACGAATACCAGCTATGGATATCCGGATACGATCCAGGCTTCTATGCAGAGAGTAAAGGGAACCGGTTATAATTTAAGAAGTACTTATACTCCGATTAATTATCATATAGTGGGAAGTTATGTTACATCAGATGGACAATTGGACAATGTATACGATTTTCAATGTAGAACATCACCAGCTATGAACATCAACAAGGATGCAGTTCTGTTTACGAATCTTGTAGCAGGCAAGGCTGGAACTTATGGTGCAGAATATAAGCTGACACTTTTAGATGATGGAATGACAACAGCAGTTACAGAGACTCCTTCCATGTCTGGTAATGTGGTTACAATTCCGTATAAGATCAGTGGAACCAATAAGAAGAGTGTAAATCAGCTTTCATATCTTGTAACAGATAAGAATTATAATGCAAAGAATGCAAATATCTTGGCATATGGAAAGCTGGAGGATGTAGCAGCAGCTACATTGTCAGGCACAACAAAACTTGATCTTGCAGCAGTTGTTAACAAGATTGGCAAGGCTGGAATAACAACAGAAAATATTTTTGACAAATATAAAGTTTATATTGTTGCAGAAGAAATCAATGTGGATGATCTTACAACGGTGGGTATTGATGAAGGTTTATACACAAATTATGCAAGTGAGCCGACATCTGTTTCAAAGCCTGTTAATACATCCGATGAAAATCTGAAACGTGTAGAAACACCGACCGTAACAGTGTCATCGGACAAGAAGACATTTACTCTTGCTACAAAGACAGCAGGTGCAACCATTTATTACACAACAGATGGAAGTGATCCAGGCAGCAAGAATGGAACCAAGTATACAGGAGCATTGTCAGTTAAGGATAATGTAGGAAAGAAGATTACCATGATCGCTGTAAAATCTGGAATGAAGGACAGCTATATTGCGTACTTCACAGTGAAGGAGCAGCTGGATCCACCAGTGATCGTAATCAAACAGGTTGATAAGCCAACTGCAAAACTGACAGATGATAAGAGTGCAGTAATCCTTTCTACAACTACAGAGGGTGCAGATATCTATTATACAACAGACGGAACAACTCCAAGCAAGACACACGGTAAGAAATATATAGGACCATTTTCTGTACTAGGAGCAGATGGTAAGCAGATTAAAACAGTAAAGGCGGTTGGTGTTAAGGCTAACATGAAAGACAGTGATGTTCGGGAATATGCGGTAGAATCATTGGAGCCTGGCAAACCATTTGGAGGGGATGAAGCTCAGGTTGGAAAGCCATCCGTTAAGGCTTCCGATGATGGTACATCACTGATCATCACAGCAGATCCGAAGGATGCAGATATTTACTACACAACAGATGGATCAACACCAAGCAAGAAGAACGGAACCAAATATACAGGCCCAATTCCTGCAACAGATAAGAATGGAAAGACGATTGATACGATCAAGGTTATTGGTGTAAAAGATAACATGAAGGACAGTGATATTGCAACTGTCAAGGTAGCAGATCTGAAGACCCAGAAGCCAACGATCGCAGCAAGCAGTGACAAAAAGACAATTACTGTTTCAGCAGTAAAGGGTGCAACGATCTACTACACAACAGATGGAAGCACACCAAGCAAGAAGAATGGCAAGAAGTATACAGGACCGATTGATGCGGCTTCTGTTGCCGGTAAGACAATTAAGGCAATTGCAACTCTTCCGGGTAAGTTAAACAGTGATGTGGTATCGGCAGAAGTAAGCAAACTGATTCCGTCTACACCTGTAAATCCTGTTAAGGGACAGGTTGCAGCACCAACAGGAACACGTTCTAAGGATAACAATACATTTACCCTTGCAACAAAGACAGCAGGTGCAACGATCTACTATACAACAAATGGAAGTTACCCAACAACCAAGTATGGTACAAAGTATACAAAGCCATTCACAATTAAAAAGGATTCTGCAACTACGATCACAGCAATCGCAGTTAAGAATGGTATGGAAGACAGTGATGCAGTACAGTTTGTTGTAATCCGTCTTTCAGATGGAAAAGTAACCGTTAGGAAAGAAGAAGTAACACAGCCGGGACCAAAGCCAGGTACAAAAGAAGCCGATAAGTGGGTTTCAAGCGATAAGGTAGACAAGTATACCAAGGGACAGCTTACAGGCAGAGCTTCTGCTACAACAAGCAAGGTGACCTTACGTTGGGAACGTCTGAAAGAGGCTGATGGATACATCATCTACGGTAACTATTGCAATAAGAAGAATAAGATTTACAAATATAAGAAGATCAAGACTGTTTCTGCAAGTAAGTTAAAGGGTAAGAAGAACATTAGCTATACACTTACAAAGCTTGCAGGCGGTAAGAAGTTCAAGAAGAATACATTCTATAAATTTAAGGTTATTGCTTATAAGAATGTAAGAAATTCCAAGACTGGAAAGATAGAAAAGAGAATGATCGGCAAGTCCTTCCAGTTACATACAATAACTGCAACAAAGAAATACAAGTACAACAACCCGATCGGTGTTACTGTAAAGAACACAAAGGGTAAGACGGTTTCAAAGGTTACAGTTAAAAAGCGCAAATCCGTTTATCTTGATGCAACAGTCAAGATGGCTAAGAATAAGAAACTGAAAGTTCACTGTGAGAAGGTTCGTTGGATCTCAACAAATAGCAAGATCGCAACTGTTTCACAGGGAGGCAGAATCAAGGGTAAGAAGAAAGGTACATGTTATGTATATGCACTTGCTCAGAATGGTGCCCGTAAGAAACTGAAGATTACAGTAAAATAAAGCCCCAATATATAATGTATTAAATATACAAGGAGACTCGTCTGTCCAAGTTGGCAGGCGGGTCTTTTTTCATTCATTTTTTATGGGAATTTAATTGACTTTTATATAGGTAGTGATAGAATACCTCTACATGCGAAAATTATAGAGAGGTGAAACTATGCAGATAATTAAGAATTTGAAGCCATATTGGAAATCGGTTCTGATCATTGTTCTGTTATTGATCGTTCAGGCATATTGTGATCTGGCATTGCCGGATTATACGTCGAAGCTGATCGATACCGGTATCCAGAATTACGGCATTGATCATTGTAGTCCGTTGCAGATTCCGGAAAAAGCGTATACCATTATTAAAGGGTTTATGGATGAAGATGATGTGACGGTGTGGGAAAAGTATTATGAGCAGTCGGATGATGGCATATACCATATGACAGATGACGGCAAGGATCATATAGATGAGATCGATCAGGCGTGTATGGAGCCGATGATGATGTATTATTATCCATATACGATGGTGGATTCGGATGAAGATAATCAGTTAAAGCAGATGCTTGCAGCAAGCGGTATGACATTGGACGAGCTGCCGCCTGAGATGTGGAGTCAGATGGGAACGCAGATGAAGCAGATGATCGATTCCATGCGTGACAGTATGGGGGATGATATGATGATGTCATCTGCCATTACCTGTACAAGAACCTGTTATGACAGTATGGATTATAATTATAAGGATATCCAGATGTCCTATCTGAAACGTGTCGGTGTAGAGATGATTCTTATGACATTGTTAATGGTTGCATCGGCGATACTTACCGGTCTGGTAGCCGCAAGAGTAGCTGCAGGTGTGGGCTGTGATCTGCGAGAAAGCATTTTCAAACGGGTTATTTCATTCTCGGATGCAGAGATCAACCGGTTCTCGACTGCATCCCTGATCACGCGTTCGACAAATGACGTTCAACAGATCCAGATGGTTACGGTTATGCTGCTCCGTATGGTTTTATATGCACCGGTTCTGGCAGTTGGCGGTATCATAAAGGTTGTAGAGAGCGGCGCCAGCATGGGATGGGTGATCGTAGTTGCGGTAGCAGGCATCCTGGTTGTTCTCGGAGTGTTAATGGCGATTGCACTTCCAAAGTTCAAGATCATGCAGGATCTGGTTGACCGTGTTAATCTTGTGTCCAGAGAGATCCTGACCGGTATTCCGGTTATCCGGGCATTTGGCAGAGAGAAGTTCGAAGAAGAACGTTTTGATAAGGCGAATAAGGATCTGACAAAGACATCATTATTTGTAAACCGTGTAATGACATTTATGATGCCGGTTCTGATGTTTATTATGTATGCGGTTACGATCCTGATCGAGTGGGTTGCGGCTCACAGAATCGATTCGGGTGAGCTTCAGGTTGGATCCATGACAGCGTTTATTACTTATACGATGATGATCATTATGTCCTTCTTAATGATCGGTATGTTATCCGTTATGCTTCCAAGGGCAGGCGTGGCAGCAGACCGAATCAAGGAAGTTATTGATACAGAGAGTACGATCTGTGACAAGCCGGATTGTAAGAAGTTAGAAGCTGTAAAGGGTGTTGTCCGTTACGAACATGTAAGCTTCGCATATCCGGGAGCGGATGAAGATGTTCTGACAGATCTTGATTTTGAAGCAAGACCGGGCGAGACGACAGCGATCATAGGAAGTACCGGCTGTGGTAAATCTTCCCTGGTGCAGCTTATGCCAAGATTCTATGATGTCACAGGTGGTAAGATCACGATCGACGGAACGGATATCCGGGATGTATCAATTGAGAGTCTTCGGGAGAATATCGGTTATGTGCCGCAGAAGGGTGTGCTGTTCTCCGGCACGATCGCATCTAATATCCGGTTTGGTGCAGAGGATGCAAGCGATGAACAGATGAAGAAAGCGGCAGCGATCGCACAGGCAACAGATTTCATCGAGGAAAAGGATAAACAGTATGACAGCAGCATTTCGCAGGGTGGTACAAATGTTTCCGGCGGTCAGAAGCAGAGACTGGCGATTGCCAGAGCAGTAGCCCGGAATGCAAAGATCTATATATTTGATGACAGCTTCTCCGCTCTTGATTTCAAGACGGATGTAGCAGTCAGAAAAGCACTTCGTGAAGACATGACAGACAGTACGGTATTTATCGTTGCCCAGCGTGTCAGCACGATCTTGCATGCAGACCAGATACTGGTACTGGATGAGGGAAAGATCGTAGGCAAGGGTACACACAAAGAACTGATGGAGAATTGTCCGGTATATGAACAGATCGCCCGTTCGCAGTTATCTGAAAAAGAGATTGCGGCGAGCATAGCGTAAGAACTCAGGAAAGGAAGGCAACAGACATGGAAGAAAACAGACCAAGACGTGGTGGACGACATATGGGACCTCCTGGAATGGGAGGCGGCGAGAAAGCAAAGGATTTTAAAGGAACCATATCGAAGCTGGTTCGTTATTCAAGAAAATATCTGCCGGCAGTGATCGTGGTCATGGTCATTGCGGTGTTCAGTACAGTATTCAATGTTGTCTGCCCGAAGGTACTTGGTAAGGCAACGACAGCGTTATCAGAAGGCATTATGCGGAAGATAAATGGAATCGGCGGAATCGATTTCACCTATATCGGTAAGATTCTCCTGTTCTGTCTGGGACTGTATCTGTTAAGTGTATTATTTAACTTTACACAGGGTATCATCATGACAGGTGTGACCCAGAAGTTATGTTATAAGATGCGTAAGGATGTATCTGAGAAGATCAACCGTATGCCACTTAAGTATTTTGAATCCAGAACCTATGGTGAGGTATTATCTCGTATTACAAATGATATTGATACGATGGGAAACGGATTAAATCAGAGTATCACACAGCTTATTACTTCGGTATCGACTGTTATCGGTGTATTTATCATGATGCTTACGATCAGCCCGCTTATGACGATGATCGCAATTATTATCCTGCCGATCAGTGTGGCATTAATGGGTATTATCATTAAGAAGTCACAGCGTTTCTTCAAACAGCAGCAGGAGTATGTCGGACATATCAATGGACAGGTTGAAGAAGTTTATGGCGGGCATACGGTAATCAAAGCATTTAACAAAGAGGAAACAACCTTAAAGGAATTTCATGAGACAAATGAAGTCTTATACAAATCCGCATGGAAAGCCCAGTTCTTTTCCGGTCTGATGCAGCCGGTTATGATGTTTGTCGGCAACCTCGGATATGTAGGCGTAGCTATTTCGGGTGCGGCGCTTGCCATTCGTGGCACGATCACGATCGGTGATATTCAGGCATTTATCCAGTATGTAAAGAATTTTACACAGCCGATCCAGCAGGTAGCACAGGTTACAAATATGATGCAGCAGATGGCAGCAGCGGCGGAACGTGTATTTGAACTGTTAGAGGAAGAAGAGGAGGTTCAGGTTGTTGAGCATCCTGCTTCTGTCGAGGATATAAAGGGTGAAGTAGATTTCCGTCATGTAAAGTTCGGATACGATCCTGAGAAGATCATTATTCATGATTTCAGTGTTCATGTTGATCCGGGCAAACAGGTAGCGATCGTTGGTCCGACCGGAGCAGGTAAGACCACTATGGTTAAGCTGCTGATGCGGTTCTATGATGTAAATGAAGGAGCCATCCTGTTAGATGGTCACAATGTTAAAGAATATAATCGAAGAGAGCTTCGTGATGCTCTCGGTATGGTTCTTCAGGAAACATGGCTGTTTAAGGGGACGATCATGGAGAATATTCGTTATGGAAGACTGGATGCGACGGATGAGGAAGTAATTGCGGCAGCAAAGGCAGCTCATGCACATCGATTTATCTCGGCACTTCCGGGTGGTTATCAGATGGAGTTAAATGAAGAAGTGACGAATATTTCACAGGGACAGAAACAGCTTCTTACGATTGCAAGAGCAATCCTTGCAAATAATCCGGTTCTGATCCTGGATGAAGCGACCTCTTCCGTTGATACCAGAACAGAACACAGCATTCAGCGTGCAATGGATAATCTGATGAAGGGCAGAACAAGCTTTGTTATTGCGCACCGATTATCAACGATCAAAAATGCAGATATCATCCTGGTCATGAAGGATGGCGATATCATTGAACAGGGTAACCATGAGGAACTGATGGCACAGAACGGATTTTATGCAGAGCTATATAATTCACAGTTTGAACAGGTATCTTAGTGCAGTATATAAGATATAAAAACAGAATATGAACAAGTACAGAACAGTCCTGTTTTTCTTTACAGGACTGTTATTTATAATATGACAAATAATATTTTTTTATGTGATACTATGTCGAAATTGTATAAAATGCACAGAAAATAACGCGGTGTAAACTTTTTTTAGTCATTTTTATATACTTTTCTGCTTAATTATGCTAAACTGAAAAAGGATTTTGTATTTTAGAGGGGAGCATATATGGAGCGCAGAAAAATTGGAGTTATTATCGCACAGGCAGAAGAGAATTCACAGAGTCTGTTTATGAAAGGATTAATGGAGGAGGCATATGTCTATGGATATGATATATGTGTATTTTCCATGTACTTAAGATTTCAGGATACGCTGTATAGACAGATTGGGGATTCGAATATTTATAATCTGATTCAATGGGATGCATTTGATGCGATCATTGTTCTTCCGGATACCATTCAGGCAACCGATATAGCAACCCGGTTAGAAGACAAAATTCACGAGGTATTCTCAGGAGTTGTTCTTTTCGTAGATAAGGACAGTCGTTATTTCCCGACTGTAAAGATAAATCATTATAAACCATATAAGAAATTGATCGATCATTTGATCGAGGTTCATCATTATTCCGATATTATGTTTTTAGATGGGTGGAAGAATCATGTTCATTCCATACAGAGAGAACAGGCATATAGAGACAGTCTGACGGAGCATGGAATTCCGGTTGATCCGAATAATATTTATTATGGCAATTACTGGTATGATTCCGGCAAAGAGGTTGTGAAGCTGATATTGGATTCCAGAGAGAAACTTCCGGAGGCGATCGCATGTGCAAATGACTGTATGGCGATCGGGATAGCGGCGGAATTATTCAGTAATCATATTCATGTACCGGAGCAGGTAGCAGTGATCGGTTACGATTCTACCGAAGAAGGGAAAAACCTGAAATGCAAGTTAACATCCGCTGATATTCCGGCCAGAGAATGCGGCAGATATTGTGCGAAGTATATCCATGCATCCTTTGAGAAAGAACCGATACCGGAATTTGAATCAGAATCTGTGATCTTTCAGGGGACAAGCTGCGGATGCGAAGGAAAAATACAGTCGGAAAAACATTTTGATGAAAAAGAGAATTTCTGGAATACGGATCATGCGAAGACGGGATACTCTTCTTATTATAACAAGTTTATGGAGGATTTGTTATCTGAACGGGATCACAGAGGTTTTTTCAATACGATATTTCAGCATGTATATCAGGTGCGGCCATTCCATTCACTTAGTATATGCATGAATGATTACTGGAATTCATCGGAGGTTATGACCAGTGAGGATGCACTGCGCTCTAACGGCTATACGGATAAGATATATCGTATCATAAAATGTGGACCGAGTGAACACACAGACAATCGTATCAGCTTTGATGATATATTTGAAATGAAAGAGATGATACCGGAACTATCTGAGCAAAGAGAATATCCGGAGACATTTTTCTTTACACCATTGTATTTTGATAACCGAAGCTTTGGTTATGCAGTTATTGGTTTTACAGATATAGAAGCACAGTTTACAGAGGTTTACAGAAACTGGTTAAAGAGTATTATGCAGAGTATGGAAGCATTTTATCGTCAGAATGGTCTGCGGGAGTTGCTGCGCCAGATGGAAGCAACACAGATTCGTGATGCAATGACCGGTTTGTATAATTATAAGGGCTTCTTACAGAAGGGAAATGAACTTTGCGAGAATGCGACATTTGATGGTAAATCAATAGCAGTGATCGCGATTGATATTAATAAATTAAAGGATATCAATGCAGGCTATGGAAGAAAAGCAGGGGATGCTGCTATTTTGAAATTGGCACAGTTGATATCGGAAAGTCAGGATGATGATGCTATATGTGCCCGTATCAGTAATGATGAATTTGTTGTTGCGTTCCCGGTTGAAGCATCCGATGAAACATGTGGAGAGGCGTTTATCAAACGTCTGTCGGATAAGATAAAACAGTATAATGAATTGTGTAAAGAGGCATATGAGCTTGAAATCTGCACGGGTATCCGCTGCGATATGATCTCCGGTTCGGAAGCCCTGGATCATCTGATCAATGAAACTATCAATGTGAAGAATAATAAGAAAGCCATAGAGCAGGGAAAAGAGGAAAGGGCAGGTGTTCTGACGGATAAACAGAAAGCGGATGACCATCTGATGGAATTTATTCTGGATAATAACCGGTTTGTTTATCATTTCCAACCAATTATCAATGCCAGAACAGGAGATGTTTATGCATATGAGGCCCTGATGCGTGCGGACACAGAGCGTAGGATTTCGCCGCTTGATATGTTGGAAAGTGCAGATCGTCTGAATCGTTTATATGATATAGAAAAAGCGACATTTTTTAATGTAGTTGATTACATAGAGGAACACTATCAGGATTTTGAGGGTAAGAAAGTATTTATTAACAGTATTCCGGGGTATCAGCTGACAGGTAAGGATAAGAAGAAATTAACAGAGATTATGGAACAGCACGCAGGAGAGCTTGTTGTTGAATTTACAGAAGAAACAGAGATGGGGGATGATCAGTTAAAGGAGCTGAAGAACTCCTTTGCAAAGATGAATATTGAGACTGCTATTGATGATTACGGTTCTGGTTATTCCAATGTAAATAATCTGCTTCGGTATATGCCTCGGTTTGTAAAAATCGATCGTATGCTCATGACAGATATACACAAAGATATCCAGAAACAGCATTTTGTAAAGGATATTATAGAATTTGCGCATGATAATGATATTCTGACGTTGGCAGAGGGAATTGAATTGACGCAGGAGCTGAGGGAGGTTATTAAGCTGGGCGTTGATTTGATTCAGGGCTATTATACATCAAGGCCGCAGCCGTATGTTGTGCGTTCAATCGATGAGCGTGTCATGAATGAAATTGTTCAATATAATCAGAGCCTGAATGCCAGACTGTATAAGAAAGAATATGAGACGGATTATAATGATACGGTTTCCATGGTACAGCTTGCTGCTAATAAATATACAAGCATTAAGGTTAAGAAAGCGCGTGGAATCAATAAAAAGATCATAATCAAGGGTTCTGTCGGCTTCCAGCCGAATATATTGATGTCTGTAGAAGATGGATTCCGTGGCACCATCATACTTGAGAATGTCAGTCTTGCGGGAGAACGCGGAATTCCGTGTATTGATATCGGTAAGAAGTGTAATGTAAATCTTCAGATTACCGGAGAAAACGAACTACGTACAGGAGGTATCAGAGTTCCGGACAGTTCAGTGCTTACGGTTGTAGGAGACGGTAATCTGACGATTAATCTGAATTCGGGAAAATACTTTGGCATTGGTAATTCATTGGATGAATATCATGGCGAACTCAACTTCTATCAGGATGGTGGAATCATCATCAATGCAAATGGTATGAAGGGCATTGGTATTGGTTCCGGACTTGGCGGTGTTATCAATATCAAACGCGGACATTATGAGTTTGATATGAAAGGTCAGGAAGGAGCCTGTATCGGATCTGTAAACGGTGATTCCGAATTGTTTATAGAATACTGCGACATGGATATTTATTCCGGTATATCAAACGGTACGATCATTGGATCTGTAAATGGTGATGCAGATATTAAGCTTGAGAATATATCGGCAAAGATTCAGGGGGCAGGTAATGTTATAACCGGTATCGGAACGATTGCTGGTAACAGCTGTATGGTTCGTCTGGAAAATGTAAATATCTCGTCGAATATCCGTGCAAAGGAATGTTATGGCATTGGATGCCGTGCAGGAAGAACGGATATCTATATCGGATATGCAGCAGTTAAAAGCGTGGTACAGGGCAAGTCGGCAGTTGCCTTTGGTAATTCGGTCATGTCTGCCAAGCTGTACTGTTCCAATGCTGATGTTGGGACGAATGCCGTTACAGAGTTCAATTCAGATATCGGAGCACTTGAAAAGAATATACAACTGGAGAACGGTCGTGCAGAGTTTATCCTGAATGGACAGGAGGTCAAACGTCAGATTCTCGCAGCAAGATTATAAATAATTCCCGGCAGACTATTTCTGACAGATGGAATTGCCCCACGACAAATGACGAATTAAGATTTCGTTGTGAGCAGTTTCATCTGTCAGGGAAAGTTTGCCGGGGCTTTTTGAATTATAAAAAGGCTGTTCGTAGGTGACGGTGTTGGAATAAAAAAACAGGTTTGCTTTTTTGAAGCAAACCTGTTTCAGTTTACGTGCATGAGAGGATTCGAACCCCCGACACCTTGGTCCGTAGCCAAGTGCTCTATCCAGCTGAGCTACATACACACGTTGTTCAACAACAGATAGTATTCTATACCAGTTCTATAAATTTGTCAAACAAAATCTAAGATTTTCTTAAAAATTTTCTGTATTTTTTTCAAGACACAATTTGATCTGTGGCTGAGCACCATCTCCGTAGATCATATTTTTAATCTCCTGCATTTCGAGGTCTGTCTGAGAGATAACATCAGCACAATGTTTTAAGCGACCGGAGATAAGTTCGGGATCGGCGACATCCTTTTTATAACGGAGCTGGTGGTCAAGACTTGCCCAGAAGTCCATCGCGATGGTACGGATCTGAACTTCTACCCGCATATTTCTCGTATGGTCGGCAAAGAAGACAGGAACTTCTATGATCAGATGAAGACTACGGTAACCATTTGGCTTTGGATGGCTGATATAGTCTTTTGCTTCAATCAGAGTAATGTCATTCTGACTGATGAGCTTCTCTGCAACGGCGTAGATGTCATCGATAAAGGAACAGATAACACGGAGTCCCGCAACATCATTCAAATTATATACGATATTTTCTACGGATACCTGACATCCTTTTGAAGACAGCTTTGTTGCGATACTGACCGGTTTCTTGATGCGCGATTGGATAAATTCAATCGGATTTCGGTTGTAGCGAACGCTGAAATCTGTATTTAATACATCCAGCTTGGTCTGAACTTCCTTGATCGCACAGGAGTACATCATCATAAGCTCCTCGAATCGTTTCATGTCTTCTATAAAAGGATTCTGCTCCGGATATAGAAGTGCATCGATATAGCTTCTGTATATATTTGTATTTGTATTATTATCTTTAGCAGACATATTCATAATCTCCGTTTCTGTTTTAGGCAATCTTTATTTTATCACTTTGCATGAATAGACAAAATAATATTATCCATATTATTCTACTACATTTTAAAGGTAGAGTATACTATAAAAACGTGATAAAATGAGCATTGCGACGGATGTGCTTGCACAAGCCGGCATAATGCGAAAAAAACATAGAGCCGACAGGCGATATGATAAAATGAGCATTGCGATGGAAAGTGCTTGCACATACCGGCATAATGCGAGAAAGAAGTGAATTATATGAGATATTTGGATCGGCTGATTGCATCAGAGGTTCTTCCGAATGCTTATAAAGAGTGGCGGGGATACCGACAGAAGCTGACAGACTTTATAGAAGAAAATTGTGTGGCCGAAGGAGGACGTAAGCCTGTTCTTGCTATATGGGGAGCAGGACGGTCAAATGACATCGATCTGGCAAGACTTGCAGAGAGATTTAAGCTGGTTTTGATCGACCGGGATGCAGAGGGACTTGCACAGGCGTGTAAGGCCTATGGATTGGAGGAAACAGATGCTATTTGTGTGGATCTTCCTTTCTGGAATGTAGAGCTTGAGACTTATGAAATGTTTGAAGCATTGCTTGCAGAGGGTGAAGAAGCAGAGATCGTGATCGAGCATTTGAAACAGGTTGCATTTGACAACAGCCACAGGGTATTGCCGGATATCGGACGAAGGTTTGACTACAGCGTCTGCATAGGACTTCACAGCCAGTTGAATGCGAGATTTGCAGGCCTGTTATATATGTATCGGGAGAATTATGACGAGGAAGAATTGCAGATGATCGAGAATGCGATCCGGGCATTAAACGAAGCCGCGGTTACCCGGACAAATGATGTCATCTATATGCTGACGGAGAAGTTAATGGTGTTCGGGTTAGAATGGGCAGTTGTAAATGAATCCGCTATGGAGCAGTGGGAGAAGCTTGTTCCGGAGGATATTGAAGGTGCGTTGCAGCTTCGTCATGACATCGGAATGCATAAGGATTTTGATATCCGGATTGAAGCGGAACGGCGGTTGTTCTGGCCATTTGCATGGAAGGAACGGAAGAAGGGGTATGTGATGGAGTTGCTGGCAGTACAGCCTTTTGAATAATAGAGAATTGGGGCTATACGAAGCCGAAACCGAATATTAGCAAATTGAAGTGGAATGAAAAGTAATAGAAAATCGGAATAATTCCATAAAAAACAGGGGTAAAAACGTATAGCGGTTATAGGGAGAGACAAATGACAGACAGAGAATTTGGAAAATATATGTCTGCGATCGCACAGGGAGACAGGGAGAGCCTTCGGGCAGTGTATGACGAATATCTGAAGCTGATCTTTGCGGTGGTCTATGATACGATCCGGCAGAGAGAGGAAGCGGAGGATGTGACATCGGAGTTCTTCATCAAGCTTTATCGGATCGCAGACAGTTATAAGAAGGGAACCGGTCATAAGAGATGGCTTGTGACAATCGCAAAGAATATGGCGATCGATCGGATACGCAAGATCGATCGTGAAATGCTGGTGGATGAAATGCCGGAGCGAAACGAAGGAAAGACGATGGAGAGTCAGATAGTGGAGAACCTGACATTGAAGCAGGCAGTTGCCACGTTAAAGCCGGAGGAGCAGGAGATTCTGGATCTGAAGGTAGTCGGAGGATTTACATTTAAAGAGATCGCGGACATGAAAGGGCGACCGATCGGAACGATCACATGGATCTATAATCAGGCAATACAAAAATTAAGGAGGTGCAGGCTGTGAGAGATGAACAGAATAAGAACAGACAGACGGAAGAAGACAGATTCATAGAAGCTTATCTGAACCGGATCGATGCAGATGCACCGGATCTGTGGGATCGGATCGAAGCAGGGCTTGACCGTGAAGCAAAGGATGTAGAAGAAAAACAAAAGAAAACCTCAAAGGTAAAATATGTAATTCCGGTTCTTGCGATCGCAGCGGTTCTTCTGGCCGCAGTGATCGCGACACCGTTGCTGTCTGATTCTAAGCGACATTCGAAAGAAATAAATGCAGGCAGGACAACGGATGTTTCAAATGATGGGCTGGATGCAGCAGAGAATTCAAATATATCCGATCGGGCGGAAGATTATGTGGATGAAACAACGGATTCCATACCGGAGACAGTACAGAATGAAACTGCCAACAGACCGACACAGAATACAACAGAAGCTATACTGATGAATGGAGCCGGTGGAGATTCGTCCGATGTTCAGGCGGAAGCAGGCCATACAAAGAGTCAGACAGATGCACAGGAAAATGCGGGATGTACAGATCTTCAGGTGTCGGAATCAGCTGATATGGATGCATGGCAGGAAATGAGTAATATAGCAGTTACACTTCAGATCACAGAGATTGTAACAGCAGAGCCGGATGCGGTACAAAAATATGCCGCAAAACTCTTGCAGGTATCTGATGCATCCGGGGAATTAATAACCGGTCAGGACATCGTATTGCAGCCGGAAGAAGCAGAGACATTTTCAGTAGGGGAAGAAGTAACAGGTACACTTCTCCGATATGATTCTGAACGACAGGCATGGATCTTAAACAGACAGTAGTTGATCTGTAAGAAAAAAATCCATAAAAAGAGGATACCCATCCGTATCTTAGTCATAAATAGAACAGATAGCTGTAAAATTTCGTTTTTACATTCGACAATTGCTAACGTCAGAGGTGATCAGAGCAGAAATTATGCAGCTATCGGATAGTGACTAAGATAAGGAGGGTATTTTTTATGAGAAAAATCAGACGGATGGTAAGTGTGGTTATAATCTCCTGCATGATGGCGGGCTGCCTTGCAGGCTGCGGAAGTGGGAGAGAAACAGGAGGCACGCATGGAGAACGACAGGGAACGGAAAGCCGGTCGGGTACGGAGCGGGAGAGCATCGCAGAAAGATACAGACAGAAAGCCATAAAAGAGGAATTTGAAGAAAATATAGCGGAATCCGGACAGTCACAGCAAAATATGGCTGTGCCGGAATGTATAGAAGAAGAGGCTTGTGATAGTGTGGTTTCGGCTGCCGATACATATAACTCGGTAATGGATAGTGCATCAAATTCTGAATATGTAAAAATCGGATATGGAGAATCCGGTTATGATACCAGAGAGTATGACTATCAGGAAGAACATCGGTTTGTGTCTACTAAAGATTCACCGCTTTCAACATTTGCGGCAGACTGTGATACAGCATCCTACAGCAATATCAGAAGTTATATCGAAGAAGGAACGCTGCCGCCGACAGGAGCAGTCCGGGTCGAAGAAATGATCAATTATTTTGATTATGACTATGTATCAGACCCGGAGGCTGGGAAGAAGTTTGCAGTATATACGGAATATGCGGATTGTCCATGGAATAAAGATACAAAGCTGATGATGGTAGGACTGAATACGGCCGCGATCGATATGAGTGAGAAGAAAGCATCCAATCTGGTATTCCTGATCGATACATCCGGTTCTATGTATGAGGAAAATAAACTGCCGCTGGCACAGAAAGCATTTAAGATGCTGGCGGAGAATCTGGATGAAAATGACAGGATCAGTATTGTTACATATGCGGGTTCAGATACGGTTGTTTTAAATGGCGTGGCAGGTTCGGAGGCCTATACGATATGCGAGGCACTGGATTCGCTGGAAGCATCCGGCAGCACAAATGGAAGTGCGGGACTGATCACGGCATATGAGATCGCAGAGCAGCAGTTTATAAAAGACGGAAATAATCGGGTGATCCTTGCGACGGACGGGGATCTGAATGTCGGGCTGACAAGCGAGAGTGATCTGGTAGGATTGATCACTGAGGAGAAGGACAGCGGTATATTCTTGAGTGTTCTGGGATTTGGCTCTGATAATCTGAAAGATAACAAGTTAGAAGCACTGGCAGATCACGGAAACGGTAATTACTCGTATCTGGATTCAGTCTATGAAGCAAAGAAGGTTCTGGTTGATGAAATGGGTGGAACCTTATATACGGTTGCAAAGGATGTCAAATTACAGATTGAATTCAATCCGGAGCAGGTGAAAGGTTATCGGCAGATCGGATATGAGAACCGGGCGCTTTCCGCAGAAGATTTTGCAGATGATATGGTGGATGGCGGCGAGATCGGAGCCGGTCATGTGGTGACTGCACTCTATGAGGTGGTTCCAGTCGATTCGGAATTTGATGTGCCGGAGACAGAGACAAAATATACATCGAAAAAGCAGAGTACAGATTATTCCGGCGAACTGGCAACCGTGAATATCCGTTACAAAGAGCCGGATGGAGATAAGAGCACACTGGAAACAGCCGTTATAAAGGCAGAAAGCGGTCAAAAGGGAATGTCTCATGACCTGAGCTTTGCATCGGCGGTTGCGGCATATGGAATGCTGCTTACGGACAGCACATATAAAGGAACAGCGACGTATAAGATGGCGGAAGAACTTGCGGAAGCAGGAATCACGGTTGAGATAAATGAAAGGGACATGGCTCAGGCAAGCAACGATCAGTTATACCGGAGCCAATTCCTTGAACTGGTGCGGAAGACGGAGAAGTTATCTCAACGTGAACCTAAGGCACAGATGTGGCAGTGCGATTAACAGACGGCCGGTTATTTATACTCGAAATTCATAATAAATATAAGCCGTAAAAGGTGTATTTTTTCTCTGATATATGCTTTTTTATTTTTAAACGTATAGAAGCACTTCCCTTTTATTGATAATTCTTGTATAATAAAGCATTAGAGTTGCCAAAAGGCAAATATGAGAAATGACAGGAAGGATAAATTAATGGGTGAAAAAAAGATAATGCTCGGTAATGCAGCGATCGCCAGAGGCGCATATGAAGCCGGTGTAAAGGTATCAGCAGCATATCCGGGTACTCCAAGTACAGAGATCAGTGAGAATATTGTAAAATATCCTGAGATATATGCAGAATGGTCTCCAAATGAAAAAGTTGCAACAGAGGTTGCGATCGGAGCATCATTTGCCGGTGTGCGTTCAATCGTATCAATGAAACATGTAGGTGTGAATGTAGCTTCAGATCCATTATTTACAGCAGCATATACCGGTGTAAAGGGTGGTATGGTTTTAGTAGCAGCCGATGATCCGGGTATGTATTCATCACAGAATGAACAGGATTCCAGACTGGTAGCAAGGACAGCGATGATTCCGGTGTTTGAACCATCTGACAGTATGGAAGCAAAGGAGTTCACAAAGTATGCATTTGAATGCAGCGAGAAGTACGATACTCCGATCATGCTCCGTACAACAACCAGACTGGCACATTCACAGGGCGTTGTTGAATTAAATGACAGAGTAGAAGTAGAGGATAAGCCATACGAGAGAGACATTAAGAAGATGGTTATGATGCCGGGTAATGCGATCCCTCGTCATGTATTTGTAGAACAGAGATTAAAGGACATGGCAGCAGACGGTGCGGATATGCCGATCAATCGTGTAGAGATGAATGATACCAGCGTTGGTGTTATCACCAGCGGTATTCCATATCAGTACGTAAAGGAAGCAATGCCAAATGCCTCCGTATTAAAGCTTGGTATGGTAAATCCGCTTCCTAGAAAGTTGATCGAAGACTTTGCGGCAAAGGTTGATAAGCTGTATGTTATTGAGGAGTTAGAGCCTCATATCGAGACACAGGTAAGAGCCTGGGGCATCGATGCAGTAGGTAAGGAGCTTCTGACCGTTCAGGGTGAATACAGTGCAAATATGTTAAGAGAGAAGATCCTCGGCGAGAAGGTTGAGCAGGAAGAACCTGCAAAGGTTGCGCCTAGACCACCTATCCTTTGTCCGGGATGTCCGCATAGAAGTGTATTTTCAGTATTAAACGAACTGAAGATCCATGCAGCAGGAGATATCGGATGCTATACACTGGGAGCAGTTGCGCCGCTTAGCGTAATTGATACAACCGTATGTATGGGATCTTCCATTTCTACATTACATGGTATGGAAAAAGCAAAAGGAAAAGATTATATCAAGAACTGGGTTGCGGTTATCGGTGATTCCACATTCATGCATACAGGTGTAAACTCTCTGATGAACATGGTTTACAACAAGGGTACAGGAACCGTTATCATCCTTGATAACTCAACAACCGGTATGACAGGACATCAGGATCATGCAGCGACCGGTAAGACCTTGCAGGGTGAACCTACATATGCGATCAACATTTATAAATTGTGTAAGGCGATCGGTATTGACAGTGTACATGAGATCAATGCATTTGACATTGACGGTTTAAAGAAGCTGATCAAAGAGGAAGTTGCAAAGGATGAGATCTCTGTTATTATCACCAAGTCTCCTTGTGTTCTTTTAAAGACAACCAAGGTAACAGGTGTATGCAGAGCTATCCCGGAGAAATGTAAGAAGTGCGGTATGTGCTTAAAGCCGGGATGTCCGGCAGTTATCAAGCAGCCGGATGGAACGATCCAGATCGATGAGACCATGTGTAATGGTTGCGGACTGTGTATGAAGCGTTGTAAGTTTGATGCGATCGAAAAGGAGGAATTCTAATGGCTGTAAAGAATATTATGATAGTTGGTGTCGGTGGACAGGGAACTCTTCTTACAAGCCGTATCCTCGGTGGTATTACGACAGCAGCAGGTTATGATGTAAAGCTCTCCGAGGTTCATGGTATGAGCCAGAGAGGCGGTAGTGTTGTTACATATGTAAGATATGGTGAGAAGGTTGCGGAACCGATTGTAGAAGAAGGTCATGCAGATGTTCTGATCGCATTTGAGAAGCTGGAAGCTATGCGTTATGCTCATTTTCTGAAGAAGGATGGCGTAATTATTGCAAATGATCAGAGAATCGATCCGATCACGGTTGTAACCGGTCAGGCAGAATATCCGGATCACATCTTAGAGACATTATCAGAGAAGCATAAGGTGATCTCGATCGATGCGATGGCAGAGGCAAAGAAGCTGGGCAATCCAAAGGTATTCAATACGATCATAATCGGTGTTGCCGCAAAGCATATGGATTTTGACCATGACAAATGGGTTGAGGTCATCAAGGCAACAGTTCCTCCAAAGACTGTTGAGATGAATCTGAAAGCATTTGAAGTTGGTTATGCATTATAATAAAAAATATAGATACAGATCAAACCAAGGATGCCTCCTGTTCAAAAGACAGGAGGTATCTTTGTGTCAGCTGGCGTTTGTATAGTAAATGTCGCTGACTACTTTAACCGGAAGATACGAAAATCAACCTGATTAATGAGAAAAATCCAACGTCAAAATTGGTAAATGTTACATTATGTATAGGTTTTCATCTGTAAAATGTGTTTTTTTAGGTATTTTTGACAAAAAAGAGTGGACGATACAGAGGATATAGTGTAAAATCATCTATGTGAGTGTTTTCACATGGGAAAGGAAAACTGAGGGCTATTTAAGGAGAATTCGTGATGAACGATACAATCACTGTTAATATCAGCAAAAAATGGCAGATGTTGTTATGGAAGGTATTTCTGACGTTAGCGTGTATATTCATGGTTGTTGAATTGATCATGTGTATGACGAATATAGGAAATGATAAGGCAGATCTCGGGATGTCCGGTGGAGCATATATTACATTATATGTTGTAGTGCCATTTCTGATATATGCAGCAGCATTGACAGGAACGCTGGTCGCTTTAAAGAAGAATAAATTAACCGATAATGGTGCAGACTGGCTGGTTTCCCTGATGATGTTTACAGTGTTGGCAGTACCTGCATTTGAACATTACAATTCGATCATTCTGGTGCTGATGCCAACGATCGCTATCGTGATCACGGCTATCTTTGCGAATCAGAATATTACGATCGTGATCGCACTTCTTGCATCGGCAAGTCTTATCATCAATGAGATTCATCTGCATCATTTATATGACTGGACACAGATGCGGTTCAGTGGATATGTTGTTACATCATTTGTATTGGTATTTATACTGACCTTTGTAACGTGCTTACTGAATATGCATACGAAGGAACTGATGGAATCCATCGGCAATTTCACAGTTCGTCAGATGAGTCTTATGACAGAGCTTCGTAAAGATCCGCTGACAGGATTATATAACAGACGTTCCTTTGAGGAGAGTCTGGAGAAAGAAATCCTGCAGACCGAGGAGACCGGTGAGAAAGCATATATTGCGATCTTTGATATCGACCATTTCAAGAATGTAAATGATACATACGGACACAGCAATGGTGATGTGGTTATCAAGGCTCTTTGTAAGATGCTGAAGGAGAAATCAAAAGACTATGGTCTTGCATTCCGTTACGGTGGAGAGGAATTTGTTATATTGTTCAGCAACATTGAACTGCCAAAGGTGATCAATGTCGTAGAGGATGTAAGAACAGAATTCCGATGCTACTACTTCCAGTTCATGAATAACAGTGGAATCACCTGTAGCTGTGGTGTTGCGGAATATTCCAAAGGAGAGAGTGCAAAGGCATGGTTCAATCGGGCAGATAATTCGCTGTATCAGGCGAAGGAAGCCGGACGTAACCGTACGGTTGTAAGTGAATAAGATAATTAAAAAGATGCAATCCGTAATTTAAAAAAATGATATCAAAAAAACAGAGAAATTGGTACTATAAGTATACCGGTTTCTCTATTTTTTTGCGAATTTTCAAGTTGGTATAAAAAAATATAAAATTGGTATTGCAAAACCAGTTGATAGGTGGTATATTATATTTACAAAGTGGTTCACAAAAAGAACCACAAAAGGAGATGGAAAATGAAGAAGGATATGGAATATTATATTCAGGTTTCCGGTCGTATTATGAAAGATAATCTTGATAAGAGAAAGTCTCTTACCAAAAAGATATGCGACTGGTATCTGGATCAGGACAAAGAAGATATATGTCTGATCGCATCCGGATCGTCCCTGAATGCAGCATATGCAGCTCGACCGTTTCTTTTAAAATACAGTAAATTCGATATCAGTGTATTAAGTACAGTGGAATATCTGGATGTTTACCGGGAGAGAGAAAAGAACCGGTTTACGATTTTAATATCCCAGAGTGGCTGCAGTACAAACATAATAGAAATTATGAAGGAGCTAAATAAGGAGCATCAACCATTTGTTTTGTTAACCGGGAATGAAAATGGCAGTGCAAGCAGATACACGGATCGTCTTGTGGAGTATGGAGTTGGAAATGAAACCATTGATTATGTAACGCTTGGATATTCTACTTTGATCGAGTTCCTCATGCTTATGATATTGGAGATAGGTTTTCAAAAAAGAGAAATTAGTGATCAGAAATATGAAACTGCAGTAAGCCAGATCCGGAATGCTTGTGAAATGCAGGAGCTTTGCCTGATGCAGGCGAAAGAATTGGTACAAAAACGATATCAGGATCTGTTGTGTATGGAAAAAGCAATACTGGTCGGCGATGGAGCCAATCTGGCAACGGTCAGAGAGGGAGCGTTGAAATTTCAGGAAACTCTGAAAGTTCCGACGGTATATTATGAAAGCGAAGAATTTATACATGGACCGGATATGCAGCTTACTCCGGATTATTCGGTTTTCTTTATAGATTGTGGTAAAACCTCTGATCGACTGTATGATATTTATAAAGCAACATTGTTGATCACGGAGCACTGCTATATGATTACGGATCAGGTTCACGATAAACGAGATGGACAGATTCGGATACCATGCCGGCTTCCGGCAGAGATCACACCGTTATATACAGCTGCATTGTTTCAATATATAGCGGCTCATGTAACAAAGGAAAAAAATAATTTTACTTGTCATCCGCTGTTTTCCCGGATGGAACAGGCTGTTTCGCCAAAAACAGAAGACTATGACAGGATTATGAAAGAAAAGCTTGAAAGGAGCAGAAGGGAGGAGAACGGATGAGAAAATATGTTTTAGCAACACACGGAAAGATGGCCGAAGGAATGTTGACAACGATTGAAATGCTGGCAGGTGCACAGGAAAATCTGACCTGTATCAATGCTTATACAGATGAATGCCCGGATCCGCTTCCGGAATTAAAGAGAATTGTTGAAGCGGATTCAGAGGCAGAGATTGTGATAATGACAGATCTTTTAGGCGGAAGTGTGAATAATAATGCATCCGCATTATTGTCTGATCCAAGGATACATGTTGTTGCCGGTGTGAATCTGGCTGCAGTGATCGGTATCCTGCTGAGTGCAGAGGATCAGGATACGGCGTCTGTAATTGAGAGTGCGGTTGCAGAGGCTAAAGATATGATGGTTTATTGTAATACAGTAAATACAACGTATGATGATGAAGATTTTTAATCTGTGTATTAACAGAAAAGAAAGGAGAAGGTTTATATGATCAAATCAATTCGTGTTGATTATCGTCTCTTACATGGACAGGTAGCAGTATCATGGACAGCATCATTAGGGGCAGATTGCCTGCTACTGGTAAGTGACACGGTTAAAAATGATCCGCTGAGATTAAACGCACTAAAGATGGCGAAACCATCCGGAACAAAGGTTGTAGTAAAAAATACAGCGGAAGCTGTAGAGGCATTGAAAAGCGGGGTAACTGATAAATATAAATTATTTATCATCTGTGAAACGGTAGAAATAGCCAAAGCAATCATTGAAGCTACAGGAGAAAAGACATTAAATATCGGCAACATTGCATACCATGAAAATGCAAAATTATATGGTAGAAGCGCATATATGGATGCAGCCGAGCTGGCTCTGGTAAAAGAGATGGTTGATGATGGCGTTGATGTATTTATTCAGATGATCCCGGCTGATAAAGTAATTAAATGCAAATCGCTGTTTTAACGGATGAATGGAGGGACAGATTATGATATTAAAAACAATACTTATTTTTCTGATCGGCCTGCTTGGTTATTCAGAATGGCTGCTTGGTACAAGCTGCCTGCAGCGACCGATCGTTCTTGGACCGTTAGTAGGTCTGGTAATGGGAAATCTTCCGGCCGGTATTATTATGGGGGCAACTATGGAACTTGCACTTGTAGGAGCCGTATCGATCGGTGCATATAATCCGCCGGATCTGATCGCAGGCACTGTGCTCGGTGTTTCACTTGCGATTCAGTCAGGAGGCGGAGCGGAAACAGCTTTAGTACTTGGTATTCCGATCGCAACCGTAATGCTTGCGGCAAATACCGGTATCTGCCAGCCGTTGATGCTTGTTATGATCCACAAATGTGACCGTGATGCTGAAAAAGGTAATATACGGGCATTTAACAGAGATTATCTGATCGCAGGATATCTTCAGAATCTTTTTGGTATTGTCTGCATCCCACTTGCATTTTATTTTGGCAGTGATGCAGTAACAGCACTTCTTGGTAAAATACCTGAATTTGTTCAGTCCGGTATGGATATAACAGCAGCACTGCTTCCTGCACTTGGTTTTGCAATGCTTGCACAGCAGATGATGAATCGCAAGGTTGCACCATTTTTCTTCCTTGGCTTTTTCCTGGTATCATACCTTGGAATATCCACAACAGGAGTTGCGATTTTTGCCGTACTTATTGTGATAATCGGAGTAACATTTGGCATATTCGGAGACAAGCAACAGGGGGCGGTACCGGTAGTTGAAACCGCAGATAACGGAGGTGATTTTGATGAGTTCTAAGATACATGCAGACTACGATAAGGTAGTTACGAAAAAAGATCTCACAAAGGTGTTTTTAAGAGAGATCACATATGAACATACATGGAATTATGAACGAATGGGAAATGTAGGATTTTGTTTTTCCATGTATCCGGTTTTAAAGAAACTATATCCGGATAAGAAGGATCTGGCAGCTGCTATGAAGCGTCATCTGACGTTATATCAGACCAGCCATTATCTTGCAACATTTCAGATGGGTATCACAGCCGCAATGGAAGAGGAAAATGCACAGGATGCAGATTTTGATACAGATTCGATTGGCGCAGTAAAAACAGCATTAATGGGACCTATAGCAGGAATCGGCGATTCTCTGTTCTGGGGCACGATCAAGGTAATCGCAACAGGAATTGGATGTTCACTTGCCTTGCAGGGGAACATTCTCGGACCTATTCTCTTCCTTTTGATCTTTAACATTCCGGCATATCTCTGCAGATGGTTTGGAGTATTCCTTGGATATAAAATGGGTCGTGAATCCATGGCAAAGATTGTTGAATCCGGTTTGATGAAGGTAGTTATGGAAGTAGCCTCTATCATGGGTATTATGGTAGTTGGCGGCATGACGATGGATATGACGTCGATTAATTTTATAACGCAGATTGGAAGCGGCGAAGAAGCAAGTACAATTCAGGATCTGTTAAATGGCATTGTCCCGGGCCTTCCGGTGCTGTTGCTATTTGGAGTTACTTATTGGTTATTGAAGAAGAAGGTTAATCCGTTGCTTATTATGTTGATCATGCTTGTACTTGGAATAGCAGGAGCATTCTTTGGCTTCCTTGGTTAAAAAGGAGGTAGTAGTAAGGTGAAAAAAATAGTAATTGATATGCATGTACATCCTGCATTTTTAGAGCCGGTATGCAAAACGGAATATCAGAATGAATTTGCAAAAAAGATGTATGGCTTATACAAGACGGATCAGATCCCGGTTGATGCACTGTTAACCTTGATGGATTGTTCCGGAGTGGATAAAGCGGTTTTGCTTCCACTGGATCTGACTACGGAATATGGAGGCATACTAGGAACAAATGACCAGGTAAAGGAATTGACAGCAACATATCCGGATCGTTTTATCGGATTTGCCAGTGTAGATCCTCACAGGCCGAATGCGACAGAGATACTTGAAACAGCATTTGCAGAGTATCATCTGGCAGGCCTGAAGCTTCATCCGTCAAAGCAGAAGTTCTATCCGGGAGATGAATACATGGAGCCGATATATCAGATATGCGAGAAGTATAATAAACCGATCGTGTTTCATTGCGGAATGTCGGTAGAGCCGGATACCTTATCTAAATATGCGAGGCCGGTTGAGTTTGAAGAAACAGCATACAGACATCCAAAGCTTCGAATCTGTCTTGCACATTGCGGATGGCCATGGGTGCAGGAAACTTGTATGCTGATGCTCAAATACAGAAATGTATATGCGGATACAGCATTCCTGTATTTTGATACAGCCCCGGAGTTTTATCACAAGGTATTCGAAGTGGATATGGGACCGCACTGGATCGATCGAAGCTTCAGACATCAGATCATGTTTGGCTCTGATGATCCGCGGTTAGAGATGCGGAGAATGAAAAAGGCTATAGAAGCTATGGATATAAGAGAATCTACCAAGGATCTGATATTTGGACAGAACGCGATTGAGTTTCTGGGATTGGAGGTATAATGGTAACACATGGCAGTATAGAGGTGCTGACAAAAGAATATAACTGTCTGGTGAAAATTACAGATGATATCAGGCAGGTTGTAGAAAAAAGCAAAATCAGAAATGGTGTTGTATATGTTATAACAGCACATACGACAACAGGAATTGCAGTTAATGAAGGACTGGAGTGCCTGGAATATGATATTGGGCATCTGATGGAAAGACTTGTTCCTGAGGATGGAGAATATGCACATGGGAGGTTATTAGATTCCTACGGTGCGATGGCAGGCAATCCGACCGGACATTTAAAAGCCCATCTGACCGGAAATCATTGTGTATTCCCGGTTATAGATGGAAAGCTGAAAAGCGGAAGTGCACAGGACATATATCTGTGTGAATATGATGGACCGCAATATAGAACAATTTATATAACAATCATAGGAGAATAAAAAATAAAATAATAGGAGGAAAGAACTATGGCATTAAAAAAATTTGACGCAGAGAAATATTTAAAGGACGGAGCAAAGACATACTCATTAAGAGGAGAGGTTGAGGCATTGATTGACCGGATCACGGCAAAGGAATATGACAGCGTATGTATGCTTGGTATCGGTGGAACATGGGCAGAATGGTATCCGGTTGTAGAAGTAGCCAAGAAATATACAGATCTTCCGATCTATCTTGAAAATGCAGGTGAATTTCTGGTAAAAAATAAAAAACATATTACAGATAAGACTCTTGTATTTACCTCTTCTGCATCAGGCAATACTATGGAGATCTTGAAGGCAGTAAAATATTGTAAGGATCAGGGAATCAATGTATATGGATTTACAAAGGATGAGACAACTCCTTTAGCAAATCTGTTGACAGACCCGATTTATAATGCATGTGGTGACTGTGAGCATTCTTACTTATTATACTATTTTGTAATGCTCCGTATCTTAAAGAACAGAGGAGAATTTCCACATTATGACAGATGGGCAGACCAGATGGAAAATCTGTTTAAGGATCTCCTTGCGGCAAGAGAAAAATTTGAGCCAAGAGCGATCGAGATTGCAAAGACATATGCACATGAACCATATACAATGTTTACAGGCTCCGGTGTCCTTTGGGGTGAGACCTATCTCTTTACAATGTGTATCTTAGAGGAGATGCAGTGGGTTCGTACAAAGACTGTTTCATCTGCTGATTTCTTCCATGGGCCATTGGAGTTAGTTGATGACAGAGTTCCGGTATTTGTAATAAAAGGTGAGGACGAATATCGACCATTAGATGAAAGAGTAGAACGATTTGTAAAAGAACATACAAAGAAAGCTGTTATTATTGATACCAAGGATTACATTCTGGATGGTATCGATGATGAGTTCCGTGTAATCTGCTCTCCGATGATTATTACCGCGATATTAACAGAACGACTTGCTATTCATTATGAGCAGAATACAGGACATAGTCTGGAATTCAGACGTTACTATCGTCAGTTTGAATATTAAAAAGGTCAGGCGGTTATTATGGTTGAATTCACATATGTAATTACAGATGAGCAGGGACTTCATGCCAGACCGGCTTCACAGTTTGTTATGGCTGCTGCAAAATGTAAGAGCACAGTATCCGTAACATTTGGATCCAGAACCGTAAACGCAAAAGGAGTTATGGCAGTTATGAGTCTGGGAGCAAAAAAAGGTCAGGAGATCCTGATAAAAGTAGAAGGTGAAAACGAGGCAGAAGATGCAGCAAACCTGAAAGCGTTCGTTCAGGAACATCTGTAAAAGGATCGGATTTTAAAGAGGTGACAATATGGTAATATTACAGGGTAAAAGTGTATTTGGCGGAGTTGCTATCGGGAAGATACAATTCTTTAAAAGGAACGAAATCCAGATAAAACGACGTCATGTCGATGATCCGGAGGCGGAAATACGCCGCTTCCGGACTGCAAAGGAAAAAGCACTTTCTGAATTGCAGCAGTTATATGACAAGGCACTTACTGATGTGGGAGAAGCAAATGCCATGATCTTTGAAGCACATCAGTTAATGCTTGAGGATCCGGATTATAATGATTCTGTAGAGAATATTATAAATACACAAAAGGTAAATGCTGAATATGCAATAGGTGTCACATCTGATAATTATGCAGCAATCTTTGAAGCGATGGATGATGCCTATATGCAGGGAAGGGCAGCAGATGTAAAGGATGTATCGAACAGGCTCCTTTCCCAGTTTGCAAAAAAACAGAATGCTTCATTTGAAATGACGGAGCAGGTAATCATCGCGGCAGATGATCTGGCACCAAGCGAGACTGTTCAGCTCGATAAAGATAAGGTGCTGGCATTTATTACAGTGGAAGGCTCGGCAAATTCCCATACAGCGATTCTTGCCAGAACCATGAATATTCCGGCTGTTATAGGAATCGGTGATACATTAACACCGAAATATGACGGAAGACTTGCAATCGTAGACGGTCAGGAAGGAAAGATCTATATTGATCCGGATGAAGAAATCCTTGTTGCCATGAGAAAAAAGCAAGCTGTCGAACAGGAACAGCGTGAGCTTCTGGAGACATTGAAGGGCAAAGAAAATGTAACCAGATCCGGGCAGAAGATTAACCTTTATGCCAATATTGCCAATGTATCAGATGTAGGAGCGGCACTCCGAAATGATGCCGGTGGTATCGGGTTATTCAGAAGCGAATTCTTATATCTGGAAAATGAAACTTATCCAACAGAGGAACAGCAGTTTGCAGCTTATAGACAGGTAGCGGAAATGATGGCCGGAAAAAGGGTGATCATCCGTACGTTGGATATCGGAGCAGATAAACAGGTTGGATATTTTAATCTGGAAAAAGAGGATAATCCGGCAATGGGGCTCCGTGCGATCAGGATATGTCTGACCAGACCCGAATTATTTAAGACCCAGCTTAGAGCTATTTTCAGAGCATCCGCGTATGGCCAGATTGCGATCATGTTTCCGATGATCATTTCGGTATCAGAGGTTCGTCGTATTAAAGAGATAATGGACGAGGTGAAGACCGGACTTCGTGCAGATGGAATAGCATTTTCCGATCAGATTGAAACCGGTATAATGATTGAGACTCCGGCTGCGGTTATGATCAGCAGAGAGCTGGCAAAGGAAGTGGATTTCTTTAGTGTCGGAACAAATGATCTGACGCAGTACACTCTGGCAATTGATCGCCAGAACCGGAATCTGGATTCCTTCTATGATTCACACCATCCGGCGGTGTTATCTATGATCCAAATGGCAGCAGAGAATGCTCATGCAGAAGGAAAGTGGATTGGAATATGCGGTGAACTTGCAGCCGATCTAAGTCTGACAGAAAGGTTTTTACAGATGAACATTGATGAGTTATCAGTTGCACCGGGTATGATACTTCCGTTAAGGAAAAAAATAAGAGAGTTATAAAAAGTATACAGAGACAGATCCGCACATGTACGGGTCTGTTTTTGGTCTTATAAACTGACATTTCCTGCTTGTTTGCGTTTGGAAAAGTTGCTATACTTAATAGAGTACAGGAGGGAGTTTGCCATGAAATTGATGAATAAAGATGAGTTTATTGCGTATGAATTAAAATTTTACTTTATGAAAAATAAACTGAAAGAAGGAGATAAACTCCCATCTGAACGGGATCTGGCTGAACAGTTTGGGGTACAGAGAGCTACCGTCAGATCTGCATATAAATTATTAGAGGATGAAGGGATCATAGAATGCAGGGAACGGAGCGGCAACTACATAGCCCACAGAAGAATGATATCCAATCTTGACCGAATTCGATCATTCAGTGAAAAGCTGGAAAAGATGGGGGCACAAACAAGAAGCAGACTGTTGGCGTTTGAGCGTGTGGAAGTAGATAAGGAACTGAATAAAAGTATTAAGCTTCCGTTAGGAACTCCGTTATTCAAAATTACCCGTATCCGTATGGTCGTAGAAGAAGACAGGGCTGTTCCGATCACCATAGAATATTCATATATACCGGAAAGCAAGGCTCCTAAGCTGATGCGGTTTGATCTGGAAGATAATTCGTTATTTGATATTTTGATTCAGGAATATCATCATATTCCCAAAAAACAGGAATTAACAGTCGGAATTGTATATGCTGATGAAAATGAAGCCAAAGCCTTGAATGTTGACAAGCTGACTGCTCTTGTAAAAAAAGAGGGAATCACATATGACGAGAAAGGTGAGGTTATGGAATATCTGCAATCGGTGATCAATAAAGAATGGGTCGCATTTGAAAAAGAAGATCCTGTCATTAAGCAAAAGATGGAGGAGGTGCTCCATGGATTATAGAATGCCATTATATATTCAATTACAGGATTCTATTATCAAGAAAATAGATGAAAAAAAATATCTGCCGGGTGAAGCAATACCAAGTGAGAGAAAAATGGCGGAAGCCTATGGTGTGAACCGTATGACCGTAAAACGTGCGATCAGTAAGCTTGTAGAAGAAGGATATCTGGTTTGTAAACCGGGTTCTGGAACGTATGTTGCACAAAGAGATAAGAAAAAGATCGATCTGGATAATTCAAATGAAGCAGGAAATACCGGCATCACAGCGACGCTTCGTAAGGGTGGAATGGAGGTAAAAAACCGCCTTCTCGGGACCGGTGAGATCACAGGAAGTAAATATCTGGGATATAAGCTTGGAATTTCGGATGATGAGATGATATATGGAATTTACCGGGTACGATCAGAGGGTGATATACCATTTGCAGTGGAATATACATATGTACCGGCAAAATATTTTGATGATCTGGATGAGTTTGATTTCGCCAAAGTGTCTTTATATGATTATATGGAAGCAAAAGGACATATGCCATGCCATTTTGGACAGAAGCTGGTCATATGTGAGGCAAATGAACGGCTCGCAGAGCTGCTGCAGGTGGAACGTGGAACTGCGATTTATAAGATCAATTATCAGGGTGCGGATGCAGATTATAATATTGTAGAGTTTACCATGAGTTATCTGAATCCTGCTTATACAAAATTCCGGTTTGATGTTGAGGTTTCTTAAAGGAAAGACATAAGCGTTTCTGTTACGGATCATATGGATCTTGTTATGCCGGCTTCGGTTTATAATATTAGTACTCGAAAGGTGTTATTTGAAAATGCAATTCAAAAAAGTAGAAAAGAAATGCGAAGGTAAATTTATTACCCGCTATGATATAACATATGAGACAGTGGATCATCAGGAGAAGGTATATGAGATGATCAGCCGGAATGGTGACATTACGGATTTTGAAGGACTGCATGGCAAAATGGCAGATGCAGTTGTGATCATTGCTACGGATGAGACCGGCGAGAAGATACTGATCGATAAGGAATTCCGTCTTGCTCCGGGAGAATGGGTATATAACTTCCCGGCAGGTCTGATCGATCCGGGTGAGACACCGCAGGAGAGTGCGAAGCGTGAGCTTCGTGAGGAGACAGGGCTGGAATTATATGAGATCGATGATTTCATCGGAACCAGCTACAGTGCGGTTGGTTTTTCAAATGAAACAAATGTCTGCGTTGTTGGAAAGGCACGGGGAGAGTTCCATAAGAGTACTTCTACATTAGAAGAGATCGAAGCCGGCTGGTATACAAAGGCAGAAGTCAGAGAACTTCTTAAGAAAGCAAAATTTGCAGCAAGAACACAGGCATACTGCTATGTGTGGAGCAGAGAATAGAGAATAAAAAATATAATAGCGAGGCAGTATGTTTTTATATATAAAATGTACTGCCTCGCTATTATATTTATTCATCTTCAAACGCTGTGTTATTCATTTCAGGAAAATCTAATAATTCAGAAACAGTCATATCAAGACCTATCGCTAGTCTATGGAGAGTTTTTAGTTTAGGATTTTTTGTTTTGCCAGACATTATATTTTCAACAGTACTTTGGGTTAAGCCACTTCTAGTTGCTAATTTATTAACAGTAGTATTAATCGATATACATTTAGCTCAGACTATACACAGTTAAATATAGACTATGCTGGTTTAACAGATCAGTTGGACAAGATAATAAAAGCGTTAGCTGAAAACTATGAGATTAAAATTGAAGATATAACATTGGAAGACGATACAGAGCAGATTGATTCGGAGGTGAAATAAAAGTGATATGTAAAAAATGTGGTGCAGAAGTAATGGATAATGCTGTATATTGTCCGAAATGTGGTGAAAACAGAAAAAATATAATAAAAAAGCAACGATAATGGTTATAGCCATCATTTCGGTAATATTCATTATAGTAATGGATCAATTCAGATAAGATGTGTACCACAGAATGATGGAACTGTAAAATTGCAGGGCGAGGGAACAATATACATATATACGAATTATTCAACAATTACCAGTATGTTACATACAGATAAATATAAATTTTCATTTAATAAGCAAGTTAAGGATCTAGGTACTATAAAGATAGATGATTATATAACCATGACTATTAGTTCAAATAATATAAAGGTTACATATGAAAAAAGTGTAAATGAAGTATCAGGATTTACATATAAATATGTAACTAATTGCGAGTATGAAAGGAATAAAGAATATTAAAATATATAGACATATATAGTATGAAATTTGAGGAAAGAAGTTGCTTGGAAATAGTATATAAGATGATTTTAAAAGGACATCAAGGAATGTCCTTTTATTTATGTAAACATTAATTAGATTTATAAAAAACTATAGTATTTTAGTGTTAATGTGATATACTTTTGTTAGTTTAAACTAACATGAAAGGGAGAGATACATACATGGAAGCACAGCAGAATTTACAGTGTACATTAGAAAAGGAAGGATTTCTTGGAACCTTTTTTCCGGGAACAAAGTATGCAGATAAAGCAGTTATATTTGTCGGTGGAAGTGCAGAGAAACGGGATTTTGTAGAAGCACGCGCGAAGCTTCTCGCAGAGGAAGGATTTAGTGTGTTATCGGTTGGATTCTATCTGTGGCCGCCGCTTTCAAAGGATACGGTATTTATTCCGGTTGATTATGCAGAGCGGGCGGTTCATTGGTTAAAGAATAACTGTCCGGTCGAGATTACCGGCATCGGAATGACAGGCTTATCTCTTGGGGCGGCATATACGTTATTGTGTGCGTCTATGCTCCCGGATATTTCCTGTGTGGTATCGGTATCCGGATTTGATTTTGTAGTTGAGGGCTGCAAACATATGGTAGTCAGACAGCATAAATCATATTTCAGTTATCATGGGAAAGATATACCATATGAGCAAGCAGAGGCATTGTCTCATTTAGGTTCGACCTTACGGGCATGGAAAAAGAATCCGAATTACGGATCGAAAGCGATGAACCGTTTTTACTATAATGAATGTTTTAAAGACCGTACGGATGCCAGCCGTATCAAGGTGGAAAATATACAGGGCGATGTGTTGTTGCTTGCACCGGAATATGATGATACATGGCCGTCGGATGAAGCATTTCCAAGAATCATGAGAAAGTTAGAAGAGGTTCATTTCCCTTACAGATACGAATGTGTGATTTATCCGGAAGCAGGTCATTGTCTGACGATGCCGGAGAAAGCGTTGTCGGGAATTGGTGGAGAAGAGAAGATGAACCGGATGTTGGCACACTTTATGACAATGGAAGCCAAATATCCGGAGGGTTGCCGGAAGGCAAGAGCGAAAAGCTGGAATAAGATGGTATCATTTTTTAAAGAAAGTTTCAGTGTGGAATGATTTGCATTGACGATTGCATCGGGGAGGGATTAAAATCAGAATAGAATAGATGCTATAAATAAAGCATTTGAGCAGGCAGAGGGACGGAACTTGAAGTGAAAGCCGACACAACGGTTCATACAGCCTGCAGCAACCGTATCGTTTGCAGATAAGGGTTGTAAATATCTGGACAGAAAGGAAAAATACGATGTTTCACAAAGATTATGAAAGAAAGATCAATCAGTTAGTAAATGAACTGACATTAGAAGAAAAAATAAAGATGATCCATGGTGCGGGTCTGTTCCGCACCGGGGCAGTAGAAAGACTTGGAATCCCCCCAATCGTGATGTCGGATGGTCCGACCGGGGTGCGGTTCGAATTTTTTAATGATAATTGGGGCAGAGCTGGACATAATGATGATGGCGTTACATACTGTCCGAGCAACAGTGCGATTGCAGCAACATGGAACCGGGAGCTGGCAGAAAAATCAGGAACGGTACTTGGTGAAGAAGCCAGAGGACGTGGCAAGGATATCATACTTGCGCCGGGTGTTAATGTTATGCGGACGCCGCTTTGCGGGAGAAATTTTGAGTATTTCAGTGAAGATCCATTTCTGATATCGGAGATGGCAGTTCCGGTGATCAAGGGGATCGAGAGTTCTGACGTGGGTGCCTGTGTAAAACATTTTGCTGTTAATAATCAGGAAACAGAACGGAACTGGGTAAATGTCGAGATCGATGAACGGACGCTCCGTGAGATCTATCTGCCTGCGTTTGAAGCTGCAGTAAAGAAAGCAAATGTAAGATCTATTATGGGTGCTTATAATCTGTTCCGTGGAGTCCATTGTTGTGAAAATAATGAACTGCTCGGTGAGATACTGCGGAAAGAATGGAATTATGACGGTCTGATTGTTTCTGATTGGGGCGGCATCCACGATACAAAGGCTGCCGCAGAAAGCCCGATCGATGTAGAGATGTCGATCTATGCAAATTTCGATGAATACTGCATGGCAGATCCATTGTTAAATGCGGTAAGGAATGGCGAGATCGAAGAGGAAAGAGTTGATGAAAAGGTAAAGAGTATTCTTCGATTCATGCTCCGTGTCAAGATGATCGATATTGTAGAAGCCCAAAGTGGGTACAATGAACAGACGGCTACATATGCTGGCTGCACGGAACAGAAGCCGGCCGTCTATGCGGTTCGTGACTGGAGCCGGAAGAAAGGAAGTTATGATACTTCGGCGCATCAGGATGCAGTGTTAGAGACAGCCAGAGAATCAATTGTACTATTAAAGAATGAAGATCAGAGACTGCCGCTTGCCCCTGAGAAGACACATCGGCTTCTGGTGATCGGACATAATGCAGCAAAGCTTCATTCAAATGGTGGCGGAAGTGCGGAGATTGCGGCACTTTATGAGATCAATCCACTGCTTGGCATTAAGATGGAGCTTGGCGGTAACTGCGAAGTGACCTATGCAGAAGGTTATTATGTACCGGATAAGAACAGACAGCAGGTACTGAACTGGCAGGAGGTAAGTCTGGATGAACTGGCATCGGAGCAGGGTGCTTATGAAGGAAATGATCCGGAAGGACGGAAGATCCAGAAGGCACTTCGTGAAGAGGCGGTTGCACTTGCTTCAGAATATGATGATGTGATCTTTGTTGGCGGTTTAAATCATGATACAGATGAAGAAGGATACGACAGACCGGATCTGAAGCTTCCATATCATCAGGATGAACTGATCACGGAGCTCTTAAAAGTGAATCCGAATATGGTCATTGTCATGATGGCAGGTAATCCGGTTGATATGAGCGCATGGATTGATGATGCAAAGTCGATTGTATGGATGAGTTATGCAGGAATGGAAGGTGGCAGAGCACTCGGTGAAATCTTGTTTGGTGAAGTAAATCCATCCGGTAAACTTGTGATGACCATGCCGAAATCTCTTGATCAAGTACCGGCGATGGTTTTTGGAGATTTCCCCGGAAGAACCTTAACGGAAGAAGAACATGAAAGAATGAATGCAAAATTGACGGAAACATACAGAGAAGGCGTATTTGTCGGATATCGGTATTATGACAAATATCAGATCCCGGTACAGTTCCCATTTGGCCATGGATTATCTTATACGACATTTTCCTATGGAGATATGCAGGTAAAAGAGCCGGATGGTCAGACATTTAAGGTACAGATCCCGGTAACAAATACCGGAAAGCTTGCCGGAAAAGAGACGGTAGAGCTGTATGTCGGAGAAGCGGAGGTAAGTCCGGAGAATCCTGTGAAGGAGCTGAAGGGCTTCTGCAAGTTATCACTTGCACCGGGAGAAACAAAGTATGCGGAATTTGAATTGACAGCAGATGCATTTCGTCATTTTGATGAGAAGACGGATGCGTGGAAGGTCATAGCAGGAAGTTATACGATCTATATCGGAAGTTCTGTTTCTGATATTCGATCGGTAACAACCATAACAATAAAATAATGAATAGATAAAATGCCGATATGAACAAACTGTCTGCCGGTACTATGAAACATCCATAGAGCAGCCGACTGATTTTCATACAATTTTGTGCTATGTCGGAGCTGCAAATGACTTTATTGCAGCAAAGACATATGCATATAAAATTGTATGAAAGGAAGGTAGGCAAACGTGATATTTCATAGTACCCGCAGGCGGGTTGTTTATATCGGCATCTGTGCGTTTATTGATATTCGTTGAGCCATTCTATTATGCCGTTTGCGATCGCGGCGGCGTAATCGTCCATGTTATCATCGTAGAGCTCTACGTCATTTTCGTTGCTGATAAAGCCCATCTCGATGATCAGACTTGTCATATTTGTCTGTTTGATAACGATGTAATCGTTGTCACTGTCAAACTGTGTTCCGGTACGGACACCACGGTTATCGGAGATTCCGACCTTTTCCAGATTGGACAGGATGGTATCTGCGATCGCATGGTTCTTTTCGGAACCGGAGCTGTAGATCCATGCTTCTACACCACAGGCCTCAGGATTTGCTGCGTAGTTCCTGTGGAGTGCCAGATAGAGATCTGCGTCGCAGTCATTTGCAATCGCAGCACGTTCTTCGGAAGAAACGGTAGAATCATCATCACGCGTCATGACAACTTTTACTCCGTTTTTCTTTAATAGTTTTGCAACCTTTAAGGAAAGCTTCAGATTCCCGTCTTTTTCATGAATATTATTAATTCCGGTTGCACCGATATCGGAACCGCCATGTCCCGGATCCAGACAGACTGTGTATTTTCCGTCCGGTTTTATGATCGAGACGGCATCCTTGCTGCTTTTTGACCGACTGACCGCCAACAGGACGGACAGAACGATAACGGCGATGAGCAGGACGATGTTGACACCGATCAGGAATTTTATGACAGACCGCATCTGTGTAACGGTCAGTTTCTTTTTTGTTTTTCCAGCCATAATGTATAAAACTGCCGGAGCAGCCCTTTCTGTTTCTAGTTTATTCTCAACTAAGATACTCTAAAATGATCGGATTTTCAATACGATAGAAAAGATTTAATATTTGTGTATATGGGCAATATACGAAGAAAGATGGAATGACAGGTGACATAATACAGCAATTTATATAGAAAAAACCAAAAGAAACCGATAAATTTCTAAAGATTTCAATATTGTCAAATGAAAATATGAGTGTTACCCTAATATAGGGTGGCAGGGAGAAGATAAGAAAAGGAATAAAAGATGATCGTAGATTTTCATACTCACACATATCCGGATAAAATAGCTTCAAAGACACTTGAACTGTTAGTAAGTAGATCAAAGACAAAGCCGGCATCAGATGGTACACTTGCAGGCTTGCAGCATTCAATGGCGCAAAGCGGCGTTGATATTTCTGTTGTCCTTCCTGTTGTAACCGCACCTCATCAGGTGGAGCGGATCAATACCGTGGCAAAGACAGTAACAGCCCAGTTTACGGGTAGTGGTGTCTGGTCATTTGGCGGAATCCATCCCGGAAATGATAACTATAAAGAGATTTTAAATGGTATCAAGTCTGCCGGATTAAAGGGAATTAAGCTGCATCCGGATTATCAGGATGCCATGTTCAATGATATCCGTTATAAACGGATCATCAGTTACGCAACAGAGCTTGGTCTGGTCGTTGTGGTTCATGCCGGAGTAGATATCGGGCTTCCCTCTGTAACACATTGTACACCGGACATGGTGTGCGAAGTATTAGATGAAGTTCAGCCGGAGCGGCTCGTTCTTGCACATATGGGTGGCTGGAATCTCTGGGACGAGGTACTTGCGAAGCTGTGCGGAAGAAATGTATATATGGATACAGCATTTTCCTATGGAGAGATTGCATGGCTTTCGGGTGCTGAACATCGTTGGAAGCTGGCATCAGAGGAGATGTTCCTGAAACTGATCAGAGCACATGGAGCAGACCGGATCGTATTTGGAACAGACAGTCCGTGGACAGATCAGAAGCGGGCCATAAAGGACATACAGGCACTTCCGTTATCAGATGAAGACAAGAAAAAGATCCTTGGAGAAAACGCATTGCAGCTTTTGGGACTGCCGGATGCAGAATAGAAAATATAAAGAGAACTATACAATATATTTGAAAGCATTAGAGGATTCATATATAAAAGTAAAATAAATTTCCGATAAATTAGTAAAAATAGACATTGCGCAAAAATTAAAAATGTGTTACAATTTTGTTACAATAAGAAAAGGAGAGAAGATAGCTCCTAAGACATCCGAAATTTAAGTCGTTGTTTTTTTCACAAAAAAATATTCATAAATACAAGGGACTGCCTGTAAGATGGCGGTCCCTTTCCCTTTCTTGTGCAATCAGGTTCCTCTCGTCTAACGACTCGATGAACATTGACCATCATATAGAAATTTGTGCTCTTGCGTTGCAAGCACAATTTCTGCATGATGATTGATTGCACAAAAAAAGAACCAGATCACATCTGGTTCTTAAGAGCTGGGCTACAAGGATTCGAACCTTGAAAATGCTGGAGTCAGAGTCCAGTGCCTTACCATTTGGCGATAGCCCATTGCTGTCAACAGATGATATTATATTATAACAGTTTGAAAAAAGCAAGCACTTTTTTAAAAAAATTACAAAAAGTTATTTATACGCAATGAACACGAAAAATTTGAGAATAAAAATCAATGGAAATAGAAAATCCAGGTAGAAATAATAGCCCGGCTGTTGTATAATGGGAGCACTTGTGGAGATGACATTATAATAGGAAATGGAGAATACATATGTACAGTTTTGATGCGATCGTAAGATACAGCGAAACGCATGGAAGACAGGAAGCAAATGCGGCAACGATAGCAAATTACTTTCAGGATTGTGCGATCTTCGATTCAGAACAGGCAGGAATTGGAATTGAATATCTGAAGGACCATAACCGGGCATGGTTTCTGATCTCATGGCAGATCGATGTGGAGCGGTATCCGGTATTACAGGAGAAGATCAGGGTTGGAACCTGGGCATATGATTTTAAAGGTTCCATGGGATATCGTAATATAGTTATTCGGGATGAGAATGGAGCGAATATTGTACAGGCAGCTTCCCAGTGGAGTTATATTGATACTGATACGCTTCGTCCTGTAAGAATTGAGCCTGAAGTAGGAGCAGCATATCCTCTTGCAGAAAAGCTTCCGATGGAATATGCTCCGAGAAAGATCCGGCTGATCGAAGGCATGGAAGAGACAGACAGAAGGGTTGTTCTGCCTTATCAGATTGATTCGAATAACCACATGAATAATGAAGCATATATTGCGCTGGCGTTGGAATATATCGATTCGGATGACATGATCTGTCAGATCAGAAGCGAGTATAAGCGGCAGTTTGTAAAAGATGAATGTATCGTAATAAAGAAAGCAGAAAGAGATGATCTGATACAGTTTGTATTTGCAGATGAAGAAGATCAGACCAGATGTATAGTAGAATTTAAAACAAAGAGAACGGGGAGACAGACAGCATGATCAAGATTGGCGAATGGAACCATTTAGAGGTTGTAAAAGAGAAAGATTTCGGCATTTACCTTGCCGAGAAAAAATACGATGACGAGGAAGTCCTGCTTCCGAAGAAACAGGTACCTGCGGGAACAAGAATGGGAGATCAATTAGATGTATTTATCTATCGTGATTCCGCAGATCGCCTGATCGCAACAACAAATCATCCGATCATAACGATGGGAGAACTTGCAGTATTAAAATGTGTCAATGTGACAGGCATCGGTGCATTTATGGACTGGGGACTGGAAAAAGATATCCTGCTTCCTTTTAAAGAGCAGACAAGCAAGGTAAGGGAAGGTCAGTCGTATCTGGTCCGGATGTATGAGGATCGTTCCAAGCGTTTGTGCGTCAGCATGAAGGTATATGCCTATCTGGAGACACAGTCCCCATATAAGGCAGGGGATTCCGTAAGTGGAACGGTATTTGAATTTAATCAGAATCTGGGAGCCTTTGTTGCGGTTGATAATCGTTATTCAGCCCTGATCCCGATGAAGGAGATCCATTCCCGGATCAATGTGGGTGAGACGGTAGAAGCCCGTGTGGCAAATGTCAGAGAAGACGGCAAACTCAATCTGAGTTTACAGAAGCCGATCCGTGAACAGATCAACAATGACAGCGAGATGGTATACAATATCATTGAAAGCTATGGAGGAACCTTACCATTTAATGACAAGGCAGATAAAGAAGTGATCGAGAAAGAGTTCGGACTTAGCAAGAATGCATTTAAGCGTGCGGTTGGACATCTGTTAAAAGAGGGTAAGATCCGGATCACAGAGAAAAACATTATCATCAAATAATGTATTCGTAAATGAGCAGGAATGTTCAGGAGAAACAAAAAGACAGCTATGCGTGTTATATGGCTGAAAAGTACCAGGAAATGAAAGGATGAATATGAGTAATTTCAAGGTTGAATTAAAAAAAGTAGTAGACGACAGCTATGAGATCGAGATTGGATATGAGCTGGAACAGAAGCTGATCGATGATCTGAAAGCCGGTCTGGTTGGAAAAATATCCAAATTTGTAGTAGTTACAGACAGCAATGTAAAAGAGCTGTATGCGGACAAGATTTATAAGATGCTTGAAGAAGCAGGATACAAGACAGATCTTATAAGTTTTCCGGCAGGAGAACTGAGCAAGACCAGAGCGACAAAGGAGTATGTAGAAGATACCATGCTTGCAAAGGGATATCGGAGAGATTGCTGCATTATCGCCGTTGGCGGTGGCGTGGTGACAGACCTTGCAGGATTTGTAGCCGGAACCTACGGCAGAGGAATTCCGTTTATCAATTATGCAACCACACTGCTTGCGGCTGCTGATGCATCGGTAGGTGGCAAGACTGCTGTTGATACGCCGCTTGCTACAAATCTGATCGGCCTGTTCAATCAGCCACAGAAGGTATATCTGGATATCGCAACATGGAAGACACTTCCACAGCGACAGTTATCTTCAGGTCTTGCAGAGACGATCAAGCATGCTTGCCTTGCAGACAGGGAATTCTTCGATTATCTGTCAGAGCATATCAAAGATGTGCTTGCAGTAAAGGACGAGGTATGCAGACATATCGCGGAGAAGAACTGCGAGATCAAATATCAGGTCGTTATGAAGGACGAGCGGGAAAGCGGTTTGCGTGAGGTTTTGAACCTTGGACATACGGTTGGAAGAGCCATCGAGACAGTCAGTGATTATAAGCTGTTGCATGGAGAGGCCGTTGCGATCGGTCTGGTTGCAGAGGTGAAGATGGCAGAACATTTTGGCTACTGTACAGCAGAGGATGAAGCAGCTATGGTTGCCATGTTGAAGCAGGCAGATCTTCCAACGGAGATTCCGGATTATATAGACCGTGACGCTCTGGTTAAGAAGCTGTATACCGATAAGAAGGTCAGAGACGGACATTTGCGTTTCGTTTTACAGCATGGAATCGGCGCAATCGAGGTATTTGATGGTGACCAGTACGCAAAAGCCATACCGGAGAGTCTGGCAAGAGAGATTATTATGGAGATGTAGGCATTAAATTTCAGGAGGATATAAAAATGGATAAGAAGATAATCAGCACAGAGAAAGCACCACAGGCAATCGGACCATATTCACAGGCAATCGTTGCTAACGGATTTTTATTTACGTCAGGAATGGTTCCGATCGATCCTGCAACGAATCAGTTAGTAGAAGGAGATATCACAGTTCAGGCAAAACAGGCAATCTCAAATCTGAAGAATCTGATCGAGGCATCCGGTTCATCCTGTGACAAGGTTGTAAAGACTACAGTATTTATTAAGGATATGAACCAGTTCTCAATTATCAACGATATTTACAAAGAATATTTCAACAAAGATTTCCCTGCACGTTCTTGTGTAGAAGTTGCAAGACTTCCAAAAGACGTACTGATTGAGATCGAAGCAGTAGCAGTTGTATAAATAAAGATTATAAAATGATGGTGTGGCAGATGTATGAATGATATCTGCCACATTATTATAAGAGGGTATATGGAGACAAGAAAGAAAATTTTTGGAGCTGAATGTTTGTTTACAGCATTGATCGCAGTTTACGAGGTCGTAACGGTGTTGGCGTTATTTACAGATCTGTTTTCCGGCATCACGATAAAACAAAACATATTATTCAGTCAGAGTCTGATATTTGTACCAACAGTGTTATATCTGTTCATCATGAGAAAGCATGTAAAGGATATCATCTGGTTTCGGAGATTTCATCCGTTGACACTCCTGCTGATTCCACCACTGGTTCTGTTTATGGAGCCACTTATTACATTGTTAAATGCAATTTCAATGTTATTTGTGCGAAATGAGATCAGTAATGCAGCTTCAGCATTGGTTGATCATAATACACTTGGAACTTCGCTTTTTTTCATGGCATTTTTGCCGTGTGTGATAGAAGAACTGGCGTATCGTGGTGTCATGTTCGGAAGCTTTCATGAAGCCGGCAGATTAAAGGCCATATTGATGTCAGGTTTTTTATTTGGACTGATGCATATGAATTTTAATCAGATGGCATATGCGGTTGTGATCGGTCTGATCTTTGGATTTGTTGTAGAAGCAACCGGAAGCATTATTCCAACAATGATCATGCATTTTCTGATCAATGGTTTTTCTGTTGTTATAAAGCATATTGCAAATATCATTCCGGCGTTAAAAGATCAGGCAGAAAATACAGAAGTAACACAGACGATGCTGCTCAGCACCATCCGGGCATATATACCTATGGCACTGGTTGGCACTGTAATATCAGCAGGAATTATTTATCTGCTTGCAGTCATAAATGGCAGAAAGGAGAGCTTCGCCGCTGTATTCACCGAACCTTTTAATCGGTACGATGAAAATGGCAAAAAGCTTCGACTGCTTACCCCGCTTATGATCGTGGTCATCCTCTACTGCCTGATCCGCTGCGTTGTCGAAGAATTTTTATTTTAACTATGGCAAAATGCCCGCCAAATGAATCTGATCTGGTACCTACCCTATTATAAATGACTTGCTGCGGTTTCTATTCATTGCACATGTCTGTGCGGAGCACTTAGTGAAGACGAGCGATATCGCGAAGTCTGAGGTTAGTGCGTGCCATGTAAGTACACTTAGCGAAAACGAGTGATAACGAAGTTTGAGGTTAGTGTAGCTTACTTGATTCGCTCATGCTCTTGTGCTAACTCGTCCTTCGGACTCAAACAAGCACTCGCATTCGCTGACAATGTACATCTCATAACGAAAACTCCACAAATGTCTTTTCAGGCAGATATTAAAACGCAGAGAATCCTTAAGAATCAACAAAAATAAAACTGCGGAATGACGATAGCTGATATTTCTTTTTAGAACGCCTACCAAAATAATTCTATCAGATACCAGATAGCATTTATTTGGTGGGCGTTTTGTCGTTATATGTAAATGAGTGAAAAAATGTTCGCAAATGTTTACGAGTTTAAAAAGTGAGCGGACTGTGTATAGCAGGAATGATTACAGCAGAAAAAATCCCCCCGCAGAAACAATAAAAAGCTAAGATGATGAACAGAAAAATACACCATTCGATATACAGGGATTTATCCAGTTTCGGGTGTTGGTGTTTCCACTATGAAAAACGTTCGCGAGAGTTTCGTTATGAGATGCATATTGTCAGTAAATACGAGCGCCTGTTTGAGCCGAAGGCGAGTTGGCACAGGAGTATTTACGAATCAGACATATGCATCGAATAGGAAGCGAGCGAGTTTATCATAGTGGAGATATCAATAGCAGAAATTGGATAATCCCGTAAAGGTAAATGGTGTATTTTTCGTTCGGCTAGTCCTCGTTGCAGATCAGACCGTAGAAGGAGATCAGGTACAGTCCGGCGATACCAACGAGTGTGTAGATGATTCTGGAAAAGGCGGAGCCGGTTCCGAATAAAGCATCTACAAGATTAAAATTAAAGATTCCGATGATACCCCAAACGATCGCCCCAACGATCACAAGAGTAAGACAAATAACATTAAATACTTTCATGGCATTCCTCTCTGATTTCTAATTATTTGGACATTAGTTTTTGGCAAGGCGTCGCAAAATTAATGGTTCCATATCTCTAGTTTGTGCGAACATGAAAAAAATATACTGCCATTATAAGGGAAAATGTACACACAGAATGAAGGTATAAAATGAAAAAATATAACATAATGAATCTGGTGACAAAAATTTATTTGAAGCAAATATAAAAATCAGTTGACAGGGTGCAAACATAATGTTATATTAAAAACAACATATGAACAGATATTCAGATGTTCAATAAAAACAACGAGAGGAGGGACAGAATGAATACGGACAGCAGGGAAGCATGTGAATGCAAAGAGAACGACATAGCTGAGATTACCGCTGAGATTAATGAGATGATGCCGGACGAAGAGAATCTGTATGATCTGGCCGAGTTGTTTAAGGTATTTGGCGATTCTACAAGGATTCAGATCTTATACACACTCCTGGATCACGAAAAAAGTGTTGGTGACATCGCAGAAGAGCTTGGAATGAATGCATCTGCCATTTCTCATCAATTAAGAGTGTTAAAACAGGCGAAGCTGATCAAGAACCGCAGAGCCGGAAAGAATATGTTTTATGAGCTTGCCGATGACCATGTAGCAGTGATCATGCGAATGGGACTTGAGCATATATTTGAATAATAAGAAAGGTTAAAGGTGGATATTATGAAGAAGAGATATAATTTAAGTGATGTAGATTGCGCAAATTGTGCAGCAAAGATGGAGGAGCAGATCAGCAAGTTACCGGGTGTTAACAGCGCATCTATCAGCTTTATGGCACAGAAACTTACATTAGACGCAGATGAAGACAAATTAGACGAGATCTTAAAGCAGGCAGAAAAGATCATCAAGAGCATTGATGAGGAAGCTGCGATCGAATATTAGAAAAATGCAGATCTGAACATTAATACGTTACAGATTTACATAAGCTGAAAGAGAAGATAAAATAAGAAAATTATCGCAGATAGCAGAAAAAAGGTGATGGATTATGAGTAAGAAGCAGAAAAAGATGTTAATTCGAATCATCGTTGCACTGGTGGTATTTATCGTATGCGAGATTGCAGAGAAGCTCATCCATTTGAATGGAGTGTGGGATACAGTTGTAAAGGCTGTGATGTTCGCAGTACCATATCTGATGGCAGGATATGATGTCCTTTTAAAGGCGATCAAAAATATCAGCAAGGGTCATGTATTTGACGAAAACTTCCTGATGGCAGTTGCAACTGTAGGCGCATACGGAACCGGAGAATTTGGCGAGGCGGCAGCCGTTATGCTGTTCTATCAGGTCGGAGAATGGTTCCAGAAATATGCAGTCAACAGATCAAGAGCCAGTATCACAGATTTGATGAACATTATGCCGGAATATGCAAATATTGAAAAAGATGGACAGATCGTTCAGGTAGAACCGGAGACAGTTGCGATCGGTGATATCATCATCGTGCAGCCGGGTGAAAAAGTTCCTCTCGATGGTACTGTTATCGAAGGTGAAACATTTGTAGATACAGCAGCGCTTACCGGTGAATCCGTACCTAGAAAGCTGTCTGTTGGTGACGAAGTGTTAAGTGGCGTGATTAACCAGAACGGTGTGATCCGTGTCAAGGTATCAAAGGAATTTGACGATTCGACCGTATCGAAGATTTTGGAACTGGTGGAAAATGCAAGTACGAGAAAAGCACAGTACGAGCAGTTCATTACCAGATTTGCAAAATACTATACACCGATCGTATGTTTCCTTGCACTTGCAGTAGCGATCATTCCGCCGATCTTTGTAGGTGAATTTGGTAAATGGTTCCACCGTGCACTGATCTTTCTGGTAGTATCCTGTCCATGTGCATTGGTCATCTCCATTCCACTTAGTTTCTTCAGTGGAATCGGCGGAGCATCCAAGGCAGGTATCCTTGTAAAAGGAAGTAACTATCTGGAACTTCTGGGTAAAGCAAAGATTGCCGTATTTGATAAGACCGGAACTCTGACAAAGGGTGTATTCAAGGTTGTAGAGACATGCGCAAATGGAATCAGTGAGGATGATCTTCTGGAGCTTGCAGCATATGGCGAATATTACTCCAACCATCCGATCGCAGCATCAATCAAGGCTGCATATAAGGGAACGGTACAGATCGACCGCCTCGATGGATATGAGGAAATTTCCGGAATGGGTATCAAGGTCTTAAAAGATGGAAAAGAAGTGTTAGTCGGAAATAAGAAGCTTCTGGATTCCAGAAAGATATCCATGGCAGGAGCAAAACAGCCATCCAAGGTTGGAACAGTCCTTTTCGTAGCGGAAAATGGTGCATATAAGGGATGTATCACGATCGCTGATGAGATCAAGGATGGCGTTAAGGATGCGATCGCATCAATCAAGAAATGTGGAATTGATAATGTTGTTATGCTGACCGGAGATAAGAAAGAGGTTGCTGACAGTGTAGCAAAAGAGCTTGGCATTGATACTGTATGTGCAGAGCTGATGCCGGGTGATAAGGTAGATAAAGTAGAACAGCTTCTCCGCGAGAAGGATGAAGACAGTACATTGATCTTCACCGGTGACGGAATCAATGATGCGCCTGTTTTAATGCGTGCCGATGTCGGTATCGCAATGGGAGCTATGGGTCAGGATGCTGCGATTGAAGCAGCAGACATCGTTTTGATCGATGATGATCCGGGCAAGATTGCCGTAGCATATGCAATTGCCAGAAAGACGGTTCGTATCGTGCAGCAGAACATTGTGTTTGCACTTGCTGTCAAGATCATTGTTATGGTACTCGGTGCCCTTGGTTTTGCAAATATGTGGGCAGCGGTATTCGCCGATGTCGGTGTTGCCTTCCTCGCGATCATCAACGCAACCCGCGCGCTGAAGCCATGATGTATAAATAAAAATACCATATAAGCATGAGACATCTATATCTTTATTACGCAGAACACTTTCGTTCTATTCTCACGCAGCGGTTCTAACCTCACTGCCTATGGCAGTTCACTAAGAACCGGCGTTCGAATAGGTCTGCTACATAAAATATAGATGTCTCATTTCTTTTATATGGTATTTTTAATTTGTTGCTTGTGACGAAAGCGTTTCAAACTATAGATCTATGAATAAATCAAGATAATTCGAAAGCGAATACTTTATAACTGGTGTGTTTGCATATTGAGAATTTGAATAAAAAGAGAAGACCGTCTTACTATTATGAAGCAAGCCTGTTTCAACGCCGGTTCTTAGTGAGTCGCCAAAGGCGAGGAGCTTAGTACCGTTGCGTTGAAATAGAGTGCAAACGACTTGCGTAATAATAGGTAAGACGATCTTCTTTTTTTCATAGATTTATGCAAACACACCAGTTGTAAAGTGTTCGCATAAACTACTGCTCTTCGTGAGCGAGTGCCGCAGCAACAAAGCCTTTGAAAAGCGGATGCGCTTTATTTGGTCTGGACTTGAATTCCGGATGCGCCTGAGTTCCGATGAACCAAGGATGATCCGGGATCTCGATCATCTCAACGATGTGACCGTCAGGAGAGAGACCAACCAGTTCCATACCATTATCTGTTAAAGCCTTACGGTAGTCATTGTTGACTTCATATCTATGTCTGTGACGCTCATGGATGTATTCTGTGCCATAGAGCTCATAGGATTTGGAATCTTTGCTGAGTACACATGGGTAAGAACCAAGTCTTAATGTTCCACCGAGGTCTGTTACATCATGCTGATTCGGCATGATATGAATAACCTGATGGAAAGAGTTTGGATTGAATTCTGAGCTGTGTGCATCTGCATAACCAAGGACATGTCTTGCAAATTCAACGATCGTGAGCTGCATACCGAGACACAGACCAAGGTAAGGAACCTTTTTCTCTCTTGCATACTGGATTGCGGTGATCATGCCTTCGATACCTCTGTCACCAAAACCGCCCGGAACAAGGATTCCATCGACGTCACCCAGTGTTTCTTCCACATTTTCAGGAGTTACAAGTTCGGAATCTACCCATTTGATCTCGACCTCGGCATCGTTTGCAACACCGGCATGCTTTAAGGATTCAACAACGGAAATGTATGCATCATGCAGTGAGACATATTTGCCGACGAGAGCAACACGAACCTTTTTTTCCGGATTCTTCCAGGCAGTGATCATATCATTCCATTCCTTCCATGCATGTGGTTCCGGAGCAGGACAATCCATATGTAAGCATTTGCATACAACATCAGCGAGATGCTCTTTCTCCATAGCGAGAGGAACTTCATATAATACATCAACATCCAGATTCTGGATGACATTCTGGCTAGGTACATTACAGAATAATGCAATCTTATCCTTTAAGCCCTGATCCAGTGGATAATCAGAACGGCAGACCAGAATATCCGGCTGGATACCCATTCCCTGCAGGTTCTTAACACTCGCCTGCGTTGGCTTTGTCTTTAATTCACCGGAAGCTTTCAGATAAGGAATCAGAGTAACGTGGATCATAATGCAATTCTCATGTCCGACATCATGTGTGAACTGACGGATCGCCTCTAAGAAAGGCTGGCTCTCGATATCGCCGACTGTACCGCCAATTTCGATGATCGCAACCTCGGTATCCTTTGCATCCGGATTCCGATAGAAGCGCTCTTTGATTTCATTTGTTATATGTGGAACTACCTGTACGGTGTGTCCGCCGAAGTCGCCGTGACGTTCTTTCTGTAAGATACTCCAGTAGATCTTACCGGTCGTAACATTCGAATTCTTATTCAGACTTTCATCGATAAAACGCTCATAATGACCAAGATCCAGATCAGTCTCCGCACCATCATCGGTTACGAATACTTCACCATGCTGGATCGGGTTCATAGTACCCGGATCCATGTTGATGTATGGATCGAATTTCTGGCTGGTAACCTTGTAGCCTCTCATTTTGAGCAGACGACCAAGGGAGGCAGCAGTGATACCTTTACCAAGACCGGATACGACACCGCCTGTGACAAACACGTACTTAATAGGCATAATAATTTCCTCCTGATATATTCTAAAAACGCATAGACATACGCTCTCATTAAAAAAACACTCATTATTATACGAGAGCATTTTTCAAAAGTCAATCAGCCGTATCGAAAAACAGGATGTATCCGGCATAAAAATATGGTATGATAGTATATAAGAAGTCAAACTTAATAAAATTATGGAAAAATATTTACAAACTTTAGAAAATAAAGTTAAAAATATACATTTGACAGGAAAATGAAGTGAGAAGACGGGAGATCTCGATGGGAGCAATTCAGTTTATCCATATCAGTGATGTGAATATCGGACGAAAAGCAGACAAATTACTGTTCGGACAGACCTGTGAAAAGGACGGGATAACGACCTTGAAACAGGTTGTTTCTGATGCAGGAAAATTACAGGCTGATTTTGTATTTATCACAGGGGATCTCTTTGACCATCCGGCAACAGAAGAAGATCTTGCGTGGATTGATGAGATATTTCTGCCGCTTGATAAAACGGCGGTCATTTATTGTCAGGGAGATCATGATTACATGAAATCAGATAGTGCACTTACGGGCTATTCTTTCCGGTCAAATATTTATGTGGCAGGCTGCAGCGAGTATCGGAATCCGGTTCCGGCAGGCTCTGCAATATATGGAGTAAAGCATGAAAATGCAACTGCCATGATCGATGTTATCCGGTTTCCGAAAAAAAATGCGGTACTTTATTGTGCCGGCTATTATAGTGCCGGAGCGCAGATGGCAGTTTTAGATGAACTGACACCGGCGGATGATGAGATGACAAATATTCTGCTGGCTCATGCCGGAAATCATGGTGCGATACCGATCGATTATCCGACGATCCGGAAAGCAGGATTTGATTATATCGGATTAGGACATGAAGCTTCCTATAAAAATATGTACAATGGCAGGATTTGTTATCCGGGTGTATTGGAACCGGACAATAACAGGGAGACCGGACCGCATGGCTATGTGCAGGGAAAGTTATCAGATGGCGTGGTATCGGTACGGCTTGTGCCTGCATCACAAAAGGAATATAAGACGATCCGCTATCCGGTCAGTAATTATATGTCAGATGAAGAACTGGCAGATGAATTGCATCGTATTATTGCAAGAGAGGGAGAAGAAAATATTTATTCGATCTATCTGGTACGACCGGAAAAATGTGAGAAGACCTTTCATTTGCAGGAGGCACTGGCCACTTACCGGATTGCCGCGCTGATCGGAGAAGTGTATCAGCGTGAGGATTATGATGAATACAGAAAAGCAAACCGGGGAAATGCATTTGGACGATTGCTTGATAAACTGGATGCTGACTCTCCGATCCGGGAGGATGGGGCGAAGCTGGCAGTTGACCTCGTTATAGAACGATCAAAGATATACACCAGAAGCAGCCGGAAAATGAATGACCGGCTTTATGAGGAAACGATCCGGGTAGTGCTTGAGAATCTGAAACAGGATATGGATAAACTCCGTACCTCAAAGGATATTCAGGAATATGAACAGGCAAAGGAACGGCTGGCAGAAAGTCCGGATGTACTGGAACGCTTAAATGAAGCATGGGCAATGGAACGGAAGAACAAACTGGAGCTTCTGACTGCCCGGAACAATCAGGCGCAGATCGTACCAAGACACAGAAGCAAGTGGATACGAACCGGTATCCGTGCCGCCATTGTTCCATTTGTCATATTCTGTATCATGGAATTGTTCCTGATGCCACGGGCGTACATTCAAATGTCAGAGCGTATGAATGGTACAGATGTGGTTCGTTTTCTGGTTACATCAATACTTGCGATCGTGCTCTGCTTTGTGATCGGTTACGTATTTGCGCGACTGATCGATCAGAATAAGGCAGACGGAATACGAAAAGAACGCGCAGATGCAGAACGGCTTGAACGCGAGTTGGCTGCAAAAGGCGAGCAGCTTCACGAAGTCAGAACCGGATATCAGTTACAGGACACGAAGCGGCGAGAAATCCAGTCGGATGTGAATGCCAGAGAAGATCTTGTAGCGCAGACGATCTACAAGATTCAGGTGATGGAAGAAGCGATGCGGATGTTAGAATAAAAAGAAAAAGGGCACTTGAAAAACAGGTGCCCTAGGATACTAACATATTTGCCAGCAGGATACTTACGACGATCCCTGCACCGAGAGACAACAGGGCGCAGGGGATGATATATCGGGATTTGCGGACTTTGGCAGCCATCAGATATACAGACATCGTATAGAATAAAGATTCCGTACAGCTAAGGATAATGGCAGCGGTGAGTCCTTCTCTGGAATCAGGTCCATAGTCGTTAAAGATATTTAGCATCAGACTGGTGGCAGACCCGGAGGAGAACAGCTTCGTTATAATGACGGGGATCACACAATCCGGGGTATGTATGAGAGAAGCAATCGGCTTCAGAGCGGTTGTGATCAGGCCAAGGGCACCGGAATCATTCAGGATTCGCACAGCCACAAATAGGCCGATCAATGTTGGAACTAATTCGACTACGATCTTCATTCCGTCAAATGCTCCGTCAATAAAATCTTCATAGACATTCGTCTTTTTAATACAGCCGTATAACACAACAGCAAATATGACCATCGGGATGATACTGTTTGAGATTGTTGTCAGCATATTCATTTTCCCCTCTTATTTATAATTACAGCCAGCAGGACGGCGACGGCGGTGGAGCAGACCGTTGCGATGATGCCGGGCAGGATAATGGCGGTAGGATGTTCAGAACCATAGGTTGCACGATAGGCAATGATATTTACCGGGACCAGTTGCAGCGAAGAAATATTCAGGATCAGGAAGACGCACATCTCACGGCTGGCAGATTTGCTTCCCTTGTTGTCCTTAGCCAGTTCCTGCATCGCCTTTAGTGCCGGCGGTGTTGCAGCCCACCCAAGCCCTACAATATTTGCAATGATGTTCGTACACATATATTCATATGCCGGATGCTCCGGGGAAAGTCTCGGAAATAAGAATCTCATGACAGGGGACATTTTCGATGACCATTTCTTCATCAGACCGGTGCGTTCTGCGATCTTCATGATTCCACACCACATCGTAACAATTCCAAGCATGGTGATGCAGAGTGAAACGGCGTCACTCCCGGCATCAATGATACCTGCATTCACATCTTCCATATGCCCGGTCAGAAGTGCGGTGATAATACCGACTAAGATCATGGCAGCCCAGATCAGATTAATCATAGAAGCCCCTTTGATTTTGCTTTTACATAATGAATATATGCGGGAATATGGGGGAAGTATGCTATAGTATTATCAATTTTTAAATCCATACAATGTGAATTTTATATATTCTATATTGCAATAATATCAGAATAACGATAAAATAATGATAATATATTAACGACAAGAAGCATGAAATAAAAAGGAGTGATAAAAATGATACAGATTAGACCGGTTTCAGATCTTAGAAATAAGTTCCCTGAAATTGAAACAATTGTGAATAGTGGAAAGCCTGTATATTTAACGAAAAATGGATATGGGGCGATGGTTGTTTTAAGTATGGAAGAGTATGCTAATCTCACAGAGAATGTTGAAATGAAACTTGATGAAGCTGACAGACAGGCAAAAGCGACAGATAAAAGACTTTCACACGAAGAAGTATTTAGCAAAGCAAGGAGTGTGATGGATGCAAGATAAAATCTACAAGTTAAGATATTTGCCACTTTTTGAACAGGATTTGCTGGATACAGTGACTTATATTTCGAAGGTTTTAAAAAATGAAGAAGCGGCAATGCGACTGATAAATGATGTTGAAACAGAAATATTAGCCAGATTAAACAATCCGGTAGCGTTTGAACCATATCATTCCAGAAAAAAACGTGAATATCCATATTACCGGATATATGTAAGAAATTATGTGATTTATTATGTGGTAATTGATGATATTATGGAAGTACGACGGTTATTGTATGGTGCAAGAAATATAGAAAATTTGTTAAATTAATACATATAAAAAGAGCAGTAAAATTATCAGATTTACTGCTCTTTTTATATGTATTCGTCTCAATCATCCTGTAATATGTCACATTTTTACATTTTCCCCATAAAGTATAGAGAGATGAATAATATGCAAATTCAGGAGGTATATTCATTTGGAACAGTATAGAAACTGCAACAGAAATGGCGGCAGATATCCTGCTCAGCCAAATCTCATGATGCAATATGCAAATAACCGCAATGCCTCTTCCTGCAATGGAAACTGTCAGGGCACAGGCGGCTGTCCTTCCAGACAGGATCATTGCGAAACAACAAGAAAGGATGTAGAGACCTGTGGCAGATTCAGTCCGCATCCGATTGGTATGGCGTATGTGCCAAGTCAGGAATTTGGGGAACTCTATGATGCGAAAAAGGGTCTGTGCGAAGGAACCATGTTCCCGGATCTGAATCTGATCTTTTGTGGTGTAAGGGGGAAATAGGCAATGAATAATATGAACAAACAGCAGCTCTTTGCCTTTATAACAGAAGTGTCCTTCGCGTTGGATGACATTTCCCTGTATCTGGACACTCACCCGGAATGTCCAAAGGCACTGGCAGCATACAGCAATTATAAAGCAATGCGGCAGCAGGCAGTCCGCGAATACACGACCGCCTATGGTCCATTGAACCGATATCAGGTAAATGACGACAATTATTTTGACTGGGTTGACAAACCTTGGCCATGGGAAAGGGAGTGTGGTTGTTAAATGTGGATCTATGAAAAAAGATTACAGTTTCCGGTAAATATTAAAGAGACAAATGCGCAGCTTGCGCAGGCGATAATCTCACAATACGGCGGACCGGATGGTGAAATGGGTGCATCTATGCGATACCTGTCCCAGCGCTATGCAATGCCGGACAATAAGGTGAAAGCGATTCTTACCGATATTGGTACAGAGGAGTTGGGACATCTGGAGATCGTTGCCACGATCATTTACCAGCTTACCTGCCGGTTATCGATCGAGGAGATTAAGGCATCGGGATTTGACAAATATTACATCGATCACACCTTAGGAATCTGGCCGCAGGCAGCAGGCGGCATTCCATTTAACGCCTGCGAATTCCAGAGCAAGGGTGATCCGATCACGGATCTTTTCGAAGATATGGCAGCAGAGCAGAAAGCCCGGTCGACTTATGACAATATCCTGCGTCTCTGCAAGGACTATCCGGATGTATATGAGCCGATCAAATTCCTTCGCGAACGTGAGGTCGCACATTTCCAGCGCTTCGGTGAAAGCCTTGGCATTGTCCGCGACAAGATGGATACAAAGAACTTCTATGCATTTAACTCAGCATTTGACACAAGCGCTCCATGCGTGGAGAAATGTGGGAAGTAAGAGATAGTCGCTACCGGTTGTTTATTATTATATAGTAGTGACAGAAGCAGAAAAATCAGGCAGCAATCCTGAATTGGGGATATCAAGCTGCCTGATTTTTTCACAATGTATATTATTGAGAATAATTCTTGAAAAGAATTATAAATTTATTCGGTTTGTGGTATAATGGGTATAAAATTATTTGCTTGCAAGGATGAAAAAACAAATCGTATTTTGTAAAAGGGAGGTACAAGCATATGGACAAAAAAGCAATCTATAATTTATCCTATGGTGTATTCATGTTATCCACCAGATCAGGGGAGAAGGTAAATGGCTGCATCACAAATACATGTATGCAGGTGGCAGGTAATCCGGTTCGGGTTGCGATATCTGTATTAAACACGAATTATACATGTGATCTGTTGAAAGAGAGTGGGATATTTGCTTTGAGTATTCTGGATCAGACCTGCTCATTTGCGACGATAAAACATTTCGGGTTCCAGTCCGGCAGAGATGTGGATAAATTCGCAGATCTGCAAATGCCAAAGGACTGCAATGACATTCCGTATATGGGATGGAATGCCTGTGCCGTGATCAGCGGAAAAGTAGTAGAACAGCACGACCTTGGCACACATACGTTATTTATCGCAGAAGTCATAGATGCCAAGCTGATCAATGCAAATGCACCGCTGACTTATGCGGATTATCAGACAAAGGTAAAACCAAAAGCAGAACCGAAAGCCCAGGACAAGAAGATCGTAGGCTGGCGCTGCCGTATCTGTAATTATGTATATGAAGGAAGCGAGCTGCCGGCAGATTTCACCTGTCCGATATGTGGACATGGGGTAGAGGATTTTGAGCCGGTGTATGAGGCGTAAGCTATTAAAAAGCTTATAAACAGGAGGATAATGCTATGGAACGAGTAGCAAAATTTTTAAAGGACGCAGAAACTTATTATTTAGCAACTGTAGAGGGTGACCAGCCAAGAGTTAGACCATTTGGAACTGCCCATATTTTTGAAGGCAAGTTATACATACAGACAGGCAAAGTAAAAGATGTATCAAAGCAGATCCATGCAAATTCGAAGGTTGAGATCTGTGCTTTTATGAATGGAGAATGGCTTCGTGTAGCAGGAGAACTGGTGGAAGATGACCGCAGAGAAGCAAGACAGTCTATGCTAGATGCATACCCTTCATTACAGAAGATGTATTCCGCAGATGATGGTAACACCGAGGTATTTTATTTTAAGAATGCCACAGCAACATTCTCATCATTTACACATGAACCGGAAGTTGTGAAGTTTTAAATGTATTACATGGTTTGACAAACGCCCTCGCTTGTATAAGCGGGGGCGTTTGCATTAGGTTATTGGTATTTGAAAGTGTATTTTCTAAAATTTGACAAAATATGCGTATATTATTGCACATTATGACAAATAAAGGTATAATATTTCCATAATAAAAGGGGGCGGGTCTGAGATAGAGGCTTTTTAGTTTTCTATTTTCTCTAATAAGAAATCCCTATAATTATGAAGTGAAATTGATATGATGGACGATTTTTTGTACATCACATACAGTATAATTGATCTAATTAAAGCAGTAAAATTATTTATAGATGAATAGATAAGATGAAAAAACTTGTTACTAGGGCTGATGTTTGACCTATGTAGAGCTTGACGATGGATTCGGATAAAATTTAGTTGTTCTTATTTTGCAAGTTCTATTTATGAATAACAGATTCATTAAAAATGTAATGAATAATTATATTTGATGGAGAGGTAATATGGAATATTATGCACATATCGATGAGGAAAGAAAACAGACTGTAAAAGAACATTTACAAGGAACGGCAGAGCTTGCAAAGAATTTTGCAACTAAATTTGGAAATGGGGATTGGGGTTATTGCTGTGGGATGCTCCATGACATTGGTAAATACTCTAAAGAATTTCAGGATAAAATTCAAAATGGTCTGGACGTTCGTGTGGACCATTCTACAGCAGGGGCAAAAGTCGGGGAAAATATATCTTCAATTATAAGTTATTGTATTGCTGGTCATCATGCAGGATTACCAGACACCGGACGAAAGGGGTTACCATCATCTTTGATTGATCGACTGGAGAAAAAAATTTGTGATTATAGTGCATATAAAAAGGAAATAACGATACCGGTTGTTAAATCAGTTCCATTTGATATAAAGCAGGTTACGGACTTTGATTTTTCACTGAGTGTGTTCATTCGTATGCTTTATTCCTGTCTCGTGGATGCAGATTTCTTAAATACGGAAGATTTCATGAAAAATGGTAAGGTAAATAGGGATCCTGGTGAGTCTGTTGAATTACTGTTGGAAAGATTAAAGTCAGACAAATCAAAATGGTTTGATAATTATGATTTGGAATCTATAGGTGGTAGACGTTCTGAAATTCTCAGAGAATGCATGAAAAAAGGAACATTGTCTAAAGGTTTGTATCAGCTTACAGTACCCACTGGAGGTGGCAAGACGATTGCATCACTTGCCTTTGCATTACAACATGCTGTTAAGAACAATATGAAACGAGTTATTTACGTAATTCCATACACCAGTATTATTGAGCAAAATGCAAAGGTATTTCGAGAAATATTGGGAAACTATAATGTTCTGGAAAACCATTGTAATGTAGATTATGAAAGTTCAGAGGATTTCATACCATTGCATTTGGCTGCTGAAAACTGGGATAAGCCTGTAGTAGTAACAACCAATGTTCAGTTTTTTGAATCACTGTATGCTAACAAGCCTTCAAAATGTAGAAAGTTACATAACATAGCCAATAGTGTGATTATTTTTGATGAAGCGCAGATGCTTCCGGGAAATTATTTAAAGCCCTGCGTGGCAATGATGGAAGAACTATTATTAAATTATGGTGTCAGCATTGTTTTATGTACGGCAACACAGCCTGCTTTACTGCAATTTTTTTCAAAAAGTATTATACCTACAGAATTATGTCCGAGGATGGATGAACAATTTCAGTATTTTGAACGTGTGAAATATCAGGATATTGGAACAATAACGGAAGAAAATATGGCACAGAAGCTACAGAATGAAATGCAGGCTCTTTGTATTGTAAATACTAGAAAAAGAGCACAAGGGCTATTTGATCAACTGAAAGGGGAAGGAGTGTTTCATCTTTCCACCAGTATGTATCCTCTACATCGAAAGAGAGTAATTGAAGAGATAAAAAGTCGTATTGAAAATGGAGAAAAGTGCATTCTGATTTCAACAAGCTTAATTGAAGCGGGGGTTGATTTGGATTTTATGTCGGTATATAGAGAATTAGCCGGAGTGGATTCTATAATCCAGGCAGCAGGTCGTTGTAACAGAAACGGAAAAAGAGCTAAGGAAGATAGTATTGTGCATATCTTTAGATGGGAGGATAAGGAATCGATACCTAGTCAACGGCAACAGATTGATGTTACTAAGAATTTGATGGCAGAGGGAAAAGACATATCAAATTTGGAAGTTGTCACAGAGTATTTCTCTAGATTATATCATATTAAGGGGGATAGCTTGGATAAGAAGAGAATTCTGAGTGAATTCAGGGATGAGAAATATAATTTCGCGACTGTAGCAAGAGAATTTAATCTGATAGAAGAAAATACAGTCTTGGTATTCATTCCAAAAGAACCGGAAGCAATAGATCTTCTAAATGAGATTGAGATGAAAGGCATTACAAAGAGTTTGATGAGAAAATCGGGACAATATTGTGTGAATGTACGGAGGTCATCAGCCGGGAGAAGTGAGAATTTGTTTGAAAAGATGTATTATGATGGAATATTAGAGCCTGTACAAGGTGGTGGACAGGATTTTTACAAATTGATAAGAAACGAAATTTATCAAGATGAGACAGGGTTGAAATTAGATGTGGAATTGGGACAAGCTTTATTTGGATAGTCTTGAAAATGTTAGATAATAAAAAATGAAATTTATAAATGCATTTATTAAATAATAAAGGAGGTGGGATATTTTAACAATTTTACAATATTTAATAATAATAGAAAGAAGGTGAAACAATGGGAGTTGGAGTTAAAGTAAATGTCTGGGGAGAATATGCTCTTTTTACAAGACCCGAGTTTAAAGTTGAGCGATGCAGCTATGATGTAATGACACCCTCTGCTGCCAGAGGTATTCTGGAAAGCATTTACTGGCATCCCGGAATGAAATGGGTTATTGATAAGATTTATGTGCAAAAGCCAATTCAATTCACAAGTGTAAGACGAAATGAAGTGAAGAGTAAGATACAGGCTAGAAATGTGCTGCAGGCATATAATGGTGCAAATAAAACATTGTATATTAGTACTAAGGAGGATATTGTACAGAGGGCCTCTTTGATGCTTTATGATGTGGCTTATGTGATTGAAGCTCATTTTGAAATGACAGATAAAGCAAATAGTTCAGATAATCCGGGAAAATTCAAGGATATTGTCGTAAGAAGGTTAAAGAAAGGTGAATGCTATCATATGCCTTACTTTGGTTGTAGGGAATTTCCGGCCAATTTTGCACTGTGTGAAGACGACAAAATTCATACAGCGTATGATGATGTTGATGAAAAAGATCTTGGCTTTATGCTGTATGATATGGACTACAGTAATTTGGAAGATATTCAACCAATGTTTTTTAGAGCCGTAATGAGGCATGGAGTAATTGATGTGAAAGATTGTGAGGTGAGACGATGATTTTACAGTCCTTGGTGAAATATTATGAGAATCTGGAAAAACAGGGACTTGTTTCTGAATTAGGATGGTGTCATGCCAAAGTGTCTTATGCAATTAATTTATCGGAGGATGGACAGGTTTTAGGGATACAGTCAAGAAAAATTGAGGAAGTACGAGGAAAGAAAACTGTGTGGATTCCTGCGCTGGTGAGGGTACCTGAAATGGTAACAAGGTCATCCGGTATTGCAGCAAACTTTCTGTGTGATAATGCAAAATATATCCTAGGTATTGATAAAAATGGAAATGATAAGAGGGTGATTGAATGTTATGAGGTAGCAAAAGAGTTACACTTGGAGATTTTAAAATATGCACAGGGAAGAGTGGCTAAAGCTATTAGGAATTACTTCTTGACTTGGAAACCGCAAAAAGCAAAAGAAAATCCTTCAATTGCAGATAATTGGGAAGAGCTTACAGATGGAGCAAACTTGATTTTTTGTCTTGATGCAGAAGATGTACAGGAAGATGTGGAAATCCAAACATGCTGGAGAAATCATCTTGATGTCGCTTCCAGTGAGGTGAAAGGTATTTGTATGGTTACCGGGCAGAAAACTGAGATATCTAGAATTCACAAGGTAATCAAAGGGGTTCCGGGAGCACAATCTAGTGGAGCAGCCTTAATTTCCTTCAATGCCCCATCGTTTGAATCCTATGAGAAAACACAAAGTTATAATGCTCCTGTAGGAAGATATGCGGAATTTGCTTATACTACCGCACTAAATTATTTATTATCGCAGAGAGATTATACATTTTCATTGGGGGATTCCATGGTGGTCTTTTGGGCGGGAAATGGAAAGAAAAAATATCAAAAGGGATTTTTTAACGCCGTGAAACCTACGAAAGATAACTCGAAGATGCTAAGAGACCTGTTTGATAGTTTAAAGCAGGATACAAAGGTTTATTTGGAGGAAGAAGATATGGACCCAAATCAAATCTTCAATATTCTCGCGGTATCACCTAATGCTGCTCGTATTTCTGTCCGCTTTTTTTATCAAAACACATTTGGGAATATTTTAAATAATATCAAAGCACATTACAGGAGGCTGAATATTGTGAAGCCGATTTGGGTGGAACAGGAATATTTAGGAATAAAAGATATGCTCAATGCTACAGTAAATCAAAAATCCAATAATAAGTCACCGATACCCAGCATGGCAGCATTAGTTATGCAATCTATTTTGTCAGGCACACGTTATCCGGCTTGCTTATACACAAATGTACTGATTCGTATTAGAGCTGAAGCTGGCGATGTGAAATGGAATCAGGCGGCAATTATTAAGGCATATTTAATACAAAACTATCATTGTTTGAGAGGAGATGATTTTGTGGGATTAAATGAAGAATGTACAAATACTGCTTATATACTGGGGAGACTGTTTTCAGTGTTGGAGTCTATTCAAAGGGATGCTAATCCAGGAATTAAAGCAACAATAAGAGATCGATATTTTAATTCAGCTTGTACTACTCCGGCTACCGTATTTCCAGTATTATTGAAATTGAAGAATAGTCATATTAAAAAGCTGGAAAGAGAAAATGGTGGTATCAAAGTGTATTATGAGAAAAAGATTACAGAGTTATGCGGAAAAATTTCAGAATACCCAAAACGTTTATCGTTGGAACAACAGGGACAGTTTATGCTGGGATATTATCACCAGCAGCAGAAAAAATATGAAAAAGTGGAGGAAAAGTAAATGAGTGAAGTAATCAAAAATCGTTATGAGTTTGTTGTTTTATTTGATGTAGAAAATGGTAATCCAAATGGTGACCCGGATGCTGGCAATATGCCTAGAATTGATCCCGAAAGTGGTCTGGGACTGGTTACGGATGTATGTTTGAAAAGAAAAATTAGAAACTATGTGGAAACGGTGAAAGAGGATTCAAAGGGATATAAGATTTACATCAAGGAAGATGTTCCACTGAATCGTAGCGACAGGGAAGCATGTGCTGACGTGGGTATTACAGAAACAGATGATAAGAAAATTACGAATGAGCTGAAAACTCTTAAGAAAAACGATCCTTTCATAGATACCAAGTTAAAGGATTATATGTGTCAGAATTTTTATGATATTCGTACTTTTGGTGCTGTTATGACTACTTTTGTGAAGGCTGCTCTTAACTGTGGTCAGGTTAGAGGCCCGGTACAAATTGGATTTGCCAGAAGTATTGATCCAATTATTAGTCAGGAGGTGACCATTACCAGAGTAGCTATTACTACAGAAAAGGATGCAGAGAACAAGTCAACTGAAATGGGAAGAAAGATGATTGTTCCTTATGGCTTGTATCGTGCAGAAGGATATATTTCTGCAAATTTGGCTAGAAAGGTGACTGGTTTTACTGAGGATGATCTTGAGTTACTTTGGGAAGCAATTCTTAATATGTTTGAGGTAGATCACTCTGCAGCAAGAGGCAATATGGCAGTTAGAGAATTGATTGTATTTAAGCATAGCAAAGAACTTGGAGATTGCCCTGCTTATAAGTTGTTTGATGCGGTAAAGGTGAAAAAGAAAGATACAGTCGAGTATCCAAGAAAGTATCAGGATTATGATGTAACTGTTTGTCAGCAAGAAATTCCTGATTCAGTAGAAGTGAGAAGGATGAATTAATGGAATATTCTGAAGAAGATTATCTTTTTATATCAGGAATTCAGCACTTTAAATTTTGTAGAAGGCAATGGGCATTGATTCATGTTGAACAGCAATGGGAAGAAAATGTACATACTGTAATAGGGGAATTAATGCATAAAAAGGCGCATGATCCATATCTCACAGAGAAGAGAAAAGACACAATTATTGTTCGTGCTTTACCAGTGGTATCCAAGGAAATGGGTATAACTGGTGAGTGTGATATGGTTGAATTTCGCAGATGTGAAGATGGTGTCAGATTGCATGGACATCGAGGCTTATATTCTATCTATCCGGTTGAATATAAAAAAGGAAAGCCAAAAACTGATGAAAAAGACCAATTGCAGTTAGCTGCTCAAGCGATGTGTTTGGAAGAAATGTTTTCGACAAAAGTTAAAGAAGGTGCATTATTCTATGGAGAGACTAAGAGGCGAGAGATTATACACATTACTGATGAGCTACGACTAGAAGTAAGAGACATGTTTCAGGAAATGCATCATTATTTTAGCCGGCATTATACACCCAAGGTAAAAACAAGTAAAAGTTGTAGTTCGTGTTCTTTAAAAGAAATTTGTTTGCCCAAACTGAGTAAAACTGTTTCTGTAGGTACCTATGTGAAGCGAATGCTTCAGGAGGAAGATGAATGAGAAAATTACTGAACACATTATATGTAACATCTGAAAATAGTTATCTGGCTTTAGATGGTGAGAACATCGTAATTTATGATGATAATAAAGAAATAGGACGGTTGCCACTTCATAATTTGGAAGGAATTGTTTCTTTTGGATATCGTGGAACTAGTCCTGCTTTAATGGGAGCATGTGTGGATCGAAATATTTCTTTAGTCTATATTTCGCCACAGGGTAAATTTCTTGCAAGAATTAGCGGAAAAGTGCGTGGAAATGTTTTTCTGAGAGAACAGCAGTATGACAGTAGTAAAAATGATAGCAAAAGTCTTGAAATAGCAAAAAATAATATTATAGGTAAGATTTATAATGCTAAATGGATATTAAAGAGAGCTGTTAGAGATCATAGTATGCAGATTGATGCTGAACGTGTTGGCAATGTAGCTGACAGGTTACACAAGCATCTTGCTTATGTCAGAAATTGCAATGCCAAAGATGAATTGCGTGGATTTGAAGGAAAAGCGGCAAGTGATTATTTTGGTGTATTTGATGAATTAATTTTACAGCAAAAAAAAGACTTTACATTTCAGGGGAGAAACAAAAGACCTCCACTTGATGAGGTGAATGCGATGTTATCATTTGTGTATACTTTGTTATCTAATATGTATGTATCTGCCTTAGAGAGTGTTGGATTAGATCCTTGTGTTGGATATATGCATACAGAAAGACCTGGGAGAGTTTCACTTGCATTAGATATGATGGAAGAACTTCGTCCAGTTTTTGCCGATCGTTTTGTATTGTCTTTAATAAATAAAAAGATGATAACAAAGAAGAATTTTACTCAAAAGGAAAATGGGGCGGTGTTGATCAATAACGATGGCAGAAAGATTATTTTAACAGAGTGGCAGAAGCGTAAAAAAGAATTAATTACACATCCATATTTACAAGAAAAAGTGGAATGGGGAATAGTTCCATATGTGCAGGCCATGTTGCTGGCACGGTATCTTCGTGGAGATTTGGATGGATATCCACCATTTTTATGGAAGTAAGGTGAGATACATGTTGGTATTAATAACATATGATGTTAATACGGAAGATGCTGCTGGAAGAACCAGACTTCGAAAAGTGGCAAAACAGTGTGTTAACTATGGAAGAAGGGTTCAGAATTCTGTGTTCGAGTGTATCTTGGATAATGCACAAAGTGTGACATTGAAAGCAACGTTAACAGATATTATCGATGCAGAACATGATAGCATCAGATTCTATTATTTGGGAAATCATTATCAAACAAAAATTGAGCATTTTGGAGTAGATAGAGGAATCGCAGCTGACCAAGTGCTTATAGTTTAAAGTGCGAATGTTAAGCGTACATAAAATTGTTGAAGGATTCGCACTAAATAATATGATATTAAATCCTTTTTTATAATGAGTATTTTGAAAAAAAGGAAAAAAATATCAAATAATGTTTAGTTTTAACAAATTTCATCAATTTTTAAGGCAGAATATTGGTGAGATTTGCTGTCACTCCCTACGCGGGAGTGTGGATTGAAATTTTTTGATTTGAAAGAAAATCTAATGTATATACAGTCACTCCCTACGCGGGAGTGTGGATTGAAATTTAAACACAAAGCATAGGAAAAAAGTCGGAGAGTCACTCCCTACGCGGGAGTGTGGATTGAAATTCCATGAAACTTTCAAAATTTTATGCGAATCTATGTCACTCCCTACGCGGGAGTGTGGATTGAAATACGGTTGCGTTTAACAACAAAACAACCCCATGCTTCGTCACTCCCTACGCGGGAGTGTGGATTGAAATTTTTTAAAAAAGGCACTCCGGAGAGTGCCTAGAGTCACTCCCTACGCGGGAGTGTGGATTGAAATAATGAGTGCCTTAACTCTTGTGGATGAGCTTATGTCACTCCCTACGCGGGAGTGTGGATTGAAATGTTAAGTAAAAAGATCTTACACGCGTCCGAATTCAGTCACTCCCTACGCGGGAGTGTGGATTGAAATATCCAAATTTGTTTATCATAAATTATGCGGTACAAGTCACTCCCTACGCGGGAGTGTGGATTGAAATCTCATCGTTCACAATGCGTGTAATGTCCAGTGGATGTCACTCCCTACGCGGGAGTGTGGATTGAAATTACCCTCTAGGCACTCTCCGGAGTGCCTTTTTTAGTCACTCCCTACGCGGGAGTGTGGATTGAAATATGCTTGACTAAACAAAAGCGCGGAGGTACACCCTGTCACTCCCTACGCGGGAGTGTGGATTGAAATAAAAGACAAGGAAAAGGTTGATACTGCGTTAAAAGTCACTCCCTACGCGGGAGTGTGGATTGAAATTGATTATTTCCCAGATTACTTGCTTGACTGTTTGTCACTCCCTACGCGGGAGTGTGGATTGAAATCATACACAATTAACGCTTTGTGGATACCAATAGGTCACTCCCTACGCGGGAGTGTGGATTGAAATAACATGAACGCTTGTTCCGGACAGGTCGTACTCCGGTCACTCCCTACGCGGGAGTGTGGATTGAAATATAAATTCATATTATAAACGCGGAGAGTTTCCGCGTCACTCCCTACGCGGGAGTGTGGATTGAAATGCTCGATTACATTTCGGTAATTTTTGAAAATCGTGTCACTCCCTACGCGGGAGTGTGGATTGAAATCCCTCGCGTATACCGTATTATTTGAGTAACAATCGTCACTCCCTACGCGGGAGTGTGGATTGAAATTTCGATGGGGTTTACAAGCTTGGTCTGATTTTTGTCACTCCCTACGCGGGAGTGTGGATTGAAATTTGTAACGGCAATCGTGGGTATTATCTGTGCAGCGTCACTCCCTACGCGGGAGTGTGGATTGAAATTTCTGGCTGGCGTTGATCCTGTCAGTGCTTAGAGTCACTCCCTACGCGGGAGTGTGGATTGAAATATACACAAGTCAGCTAATTATAAAAACGGCAATGGTCACTCCCTACGCGGGAGTGTGGATTGAAATATCCTCGATTAAACATAAGAATCCTTCCTACCCTGTCACTCCCTACGCGGGAGTGTGGATTGAAATTGTGACTTTTGGAATATCTTTGATCACTATGCGTCACTCCCTACGCGGGAGTGTGGATTGAAATAGCAGACCCGATGGCAATTGTATCAACGTGGACACCTGTCACTCCCTACGCGGGAGTGTGGATTGAAATAGAAAAGTCCCATTTCATCGTCACTTTTATTGTGTCACTCCCTACGCGGGAGTGTGGATTGAAATTGGTAATAAGTGTCTGAGTGTTGATATTATCTAGTCACTCCCTACGCGGGAGTGTGGATTGAAATATGCAATCTGTCAATACTTCCCAACTCTTCAGCGTCACTCCCTACGCGGGAGTGTGGATTGAAATAAGTGACATGTTCGATAAAATCCACGAACACCTAAGTCACTCCCTACGCGGGAGTGTGGATTGAAATGGTATTTTACAACGAAGAATACGGCTCTTATATGTCACTCCCTACGCGGGAGTGTGGATTGAAATCATTGTCCGTACCATCAAAATTATTTTCTTTCGTCACTCCCTACGCGGGAGTGTGGATTGAAATGCCAGGGCATGCTGTTTGCGATGCAGCTTTATTCGTCACTCCCTACGCGGGAGTGTGGATTGAAATACGTATAAGGTAGGTATGAATATGAAAAGATTTATGTCACTCCCTACGCGGGAGTGTGGATTGAAATCTCAAAATTTTAGACAATAATACGCAAAGTACCGTCACTCCCTACGCGGGAGTGTGGATTGAAATATTACTGTATATCGTAAAACGCCAGCAAACAATATGTCACTCCCTACGCGGGAGTGTGGATTGAAATTGTCATTTGAAGCGCTAGACAGATTTTATTCTGGTCACTCCCTACGCGGGAGTGTGGATTGAAATTGGTGAGGGTGACACAACTAACACAGTAAATTCTGTCACTCCCTACGCGGGAGTGTGGATTGAAATTTTTGAAATCCATGCATCATTATTAATCATTGGAGTCACTCCCTACGCGGGAGTGTGGATTGAAATATCATACACTTGTAAATTATATTCTCGATGCGGGTCACTCCCTACGCGGGAGTGTGGATTGAAATAGCAGTCAAAGATTCTTAATCCAAACAAGTCACAAGTCACTCCCTACGCGGGAGTGTGGATTGAAATGGTTATCACGACCGCAAAAGTCAATATATTGTCGTCACTCCCTACGCGGGAGTGTGGATTGAAATTACGAACAGGGTCACAAACACACATTCCGTATCCCGTCACTCCCTACGCGGGAGTGTGGATTGAAATTGTTGTATTTGCTAACATAACAACCACTGTAGAGTCACTCCCTACGCGGGAGTGTGGATTGAAATAAGTGTGAAGTCTCAGAATCAAAAGAAATATGAGTCACTCCCTACGCGGGAGTGTGGATTGAAATCGGTTGTTTGTGGTGAAATGAAATGATTTTTTGGTCACTCCCTACGCGGGAGTGTGGATTGAAATTCTCTATCTCAAAGACAATGCATATACAGAGTATGTCACTCCCTACGCGGGAGTGTGGATTGAAATTTAAATATATGCAGGAACAGAATATGTGGCATTGGTCACTCCCTACGCGGGAGTGTGGATTGAAATAAAACAACATCCCTAGGGGGATCGTCGTTAAATCGTCACTCCCTACGCGGGAGTGTGGATTGAAATCTGCAGGTATCTTCTGTTTGCATCAATATCGATCGTCACTCCCTACGCGGGAGTGTGGATTGAAATTGGACGGTAGAAAGAGCTGCACAAGGAGAATATGCGTGTCACTCCCTACGCGGGAGTGTGGATTGAAATATTTTCCGTTGAATCTATATCAGATGTATCATCTGTCACTCCCTACGCGGGAGTGTGGATTGAAATATGCGGAGAATTGCGAATATCCGCGGATACATGGTCACTCCCTACGCGGGAGTGTGGATTGAAATGATAGTGTCGAACAATGATTCTAGACTTTTTTGTGTCACTCCCTACGCGGGAGTGTGGATTGAAATTGAAACCCTCACCGCAACACAGGCTCTTGAAGATGGTCATTCCCTACGCGGGAGTGTGGATTGAAATATGATGAAAAAGATAGAATCTGTATCCGCATAAATGTCACTCCCTACGCGGGAGTGTGGATTGAAATGTCTGTTTCAGTTTCCTTAACTGTAAAGTATTTAGTCACTCCCTACGCGGGAGTGTGGATTGAAATGTCTGTTTCAGTTTCCTTAACTGTAAAGTATTTAGTCACTCCCTACGTGGGAGTGTGGATTGAAATCCAATACATACGGAGAGGACGTTGGATATATGTGTCACTCCCTACGCGGGAGTGTGGATTGAAATCGTTGTGACTGTTCGTGATTGACCAACAGCCATCGTCACTCCCTACGCGGGAGTGTGGATTGAAATATCAAAATACTCACTTGTGACCTCTGTTGTATTCGCGTCACTCCCTACGCGGGAGTGTGGATTGAAATCGGAAAATATGACAACTGTTGCCTTGAGGGATAGTCACTCCCTACGCGGGAGTGTGGATTGAAATTGAAATCACGCCTTACATATCCAGTCGAAGTGAGTCACTCCCTACGCGGGAGTGTGGATTGAAATTCTTTCAAAAATCCACGATTGGCTTCGATCACCGTCACTCCCTACGCGGGAGTGTGGATTGAAATTTATATAAGTCTCATCTTCCGGGTAATCATCGTCGTCACTCCCTACGCGGGAGTGTGGATTGAAATTCTATAATGGATTTAGAAATTTACTTGCATATCAAGTCACTCCCTACGCGGGAGTGTGGATTGAAATCAAGTCATACTCACAGTAACAAATGAGGATAATGGTCACTCCCTACGCGGGAGTGTGGATTGTAATCAGTGATCGAAGATATTAACGTCTTCAAGATCTCGTCACTCCCTACGCGGGAGTGTGGATTGAAATACGTATGGAATTTGGAGGATACCTGTTAAAATCGTCACTCCCTACGCGGGAGTGTGGATTGAAATCGCTGATGCTACAAACAAACTTGGAATTGGTGCAGTCACTCCCTACGCGGGAGTGTGGATTGAAATACTATTACAATACAATTGAAAATATGCTGACATCAAGTCACTCCCTACGCGGGAGTGTGGATTGAAATTTCTGAGTTCAAGTCCACGTTCACGGAGCAGGTCGTCACTCCCTACGCGGGAGTGTGGATTGAAATCAGTATCGGCTGATACTACAAAGCAGGTAACTTGTCACTCCCTACGCGGGAGTGTGGATTGAAATGGGAAAAATACTGGAAAGCATTACTATCCAGTCCGTCACTCCCTACGCGGGAGTGTGGATTGAAATACGTGAAACATTAGAACATGAAGAAAGTGAGGTTGTCACTCCCTACGCGGGAGTGTGGATTGAAATTGGCGAGGGCGACACTACAAACACGGTAAACAGGTCACTCCCTACGCGGGAGTGTGGATTGAAATCTCCACAATCCTGTATCTGTATTTACGATCGAACAGTCACTCCCTACGCGGGAGTGTGGATTGAAATCTGAAAAAGAACGCATTAAAACATATAAACAGCCCGTCACTCCCTACGCGGGAGTGTGGATTGAAATACTTATATATCATTAAGAAAAAAGGAGAATGAAAAGTCACTCCCTACGCGGGAGTGTGGATTGAAATTGTACATGATCGCAAAGTAATCATCACGGCGTGGTCACTCCCTACGCGGGAGTGTGGATTGAAATACCACTAACATTTGCGATTGGGTATGGTAATCTAGTCACTCCCTACGCGGGAGTGTGGATTGAAATACTATGCCGGAGCTATCACCAAAATCCCACCGAGGGTCACTCCCTACGCGGGAGTGTGGATTGAAATCCCTCCACACAAGCGGTTTTCTGCGCGCGTCTTGGTCACTCCCTACGCGGGAGTGTGGATTGAAATTCCGTTGATATAATTAGCATTACTGTTGTTATCGGTCACTCCCTACGCGGGAGTGTGGATTGAAATTAAGATTTGTGGTATTAAATCTTTTATAGTCTGGTCACTCCCTACGCGGGAGTGTGGATTGAAATACTTTCAACTTGAGCTAGCGTACCCCTTGCAAGTGTCACTCCCTACGCGGGAGTGTGGATTGAAATCAACAACAGTTGCTTCTGCTATACAATATTGTAAGTCACTCCCTACGCGGGAGTGTGGATTGAAATCATCGTCTTGTACTGCCTTATAATTGATATGTACTGTCACTCCCTACGCGGGAGTGTGGATTGAAATTTTTCATCAAGCTCCAGCTTTGCCTGTCTTGCCTGGTCACTCCCTACGCGGGAGTGTGGATTGAAATGGCGCATCTTTTCGGGTGATGATCTCGACCTTAGTCACTCCCTACGCGGGAGTGTGGATTGAAATAGATGTAAAGGTTCCATTCCTTATGTGCTTCGGGTCACTCCCTACGCGGGAGTGTGGATTGAAATTAATTACCAAAAAGGAAAAAACGACGTTGGTTAAGTCACTCCCTACGCGGGAGTGTGGATTGAAATTATTCATATCTCCTCGGTTTGGGTCCAGCTCATCAAGTCACTCCCTACGCGGGAGTGTGGATTGAAATATTCCGTATCACCTCGCATTGCAAGCTGTATAAGTCACTCCCTACGCGGGAGTGTGGATTGAAATCTTTGCTCTTTGCATATTCAATCAGATGCCAGTGTCACTCCCTACGCGGGAGTGTGGATTGAAATCCCGCAAGAAAACGGTTACCATGCGTGTAAGCGCCGTCACTCCCTACGCGGGAGTGTGGATTGAAATCGCTAATTTTAGTAAAAATAGCGTGCCTGCGAACGTCACTCCCTACGCGGGAGTGTGGATTGAAATTTCGAATACTGGTTATCAAGGGACTGCGATTACCGTCACTCCCTACGCGGGAGTGTGGATTGAAATAACGAAGAACTTCTTGGAATCGGCGAATATGACGTCACTCCCTACGCGGGAGTGTGGATTGAAATCTGTACAATGTATTTCTAAAATAGCATTATCTGGTCACTCCCTATGCGGGGGTGTGGATTGAAATTTGTGGCTGTTCCGGTAGTTGGTGCCAGATGTGTGTCACTCCCTATGCGGGAGTGTGGATTGAAATCTTTTTGAACAACTGTTTTATAACGCTGTAGTTTGTCACTCCCTATGCGGGAGTGTGGATTGAAATGTAGAAGTGTATTAGATTTTTCGTAGAAGTGAAGTCACTCCCTACGCGGGAGTGTGGATTGAAATGTTAAACTTAAGTTTTTACGAATAGTTGTATTCATGTCACTCCCTTCGCGGGGGAGCGAATTGAAATGGTATAGCTGATCAGGTCGATGAGCAGAGAGAGTCATTCCCTATGCGGAAGTGTGGATTGAAATCTCCCAAATAAACTATAACTATGATTATTACGCTACACTCCCTATATGAGAGTGTAGTTTAATAAATGTCAAACATAGAAAAATAGAAAGAAATCTGAGATTCCACTAAAAAATAGACTTTTAAAACGCATCATTAATAAGGACTGTTACATTCTAAAAATTAGTAGAGATTTTGTTCCTGAATACTCTATTTTCCCCCCACCACAGCCTTACTTACCACATCCCCTATATGCGATTCGGCTCCTGTGGCGGGGGAGAACTTTGTTCTGGTTCCTTTTTGTTACATGCTAGAATGTCTTCTGCAGAAATTCCGCATGCGATTTATAGTAGCGATAGTATTCGGTACCCTTTTCCTGACCATACTTGGTTACGAAGAGGTTGTGAATTTCCCGAAGGTTTGCTTTATGCGGGTATAGTTTTTTATAGAAATCATCAATGAGAGCAATACCGGCATTAGAGTAAACAATCGATAAGAATTTACGGTATTTTGTTTTCTTTTGCCAGTTGACCTTTGGTATCTCGTAGGATGAACTCTTTACTATACCATAGATATAACTTCCTTTTTCCTGACCGTAGATTGATATAAGTATGTTGTGGATGGCGGATAGATTACTTTTCCCGACACAGGAAAGTAATGTATCGACCTGTTCCTTATCATACAGCGGCGTAGATACAGCTTCTGGAATAGCAGCCTGTTTATCAATCTTAACAGGAACAGCAATTTTGCCAGGATTCGTAGCAGGAGTGGTTTCTACGATCACGTCCGGCTTTGGATTTTCTGCCTTTATTACTGAATCATCAATACTTTCCGGTACTGCAGTAAAAGCTGGAATTGCAGGAAGCATTGGCTTTTGTATAGATAGTTCATTTGCCAGTGTGTGGAAAATGGAGGGAGCCTTGCGGCATACATGGTATCCGCGTTCCGTCCAGAAATGTACCACGCTGTCAAAACCTTTATCTTTTGAAACAATGATGAGGTTGTCGTCCGGATTTTTAACTGTATACGAACCAAGGTAGGTTACAAGTTGAAAATCTAAGGCATTATCAGTTCCGTTTTCACAGAGGATGAACTCAGGTTCAAAAGGGGACTGTTTCAATGCGACAACATTTGCATAGGACATGTTAGGAGACTTGTCGGTGTAGAATACAAGGATACAGTCATCGTCATTCAGATAATCAAATAGTTGTATCCAGGAATCACCGACGTTCTCACTATCTACAAAAAATATATTTCTCATGATCACCTCGTTTAACCAGAACAAAATAAGTATAGCATATAATTTTATCGAACTGAACAAGAAAATGTCGACATAAATGTCGGCAAAAAAACAACACCTCCACCCCATAGTAGTTTCATATGCAATACATTTCAGAAATTCTGTCTTGTATCATATAACCACCATGGAGCAGAGGTACTTTATATTATGCGGTTATTTAATGGATCGCTTCTGAATTCATAACAGTCTTAGCTGTACCGGCATAAGGGTAAGCCCAGAGAAAACTGCTTATTTTATTGTAAGTAACATCCATATTCAGTTCATAGGACTGTACATTTTTGAGATTCTTAATCTTTACATCTTGTGTAGCACGAACCTTGAGCCGGAGTGTTTCATTTGCCTTAAGAGTCAGGCTCTGGTTGCTTTTGTATTTCTTCCAGGTGCCATCACCCTTGCGATAGGAAATGATATCAACACCTGTTTCAATGGTCGAACCATCGTCCAGTTCAATCGTCAGTACAGCATTGTCATATAATTTCAATGTGTCATTATAGGCTTTGCTGGTAATCTTATATACTGTTTCGTTATCAGCGCATTTTACACTGTTGTCAAATTTGAACGTATATTTACCGCTTCGGTTTGTTGCAGATATCTGTTCGTAGTCCGTAAATGCACTGTAATATTTCTTTTTGCCGACCTTAAGATAAGTTCTAACCTTATAGCGGTATGTCTTGCCGGCTTTTACCGTCTTGTCTTTGTAGTTCAGACTTTCTGCACTTTTCTTGACTGTGGCAATCTTCTTGTAGCCCACGATACCCATTTCTTTCCGGTAGATTTCATATCCGGTTGGAAGTACGCCGCCTGAACTGTATAATTTCAGCGTGATCGACTTTGTACTTCTTGGGGCTTCTGCAAACTGGTATTCGTCAAATGAACACACAAGGCCTGTATAGGCAGAGGCTGGGATACCGGTTTCGATAACTTTCTTTTTGTTTTTATAACCACGTATCATATAAGTATAACGTTTTTCCGGTTTCGCTTTTTTGTCGGTATAGCTTTTCTTCTTACCCGAAATGGTTGCGATCAGTTTGTATTTGCCTGCGTTCCAATCCTCATCCGCAACCGCTCGGTAGATCTTGTATTGTGTAACTCCTTTTTGTGCTCCCCATGACAATTTCACCGAGGTGATCGAGGTAGCGGTAGCTGTTACGTCAAGATAGTCACTGGCTTTTACGACTGGCATGCTTGTAAACATGAGCTCTCCGATCATAATAAACATGAGTATGAGACTGATAATCTTTTTGTTCATAACCTTCAACTCCTTTCTTCGTCCGATATATACAGTTTATATTAGATGTATTTTTATATTCTGCTTATGTCTTTGCCAACATACCTTATAAATGACACACTTCGTTTTCTATTCGATGCATATGTCTTTTTTGTAAATACTCTTGTGCCAACTCACCTTCGGCTGAGCGGAGCACTTAGTGAAGACGAGCGTTAGCGCGAAGCCTGAGGTTAGTGTAGCTTACTCTAATTTGCCAGCGTGCATCTCATAACGAAAGCCTCGTGTATGTCATATTACAAGGTATATTGCCATAGACACAAACGGAATATAAAAAATAAACGTTAATTCTATACCTGTATATCCGGCTCCATAACCCTAAATTCCAACATACCATTTTCTTGATATGCTTATATCAATTGTACCATAGGCTGGCTTATAACGCTACTACGAAAGCACAGTCAAAATGACGAAAAAACCAAGAAAATAGGCGGCTTGCGGCTATATCTGGCAGATTATACATTCTATCAAAATCTCCCTTATAAATTCCATTGACGACCTGCGATAGATAATCCAAAGAAGTAAGCCGAAAGTATTAATAAATATTCCGTTGCATATCAGCCTGTCACCCTCTTCCCACTATAATAAGACGTAAAATGAGGATTTCGTTATGAGATGCACGCTGCTGGTAAATACGGGTGTCTGTCTGAGTCGAATGTTAGATTGGTTGATGGGTAGATACATTCAAATATAGTCCTTGCTTATAGTGTTTGTATCGACCAAGGCATAGCATGATATGACATTAGCGAGGTTTTCGTAATAGAATGCATATTGTCAGTAAATACGAGTGCCTGTTTGAGCCAAAGGCGAGTTGGCACAGGAGTATTTACGAATTAGACATATGCATTCTATAGAAAACGGAGCGGGTCATATATGCTATGCCTTGGTCGATACAAACACCATAAGCAAGGTTACGCTATCACATCACCCCTCCATCAGCCGGATAAGATCTTTTGCGGCATTCGACAGATAATGCCCGTTCATATAGCCGATGCCAAGTGTATAGCTGGCGCTTGGATAGTTAAGCTGGATCACATTGAGGTTGTCAGTCAGCTTCCGGTCAGACAGAAAATTGCCGGGATAAACCGTGCATCCATAGTGGTTGATACACAGATTATATAAGGTTTCCAGATTGTTGGATTCCACACCAACCTTGACAGCCATTTTTTCAGACTGGAAGATGCTGTTCATGGCACTCCGGATCGTATTGCCGGTTTTATTGAGAAGAAAATTGCAAGGTTCCAGAACCTGAATCCTTCCGGTGCTGATCAGGATGCTCTTGACGTGACTGAAGTCCGGTCCGAAACAATTTTTTAGATATTCATCCGTAACCAGCAGGTATAGATGATCTGTCCCTTTCGTTCATCTGCGATATCCTGAAATTCACTCATCATTTCTGTTTCCGCCTGAACCAGACGGTTCGCATAGTCCAGAAATCGTTCTCCGGCATAGGTAAGCTTCAGTGGTGTCGTTCGTTCAAATAATTTTGCACCCAGCGTCTGCTCGATACATTTATAACGACAAGACAGAAGGATTACCAGAATGTGATATTAGAAAAGGCAGATCTGATTATTACAGTTGGTTATGATATTGTCGAGTTTGCACCGATCAAATGGAATCTGAAGGATGACCACAAGATCATTCATATTGATTCACGGCCGTCTGCGATATCCGATCCGTTATGGGTAAGGAGGATATTCTGGTATCTGATGTTGGAGCCCATAAGATGTGGATATCCAGACATTATAACTGCTATGAGCCAAATACCTGTCTAATCTCAAATGGTTTTGCAACGATGGGTATAGCGGTTCCCGGTTCGATCGCAGCGAAGATGTTATATCCGGAAAGAAAGGTACTTGCTGTTACAGGTGATGGTGGTTTCATGATGAATTGTCAGGAGATTGAAACAGCTGTTCGGATGAATGTTCCGATCGTCGTTCTGGTCATGCGGGATGACAGCTATGGTTTGATCAAATGGAAACAGGATGACCGGTTTGGCGATCACTGTTTTGTAGATTTTACAAATCCGGATTTTGTAAAAATGGCAGAGAGCATGCATGCAGTCGGACTTCGTGTAGATAAAACAGAAGATTTGAAGGATGTTCTGGAACAGGCATTTGCATCTGGTAAAGTCTGTATCATTGACTGCCCGGTTGACTATGCAGAGAATACAAAACTGACGGGACACTTAAAACAGATGATCGCAGAATTGGAATGATAAATGTATGAAATGCGCGAAGCACATCATGCAGCTATTTAGAAATAAAAATTCTCATAGTATCCTCTTACCATCTATGATAAAATAGAACCAGTATAAAAGGTACGGAGTACAGTATAAAACAAGAGGGTGCACAGACTGGATGCACAGCAGATTGATACAGGGGTGATGCTATGAGAAGATATAGGAAACTGAAAATATTTGTGGCAGGGCTTGCCATGATCGTAGCGGCGGCAACGGGCGGCGGAACCGTATTTGCAGCGGGAACAACAATGGCAGAGATAACAACGAATAAAACGCACGATACTCTGTCAGAAACGGAAGAACAGACAGAGGAAGAAGCGGATACATCTACACAGGTTGAAAATCGACAAGAAGAAACAGATAAAGATGAGATTTTGGCTGCGGAGCCGGAAGAGGATTCGTATGGCTGGGAAGAAATCCTGGGTGACGTGAATGCGGTCACGATGGGAAATGGAATATCCGCTTATAACCTTCGGGAAGACAGGACAGCAACGGACCGGTATTATGATCAGTTGGATGATGTGTCAAAAGAAATCTATAAGAGCTTATATGATGCCTATAAAGATGGCTCTACAACGAGTACGATCACGTTGAATTATTCCAGCGTGTGGAAGGATCAGAAGATTACGATCACATCGGATAATAAGATGGTCATGCCGGATACCTTTCATCCACAGGTGCTGAGCTGGGAACGTGACATGCTGACTCCGGCATTTCTTGCTCTGATCTATGACCATCCGGAGCTTAGCTGGCTGTCGGGTGCAACCTATTATATGTCATACAAAATAAATGGAATTTCATATTATTCGTCTGAGCTGGATGAGAATAACAGTATGGTAAAGGATGTAACAGTTCCATGTATTACGACCTATATCAAAGAACCATCGGTGAATGCAACAAAGGCGGAGATGGATACGATCGTGTCGGAGGCAACGGAATCGATCAATAAGAAGCTCGCGGGAAGTACATCCAGATATCAGACCATAAAAGAGATTCATGATTATATCTGTAACAGTACATCCTATGCAAAATCTAATACGACAAGCAGTGAATATCAATCGGCTTACAGTGCATTTCGTGACACGAATGGTGATGGAACGGTGGAGACGGTCTGTGCAGGATATTCCAGAGGCTTTAAGCTGTTGTGCGATGCATATGGAATACCATGTGTGCTTGTGACCGGAGTGACAGATACTGGTGGAGCCCATATGTGGAATCTGGTTCAGATGGAGGACGGTATCTGGTATGGAGTAGATGCGACCTGGGATGACCAGACCAGCCGGACCTATTATGATTTCTTTTTGGTTGGATCTGCAACGAAGCCGGATCATTTTGCAAAGACCGATTTCGGGAGCTGTCATATAGCAGAAGGTGCCTGGGATGCAAATGGCGCATATGAATTTGTCTATCCGGAGCTGAGTACAGACCTGTATCATGAAGATCAGGATGGAGATGGAATCTGTGATCTGTGTAATGCAATGTTAGATGGTATGAGCGCATCACTTGCCGGATATTCGCTCCGGCTGGAGGAGGAGACGGGAATCTGCTTTTATCTGCGGTTTACAAATACAGTTTTAAATGACAGCGGTGCATATATGAAATTTACGATGCCGGATGGAAGCACAACGCAACAGAAGGTGACGGATGCAGAGAAGCAGACAGTAAATGGAAAACAGTATTATGTATTTACCTGTTATGTGGCAGCAAAGGAGATGGCGGATGATATCCGGGCACAGGTATTTCTGTCCGATGGAACTGCCTGTGGAACAATATATCGGTATTCGGTTCAGGATTATGCGGGATATATGTTAGACCGGAGTAGTACCTATACAGCAGAACTTCCGGTCGTGAAGGCAATGCTGAATTACGGAACTGCCGCACAGGAATTGTTTGGTTATCATACCGGTGATCTGGCAAATGCAATTCTGCCGGAGACGGAACGTCAGATAGGAAGCATGGATCTGACTGCACTTGCATCCTATCAGTCCGTGCAGGCAGGAAATATGCCGGATGGAATTTCCTATTATGGAAGCTCCTTGGTGCTACGTTCAGGAACACTGATCCGTCATTATTTTACAAAAGCAGGTGATGTGGAGCTGAGTGATATAACATTTACCTTAAATGGAAATGCAGTAACTCCGGTATCCGTCGGATCCAATATGTTTTATATAGAAATTCCTGCCGTGCATATTCAGAACATTACACAGATGAATACATTGGCAGCAGGAGAGAGTGGAGCGATAACATATGGTGTTTTAAGTTATGCGTATACGGTGTTGTCGGCTCAGACATATGGAAGCACACTGGAACAGGTTATGAAAGCTATGGTTATATATCAGCAGACAGCACAGACCTATCTTGCCAGATGACACAGGCTTGTTCAGAATATAAACGAGGACAAAGAGCCGAAAAAATAAAAAGAGTCAAAAAACAAAAATAAAGACGAATTAAAACAGGAGACAGTATACAAGCATGAGTTGTACACGGTCTCCTGTGTTTCTATCCGATAAAATCCGGATCATTATTTATTTTTTACGAGCCTGTACCATATATTCTTTGAAAGAGGCACGCAGGCTTCGCTCGATATTCGGAATAATATGTCCGTTTTCATTATTTTGCCATACCGCCTGCAGGAAGAATGAATTTCCGGTCAGGAAACGATTCCTTGTAAAGGCATCCGTCTGTTCCTGATCCTGAAAACGACATAATTCGATATCATCATGATATAGAATCTCGGCCGCGGTGTGGAACTGTCCGTCCGTACAGTACCATTTGTAGATACCGTGAAAAGTTGTACGGCAATACCATCCAAGGAAGGTAAAGCCTTTATAACGGAATGGATTCTTTGCCAGTTTTACAACTGCGTTGCCGTCATATTTCTCATTTGGACGAAATTCAATCGATTTTTCCCGGATCGATTTGTTCAATCCAAAAGTAAATAACCGACAGACAAGATTTTTATTCTTAGCAGAGGAAGCATAGATCAGGTTAAATGGTTCCTTCTTAAAATGCGTATCTGCCAGATTGTATTTCTTTTCAACAGAATGGATCGCATTCAGTATGAAATCACCGGAGGCTTTTCGTTTTTCCTCCAGAAGCTGACCAACTTTGCTATAATCGATCGGTTTTGCTGATTTTGTACTGTCATAGGTTTTTGTAAAACGGCGATCCTCTAAATCAAAGGTTTTTAAGATTGTATCAACCTTATCGCCATGTCTTGCACCAACATAAAACTGCTTTTCAAATAAGATCGAGAATGCACAGGCATGGAATGAATTTGTAAAGATGTATTCTGCCTGTTCTATATATCCAAGCCATTCATCCGGACCAACATTATAGATGACTTTGTAATCGCCTTCTTTTGGCAGATGGACATTGCTTTCATAGGAGGACAGAATGATAAGTTCCAGACCTTTTTCCTTTGCAAATGCCAGAGCCTTCTGGATGGAGTCGATCGCACGCTCCATTACAGCGTAGAGCAGGACATATTTGCGTTCCTGATTTCTGGGCGGGATCGCAATATCGTGCCAGAATTTTTTATCCTTTAAGAATACAGGATCCAGTACAACCGGAACATCTTTCCCCGTCAGTTCATGAATGTGTTCGGCAAAGCTTGACTCTCTCGCAGCGATTGCCTCGAATGGCGTTGTATATTCGATAAATTCTTTTTCCTGTTCTTTTGTCCAGCCGTTAAAGACACCACGACTGACAGCATATCCGATCTTCGGAGCGTTTTTCATAGGCTCGGCAGCCAGAAAAAATCCACGGTCAAAGCCTTTATCCGGATTGTACTGCCAGATAACATCCGTAGCACAGATGTAGCAGTCAAAATCCAGTTTCTGATCATCCAGATCGTCATGGTGATAGGTTTCTTTGGTGCGGATATAATGAGCATTGATAAAGTTCTCAAATTTCTGATACCGCTTTGGCCATATCGTGTACAACTTGGCAAATTTATTGATCGTAAGTATTTTCAGGTTATGCTTATGTGTCCAGACCTTTTGTTCATCTTTTGTAAGGCCTTCCGGCATTATTTCTGTCAGAGCTTTGTTGTAGCCATGTTGCAGATAAAAATGCAGAGGATAGACCGGATCGTATTCTTTGTTATTGTAGATAGGCATATAGTCAATGACTGTACTTTCGATGCCATGATCTGATAAAAATTGCTGGAAAGCATATGTGTGTAAAGGACACGCAAAATTAAGTGCTTTCGTATGTGTGTTTATTGAAATAATCCCTATCTTCAAAACGATAGTTCCTCCCTGAACTTTACATATAATTTATAAACCTTAACAGGCCACATATAGTTTTATTTTATCTTATAATTATATATAAATCAAGCGCAAAAGACAGAATCAGACATTTGTCGTGGGAAATCGATCAGTTAATTCCTTTCATTGTAAGCTGGATCCGTTTCTTGGCAAGATCCACGCTCATAACCTTAACCGTTACGATGTCACCGACGCTGACGACATCCAATGGATGCTTGATGAATTTATCGGACATCTGGGAGATATGCACCAGACCATCCTGATGAACACCGATGTCGACAAATGCACCAAAATCGATTACGTTGCGGACGGTTCCCTTTAAGATCATGCCTTCCTTCAGATCCTTCATTTCAAGGATATCACCACGAAGGATCGGCTGTGGCATTTCGCTTCTTGGATCTCTGGCTGGTTTTTCCAGTTCTTTTACAAGGTCGGTGACGGTTACTGTTCCGACACCCAGTTCCTTTGCGAGTGCTTTGATATCACCGGCTGCTTTTGTAATGCCCTTTAACTGACCGGATGCAAGATCATCCATGGAATAACCGAGATGCTGGATCAGTGTTTCAGTAACCTCATAGCTTTCCGGGTGGACAGAGGTTGCGTCCAGTGGATTTGTACCACCAGTGATCCTCATAAATCCGGCACACTGTTCAAATGCTTTCGGGCCAAGTTTAGCAACCTTTAACAGTTCTTTTCTGTTCTTAAAACGGCCGTTTGCTTCTCTGTATTCTACGATATTTTTTGCCAGGGTTTTGTTGATACCGGAAATATGTTCCATCAGAGGAGCGGAAGCGGTATTTAGATCGACACCGACCTGGTTTACGGAATCTTCTACAACAGCGTCTAATGCTTCTGTCAGCTTCTTTTGATTCATATCGTGCTGATACTGACCGACACCGATCGCTTTTGGATCGATCTTGACCAGCTCAGCAAGCGGATCCTGAAGTCTTCTTGCGATTGAAGCAGCACTACGCTGGCCTACATCAAAGTTCGGGAATTCTTCTGTTGCAAGTTTACTTGCAGAGTAGACGGATGCGCCGGCTTCGTTTACGATCACATATTGAATCTTTGTATCCAGCTCATGGATAAGATCTGCAATGATCGCTTCGGATTCACGGGAAGCAGTACCGTTTCCAACTGAGATAAGGGAAATATGATATTTCTTGATCAGATCTTTTAAGATCTTCTTGGATTCTTCCACTTTGTTCTGAGGGGCAGTTGGGTAAATAACCTTAGTGGCGAGCACCTTTCCGGTTGCATCAACGACTGCCAGCTTACATCCGGTACGGAAAGCAGGATCCCAGCCGAGAACCACATGACCATTGATCGGTGGCTGCATTAAGAGCTGCTTTAAGTTGCTGCCAAATACCTTGATCGCGCCATCTTCAGCAGCTTCTGTCAGACTGCCTCGGATATCACGTTCAATAGAAGGTGCGATCAGACGTTCATAACTGTCAGTTATAGTGTTCCTTAAAATGTCATTTGTATTTGGATTGTCGCGTACGATCACCTGACGGATCAGATAACCGGTGATCTCATCAACTGGTGCTTCAATCTTAACAGAGAGAAATTTTTCCTTTTCTCCACGGTTGATCGCAAGTGTACGGTATCCGGCCATTTTGCGTACAGGTGTGCTGAAATCATAATACATTTCATATACGGATTCTGCTTCCGGATCCTTGGCAGTTGTCATCAAAATACCCTTGTCCATTGTAAGGTTTCGGATTTCGGTACGATATTCAGCATTATCTGAAATAGATTCTGCAATAATGTCCATAGCTCCGGCGATGGCTTCTTCTGCAGAGTGGACTTCTTTTTCCTCGGATACATAAGCCAGTGCTTCCTCCGGAATCGACTTATTTGTCATCTGAAGGGAGATGATGTTGGCAAGTCCGGTAAGACCTTTGCTCTGTGCGATTGTCGCACGCGTTTTTCTCTTTGGTTTATAAGGACGATACAGATCTTCCACTGCAACGAGTGTTTCAGCAGCCAGAATTGACTTCTTTAGTTCATCGGTCAGCATGCCCTGTTCTTCGATCGAAGCGAGGACCTTTTCCTTCCGGTCTTCCAGTCCTCTGAGATAAGTGAGCCGTTCATCCAGAGTACGAAGCTGTTCATCGTTTAAAGAACCGGTAGCTTCCTTTCTGTATCTTGCAATAAAAGGGATCGTGCATCCCTCATCTATCAATTTAACGGCAGCAGCTACCTGCTCCTGCCGGCACATAAGTTCCTGACTGATTTTCAAAATAATATCCATAATCGTGAAACCTCTTTCTTAATTTGTATCATTCACCGTAACAGGCAATGACATATATATTGTGCGTTCAAGTCCGCTTGTTGCAACCCGCACGGACAGGTTGGAACATTATATAGTTGAATATTACGGGAAAGCAGAATCTAGTATATGCGAAATTCCGGCAGGATTCAAGCTTGGAGACAGACAAATTATGGAAAAGTACAAGACAGAAAAACGAAGCAGATGAAAAAATGAAGTATCTATAAAATGACAGATTTGCTGGAAAGATATGGGCGGCTGTGTTATACTGAAATAGATACAAGGTGCGGGTGGACATGTCCGGTTATGTCATATTAAATACCAGTTAAGGTACAGAATGGAGCAGAACATGCAGGGTTTTACAAATACAGCAGACAGGAATGAAACAATTTCTTATATAGAAGAATGTGGCTGTCAGACAGAAGCAGCAGAAGCAGATTGCGTGAAGACTGCAATGGCATTTGCCAGGCAATGTCATCAGGGGCAGACACGTCTTGGAAGAGATGGCAAAGTGCCGTATTATGATGAACATATTCTTGGCGTTTACCATATATTAAAGGACGAATGCCATGTAGAGGATGAAACTGTACTTGTAGTTGCGTTATTGCATGATACGGTAGAAGATACGGACTGTACATTTGAAGATATTGAAAAGATCTTTGGTACGGATATCAGGGATCATGTATATTTATTAAGTAAACTTGAAGGAGAGACCTTCTCTGACTATTCAAAACGTCTATTTGACCACGCCCCGGCACAGGTGGTCATGATCAAACTTGCAGACAGACTGCATAATCTAAGAACTATCCTTTTTGTATCCAATCGCAAATGGATCCAGAGAAAAGTAAATCAGACTTATACCGATATCCTTGACCGGTTAGAACAGGTAAAAGACAATCTGGGAGAGAACTATGCTTCCGAGATATCTATGTTAAAAGATAAAATTATCGAACAACTTGCTGTTGTTCAGGCAGAACTGGACAAGAAGCGGGAGACAATTCAATAATACCGATTTCTCTGTCCGTCGGACTTTCGAAATCGTACAGCTATTCGCCCTTCTTGCGCATATCTGTTTATCTGCCAAATAAATAAGCAGCGTTGTCTTTATACAGACACGTTGCTTATTTGCTTGGCAGATTTATTGTCATATGTTTTCAATCTGCCAGTCGATCGGTTCAACACCGTGCTCGGTCAGGAAGTTGTTCGTTTTGCTGAAAGGCTTGCTTCCCCAGAAACCACGATAGACAGATAACGGACTTGGATGCGGAGCTTTTAAGATCAGATGATTCGGATTGTTTAACATCGAAGCTTTTTTTTGTGCATACGATCCCCATAAGATGAATACGATCGGACGATCCTGGCGGTTTAAGATCTCCATACAGGCGTCTGTAAATTGTTCCCAGCCATGTCCCTGATGGGAATTTGCCTGATGCGCCCGGACGGTCAGAACAGCATTTAACATCAGGACACCCTGCTCTGCCCATTTGACAAGATAACCATTATTGGGTATATAGCAGCCAAGGTCATCGTGAAGCTCCTGATAGATATTAGCAAGAGAAGGCGGGATGTCGACACCCGGCTTTACGCTGAAACTCAGACCATGCGCCTGCCCTACGTTGTGGTAAGGATCCTGACCGATGATAACACATTTGACCTTTGATAATGGTGTCAGATGGAACGCATTGAATATATCATCGGCAGGAGGAAAGATCTCTCTTGTGGCATATTCATGTCCGACAAAATTAAACAGTTCTTTATAATATTCTTTTTTATATTCGGGCTTCAGTTCCGCAGCCCAGTCATTTGAAATAGCTGGCATAATTCAGACTCCTTATCTATAGTGTATAGGATACGTTTTTCATTTCGAGACGACATTCTGCATTCTGAAAATAAAAAGAATAGCATATGTGTTCATTTTTAAAAATAGTGTAACATAAAGAATATTTAATGTAAATTTTAAGGTGTAATTTTGCTCTGAAACATTGTCAGGTGAGAGACTTTGTGGTATCATCTTTTCAAATGAAATTTTTGCAGAAGGGGTGCTGAAAATGGAGAAAGCATATAAGACAATGAAAACTTCAGGCGCAATAAATATTGCATTAGGCGTAGTGGTTCTGGTGCTTGGACTTGCATCCGGTATATTGATGATCGCATCAGGCGGTTGTCTCTTGAAGAACAAACGTCATATTGTATGGTAGGAATGACAATCCTATGCACGCGGATACAGGAAGAACAGTTGCCGCGTGCATATTTTTTGCAGATCTTTTCATGACGGAGTTTTTCTGTAAAAATGGGGTTGACAGACAGCGAGACACTGTGTTAAAGTCGATACAGATAATACGATGAAGAGGAATAGTAGAATCTATGAAGCATTCAGAGAGTTGTCGGTTGGTGTGAGACAACAGTGGAACAGATTTGAACTCGCCTCAGAGTAGCCCGCTGAAAGGAAGTAGGATGGGATGGAACCTGACCATTATAGCAGGAGGATATAAGAGATTCTATCTGTATCTGTAACGAGAGCATACAACATGTATGAAATAGAGTGGTACCGCGTATAACTTACGTCTCTATAGGTGATGAGATGTAGGTTTTTTTATTGCCATATTTTATGTAATATATGAATCGGAGAACAAAAGCCGTTACAGGAGCTTATACAGAAAACAGAAACAGGAGGTTAAACATGAAGAATTTTGAGCATTACAAAAGAGGCTACTATATGCCGCCGGAAAAGTCTACAAAATGGGTAGAAAAGGAATACGTTGATAAGGCACCGATCTGGTGTAGTGTAGATTTAAGAGATGGAAATCAGGCACTGATCGTTCCGATGAATCTGGATGAGAAACTGGAGTTCTTCAAGGAACTTGTACGAATCGGTTTCAAAGAGATCGAGATCGGTTTCCCTGCAGCATCAGAAACAGAATATGAGTTCTGCCGTACCCTGATCGAGAAGGATATGATACCGGATGATGTAACCATTCAGGTACTGACACAGGCAAGACCACATATTATTAAGAAGACATTTGAAGCAATTGACGGCGCAAAGAATGCAATCGTTCACCTGTATAATTCAACATCTTATGCACAGAGAACACAGGTATTTAAGAAATCCCAAGAAGAGATTTTACAGCTTGCTGTCGATGGAGCAAAACTGTTGAATCAGATGGCAGAAGAACATGGAGTGAACTATCCATTTGAATATTCACCGGAGAGCTTTACCGGAACAGAGATCGATTATGCACTGGAAGTATGTAATGCAGTTATTAAAGAATGGAAGCCTACCCCGGATCGTAAGGTTATCATCAACCTTCCTGCAACCGTAGAGATGTCACTGCCACATGTATATGCAAGTCAGATCGAGTACATGAGCGAACATCTGATTGACAGAGAAAATGTTATCCTGTCCTTACATCCGCACAATGACCGTGGCTGTGGCGTAGCAGATGCGGAGCTTGGTATTCTTGCAGGTGCAGACAGAATCGAGGGAACTTTATTTGGAAATGGTGAAAGAACCGGTAATGTAGATATCATCACACTTGCGATGAATATGTTTACACATGGAGTAGATCCTGAACTGGATTTCTCCGACATTCCAAAGCTGACAGAATTATATGAGCGCGTGACAAATATGCATGTATACGAGCGTTCTCCATATACAGGTAAATTAGTCTTTGCAGCATTCTCAGGATCTCATCAGGATGCGATCGCAAAGGGTATGAAGTACAGAGAAGATCAGGGAGACGGCATGTGGACAGTACCATACCTGCCTCTGAATCCGGAAGACATCGGAAGAAAGTACGACGGAGATGTTATCCGTATCAACAGTCAGTCAGGAAAGGGTGGAATCGGTTATATTCTTCAGTCCAAGTATGGCTTTGATCTTCCGGCCAAATTCCGTGAAGACCTTGGATACACAGTTAAAGATGTATCCGATAAGGCACATAAAGAATTATCCGCTGCAGAAGTACTGGATATTTTCCAGCGTACATATGTCAATATCGAAGGTCCGGTTCAGATGTTAGAATGCCATTTTGTGCAGGGCGATGGAATCTCAACGGAGATCACGATCATGAAATATGGTGAGAAGAAAGTATATCATGGTAAAGGAAATGGACGTCTGGATGCTGTCAGCAATGCAATTAAAAAGCATTTTGACATTGACTTCAAGATCATCTGCTATGAGGAGCATGCATTACAGGTTGGCTCTAACTCACAGGCAGTCGCTTATGTAGGTCTGGAAGGAAAAGATGGAATAGTTACCTGGGGTGCAGGCATTAAGGATGATATTATTGATGCATCTGTATATGCCTTAATCTCAGCAATCAACAGAACAGGCGTGTTATAATAAATAAAAAGCCATTCAGCCGGTATAATAATAGTATCGGTTGGATGGCTTTTTAATTTTTTTGAAAAAAGACTATGAAGTCTGGCTCAGCTTTTTATAGCAGTAGCCGATAATATCTTTTCGGGTTACGATACCGATGAACTTGTTGTGGTCGTCGACTACCGGAACAAAGTTCTGTGCCATTGCACGGGCAATCAGATCTTCCATGTTTGAGTTGATTGATACGGAGGCATATTCGAATTTTTTCGGAATGTCGGACAGATGGATATCTTCAGATTCGGACAGATGGTTTAATCCGGCTTTCTTGCAGAACCAGAGAATATCACCCTCGGTGATTGTTCCGACATATTCGCCGTTACCCGACAGAATCGGGATTGCTGAATATCGATGGATCTCCATCTTTTCAAGAATCTGTCTTAAAGTAAATGTATTTTCTATAAATGCAACCTCGCTCTTGGGAGTCAGAAAAAATAAAATATTCATAGGTCAGGTTAAATCCTCCTTTATGTAAAATATATGCTGTTTAAAAGTCATATCTGCCGGTATTGTTTTTGTTGTACCGGTAGTTGTTTTTTCTATTATAGAAGAAGTGGACACGGTTTGCAATTTACATTCTCTTAATTTTGTTTGAAAAAAGTGTGACAGATTACAGAGAAACCAGAGAAAAAACTTCTGGTTGTTTAATAAGGGGTTATTTGTTAAAATAAATATAGTGCAGGCTTGTGCGTGTACATTTACAGACAGGAGGAAAACTATGGCTGCGGATAACGTATATGATGAAGATCAGGAATACCTGATTGAAGCACGTGATACAATCTCCGAATTAGAAGATTTAAAAGATAAGCTGGAGGAGATCAAACTGCTCCAGAAGAAGAATAAACGGGCAATCGTCCGGGAAGAACGGGCGACCGGCGATGAGATCAGTGCCACGTTAAAGAAAAGAAAAGAACAGATCGCTGCAAGCTATGACAGACAGATCGATGTAAATAATTCCAAGATCCGTCAAGTGCAGACGAAGAAGGATAAAAAGAAAAGCCAGAGAATGGAAGATAGGATCAATAAGGAGACGGCAGATATCCGGGAGGAGAATCGTCAGCTGAATGCGACTATCAAGACCTTATTCAAAAAGAACCATGTTCCGCCGTTTTGTAATACGAAGATGTATTATTGTCTGTTTTCCCCAAAAGGCATGAGCGAATTTCTGGAGCTGTTTGTAATTCTTTTGGTTGCATGTGGAGGAATTCCTGCAGCAGTGATAGCGGTTTTGATGAATACAAAGTTTAAGACAGGAAGTCATACTGCAATGTGCGTGTTGATTGCAGCATTGATCATAATTGCTGAGTTTATTATTTATTTTATTGTATTTAACCTGACAAAGGTGAAACATAGGGATTTGATCCGGGAGGGAAGAAGAACCCGCGATAAGATCATAGCCAATGAGAAGGCTGTAAAAGCAATCAAGAATTCAATTGCAAAGGATAAGGATGAGAGTATTTACAGATTGGGTAAATATGATAAAAAGATTCAGGAATTAGAGGATGCAGGTGGAGTGATCAGTGATGAAAAACTGGATGCGCTTCGTACATTCGAGAAAGAAACCAAGCAGTTGATTACGGATGAGATTACCGGACGCAGAAAAGAGAAACTGGACCGGTTGAAATCCGAACGTGATACACTGGAAAATGATTTCGGTGATACGCAGAAGAAGATATCTGAATACGAGCTTATGATCACGAACAAATATGAAACATATCTCGGAAAGGATTTTTGTACAGAAGAGAAATTATCTGATCTGATCTCAATTATGGAAGAAGGATCAGCAAGTACAGTATCTGAGGCTATCAAAGTTTATAAGGGAGATGACAGATGATGATCGGCATAGATCAAAGCCTTTCCGATGTATTCTGCCATTTGTTTAACTGTATATAATCTGGTATTCTGGAGAAGATTTGCTCCGGTATGACCAGACAGATTCACAATTCCGGTAATGGACATATCGCCTATTGCCGGAAGTTTTTTATTTACGCCTTTTCCGGGAAAAAGGTGGGAGTTGGTGAGCGTGACCAGTCCCATGTCCTTTGACATGCCAAGAGAGGCATCGACAGCAATCACAAAAGGATTGTCAAAGTCCGCATAAATGTGTTCGATGGTATCCTTGATATTTAAAGCATGGACAGGGTATTGCAGCGTGCCTGCAACCTGATAGGTTGTGTTGTGAGCCAGGATATAATCACCGACCAGAGGACCAAGGGCATCTCCGGTTGCGCGGTCTGTGCCGATGCAGATAACGATGATATCCTTGGAAGCACCATCCATTTCATATATCATTTCTATGATCTTATCCCCAAGTGCTTTACAGGTATGGCTACGGCTGGGATCAAAATATTCAGTTTTTCGTTTCGTTTGTTTTTTGCTGATATTCATAAACACCTTCCAGAAAATGTATCTTACTATAAAGTATTACCAGGATTGATAAAGTTTACACAAAGCTGAAAAATAAAATGTCGAAATAATAAAAAAGAAAAAATATGGATTGCAGGATCTGTTGACAAAATTTGATAAGTACAGGCTATCTGGAATGCTATTATCAGAATTAATCTCAAAATAGAGAACTTTCGATAGAACGAAAGTAAATAAAAGAATGGGGAGTGTTATCATGATAGAGATTGTATATGACAAGGCGACAGCAGAAAAAAATGCAAAAAATGATGGTCACTACAGAATGCCAAAGAATATCAGACAGATAGGAAATGCCCCGGATAAAAAGAAGATATACATAGAAGATTATGTAATGACATTTCTTCGCAAGATTGCAGAGCCGGGAAATACAACCTCCCGCGGTGCGATCCTGCTTGGAGAATATTTTAAAGACGGGGATACAGAGACCTTGTTCATCAGTGGAGCGGTAGAAGCACAGAATCTGGAGTTTGATGTAGAACAGATTAAATTTGATGATCATATCTGGAGCAAGCTCTATGCGGATATCAATAAATATTTTGAAAATCTGTCAGTTGTGGGATGGTTTTTATCCAGGATGGGATTTTCAACAGAAATCAATGACAAGATTACCAGACTTCATCTGGAAAATTTTCGGGGAAGAGATAAGGTACTGTTTGTTATGGATTCTCTGGAATGTGATGATGCCTTTTATGTATGTGAGAAGAACCGGCTGATGCGGCAACGTGGATACTATATTTATTATGTCAGAAATGAAGCAATGCAGAGCTACATTATCAGCCGTAAGAATATGTCCTGTGAGGACAAGCAGAACGCAGCAGTACGGAAGGATGCGGAGCTTGTAAAGAATTTCCGCGCCATGCGCGGTGACACACCTGAAAAACCAAAGAAGAACCGCACCTATGTCCGGTATGCAGTAGCCTCTTTTGCAGCTTTATTTGTACTATCCATGGGAGTTGTTGTATCCGGAAACTATGATAAAATGAAGAACATCGAATCTACGATCCGAAAAATGGAACTGGAAAATGGAGATTCCGGGGTACAGGTATTTTCAAACAGCAATACAGAACAGACAATATATACAAAAGATATAGACAGTACGACTGCCGGAACATCGGCTGTTACGGAAACGCAGACAGAGTCTGTCGGCACAGATAAGGCAGGAGTAACAGGATCAAATGGGGCACAGAACAAAACGCAGGTAGATCAACCGGATACAGAGAGTCTGATAACAACGGAACAGACAACTTCACAGGACAATACTCAGGAAAATACCCAGGAGACAATGGCAGAGGGAATTCTGCAGTATTATACGATTAAAGAAGGAGATACATTGATGAGTATTTCGATCAAGATGTACAAGTCTCCGGAATATGTGGATGCCCTGATGAATGCAAATGGAATTAAAGAAGGAGATACAATCTATCCGGGGGAAAAAATAGCTATTCCATCTGTAAACTAAAAATGATATACTGTCCACATGTGAAAAGAAAAACTCTTATTTAAAATTGCAGATAATATAGAGGTATAGTATGACAAAAGAAACAACTGAAGAACTGAATAAAAAAAGAAAACCTGCTTTTGGGAAACGTCGTTTTGAAAAACAGGACAGGACACAGGATACGGACAGCAACATAATAGAAGTAACACCAGGAATGTCAGGAAGATTAAAGCTGCTGATCCTTTTACTTGTGATATTAATTGCAGCGGTAACGATCGTATCCGTGCGCAGATACATCAGCACAAGAGAATATAGAGCATATGACGTGGTGACATCTACCGAGACATCCGGAGATAATATAGCCAATTATGTATTGTTCAGTGATAATGTCCTGAAGGTAACAAAAGATGGAGTATCCTATATTGATCAGAGTGGTAATACTGTCTGGGACTGCAGCTATTCCATGAAGATGCCGCAGGTAGTTGTAAATGGAGACTATGCTGCAGTTGCAGATCTGAATGGCAGAGATGTGTATGTATTTAATAAATCCGGTAAGGTCAGTAACCAGACACTGAACTATGATATTACCAATATCGACGTGGCAGCACAGGGCGTTTATGTAGTGATCCTGTCGGGAGAAAAAGAAAATTATATCAATGCTTACGATAAAGACAGCAAGAGTATATATGAGATGAAGACATCGATCGAGAACAGTGGGTATCCGCTGGATATTGCAATATCAGATGACGGAGCCAAGTTATTTACCAGTTATGTGAAGGTAGACGGGACTTCTGTGCCGGATTATCTTGCAGCCTATAATTTCGGATCTGTGGGACAGAATGAGAATGCGGATCGTCTGATGGGTGGCTTTACCTTTGATGACACCATATTTCCATACATAGATTTTGTAGACAATGACACAGTTGTCTGTTTTGGTGATAATAAGATCGTTGTATACGCCATGTCTGAAAAACCAAGTGAAAAAGCGGAGATCAATCTGGAGAACCGTGAGATGCTTGGTGTATTTGCAAATACAAAATATCTGGGTTATATCACGGCAGATAACGAAGATAGTGACAACAGATACCATATCTATATCTATGATATGAGTGGTAAGCTGACAGCAGAAACGGATTATAACAATTCATTTTCCAATATATATGCAACAGATGATGAACTTATCATTTCGGGGGAATTCGACTGCAGTATTTATTATCTGAATGGAGCAAGAAAGTTTGCAACGACCTTTAATAAGAATCTGATCAATATTGTGCCATCCAAAAATAAGCTGGAGTATATTGCGATATTTGAAAATGAAACCCAGGTGATCAAATTAAAGTTAAAGAACGAAAAGGAGAAAAAATGAATCTGTTAGTTCTCGGAATTCTGGCATTTATTTTGCTACTGGTATTTCGTGGATATAGAAAAGGCTTTTTTAAAAGTGCTGCCAGCGCGATAGGAATTGTGCTGGCAGTTCTTCTTACTGCTATATTATATCCTGGCGTGAATAAACTGTTGTGTCAGTATACCGTTCTGGATGATGTCATAGAACAGAAAATCATAGAAAAATTTGAACTGCCGGAAGAAACAAAGACGGCAACAAGAAATGAAGAGATTGATACGATAGAAAATCTGGACCTTCCGGATAATGTGAAAGGCTGGCTGATTGCAAACTGCAACGGAGAAACGTTCCTGGAGAGTGGGGTGGATAATGTATGCAGTTATATTGCAAAGTCTTTAACAGCGATGGTAATGCGGGGAATTTCCTATGTGCTTACACTCCTGGTGCTGTTGCTTCTTCTTCATATATTGATTATGGTGCTTGATGTTGCAAACTATATACCAATCGTAAAAAGCATTAACAAAGCCGGAGGTGCAATATTTG
>NZ_QTWK01000004.1:3370-3785 GCF_003461085.1 Clostridium sp. AF23-6LB | reverse complement strand
ATTTGCTGGTGGTGATGCGCTTATGGGAAACACCCGTACCCATCCCGAACACGACGGTTAAGACGTAAGCGGCCGATGGTACTGCACTGGAGACGGTGTGGGAGAGTAGGTGGCTGCCAGCTCCAAGTTTGATCAGAAATGGTCAAAGTGCTTATCAAGTGTAAGCAGAAAAAGAGATGGGCTTATAGCTCAGCTGGTTAGAGCGCACGCCTGATAAGCGTGAGGTCGATGGTTCGAGTCCATTTAAGCCCACTCTGGGGGTATAGCTCAGTTGGGAGAGCACCTGCCTTGCAAGCAGGGGGTCACGAGTTCGAATCTCGTTATCTCCACGAAAACATAGGACGAGCGTCCGGTGTTTGGAAAGCGGTTCACGAAGAACTTGTTCTTCGGTGAAACGATTGACAAACAGGAGGAC
>NZ_QTWK01000004.1:0-3360 GCF_003461085.1 Clostridium sp. AF23-6LB | reverse complement strand
GAGCACCTGCCTTGCAAGCAGGGGGTCACGAGTTCGAATCTCGTTATCTCCACGGAAACATAGGACGAGCGGTCGGTGTTTGGAAAGCAGCTCATGAAGAACTTGTTCTTCGATGAGGTGATGGACAAACAGGAGGACATTCGTAGAATGTCCGTGATGAAGTAAGCGGAGCTTACGAATCCCGGAAGCGAGTGATAAACTTGCAGAGTAAATCTTATGTTTCATAAAAGAGTACAAAAGAGGATATCCTCGCTAAGTGCTCAATGTGTACCTTGAGAATTTCATACAGAAAGAAAAGAGATATTATTAATAAGCCATTAATAATTAACAAGACATCAAATAATCCAAGAAAACGTTTCAAGAGATTGAAACAAAACGCGAATCAAGTTATCGAAAGATAGCAACGGACCACAGCATATCAAGCTACGTATGCTGTAAGGTTAAGTTAGAAAGAGCGCAGGGTGGATGCCTTGGCACTGAGAGCCGAAGAAAGACGTGATAAGCTGCGAAAAGCTGCGGTAAGGAGCAAATATCCGATGACCCGCAGATATCTGAATGGGGAAACCCGGCTGAGCAAACCTCAGTCACCGTATACTGAATACATAGGTATACGGAGGGAACCCGCTGAACTGAAACATCTAAGTAGGCGGAGGAAGAGAAAGAAACATCGATTCCGTAAGTAGCGGCGAGCGAACGCGGAAGAGCCCAAACCGTTGTGCGTGCACGACGGGGTATGGACTGCGATATGGCAGTGTGGAAGATAGTAGAAGGGTCTGGGAAGTCCCGCCAGAGAGAGTGAAAGCCTCGTACATGAAATCTGAAACACACCTAGCAGGATCCGGAGTACCACGAGACACGAGAAACCTTGTGGGAAGGCGGAGGGACCACCCTCCAAGGCTAAATACTACTCAGTGACCGATAGCGCATAGTACTGTGAAGGAAAGGTGAAAAGGACCCCGGGAGGGGAGTGAAAGAGAACCTGAAACCCTGTGTTTACAAGCTGTGGAACTGCGAATAAAGCAGAACCGCGTACTTTTTGTAGAACGGTCCGGCGAGTTTCTTGTGCTGGCAAGGTTAAGTACCTCAGGTACGGAGCCGAAGTGAAAGCAAGTGTTAATAGCACGTAAAGTCAGTATAAGAAGACCCGAAACCGGGTGATCTACCCATGTCCAGGTTGAAGTTGCCGTAAAAGGCAATGGAGGACCGAACGCACATCCGTTGAAAAGGGTGGCGATGAGGTGTGGGTAGGGGAGAAATTCCAATCGAACCCGGAGATAGCTGGTTCTCCTCGAAATAGCTTTAGGGCTAGCCTCGTATTAGTCTAGCGGAGGTAGAGCACTGAATATCCTAGGGGGCGTCAAAGCTTACCGAAGATTATCAAACTCCGAATGCCGCAGAGATGATGTACGGGAGTCAGACTGCACGAGATAAGTTGGGTAGTCAAAAGGGAAAGAGCCCAGACCATCAGCTAAGGTCCCAAAGTGTGTGTTAAGTGGTAAAGGATGTGGGATTTCGAAGACAACTAGGATGTTGGCTCAGAAGCAGCCATACATTCAAAGAGTGCGTAATAGCTCACTAGTCGAGAGGTCCTGCGCCGAAAATGTCCGGGGCTAAAACACACCACCGAAGCTATGGAATGTGAAAACATTGGTAGAGGAGCATTCTTAACGTGACGAAGCTGTACCGGAAGGAGCAGTGGAGTGTTAAGAAGAGAGAATGCCGGAATGAGTAGCGAGATTTAAGTGAGAATCTTAAAGGCCGAATATCTAAGGTTTCCAGGGTAAAGCTGATCTTCCCTGGGTAAGTCGGGGCCTAAGGCGAGGACGAAAGTCGTAGTCGATGGATAACAGGTAGAAATTCCTGTACCACATACAAACAGAACTGTGGGGACGCAGAGAGAAAGCCAGAGCCGGAAATGGAAAAGCCGGTGCAAGCGAGGTATCCGTAAGGGAGGCAAATCCCCCTTGCAAGGAGAAGACGTAATGCGGAGTGAACTATAAGTAACGAAGCTGGTGAGCTAGCTGCCAAGAAAAGCCGCTATTGTTTTGTATGTGCCCGTACCGTAAACCGACACAGGTGGATGAGGAGAGAATCCTAAGGCCGGCGGGAGAAGTGTTGTTAAGGAACTCGGCAAAATGACTCCGTAACTTCGGGAGAAGGAGTGCCACAGAGATGTGGCCGCAGAGAAATGGCCCAAGCAACTGTTTAGCAAAAACACAGGTCTATGCAAAACCGAAAGGTGAGGTATATGGGCTGACGCCTGCCCGGTGCTGGAAGGTTAAGAGGAGAGCTTAGCGCAAGCGAAGGTTTGAATTTAAGCCCCAGTAAACGGCGGCCGTAACTATAACGGTCCTAAGGTAGCGAAATTCCTTGTCGGGTAAGTTCCGACCCGCACGAAAGGCGTAATGATTTGGGCACTGTCTCGACAACACACCCGGTGAAATTGAAATACCAGTGAAGATGCTGGTTACCTGCGCCAGGACGGAAAGACCCCATGGAGCTTTACTCCAGTTTGATACTGGGATTCGGTACTGTCTGTACAGGATAGGTGGGAAGCTAGGAAATGATGACGCCAGTTGTCATGGAGCTGACCTTGGGATACCACCCTTACAGTACTGGGTTTCTAACCTGCAGCCGTGACCCGGCTGGGGGACAATGTCTGACGGGGAGTTTGACTGGGGCGGTCGCCTCCGAAAGGGTATCGGAGGCGCTCAAAGGTTCCCTCAGAATGGTCGGAAACCATTCGAAGAGTGCAAAGGCAGAAGGGAGCTTGACTGCGACACCGACGGGTGGAGCAGGTACGAAAGTAGGACTTAGTGATCCGGTGGTATAACGTGGGATTGCCATCGCTCAACGGATAAAAGCTACCCTGGGGATAACAGGCTTATCACTCCCAAGAGTTCACATCGACGGAGTGGTTTGGCACCTCGATGTCGGCTCATCGCATCCTGGAGCTGTAGCAGGTTCCAAGGGTTGGGCTGTTCGCCCATTAAAGCGGTACGCGAGCTGGGTTCAGAACGTCGTGAGACAGTTCGGTCCCTATCCGGCGTGGGCGTAGGATATTTGAGAGGAGCTGTCCTTAGTACGAGAGGACCGGGATGGACGGACCGCTGGTGTATCTGTTGTTGACCAACAGCATGGCAGAGTAGCCAAGTCCGGCAGGGATAAACGCTGAAGGCATCTAAGCGTGAAGCCCCCCTCAAGATTAGATATCCCATTCTTTAAAGAAATAAGACCCCTTGAAGACTACGAGGTTGATAGGTCTGAGGTGTAAGTGCGGTAACGCATTCAGCTGACAGATACTAATAGGTCGAAGACTTATCCTGAGAGGTTCGAAAGATAAGCGGAAGAGATTGGAGA
>NZ_QTWK01000003.1:0-536125 GCF_003461085.1 Clostridium sp. AF23-6LB | reverse complement strand
GTCGAAGACTTATCCTGAGAGGTTCGAAAGATAAGCGGAAGAGATTGGAGAGAGTGAAGTCGCAAGACTTTCTGTATGAAATTCTGAAGGTACATGAAATAGTTTAAAAAAAGAAAGCGTCAAAAAACGCTTTCTTTTTTTGTGTATAAATATTAATTTGAAATATGAAATAATCATTCTGTACCTCATAAAAGATTGTAAAATATAAAAATTAAAAAGCAACGGCATGTTATTCTTAGATAGCCGGATATTGAAGGCTGTTATGGTATTTAAAAACTAATATAATGGTAAAAGATTATGTATTTTTATTGCAATTACATACATAAATCTATAAAATAGATATGGTGAATCATACATAAACAGTGCGAAAAAGGGTATATATCTGATATATTATATCAGATAAACAAGAACAATAATTACAGATGTATTGTAATAGAAAGGAAATATAATAGCAGGCAGCTATTGAAAAAGGTATGGGAATAAAAGAAGAAACAATAAAAATGAAAGCGGCAGCACCTTATCTGGCAGCTTCTTCGGTAGAACAGAGAAATAAAGCACTTCTACTGGTTGCAGAGAATTTAAGGGCAAATGCGGCAAAGATTTTTGAAGAGAATAAACGAGATCTGGCAGCGGCAGAAGAAGATCATATTGCACAGGCAGTAATGAAACGCTTGAAGTTTGATGAGGGAAAACTAAGAGATGTTATAAAAGGAATTGAGCAGTTAGTTGCTCTGCCTGATCCATTAGGAAAGGTGACATTAAAACGCCAGTTGGATGAGGGATTAGTTCTGAATCGTGTCACCTGTCCGATTGGTGTTATCGGAGTTATTTTTGAAGCAAGACCGGATGCACTTGTTCAGATATCATCTCTTTGTATTAAGAGTGGAAATTGTGCGATACTAAAGGGTGGTAGGGAGACAACATATACCAATCGTATCCTGTTTCAGATTATACATGATAGTATAATAGATGCAGGGTTGCCGGCAGATTGTATGCTTCAGGCAGAGCAGCACAGTGAGATTGATGAACTTCTGTCGTGTCACGAGACGGTTGACCTTCTGATACCGAGAGGATCGAACAGTTTCGTTCAGTATATTATGAATCATACAAAGATTCCTGTTATGGGACATGCAGATGGAATCTGTCATATTTATGTAGATAGAGATTATGATCCAAATAAAGCGATTCCGATTATTATCGATGCAAAGACCCAGTATACAGCAGCATGTAATGCAGTGGAAACTTTGTTGATCCATAGAGATATAGCTGGAAAATTTCTTCCGGTTCTTGCAAAAGCATTAAAGGAAAATGGAATTACGCTTCGTGGAACAAAGGAAGTAACAGATCTGATTGGCGGAGAGACAATCGGTGAACAGGAGTTCAAAGAATATCTGGATCTGATTGTTTCTGTTAAGATTGTAGATACGGTAAATGATGCGATCGCACATATCAATAAATACGGTTCCCATCATACAGACAGTATCATTACCGAAAATGCGGAAACTGCAGAATTATTTATGCAGATGGTAGATTCTGCCGGAGTTTATCAGAATTGTTCAACTAGGTTTGCGGATGGTTTCCGTTATGGTTTTGGTGCAGAGGTTGGAATCAGTACAGGAAAGATCCACGCAAGAGGTCCGGTTGGTCTGGAAGGGCTTGTTACTTATAAATACAAACTGTTTGGATGTGGACAGATTGTAGATGATTATGCAACAGGAAAGAAAGAATTTCATTTTAAAGATTTATAATAAAAATCATTCACAAGATTATTACAGGAGTTAGAAAGATGCATAAGGAATTTCGAATGGGAAATGAAGCAATTGCGCTTGGGGCAATTGCTGCCGGGGTAAATTTGATTTCCGGATATCCGGGAACGCCATCGACAGAGGTACTTGAGACGGTTGCAAAGAACAGAACAAATGACTGTTATGTAGAATGGTCGGTTAACGAGAAGGTTGCCATGGAGGTAGCAGCCGGTGCTGCTTATTCAGGCGCGAGAGTTATGGTAACAATGAAGCAGGTCGGATTAAATGTGGCATCTGATCCGTTGATGAGTCTGGAGTATGTGGGAGTAAAAGGCGGTATGGTGATTCTGGTTGCCGACGATCCGGGGCCAATCTCATCACAGACAGAACAGGATACGCGGACATTTGCAGCATTTTCAAAGGTTCCATGCTTTGATCCTACATCGGCACAGGAAGCTTATGAAATGGTACAGGAGGCTTTTGAGTACTCGGAAAAATATAAAACACCTGTATTCTTAAGACCGACAACAAGAGTGTGTCATGGATATGCAACGATTGAAGTAAAGGATGCAGCAGAATACAAAAAGAATGAATCGGAGGGATTTGTGAAAGATTCCAAACGGTGGGTTATTTTCCCGAAGCTGTCCTTTCAGGCACATCGGAATATTGAAAAGCGAAATGTCGAGCTGGGGGATGCCTTTTCTGAATATGACAGAAATGTTGTGAGCAGGAAGACAGAGACAAGATTTGGTATTGCAACCGGTGGAATCAATTATACATATACAATGGAAGCCCTGGGAGACGATGCAGAAAAAATAGCGATATTTAAAGTAGCGACCCCGTTTCCGTTCCCGGAACGAAAAGCAGTTGAATATCTGGAACAGTTAGATGCGGTTTTATGTGTGGAAGAATTAGATCCGGTGATCGAACGTGCGCTTACCTATATAGCGGGCAAATATCATCTCCCGGTAAAGATCTATGGTAAGCTGACCGGTCATGTAGCAGCCTCAGGTGAGAACACGATTGACAGTGTAAAGGACAGTATCACACAGTTCTTATTGGATCAGGGTATTGCAGTAGACCGGTACAAGGCGCTTACCGCAGGTGAAAAGAACAATCAGTCGGAAGAGTTGGCAGAGATGCCGGAGCTTCCAGTACGTCCACCTGTATTATGTGCAGGTTGTCCTCATCGTGCTTCCTTTTATGATGTAAAATGCGCTATGAAGGGAAAGAAGACAATCTTTTGCGGAGATATCGGATGTTATACACTTGGAAATGCCATGCCGCTTGATATGGTTGACACTTGTCTGTGTATGGGCGCAGGGCTTGGAATTGCGCAGGGTGTTTATCATACAGAACCGGATACGACATGTTTTGCATTTGTTGGAGATTCTACATTCTTCGCGTCAGCAATTCCCGGCGTCGTAAATGCGGTTTATAATCAGGCAGATATGACATTGATCGTTCTTGATAATTCCACGACGGCTATGACAGGACACCAGCCACATCCTGGAACCGGACATACGATGATGGGAGATATTGTAAATAAGATTGATATTGTTGGTATCTTAAAGGGAATTGGTCTTAAGACAGTAGAGACGATCAATCCATTTGAGCATGAAGCAGCGGTACAGACAGTTGCGCGTGTTGCAGCAGAACCGGGTGTGAAGGCAATTATTTTCAAATCTCCATGTATAGCCATTACGAAGTCGTCCAGATGTATGCATATAGATACAGATGCATGTATAGGTTGCCAGAAATGTATCAGAGAGATCGGTTGTCCGGCACTTTACACATTTGAAGGCAAGGTTTGTATCGATGAAAGTCTCTGTACAGGATGTACTTTGTGCAGCCAACTCTGCCCGGTACATGCAATCGGGGACGGACAAGAAGAAAGGGGGCAGGCATAATGAATAAGAATATTATTCTGTGTGGTGTCGGTGGACAGGGAACAGTGCTTGCATCCAAGCTGATCGCAGCCGCAGCTATGGAGAAAGGAATCCCGGTTATGAGTGCGGAAACGATCGGTATGGCACAGCGCGGAGGAAGCGTATTCAGCCATGTAAGAATGGGTGAAAATCTGTATTCACCAATGATAGCAAAAGGAACAGCAGATATGATCCTGGGATTTGAACCGGGAGAAACGGTGCGGATGCTTCCTTATCTGAAAAAAAACGGAGCAGTAGTCGTCAGCAATCGTGCGGTTATGCCGGTTACAGCATCGCTGGCGAAGACCGGTTATAACGGAGCATCTATGATTGATTATTTGAAGACACAGGTAGATCAGGTTCTGGTGATCGATACAGATCAGGCATGTGAAACTCTTGGGTCTGCAAAGGTGTTAAATGTCCTGATGCTTGGAGCCGCAATCTCGACCGGTATGCTTGGACTTGAAAAAGAAGATATCAAACAGGCTTTGATAAAAAGATTGCCGGAAAAATTACATGAGCTGAATTTCAGAGCACTTGATTATATACAATAAAAATATTTTATAAAATAGAAAGTTTGGAGGATAAATAATGGAGATTTCAGAGTTACAGATCAGTCAGGTCAATAAACAGATCGAAGCATTGATTAAGGCTGAAAGTTTTTATGGAAAGAAGCTGGAGGAAGCAGGAATTACAAGAATTTCGACACCGGAGGATTTTAAGAAGCTTCCATTTTCAGAAAAAAAAGACCTGAGAGATGCATATCCACTTGGTTTAATGACAGCGCCGGAAAGTGAGATCGTTCGTATCCATTCATCATCAGGAACAACAGGACTTCCGGTTATTATTCCATACACAGCAAAGGATGTAGATGACTGGGCGATTATGTTCAAGCGTTGTTATGAGCTTGCAGGTATCACGAATATGGATCGTATTCAGATCACACCGGGATATGGACTCTGGACGGCAGGAATCGGCTTCCAGAACGGAGCAGAGAAGTTAGGTGCTATGGTCATACCTATGGGACCAGGAAATACGGATAAACAGCTTCAGATGATGCAGGACATGAAATCTACTGTCCTTTGTTCGACGTCTTCCTATGCACTTCTTCTTGCAGAGGAGATCGAGAAACGTGGTATCAAAGATAAGATTTGCCTGAAGAAGGGTGTGATCGGTTCTGAACGCTGGGGCGAAAAGATGAGAAAACGTATCTCAGAGGAACTGGGAATTGAATTATATGACATCTATGGTTTGACAGAGATTTATGGACCGGGTATCGGAATCAGCTGTAAATATGACAACGGTATGCATTACTGGGATGATTATGTCTATATCGAGATTCTTGATCCTGTAACCTTAGAGCCGGTTCCGGATGGCGAAATGGGTGAGATTGTTATAACAACGCTTGTAAAAGAGGGTGCACCTCTGATTCGTTATCGTACACATGATCTTTCAAGAATTATTCCGGGAGATTGCCCATGTGGATGCAAGCATCCAAGGTTAGGTGTGATTATGGGAAGAACGGATGATATGATGAAAATTAAGGGTGTAAATGTATTCCCAAGCCAGATTGAAGAAGTATTGAAGGAATTCCCTGAATTATCAAGTGAATATCAGATTCGTATCTCCCATCTGGATGGAAAAGACACAATGAGAATCTATGTAGAGACGGATGGAAGCGTAGATTTCGTAGAGTTATCTAAGCGTATTGCAGAGAGAGTAAAGAGTCGGATTGGATTTACCCCACTTGTTAAGGTTGTAGAGATTGGGGTGCTTCCAAGAAGTGAGAAGAAGACAAAACGTGTAATTGACGAGAGATATGAATAAAGCAGAAAGCCGGATATGACATTTCATACCCGGCTTTGTTTCTGTCAGTAAATTATGAATTACAGATCAAATTTTGTTTTTACAAAATCTTCAATGATATCGGCGGTCTTTTTGAAGCCCAGGACGGTTGAATTGATCGTCATATCATAGTTCTTACTGTTGCCCCATTCCATATCAGTGTGATCCTTGTAATATGTTTTTCTGTTACGGTCATGACGTTTGATCGTAGCTTCAGCATCACGTTGGGATAACTGCTTGGTTTCCATAGTACGCTGTAACTTCGCTTCGGCATCAGCGACAATAAAGAATGAAGCTACACAATCCATATCCTTTAATACATAGTCGGCACATCTGCCAACAATTACAAAGGATTCTCCGGATGCTGCCTTTTCTTTTATAAAATCGAACTGAAGACCGGCAAGAATCTCTTCCGGAGAATTGCTGTATCCCTGAACGGTACGAGAGAACAGATATTTTCTAGGTGACTCATCATAGTCTTTAATATTATCTGTATCAAAATTATTCTGTTTTGCAACTTCTTCAATTAGATTACGATTGTAATATGGGACATTAAAACGTTTTGCAATGTCCTGAGCAATTACATGTCCGCCACTTCCATATTCACGACCGATCGTGATAATAACCTGTTTGTCCATATTTTATAACCTCCCTAAAAATATGTAAGTTTCTTAGAAGACGCTGTTATATCGAATAAATACACCGAGTGTACAAATGATCATAACAAGAATAGTAGCAGGAGCCATCTTCTTACAATATTCGCCCCATCCGACCGGATGACCTGCTTTAGCAGCTACTGAAGTACCAACAACATTTGCGGAAGCACCGATAGGTGTTGCATTTCCACCAATATCTGTACCAATGGCTAATGAATAGGCAAGGACGGCAAGAACCCCACCATTACCTGCTGCAAGTTCTTTGATAACAGGAACCATAGTAGCAGCAAATGGAACATTATCGATAAAGGCACTGCAGATAGCTGAGAGCCAGATGATAATAGCAACCATGATATACATATTTCCACCGCTGACGTTTTTGATGAATTTTGCAATGACTTCCAGAATACCGGTCTGCTCCAAACCACCAACGACAACAAATAAACCAATAAAGAATAAGAGTGTCTTGTAATCAATCTTCTTTAAAAGTTCCAGTACATGTCTGCCGGAACAGATCAGTGTGATTATAGCTATTATAACACCAATCGCAGCAACTGTCAGCCCTGTCTGTGTCTGTGTAAGAAGCAGAACAACAGAAAGCAGGAAAATAACACAGCTGAAGATAAATCCGGATTTGTCTGTAATTGCTTCTGAAGGACTTGGTATTGTTGAGGTATCAACCCCACCTTCATTTTGCTTTAATTCCTTACGAAAAGCAAGATAAAAATAGACAATCATAATAACCAGTGAAATAAGAACAAACACACCGGTATTTGTCAGAAAATCAAAGAATGAAAATCCAAGTGAGGTACCGATGATGATGTTTGGTGGATCACCACAGACGGTAGCAGTTCCACCGAGGTTGGAGCAGAAGACTTCTGCCAAGATCATTGGAACCGGATTGAATTTTAATAATTGTGAGAGTTCTACTGTTACAGCTGCAAGGAACAGAATAACCGTGATACTTGCAATGAACATGGAAAGAAATGCTGACAGGATCATAAAGGTGATCAGAATTGGAACAATTCTGTATCGTACAAGCTTTGCAATCAGCATGCAGAGCCATGTAAAGAAACCTGCACGTTTCATACCTTCAACCATGACCATCATACCGGCAATAAAAATAATGGTCGCCCAGCTGATACCGCTGGAATCTTCAGATGCTTGTCCAACTGTATGCCAGAAGCTGGTTGTAAAAATGCTTTTAACGTTTAACACTTCCATGATAGCCTGTCCACTGTGCAGACAGATACCAAGGACAAAGATGATGGTGAGTAATCCACAGCCCAGCGTTATAAGATAATGTTCGATCTTATCAAGAACGATCAGCACAAACATAGCCAGGAAGATGGTTACTGCTAAGATGGATGCTAACATGTTTCCTCCTTCTTGAGAGATACCTGAAAATCATAATGGTAGTATCTCTTCTTATTTATAATATTTTTTTTCCGTTTATCATTATAGGAAGATTGCACAAAAAGTCAATATTTTTCGGTAAAGGTTCGGTAAAGGACGATGAAAATTGATAAAAAACAAGTAAATATGACTAAAAATAGAGTGAGTAAATAAAAAATAGTCATTATATTTGGTACAAATGTTACAGTTTTCAATCGTATTGTGGATAGAAACAAAATTAATAAGAAGAAACTGTTGCATTTCCGTTCAGACTGGGGCATTATAGAGAAAGAATATTAAAGGAGAATGAGTAATTATGTATAAAATTATTTGTAAAGATGGCAGAGCAAAAAGAGCTACCTTTACGACTGTTCATGGTACAGTGGAAACTCCTGTATTTATGAATGTGGGAACTGCTGCTGCGATCAAAGGCGCAGTTGCTACGACAGATCTGAAAGAAATCGGCTGTCAGATTGAATTATCAAACACCTATCATTTACATGTAAGACCGGGTGATGAGGTTGTGAAGAAAATGGGCGGTTTACATAAGTTTATGTATTGGGATCGTCCAATTCTTACGGATTCTGGCGGATTTCAGGTGTTCTCGCTTGCAGGACTTCGAAAGATTAAAGAAGAAGGCGTTACATTTAACTCGCATGTAGATGGACGCAAGATATTCATGGGACCGGAGGAAAGTATGCAGATCCAGTCTAATCTTGCATCTACGATCGCAATGGCGTTTGACGAGTGTGCACCTGCAAAGGCGGAACGTTCTTATGTGGAGAATTCGGTTGCCAGAACCTATCGTTGGCTGGAGCGCTGTAAGGCAGAGATGACACGTTTAAACAGCCTGCCGGATACGATCAATAAGGAACAGATGCTATTCGGAATCAATCAGGGCGCAGTATATGAGGATATTCGTATTGACCATGCAAAAAGAATTGCAGAGCTGGATCTGCCGGGGTATGCTATTGGTGGATTGGCTGTTGGAGAGACAGCGGAGGAAATGTATCATATTCTGGATGTAACCGTGCCATATCTTCCTGAGAATAAGCCGGTTTATCTGATGGGTGTCGGAACGCCGATCAATATACTCGAAGCAGTTGACCGTGGTGTGGATTTCTTTGACTGTGTATATCCATCCAGAAACGGACGACATGCACATGTATACACAAAACATGGAAAACTGAATCTGAAGAATGCAAAATATGAGACAGATGACAGACCGATTGAAGAAGGTTGCGGATGTCCGGCATGTCAGCATTACAGCAGAGGTTATATCAGACATCTGTTAAAGGCAAATGAAATGCTTGGTATGAGATTTTGCGTCTTGCATAATTTGTATTTTTATAATAATATGATGAAAGAGATTAGACAGGCTATCGAAGAAGGCTCATATGCATCGTATAAAAAGTCTATGATAGAGAGTTTAACATCAAATGAAGTTTAGAAGGAGAATATTATGAACACATTAGGAATGGTTTTAAGCGGTAGTACACCAGCAAATACAGGTAGCAGCACAATGTTTATCGTTGTATATATCCTGATCTTTGCTGCAATTATCTACTTCATGATGATCCGTCCACAGAAGAAGCAGAAGGCTAAGACAGAAGAAATGCATAACCAGATGGAACCGGGTGACAATATTATGACAACCAGTGGTTTCTATGGCACAATCCTTGATATTGTAGATGACACAACTATCATTGTTGAGTTTGGTAATAACAAGAACTGTCGTATTCCAATGCATAAGAATGCAGTTGCTGAGCTTGAAAAGAAGAATGCAGCAGTAGTGGAAGAAGATAAGGAAAAGAAATAAAGAATATCTTTTTAAATAAGAAGATGTCAGAACAGAAAAATCTCCATGTTCAGTAGAAAATCTGAATATGGAGATTTTTTTCTGTTCTTCAAAAAAGATGCGCTTTAATATTGTCCAGAATTCCTGTGGTGATCCGCATACCGCCGCGACCGGTTCCGAGAGAGATGTCCGGTTTGATCACACCGTGGAAATCCGTACCGCCGGAGACAAACAAGTCATGTCTGTCTGCAATCGCCCGGAGCTTTCCGCTCTCATAGGAATTATTAGAAGAATGATAAGCTTCTAAGCCCTTTAACCCAAGTGGTTTCAGATAGTCCAGTAATTCCTCAATCTGGTTATAACCAAGCTTATAGAGTAATGGATGTGCTAGAACTGCACATTTGCCATATTGGTTGATGATCGAGAGAGCACGTTCACATGTGACCTCCGGTTTCGGAAGATAGTATCTGCATTTTTCGCCAAGGTATTTTTTAAACGCCTGATCCTTGTTCTTGACAATGCCGTCCTCAATCAGAACTCTTGCAAAATGTGCACGGGTAATGACTGTATCCGGATTTCCCTCTTGAAGTTTTTCGATGGTCATATCGATGCCGTCACGCTGAAACAGCTTGCACATTTCCACATTTCGATTAAAACGTGCATCTTTTAAAGCGTTCAATTCAGCAAGAAGTCCGGGATTGGTATAGTCCATATAGAAGCCCAGAATATGGATCTCGCGTGAACCATAGTTGCACGAAAGTTCGATACCGGGAATCAATTCCATAGGGAGAGAATCCTGTGTATCCGGGGCCGGCTGATGATTTTCCATGAACCGGATTGCTTCCGGGACTCCATCAACCGTATCGTGGTCGGTGATCGCCAGAGCGGCAAGTCCCTTATCAAGAGCCATCTGGCACACTTCAGATGGAGTAAAAGAACCATCCGAAGCAGTTGTATGGACATGTAGATCTATAAAACGCATATATATTCCTCTTTTCTTTATACAATGTAGGATTGGTTTACCGAAATCTAAAAAGATAAAAGCAAACCAAAATAATTATAATATGAATCTAAAAACATGGCAAATTTTTAGACAAACTTATTGATATTTTTTATTAATTGGTATAGACTTAATTGACGGTTTATGAGAAAATATGTCTGATGGTTACGAAAAAAGAATAGATATTCATAACCGCTTTAAGCAGATTTTCATATTTCGAAAGGAGATTCACAATGATTTATTCACAGGAAGTTGAAAACATGTGCCCAGTTGGACAGGGCGTACATCATGGATGTGCTCCAATTCCAGAAGAAGCAAAATGGGTACAGGCAAAAGAAGTAAAGGATATTTCAGGCTTTACACATGGTATTGGCTGGTGTGCACCACAGCAGGGTGCCTGCAAGCTGACATTAAATGTTAAGGAAGGAATTATTCAGGAAGCATTAGTTGAGACAGTTGGATGTTCAGGTATGACTCATTCAGCAGCTATGGCAGCAGAGATCCTTCCGGGACTTACAGTTATGGAAGCTCTTAACACAGACCTTGTTTGTGATGCTATTAACACAGCTATGAGAGAGTTATTCTTACAGATCGTATATGGTCGTTCACAGAGTGCATTCTCAGAGGATGGACTTGCTATCGGTGCTGGTCTTGAAGATCTTGGTAAGGGACTTCGTTCACAGGTTGGTACTATGTACGGTACATTAAAGAAGGGTCCTAGATACCTTGAGATGGCTGAAGGATATGTAAATGCTATCGCTCTTGATGAAGAGGGTATGATCATTGGATATAAATTCGTTAACCTTGGTAAGATGACTGATTTCATTAAGAAGGGTGATGACCCTAACACAGCTTATGAGAAGTCATGTGGACAGTATGGACGTGTTGCAGATGCAGTTAAACTCATCGACCCACGTACAGACAAAGAGATTGAGAAATAATAGAAGGAGGTAACGATATAATGGCATTATTTGAATCATATGAAAGAAGAATCAAACAGATCAATGAAGTATTAAACAGCTACGGTATCTCCTCAATCGAAGAGGCAGAGAAGATCACAAAGGATGCTGGTTTAGACGTATACAATCAGGTAAAGAGCATTCAGCCTATTTGTTTTGAGAATGCATGCTGGGCATACACAGTAGGTGCAGCAATCGCAATCAAGAAGAACTGCAGAAAGGCTTCAGAAGCTGCAGCAGCAATCGGTGAAGGCCTTCAGTCATTCTGTATCCCAGGTTCAGTTGCTGATACACGTAAGGTTGGTCTTGGACATGGTAACCTTGGTAAGATGTTACTGGAAGAAGAGACAAAGTGCTTCTGTTTCTTAGCAGGACATGAGTCATTCGCAGCAGCAGAAGGTGCGATCGGTATCGCAGAGAAAGCTAACAAAGTTCGTAAAGAGCCACTTCGTGTTATCTTAAACGGTCTTGGTAAGGACGCTGCTCAGATTATTTCAAGAATTAACGGTTTCACATTTGTTGAGACTGAGTATGATCCATATACAAACACAGTTAAAGAAGTATTCAGAAAGTCTTACTCAGAAGGACTTCGTGCAAAGGTTAACTGCTATGGTGCGAACTCTGTACCAGAAGGTGTTGCTATCATGCACAAAGAGGGTGTTGATGTATCTATCACTGGTAACTCAACAAACCCAACTCGTTTCCAGCATCCGGTAGCTGGTACTTACAAGAAGGAATGTAACGAGTTAGGAAAGAAGTACTTCTCAGTTGCTTCAGGTGGTGGTACAGGTCGTACACTTCACCCAGATAACATGGCAGCAGGTCCTGCTTCCTACGGTATGACAGATACACTTGGACGTATGCACAGTGACGCTCAGTTCGCTGGTTCATCATCCGTACCTGCTCACGTAGAAATGATGGGTCTGATCGGTGCTGGTAACAACCCTATGGTTGGTATGACAGTTGCTGTAGCTGTTTCTGTAGAGGAAGCAGCAAAGGCTGGTAAATTCTAAATAAAAGGCTTAAAAGCTAGACTTTTCGGGCTATTCAGACTAGGTAATTCGGTCTGGATAGCCCTATTTTTATGTCCATAAGACACGTAAAAGTCGCAAGCAAGTCACAAGCAACAAGTCACACAAGTCACAAACCCTGTAGACTGTGTGAGTTGGGGGGGTAGTTCCTGTGTTGTTATGTTCAGTATAAGGTGATTACTCAGTTGATGAATTCTTAATATCGCAAAATTTATTTGCAGTGTCTGAAATGAATAAATGTCTGAGTTGTTTTGGTGAGACATGTAAAAAATGTTAGAAATCAGATAAACAGCAAGGCAGATTGTATTGGATATCGCAAATTTTTTATGCGAAATAATATTAATTATGAATAGGAGGTAATTCATATGAGTTATCGAAGAAAGAACGGCACAGGGGGTATCACCAAAATGTCAGGAAAGAGAAACAATCCTTATAGAGTTAGGATTACGGAAACTTTTGTGGTGGATCCTTTCGATCATTCGATTCGTACACAGGGAGAAAAGGAAGAATTAATTCAACGTAAATTTGTGAGGGTAGGTGAAGTCGTATAACACCAACTTGCATGAGAAGATTGAAATGCAGAAAGCCAAGGAACTTTTTGGAAAAAGTAATTGAGTGATTAATCCTGTCTTGCTATAATTGAGACAGGGTTAGTTTTGAAGAAGATTATAAAATCCTTTCAAAATGGTTAAAATGAATTTGTGACACAATCTTCAAAAGGGCTTAGTGAAGCACTTGGAACGCTAAAGCCCAAAATTGATATAGCTACAGTTGCTGCTAAGGTTGAAACCTAGCAGGAACAGACCAAGAAAGCAAAAAATCACCGTTACGATTATGGATGAAGTTCTTCATAGTAGACGCGTATTTGGACATAATGGCGGTGTAAGCCATGCGGCAAATATAATTAATACGATAAATTCAGGTACATTTGCTCAAACAGAAAAACGCCTTGCTATAGAAGGATTTACTAGGATTGTTCCAGACATTGTATGGAATCTTGGTAATCAATTCTACGCTTGGGCACATTAAAGGAGAGATTATGTTTTTTTGGAAAGACAAAGAAAAAAATAAACCAACTATAATTGAGCATCCTGTATTAGGAACTTTGATTAAAAAAACAGATTGGTACACAAAGAAGAGTTTTATCATTACATTATGGGATAAAACTTTTGACTTGTATCTGTGTATATACTCAAATCAAAAAGATGCTGTAATTTCATTTGAACAAGAAAAAGCAATCAGATATTATCTTGATAATCAGATTCAAATCGAACGAGATATTAAAAAAATGCTGTTGAATTTTTTTCACACTTCAGATTGTTCTTTGATTGAAAAGAGTATACAAATTGAAGGATTGAATTTTACAAGGAATGGAGCTATTAGCATTGGTTTAATAGCTGATTTTTCTGATGAGTTTCTTGAAAAACATATTGGAGAAGATGTTATTTTTACAGATTCTTTTGGGATGTCAGTTTATCCGATTAAGGCAGTGCTTCCAAATGAGAAAGTATATTACAACTTCAATAATAAATACGAAGGAGATTAGAATATGCATGGCATTTCTGGCACATATATCTATGAAATGTTATAATAATATTTGGGATTCTGGAGATGTATAAGGTATTGGCAAATGAATAATGAGATGAAACGAGATTTTTGATATTGGAGGTAGTAATATGGCAGAGGAGACACTGTTTTCCGGCGAATCAAAAAATATTGAATATAAGGTTGCAGTACCGGATAAAAGCGAAAAATATATGAAAACTGTTGTAGCTTTTGCCAATGGTAGGGGAGGAAAAATTGTTTTCGGAATAGAGGACAAGACCTTAGAAGTTGTGGGAATGGATGAAGATAGTATCTATAAGACAATGGATGACATTACCAATGCTATTTCAGATTCTTGCGAACCTGTAATCAGGCCGGATGTGGCGATGCAGACAATTAAGGATAAGACAGTGATTGTGATAGAGATATTTCCGGGGGCAGAGCGTCCATACTATATAAAATCACAAGGCGTGTTTGATGGTACTTATGTGCGTGTTGCAGGTACGACTAGGCATGTTGAGGATTACATGTTAAGAGAGTTGATGCTGGAGGGGAAGAACCGTTATTTTGACAGTGAAATATGTCAGAATATGGATATATCAGACAGTGAGATTGAGGAGCTTTGCAAGAGCTTGAAGGAGACAGCTATGCGAAATACATGGCAGGATAGTGAAAAAGCGAAGATTAAGGATGTCACCAGAAATATACTGATTTCATGGGGCGTTCTGAAGGAGGAATGCGGAAAGGTATATCCGACCAATGCATATGCACTTTTGACCGGACGGATGGTGGGGCAGCCGGTTATTCAGTGCGGTGTGTTCAAGGGAACCAATCGGGCGCATTTTGTTGACCGGAGAGAGTTTGAGGGTTCCATTCAGGAACAAATGGATGCTGCATACCAGTATGTTCTTGAAAAAATTAACATGGGAATGACAATAAAGGGAATGTACAGACAAGATGTATATGAACTTCCTACAGACAGCATAAGAGAGTTGATTGCAAATGCAGTAGCTCATCGTAGTTATCTTGAGCCGGGGAATATACAAGTGGCATTGTATGATGACAGGCTAGAGATTACTTCGCCGGGCATGCTGCTGAATAATGTTACGATCGAAAAAATGATAGAAGGTTACTCAAGACCGAGAAATCCTGCAATCGCAAGAGCCTTTGCGTACATGAAAATTATTGAAAAATGGGGAACCGGAATACCGAGGTTATTCGCAGCCTGTGAGGAGTATGGATTACCTAAGCCGGAGCTGATTGATTTTGATGGTGATTTCAGAGTTAATATGTATCGTAAAAGAGATACTAATACAAAAACAGGTGATCAAACATGCCAACAGGTGAATGATGGGGTGAATGATGAGGTGAACAAACTGCTGAATTATTTAAAACTGCATCCTGATTATACGGTTACTCAATTCGCAGAACATTTTGAGGTAAGCAGAAAAACAATAGCAGCGAGATTGAAAAAACTGAAGGATAAAGGATATATTGAAAGAGTTGGATCTTCGAGAAAAGGTTATTGGAAAGTAAATTGATTTTATCAAATGGACTACTCCGAACAACCCCAATTATTCCATTCGGACAAAAAGGTGAACAATTAAGGTGAACGATCAGGGAAAATGATTAAGGTGTATGATAGGGTGAATAATTAAAGCAACCATTGCGGATTACCGCTTGGCTTTTCTTGTGGAGTGAGCATAGACATTCATTGTGGTACTGACATCTGAGTGCCCTAACAGTTCCTGCACATCCTTTGGTGCTGCTCCGTTTGCCAGAAGGTTACTTGTGTAGGTGTGACGCAACTGGTGAAAGTGAAAGCCTTCAAATCCATCCAGCTTCTGTGCAATCTTCCTGCAAACAATTCCTAATGTACTTGGCAGTTCCAGACTTCCATTCGGTCTTAAGACCATATTTGGAGGTGCTACTTTAGATGATAACAACAGCAAGGCAATTAAAAGATCTGATTCGGAATCTGTCAAAGAAAAAATCTGCTGATGCGCAAATTTTGATGCGGAATTATATGATGGAACGATTTTTGAAACGAATTTCTTTATCAGAGTATAAAGACAAATTTATATTAAAAGATGGAATGCTGGTGGCAGCAATGGTTGGTCTGGATGCCAGAGCTACTATGGATTTGGATGCAACCATAAAAGATGCTAACGTTAGTTTAACAGATGTGGAGACAATTATATCAAATATTATAGCAAGAATAGCAGAGATTTATGAAAAAGAAAAAGATATTAATAGAAGTTTGGAGTGGTGTAGGAAGGCATTCAGAAATTCTGTTAATAACAAAGAGTTACAAGAGGAAATTGAGGAAAAGATAGAGAAGCTAAGTAAATTAGCATAATGAAATTGTTGTATAAGTGACTTGCTTGCATTTGGTCATATTAGATGCTATAGTGGGAAAAATTCATCATTGTAGACTGGATAGTATCACATTTATTATAGAAGGAAAATTGTTTAGCCTTGCTGTAGCTATTGAACGAAAAGCCACACCGAAAGCCACACATGCTTGACTTATCTTGAATTTACTAGGTGCATTGATTCTGTCGAGGAAGCTGCAAAGGCTGGTAAGTTCTAAAAAAGCTAGTATTTATGCGGTTCCTGGTTCTGCTAGAATGTGCCAAAATTAGTGCGTAAGACACAAATAAGACACAGGTAGAACACAGTCGTAGAACACAAATAATTGCCCCGGGAGATTATATGCTCCCGGGGTTTTTGCTATTATTGTATCAGTTCTATTTCTTCTTTTAATTGATCTAAAGTTCTGTGGGTGTACACTTTCTCAGTCACATCCTCGATAGAATGACCAACTATCAGCTTTATGATGTATTCATCCATGCCAGCATTTTTTGCCAATGTAATAAATGTATGTCTTGTATCGTGAGGACGGTGGGAGAGTTTTTATTTTCCCATGACCTTATTCCAACGGCTTCTGTATTTGTCGTATGTCATGCGCATACCAGACTGACTATCTGGATCATTGAATAAATAATCGGATTCCAATTCTTTAGCCTGATCTACTCGTTTTATGATCAGATCTCTTATTTTTGAATGAATAGGAACGCACCTGTTGCGCCCTGCATCAGTCTTAAGACCGCCGAACATGGTATTATTTTCCAGATCAATATCAGCTATTTTCAAGATAGACAGTTCTTGTGGCCGCCATCCGCTGTATATACCAATTAGAATCATATCAACAACACCATAGTTTATGTTCTTCCAGAGTAGATCTATTTCCTTCGGCGTGAATGGAACATGGATGATCTGAGGCTTTCCACTTTTGATGGCAATACAAGAGATCTGCATAGACTGCTTGACGGACAGATTCGTGAAATAGATGAACCTTTTGAAGCTGGTGGTGTACAAGTAGATGCTCCGGGGATGTTTGGAGATCCGGCGGAAGACTGCAACTGCTGGTGTTGTCTCTTGCAGCGTGCCAGATGGGCGCTGGATGATGAAGAGCTTCAGACTCTGAGAAAGCGAGCGGAATACTTCGGGTTGGATAAGACAAAGGATTTTGAAGAGTACCAGACAAAGTACTTTAAGGTGTCGTTTGAGATTGAGCATGAAAAAGATGTTGCAAATACCCAAAACGGTGATAATATAAGAGATATAATGTTCAAGGCATCAAAGTCTGATGCTGGCATTATTAGAGATGAAAAAGCTGTTGTTGACGCATATTCACAGTTACCGGATAAAGTTCAGAAAGCAATGGCTGATGTAACCTTTAATATGGGGCAGAACGGCAGTAGTTGTGATGTGAAAAAAGGCATTATTAACGTTGCCAAAGGCGCTGAGAAAGAGGATATAGACCATGAATTTGGACATCTGATAGAAGAACGTATGCTGGATCCTAAAGTTGTGGAAAAGTATAAGAAATATTTAACTGAGGGATTAAGCGATAAAAATATTACTACGGAAATATACGAAAATGATGCAGGGCAAAAATTTGCAATATATATTTTGCATGGCGATAAATTTATTAGCGAATATCAAGGCAGGTTATATGTTAGCCGCATATCTGATGCTGTTAATCCGGATGGAAGTATAAAAACTGAATTTTTATTGGAATCCACCTCAGAGCTTTTCAGAGTGTATCAAAAAGATAAAACAATCCTTAGTACATATGAAATCGGGTTAGTAGAGGAGTCTTTAAAATGAATTTAAAAGAAGAATTTTTAAATATTACATCGTATGAAGAATATGATAAACAAAGAGAAAAGTTTGGTACTTTGCCTCGTGATGCAGAATTTTTATCTCATTTAGACAAGTTGTATGGTCCAGGATACGTAGGCGGAGATATAGCCAATGGAGTTATAGAAGAACTATATAAACCCGGCAAAAGACACATAGGAGAAGAATAGAAAATAATGCTAGATGGATTACGAGCACTGTACAGAGATGTATGGTGTTTTTTTTATGCAAAAAATAGGAGGATGAAAGAATGCAGAAGTACATTGGAACAAAACAGATTGAGGCAAGACCGATGACAAGAGGCGACTATAACAATTACAGAGGATGGCAGATTCCAGCGGAAGAAAATCCAGCAGATGAAGGCTATCTCGTAAGATATTCAGATGGATATGAGAGCTGGTCGCCGGAGAAGCAGTTTAACGAAGCATACAGACCATGTGACAACATGACGTTTGGAATTGCTCTTGAAATGCTCAAGAAGGGCTTCAGAGTTGCAAGAAAGGGTTGGAATGGCAAAGGAATGTTTGTTGTATTCCAGAAGGGATATCCTGATGGCATACCATGTAACAAGCAGACCGCAGAAGCCTGGGGAATCAGCGAGGGTGACTTATTCAAGTGTAACCCATATCTGCAGATCAGATGTGTTGATGGTTCACACTCCATGTGGGTGCCGAGTATAAACGATTGTCTTGCTGAAGACTGGGTAATAGTGGAGTAGAAACGGAATAGCAGATAATTCAGACCGTGTTTTTACCATGGTCTTTTTTTATGCCCAAAATCGGCTCAAGGCAGTAAAACTGTGACCGACAAAGAATAACTCCGGCAAGAGTGATAACTGCCATGTGTGGCTACGATTAAAGCCAGAAAGGATGGAACAATGGAATTAAAGGAACTGCTAGGAGATGACCTGTATAAGCAGGTACAGGCGAAGATTGACGAGAAGAACAGCACAGAGACAGACAAGCTCAAGCATGTAAGATACACAGATCTGTCCGAGGGCAAGTACGTCAGCAAGGAGAAACAACGAACATATCACGATGCATCTTCTAAAGTCAATACAAGAATATTAGCAAATGATTCTTCTGGAATAGTGACAGAAGATGGATTACTTGAATTTGGAAACTTATGACGATCTTCGAGTTCTTTGTAAATTCAACCAGATGTGGCATTTTGTCCCATGCCTGACAGATTTCAAATTCATGAATATCTTTCAGAGCTTCTCATATTCGCGAAAAATACAATTTCTTTTATAAGAGAAAAATTTTTTGACAGCACGTAACGTGCAGATTTAATCTGGAAATAGCATCAGAAAGATCATAACAAACGGAAAAGTAAAATTAGAATTTGAATAGGAGATAAATGATATGTATAGAGAATCGGAAGATAATACAATTATATTTACAGCATTTAACAGAAAATTGTTAAGAGATTTAGAGGAACTGAGAAATCTTCTGGTTAGAAATAAACCTGAGAGTGCTATGAAAAAACTGAATGAATTAATTGAAGATACAAAGAGGGACATAACCGAATAATTTGTAGCATGGGAAATGGTTCGCGAAAAAAACATTCTCTTTTATGAAATAAAAAATCATAAAAGCCTTTGACAGCACGTAACGTGCAGATTTAGGCTGAAGGAGGATGTATATGGAACTAATGACTTTAAGAACAATGTGTGAACGATTGAATGTTTCAAGAAGAAGTATTCAATGTTATGAGCAGGCTGGTTTATTGAAGCCTTCGGCAAAAAATAAATATGGTCATTTGCTATATGATGAGCAGGCGTTTCAGAGAGCACAAATGATTCGTTTCTTACAACAGCTTGGGTTTAAACTGGAGGAGGTAAAAGAAATTATAGATGCACCTGATAATGTAAGAAAAGATGCGATGGAAGTACATGTGAGAATGCTTGAATGTGAAACAGAAAAAATGACGGAACTTATTCAACAGGCGAGAGTTTATATTAATAGCATTAATGGAAAATCTGAAAATGGAGGGAAGACAAATGAGAAGTAAAAAGAAAATTATAATCACAACATTTATTGGGGCAATCATGTTGCTAGCAGGTTGTCACAGTGTAGGAACAGATCAAGAGCAAAAAGATAATAAAAAAACAGACTCTGAAACTGTAAAAATTGAGGATATTGATTGGAATGTAGGAGAAGGAATAATAGATGGAGACAGACATATTGTGATGAATTATGTAAATAATTCAAAGTTGGACATTGTTTATTTCGGCCTGGACTATACTGAAAAAGAGGAAATAACGGAAGAAGAAAAACAAAAGTTTTATTCGGACATAGAGAGGAAATTTAATTTGAGTGATGACGATATGATTAAAATAAAAGAAGAAACAATTGGAATGAATACAAGTGTAGAAAGATTGGTGAAAGAAGGAGATGAAGTATCTAACGTACCATGTCACTATTTTTCTGGAATTTATTATTTAAAGGATAAAGCACATCTGGAACTTATGCAGCCGGATATTGCAACAATAGAATTCGTAAGTAATGGTAGATTATATACAGAATATTATGATTTCAAATCACAGAAATACTCCTTGGAATCTGATAGTGAAGAGACCGTACAATGGACAGAAAAAGAGATTGGAACAGAGATTGATAAGCCGGAAGCAGAAGTTATAAAAGTAACATTAGATCTGGATGATTATCTATGCTTTGATGTGTATGGAGTATCAGAGTCACAATTTGAGGAATATATGGATTTATGCAAGAAAAGGGGATATACAAAGGACGCAGATAAAGATGAGGATTCTTATGATGCGGAGCGGGATGATGGATATAGTGTTTCTATAGATTATGATCAGACAGATTGTATTATGGATGTTTCTGTTAGTAAGTAAATTTATTTATGATAGGCATAGCCGAATGGTATATTATGCAAACAAATATACCGTTCGGCTATAGTTTATTTGTTTTGTGTAAAAGCCGATATGAGAACATTTCAGGTTTTGCTTAAATGTTAAAAAATGAAGCCTTGGCAAATAAACGAACGTTTACTAAAATAAAAGTGTAAACGGTCGTTTATTTTTTGCCCGGAGGTTATTAGTATGAGTAATAGGAAAGAAGAAATATTAATTGCGGCACTTAATCTTTTCGCCAGGGATGGTTACGAGGCTGTCTCAGTCAGCCAGATAGCAGGAGAACTTGGTATGACAAAGGGAGATTATACCGTCGTTATAAGAGCAAAAAAGATATTTTTAACTGTATTGTGGAGCAGATGAAGCAACAGGAAAGTGAGCAGGCATCAGATCATGATATGCCGGAGGATGATAAAGAGAGAATGCCTGAAAAGTATGAGACGGTGTCATTGGATGATTTTGTAAAATATAATATCATGAAGGAAAATATTGATTTTTATGGTAAGAGTGGTTTCAGACAGGCAAGCGAGTATGGTATCCGTTATCACGGATTGCCGGAGGGCTATCTGGTTGACGAGCAGGAAGTGGAAGAGTTTGATAGGCAGTTAACGATGTTCTTTTCTATTTTCAAATAATAGCTGTTGACAAGTAACCGATAGGTAACTATAATAAGGTGGCCAAAAGGTAACCGATTGATGAGGCCGATTTAGGAGACAAGTGTGGAGATTAAAGAAAAGAATACAAAGGACAAAATACTGGAAGAAGCTTTAAAATTATTTGCACAGAGTGGATATATGGGAACATCCATGAATGATATTGCTTCAAACCTTGGAGTAACCAAGGCTGCATTGTATAAGCATTATAAAAGCAAGCAGGAGATATTGGACAGTATTATTGACAAAATGAATGAACTGGATATGGAGAGAGTAAAGCGGTATGAAATGCCGGAGGGCGATCTGGAAAAGGTTACAGCTGAGTACAAAGAAACAGCATATAATAAAATTAAGCAGTTTACAAAGGTGCAGTTTCTTCACTGGACAGAAGAAGAATTCTCATCCTGTTTCCGTAAGATGCTGACATTGGAACAGTACAGGGAGCCGCAGATGGCACAGTTATATCAGAATTATCTTGCAGGTGGACCATTAACTTATATAGAAGCTTTGTTCTCGAATATGCTGGGGGATGCAAGAAAAGCCAGGCAGACAGCACTTGATTTTTATGGACCTATTTTTTTGCTTTACAGCATATATGATGGAGTAGATGACAAGAGTCGGGTGATAAGGCTTCTGGAAGATCACATGGATCATTTTCTACAGGAAATGCAGAAAAATACATCAAACTAAAATGTCCGGTGGCGTGATGCTGAAGGTTGCAGTTATGGAGATTTCGAGAATTATACAGATATTTTCGACAACAGGAGGCCGAAAATGAAAGATAATATTTTCCCAAGAACATTCGATAAACAGATCGTTTATCTGAAAAATGCAATAAATACCCCTGATATAGAGGTAGGGGATTATACAATGTACAACGATTTTGTACATGATCCGATTGATTTTGAAAAAAATAATGTTTTGTATCATTATCCTGTTAATAAGGATAAACTAAAAATTGGAAATGATGTGTGGATTGGATATGAAGCAGTTATTTTGTCTGGTGTAACAATCGGTGATGGCGCAATTATAGGCACTCGTGCAGTAGTAACAAAAGATGTGCCGTCATATACGATAGTTGGAGGAGTACCGGCAAAACCAATCCGTAAACGATTTGATGAAGAAACAATTCAGAAATTTAAAGAAATCAGATGGTGGGACTGGAAAGAAGAACGAATTAAAAAGAATATTCAGGCAATACAGTCTGGCGATATAAATATGTTAGAGTATATAAATTAGAAGTAAAAACATGGATTTAATAAAGAATATATACCATTTTAATTACAAAAGAGGTGAATGCAGACATGAGTACATTTGAACATGATCTTACAAAAGGGAATATCTGGAAGCAGCTTGTATGGTTTGCTGTGCCGTTTTTTATCAGTAATTTGATCCAGTCCTTATACAGTCTGATAGATCTGATCATTTTAGGACATTTTGGCGGAACAAATTCCATATCGGCAGCGAATATCGGAGGACAGGTGCTTGTGATCCTGACAAATCTTGCCGCGGGACTGTCAGGCGGAGGAACTGTGATGCTTGGAAATTATCTTGGATCAAAGCGTAAGGATAAGATCAATGGAGCAATCAGTACATTACTCATAACATTGACAGTTATGGCAGCAGTATTTATGGTACTGTTATTTATATTAAAACAGCCGTTACTTCGATTACTTGATACACCTGAAGAGGCATTTTCACAGGCAGAACAGTATTTGTTTATTTGCACTTTGGGCTTATTATTTATTTATGGTTATAATGCATTAAGTGCAATTATGCGTGGACTTGGTGACAGCCGGACACCGATGATCTTTGTTATGATTGCATGTGTGATCAACATTATTCTGGATCTGGTGCTGGTTGCCGGATTTCATTTAGGAGCCGGTGGTGCCGCTGTTGCAACTGTATTTGCACAGGGCTGTTCGATGTTATTTTGTATAATATATTTAAAACATCATGATTTTATGTTTGATTTCAAACCATCTTCTTTCCATTTTATAAAAGAGGAATTCCACACTCTGTTTCGTACCGGATTGCCGCTTAGTATTCAAATGGTTGGTACAAATTTTTCGTTTTTGATCTTGACTACATTCATTAACAGGGCGGGGGGCGTAGCGGCATCGGCTGCAGCAGGAATAGTAAATAATTTTAATGGATTTGCTATTCTTCCGGAAGCAGCGATCAGCTCGGCTGCATCAGCTATGATCGCACAGAATATGGGAAAGAAAGATGTGAAACGATCATCAAAGACTATGCACTGTTGTCTGGTTCTCTGTATTGGTGTGTCTTTGGTCGTGTTTACGTTGATGCACATATTCCCGGAGCAGATATTTCATCTGTTTGGCGTAAAAGAAGATGTCCTGGCCTATGGTCTGCCATATATCTTTGCTTTTTCGTTTGAATATGTGGGACTTCCATTTATCATGTCATTTAATACGGTTTCAACCGCAACTGGAAATGGATGGATTACGCTGGTTACAAATATGATATCTGCATTTATCGTTCGTATTCCGTTAGCATATGTTCTGGCGTTCCTTTGTGAACTTGGTGTAAGAGGAATTGCGATATCTATACCGATCGCGACAGCTGTTGGAGCTATAATATCATTTTTATTTTACAAAGCCGGAATTTGGAAAACACACATTCTGTTATAAAAGGATTTATTTGTCATATCTGAAAAATTGAGTATAACATTTCTATCCGGGCAGTACAGATATAGAATGTACCTATCCCCGGCATAGAACGAAGGTTGTAGTATGTCGGTTTGAATATGGAGCGGAAAATGGCATTTTCAGAAAATACAAAAACAGAAATTCAGATACGAAAATTTAAGGCAAAGACAATACTGCTGTTTTTTATTGTGATCACGATAACAGTAGGGGTTGTTTCATTTATAATAACAAGAAAATCTTCAAACGAGATGCAGAATAAGGTTGTTAACCTGGTTGCACAAGGAAATAGGCAGCAGATTAATAATGAAAAAAGCATTGGAAAAAATGCAGTTGATGTAATTGCAGATGTCACAATGGGGTATGATAATTACCAGTTGATCGGAGATGAAAATCTGGTCGTGCAGGGAAAATGTGAGAATAACTGGAGAGTCCTTTTATAAATAAGTGTCAGATGATTCTTATCTTGTATCTCATCCTGCAAAATGATAGAATAGACAACTGAAAACGATAACCTGCTGATTAGCAGAGAAAACATGGAGGATAAATCATGGCATCATGGAGAGATAATATTCGTCAGGTTGAGCCATATGTACCTGGTGAGCAGCCAAAAAATACAAATGTGATCAAATTAAATACAAATGAGAATCCGTATGGACCGTCTCCAAGAGTAAAAGCGGTTCAGGATAATGAGGATCTGTTACGGTTATATCCGGATCCGACAGCAGGCGCACTGGTGGATGCACTGGCGGAGTATCATGGTGTGGATGCATCACAGGTATTTGTAGGTGTAGGTTCCGATGATGTACTTGCAATGTCATTTTTGACCTTCTTTAATTCGGATAAACCGATTCTGTTTCCGGATATCACATATTCTTTTTATGATGTATGGGCAGAACTGTTCCGGATTCCATATAAGCAGATGCCACTTGATGAGAACTTCCGTCTGAAGATAGATGATTATAAGGGCGAAAACGGTGGAATCGTATTCCCGAATCCAAACGCACCGACCGGTATCTACGAATCGTTGGATCATGTAGAGGAGATCATAAAGAACAATCCGGACGTGATCGTGATCGTAGATGAGGCATATATTGATTTTGGAGGAGAAACAGCACTTCCGCTGATCGACAAATACGACAATCTTGTGGTAGTCAGAACCTTTTCAAAATCACGTTCCATGGCGGGACTTCGAATCGGTTATGCGATCAGCAACCCTGAACTGATCAAAGCCTTAAATGATGTGAAATACTCCTATAATTCATATACGATGAACCGACCGTCTCTGGTGCTCGGTGTAGAATCCATTCATGATGATGCATATTTCAGGGAGAAGGTTGGACAGATCATTGCAACCAGAGAAAGATTTGTGAAAGAGATAGCAGAGCTTGGATTTACCTGTCTGCCATCATCTGCAAACTTTGTATTTGCAACACATGAGAGTATTCCTGCAAAGGAGATCTTTGCTGCGGCAAAAGAGAATAATATCTATGTGCGTTATTTTGATAAGCCAAGGATTGACAATTATCTGAGAATCTCGATCGGAACGGATGCAGAGATGGACGCATTTGTCAGTTTTTTGACAAAATGTGTAAAAGAATATAAATAGGGATGGCTGGTTTTGCCTGTGAGCAGGCGGATAAAAGCATTGTTATCCATCGATAAAAAAATATAAGAGCGGATGTGTTTTTTGCAGATTTTGATAAGAAAGATGCGAAATACACATCCGTTTTTGCTTGTTCGGAAGAAAAACTGTTACAGAAACGCACAAGCTGTTACAAATAAACACACGCAAAATGTTGACGGTACATAGGAAATTCTTTATCATGATGGAAGAAATATTTCAGTAATAGAATCCGGATTTTATCATTTTTTCGAAATGTTTCAGACAAAGAAGCTGCGAAGGAGAGATAAAATGAAATTTAATGAATTTACAGAAACAGTCAGAGATGGGCTGGCGGTTTTATTTGAACCGGACAATATGGAGGTTGCGGTTACCAGAGTTGTAAAAAATAATGGGCTGATCCTTACAGGAATCAATATAAGGGACAGAAATTCCATGATAACACCAACGATATATATTGATGATTTTTACAGAGAGGATATTCAAAAGGAGGAGATACATACTGTTGTTTTGAGGATAAAGGATATCTTTACGGAACGATGTACCAAAGTATCATCCGACAATGAAATTCAGAACTATATGGATTTTAACTGGGTGAAGAACCGGCTGATCTATACGGTTGTGAATCAAAGTATGAATGAAGAATATCTGGAGCATGTTCCGTATATTCCGTTTCATGATCTGGCGATCATATTTCGATGTGTCTTTCATAAAGGTGAAAATGGTCTGGCATCCTCAACGGTATCAGAGGATGATCTGAAACGATGGCATACAGATACGAAGACACTTTACCAACTGGCAGAAAAGAATACTCCAAGATATTTCCCTCCAGTGATCGACCGGATCACAGCATATCTGAAGGCGAGAAACTGTCTTCCAGCATTTGTGGAAGATGAGTTTTCGGGCGAGTGCGGAGAACTGTATGTAATATCAAATGAAATGGGATTAAACGGAGCCGGAGCTATGTTGTACCGGGGAATCCTTGATATGTGTACGGAGCTTGCCGGGGACAGTATCTATATTATGCCGTCCAGTATTCATGAGTGTATGTTTGTGGAGGCTGGAAAAGTGTCGGAGCCAAAGATGCTGGCAGATATTGTGAAAGAAGCAAATGACAGTGTGCTTCACCGACAGGATATCCTTTCTTATAATGTTTATTATTACGACCGGAAAAAGCATATGCTGACGACTGTAACTGTATAAAAACAGGTGTTTCATCAGAAACACAGGCATAAAAGCACCTTGAAAACAAAAGAAAAAAGAGAAGTTTACAACTGTGTTCTGCGTATATTAATTTGAAGCTTTTTTGATTGACAAACGAAAGAGCATGACATAGAATTATATAGTATATATTGGGTGTAAGTTTATGTGTTGAGAGGAGAACGGTGTGGCTGAGAATTACGTTTCAAGAAGGGATAAGATCGTTGCATCGGCAGTTGAATTAATAGGCGATCTGGGATTGAATGCTCTGACAACCAAGAATCTGGCTCGTAAGGAAAATATATCCGAAACTTTGATCTATAAATACTTCGGGGGTATTGATGAAGTATTGACGGAAGTGGTCGTACAGTATGCGGCATTTGATAAGAATATCCAGATGACCGTGGATCACCAGACCGGATCGAATATGGATAAGTTACGGTTTTATGCAGATACATATGCAACCTATTATGATAATTATATCGGTATGGGTGCGATTATGCTGCATTATGAGGAATTATTGCATCTGAGTGAGACACGAGAGGTTATTTCTGAATGTATTCTGAAGAGAAATGAATTTGTCTGTAAGCTGTTTGAAGACGCTATAGCAGACAGAGAGATTCGGGAGGTATTTACCCCACGGGAATTGACATTGATGTTTAACGGTATATTTACAGAGGGTCTTTTAGAGCGAAGAACCAAATATTCCAAGAAAACATTTCGTGTTGAAGTAAAAGAGATGCTGAACCAGATTGAAAAGATGCTTAGATTTTAAAGTAGGAGGAAGTTTGTCATGAGAATATTAATTGCTGAGGACGATGTTGCAAATGCAAAGTTTTTATCAAAATATTTAAGTAAATTTGGAGAAGTTGTAATTACACCAGATGGAATTGCAGCTGTTGATGAATTTGTAAATCATTTGGAAAAGGGCGAAAATTTTGAACTTGTCTGTCTGGATATCATGATGCCGAAGATCGATGGATATAAGGTACTTGCATCGATTCGAAATGCAGAGAGAAAGCATGGCGTATCCAGAATGTTACGGTCAAAGGTTATTATGACAAGTGCACTGGATGAAACCAGCTTTGACAGCAATCAGGCCAGTGATGATTATGATGATTACATCTGCAAACCGATTGATATTATGAAATTCAACGAGATCCTTAAGAAGCTTGATGTTATTTAGGATGAATAAGAATGGATTTATTTGATTATATGAGAGAAAACCAGAAGGATGATGATTCTCCTCTGGCAAAACGAATGCGACCTGAGAGCTTGGATGAGGTGATCGGGCAGGAGCATATTATCGGAAAAGAGAAATTACTCTATCGTGCGATAAAGGCGGATAAGCTTAGCTCGCTGATTTTTTACGGACCGCCGGGAACCGGAAAAACGACGCTTGCCATGGTGATCGCACATACGACAAAGGCGGATTTCAAGCAGATCAATGCAACAACCTCCGGTAAGAAGGATATGGAGCAGATCATAGAAGAAGCGAAGAATATGAAGGCAATGTATGAAAAACGAACCATACTTTTTATTGATGAGATTCATCGCTTTAATAAATCACAGCAGGATTATCTGCTTCCATTTGTGGAGGATGGAACGATCATCCTGATCGGAGCAACGACAGAGAATCCTTACTTTGAAGTGAATGGGGCTTTAATTTCAAGATCTAATATTTTTGAATTAAAACCGTTGTCAAAAGAAAATATAAAAGAGATCATATTAAAGGCTGTTTATGACCAGAAGGGCATGGGAGCCTTTAATGCATGTATAGATGATGATGCCGTGGAATTCTTAAGTGATATGTCAGAAGGTGATGCCAGAAGTGCACTAAATGCAGTAGAGCTTGGAGTTCTTTCTTCTGAACCGGAAGCAGATGGGCAGATTCATATTACGCTGTCGGTGGCAGAGGAATGTATTCAGAGAAGAGCATTCCGATATGATAAGGACGGAGACAATCATTATGATATCATTTCTGCATTTATCAAGAGTATGCGTGGTTCCGATCCGGATGCTGCCGTATTTTATCTGGCAAAGATGCTGTGCGGTGGAGAAAGCATTACATTTATAGCAAGACGGATCATGATATGTGCCTGTGAGGATGTTGGAAATGCGGATCCAAATGCAATCTGTGTTGCAACAGCATGTGCGCAGGCGGTAGAGCGGGTCGGTATGCCGGAGGCTCAGATCATACTTGCACATGCGGCGATCTACGTGGCGTGCGCTCCAAAGAGTAATGCGATCGTGAATGCAATCTTTTCTGCAAAAAATGTTGTGGAACATGAGCAGACAGGACAGGTTCCGGTCTATCTGCGGGATGCACATTATGGCGGAGCAAAGAAGCTTGGACATACAGGTTATAAATATGCACACGATTATCCAAATCATTATGTAAAGCAGCAGTATCTGCCTGATGAGATCGCAGACAGACAGTTTTATGAACCGACGGATAATGGATATGAGCAGAACATAAAACAATATTTTAAGAAGATAAAGGAAGAACTTTAATGGAGAAAATGAAGCGGATAGCAGCCTTTCTTATGGTCCTTGTGATTCTTGGACTGGTTGTCTGGGCATTTATCTTGGGAATAACAGGCAGTGAATATTTTTCAGCGGCATTATTTCTGTGCATTCTGGTCCCGGTATTATTTTATGGAATCAGTCTGATCACAAAGCTGCTTACAGCAAAAGGAAAAGAACTGGCAGATCAGGCTGTGTCGTCAGATGAAACAAAAAAGAATAATGTTGAAAAATAAGGGATTATCTGATATACTCTATAAAGTTTTAAAAATTGAAACGAGGTATGTAACATGAGTTTATTATCACAGTGGCGCGATTATGCGTATGGTTTTGATGACAGAACACCAGAAGGAAAGCAGTTCTGGTTTGATTATTTTCAGGCAGAAAAAGGTATTTATGAAATAATTCTTGCAAATCCAAAGGCAGATCCTGTAAAAGGAACAGTAAAGGCACTTGCAGAGAAGTTTGAAGTAAGTATCCAGACCATGATCGGTTTCCTGGATGGAATTGATGACAGTCTGATCACATCGAATAATCTCGACGAGGTTACAGAGGATTCAGAAGTAACACTTGGTATTGATTATGAGAAGCTGTATATGAATATGGTTGGATGCAATGCAGAATGGTTATATACATTACCTGCATGGGACAAGATCCTTACACAGGAAAAGAGAGATGAACTCTATAAGAAAGAGAAGACATCCAGAACACTTGTAAAGCCTCCAAAGGTTGGAAGAAATGATCCATGCCCTTGTGGTAGTGGTAAGAAGTATAAGAAATGCTGCGGTAGATAATCTGATAAAGAAGAACTACAGCAGAATTTTATAACAGGAAAGAGAAAGAGAACAGACAGATGGTTGTATCCGTCCTGTTCTCTTTTCTGTTGAAGGGAAGAACGATTGGAAGAAAAACAGCAATTCAGTAAGGAACAATTAGAAGCGATCCGGCATGAAAAAGGGCCAATGCTAGTTCTGGCGGGACCGGGAAGTGGAAAAACGACGGTGATCACGCACCGGGTGAAATATATGTTGGAGCATGGTCGGGTAAATGGAAGTCAGATCCTGGTGATCACTTTTACCAAGGCAGCAGCAGGTGAGATGAAAAGCCGGTTTGAGAAAATAATGGGATATTCGAGTGGTGTTACTTTTGGAACCTTTCATTCGGTATTCTTTATGATCTTACGTCAAGCCTATGGATATAATGGAAGCAATATCATACTGGAATCGGAGAAATATCAGATCATTCGCAGTATTATTGAAAAACATAATATGGAATACAATGGACAGGATGATTTTGCAAAAAATGTAATTGCAGAGATCGGTCTGGTAAAAAGTGAACTGACACCGATCGGACAGTATCATTCGATGAACATGAAGCCGGAAGATTTCCGGATCGCTTACAGGGAGTATGAAGAGGTACTTCGGGCGAATAATAAGATTGATTTTGATGATATGCTCGTATTTACATATGAATTGCTTCGGGATAGACCGGATATCCGGAGAATGTGGCAGCAGAGGTTCCGGTATATTCTGATTGATGAGTTTCAGGATATTAACAGGATCCAGTATCAGACTGTGAAGCTGCTGTTAGGAAAAGAACATAATATATTTGCGGTGGGAGACGACGACCAGTCTGTTTATGGATTCCGTGGCGCAGATACGAGGATCATGCTTGGCTTCCCGGATGATTTCCCGGATACCCGGATGGTCTGCTTAAGTATAAATTACAGATGCAGCAGTGCAATCGTGGAATCGGCAGGACGTATCATTAAGAACAATAAGAAGCGGTATCAGAAGGAGATCCGGTCTGCATTTGAGAAAAGTCAGTGTGAGCGTGTGCATGTGATTGAAGTCGAGGGAATGCGGCAGGAAACAGATGGTATCATACAGAAAATCCGGGAGATGAATCAGCAGGGTATCCCATATTTGGATATTGCTATTCTTTATCGTACCAATTCGGAACCATCCGGACTTGCAATGAAGCTGATGCAGAATAATATTCCATTCCGGATGAAGGATAATATGCCGGATCTGTTTTCCCATTTTGTCGTTGTGAATATCCTTGATTATATTAAGGCAGCACTTGGAAACCGAGAACGGGCATTATTTTTACGGATCATAAATCGACCGAACCGGTATATAAGCCGGGAGTGTCTGGAAACTGATCCGGTAGATCTGGAGCGGATGCAGGAATTCTATAAGGACAATCACAGGATAGTGCAGAATCTGGTAACCCTGGAAACGGATTTCAGGAGAATCGCAGAATTAAAACCATATGCAGCCGTTAATTATATCAGGAAAGCGGTTGGGTATGATGAATATCTGAAGGAATATGCTTCATATAGAGGAATCGATCCACAGGAGTATATGGATATTGCGGATGAATTTCAGGAGATGGCAAGAGGTGCCGATTCCTTTATTGAGTGGTTTAACCTGTTAAATGAATACAGGATAAAACTGAAGGAACAGGGGAAAACAGCGGAACACGCAAAGGATGCAGTTGTACTTGCGACGATGCATGGGGCAAAAGGACTGGAGTTTGATCAGGTATTTATCATGAATGCAGTAGAAGGAATGACGCCCCATAAGAAATCGGTCACAGATGCGGAACTGGAGGAAGAACGGAGAATGTTCTATGTTGCCGTTACCAGGGCACGATATGGTCTGTATATCTATGTACCGAAGGTGGTGTATGGAAAGACGGGACAGATTTCCCGGTTTGTAACAGAAATGGTGATCGACTATGATATGCTGCAGGTTGGAAATAAAATCATCCACAAACGATATGGCAAAGGTGTCATAACATTTGTGGATGATAAAAAAATCTGTGTGTATTTTGAAAAAGATCAGATTACAAAAACATTAAGTATCGAATATACGATAAAAAATAATCTGGTTACTGTGTCTGAAGATGATTAGTCATCTTCAGACATGGAATTGAATTCCATCTCATCCAGAATTTCATCAAAAGCATCAGCAACCATATCGAATTCTTCTTCATCATCAATTGGTTCCAGTGTGAATTCATCGTTTGGAAGTTCAATATAACGGTATACAAGAACCTCGTCATCATCATAACCTTCCGGTGCTTCGACAGGAAGCAAAGCAATATAAGAGGTATCCTCAACATCAAAGGTAGCAACAATCTCACATTCGAGGTTTGTTCCGTCGTCGAGTTCAAGTGACATCATTTCGATATCATCTAATTCATCATCATTCTGTTTTGCCATGTTTGGTCTCCTTATTAAAATAAAATTGACGGTCATTTCCGGGTATGCCGGATACCATTCAAAACTGTGTTGACCGATCATTTTCATCATAATGGAAAAGTGACCAAAAGTCTACAGCCAAATTTTATAATTGCAATAAAATGCAGCACCTTTATTCATTGAATTATATGTATAAATATGATAAAATTAATATTATTTTGGAGTTATTCCATGGGAGGAAATAAGAGAAGATGAAGAAAGTTGCTTATATTGCTTCAGAGTGTGTACCATTTATCAAAACGGGTGGTCTGGCGGATGTTGTAGGAACACTTCCAAAAATATTTGACAGAAATGAATATGATGTTCGGGTTATCATGCCGAACTATCTTTGTATTCCAAATAAATACAGAGAAAAAATGCAGTATCTGACCCATTTCTATATGGATATCGGATATAAGAATGATTATGTCGGGGTTATGTATCTGGAATACGAAGGAGTAAAAGTATATTTTATTGATAATGAATATTACTTCAATGGATTTACCCCATACGGAGATGTAAAGTGGGATATTGAAAAGTTCAGCTTCTTTTCAAAGGCAGCATTATGTATTCTGCCGGCAGTAGGATTCCAGCCGGATATTCTGCACTGCCATGACTGGCAGGCTGGTCTGGTTCCGGTATACTTGAAAACGTTATTTGCCGGAAATCCGTTTTTCAGTGGCATGAAGTCTGTTATGACAATCCACAATTTACAGTTCCAGGGTAAGTGGGATATCGATACGCTCAAGGCAGATTCCGGTCTTCCGGATTATGTGTTCACACCGGATAAGCTGGAAGTCAGAAAAGATGCAAGTATGTTAAAGGGTGGTCTTGTATATGCAGACAAGATCACAACAGTAAGTAACACATATGCCAGAGAGATTCAGACACCATATTACGGTGAAGGCTTGGATGGGCTTCTGAGTGCAAGATGGCAGTCACTCTGGGGAATTGTAAACGGAATTGATTACGATGTATGGAATCCTGCTACAGACTCACAGGTGTACAAGAATTACAGTGTCGACAATTTCCGTGAACTGAAGAAGATCAACAAGGTTGAACTTCAGAAGGAATGTGGACTTCCACAGGATGATAAACAGTTTGTGATCGGTATTATATCCAGACTGACAGACCAGAAGGGACTTGATCTGGTTGATCGCATTATGAATGATATCTGTTGTGATGGTGTCCAGTTCATCGTTCTTGGAACCGGTGACAGCAGATATGAAGATATGTTCCGTTATTATCAGGGCATTCATCCTGCAAAGGTTTCTGCGAATATTTATTATTCGGATGAAAGATCCCATAAGATGTATGCGGGCTGTGATGTTATGCTTGTTCCATCCAGATTTGAGCCATGTGGTCTGACCCAGTTAATGGCACTTCGTTATGGAACAGTTCCGATCGTAAGAGAGACTGGTGGTCTGAAAGATACAGTAGAACCATATAACCAGTTTGAGAATACAGGTACAGGTTTCTCATTTGCAAATTATAATGCATATGAGCTGTTAGATGCGATCAACTATGCAAAGGAAGTTTATTATAACAACAAAGACGCATGGTATGGTATTCAGGAGCGTGGCATGAGAATGGATTACTCCTGGTACAATTCAGCAAAGATCTATAACGATCTTTACAATTCATTATAAAAACAAACGGTTAAACTCATTTTTCATAAATGAAAAATCAGGCAGAAGATGTTGCGATACATTTTCTGCCTTTTTACCGCAGAACATACAGATCTGGGGCTGCGGTCGTACGAAAACAGGTGGATCTGTGCAGGAAAGGTGGTTTCATATGGCTTTTGACGGAGTTGTAATATCAAATGTTGTAAGTGATCTGAAAAAGAAATTAGTGGATGGAAGGATCTATAAGATCTACCAGCCGGAAAATGATGAACTGAATATTATTATAAAAAACAACAGGGAGAATTACCGCTTACTGTTATCTGCAGATGCAAGTCTGCCTCTGATCTATCTGCTGCAGGGGCCTAAGGAGAATCCGATGACAGCTCCGAATTTCTGTATGCTGCTTCGTAAGCATATCGGAAATGGCAGGATCGTAGATGTCTGCCAGCCGGGCTTTGAACGTATCGTGGAATTCACGATCGAGCACCTCGATGAGATGGGAGATCTGTGCAAAAAGAAGCTTATTATAGAAATCATGGGTAAGCACAGTAATATTATCTTCACGGATGCGGATGGAATGATCATTGACAGTATCAAGCATATATCCCATCTGGTAAGCTCGGTGAGAGAGGTCCTTCCAGGTAAAGCTTATGTATATCCGCCGTCCGGTGATAAGCGTTCTCCATATGATGCAGATCAGGATTATTTTGCATCTGCGGTATATACAAAGCCTGTGACTGTTACAAAGGCAATTTATACCTCAGTTACAGGTATTTCACCCCTGATCGCAAATGAGCTTTGTTATCGTGTGGGAATCGATGGCGGACAGTCAACAGCAGCGTTAACGGATATTCAGAAAGAGAAACTGTATCAGGAATTTGAGAAAATGGTTTCCGATATAAAGACAGAAAACTATGTGCCGAATATTGTATATGATGGGTATATTCCGGTTGAATTTTCATCAGTAAGACTCAGTATGTATCAGAATTATCAGGTAGAAGATAAGGATGAAATTTCAAAGGTTTTAGATGAGTATTACTTTAAGAAGAGCAAGGTAACAAGAATCCGGCAGAAATCAGCAGATCTGCGGAAAATCATCTCAACTGCGATTGAAAGAGCCAGCAAGAAATATGATCTGCAGTTAAAGCAGATGAAGGATACCGAAGGTCGGGAGAAATATAAGGTATATGGTGAGCTGATCAATACCTATGGATATGGAGTGGAGCAGGGAACAAAGAGCTTCCGTGCATTGAATTATTACACAAATGAAGAAATCGAGATTCCACTCGATCCGACAATATCGGTGCTTGAGAATGCCAAACGGTATTTTGCAAAGTACAACAAGCAGAAGCGGACATATGAGGCGTTAGAAAAGCTGACTGTTGAGACCAGACATGAATTGGAATATCTACAATCGGTTCAGACATTTATCGATATGACACTGGATGAAAATGCGTTAGCTCAGGTAAAAGAAGAGCTGATGATCAGCGGATATATCAAGGGAAGATATGGCAAAAAAGGGGATAAGCATACCAGCAAGAGCAAGCCATATCACTATATATCATCTGATGGTTTTCATATATATGTCGGCAAGAATAATCTGCAGAATGATGAACTGACATTTAAGTTCGCAAATGGCGGGGACATGTGGTTCCATGCAAAGAAGATGCCGGGCTCGCATGTGATCGTACGGATGGAGGGAGCAGAAGAACTTCCGGATCAGACCTATGAAGAGGCGGCAAGGCTTGCAGCATATTATTCGTCTGGAAGAGAGAATCCAAAGGTGGAGATCGACTATACAAAACGGATGAATCTGAAGAAGCCGGCAGGAGCCAAACCGGGATTTGTCATCTATCATACGAATTATTCAATGATAGCAGAACCGGTGATCCGTGGAATAGAAGAAGTAACGAGATAAAATATTTGATTTTTTATGGCGGTTGAAGTATAATATAGTATCCATTGTTTTAAGGAGAATGTGATTTTTATGATTAAGAGCATGACAGGTTTTGGACGAAGCGAAGTCGTTTCCGGAGCCCGTAAGATAGTTGTGGAGATTAAGGCTGTTAATCACAGGTTTTGCGAGATCAATGTAAAAACACCAAAGAAACTGAGTTTTTTTGAAACAACTATAAGAGCATATTTAAAGAAGTATATAGAACGTGGTAAGGTAGATGTCTTTATCACTTATGAAGATCTGACCGAGACAAATGTCTCAGTAAAATATAATAAAGAGTTGGCAGAGGAATATGTTGGCTATATGAATCAGATGGCAGCAGATTTTAATCTTACAAATGATATCAGTCCATCGATTATATGCAGACTTCCGGAGGTTTTTGTTCTGGAAGAGCAGACAGTAGATGAAGATGAGTTATGGAGCCTGATACAAGGTGCACTTGACGAGGCGGCTGATAAGTTTGTGAAGTCAAGAATGGTGGAAGGTGAGAACCTGAAGGTTAATCTGCTGGAGAAGCTTGACAATATGACGGCTGCAGTCGATTATATTGAAGAAGTATCACCGGAGCTTATAACAGCTTATCGTCAGAAATTGATCGACAAGATTTCAGAACTGATTGATAGCTCAGCAATCGATGAGAACCGGATTGCAACCGAGGTTGTTATATATGCGGATAAAATCTGTGTAGATGAGGAAACGGTTCGTCTGAAGAGCCACATTGACAGCACCAGAAAGATTCTGGAGGCAGGTGGAAGTGTTGGAAGAAAACTTGATTTTATTGCGCAGGAGATGAACAGAGAGGCGAATACGATCCTTTCCAAGGCAAACTCACTGGATGTATCAAACCGTGCAATCGAATTAAAGACGGACATTGAAAAAGTCAGAGAACAGATACAGAATTTGGAGTAAACAAAGATGGGAAACAGAGGTTCATTAATTGTAATTTCAGGTTTTTCCGGAGTCGGAAAAGGTACCGTTGTAAAGAGACTGGTGTCTGATTATGGATATGAATTATCGATATCAGCAACAACCAGAAGTCCACGGACCGGAGAAGAACATGGAAGAGAATACTTTTTCATGGATAAGAGCGAATTTGAGAATCTGATAGATTATGGCGGATTTATCGAGTGGACACAATATGTTGAGAATTACTATGGTACACCAAGAAAATTTGTGGAAGAAAGTCTGAATCAGGGTAAAAATATTATCCTTGAGATAGAAGTCATGGGTGCTATGAAGATCAAAGAACAGTACCCTGATGCATTGCTGATCTTTATCAGTGCACCGAGCATTGACAGCCTGCGCGACAGACTGCGGGGCAGAGGAACGGAAGCAGAGGATGTAATTCTGAAGCGTTTAAAGAAAGCAACAGAAGAGTCTGCAGACATGGATAAATATGACTACATAGTGATCAATGATGATCTGGAAGAATGTATACAGACGGTGAATTCAGTGATCGTAGGCTATGCATGCAGAACATCAAATAATCAGGCTTATATAAAAGAAATAAGAGATGACCTGAAAGGCATCTGGTAAGAAAAAATATAGAAAGGGGATATAATTTTATGTTACATCCATCATACACAGACTTAATGGCAGTTGTAAATTCAGAGGTTGAACCTGGAGAACATCCGGTAGTTCAGAGCAGATATTCTATCGTGCTTGCAACTGCTAAGCGCGCAAGAGAGATAATAGCAGGACAGGAGCCACTTGTAAATACAGCAAGCAATAAGCCTTTATCCATAGCAGTTGATGAGCTTTACAGCGGCAAAGTAAAGATTGTCGGTGACGACGAAGAAGATAACTAATAAAAAAAGAGGTTGTTGCATTTTTGCGCAACCTTTTTCTTTTCTAAAAAGGAGAGCAGCATATGAAAGCAAGCGAATTATTAAAGGGACTGCAGTATTCGGTTATCTGCGGAGATGAAGATATTGAGATAAAAGAGATTTATAATGATTCCAGAAAAGTTGGAGCACAGGGATTGTTTTTCTGTATAGTGGGAGCCAAGTTTGATGGGCATGAATATATAAAAGATGTAACAGAAAAAGGAGCTGTCTGTCTGATCGTCCAGAAGGACGTAAATCCAGTTCCGGGTGTGTTGATCGTAAAGGTTGAAAGTACCCGGTATGCGATGGGAATCGTCAGCAGCAATTTTTATGGAAATCCTTCGTCCAAGCTGACAGTGATCGGCATTACAGGAACAAAGGGCAAGACAACAACAACATATATGATCCGTGAGATGCTGATGAGTGCAGGACACAAGACCGGACTGATTGGTACAATTGAGATCATGGATGGAAAAGAAGTCATACCGGCGAACAATACGACACCGGAATCCATGATCGTGCATAAGAAGTTAAAGGACATGCTCGACAATGGCTTAGACAGTGTTGTTATGGAAGTGTCTTCACAGGGATTGATGCTTGACCGTGTGGCAGGGGTTGATTTTGATTACGGTATTTTCTCAAATCTTTCCAGAGATCATATCGGACCAAATGAACATAAGACATTTGAAGAATATGCAATGTGGAAAAGCAAATTATTCACGATGTGCAAAACGGGTATCTTCAATGCAGATGATGCACATGTAGATACGATGACAGAGCATGCAGCCTGCAAGATTGTGACTTATGGAATTCATGGCGATTATGATTACAAGGCAAACGATCATAATCTGTATAACAAAGACGGACATCTGGGTATTGGTTATCATTTGTCTGGAAAATTAAATGGTGATGTTCTGGTTAATCTTCCGGGTAATTTCAGTATTTATAATTCACTGGCAGCGATTGCAGTTGCAGATCTGATGGGCGTTTCATTTGACAAGATACAGGCAATCCTGAAAACAATTAAGGTAAAGGGAAGAGTAGAACTGATCCCAATCTCAGACAAATTCACGATCATGATCGACTATGCACATAATGCAGTCAGTCTTGAAAGCATTTTGGAAACATTGCGTGAATATAATCCTGGCAGACTGGTCAGCCTGTTTGGATGTGGAGGAGACCGTTCCAAAGAGAGAAGATTTGAGATGGGCGAGGTTTCCGGAAATATGGCAGATCTCACGATCATAACATCGGATAATCCAAGATCAGAAGATCCACAGGCAATCATCAATGATATAAAAACAGGAATCGATAAGACAACAGGAAAATATGTAGAGATCATTGACCGGAAGGAAGCAATTCGGTATGCTATCATGCATGCGGAACCGGGCGATGTGATCGTACTTGCAGGTAAAGGACATGAGGATTATCAGGAGATCAAGGGTGTGAAATATCACATGGATGAGAGAGACCTGATCCGGGAGATACTGGAGGAAGAAGATGTTACCAAGATATGCGGATATAATAATCGATATTTCGCATGAAGCCATTGACCGGCCGTTTCAATACCGGATACCGGATGAATTACAGGAAAAAATCCAGATAGGAAGCATGGTTAAAATCCCATTTGGCAGAGGCAACCACCTTCGTACAGGGTATGTGATCGGTTTTTCGGATCAGACGGAATATCAGCCGGATCGGATCAAGAAGATTGCAGAACTTTGTGATCGGTCGGTTCCGGTGGAAGGACGACTGCTTGCGCTCGCTGCATGGATCCGGGAGAACTATGGATCTACAATGATCAATGCAATCCGCATGGTAATGCCGGTAAAGAAGACGATCCGGCAGTTGACGGATCAGATGGTTGTGCTGACGGATCAGATGGATGCAGAACAGTTAGCACAGGTCAGAGAACGATATCAGAAAAAACATGCACAGGCGAAGCTGCGGCTGCTACAGGCGCTGGAAGAATTGCCGGAACGGTATCTGTCAATGGATATTGTCAGACAGAGACTGAATATCTCTTCGGTTACACTGAAAGCGATGCAGCAGGAAAAAATCATCGCAGTCATCAGCAAAGAACGATATCGGACGGCGGGGATTTATGACTATAAAGAGGGATTTCAGATCACTTTAAACAAAGAACAGCAGATTGTAGTAGATGAGATAACCCATGATATGGAACAGGGACATCAACAGACTTATCTGCTGCATGGAATTACCGGCAGCGGTAAGACAGAAGTCTATGTGAATATTGTAAAGAAAACAGTGGAGATGGGAAAACAGGCGATCGTTCTGATCCCGGAAATTGCACTGACATATCAGACCGTACGGTATTTCAGGAATTACTTTGGAGACCGGGTGACAATCCTGAATTCCAGATTGAGTGATGGAGAAAAATATGACCAGTTCATGCGGGCAAAGAACGGGGATGTAGATGTTGTGATCGGTCCACGTTCGGCATTATTTACACCATTTCAGAATCTGGGAATCATTATTATAGATGAGGAACACGAATCCAGTTATAAGAGTGATTATCCGCCAAAATATCATGCCCGTGAGACTGCAGTAAAGCGGGCAGAGCTTGAACATGCAAGTGTACTGCTTGGTTCGGCAACTCCGTCCGTTGAGAGTTATCACAGGGCACTTAACGGGACGTATCGTTTGCTTGAACTGCATGAACGAGCGGGAAGCGGACAGCTCGCAAAGACCTCGATCGTTGACCTGAGAAAGGAATTAAAAGCAGGAAACCGATCTATCATAAGCAGGGAGCTTGCAGATGATATCGCGGATCGGCTTGCCCGCAGGCAGCAGGTAATGTTATTTATCAATAAAAGAGGATATAACAGCTTCGTTTCATGCAGAAACTGTGGTGAGGCACTTAAATGTCCGCACTGTGATGTCAGCCTGACCAGGCATGAAAATAACCGGATGATCTGTCATTATTGTGGATTCCAGATGCCTCAGCCAAAAGTATGTCCGTCCTGTCATTCAGGGTTGATCGGCGGATATGGAACCGGAACTCAGAAGGTGGAGGAAGAGGTACAGAGATTGTTTCCACAGGCGAGGATCCTTCGTATGGATAAGGATACAACAACTGCGAAGAATGCGCATGAACAGATCCTGGAAAAGTTTGGAAACGGAGAAGCTGATATTCTGGTCGGAACACAGATGATCGTAAAAGGACATGATTTTGCAAATGTAACACTGGTTGGGATCATTCTTGCAGACCTTACGCTGTTTCAGAATGATTACCGGGCAGGAGAACGAACCTTTGATCTGATCACCCAGGCGGCAGGAAGAGCCGGAAGAGGGGAACAGCCGGGAAAGGTTGTGATCCAGACCTATAAGCCGGAGCATTATGCGATAAAAGCAGCAGCCGAACAGGATTATTCTTATTTTTATAAAGAAGAAGAGGCATATCGGGGACTGATGAAATATCCGCCGGAATGGAATATGATGGTGGTATTGATGGTAAGTTCAGATGAAGCTTTTCTGGATCAGATGGCGGAAGATATCTGTGATTATATCAGAAGCTGTTCGGTAGATGATCGGAACATGAAGATAATCGGACCGTCAGCTCCGGTAATTGCAAAAATCCGTGATATTTACAGAAGGGTTGTCTATATTAAGAATTATCGGTATAATGAGCTGGTGGTTTTAAAAGATCGGATAGAACAATATATATCAGAGAAAAAAGAAGTTCAGGATTTAAGTCTTCAATTTGACTTTAATCCTTTAAATATGTATTAAGGAGAGAACGTGAGATGGCAACAAGAAAGATAAGAATCGATGGCGACAGTATTTTAAGAAAGATATGTAAGCCTGTTAAGGAGATGACTCCACGGTTATCTCAGTTGATCGATGATATGTTTGATACCATGTATGAGGCAAATGGTGTCGGGCTTGCAGCGCCACAGGTAGGAATTGTAAAAAGAATCGTTGTAATTGATATCGGAGATAAGAATCCGTTGACGCTCATTAATCCGGAAATCATAGAGACTTCCGGCGAACAGACCGGAGATGAGGGCTGTCTGAGCCTTCCGGGTAAGGTTGGTCAGGTGACAAGACCTATGCATGTTGTGTGCAAAGCTCTGGATCGAGATATGAATGAGATCACAGTAACAGGGGAAGGACTTCTGGCACGGGCAATTTGCCATGAGACTGACCATCTGGATGGGATCTTATATAAAGATAAAGTAGAAGATGGCTTATACGAGACAGAATAAAAGAATTACCAGATGACTATAAGGAGGCAGATACAATCGTATGAATATTATATATATGGGAACCCCTGAATTTGCTGTAAAGCCTTTGCAGGCAATCGTAGATGCAGGACACAAGGTTCTTGCATGTTTTACGCAGCCGGATAAACCGAAGGGAAGAGGAAAAACACTTCAGCCGACACCTGTTAAGGAAAAGGCACTTTCCCTTGATATACCAGTTTATCAGCCGATAAAACTCAGGGAGGAAGAAAATGTTCAGATTATCCGGGATTATCAGCCGGATGCTATCGTTGTAGCAGCCTATGGACAGATCCTTCCGGAATCTATCTTAAATATTCCACAGTACGGATGCATCAATATCCATGCGTCACTGCTTCCAAAATACAGAGGAGCAGCTCCGATTGAGTGGACGATCATTAATGGTGAGACAGAATCCGGTGTTACTACGATGTATATGGCAAAGGGATTAGATACCGGAGATATGATCGAAAAGACGGTTGTTCCGATCAAAGATACCGATACCGGAGTTACGCTTCACGATAAACTTGCAGACGCAGGTGCAGAGCTGATCCTGTCTACACTTTCAAAGCTTGAAAACCATACAGCTATACGGACACCACAGGATGATTCGTTAAGCTGTTACGCATCCATGCTGAAGAAAGAAATGGGAGAGCTTGATTTTACAAAAGATGCAGCTTCTCTGGAACGACTGATCCGTGGGTTACAGCCATGGCCGGTTGCTTATACGAAGATGAATCAGAAGACTGTACGGATCTATGAGGCTTCCGTTTGTGAACAACCGGAGGAGGCATTGGAGGATGGAACACAGATCGTTCCGGGAATGATCGTTCGTGTGACGAAGAAAAACTTTACGGTTGCATGTGGAAATGGAGCATTAATGATAAGAAAGCTTCAGCCGGAAGGCAAGAAGCCGATGGATTGTGCAGCATTTCTTGCAGGAAATAAACTTAAGACAGGTCAGATGATATATGAGTAAAACTTCAAGAGAGATCGTTCTGGATATTCTGCTTGATATTGACCGTAATGATCGATTTGCAGGGGATGCTCTAGGTGGAGCACTCCGGGCAAATCAATTTATGAATAAAAAAGAACGTGCTTACATCAGCCGGTTGACGGAGGGTGTAACAGAGCAGAAGATCAGATTGGATTATATTCTTAATCAATTTTCAAAAACAAAAATTAAAAAATGTAAGCCGGTCATCCGCTGTATTTTACGGATGGCAGCATATGAGATCTTTTATATGGATGCAGTACCGGATGAAGCTGCCTGTAATGAATATGTGAACCTGACAGGAAAAAGAGGGTTCCGGACATTAAAAGGGTATGTAAATGGCGTGCTCCGGAGTGTATGCAGGAACAAAGCTGCAATTACTTATCCTTCCATGGAGGATGGTGTAGAATCATATCTGTCTGTGAAATATTCAGTTCCGGAGGAGCTGGTGGGATTTCTGTTAAAGGAATACAGTACAGACCAGTTAGAGCAGATCCTACAGGCAGGCGAACAGGAGCGTGGCACAACGATCCGTGTAAATACGATGCAGACGACAACTGAGAAATTTCGGAATATTCTGATCGAAAAAGGCATAAAAGTAGAAAAAGGATATTATAATCAGACGTCCCTGATTATTTCAGGATATGATTATATCCGTACGGTTCCGGGATTCCATGAAGGCTTGTTTACGGTTCAGGATGAGAGCTCCAGCCTGCAGGTGCTTGCAGCAGGGATCAGATCGGGTGATGTGATTCTTGATGTCTGTGCAGCTCCCGGCGGAAAGACCATGTATGCGGCAGAACAGACCGGAGAACAGGGACATGTATATGCGCGTGATATCTCAGAAGAAAAGGTTGATAAGATCGATGAGAATTTGGAACGGTTAGAGCTTCATAACGTATCAACAAAGGTATGGGATGCAGCGATTCCGGATCCGGATATGATTGAGAAAGCAGATGTTGTTCTTGCAGATCTTCCCTGTTCCGGACTTGGTGTTATGGCGAGAAAAAATGATATTAAATATCATGTAACAGAGGATATGGTAAGAGAACTTGCAGCAATACAAAAGACGATTCTGGATGTCTGTGCCGCCTATGTAAAACCGGGAGGAACACTGATCTATTCCACCTGTACGATCGACCGGATCGAGAATGAAGAAAACGTGACAGCATTTTTAAAGGCACATGAAGAGTACGAACTGGAAAGCCTTTCTGACTATATGCCGGAATGTTTAAAAAAACGTGCAGAAAAAGGGTATATCACTTTGCTGCAGGGAGTGGATCACTGCGATGGATTTTTTATTTCAAGATTGCGCAGACGGAAATAGCAGATAAGAAAATTGATACCGGAGAGCAGAGCACTTTTCCGGTTATTCTATGGTTCAGGAAGAGAAAGATATGTTTACAGAGATAGAAGATATAAAAAAACTGGATATCCGCTCCATGATGTTTGATGAACTGGCAGTCTGGGTACAGGCAGTCGGACAGCCGGCATTCCGTGCAAAACAGATATTTGAATGGGTGCATGAAAAAGGAATTGCAGATGCGGAAGAAATGACAAATGTTCCAAAGAAACTGATCGAGGAGATAAAAAAGCAGGGCATGCATGGTGTAGAAGAGGTGACCAGACTGGTATCAAAACAGGATGGAACCAATAAATTTCTGTTCCGTTTACAGGATGGAAATGTATTGGAAAGTGTGCTTATGCGGTATAAGCATGGCAACTCCGTCTGTATCTCTTCTCAGGTCGGATGCCGTATGGGATGCCGGTTCTGCGCCTCTACAATAGGCGGTCTGATTCGGAATCTGGAAGCATCAGAGATGCTTGATCAGATCTATGCAATCGAACGGATCACAGGAGAACGCGTGTCAAATATTGTTGTAATGGGAACCGGAGAGCCTCTGGATAATTATGATAATCTGATCCGTTTCATCCGGATCATCAATGACGAGCGGGGCAAAAATATCAGCCAGAGAAATATTACGGTTTCAAGCTGCGGACTGGTTCCACAAATAAAAAAACTGGCAGATGAGGAACTTTCTATTACATTTGCTTTGTCTCTTCATAGTCCGACGGATGAAGACAGAAGAAAACTGTTGCCGATTGCAAATAAGTATTCGATCGCAGAACTGATGGAAGTATGCAGGTATTATTTTGAAAAAACAGGCAGAAGGGTAACCTTTGAATATTCATTGGTGAAGGATGAAAATGATACACCGGAGCATGCATATAAGCTGGCGGAGCTTCTAAAAAATATGCATGGACATGTGAATCTGATTCCGGTAAATCCGATCAAAGAGCGTGAGTATTGTCGTTCACTCGGTGATTCTGTTGAAAAATTCAAATATATACTTGAAAAGAAAGATATAAATGTTACAATAAGAAGAAGTATGGGCAGAGATATTGATGCTGCCTGTGGACAGCTTCGAAGAAAATATGAAGAGGCAAAAGAGACTTTTTAGACGGGAGGCATCAGATGAGATCGGATGGTAGAACAGACATCGGTAAGAAACGAGCCCAGAATCAGGACAGCATTTTCTTTTGTGATGAGCCAATTGGGCCACTGCCAAATCTGTACATAGTAGCAGACGGTATGGGTGGTCATAAAGCTGGTGATGTTGCATCAAGGACTGCGATTGAATGTGTAACAGAATATATAAAAGAAAGCACGTTGAACAATTCGGTATCCGTTCTAAAAAGAGCGATTGTTTATGCAAATGATAAGATATACAGAATGGCAAGGGAGAACGAAGATCTGAAAGGGATGGGAACGACCCTTGTGGCGGCTGTATGTGAGGAAGATGCCCTGTATGTTGCAAACATCGGGGACAGCCGGCTGTATTTTATAGATAATGATATCAGACAGGTAACTCTGGATCATTCCCTTGTGGAGGAATTGATACGATCCGGACAGTTAGACAGAAATAAAGGCAGAAATCACCCCGAAAAAAATATAATAACCAGAGCACTGGGAATATCAGATAAGGTCATGATCGATTTCTTTGAGTTAGATATGAAGGAAAATGACAGGATTTTGTTATGTTCAGATGGCTTGACCAATATGATCGAGGATGATGAGATAAAAGAAATCGTGATGGAAGACAGCGGGGATATTACAGCAGCGGTTGAAAAATTGATTGACAGAGCGAACTATTACGGAGGAAAAGATAATATCTCCGTTGTGGTTGCTGTAAAATAGTGAGAGGTGTAAACATGTTAAATCCAGGAATGATACTCAGTAATCGTTATGAGATAATAGAATTGATCGGTACGGGCGGAATGTCTGAGGTTTATAAGGCAAAATGCCATGTGCTGAACCGATATGTAGCAATAAAAGTTTTAAAGCCGGAATTCAGTTCCGATGTGAATTTTGTAACAAAATTCAGGATCGAGGCGCAGTCAGCAGCCGGATTATCCCATCCGAATATCGTAAATGTATATGATGTCGGGGAGGACAATGGCATTTACTATATCGTAATGGAACTGGTAGAAGGAATTACCTTAAAGGAATATATTCAGGAAAAGGGAAGACTGAAATCAGATGAGGCAATTAATATTGCGATCCAGATCGCACAGGGACTGGAAGTAGCCCATCAGAATCATACGATCCACAGAGATATAAAGCCACAGAATATTATTGTGTCAAAAAATGGCGGAATCAAAGTTACAGATTTTGGTATTGCAAGAGCAGCTTCTTCCAATACTATGACAGCAAATGCCATGGGAAGTGTTCATTATATTTCCCCGGAGCAGGCAAGAGGCGGCTTCAGTGATGAAAGAAGTGATATTTATTCGCTTGGTATCACTATGTATGAAATGGTAACCGGACATGTGCCATTTGAGGGAGAGAATAATGTTGCGGTTGCATTGATGCATATACAGGGTGAGATGATCTCCCCTAGAGAATATTATCCGGACATACCGACGAGTCTGGAAAAGATTATTTTGAAATGCACACAGAAGAAGGCAGAGCGCAGATATCTGACAGCAAGTGCTTTGATCGCAGATCTGAAGCGCGTGCAGGCAAATCCGGATATTGACTGTGTTGTTGTGCCTCCAATCGTGCCAAGTTCGCCAACGGTTGAAATGACCTCGGATGAAATGAAAGCAATCAAAGAAGGAAGGCAGATGAATGAGCCTGTGTTGGATGAGGAAGATTTGGAACCGGAAGAGCATCCGGAAGACACACCGATCATACCACCTTCCAAATTTGATAATCTGTTTGATGATGACGACGATGAGGAGGAGGACGAGGAAGAACTCAGACAGCCGGAAGATGATGACGATGCAGAACTGGATGAGCTGGATCCAAAACTGAAAAAGATCATTATGATATCAAGTATTGCAGTTGTAGTTATCATTGCAATCCTTGTTGCATTATTGATTTCGAAGATTGCCGGTTTCAAGCTATTCTCCGGAAAGAAGGATACGACAGATACACCGACGACTACGGAAGCAACAGAAAGTACTGACGATACAGATGAGAACAGTGATGCCAGTACAGATGATGTTACTACAAGTGAACAGGCAACGATTCCAATGGTCAATGTAGTAGGTCTGTATAAAACAGCAGCAGAAGAAGAACTGAAAAAAGCAGGATTCACAAATTATACATTTGAAACAAAGAAGGACAATGACGTTCAGGAGGGCTATGTAATCAGTCAGAGCGTAGACGAAGGAACGGCGGTCTCAGCAGATGAGGAGATTGTTGTAACGGTTTCAGAAGGCAAGGAAGATAAAGAAGTTCCGGATGTCAGAGGATATTCCGATGACCAGGCAACAACCTTGCTTACAGAAGCAGGCTTTACGGTTACCCATGGTTATGAATATGACGATACAGTAGAGAAAAATTATGTAATCAATCAGTCGCCGGAAGCAAAGACAATGCAGCCGGAGGGTTCTACTGTTAAGATCATTGTCAGCAATGGTAAAGAGGTACAGGATGTACCGGTGCCAAATCTGGTAGGTAAGACAGAGAAGGAAGCAGAATCTCTGCTGAGTGATGCAGGATTGGTTGGAAATCCAAGCCATGCATACAGTAATGATGTAAAAGCAGGAAAGGTGATCAGCCAGGAAATTGATGCAGACAGTAAGGTAGAAGAAGGTTCAACGATCAAGTATGTGATCAGTGACGGACCGGAAACAGTTTCCTATACAGTTAAATTTACAGGTGCTATCACAAATGCAGGATATGATTTTGAGGCAGCAGGTAATGTATCAGTGACCGTATCTTATACGATCGGAGATGCAACTTATAAGATATATTCCGGAGCAGCCGGAGAGGAGTCCTTCCCACTGGATATCGGCGGAGCAGATTCCATCAGCGGTTTATCAGAGGATTCCGGTACATTTACGGTTATGATCACAGATTCAGAAGGACAGGATGTAACATCAAGCTTTAACACCAGTGGCTTGTCAGCATCCTTTACAAAGGAATAGGTGCAGGTATGACAGGTAAGATCATAAAAGGCATTGGTGGTTTCTACTATGTTGTCTGTGAAAACGGCATCACATATGAATGTAAAGCAAAGGGTGTCTTCCGGAATCGAAAGATTAAACCTTTGGTAGGCGATAATGTTGAGATAGAGATATTAGATGAAGAGAAGAATCTGGGCAATATTGAAGATATATTGCCCAGATTTAACTGGTTAAACAGACCTGCAGTTGCAAACGTAGATCAGACTGTAATTATTTTTGCAGTGTCTGCACCAGCACCTAACTTCAATCTGCTTGACCGTTTTCTGATCAATATGGAGCAGCATGAGGTTTCTACAGTGATCTGCTTTAATAAAGTGGATCTGGAGGGCTTTCGTCAGAGTGAAGATATATGCAGATCTTATACAAAGAGTGGCTATGAGGTATTGTTTATCAGTGCCGAAAGCGGCTATGGGATTGATGTGTTGGAAGCAGTTATAAAAGGAAAAACAACGGTATTTGCAGGACCTTCAGGTGTAGGCAAGTCATCGACACTGAATTCATTATTTCCGGATGCCAATGTGCAGACGGGAGGTTTAAGTGAAAAGATCCAGCGTGGAAAACATACAACGAGACATTCAGAGCTGATGTTTGTAGATGATGATACTTATATTATGGATACACCGGGTTTCAGTTCGTTATATACAGAAGGAATCGAAGCAGAAGATCTGAAGCTGTATTTTCCTGAGATTGCAGCATATACAGGAACCTGTAAATTTAACATGTGTAATCACATTAGTGAACCGGGATGCCTGGTAAAGAAAGCTGTCAGCGATGGCAGAATCAGTAAGATGCGGTATGATGATTATGTTATGATATACAACGAATTAAAGGAAAAGAGGAAATGGTAATGTTAAAGCTGTCCCCATCAGTATTGTCTGCGGATTTTGGACATCTGGCAGAAGATATACAGATCATAGATCAGGCAGGAAGTGAATATATTCATCTGGATGTTATGGATGGGTCCTTTGTGCCGAATATTTCATTTGGAGCACCGGTTATCAAGAGTGTTCGTCCGGTATCTGATAAGGTGTTTGATGTTCATCTTATGATTGATGAACCGGTGCGTTTCTTACAGGATTATAAGAATTGTGGAGCAGATATCGTAACAGTACATGCAGAAGCCTGCAAGCACCTTCACAGAACCATCGCAGCCATAAAAGAGCTGGGAATGAAAGCCGGAGTTGCATTAAATCCTGCAACACCATTATCGGTACTTGATTATGTATTAGAGGATGTAGATATGATTCTGATCATGTCAGTAAATCCGGGCTTTGGAGGACAGAAGTTTATTCCATCTTCCCTTCGGAAGATTACAGAGACCAGAGCACTGTTAAACAGCCGTGGACTTCAGACAGATATTCAGGTAGACGGCGGTGTCACTCTTTCTAATGTGGCTGAGATCATTCAGGCAGGTGCAAATGTATTAGTTGCCGGATCTGCAGTATTCAAGGGAGATAAGGTTGAGAATGTAAAAGCCTTCCATAAGATTTTTTCAGAAATACAATAGAAAGTAATAAAAAGGCAGAAAGCAGATCTGCTGTCTGCCGGAACAGGTAACAGGATATATGAATCGATATTTAGTTGTTACAGGAGGAACCGTTTCAAAAAAAGTGCTTGAAACGGTTCTTTCCGATTATGATTTTCAAAAAATAATAGCATGTGATAAAGGACTTGAAATCTGTCAGGAATGTGACATACTTCCGGATCTGGTTATTGGAGATTTTGATTCGGCAAAGACAGATATTGTAGCATCATATCGGGAAAAGACAGAATTTCTGGATCTGGATACACATAAGGATTTTACAGATACCCATGTTGCAATCTCTTATATACTGGAGCAGGAGATCAGACCGGATGAAGTAATTCTGGTTGGAGCAACCGGAACCCGTATGGATCATACTCTTGCCAATATTGGCTTATTAAAGCAGTTTGCAGAGACCGAAATATCGGCATATCTGATCGACGAGCATAACAGGATCACGATGACAGCACACCAACATATCGTGAAGCGTACCGATGCATACAGATATGTGTCACTGCTTCCATATACGGAACAGGTGACCGGTGTAACACTTCAGGGTTTTTATTATAATGCACAGGGGCTTACATTGAAGCTTGGAGAAAGCATCGGCGTCAGCAATGAGCTGATTGCAGAGTGCGGTCTAATCGAATTTGAATCCGGATTATTAATTGTAATTGAAAGCCGTGATTGAGATAGAGTCATTATGTATATCTGTCTAAACGAGATACAAGATCAAATAATAATAAAATGCAGTATTAAAGAATAAAAGGAAATAAAAAAGATACTCTGAAAGCAAAGGACCTGTATGATCCCGTGATCAGAGTATCTTTTTATAATGCTTATTATCAGAATAATCTTTATTTTTTCTTAGAGTCTTTCTTCTGTTTTACTTTTTCAATCTTTGTCTTCTTGATCTCTTTTAATTTAGGCTCTTTTTTTGCCTGCTGTTCGTTTTTATCTGCCTTAGCTGTGTTCAGATCCACAGATTTCGAAGCAGAAGATTTATTTGCATCTGATTGCGAGATCTTATGTTCCAGCTCTGGCAGGCTCGCCTTATACTTTTCGGTGATCGGATCAGAGTACAGAGACATGTAGTAGCAGTAGAGTGCTTTATATTCTTCGGAGGTCTTATATCCATTTGTGTAGATATGACCGTGCATTTCGTCAAAGGAATCTGTAGTTAATTTCTTTGCAATATGAAGTCCGATATTAGAACAGTGACTTCCGATACGATCCAGACTGGTCAGGATATCTACAAGAGCAAAACCACCGTCGATATCGCAGTCTCCGGTCTGTAAACGGATAACATGGTGATCTTTGATGATCTCTTTTACCTCTGTGATTGACTGAGCAAGTGGCTCGATACGGGAGACAGCCGTTAAATCATCGTTTTTGAATGCCATAAAGGTTGTATCAATGATATTGGCTGTAGCCTGTAAGAGCGTATTGATCTCCATGGTTCCCTGTGTGGAGAAGGAGATTTTTTCATCGGTGATCTTTCTGCCGACGATCAGAAGATTTTCACAGTGGTCACCGATTCGTTCCAGGTCACTGACACTGTTTAATAATTCAGATGCCAGCTTTCGTTCGGATGAATGCAGCCGCTTGGAGGTGATCTTTAACAGATATTCGTTTAACGCACTTTCACATTTATCAATGAACATCTCATTTTCCAGAAGTTTTCCAGCAGTTTCTTCATTATATTCCGATAATAACTGACTTCCAAGTTCGAAGTTTTCCTTGATGGAGTCTGTCATGGAGAACATTACCTTCTGCGCCTGGGTAAGAGCAATGTTTGGTGTATCAAGAAGCATTGGATCGAGAGATGCAAGCTCTTTGTCAATTTTGGATTCTTTATCGTCGCCGATGATCTTACCGGTCAGATCTGCGATCTTATTTGCGAATGGAAGCAGCAGGATCGCAATGATAAAGTTAAACATAAAATGTAGGTTTGCGATTACACCACGGTTGATGATCTTATCTATGAATGGGAAGGTGATAAACAACTGAAGTCCATAGATCACAACAACGAAGAAAATCGCACCGATAATATTAAATAACAGATAGGACATGGCAACACGTTTTGCCTTTTTGTTTGCACCGATACTGCCGAGCAGGATGGCGAAACATTTTCCTATATTAATACCGATAATAATAGGGATCGAAGAACCATAGGAAACAACTCCTGTTGAGGATAATGCCTGAAGGATACCGACTGAAGCAGAGGAGCTCTGGATGATCGCTGTTAAGACAAGACCAATCAGGATACCAAGGAGTGGATTGCTGAAAGAAATGAACAGATTCTGGAATGCTTCAGATTCTTTTAAAGGAGCGAACACAGCTTCCATTGTATTCATACCAAGGAATAAGATACCAAGACCGACTAAGATACCGGCGATATCTTTATGTTTTTTCTTATGGGCAAACAGAATGATAAAAGCACCAATACCGATCAGAACGGGTGCAAAAGAAGACGGTTTTAATAATTTGAGGATAAACATATCTTCGCCAAGATCACCAAGACGTAAAATCTGTGCGGTTGCGGTACTACCGACATTGGCACCAAATACAACAGGGATCGCCTGACCAAGCTTCATGATGCCGGCATTTACAAAACCGATCAGCATGATCGTAGTTGCTGCAGAACTCTGAATGATCGCTGTTACACCGGTACCAAGACCAAAGCCCTTAATCGCGCCGGTTGCCTGACTCTTACCGGTTGTCAGTTTTTCAAGTATCCGTTCCAGACTTCCTCCTGCCAGATTCTTCAGGGAATCGCCCATCATGTTCATTCCAAACAGGAACAGTCCTACGCCTCCAAGTAAAGTCAGAATTGAAAAAAAGTCCACTTCCATATCCTCCTGTGAATAAAAATTACCTTCTGAATAAATGTCAAAATCATGTAATGACCATGTAAAACAAAATTTACATGCTTGGATATTATAACATAGATAGTTTTCTTGTTCTATATTTTTTATTAGGATGCTTACAAATTTGTAATAATATAATAGAAATAAAAAAGAAATATAGAAAAATTATATAAAAAGAGACTTGACACGAGGAAGCGGATAGTGAGAACATAAAGCAGTAAAAAATGATCGGAACCCGGGTGGGTTTGAAGGAGTCTTTGATATGAGCAGAAGCAAAAGAAAATATTTATTTCAGAATGATCAAAATACATTAAACGGGGCACTGCTGGCTGGAAATAATTCAATGGCAGAGATGCTGCTCTGGTCATTGGTCCTGCTGCCACCGGTGATCGGAGTATATGGAGCCGGTGTGTGTTTTATCAATATTGGTCTGTTTGTCGGTACAACATTTGCCTGGTTGTTTCTGGTAAAGCGGCTCCGTTCTTATCGGGATCTTTCCCGGAAGACCATCGGAAGTATGTGGGAATTTTTATATGACAGATACCGGTCGGTTATATTAAAGGACAGCTTTCTTGTTGTATGGCTGCTGATCCTTCTGTCTATGACTGCAGCATTGTTGGAATATGGGAGTAAGGTGATCAGCAAGACGGTTGGCATGGAATATCACTGGGTTGCTGTAGGGATCGTGGTGATCTTAAGCATTTATATGTGCATACTTGGAAATAAAGTAAGAAGTGTAATAAGGAGTATCTTCTATATAATATTGTTGTTGGTATTCTTTGTTCTGGTCATCAGTTTGTTTATGGTAAATAAACCATCGGAGCTTCTCGATATTTATGGAAAGCTGCATATGAAGGGCGGAACCAGTGTATATCTGAATATTCTGTATTATAACGGCACACAGACCGGTGTTACATATATTATATCCATGGTCGGTATGGGACTTGGCTGTCTTGGACTTCCATTTTTATTTAATGGAGCATTTGAAGCAAAGGACAGTCATGAGCTGGATCGTGGACGGGTGTTGTCAATCCTGTATACAGGCGTGATGATTGTTGTGATCAGTGTCTGGTCATTGTTAAATGCAGTATGTATCTATCCGTTAAAGGTGACGCTTGATTCTGGAATTGACGAACTGCTCCGGACTTATGTTGCAGCCTTATGTCATAAGCTGGAAGTTCCGACAGAGATCCGATATGTTATACTTGGAGTTTTGGTTATTACGCTGTTGTGTCTGACCGAGCGTATATTTGCAATGAGTATGGAGGTAGCTCGGGGACTTCTGCCAAAAATGAAATGGATCAGGGATGAAAAGCAGCAGAATGTGGCAGATATAGGCCTGCTGGTTATTCTTTCAGGCGCATTACTGGTGATTGTCGGTATATGGAAGCCGGAGTATCAGAAACTGATCACGGTTTCATGGGAGTATGCATCTGCAATGGCAGCTCCATGTATATTGGCAGTTGTCTGGCGAGCAGCAAGCAGACCGGGAATTTTTGCAGGACTGTTTACAGGGCTTGCGGTTTGTTCTGTCTGGTATTTTGTACCGATGATAGAAGGAAATACACTGGCGGTATCAACAGAACTGAGTGCGGGAACTGCATCCTTTGTATTTGCTTTGGCGGTAACGATCATTGTCAGTATGTTTACGCATAAGAAAAATGAAGCGGAAAAGAAATTGTTTGACCAGATAAAGCTGGATCAGAGATAGAAAATGGAGATGCATGATGCTGTTTAAGATCATATGTGTTGGAAAGATAAAAGAAGAATATTATAGCAGTCAGATACAGGAACTCTGTAAACAGATCAATAAAAAGAACCGGGTAGAGATCATTCAGAGTGAGGATGAAAAAATACCGAAGAATGCATCCGATGCTGTAAAGCAGAAGATTATTGAAACAGAAAGCAGAAACAGTCTTGCAAGTATCGGTAAAAATGATTTTGTGATCGCTCTTTGCATAGAAGGTAAAAAATATACAACCGAACAGTTCGCGGCAATTATCCGTCAGGCAGAAGAGCGAGAATATGAAGCAGTATCCTTTCTGATCGGTGGTTCTCTGGGAACTTCAAACGAACTGGTCAGATGTGCAGATGTGAAAATGAGTTTTTCGGATATGACATTCCCACATCAGTTGATGCGTGTCATGTTGCTTGACCAGATTCGTATTATTTGTGATAAGTAATGTTGTTATTGATGGTATAGGCACGATAGAGCTGTTCCGTAAAGGCAATCAGGCAGATCTCGTTAGATAATGTCATACTGGAAACGAAAAAGGTCTGATCGGATAAAATCGGAAGATCATCCGGAGAAAATCCAATAAAATAACTGATTTTTGAATATCCGCCCAGGGCATAGTCAGAGATCATTCGGGCAAAGGCTTCGGAAGAGATCGTGTGCTTGCCTGTCTGGTCAGGGGTGATCAGGATATTGATATCGCTACTTGCAAAGGCAACTTTTTTTTTGCCTGCACAGCAGACTGTAGCTTTACAGAAAGGTGATAGCCGCTTGATATATTCATGAACAGCCGCTTTTATATTTGTTGCCAGATTCTTTTCTTTTATATAGATCGTATAATTCATGCCAAAACTCCGAAATTTAATAAAAAAGATGCATTTATGATTGATTATTATAATACAATCGCACCGTCAATTACAATAGAATCGCATTTTTTCGGGTAAACTACTGGACAAAGAGGTGAAACTACTATATATTATCAACTTGATCATTACAAATTGAAGATAAACGTGGAGATAATAAGATGAAGAAGATAATAGCACTTGATATTGATGGTACATTGACTAATTCGAAAAAAGAGATCACAAAGCCTACACTGGATAAGATCATGGAGATCCAGAAAAAAGGACATGTTGTGGCAATTGCATCCGGACGGCCGCTGCCTGGAATCCGGAAGATTGCGGATGAACTGGAACTGAATCAGTATGGTGGATATGTGCTGGCATTCAATGGCGGACGTATCGTGAATTATAAAACAGGTGAGATCGCATATCAGGCATGTGTAGATAATGAGATTGCAAGAAAAATATATGATTACTGTGTTGAGAAAAAGATTGGGATGGTGACTTATAAGGATGACATCGTTGTAACAGGAACCCCGGTTGATGATTATATGAGTCTTGAGGCAAGAATCAATCGTATGGAGATCGTACAGGTGGAGGATTTTCGTTCCTTTATTGACTTCCCGATCAATAAGTGCCTGCTGACAGCAGAACCTGATGTTGCAGAGCAGGTGGAGCAGGAGCTGGCAGCCCTGTATGGAGATTCGGTTACTGTTTTCCGTTCCGAGCCTTTCTTTGTTGAGATCATGCCAAAGGGTGTGCATAAGGCAACATCCCTTGAAAAGCTTCTGGAATATCTGCACATGGATGTAAAGGATCTGGTTGCCTGCGGAGATGGATATAACGATCTGACGATGATCGAATATGCGGGTGTCGGTGTGGCGATGGCAAATGCACAGGAGATCGTAAAGGAACATGCAGATTATGTTACACTCTCAAATGATGAAGATGGTCTGGTTCCGGTTATTGACAAATTTATCCTGGGCGAATAAAGAAGACAGTCCGGCGTAAATGTTATATTTTTATGAACAGGTTGAATTTGAATATTATTTGTAGTAGAATACACCTTGTTTGTTCGTGGAAAATTGACATTTTGTACGAAAAATAGTTCTGTTGAGATGAAACATATACACAAACGTATAGGAGAATGAATAATGAGCGATAATATTTTTAGCGATGAAGATTTCGACGATTATGATGATATGGAAGATACAGCAGCAAAGCGGGCACAGAAAAAATCTGCTGAGCGCAGATCTTCCGGGAAAAAGAAGAAAAAGAGCAAAAACAAACCATGGATCATTGCACTTATAGCAGAAATACTGGTGATCATTCTTGGAGGTGTCCTTTTTGTAAATGCTTATATCAATTCAGCATTTAATAAAATGAATTTTGAAGAGTTAAAAGACGTTAAGGTGAATGATGACCTTGCAGAAGAAACCGTAAAGAAGATGACCGGTTATACAACGATCGCATTATTCGGTGTAGATAGCCGTGATATTGATATGGTAGAAAGCGGAGCACGATCCGATGCAATCATCATTGTAAGCATTAACAATGATACACAGGAGGTTAAGATGTCTTCCGTATATCGTGACACATATCTGGAGCTTGCAAATGATTCCAAGAGCTATGAGAAGGCCACACATGCTTATGCTTATGGCGGAGCTTCAGAGGCGATCAATACATTGAACAAGAACCTTGACCTGAATATTACAGCTTATGTAACTGTAAACTTCAAGGCATTGACAGAAGCAATCGATGCACTTGGCGGTCTTGATATCGAATTGAAGTCCAGCGAGCTTGACAAGCTGAATCAGTGTATCGATGAACAGCAGAGAGTCAATGGCATCCAGTCTACGTATGTATATGATACAGGTGTTGTACATCTTGATGGTGTTCAGGCTACCGCATATGCAAGAATCCGAAGTACAGACCAGGGTGATATCACCAGAGCATGGAGACAGAGAAAGGTTATCAGCCTTATGATCGAAAAGGCAAAGAGTGCCGGAATCTCCAAGTTAAATGACTGCCTGAATGCAGTTGTAGATGATATCAGCTCCAGCCTTACAAAGAAAGAGATTATGGATCTTGCAACGAACTGCTTCAATTACAAACTGGAATCCTCAACCGGTTTCCCATTTACATGGTCAACACCAACACTTGGAAGTAAGGGAAGTCTGGTTGTAGCAGGAGATCTGGAGAACAATGTAGTCGTTCTTCACAGATATCTGTTTAACGATTATGATTATGTTCCATCCCAGACAGTTAAAAATATCAGTGCAAATATTATCAACGATACAGGATATTATAACCAGATCGATCTGGATACGTTTACAGTAGATGATGATCCGGATTCAATCGTTAATAAATAGTATATAGAAACATACCGGAAACGAAAGAACATCATGAAACCAGTCAGATTTTGTGGTGTTCTTTTTGTTATGGAGAACAGATCCGGGGCTTCGATAATTTGAATAAAATCTTTCCAACTTCCTGTTTGAAATATAGTTATATTGTGCTATACTAGGATAGAAAAATTTTGAGAAAACATAAGAGGTTACAATTATGGAAATGAACAGAGTGTTATTGAAACTTAGTGGAGAAGCACTTGCTGGAGAAAAAAAGCAGGGCTTTGATGAAAAGACTGTATATGATGTTGCCGGACAGGTAAAGAAGATCCTGGATAAAGGAATCCAGCTTTGTGTAGTAATCGGTGGTGGTAATTTCTGGCGTGGCAGAACCTCAGAAAATATGGATCGTGTAAAAGCAGATTCAATCGGCATGCTTGCAACTGTTATGAACTGTATCTATACCGCAGATGCTTTTCGTGTATTTGGAATCAAATCACATATCATGACACCATTTGCATGCGGAACAATGACAGAGCTGTTCAACCGTGATAAAGCTGTAGAATATATGGAGCAGGGAGAAGTTGTTTTCTTTGCCGGAGGAATCGGACATCCGTATTTCTCAACAGATATGGCAACTGTTCTTATGGCGGTTGAAGTAAAGGCAGATGTAGTCTTATCTGCAAAAGCAATTGACGGCGTATATGACAGTGACCCTAAGACAAATCCAAATGCAAAGAAATATGACAGCATGCAGATGAAAGACATTGTTGATAATAAGCTTGGAGTTATCGATCTTGCATCTGCAGTTCTTGCAATGGAAAACAAAATGCCGATGATGTTATTCGGCTTAAATGGTGAAGACAGTATTGTAAAGGCCGTTACCGGTGGCTTTACAGGAACATATGTGAACGTATAAATAAACAGGAGGAACAAAAAGATATGTTGACACAGTACGAAGAGAAAATGACGAAGACAGTTGAAAACCTGGAAGGGGAATATGCTACGATCCGTGCAGGACGTGCCAACCCTAACATTTTAAATAAGATCAAGGTAGAATATTATGGTGTACCGACACCGATGCAGCAGCTTGCAAATATCACCGTACCGGAAGCAAGAACGCTGATGATCGCACCATGGGAGCCATCACTGGTAAAGGCGATCGAGAAGGCGATCCTGAATTCAGATCTTGGGCTGACACCAAACAATGACGGTAAGAACATCATCCTGAATTTCCCTGAACTGACAGAGGAAAGAAGAAAAGAGATCGTTAAGGATATTAAGAAAAAAGGTGAGAATGCAAAAGTTGCTATCCGTAATATCAGAAGAGATGCAAATGACGCAATCAAGAAGATGGAGAAAGCCGGAGATATATCAGAGGATGAATTAAAGACAAACGAGGATAAGATCCAGAAGATGACAGACAAATATGTTGGTCTGATCGATAAGGCTATTGAGAAGAAATCAACAGAGATCTTAACTGTTTAATTTGGAGTAAGTATGAATAAAGAAATAAATGGAGAAATGATCAATATTCCGGAGCATGTTGCGATCATCATGGATGGAAACGGAAGATGGGCGAAGAAACGACTGATGCCAAGAACCTATGGACATTCAGAGGGCGCAAAGGCAATCGAGCGAACATGCGAGAATGCAGATGAACTTGGTATTAAATACCTGACTGTATACGCATTTTCTACCGAGAACTGGAAACGGTCAGTAGAGGAAGTATCTACGATCATGAATATTTTCCGTAAGTATCTGGTTGACAGCATCGAGCGATCCAACCGGAATAACATGCGTGTAAGGATCATTGGTAAGCGTGAGGACCTTCCGAAGGATATCGTAGAGAAGATGTATAATCTGGAGAAAGCTACAGCAAATAATACAGGACTTCAGTTTTCTGTAGCAATTAACTATGGCGGACGGGATGAGATCACAAGAGCGGTCAGACAGATTGCATCCGACTGTATGGCTGGAAAGTTATCACCGGATGCGGTTACAGAGGATACAGTCAGTGCCTACCTTGATACAAAGGAACTGACGGATCCGGATCTGTTGATTCGTACCAGCGGAGAGCTTCGGACATCGAATTTTCTTCCATGGCAGATCGCATATTCAGAATTTTATTTTACGGATGTGTTATGGCCGGACTTTGATATGGACGAGCTGGTTAATGCATGTCGGTATTACAGTCATAGAGACCGTCGGTATGGCGGGGTAAAATAAAGAGGAAATAATATGTTTAAACAACGGGCAATCAGTGCAGTGATCCTGGTGATCATTGCAGCAATCACACTTTATTTTGGCGGAGCACTTACATGTCTGGTAATGTGTGCGGTTTCGCTGATCGGTGTGATGGAGTTACTTCGTATATATGGGCTGAACAAGAAAGGACTTGGATATGCAGCTTACGGTGCAACGGTTTTTTATTATGCATTGTTGTATTTTGACCTGCATCAGTTTATATTACCGTTGATCGCGGTCTATATGCTTGTCATCCTTGCAATCTATGTGCTCACGTATCCGAATTACAAAGATAAAGAGATCATGGCGGCATTCTTTGCATTTGTATATGTAGGTGTAATGTTGTCGTATGTGTATCTCATACGAGATATGAAACATGGACTGATTCTTGTTCTGCTGATCTTTGTCAGCTCCTGGGGTAATGATACCTGTGCCTATCTGGTCGGACGCGCAATCGGTAAGCACAAGATGTCACCGATCTTAAGCCCGAAGAAGAGTATCGAGGGTCTGATCGGCGGAATTGTTGGAGCAGGAATATTAGGTGTTGTATTTGGTTTGATTTATAATCATTTCATGCAGGTTGCACATTCTGTATGGATATTTGCATTGATCGGAGCTGTATGTGCGCTGCCTGCAGTTATCGGGGATCTGGCGGCTTCTGCAATCAAGAGAAATAATGATATCAAAGATTATGGCAAGCTGATACCGGGGCATGGCGGAATCCTTGACCGGTTTGACAGCATTATATTTACAGCACCAATTATGTATTATCTTATATTATATTTGTTGTAATCAGAAAAAGCAGTGTGGGAGAGCGTACAGATGAACTGTGCTCATAATTACGCTGCTTTTCCTTTATGTCGCATTGGAAATAGTGCAGACAGATAAAAAATGTTAGATACAGATGTTTGAAATGGGTAAAGGAGAACAAATATGAAACATGTAGCTATCATTGGATCCACAGGATCTATAGGAACACAGACACTTGAGATCGCAAGATGGAATCAGGATATAAAAATCTGTGCTTTATCAGCAGGAAGAAACATAGACTTATTAGAGAAGCAGGCGAGAGAGTTCCGACCGGAGATCGTTGGTCTGTGGGATGAGAAGCTGGCAGATGAATTAAAAGATCGTCTGAAGGATATGGATATCCGTGTCGTATCAGGCATGGATGGGCTGATCGAGATTGCAGAATACAAGACATCGGATATATTAGTTACCGCTATTGTAGGAATGATCGGTATCCGCCCGACTGTGGCAGCGATTAAAGCGGGAAAAGACATTGCCCTTGCAAATAAAGAAACTCTGGTTACAGCGGGACATATTATTATGCCGCTTGCAAAGGAAAAAGGAGTATCGATCCTTCCGGTTGACAGTGAACATTCGGCAATCTTCCAGTCATTGCAGGGAAATACACATGATTCCATTGAAAAAATTCTGTTGACAGCATCCGGTGGACCATTTCGTGGCAAGAGCAGAGAGTTTTTAAAGCATGTGAAATTAGAGGACGCATTAAAGCATCCAAACTGGAGCATGGGAAGAAAGATCACCATTGATTCAGCAACGATGGTAAATAAAGGTCTGGAAGTTATTGAAGCAAAATGGTTATTTGATGTAGCACCGGAAAATATTCAGGTTGTGATCCAGCCGCAGAGTATCATTCATTCAATGGTAGAATATAAAGATGGAGCAGTGATCGCACAGCTCGGTACGCCGGATATGAAGCTGCCGATCCAGTATGCGCTGTTCTATCCGGAACGAAGATACATGCCGGGAGATCGTCTTGACTTTACGAAGCTTTCATCGATTGTGATCGAGACACCGGATATGAATACCTTTCTTGGGTTACGATACGCATATGAGGCAATCGGGATCGGTGGTTCGATGCCTACAGTATTCAATGCTGCAAATGAATATGCAGTAAAGCAGTTCTTAGATAGAAAAATCGATTTTCTTGATATCTATGATATCATCCGTGCATCCATGGATCATCATAAATTGATTGAAAATCCTGATATAGATGAGATTCTTGCAACCGAGCAGGAAGTATATGAATTTATTGAAAGTGGGTGTTAGTTTTTGAATATCATATTGATCATACTTGTTTTTGGTGTCATCATTTTCTTTCATGAGCTGGGACATTTTATCGTAGCAAAGATCAATCATATCACAGTAAAAGAGTTTTCGATGGGATTCGGACCGAAGCTGTTTCAGTTTCATAAGAAAGAAACACAGTATACGCTGCGGCTGATTCCGCTTGGCGGCTATTGTATGATGCTCAGCGAAGATGATGAAGAAAACGAAAATGATGAGAATTCCTTTGAGAAGAAATCCATCTGGGCAAGAATGGCGGTTGTACTTGCAGGACCTGCCATGAACTTTGTGATCGCATTTTTATTTTCCATGGTGATCATTCATTTCTGTGGAAGTGATCCTGCGATCATAGGAGCAGTATACAATAAAGATAATATTGAAAAATACCAGATCGAAAATGCCGAGGAATATTTTAATGGTGTATATCCGGCGGAAGAAGCCGGGATATCAGATGGCGATCGGGTATTAAAGATTGAGGGAAGTACAGTTAAAAATTTCCGTGAGTTACAGATCTATCTTCAGATCTATGGAGATGGTTCACCGATTGATCTGACACTTGAGAAAGAAGACGGAACGGTCTATGATACGACGGTACATCCGGCAAAGACACCGGATGGCTATAAGATCGGAATAATGAGTGTCGGTTATCAGCTCCCGAAGAACTTCGGAGAGCTTTGTAAATATTCTGCTTATGAGACCAGATACTGGGTAAAAGCAACCTTCTTAAGCCTGAAGCTGATCGTTACCCGTCAGGTAAGTTCGGATGAAGTATCCGGTCCGGTCGGAGTAGCGAAGAACATGAACGATACCTTCAATGAGGCAGCAAAGAGCAGTGTGCTTGATCTGTTCTTAAACTGGATGAATTATATCGTACTGCTGTCGGCAAACCTTGGCGTTATGAACCTGCTGCCGATACCGGGCTTGGATGGAGGACGATTTATCTTCCTGTTAATTGAAGCAGTAACGAGAAAGAAGGTTCCGAAGGATAAGGAGAATATCGTGACGCTGATCGGATTTGTTCTGGTTATGCTGTTGATGGTTGTGATATTATTTAACGATATCAAGAATGTATTCTTTCATTAGATGAACAGGAGTTAATATGTACAGAGATCATACAAAAGTTATAAAGATAGGAGACCGGGTGATCGGTGGTGGAAATCCGATCCTGATCCAGTCGATGACAAATACAAAAACCAGTGATATAGATGCTACAGTTGCACAGATCTTAAAACTTGAAAAGGCAGGCTGTGACATCATCAGAAGCACCGTAAATGATGATGCGGCAGCGGCGGCAATCCCTGCGATCAAGAAACAGATCCATATTCCGCTGGTTGCAGACATTCATTTTGATTACCGTCTGGCGATCGCAGCGGCTGAGGCGGGAGCAGATAAGATCCGTATCAATCCGGGTAATATCGGTGGTAAGGATAAGCTGGCACAGGTAGTAGCGGTATGTAAGGAACGGAATATACCGATCCGTGTTGGTGTAAACAGCGGTTCCCTTGAAAAAGAATTAGTTGAAAAATACCACGGCGTGACAGCAGAAGGAATCGTTGAGAGTGCATTGGATAAGGTTCATATGATCGAAGACTGCGGATATGACAATATGGTCATCAGTATTAAATCTTCCGATGTTATGATGTGTGTAAAAGCACATGAGCTGATCGCAGATCAGACGAATTATCCGCTGCATGTGGGTATCACGGAATCCGGTACGGTTATGAGCGGTAATATCAAATCCTCTGTAGGACTTGGTATTATCCTGCATGAGGGAATCGGAGATACGATCCGTGTATCTTTAACAGGGGATCCGGTCAATGAGATCATGACAGCAAAGATGATCTTAAAGACGCTTGGACTCCGTACAGGAGGAATCGAACTTGTGTCCTGTCCAACATGTGGAAGAACGGAGATTGATCTGATCGGACTGGCAGAACAGGTAGAAAAGCTGGTTGCCGATTATGATCATCTGAATATCAAGGTTGCTGTTATGGGCTGTGTTGTAAACGGACCGGGTGAAGCCAAGGAAGCAGATCTTGGAATTGCGGGCGGAAAAGGCTGCGGTATCCTGATCAAAAAAGGCCAGATCATAAAGAAGATCGACGAGAAAGATATATTATCAACATTAAAGTACGAGTTAGATAACTGGAGTGAATAGAACGTGCCGGTAGAAGCAAAATTATTTTTTGAAGTATTTCCTGAACTGAATATGGATAAAGAGCTGTCTTCCCTGTTTGAGGATACGATGATCGAAAAGGTAGTAATGAAGCAGGCAGAACGCCAGCTTATTATCAGCCTGCTGTCGAAGCACCTGATCAGCCGTCCGAAGATTGTACAGGTGGAAGATATCATTTGCGGACATTTATTTCGTGGACGTGGTTATAAGGTCATCATTGATGACCGTTATGAGCTGTCTTCCCAGTACAATACCAGAACCTTAACAGAGGTATATAAGGACAGTATCTTGTATGATGTCGAGAAGATCAGTCATGTTGGATATCGTTTATTAAAGCGGGCAGAATGGTATTATGCAGATGATATTATCACGCTTGCGATGGAAGACAGTAAGCTTTCAAAGAGCCATTCGATCGGGATCAAAAAATATCTGGAGGAGACCTATAAGAAACGGTTCGGTATGGATATCAAGGTCGGCTTTGATTATACGGAATCTGATAAAGAGATGCTCCGCCGTGCAAATGAACAGAAGATGAAGCTTGAGATTGAGGCAATCTTAAGTAATGTACATGAGGATGCGGATCTGACCTTGGATGGTAAATCAGTAGATAAAAAGAAGCTGGTCGGAGAAGGCAAGAAGGATGCTCCGGCTGAAAAGAAAGCACCTGCACAGGACGAAAAGCCGAAGGAGACATTTGCCGCCAGAAGGAAGAAATATACCTCGAATGATCCGGATGTATTCTATGGCAGAGACTGCGAAGGGGAACTGGTAAAGATTTCTACATTAGTAGATGGTATCGGTGAAGTCTGTATTCATGGCCAGTTGATCAAGATGGAAGAAAAGGTTCTCCGAAATGGTAAGACTTTATTCATCTGTAATATTACGGATTTTGAAGATACGATCGCATTTAAGATATTTGCATCAGAGGATGATGCGCCGGTTTATAAGGATGAGTTAAAAGAAGGAAGCTTCTATCGGTTAAAGGGTGTGCCGTTATACGATACTTTTTCCAAGGAGTTAAATATTGCATCTGTGCGTGGTATCAAGCATATACCGGATTTCCGTGTGCCAAGAGTTGACACATCGCTTGAAAAACGTGTGGAATTACATATGCATACGGTTATGAGCGAGATGGACAGTGTTGTTGATATCGAGAAGATTGTGAAACGTGCAAATGACTGGGGACACCCGGCGATTGCAATCACGGATCACGGCGTTGCACAGGCATTCCCGATCGCAGCACATGCAAAGGGTATGAAGGATGGCTTTAAACTGATCTTTGGCTGTGAGGGATATTTTGTCGATGACCTGAAGAATCTGGTTATCAATCCCAAAGGACAGGATCTGAATACAGAATATATCGTATTCGATATCGAGACGACCGGTCTTAGTCAGAAGAAGAATAAGATCATAGAGATCGGAGCTGTAAAGGTAAAAGATGGAGAGGAGATCGATCGTTTCTCGGAATTTATCAATCCGGAAGAACCGATCCCTTATAGTATAGAGCAGTTGACTTCCATTACAGATGAGATGGTTATGCATGCACCGACCGTCGACGTGATCCTGCCGAAGTTTTTGGAATTCTGTGGTGATGATATCGTTGTTGCACATAATGCAGCATTTGATACCGGATTTATCAAGAAAAATGCCAGAGATCTAGGAATGAAATTCGATAATACGATCATGGATACCATGACGCTCAGCCATGTGTTATTGCCGGAGCTTGGTAAGTTTACACTGGATCGTGTCTGTAAGGCGTTAAATGTAAAAAATGAACATCATCACCGTGCTGTTGATGATGCAAATGCAACCGCAAAAATTTTCGTAAAATTATATGAGATGTTAGTGGAACGTGGCGTAAAGACGGTGGAGGATGTAAATGAATTAGGTTCTGCATCGGATGATACGATCAAAAAAGGCAGAACATATCATGGCATCATTCTGGCAAAAAATGAGATCGGCCGTGTGAATCTGTATCGTCTGATTTCTGAAGCGCATGTCAGATATTTCAACCGCAGACCGCGTATGCCAATGAGCATGATCAATAAATACAGAGAAGGCTTGATCTTAGGTTCTGCCTGTGAAGCAGGTGAGCTGTTCCGTGCGGTCGTAGATGATGCACCGGATGAAGAAATTGCAAGACTTGTTAATTTCTTTGATTATCTGGAGATACAGCCGATCGGAAATAACGAGTTTATGACCAGAAAGAAGGAGAATCCTTGTACGATCGAGGATCTTCAGAATTATAATAAGCGTATCGTGGAGCTTGGACGATTATTTAATAAGCCGGTCGTTGCAACCTGTGATGTCCATTTCCTTGATCCGGAAGACAGTATCTATCGTGCGATCATCATGAAAAGTAAAGGTTTTGAGGATGCAGTTAATCAGCCTCCGCTTTATTTCAGAACGACGGAAGAAATGTTGGCGGAATTCGAATATCTGGGAAGTGAGAAAGCCAGAGAGGTTGTTATCACAAATACAAATCTGATCGCGGATATGGTGGAATATATGGACCCGGTTCGACCGGATAAAGCACCGCCTATCATCGAGAATTCAGATGAGACACTTACGAATATCTGTTATGAAAAGGCTCATAAGATCTATGGACCGGATCTGCCGGAGGTCGTTGTAGAACGACTGGAACGTGAGTTACATTCCATTATATCAAATGGATTTGCCGTTATGTATATCATTGCACAGAAGCTTGTGTGGGATTCCAACGATCATGGCTATCTGGTTGGTTCCAGAGGATCTGTAGGTTCTTCCTTCGTAGCAACGATGGCAGGTATCACAGAGGTAAATCCGTTGTCGGCACATTATATTTGTCCGGAGTGTCATTTTGTTGATTTTGATTCCGACATTGTGAAATCATATTCCGGTATGTCGGGATGTGATATGCCGGATCGTGACTGCCCTCGATGCGGTCATCCACTGATCAAAGAGGGACACGATATCCCATTTGAAACCTTCCTTGGATTCAAAGGAGATAAGGAGCCGGATATCGATCTGAACTTCTCCGGTGAATATCAGTCATGTGCACATGCTTACACAGAAGTATTATTCGGTAAGGGTAAGGCATTCCGTGCAGGAACTGTAACAACGGTAGCAGACAAGACAGCGTATGGTTATGTATATAATTACTTCAAAGATCTTGCAAAGGATGAAGCGAGAGCAGAAGCTACGGCAATGGGAGATCTGACCCAGAAGGAGATCGAGAAATATGTCGATGAAAAGGCTATCGTCACTAAACGAAGCTGTGAGATGGAACGTCTGGCAATCGGATGTACCGGCGTTAAGCGTTCGACCGGACAGCATCCGGGTGGTATGATCGTTCTTCCAAGGCATGAGGAGATCTATTCCTTCACACCGATCCAGAAGCCGGCAAATGATATGACGACGGATGTCGTAACATCTCATTTCGAGTACCATTCGATCGATCATAACCTGTTGAAGCTTGATATTCTCGGTCATGATGATCCTACGATGATCCGAAGACTGGAGGATCTGACCGGTCTTGATGCAACCACGATCCGGTTAGATGATCCTGATGTTATGGCATTGTTCCATGGAACAGAAAGTCTTCATATTACACCGGAGGATATCAATGGCATTCCGCTTGGCAGTCTGGGTGTGCCGGAGTTCGGTACGGATTTCGCCATGCAGATGTTAATTGATGCAAATCCACAGAACTTCTCGGATCTGGTGCGAATCGCAGGTCTGGCGCATGGTACGGATGTATGGCTTGGAAATGCACAGGAGCTGATCAAATCCGGTCAGTGTACGATCTCGACCGCAATCTGTTGTCGAGATGATATCATGGTATATCTGATCCATATGGGCCTGGAATCCGGTACAGCGTTTCAGATCATGGAGAATGTCCGAAAAGGTAACGTAGCTAAAGGCAAATGTGCAAAATGGGAAGAATGGAAAGAGGATATGAAGGCACATGGTGTACCGGACTGGTATATCTGGTCGTGCCAGAAGATCAAGTACATGTTCCCGAAAGCCCATGCGGCGGCTTACGTTATGATGGCGTGGAGAATTGCATATTTTAAGGTGAATTATCCGCTTCAGTATTATGCAGCGTTTTTCAGTATTCGTGCATCAGCCTTCAGTTATGAGATGATGTGCTTTGGAAAAGAAAAGGTACTGTATCATATCAATATGATACAGAGTATTGATAAGAATAAACGAACCGCAAAGGATGAAGATAAGTTAAAGGATCTGAAGCTGGTTCTTGAGATGTATGCGAGAGGTTTTGAGTTCATGCCGATCGATATCTATGTGGCGGATGATATCCGTTTTCAGGTAATAGACGGTAAGATCATGCCTTCACTGGCTTCCATTGAAGGAATGGGAGAGAAGGCTGCAAAGCAGTTGAAGGATGCAGCCGGCAAAGGCAAATTTATCTCAAAGGAAGATCTGCAGGCTCATTCTAAGATTGGAAAGAGTGCGATCGACAAGCTGTCAGAGCTTGGCATCTTAGACGGTATGCCGGATACCAACCAGCTTACCTTTGACTTTGTATAAACGGACGAAACAATATCTTTATTCTGTAAGCCCTGACACTGTATCCCTTTCATTACGCAAAACACTTGCGTTCTGTTTTTCACGTAGCGGTACTAAGCTCACTGCTTACAGCAGTTTGCCAAGTACCGACGTGAAAAAAGGTTTGCTGCATGAAAGAATACAGAATCAGGACTTGGCAGATAAAAGGTATTGTTTCTGTCTATGATAAAATTAATGCAAAAATATGCTAAGTTGTATTTAGATATAAGGAAGATCTATGTAGCAGCCCTGTATCCCTTTCATTACCAAAACACTTGCGTATTTGATTGACAATGCCCTTATTACAAGCTAAAATATGGTCAGTACAAAAAAATGTAAATTTACTGAAAAAAAAGCTTGCATTTTATCGTAGCTTCTGGTATATTAAACAAGTCGCTAAGATATATGGTTCATTGGTCAAGCGGTTAAGACGTCGCCCTCTCACGGCGAAAACAGGGGTTCGATTCCCCTATGAACTGCTATTTGATAACCTGGAAGTTTTTTCCAGGTTTTTTCTTTTTTATGCATAATCTATAACGCATGATAAAACTGCTTTGCATGAAAGACAGGCGAAAATAAAAACTATATTTATTGGAGGATTCCCATGAAGATTTTTAATACTCTTACAAGAACAAAAGAAGAATTTGTACCGATCAATGAAGGTAAAGTAGGAATCTATGTCTGCGGACCTACCGTATATGATTATATCCACATCGGAAACGCAAGACCAATGATTGTATTTGACACATTGAGACGGTATCTCACATATAAGGGATACGATGTAAATTACGTATCCAATTTTACAGATGTTGATGATAAGATCATCAAACGTGCAAATGAAGAAGGTGTTGATTCCAAGGTGATCTCTGAGCGCTTCATTGCAGAGACAAAGAAGGATATGGCAGCGATGAATGTACAGGAAGCTACGACACATCCAAAGGCTACCGAAGAGATCCCGGATATGATCGAGATGATCAAGACACTGATTGAAAAAGGACATGCATATGAAGTAAATGGCACTGTATATTTCCGTACCAGAAGCTTTGCAGATTATGGTAAATTATCTCATAAGAATATTGATGATCTGGAATCCGGACACAGAGCAGAGAATCATCGGCTTAAGGTTTCCGGTCAGGATGAGAAGGAAGATCCGTTGGATTTCGTTCTCTGGAAGCCAAAGAAAGAGGGAGAACCGTTCTGGGAGTCACCATGGGGTGAAGGAAGACCGGGCTGGCATCTGGAATGTTCTGTTATGTCTAAGAAATATATCGGTGATATCATTGATATCCATGCAGGTGGTGAGGATCTGATCTTCCCACACCACGAAAATGAGATTGCACAGAGTGAAGCAGCAAATGATAAGGAATTTGCAAGATACTGGATGCATAACGGTTTCTTAAAGATCAACAACGAGAAGATGTCCAAGTCACTTGGCAACTTCTTTACAGTAAGAGAGATCGCAGACAAATATCCACTTCAGGTTATCCGTTTCTTTATGCTGTCTGCTCATTACAGAAGTCCATTGAACTTCTCGGCTGATCTGGTAGAGGCATCCAAGAATGGTCTGGAACGTATCCTGACTGCTGTTGACAAGTTAAAGTCACTTGCGCCGGTAGATGTGGTGGGTTCCGATGTTTCTGTCGAGGCAGAATTAGATGGATATACGAAACGATTTGAAGCAGCTATGGACGATGATCTGAATACAGCAGATGCGATCTCAGTTATCTTTGAATTAGTAAAATATACAAATATCAATATTTCAAATGATACACCAAAGAAAACAGTAGATCTGGCAATCCGGACGATTGAGAAGCTGTGTGATATTCTTGGTATCATTACAGAGCGGGAAGAAGAACTGTTAGATTCTGATATCGAGGCTTTGATCAATGAACGTCAGGAAGCAAGAAAAGCAAAGAATTTTGCAAGAGCAGATGAGATCCGTAACATGCTCAGTGATAAGGGCATTATTCTTGAGGATACAAGAGAAGGAGTAAAATGGAAAAGAGCTTAGATCAGTATTTTACTGCGATATTAGGTGTAGAAGATTCCAATCCGGCAGAATATTCCGGGCTGGCGCTTGCTTATATAGGGGACAGTGTATTTGACCTTTTAGTAAAGACCGTTCTGGTATCAAAGGATAACAAACAGGCATTCAAATATCATAAAGAAGCTATTCATATCGTAAATGCAGAGTCACAGGCAGGTTATATCGATCTGTTGGAAGAGAAACTGACCGAGCAGGAAATGGCGATATATAAGCGTGGAAGGAATACAAAGACACATTCCAAGGCAAAGAATGCGTCGGTAGGACAGTACAGGAAAGCTACCGGTTTTGAAGCGCTGATCGGCTATCTTTATCTGAATAAAGAATATGACCGTTTATTTGAGTTAACAAGAGACTGCCTGGAATCAAAACAATTGATTGAGCATTTACAATCTGATGATGTGGATTAGAAATGGAGCATAAGCATGGAAGAAAACAGAAATGAAAAGTTTGAGATAGAGGGTAGAAATGCAGTTATGGAAGCATTTCGTTCCGGTAAAACAGTTGACAAGTTATATCTGCAGGATGGCTGTCATGATGGCAGTATCAATTCAATCGTGCGTGAAGCAAAGAAGCAGGAGACGATTATTAATTATGTTTCGAAAGAGAAGCTGAACCAGATGTCTTCGACCGGGAAACATCAGGGTGTGATCGCTCATGTGGCGGCCTATGAATATTCAGCGATCGATGAGATCTTTGCAAAGGCTGAGGAAAAAGGACAGCCGCCATTTATCTTTATTTTGGATGAGATTGAAGATCCGCATAATCTTGGCGCAATCGTTCGTACAGCGAATCTGTGCGGTGCACATGGCGTTATTATTCCGAAACGAAGAGCAGTCGGAATCACAGCAACAGTTGTTAAGGCTTCTGCCGGTGCAATCGCATATACACCGGTGGTTAAGGTAACAAATCTGGCGAAGACGATTGATGAATTGAAAAAACGTGGTATGTGGTTTGCCTGTGCCGATATGGATGGGGAACTGATGTACCGCTGCAATCTGACCGGACCGATGGGACTTGTGATCGGAAATGAGGGTACAGGTGTCAGTCGTCTGGTAAAAGAAAAATGTGATTATGTTGTATCCATACCGATGAGTGGTGATATCGATTCATTAAATGCTTCGGTTGCGGCCGGAGTATTGGGATATGAGGTTGTCCGTCAGAGAATGGGTGTAAAATAGGGGAGTACCAACGCCGTGTGTGTGTATGAAAGAAATACCGATGAAGAAAATATCCGGTTGATCCGGGAAGAAAATGATAATGCCGCTTTTGAATATCTGATCAAAAAGTATATGGGGATTGTAAAGAAAGAGAGTCGTGCCCTGTATATTATCGGTGCAGAAAATGAGGACATCATTCAGGAAGGAATGATAGGGCTCATTAAAGCTATCCGAAGCTTTGACGGAAGCAAAGGGGCATCTTTTTCTACATTTGCAAATCTGTGTATCAAGCGACAGTTGATCACTGCGGTGAAGCTGTCGAACAGGAAGAAGCATTCTCCGCTTAATTATTATGTATCATTTTATACGGAAAATGACGATGATGTTGCGCTTGTGGATGAGCTGCAGGCAGATCAGGCATTTGAACCGGAGAATCAGATGCTTGGGCAGCTGGAATCCCAGAAGCTTGCGGAGACGATTGATAAAAAACTCAGCAAATTTGAAAGACAGGTGTTAGAAGGATATCTTGCCGGAAAAAGCTATGATGAGCTAGCAGAAGCATTTGGAAAGACGTATAAATCTATCGATAATGCGATCCAACGAATACGAAAGAAATTACGTGATATAGAACAGGATTAAAGATATAATTCTGGGGGAGCAGCTTATGATAAATTCTATAAATAAAAAGAATGGCCTGAGGAAAGTGATGATCATTGTCGGCATGTGCTTTGTCCTTGGGCTTTTTTCAGGATGTCTGGATTTATCGGATGAAATGAACGAAAATCAGACAGGAAATACAACAGAGAATATAACAGAATCGATTGACAGTACGGAAGCTACGTCAGATGAGCAGATAACTTCGGAAGCGAATATCGGGGGAACAACAGACGATCTTGCCGGACTTACAGTTACTTTCTTAGATGTCGGTCAGGGGAATGCGGTGTTTTTTTCCTGTGATGACCATTACATGATGATGGATGGAGGTCCGTCGTCAGCGTCTTCATTTGTCGTGGCATACCTGAAAAAACAGAATATAGAGTCACTTGATTATGTGATCGCGAGCCATTATGATTCCGATCATATAAATGGTCTGGTGGGTGTGTTGAATGTATTTGACACAGAGACTTTTATCGGCCCGGATTATGTTGCAGATACAAAGATCTATGATTCGTTGATTGATAAGCTTGCGGCGCAGAACCTGACTATTACATTTCCAAAGACAGGGGATTCTTATACCTTTGGTGATGCGGTATTTACAATAGTAGCACCGATTACTTATAGTGATGATAATGAAAATGATAATTCTGTCGGAATTCGTATGACATATGGGGATACTTCATTCCTGATCTATGGGGATGGAGAGGAAGCCGGTGAGCAGGCAATGATCGCATCCGGAGAAGAACTTTCCAGTGACGTTCTGATGGTCAGTCATCACGGCAGCAGAAATGCCACAACAAAAGAGATGTTAGAGGCTGTTAAGCCCAGTTATGCGGTAATCAGCGTTGGGGCAGATAATTCATATGGACATCCGACCGAAGAAGTGCTTGATCGTTTGGCAAATGCAGGATGCACGGTGTATCGTACGGATCTGAATGGTACGATTCAGGCGTACAGTGATGGAAAAACAATTACTTTTATACCGGAACGGCAATCAGATATGTCAGGGGTGGGAGAAAATCAGAATCTGTCGGATGATACAACGAAGACAGATAATGTAACAAGAGAGAGTACGACAGAGAAAGTTCAGACGGAAATAGAAGCAGAATCAGAAAAGGCAGCAGAGCATACTTATATTATTAATACAAATACAGGAAAGTTTCATGAGCTGTCCTGCCGTTCAGTAAAGCGCATGAATGACAGCAATAAGAAAGAATATATCGGAAGCCGGGATGATCTGATCACGCAGGGGTATGAGCCATGTAAGATCTGTAATCCATAGGGTATGTTAAGAATGGGAGGATAAACGGATATGAAAAACAATTACAAATTTTTTCAGAATCGGGATTGTGAATTTTTCCCATGCCATAAAATAGAAAATGAAGATTCCTTTAATTGTCTGTTCTGTTATTGCCCCTTGTATCTGAAGGAAAACTGCCTTGGAAGTCCTGATTATATCTTAAATGGGAAAGGACAGAAAATCCGGGATTGCAGTAACTGTACGATCGTACATCGCCCGGAGATGTATGAAACAGTGATTGCACAGTTTCAAAAGCAGGACTGTGTGGTATTCGTCAGTATTTGGGATCTGAAGGATGAAATCATGGCGCGGATCGCAGAGATTGCTTCATGGGAACAGATGGAGCCGGAGAGCAGAAAAGAGCATAAGGATGAAGCCGAGAAAACGATTATGCGTTTTTTATCCAGATACAATAATCGAAACCGGTATCTGGTACCTGTACTTTTGCAGCCATTTTCCAGAGACTGTATTAAGTCTGATGGATTTATGCTCGGCAAAAAGAATATTTCATGCCGGATACTGGAACGAATAGATCCGTCAAAGATTACACAGGGATATCTGTATGCATTTCATGCCCCGGAGATCCGGATTGAGGAGATGGATTCATTACTAGGAACTTATTATCTGGAAACCTTTCAGATCGCATGTATGGATATTGTAAGAAAATGGATAAGAAAATACCTGGAACGAAAGCACAGTGTAGAGTTGGTGCATTACTGTAGTCCTTCTTTTGGACCCGGTTATTATGGAATGCCATTGGAAGCTGCCGGAATTCTTTGCAGCCTGATGGATACGGAACAGATCGGAATCAGTTGGCATAAAGAACGGATGGAGCCAATGATGAGTCTGGCAGGAATTTATCTGATCAGTGAAGAACCACTGATACAGAACTGGAATGATTGTGAAAACTGTATCGGACAGTCCGTTGGATGTGAATACTGTATAAATAAATCCGGACATTAAAAAAGAGCTACTAACGGGAGTCGGACCCGTGACCTCCACATTACCAATGTGGCGCTCTACCACCTGAGCTATAGTAGCAACAACATTAGTTAATATATAGTAAAATGACGTATTTGTCAATAAGAGATTTGCTGAAAGTTATTGAAAATTACTGAGTTTTGCTGAGTTTTAGAATTTGCAGTTGAGGCTTTATGTAAAATGTGATAGACTTAAAAAAGTCATGCTAATTATATGAAGGAGGCATTAATGATGGCAGAAGAATCAATCGGGAAAAATTTTATTGAACAGATTATTGATAAAGATATAGCGGAGGGCAAGGTAACGAAGGTAGTCACAAGATTTCCTCCGGAACCGAATGGATATTTGCATATAGGACATGCCAAATCCATATTATTGAACTATGGTCTTGCACAGGAATATGGCGGACAGTTTAATCTGAGATTTGACGATACGAATCCAACAAAGGAAAAGACAGAATTTGTAGAATCCATATTAGATGATGTAAGATGGCTGGGTGCCGATTTCGGAGACAGAGTATTCTTTGCATCCAATTATTTTGACCAGATGTATGAAGCAGCAGTCAAATTGATCAAGAAAGGCAAGGCATTTGTATGTGATCTGACAGCAGATGAGATCCGCGAATACAGAGGAACTCTGACAGAGCCGGGTAAAAACAGCCCATACAGAGACAGAAGTATTGAAGAAAATCTTGCATTATTTGAAGCAATGAAGAACGGAGAGTTCCCGGATGGAAGCAAGGTGCTTCGTGCAAAGATCGATATGGCATCACCGAATATTAATATGCGCGATCCTGTTATCTATCGTGTTGCCCGTATGACACATCATAATACAGGGGATAAGTGGTGCATTTATCCAATGTATGATTTTGCTCATCCGATTGAGGATGCGATTGAAGGTGTAACGCATTCTATCTGTACACTGGAATTTGAGGATCACAGACCTCTATATGACTGGGTAGTACGGGAACTGGAATATGATAACCCACCAAAGCAGATCGAATTTGCAAAGTTATATCTGACAAATGTAGTTACAGGTAAGAGATATATTAAGAAGCTGGTAGAGGATGGTATCGTAGATGGCTGGGATGATCCAAGACTTGTATCGATCGCAGCACTCAGAAGACGAGGATTCACTGCTTCTTCTATTAAGAAGTTTATGGAATTGGTTGGTATCTCAAAAAGCCAGAGCTCTGTTGATTATGCGATGCTTGAGTATTGTCTGCGTGATGATCTGAAGCTTACAGCAAACCGTTATATGGCAGTCCTGAATCCAATCAAGCTGGTGATTGATAATTATCCGGAGGATCAGGTAGAATATCTGCCGGTTGAGAATAATCAGGAAAATGAGGAAGCAGGCTCCAGAGAAGTTGCATTCAGCAAATATCTCTATATTGAAAGAGATGATTTCATGGAAGAACCGCCTAAGAAATATTTCCGTCTGTTCCCTGGCAATGAGGTACGTCTGAAGAATGCATATTTTGTAACCTGTACAGGATATGAGAAGGATGAAGATGGAAATGTAACAGTTGTACACTGTACTTATGATCCTGCGACCAAGAGTGGTTCAGGATTCGAAGGAAGAAAGGTAAAAGGAACGATACACTGGGTATCAGCAGAAAGCGCAATTGATGCTGAAGTTCGTTTATATGAGAATATTGTGGATGAAGAAAAAGGTAAGCTGAATGAGGATGGTACTTTGAATCTGAACCCAAATTCGTTGACCGTATTACAGGGATGTAAGCTCGAGAAAGCATTTGAAGATGCAAAACCCGGTGAAGCATTCCAGTTCCTTCGTAATGGATTCTTCTGTGTAGATTCCAAAGACTCTACTAAGGAGCATCCGGTATATAACCGTATTGTTTCATTAAAGAGTTCCTATAAGCCGGGAAAATAAAATTTAGTCTATTAAAAGTATGAAAAATGATATATCAGAATTAGAAAACAGAAAATTATATATCCTGATCTCTAAGACACACACAGTTCCTGCAAGAATCATCAAATTCTGGACAAAAGAGCCATATGCACATGCATCCATTGCATTGGATCTGGAGCTTCGGGAGATGTACAGCTTCGCCAGAAAGGGAATCTATAATCCATTCAACTGTGGATTCATTATAGAAGATATTGATACCGGAATATTTGGCAGAGATGTTGAAACAAGCTGTGTTGTTCTGGAACTGACCGTGACAGATAAGCAGTACAGACATGTACTGCAGGAGCTTGCGGCATTTAAAGCAAATGCTGATCGCTATCGGTATAATTTCTGGGGACTTTATGGTGTTGTACGAAATAAGGCGATTGAGAGGAAATATAATTATTTCTGTTCCCAGTTCGTGGCAAGTGTGTTAGAACGTTCTGGTATACATATTCTCGATAAACAACCGGGGCTTGTAAGGCCGGATGATTTTCGGAAGAGCAGTAATGTTAAGGTGATTTACAAAGGCCTGCTCAGAAGATATCGTGAATACCTGTGGACACATGATCTGGCACAGGCATTTGGCGGTCATGTAACCAAACAGGCAATGTAAAAAGGTGACAATATTGCTGTGAATTTTATACTATATAAAAAATACTGTGTACATTACACTCACTATTATGAAGCAAACCTGCCCGAACGCCAGTCCTTAGTGAGCCGTATAATACGGCGAACTTAGTACTGCTGCGTTGAGGGTAGAGCGAAAGCGTTTTGCGGAATAATATGTGAAGTGCAATGTACACAGTATTTTTGTGTGTATCCTATGTTTATCGGGCAGGAATATTGTTGCTTTTTATTCTACAAATGTATGATTAGCCTTGATTATGCCGCGAGGTAAGGCATCCTTTGAGTTCTTCCATGGTTCATTCTTGAATCGATAGTCGAATTTATCGATGAACCATCCGATATCTCCGTTGACACGTTCCATGTTTTCAAAATATAAGTGATTCAAAGCTTCTATGAATTCTTCACATTGGTTTTTGGACAGCTTTGTGACAGAGGTATCGTAGAGGATACCGTAGTGATAAGTACAGAAGCCCTTGCTGCTTTTGAAGGTATCCTTGAATTCAGGATCTTTTTTCCACATATGAAAGATCGTATCGACATAGCGGTCAAAGGTACGATTCATACGGTCACAGATAAAGCAGGAGCTTTCCAGTTCTTTGATATATGCACCAACACCGGAAAAATTTGACTGCTTGGAAAAAAGTCCCGGTTTTGCGGGAGTTCCTTTTTCTGATAAAGCTTTCAGATCCCGGATCGTTTTATCAGTGTGTGTTTTTAACATCAGAGCAAGTCCCAGACGATTCTTTTCTTTATATAACATGCCGATGTGATGGGAGCAGAAGCCCATTTTATCTGTCATAGCACGATTATCGTCTTCCATATAGCTTGGTCCCATCGTATATTCGATGGCATGTTCCTCCAGCGTTTTCTGCATCTGACAGAGAGGACATTCACAGTCTGCATGAAAGGCATCGTTGACAGGTATTGTGTATAATTGTTCAGCCATAGTATTCTCCATTTCTATATATCATTTGGATAGCAGCCTTTGAACAGGCGTTATCCTGTATCATGTCAGAAATCATCGGTTTGATTCCTGTATTAGAAGCATATCATGCAACACCTGAATTTACAAATCAAAATCGCCGGTTTTCGTTCTGAATTCAGGGTATATTTCATATAATGTAAGAGACCTTGTCCATTTAATATATTTTTTATCATTTTAGGGGTTGATTTTTTCCACAAAATGAATACAATAATAATTGTGTTAGCACTCAAGAGATGCGAGTGCTAGGAACTGCCGGAGCACATAAGGCAGATAAGAACGGATTTAATATGTTAGGAGGAATATATATTATGAAATTAGTACCATTAGGAGACAGAGTTGTATTAAAACAGTCCGTAGCAGAAGAGACAACAAAATCAGGTATTGTATTACCAGGGCAGGCAAAAGAGAAGCCACAGTATGCAGATGTTGTAGAAGTTGGTCCCGGAGCTGTTGTCGATGGCGTTAAGGTTCCTATGGAAGTAAAGACAGGAGACAGAGTTATTTATTCTAAATACGCAGGAACAGAAGTTAAGCTCGGTGATGATGAATATATCATCGTAAAACAGAGTGACATTCTTGCAGTTGTAAGTGAATAATCAGATAGCAGAAAAACAGTTGGAGGTAGAAAGAAATGGCAAAGGAAATTAAATACGGAGCAGAAGCCAGAAAGGCTCTTGAAGCAGGCGTAAATCAGTTAGCAGATACAGTAAGAGTAACACTTGGACCAAAAGGAAGAAATGTAGTTCTTGCAAAGTCATATGGTTCACCACTTATCACAAATGATGGTGTTACAATTGCAAAGGATATAGAGCTGGAAGATGCATTTGAGAACATGGGTGCTCAGATCGTTAAAGAAGTAGCAACAAAGACAAATGATGTTGCAGGTGATGGTACTACAACAGCTACTGTTCTTGCTCAGGCAATGATCAATGAAGGTATGAAAAACCTTGCAGCAGGCGCAAATCCAATCATCCTCAGAAAGGGTATGAAGAAGGCTTGTGATAAGGCTGTAGAAGCAATCTCAGAGATGAGCCAGACAATCAACGGCAAAGAGCAGATCGCAAGAGTTGCATCTATTTCAGCCGGTGATGATGAAGTAGGTCAGATGGTTGCAGATGCTATGGAAAAGGTATCAAATGATGGTGTTATCACGATTGAAGAGTCCAAGTCCATGAAGACAGAGCTTGACCTCGTAGAAGGTATGCAGTTCGACAGAGGATATATTTCAGCTTACATGTCAACTGATATGGAGAAGATGGTTGCAGAGCTTGATAATCCATACATCCTGATCACAGATAAGAAGATTTCAAATATCCAGGATATCCTTCCGGTACTTGAGCAGATCGTACAGGGTGGTCAGAAGCTTTTGATCATTGCTGAAGATGTAGAAGGCGAAGCACTTACAACATTAATCGTAAATAAGTTAAGAGGTACATTCCAGGTTGTAGCTGTTAAGGCTCCTGGTTATGGTGACAGAAGAAAAGAAATGTTACAGGATATTGCTATCCTTACAAATGGTAAAGTTATCTCAGAAGAACTTGGTTATGACTTAAAGGATACGACATTAGATGACCTTGGTCGTGCTAAGAGCGTAAAGGTAACAAAAGAGAATACGGTTATCGTAGATGGTTTCGGAACAAAGGAAGATATTCAGGGCAGAGTAAATGTTATCAAGGCTCAGCTTGAAGAGACAACATCTGAATTCGATAAAGAGAAGCTTCAGGAAAGACTTGCAAAGCTTGCAGGTGGTGTAGCAGTTATCCGTGTTGGTGCAGCTACTGAGACAGAGATGAAGGAAGCTAAGCTCCGTATGGAAGATGCATTAAATGCTACCAGAGCTGCTGTTGAAGAAGGCATCATCGCAGGTGGTGGATCAGCATATATTCATGCAGCTAAGAAGGTTGCAGAACTGGTTGCAGAACTTGAAGGCGATGAGAAGACAGGTGCTAAGGTAGTTCTTAAGGCTATGGAAGCTCCGTTATTCCACATTTCAGCAAATGCCGGTCTGGAAGGCTCTGTTATCATCAATAAGATCAAAGAATCACAGCCGGGTATCGGTTTTGATGCATACAATGAGAAGTATGTAGATATGATCGAAGCAGGTATCATCGATCCTGTTAAGGTTACAAGAAGTGCTTTACAGAACGCAACATCCGTAGCATCTACATTACTGACAACAGAATCTGTTGTAGCTGATATTAAGGAAGATGCTCCAGCTATGCCGGCAGGTGCAGGTATGGGCGGCGGAATGGGTATGATGTAAAAATAAAATATCATTCATAAAGTTCAAATAGAGAATAAAAAGGAAGATAGTATTGTTTATTATCGTGTAAGATACATGATAGTGGCATGCTATCTTTCTTTTTTTTTGCATACGCATAGACTGTATTTTCAAACCCAGTAAAACATTTCATGCCGTTTTTCAGACATTTCGTGCACAGAATTCGGTATGGGGAAATGATTATGGTACAATACCAGAAAATAACTTATTTGGAACAACATAATGAGACATGCAGATATAATCATACTATATGTTGTATTATGTGTTGTATTCAGATGAATGAAAGGGGATAAGAAAATATGGTAAGACGACTAAAAGAAAACAAAGTTACAGGCATCCTGACGGCCTTGCTGGTTGGCATTGTTATGTTTGTAGGCATGGGAACAATGAAAGTAAATGCAACAGAATACAGGTCAGGAACGATTGATCCTACGACTCTACAGGTAGGGGATACGGTTTACAGAGGAGTTCAGACTACATCAAATCCTGAGGTAGCAGTATGTACAACATGTCATATGGTCTGGATTGCATATAATGCTGACCATATAAGTGTAGAGATGAAGAAAACAGAGGAACATAAAGATCATGCAAGTTCTGTTGGTTGGGCTTGGTTTAACTGGTATTTTGCAACAACGAATACAACATATATAAAAACTCCGGTTTCATTTGATACACCATATACGATTATGGAAAATGGAACACTTGGGTATACGATCACATATAATACAAATGGTGGAAGTGAGGTTGCAAAGGCTGAAAAACAGACTAATATTCCAAAAGACTTACCGGTTCCTACTAAAGAGGGATATGAATTTGCAGGCTGGTATAAGGACGAAGCACTTACAGAAAAAGTGTGGGCAGGTTCTACAGTGGTTAAAGACATAACGCTGTATGCGAAATGGACAGAGCATACGCATAAGTTTTCTCATTTATGGGAAAGTAATAAGTATGGTCATTGGCATGCGGCAACCTGTGAACATAGTGATTTGAAGGAAGATTTCCAGGAACATTCTTATGGAACTGCAGGTGAAGCCAGATATACATGTTCAATCTGTAAGTATGTAGATGCAGACAAGAAAGCTGCGGCAGATATCGTAGATGCGTCAAATACAGTATTAAAAGCAGATGAAGTGCAGGTCGGAGACAAGATTTATTTTGGTAATCAGTTATCGCCTAATAAATGGATCACTGTATGTAGGAAATGTCATATGATCTGGATCACATCTGCTGACTCTGATCCGGATAATATAGATGTAGGAATCAGTGATGGAGATCAGAAGTGTTATGAGGTTAAGCAGACGGATGAGCATAAAAACCATAAAGATGATGTTGGATATGCAGATTTTAATTGGTATACAACAAATTCAAATAGTCCATTAGAGAGAGATGTTCCATATACAGTTATCGAAAATGATAACCTTGGATATAAGATCACATATAACACAAATGGCGGAAGTGAAGTGAACTGAAGCCGTACATCAGAAGAAGCTCCCGGATGTGCTTCCAACAACAAGTAAAGCTGGATATGAATTTACAGGCTGGTACACAGACGAGGCACTCACAAAGGCGGCTGTGCCGGGTAAAGCATTAACAGGGAATACAATTCTTTATGCTAAGTGGACGGTGAAGCAGTCCCCTGTTGTAAAAGCAAAACGTACAAAAGCAAACGATCAGGCATTAAGTTCCAAGTTCAGTATCACTACGGGAAAGTCGATTAAAGTAACATGGGGCAAGGTTGCAAAAGCAGATGGATATGATGTATATATGGCATATTGTAAGAAGGGAAAATACACCGTTGTTAAGTCTGTAAAATCTGCAAAGACCTTATCTGTGACGATCAATAAGCTGGATAAGAAGGCTGTAAATCAGAAAGATAATGTAAAATGTTATGTAGTTGCATATAAGAAGGTTGCCGGCAAGAAAGTGACCATCGGAAAATCCATTACAGGTCATGCGGTTGGCAAGAAGAATACGACTGTAACAGATGCTAAGAAGATTCAGACAAAGAAATCCGCTTACAGTCTGAACAAGGGAAAAACAGCTAAGATAAAAGCAACTATTGTTAAAAAGAATAATAAACTTCCACTCTTTGGTCATACAGCAAAATTCAGATATGACACATCAAATAAAAAGGTAGCAACTGTATCCAAAGATGGTAAGATCACAGCAAAAGGAAAAGGCACCTGTTATGTATATATCTATGCAGTAAATGGATGCGCTAAGAAAGTAAAGGTAACAGTTAAATAAAAGTAAATAGAAAGAAGTTGTAAATTCGGCAGTGGCTTGGATGGACAGTAGTCTGAGACCACTGTCGTTTTCTGTAGTAGACAACGACATAACAGTGTCAACCTGCGTGAAATTATGCCGTTTTTAACAGGATTTCTTCAGTGATTTAGCCTGTATGGGTTGACACTGTTTAAACAAGAATGCTATAAAGAGAAAAAGGTGGGTAATTTCATAATTCAAATCTAAAAATCAAATATGGGGAGGTAATCTATGAAATTAAAAAAGAAAGTGTTTGGAATGTTGGCAGCAGTACTGCTGATGGTGACGGTTGTATTTATTGGAACGCAGGGTATGGGTCTGGTACATGCGGAGACTTTAAAGGTATCCATAAACGGAACCGAACTGCAGGATGGTAAATATTATGAATTTGGAGGAAGCAGAGGAAGCGGAACGATGAGTGAGTGTGCCCCGGATTCGCTTCCTGAGGTATATATCTATTATGATGCCGGCGTTATAGAAGTATATGGGAATGTAAGGATATATTCAAATGGAGGAAGTTCAACAGAAATCTGAAAATTGAAAACGGAACCCTGACGCTGAAAGGGTCGGGCAGATTCTATTTAGCAAACAGTGAAGATACGAAAGCATTGATTGCCGGAACTGAGGATTCATCCCTTATAACGGATGAGTATACTGGAAATATTGTGCTTAACGGATATGGCGGAAATGCTCTTATAAAAGGACTTTCTTTGGTAGATTTAAAAACCACCGGAGAAATAGCACTTAATAGTAATGATGCAATGGTCGGTGATGCATTCATATATGCCGGCTCTGTTAAGCTTGAGGCAAATGATTTTGGCTTATACCTGTCGGACGGAACGGTGAAGCATATGATAGAGGCAACGGATGCACAAAACGGAGAAATCAGCTTGATAAAAACAGACACCCGTAATTATTTGGATTTAATTAATGGCAGTAATATTAATGCATCAGAAGCCTTTTTCAAAGCAAAAGATATTTATCTGTCATCAAATGGAACTACTTCGAATCGGAGTATATTGTTTATTGGAGAAGCAATAGCAGAAGGTAATCTTAAGGTAGAAACCCAAAGTGGTGTAGAGATGAATGTCCAGAAGACCGCAGTAAATGGTAATCTTAAGATAGATACAACAGGCAGCGGTTATGTAAAAGTAACCAGTGAAGAGGGCGTTGTATCAACCGGAAATACAGAAATCAATGCACCTGCGACAACTGTTCTGTTACAGGCAAATGGTAATGCTGCTTTAATCGAAGGAAATGCGAAGATCAATGCAGAAAGAATATCCATGATGAGTGCAAATAATGCAGTAATTGCTGGTAATGCAGAGCTTCAAGCTCAATATGGGATTACCCTTACCGGAGCAGGGGGATATCCGGTCATAGGGGGAAGCACCATTATACTGAATACATCAGGAAACGAGATTTCGATAAGCAGAAGTGGAAGTACTGATTCCAATACTATACCGCTCCTTGGAGGGACATTGCAGACCCGGAATAATACAGTATCGTATGAAGATGGAGAGAAAAAATGGGTACAGATGACGGCAACCGGTCAGATATATTATGCAGATAATTGTGAACATCCGATTATATTAGGATATTCCGGTCGCTGTATGGTGTGTGAAACATCCAATATTGAATATGCAGAGCTGATAGGAGCAGATGGAACTTCAAAGAGGATGCTGAATGGTGATCTTGGCGGAGAGGGAGCATATAATGATCTGAGATACTTAGAGGATGGAGATACCATAAAACTTATCCGGGATGTGTATGCAAACGGAAGATATGTGGCGATTGATGAGGCGAAAGCTGTGACACTTGATCTGAATGGACATACGTTAGCGATTGGTACACTTGCCGCAGAAAATGACCTTACAATTATAAATGGTAACTACAAAGGCAAGATTGAAAATACTGGTACCAGTCTTACTAAAGTATTGACTTTCCAGAATGTAAAGGCAAGACTTGGAAATTTGCAATGGATGACAAATAGTGGAGTAGTGCTCGAAGAAAGTGAAGTTACGGTAGCAGGAAATAACAGTTCCGAGCAATGCTGGTTGGAGAAGCTTACAATGGATAAAACTTCAAAACTGGTATTAAACAATGTGGGGGATGGAATCGAAAATTATGGTCAGAATACACTGGAAGAGGGTCTGGGTTCCATTCAGGAATTTCTGCCAGACGGTTATTCACTTGTACGGAGAAAAAAATATCCGACAGATACAGCAGACAGAAATACAATCAATGACCCTAGTGGAGAGATCGCTCAAAGTGCAGAACTTCGTTATCGCAGAATGACTGATACAGAGGTATCTGTTACACTGAATCCGACAACATATACCTATGACAAAAAAGCAAAGGAGCCGGAGGTATTTGTGACCTATGCCGGACAGACACTGGCAAAAGATAAAGATTATACGGTTGCTTATGCAGATAACATAAATGCCGGAAATGCAGTTGTTACGATTACAGGTATGGGCATATATCATGATGAGACACAGGTACAGTTTAAAATCGAGAAAGTAGCCAAAGCAGCGCCAGCAAGGCTGACTGCCATAAATGTAAGTAAGGCAGGGGCAAAGGACGGAGCAATCGATAAGCTGACGACAGTAATGGAATACAGTACAGATGAGGTCCATTGGGTCAGTGTAACATCAGGCACAATGGTGAGTGGGCTTGCAGCAGGTAATTATTATGTACGATATGCAGAGACAGAGAACTATCTGGCATCTCCGACAATAAAGGTAGTGATCGCTGTTCCAGTGAGCTCCTATAAGCTGACAAATGCAAAGACAGCTGTTACTTTGGGTGCAACAAAATATGCTTATAACGGAAAGGCGAAGAAGCCTTTGGTAAAATCTGTAACTTTTGCTGGAAAGAAATTGAAGGCAGGAACTGATTATACAGTTATCTATAAGAAGAATAAGAATATTGGAAAAGCATCCGTGATCATCAAGGGAAAAGGCAAATATACCGGAGGCATAACCAGGAACTTTATAATATATGCAAAGAAAGGAACAACAGTAACATCTGGTGCATATAAGTATAAGTTTACCAGTGGTTCTGAAGTTGCCTTTGCAGGTATAAAGAGTACAAAGACCACAAAAGTAGTGATTCCAAAGACTGTGAAGCTTGGTGGAAAGACCTTTAAGGTAACTTCGATCGCAAAGAAAGCGCTGTACAATAAGACTAAAGTAAAGAGCGTAACGATGGGAGGAAATGTAAAGACGATCGGAGCATCTGCATTCCAGAAATGTAAGAAGTTATCTACGATAACTGTAAAGACAACAAAATTAAAGAGTGTCGGCAAGAATGCATTTAAGGGAATAAAAGCAAATGCAAAGATCAAAGTGCCATCTAAGAAATTAAAAGCATATAAGAAGATCCTTAAAAATAAAGGACAGGGAAACAAGGTTAAAATTGTAAAGAAATAAAAACGGGAGCTTTTTAATGGAATATAAAGTGCGTAGGTTATAAGCAACAATTTACACACTTTATATTCCACTTTTTTACGGATTTGCCATTTCGGGTGAGCGGAAACCTGGATACAGTAGTGTCAAACCAGCTCTGCTCACCGATCACATCTACAGGCATATAACCCTGTCCGGTTACGATCTTGAGCCGTGCTTCCTGTATTGTATCGGCAAAGAGAAATTCTCCATGCAGTCCGATGATTGTTTCATAGTATTCCTGTTCTTCCTTTTGACTGGTCTGATTCATGACGAGGATGCATGGAGTTTTTTTCAGATCGATGATTTCCAGGCCAGGCAATTTGCTGAGTGGATTTTTCGTGGATATTTCAATGTAGAGTGTGCTCTCAGCAAGAACCATATTGTTATATGCATCGGAGAATGCACGACGCCTGTCATTTAAAGAAAGATCGATTACGCCATTTTCCATAGCGTGATATAATTCTTCATGACTTCCGACAGAGATCTGAACATCAACAGCCGGGATATTTTTCTGAAAATAAAGAAATTGCTTCAGATAATTCATTTCCGTTATATCCCTTATAATAGCCGATTCTTAATAGTTTATTGTCGTTAGCAGCAATACGTTTTGTTTCTCTGAGCATCTGGACTATGTCACTGGTAATGACAAGACTTTTTTCGATAGAAATGTTCCCCGGCAGGTGTGAGAGAAAAGGTAATGGCACTTATGACACATGAGGGCAGCGGACTTGGGAACAGTGAACGTGATCTCAGAAAGATCTGTCAAGGTGCAGAGATCATAAAGCCAATGGAGATCAAATTTGACTCACAAGGCGGTCCGGTACTGCAAACAGCAGAGAACAAAATTAATGATTGGATCGCAGAGGTGAAAAGAAGCCTATAGAGAGAGTTAATATTTATTTTCCACTTTTATGAGCAGTGTGCTATAATGACATGGATTAGAAATGACTAACTTGATGTTTTCAATTCTTGTGTTCTGGCGAAATTGTGCGCCATATGAATGTGAAAAATACAAAGTCGTCAGCTTCCATGGATCGTGACACGTTTTATTGCATTGAAAGATTATCTTATGATGATGATCGGAAGAGCAGGCGGAGTGGGTTTATTGAAAAAGGCATTTGCAACAGATGATTATACGAAGGAAGATCTGCAGTATGTGCCAGATGTTTTAAGGCATTGCAGCAGAAAGACATTATGGCGGACATTTGATTCCTGCAATAATTATAAAGTTCCCGAACCAGTTCCTCAAATAGATACGAAGCTTCACTACTGGTACACAAAGGATGAGGAAAAAGAGAGAAAAAAGGATATTGAATATGTGAAACGTCAATTTCCACAGACAGAATTTGAAGTACTGCCTAAATTAGGCTATGCAGGACTGGTTCTGCTGAAACCGGAATTATTTGAGATAATGATACAGGTGCTTTAATAAAGGAGAGGAGTTAGACAGCTATGAAAAAACAGAGATATACATATCTGAACGATGGATTTGAGGGAGTTTTATATGAGGCAGAAAACAAGGATGACAGGCTACTGATCGTTATTCAGGGACTTAAGGGATTGGAACTGCCTGAGAAGTACGCGGAGTTATTTTCAGGGAAAGGGTATTCAGTTCTTGCCATGACTTATTATGGTGCACCCGGACAGCCGGATCAGATGCGGGCAATTCCTTTGGAGATGTTTCAGACTGCGGTTGACCGTATGAAAGAGTATGGAGATGGCAGATTTAGGCATTTTGGTATGTATGGTAATTCCAAAGGCGCAGGAATGGCGTTGCTTGCTGCATCAGTTGTTCCGGATATCAGTCTTGTTATAGCTGCATCTTCCTTTGGACATATTATGCAGGGCAGTGGTAAGGCAGATGCAGATCCATGTAAGGCTATGGTTTCATATCGTGGAAATGATTTCCCTTATGTTTCAAATAAGCATATGTTCTCCAACTTCCTGAAAAAATGTATAAAGGAACATCATGTGCGGCTGTTGTACTTTTTTGAGGAATGGGAGAAAGAGGGAACGATTGAGAATGAGATACCGGTAGAAAAGATCTGTGGAGATATTCTTTTTCTTACCTCTACACATGATGAATCTGTTCCGGCAAAGCATGATGCAGAATTATTGACAGCACGGTTAAAGCGGGAGAACTTCAGCTACGGCTTCAAACACATCAATTCAGAGACTGGCAGTCATAATCTCGGATATTTTCCGGTAAATAATGGTGCGCTCCCAAGAGAGAAGAAATATCCACAGGAATGTCAGAAAGCAAGAGAAGATACACTTGAAATCATTTTAAAGACATTAAATGCGTGGAGCGTAGCTGATTTGTAAAGAAAAAATATTTCTAGAATAAGATGTTGACACACATGGTTACATTTGATAATATTTATCGAGTAACTTAATATTCCATGAGGGAGTAGTTAGCGCGAAAGTGTGATTTGTCAACATTCTGATTATAATAAGAGAGTATAATCTGGCAAATCTTAAATAATGAGACTCATGTATATCGATTAACAGCTTGTGTAATACACACTGGCAGATAATTGATATACATGAGTCTTTTTTAATCTGTTGGACATACTTTATAGTGGCAGACAGTTCGGCTGACGGCACTGGTATGGATCGAGAAAAAAGGAGAAAAACATGGAAAAATTCATTAACAACGCCCCGTTTGCTCTTGTAATTGTAATTCTTGTGATCGGTTTTGTACTGCTGATCAAAGGAGCGGATTTTTTTGTCGAGGGAAGCTCGAGTGTAGCAAAGAGACTGCATGTTCCATCTATAATTATTGGACTTACAATCGTTGCGATGGGAACATCACTTCCGGAGACAGCGGTCAGTGTATCAGCATCAATAGCAGGTAATAATGAACTTGCAGTTAGTAATGTAGTTGGTTCTAATATTTTTAATCTGATGGTTGTTATCGGAGTATGTGCAATATTAGCTACAGTAAATGTGGCCGGAGAAACGATAAAGAGAGATATCCCACTTTCGCTTATATGTGCCGGACTCTTAATGCTTTTAGGAATAATCGGTCTTGGAGACAAAACAGGCATGACGCTGGGACATATGGATGGTGCTATATTTGTTGGTTTATTTGCAGGATACATTTTTTACATGATCAGGATTGCATTAAAGGCCAACAAAGAAGGAAAGAAAGTTGAGATTGAAGGTGGCTCGGATGAGGATATTAAGCTTGTATCCGTTCCGGTCAGTATTCTGTTTATCGTTGGCGGAGCAATAGCGATTGCAGTCGGAGGGGATGTGACCGTTGACGCTGCATCCAGAATCGCAAGTGATCTTGGAATGAGTCAGACACTGATTGGACTTACAATCGTTTCGATAGGCACGTCACTCCCGGAGCTTGTGACCTCAATTGTTGCAGCCAGAAAGAATGAAGTTGATATGGCACTTGGTAACGCGATCGGTTCAAATATTTTTAACATACTTATGGTACTTGGTATTGCATCAGTGATCAGTCCGATCAGTATAATCAGAGAGAATATTATTGATCTGTGTGTACTGGTTGCATTTACTGTGTGTGTATGGATATTCGCAGGGACAAAGAAGAAAATCGGAAGAATCGAAGGTTTGTGTATGGTTGCGCTCTATGCAGTATATGCAGTTTATATTGTTATAAGATAAATGTGGGTATAACAAATGATATTATTTTTAAAGGTATTTTTTACGGAATTCATAGCGGAGATGGGAGACAAGACACAGCTTATGTTGATTGCTCTTACGTCTAAGTACAAATTAAAAGATATCATAATAGGAACTGCTGCCGCAATTCTTGTACTGAATGGTCTGGCGGTTCTTGCAGGTGGACTTGTCAGCGAATTTGTTCCGGAATGGCTCATTAAGAATATTGCAGCACTTGCATTTCTTTACTTCGCAGCATCAACGATTTCCGATGGCGACGAAGAGGAAGAAGAAAACGGAAGATCAAAGATCAAGTTTGCGCCATTGGCTGTTTTCTGTACTTTTTTTGTAGCTGAGCTTGGAGATAAGACTCAGCTTACCGCTATAACATTTGGTGCGAATGAAGGTATGGGGGCAGCACTTATTGTATGGATCGGTTGTTCCCTCGGACTATTTGCAGCGGACATTCTTGGTATGCTGGTCGGTTATCTCTTAAAGAGCAAAACTCCGGATGGACTACTTAATACACTGGCATTTGTGATATTCTCGACATTTGGTGTGTATACACTTTATCAGGGACTTAAGCTTATCTCTTCGAGCGTCTGCCGGATTCCGGTATTGCTGATACTTATAGCTGTAGTCGTTATATTTGCAGGCTTATGCGCATTCCTTTTCGTAAGGCAAAAAAAGAAAAAAGAGGAAAAAATATAGGAAACGAATAGAATACAAATCTCGTTTCGTTAAAATAAATAGTCTTAATGTCAACGATTCGATTAACAATTTTGATAGATTATTGCGTGAAATAGTAGAAATAGTGCCATTTTTGTTTGATATTATACAAGAAACACAGAAAGATATATCGTATTATTGATAATATATGTTATATTTGTATGTAAGGAGAAAACATGATGGTTGAAAGGAAAACATTATCGCAATTATCTGTGCCAATATGCCTGGAAACTTTATTCTATATGCTTTCAGGGATGGTTGATACACTTATGTTATCATCTGTAAGTGATCAGGCTGTGGGAGCAGTGGGAACAGCAAATACTTATATAGGTGTTTTCATTGTTATGTTTGGAGTGATATCATCGGGTATGATAGCTGTTATGTCACAAAATATCGGAGCGGGAAGACCCGGGATAGCATATCAGGCCAGACAGCTTGGACTTATGTTTAATGCGTTCATAGGTATTCTGATGTCTGTTGTTCTTGCAATTTTTTCCGGTAGAATACTTAGAATAGTAAGTATTGCTCCTGCTTTGTTTGAACCGGCTGAAACATACCTCAAAATTGTTGGTGGAACATGTTTTTTAAATGCGATTATTCCTATTTTTTCCAGTTATTTGAGAGTATTTGGATATACAAAGCATTCCCTGATAGGAACTATTGTTGGAAATGTTCTTAATATAATACTAAATTCGGTATTCTTATTTGTATTTAACTGGGGAGTAATGGGAGTTGCCATTGCCACGGTTATTTCAAGGGTTGTAAATCTTGTTATTGTAGCGGTGATGGGCGCTGTACTTATAAAAGCAAAACAAAGTCCTGATCGTATTTTGCCGCGAAAGATACTTGCGCAGATTGTTAAAATAGGTTTTCCTTCTGCATTTGAAACAACACTTTATAATATAGCAATGACATTTATAGTGCGTTTTATGAATCAGATGGATGCGAACGGAATGAATGTCACAGCTCGTTCGTATGCTATGCAGATAGCAAATTTCTCATATTGTGCAGGAGCTGCACTGGCACAGGCTAATGCTATTATGACAGGCTGGAGAATCGGAGCAAAGGAGTTTGAAGAATGTGACAGGGGTATAAAAAAAGCAGAGATATATGGCCTTGTAATAGCCACATGCTTCTCTGTGACATTTGCACTGTCCGGACACATTATAGTGCATATATTTACGGATGATGCACAGATGATAAGTCTTGTTGTAAAATTGTTAATAATAGATATATTCCTTGAACTTGGAAGGGTGACAAATCTTGTGTATAGTCAGGCGTTAAAAACCAGTGGAGATGCAGTTTTTCCGGTTATAATGGGTGCAATTTTCATGTATCTGTTTGCGGTTGGCGGTACATATTTTCTTGGAATACATATGGGCTTTCTGGCGGTAGGAGCATATATTGCCATGGCAGGTGATGAATGTGCGAGAGCTGTTGGAATGGTGCTTCGATGGAAAAGCGGAAAATGGAAAAGTAAGAGTCTTATAGAATTATAGGAGCGATTATGTATTTTGAATTAAAGGAAAATAAACCACATGGTACAAAGGATGATCCGTTCAGTACATATCACATAGAGAATGCGGGTCAGTCCTTTCAGATACCGGTACATTGGCATGATGAATTCGAAATTATATATGTAAAAAGTGGCTTTTTGACTGTAAATATATCAGGAGAGAACTATATCGGGAAACCCGGGGATGCCTTCGTTGTATCACCGGGCAATCTGCATTTTATGGGTTCAAAGACCGGTACTGTAGATTATTTTACTTTTCTTTTCCCATTGAAATATATATCTTTTTATACAGATGATATACTAGATGATAGATTACTTGAACCATTAGACAGTGGTCGTCTGATGATAAGTCCCAGTGTAAAAGATACGATAAAAGAATTGTGTGAGCAGTTAATTGAGATATATGAAGCCAAAAAGAGTGAAAGAGAGTTGAACATAACGACGCAGATAAAGACCAAAATAATTCTTTTACAATTTATTCTTGAAATGTGGGAAAAGGGATTTATAGTAGAAAATAACACAAGTGGTAGAAATATTGTAGAAAAAGAAATGGTCTCGTATATACAGCAGAATTTTACAGGAAAAATATCATTAAGGGAATTTGGGGAGCAATTTCATCTTTCTGAAAAATATATATCCAGATATTTTAAGGAGCATTTTCATATTACACTTTCACAATATGTGGTGTATTTACGGTTAGAGTATGCAAAACAGCTGTTGCAAGACACCGATATTTCTGTTACAGAGGCAGCAATGCGGAGCGGTTATCAAAATATAAGCTATTTTATCAGAAGTTTTAAAAAAACATACGGAGTTTCTCCGTTAAAATACAGAAAAAAGCAAGTTGACTGTATGCAATAACATTGTATTGGCCGCGTTAGCTCTGATTTTGTAACGTTTTACGTTTTATGGAGGAAAATGATAATGTCAAAAGATGAATATTTAATTACAGATGCCCCTATTAAAGCACTGACTGTATTTGCAATGCCTATGATTCTGGGCAGCTTCTTTCAACAGGTATACAATATGGCAGATTCAATCATTGTTGGTCAGTATGTCGGTGCTCCTGCACTTGCGGCAGTTGGCGCATGTGCCGCACTGACAAATGTTTTTATCTGTATAGCACTCGGTGCCGGGGTAGGGGCGGGGGTGCTCGTAAGTCGCTATTTTGGTGCCCAAGATTATAGCAAAATGAAAACAATTGTATCAACATCCTTGATCAGCTTTTTGATTTTAAGCGTACTTTTGGGTATCTTCGGTTTTTGTTTTTCTCGCTTTATGATGACTGCATTACAAACACCTGCTGATATACTGGAGGAAGCAGTGTTGTATCTTCGCGTTTATTTTGTGGGATTTCCGTTTCTGTTTATGTATAACATTCTTTCAACGATGTTTAACTCAATCGGTGAATCGAAGATTCCGTTAGGCCTTTTGATAGTTTCTTCTATTTTGAATATTTTTATGGACATTTGGCTGGTGGCCGGTCTTGGTCTGGGTGTGTTCGGGGCCGCTCTCGCAACTCTTATTGCACAGGGAATTTCCGCCGTGTTCTCGCTTTTGATTTTCTTTAGCCGGATGCGTCGATATAAAAGTCCCTTTAACTGGTTTGACAGGCAGGAACTATCTTCTATGCTTCAAATTGCCGTTCCGTCTGTTCTGCAGCAGTCTACAGTGTCAATTGGTATGATGATCGTACAGGCTGTTGTAAATCCATTCGGCACGCAGGCGCTTGCAGGTTATGCAGCAACGATGAGAGTAGAGAATGTTTTTTCATTGATATTCGTATCCATTGGTAATGCAGTTTCACCATACGTTTCCCAGAACTATGGTGCAAAGAAAATTGAACGTATCAAAAAAGGATATCATGCTGCGTTGGTGTTGGATGTATGTTTTGCAGTGCTTGCTTTTGTAGTCATTGAAACACTGCACACACAAATTTCTTCGCTATTTCTTGGTAAAGATGGAACTGCTTTGGCGTATCAGGTGTCTGGTGATTATATGAGATGGCTTGGTTATTTTTTCATTTTTATGGGTATTAAGATGGCAACTGACGGAGTCCTTCGCGGACTTGGAATTATGCGTCCGTTTCTCATTGCAAATATGGTAAACCTTGCGATACGCTTGTCGGTTGCATTGATTTTTGCACCCCGTTTCGGTATTGCGTTTGTCTGGCTTGCTGTACCGGCCGGCTGGCTTGCAAACTTTCTGATTTCGTATGTGGCACTTAGAAAAAGCTGGAGAATTCAACTAAAATTATACAGCAATTAATAAAGGAAAGAAGTTGGAATGATATAAAAGAATTTGAGTGATTAAAATCAATTTACACGTTTGTAAGAGATGAAATTTTAAAATGTTTATAAATAATCGGTAGATGCTGTTGGATAGATTGTTAAGGGAGGTAGGAAATGAACAAGATTATATACAGAAAGACTACAAAAGCTGATATGAAAATTCTGATGAAGCTGAGACTTGAAATGTTTAGAGAAGTGAATGGCTTGTCCGGTGAGTATGAATATGACGAGAATTTTATCTTTGAGAGCAGAAGATATTTTGAGTCAGGGGAACAGACTACGGTTATTGCGTCTGATGGAGAAACTCTTGTAGGATGTGCAAGCTTATCCTATACATGGATTATGCCAACCTTTTCGCATCCAACAGGTAATCGGGCGCATTTAATGAATGTCTATACTCGTGCAGATTATAGAAGAAGAGGAATTTCTAAGAAAATGGTTGAGATTTTGATTGATGAGGCAAAAGAAAATGGTGTGACAGAAATAAGCCTGGATGCAACAGAGATGGGAAGACCGTTGTATGAATCGTTAGGGTTTAAAGCATCTGATTCGTGTATGGTGATGGATTTGGAGGGGTGATATTGATGAAGATCATAGAGTGTGGTTTTGCCTGTTCGCATAGCGTACCACATTTTTTTACAGATAATTACGACCATCCAATATATGAAGATGGCGTACAATTGGTGGATATGATATATTTGCGAAGTGGGAAAAATTAAGATAATTCCCTAGTTGTGAATAACAATAGTTAAAGAACAGTATTGGAGGGAAATATCTTATGTTAAATTTAATAGTGAAATATAATGAATTAACAGCAGAACAATTTATTGAATTGTGGGAAACGGTATGGGGAGATGGACCGTCTCTTGAACAGACAAGGTTAGCAATGAAACATACTTTATTCAGAGTTTCTGTATGGGATGGAGATTTCATTGTTGCTATGGCAAGAATGAATGGTGATATGGGACTTAATTACTATATTAAGGATGTTGTTGTCAGACCTGAATATCAGGGAAAAGGTATCGGAAAGATGTTAATAAATGAATTAAGAAGATTCATAAATGACAATGGAGTTAAAGGTACAGACATTTTTGTGGAATTATGTGCAGTCCCTGATAAGATTCCATTTTATGAAAAGTTTGGATTTGAGGCAAATGAGGCACAAAGATTGAAAATTTATCATCATGTAGAGTAAAGATAAATATGAAAAGAATAATGCATTTAGGAGCATTTGATGATGAACCTGCAATTGTTGTACTTATGGATACATATTTGAAGTAGAATGGAGAAATAAAATGGAATACAAAAAATTTGACAATATAATAATAGCAAGGATTGACAAAGGGGAGGAGATATTAGAACAACTGAAAGCAATTGCCATAAATGAGAATATAAAACTTGCCAGTATTAATGCGATTGGAGCTGTCAATGATTTCACGGTCGGAGTATATAAGACGGATGAGAAGAAATATTTCTCAAACAGCTTTAAAGGATATTATGAAATCACATCGCTGACAGGTACGATCAGTACAATGAATGGCGAATATTGTGCACACCTTCATATGAGTGCCGGAAACGAGAAAGGCGCAGTGTTTGGAGGACATTTGAACAGAGCGGTTGTCAGTGCAATCTGTGAGCTGGTAATTACGATAATTAATGGAAAAGTTGAAAGAGTTTATGATGGAGAAACAGGACTTAATGTATTTGAGTTTGAACAAAGTTGAACAATTCGCATTTTCAGTAATAAACCATGGAGTAGTGATAAGGAGATAAAAATGAAAAACAAATCGGTGAATGCGTTCTATACGGCTGAGATTTTAGCACTTGTAGATGCTTTGATTTTCTTTGCGGCCGGTATGCCGAAGAATGATAATTCTATGTCGGTCTTATCACAGTTTGAACTGGTAATGACGATCATAAGCGGTGCATTTTTATTATTACATGCAGTTTCAGCATGGTTGCTCAGTAAGAAAAATCCATATGGGGGGAAGCTTTTCTGGTTTTTTAAATTTTGACAACCCTGCCGGAAGTCATTTTATATTATGATAGAATTAAGTTGATAAAACAGAAAAATTAGAAATTTTAGAGGTATAAAGAATGATAAATTTAGTAGCACTTCCGTGTTTATGTGTAGATGTTTTTGATGGAACTGATGAACTATATGCTGGCGGTGAAGCCCTTAATTTTGCAGCCCATGCATCAAAATTTGAGGAGTTCAATGTTTCAATATTGGGTGCGGTTGGACAGGATTCTTACGCAAAATTTATTATGGATTCTATTTCTGATAAGAGAATAGATGTAAGCCACGTAAGAGTAGAAAAGGATAAAGTAACAGCGAATAATCGTACATATCTTACAGCCGGCGGTGACAGATATTACAAAGATGATTCATGGACGGGTGATATTGTTGATAAAATGATATTGAACCATGATGAATTAGAGTTTATCAAAAAATCAGATGTTGTATTTGTACATTTTTGGGCAGGCTGTTTTGGACAAATTATAGATTTAAAAAAGAATAACAATTTCAGATTGGCAGTGGATTTTGTAGAATATCGTAATTTTAAAGAAATGGAAAAATATGCACCATATATAGATTATTTCATGATTAGTGGAGAGAAATCAATTCTCCCAATATTTGAAGCGTTTTCAAAGAAGTATAAAGGGCTATTTAATGTGTCTTTAGCTGATAAAGGAAGTGTTACATATCATAATGGTGAAAAGTATTTTGTTCAAGCTAATGAAGTTAAAGAAGTAATTGATACTACAGGTTGTGGAGATAGTTACCATGCAGGCTTTGTATGTTCACATTTGATAAATGGGAATATTTATGAGGCTATGAGAGTTGGGACAGAATTGGCAACAGAGACGCTGTCTCATTATGGTGGATTTTAAGAGGAAGAGAGTTTTTGGAGTTCCTGAATTTCAATGATGGTTGGAACAGTATTGGATAATCTGTTACGGTGAAAAGAATTGTTATGAGAAAACAGCGAGGTTGGGCTTAGCACCATAGGAGTAGGATAATATGATGGAAACCAGAAGTCGAAGAGGAATATTTATAATTGTTTCAATTGCAAAAGAGGAAAAAGCAATTTGACGATTGATGCGATCATAGGCGAAGAGGACGAGCAGCAGTATTTTGATGAATGTAAATATATTTGGAAAAATTATGTTCCGCAAGCTGGACAAGCAGATAAGCTGCAGGTAGAATTATTAAGAGAAATAGAAAAAAAACGATGTGAAGCTCAGGACAATGAAAATATAAAATGGGATATTTGCAATAAAGATTGTTTCAGAAATTCTGTTTTCATATACAATTGTGTGATTCGAAACCGAATCTGTTATAGTCTTATATTTATGAATGATATGGAAAACCTCTATATGGGTATGATATACTAGGGAAAAGAAAAAGGATACTATATTCGTAAGTTAGGAGGCGGCCGTAATGAGCGAGAAAGCAGAAATTACCTTTATGCAGACAAGATTAATTAGACTTGCTTCAGAAGAATGGCATTTATCAATTGAGCAAATTATTGACTTATTTAAAAAAGTAGATGTTCTTGGATATATAGAAAAAGGCTATGGTATTTTCCATTGTGAAGGTGATGAGGCTGTACTTGAAGATATCGTAGAATTTCTTGATAGGAAGGGGATAAAAATTAATGCTTGAGTTGAAAGACGGATTTATTTTTTATCATGGAAGCTATTGTGAGGTAAAAGAACCAGATCTTACCCAATGTGCTAAAAGAAAAGATTTTGGTCAGGGATTCTATTTAACTACATCAAAGGAACAGGCAGCAAATTTTTTAAAAACTGCAATCGTTAAGGCGGTGGCAGCAGGTAAAATTCAGGAAAATCAGAATTATGGGTATATTTCAACTTTTGAGTTACAACTTTCCAGAAAACTTGAAATACATATTTTTGAAAAAGCGGATGTTGATTGGTTGCATTGTATTGCTGCCCATCGAAAGAAAAAGTTATTTGTTGAAGTTGAACATGACATGGAAAAATATGATGTTATTGCAGGTAAGATTGCGGATGATGCAACCAATGCTACACTTACTGCCTATCTTGCTGGTGCTTTTGGAACCATAGGGGGTAAGGAAGCAGATGCTTTTTGTATCAAGCAATTATTGCCTAATAAATTAAAAGATCAGTATTGTTTCAAAACAAAAGCGGCTATTGAATGTCTGAAATTTGTGGAAGGTGAGAAGGTATGGCTGAAGTAACAATTTCAAAAGAAAAAATGGATTATACAATAGATCTTCTTATTACTATGGTAACAGATGAAATTGCTGAGGAAACAGGCAAGGATAGAAAAGAAGTGTTAACAGATTTTTTATGTTCCAAGACAGGGAAAGCATTATATGATGAGGAAACAAGGCTATGGTGCAATGGACCATCATATATAGCTGAATTATATATGGAAGAACGAAAGAATGTTAGAGCATGAAAAAGCGCAGAACAAATCGGAATTTGGAGGTATGAGATGAAAATGCACGAAATTGATTTGATTGAATTCCTTATTAAAGAAGGACACACAGATATTGCAGAAGACATTAAAGACTACCGAAAAAATACTATTAAAATGTGTGAGAAGAACGGGGAAAATGTAATTGCAAAAGGCACAAGTAAAATCGGTGGCTTTCCCGATCTCCCGCCTGAAATTCCATATCCCACAATGTCGGGCTATTCTTGCAAGCGTGGAAATGACACTGAGCGGTACGAAAAATCAGCAATGCAGCTTGTTGCTCAAATCAATCTTGCGGACATTGCTGACTTGGATATTGAAAACAGGCTTCCGCACACGGGTATTTTGTATTTTTTCTGGAGCGGAGAAATCGACTCAATTCACCAAACCAACAAATGGGTTGAAAGCGTTGCTGACGACCTCGAAAATTCAGATTCTCATAAGGTAATTTGGTACAACGGCGACCTGTCGAATTTAAAGAGAACTGTGCCGCCTGTTCCATATTATTCAAAGTATTTTACAGAAGCTTTCGAGGAAAAAGCTGTTGAGTTTGAACTCACCACAGATTATCAGTCCCTTGGATATGTGCTTGACGATAACCAATTTGACCGTCTTGCAGAAGCCGCTCCAGATTATGATATTGAATACCTTTCGAATAACGGAAACAAATTATTCGGTTATCCTACGGGGGGCAATATTCCGAATGTAGACGAAAAAACACATCTATTGCTTCAATACGATTACAATGTTGGCTGTCTGTGGAATATCTTTTGGATTATTTCAGATGAAGATTTAAAGAACCGCAATTTCGACAAAGCGGTTTTTGCTTACGATTTGGACTGATTGCTATTTATCAGTTTAATTTCAATTTGTCGAACTTCCGAGATTAAAAATAATAAAGAAATAAAGCAATGCAGTTGGCAAAAGAAAATAAAAAATTCTTTTTTGCTCAAATAAAAAAGGGGGCTCGTAGCAGCGAGTTTGAAATAGCAATTCAATGGCTGATTGATTGTGGACTGATTTATAAAGTTAATCGTGTAAATGAACCACATATGCCTCTGAAAGCATATCAAAGTATGAATGCGTATAAAGTGTTTATGCTGGATGTCGGATTGCTGGGGGGCATTAAGTGAGTTGCCGGCGAAATCTATATTGGAAGGAAATGATATTTTTATAGAATTCAAGGGTGCTCTCACAGAGCAATATGTATTGCAGCAGCTGATTTCAGATACGCCGTACACACCATATTATTATGGAACTGAGAAAGCTACGTTTGAACAGGATTTTTTGATCCAGAAAGAAGATGCAATTATACCTATTGAAGTAAAAGCAGAAACGAATATAAGGTCGCAGAGTTTAAAAGCGTATTATGATAAATTCCATCCCGAGAAAGCTGTACGTTTTTCGACTCTAAAGTATATGGATCAGGAATGGATGGTAAATATACCATTGTATGCGGTATGTAATTTATAAATATCAGTTTGTATAAGGGGATCGTGAAAATGGATATTAGATATAAAAGACTTACAGAAAAAGAACTGAATACGTTTATTCACATGAGGATAAACCAGCTTAGAGAAGAAGGGGCTAAAGAAGAGATGGATTTGGTTCCTGCATTGAAGGAATATTATACTCGACATATGGCGGACGGAACATTTGTATCTTGGCTTGCCATTGATGAGGAAAATATTATTGGAACAAGCGGGATGTCATTTGTGGAGAAGCCTCCCTATTTTGGATGCCCAAGTGGAAAGATAGGATTGTTATCCAGTATGTTTACTGATCCGGAATATAGAAGAAGAGGTATTGCAAAGGAGCTGCTATCCCGTGTTATAGATGATGCCAGGGAATATGGTTGTGGAACAATACAGATTACAGCGTCTGATATGGGAGTTAAATTATATACAGATTTTGGATTTGTACATAATGGTAACTTCATGCAATATAAACTTTAACGGTTATAGTATTTTTGATTAAAACGGGCAGAAAACAGAGAGGTTGGGATAAAATTATGGTTAGGGAAATAAATAAGACAGAACTTAATGAATTATTAGAGTTATATTTGTATCTTCATGAAGATTCGATTCCGGAAATGACAGAAAGCTTGAAAGAGACTTGGAATATTATTATGAATGACATGAATCATCATATAATAGTTTTTGAGATAGATGATAAAATAGTGTCTTCTTGTGTTTGTGTAATCATTCCAAACCTTACAAGAGGGGTAAGACCATATGCGTTTATTGAAAATGTTGTGACACATTCAGATTATAGAGGACACGGTTATGCTACGGAATGCTTGGAATATGCAAAGTACATAGCGGAGCAGAATAACTGCTATAAGATGATGCTTCTGACAGGATCAAAAAAGGAAAGTACATTAAGATTTTATGAGAATGCAGGATATAATAGTTCTGATAAAACTGCTTTTATCCAGTGGCTTGAATAATAACAGTTAAAGAACACTATGAGATAGTTGGAACAATTTTACGAGAGAAATATTTCCAGAAAGAGATATTAAGGTGAATTATGGGATTGTTTGATAAATTAAAAAGAGGAAAAAGCAATTTGACGATTGATGCGATCATAGGCGAAGAGTACGAGCAGCAGTATTTTGATGAATGTAAATATATTTGGAAAAATTATGTTCCGCAAGCTGGACAAGCACATAATCTGCAGGGAGAATTATTAAGAGAAATAGAAAAGATCCGATGTGAAGCCCAGGACAATGGAAATATTAACTGGGATGATGACTATTCCTATTTTTGTGATTTTATCAGTGGAAAATTAACGGAACAACCTATTTTTTCAGAAGTCGAGAAACAAGAAATTAATTTAATAATGGCTTACATAAAAGAATGTGGAACATACGCCCAAAAATTCTACAGCGGAAAAAAATCAGAGAACAATGTGGATATGGAGAAGATTGCATATGTGAATGATAATTTGTACGATAGGATCTGCGATAAAATAGGACACCTACATAAAGAAAATGGGGAGCCGATGCCATACGAGAAAAATGACGATATTGTGAGATGATTTCAAAAAGAGTGTTGGAGAAAAAGCTTTTATGAAAAGCTTGGCTTTGAGGCAAATACGGAGGTAATGTTATTATGATCTTGTGCTTTTCCGGAACTGGTAATAGTCGTTATATAGCAAAGAAAATTGCAGATGAATTGCAGGACGAGATTGTAGATATGAATGCAAAAATCAAGGCAACAGATTATTCGCCAATGAAAACAGGCAGAAATATAATCGTAGTGGTTCCAACTTATGCGTGGCGTATTCCACAAATTGTATCGGAGTGGCTTTGTAAAACGGAACTGCTTTCTGCAGAACGCATTTGGTTCGTGATGGACTGTGGAGGCGAGATTGGGAATGCAGCGAAATATAATCGGCACCTTGCGGAGCAAAAACATTTATGGTATATGGGTACAGCTCAGGTTATTATGCCGGAAAATTATATTGCTATGTTTGGTGCACCGAAAGCAGAAGAAGCAAGAAAGATTGTTAGAAATGCGGAACCTGCTATTATGGATATAATTGCGCACATTAAGGCAGAGCAGCCGTTCGCTGTACCAAGAAACAATCTTTATGACCGGTTAATGAGTGGTCCGGTAAATCCGATTTTTTATCATTTCTTTGTGAAATCTGATGCATTTCGTACGGATGCTACCTGTGTCGGTTGTGGTCAATGTGTTAAGAACTGTCCATTGAACAACATTACGCTTAAGGACAGAAAGCCTGTATGGGGAAAGCAATGCACTCATTGTATGGCTTGTATTTGTTATTGCCCTACAGAAGCTATTGAGTATGGAAAAAAGAGTGTTGGAAAACCGCGTTATCATTTCGAACAATTAGAGAGCAGATGATTTATAAATCTCTGTACGGAAATTAGGAATTGATAATTTGAATAATTTCCAGTTTGAAGGAGCGACAATATATGAAGTATTTATATTTGCATGGACTAGGACAAAAACCGGACAGTTGGAATAAAGTAATAAAAGAAACGAAGGTATCGGAAAGTAGTGTTAAATTGAGTTTGGCAGAGATGTTAGAAGGAAAATCTGCTACATATAAGGAATTATATTCGGCATTCTCATCAGAATGTGACAAGGTGAACGATGAAATTGTCTTATGTGGGCTTTCTCTAGGCGCTGTTTTGGCACTTAATTATGCGATAGACCACCCAGATAAAGTAAAGGCGCTCGTATTAATTGCAGCACAATATAAAATGCCAAAAAACTTATTGAAAGTTCAGAATATATTGTTTCATCTTATGCCGAATTCGGCATTCAGTAAAATGGGTTTCAAAAAAGCGGATGTTATCAGCCTGTGCGGGACGATGGCTGAATTGGATTTCAGTGACTCCCTGCATAAGGTGTCTTGCCCAGTATTGCTCATTTGTGGAGAGAAGGACACTGCAAACAAAAAAACTTCAAAAGAACTTTGCCAATATTTGAACAACGCCTGTTTCCATGAACTTGTGAAAACAGGTCATGAAGCAAACATAGAAGCTCCGGAAGAGTTGGCGATCGTGTTGCAGAAATTTTATGATAATTTGCAAATCAGTGACAAATCTTTACGATATAGAAGAAATAAATGAGACCTTATGGAGGATAGAAAATGGTTAAACCTATTGTAAAAGATATTCTTTTTCTGGGGCAGAAATCCGTTCTGGCAACACCACTTGATATGAATGTGGTAAATGATCTTTGGGATACATTAGCTGCGAATCGTGAGCGCTGTGTCGGAATGGCAGCAAATATGATCGGGTATAAGAAAAATATGATTATTGTAAGTGCCGGACCTGTAGATATGATTATGATCAATCCGGTGATCTGTTCAAAGAGCGGACGTTACGAAACAGAAGAAGGCTGTCTGTCATTAGAGGGAAAACGAAAAACAACAAGGTATAAGAAGATAGAGGTAGAGTTTCAGGATGCTGGTTTCGTAAAACGAAAGATGGCATTTGAAGGATTTGTGGCACAGATTATTCAGCATGAGGTAGATCACTGTAATGGGGTAGTGATTTAATATATGTGCCACAAATCTTGAAAATTTTTAAATTTGTGGCATAATAATAGTGATCTTTTTTAGGAGTAAATGTGTATGTATATTAAACGTGAAAGATATTTACAAAAAATTCGTCCATATTATAATGTTGATCTGATAAAAGTTTTAACTGGTGTAAGACGTTGTGGAAAATCTATTCTGCTTGAACAGATTGAAGAAGAGTTTGTTTCAAATGGTTTTGATAAGACACATATTATAAGGATTAATTTTGAAGATTTACAGTTTGAAAAAATTCGTACAGCTGAAAAGCTGAATAGTTATATAACAAAACAAATCAAAGATATGGATAAATATCTGATATTTCTTGATGAAATTCAGCATGTGAGAAGTTTTGAAAAAGTATTGGCTTCTCTGAGAGCTACAATTAATTGTGATATTTTCATTACAGGCAGTAATTCCAAACTGTTGTCAGGCAAGATGGCAACACTTTTGGTGGGGCGATGTATTGAATTTAGGATAATGCCGTTTTCTTTTGCTGAAAGTTATGAATATATTAAAGTAATAGGAAAAAATCAGCCCCCTGATGAATTTATTATTGATTATATCAATTGGGGTGGATTTCCATTGAGATTTTCATTTTCCAAAGAAAGCGATATTAAAAGATATTTGGAACAAACATATTTGGGCATCCTTGATAGAGATATAATAACTGATAAATCAAAAATAAATAGACAGAATTTTGAAAAGATAGCAGGGTATATTATGGCAAATGCTGGAAAAGAATTTTCCAGTAAAAATATACAAAGCTATTTCGAGAATCAAAATGAAGAAGGTCTCGACCGTAAAACAATATACAGATATCTTGACAAGATGGACAAAGCATGCCTCATAGATCGGGTGAAAAGATTCAATATTGTTGGAAAGCAAGCAATGTCATATATTGAAAAACAGTATGCTGTTGATACGGGTTTTCGTATGATAAATACGAATTTGGTAAATTTTGAAGATACATTTTTCTTAGAAAATATCATTTATAATGAACTGGTTTCAAGGGATTATGAGGTGTTTACAGGAAAAACATATAAGGGTGAAATAGATTTTGTTGCAATTTATGGTCGTAAAAAATGTTTCATACAAGTAGCATATTATCTTGGAAGCAGGGAAACGATTGAACGGGAGTTTGGAGCATTTAAGCCTATAAGCGATGCGTCACCTAAATATGTATTTTCATTAGATAGATTCGATTATTCCAGAGATGGTATTTCACATATAAATATTGTTGATTTTCTATTAGGAAAAGTAAATATTAATTTAAGTTAGTGCCACAAATCAATAAAAAAAATTAAATTGTGGCACTAAAATAAAAAGCTATTATCAATTATTGTCAAAGTAATTTTTGCCTTTTACTTGACATAAGTAGAGGTAGATCACTGTAATGGGGTAGTGATATAACAGGAGATAAACATGGAAAAAGAATCAGGCAAATGGATCATGTATGGTGTAGCCTGGGATGATCCGGAATGTATTCACACAATAGATGAGGCAATAGAGTATATAAATGAGATTGGCTTCCTGCCGCTTTTTAGAAACGATATACCGGGATTTTCGCTGGAAGAGCGAACCGTGCCGGAGTACTGGTGGTGTGAGAATGTTGACAGAGATCCATGGATGTGGCGGGCGGTTATCGCCAGAAGACATGATATCGTATATGGCAAGTTTTTTAATAAAAAGGCAGGTTTTATATCGAGAAAATGGCTTCCGGTATTTGCTAATTACCGGCGGGATGGATATGATTTTGAAGCACTGTATGAAGATGGAAAAGCTCCGAATAAGAATAAAAAGATCATGGATCATTTCATGGAAGAACATGTGGATGCAGAACTGTATTCCAACGAACTGAAGAAAATGGCAGGATATGGAAAAGACGGCGAAAAGGGATTTGATGGAGCTGTCACAAATCTTATGATGCAGATGTACCTTTGTAATTGCGACTTCAGAAAACGTGTAAATAAAAAAGGACTGGAGTATGGCTGGGATGTAGCGGTTTACTCGTCCTTGGAACATATCTATGGGTATGATTATGTAACATCCTGTTACAAGGATGATCCGCAGGAGTCCTGGAATATGATCATCCGGCATATGCATGATATTTATCCGATCGCAACAGATATGCAGATAAAAAAGCTTTTGAAATAGATTCAAGGTTAATAATCTGATGATATTTCAGTAAATAGCCTGATGAATTTTCTTGCTTGACAAATCATCTTTTTGTGCTATACTTCATACCAACAGAATAGTAAAAAATAAGTACGCAAGGGTGTGTTACATCGGTTGCGTACTTTTTTTGTTTTATGAAATACAAGGGAGGTGAAACTGGTGAAGACCCTTGAAACAAATGACTGGCTGGTCATGAACAGTATCATATACAAGATCTACACAATCGGTGATTTTGATGCCATGCGGACACAGTTTCTGGAACAGATCAAGACCGTCATAGATTTTGACAGTGCAGATTTTTATCTGGCATCATCAAATGAAAAAGAAAATCTGGAACGTCCGGTATTCCTCAACTGTGATGAAGACTTGTCAGATATTTATGAGAATATGGATTACAGCCGTGGTATTATGTTCAGCGGCAGGAGTATGGTATATCGGGAAACTGATATTATATCGGATGAGAAAAGAGTTCAAACTGAATATTATCAAAGAGTATATAAGCCAAATAACTGGCATTACGCGTTACAAATGATATTTGGAAGGAACAAACATTTTCTGGGCGTGGTGACATTATATAGGACGATTGGTAAAGAGGACTTTACATATGAAGATGTATTCCTGATGGATATGCTTAAGGATCATATGGCATACCGGTTGTCACAGGACAGAAACAATCAGATGACCAGTCAGGAGAAACTGACGCTGACACAGGCAGTAAAGACCTATGATCTGACGAAGCGGGAGCAGACCATATTGCAGCTTTTGCTGCAGGGAATGGAGAATACGGAGATCTGTGACCGTTTATCCATAACGGTAAATACACTAAAGAAGCATATTTTAAATATTTACAGGAAACTGGGAATCCGAAACCGTGTTCAGATGTTTAAACTGATTAAAGAAAAAGAGTAGTTAATACCATAAAAGTAGTAAAAAAATGGTAATCCTGTTCTATTGAAGAATTAATTTGAAAGTAGTATATTTTCGTTAACAAGCAAAGAAGCTGTTCAGAGATGAACGGCTCTTTTTTGTTATATTAGTTGTATGTTGCAGATTGGAGGAAGAAAGAATGAAAGAAATCATATTAATAATCAGACCGGAAAAGCTGGAAGTATTAAAAAGCATATTGGATGAGAAGAATTGTGGTGGTATGACGATCTCAACCGTTATGGGATGCGGAACACAGAAAGGAACTGTTGAGGGCGTAAATGAGATTAAAGGCTTTAAAACTACGATCAACCTTCTTCCAAAAGTAAGAGTTGAAGTAGTAGTTGAAGATTCCAAGGTAGAACAGATTATTCTGGATGTCAGAGAAAAGGTAGCTACCGGACATGTCGGAGATGGTAAGATCTTCATTCGAAATATCGAAGAGGCTATACGAATCCGTACCGGTGAACGAGGAGAAAAAGCATTATAGAGAAATTTGAAAAAGAGGTGATATGATTTGGCAAATGTTATAGTTGATATCAAAGACGTAAATAAAATATACGGAACAAATCATGTTGTAAAAGATCTGAATCTGCAGGTAGAGGAAGGCGAGTTCCTGACATTGCTTGGATCATCCGGATGCGGCAAGACGACAACGCTTCGTATGATCGCAGGATTTGAAGAACCGACGACAGGCTCCATTCAGGTAGAAGGGAAGCCGATTGAAGATAAAGAGCCATTTGAGAGAAATGTAAACACTGTCTTTCAGAGTTACGCTTTATTTCCACATAAGACCATATATGACAACGTAGCATATGGTCTTAAGATGAAAAAGGTTCCAAAGAAAGAGATCAAAGAACGGGTAACGGAGATGTTAGAGATGGTTCAGTTATCCGGATTTGAGAAGCGGTATCCAAGTCAGTTGTCCGGTGGACAGAAGCAGCGAGTTGCGATTGCAAGAGCGTTGATCAATCGTCCGAAGGTTCTGCTGTTGGATGAGCCGCTTGGTGCATTGGATCTGAAGCTTAGAAAACAGATGCAGCTGGAACTGAAACGGCTGCAGAAGAAATTACATATCACATTTATCTATGTTACACATGATCAGGAAGAAGCGCTTACGATGAGCGATAGGATAGCCATTATGCATGATGGTGTCATGGATCAGATCGGATCACCGACAGACATCTATGAAAGACCGGCAACCAAGTTCGTAGCAACCTTCATCGGAGAGACAAATGTATTTGACGGAACGATCAAATTGATCGCAAACGGAAAAGCGGTTATTGGAATTGAAAATGGAGATGTAACAACCTCCGGCTCCGTGACCGAGACAGAGGAAAAGAACACCGGATTTTCAGTTGGTGAATTTGTAACCGTTTCTGTTCGACCGGAAAAGCTTCATTTTTCGGCAGAACCGGTAGAGGGCTTCAGCGTACCGGCACTGGTCAAGGATTATATTTATGTTGGCTCAGTCGTCAAGTGTCTGGCGGTTCTTCCAAATGGAAATGAAGTAAAGATGGAACGTCTGGCAGGCGAAGAACTTCCAAAATCCGGTGACAAAGTATTTATCTGCTGGAATCCGGAGGATGCGGTATTGATCCACAGTCTGGATAACAGCTTCTATCAGAGTATGGAAAATATAACACTGGCATAAGGAGGTGTTTGATATGAATAAAAAGAGATTCAGAGAAAAGACACTTCCGGCAACGATCATGGTAGGGCCGGTGACCTTATGGCTGATCCTGTTGGTAGCAGTTCCACTCATCTATATACTGGTCATGAGTTTTTGCAGTATTGATCAGTATTACAATGTAACATTTCAGTTCACATTCGATAATTACAAACATCTGGTGGACAGTTCTTATATTAAGATCTATGTTCAGTCACTTGTGATTGCATTGCTTACAACCGTGATCTGTATCGTGCTTGCATATCCGTTTACCTATATTATTGCAAGGACAAAGAGCAGATCAAAGAACCTGTTATATATGCTGGTTATTATTCCATTCTGGACGAATTCACTGATCCGTATCTATGGATGGAAGACATTCCTTGGTTCGGCCGGTTGGTTGAATACCGTGCTTATGAAGCTGCATCTGATATCAGAGCCATTGAACCTCTTATATAACCAGGGAACTACTGTATTTGGTATGGTGTACTGCCTGTTCCCATTTATGGTACTTCCGCTTTATACTGCGATCGGTAAGCTAGATCATACTTTATTGGAGGCTTCCTCTGATCTTGGAGCTAAGGGCTGGCGGACTTTCTTTGAAGTGATCCTGCCGCTGACAGCCAGCGGAATTTTCTCCGGCTGTATCATGGTATTTATCCCATGTCTTGGATATTTCTTTGTATCGAATATCTTAGGTGGTGGAAATGCAGATGTTATTGGTAACCTGATCGAGCGCCAGTTCAAGAGTGGAAATAACTGGCCTCTTGGTGCAGCCTTATCCATCATATTAATTGTTGTCACATTGATCCTCGTCAAACTGTACCAGAAGACAGGCGGCGATATGGATAGTCTGGGGGTGTAAACGATGAGCAGAAAAGCAAAAGTAAGAACAAAGAGTATTCTTTCAAAGATCTTTTGTTCTCTGATTTATATTGTATTGTTTATGCCGATTGCAGTTGTTGTAGTGAATTCCTTTAATGCAACGACATCAAAACCATATCTGACCTGGAAGGGGTTTACATTTGACTGGTATGTGAAATTGTTTGAAAATCAGTCGCTTCTTACATCCTTTGGCAATACGATGATCATAGCATTGGTCACAACTGTACTTTCAACGATTATAGGTACGCTCGGTGCGATCGGAATGTACAAATATAAATTCAAAGGAAAAGGGATCATAGACGGACTTTTATATATCCCGGTCGTTATTCCTGAGATTGTAATGGGTATATCCTTACTTACGGTATTCGCAAAGGTCTCGATCCCAAGAGGTATGCTTACATTGATCATTGCACATATCACCTTCTGTGTGCCATATGTTATCTTCAATGTCAGGGCAAGATTATCCGGCTATGATATTTCGATTGAAGAAGCAAGTATGGATCTGGGAGCTAACCGCATCCGTACATTCTGGGAGATCACACTTCCGGTTTTAAGACCCGGCATTACAGCCGGTGCATTACTGGCATTTACGTTATCGCTTGATGACGTTATCATAAGCTACTTTGTAAATGGTAATACGATGACTTATCCGTTACAGGTTATGGCAAGTATTAAGAGTGGAGTAGCACCTGATGTAAATGCATTATCAGCACTGATCTTAGCAGGCACGATCATCTTTGTTGTCCTGACTCAGGGCAATCTGTTTAAGAAGAAAAAACAGTAGCTGTATAGAATGAAACAGTAAACAATTTATAGAAGTAACCGAACAAGGTTCAAGAGTAGAAGGGAGACATAATTATGAAGAAAAACAGAAAAAGAGCAGTAAGTATTGCATTATCACTTGTTCTTGCAATGACAGCAGTAAATATCACAGGCTGTGGTAAGAAAGCAGACAGTACAAACGGAGAGTTAAACCTGTTCATCTGGACAGAGTATGTACCGGATGAAGTAATTAAGGATTTTGAAAAAGAATATGGAATTAAAGTAAATGTATCAACATTCTCATCCAATGAGGATATGCTTGCAAAGGTAAAATCAGAGGATGAAGGAACTTATGATATCGTACAGCCGAGTGACTATATGGTAGAATCCATGATCGCTCAGGGAATGCTTGAGAAGTTGGATCAGGATGCACTTACCAATCTGTCAAATATTGGTAGTCAGTATCTGGATCCTACATATGATCCGGGCAATGTCTACTCCGTTCCTTATCAGGGTGGTGTGGCAGCGATCGCAGTCAACACCGACAAGGTATCAACAGATATTAAGGGATACGCAGATCTCTTTGATCCTTCATTAAAAGGACAGATCGTAGCACTGGATGACTATAGAGCAGTTATCGGTATGACGGAGAGAAGCATGGGACTCAGCATGAATGAAACAGATACAGCAAAGCTTGCCGAGGTTGAAACGAAGCTTCTGACATTAAAGGATAATATCGCAGTATATGACAGTGACAGTCCAAAGTCATCTCTGATCAGCGGAGATTGTAATGTTGGTTACTGCTGGGCTGCTGAAGTAGCGCTTGCTATGGATGAGAACCCATCAATCAAGATTGTATTCCCTGAAGAGGGCGCATATAAATTCATTGATAACTGGGCAATCGCAAAGGGTGCCAAGAACTATGATAATGCAATGAAATTCATCAACTATATGTGTGATCCGGATGTTGCTACAAAGGTTATGGCGGAATACCCATATCTGAATGCGAATGCAACTGCAGTGGAGGCAAATGAAGATTACAGGAACAATGAAGCAAAGAATATACCGGCTGAGGTATTTGAAAAAGGTGAATTTGTTGGAAATCTTGATACAGATACATTGACTGTTTACAACGATATATGGAACAAATTAAAGCAGTAATACAAAACGGAAAAAGGCAGACAAAAAAGTTGATTAGGAGGAGTAAGATATATGGAACCAAAAAAGATGTATATTGATGGTGAGTGGGTAACAGGAAGTATGGAAAAGCCGTTTGACGTTATCAATCCGGCGACCGGAGAAGTGCTCGCGCAGGTCTATGAAAGCAGTGTAGAAGATGCCAGACGTGCGATCGCTGCGGCAAAGAAATCATTTTACCAGACAAGAGAGTGGCGTGATATGGATTCCCAGACCAGAAGTGATATGATTCTAAAGATCGCAGATCTGATCGACAAATATGCCGATGAACTGGCAATGCTGGATACTCTGGATAATGGTAAGCCGCTTCGTGAAGCAGAAGGAGATATCAGTGATGGTATTCATTGCTTCCGTTATTACGCAGGTCTTTGCAAGACTCCGCATGGTGGTGTATATGAGGTAAATGATGGATTTGGCAAGATGCATTCATATGAGACCAGAGAGCCGGTCGGTGTCTGTGCGCAGATCACTCCATGGAATTATCCGTTTTTGATGTCTGTCTGGAAGCTGGCGCCTGCACTTGCAGCAGGAAACAGTATCGTGTTTAAACCAAGTCCAAAGGCTCCGCTTTCAACAATCCGGTTATTCGAGATCTTTGAAGAAGCAGGACTTCCGAAGGGCTGCGTCAATCTGTTACAGGGTGATGCTGAGGTCGGAACGGAAATGGGCGAGAATACCGATGTTGATATGATCACATTTACAGGAAGTACCAGAGTCGGTCAGAGCCTGATGAAAGCAGCCGCTACAAATGTGAAGAAGATCGGACTGGAGCTTGGTGGTAAATCACCAAATGTCATTTTCACAGATGCAGATCTGGATGGCGCTGTAGAGTGGGCAATGATCGGTATTTTCTTCAATCAGGGCGAGGTATGCGCCGCAGGATCCAGAATCATCATAGAAGAAAGCATCCATGATGAATTTGTTGCCAGATTAAAGAAAAAGGCGGAAGCCATGACGATCGGCAATCCGGTGAACAATCCGGATATCGGACCAGTCATTACGGAAAAGGATATGGAGAAAGTTCTGTCTTACATAAAGAGTGGTATCGAGGAAGGCGCAACACTTGTAACAGGTGGTGAGCGCTATACAGAAGGAGAATGTGCAAAGGGCTACTTTGTACGTCCAACGATCTTTGATAATTGTACTTCGGATATGAAGATCGTCCGTGAGGAGATCTTTGGTCCGGTTGTCAGTATCCAGACCTTTAAGACAGAGGAAGAAGCGATTGCGATGGCCAATGATACCGTATATGGTCTTGCCGGAGCTGTATTTACTTCCGATATAACCAGAGCACATCGTGTGATCAGTGAGCTTCGCGCAGGTATCACATGGATCAACTGCTACAACCCAACCTTTAATGAAGCACCTTGGGGCGGCTATAAGATGAGCGGTATCGGCAGAGAGCTTGGCGTTCATGGTATCGAGGAATATCAGGAGGTTAAGCAGATCAATATCAATTTGAACCCGGGTATTGTAGGCTGGTATGAACACTAGATAAAACAGACCGTTCACTTTCTGAAAAATGAAGGTGGGCGGTTTTTTATTGCTTTTTAATGCGTTTCAAATACCGACTGATTTGGCGAATAACAGAAATAGGGTAGAAAATGATACTTCGATAGAGGTATGACGATGGAATTACAAGTCAGTTATATGAGCTAAATATACTTATATTTAATTATATATAATAGATAAATGGTAGATAAATGGTATAAATTAGTAATTGAAAAAGAGCATGAGATACGATAATATACAGACATAGAAGCAAAGGAGCTTGTGAACAGGTCACAGGCTCCTTTTTTTCAGTTTAATGGCCGTAAAATTTATACTTCAATCAATGATTGTAAATGTTCATGGAAAGGTTGTGTTAGGTAACATACAGGATCAGACAGACACATTATAACACGAATATATTTTAAGGAGGATTTTAATATGAGTTATGAACAGGTAAGTAAGGATTTGGAAAAGGTAATTGGTTATATCCATTCAGATGAATTAACAGATGATGAAAAGAAATTAATGACAGAACAGACATTAGATTATTTTGATAATTATGTAAGCCCGGGCTGGTTAAAATACAGAAAGTCAGTATCTACCAACTCAGCAGTGCTTGAGTGGAAAGATCATGACGGCGTATGTGATGGTTTATATGGTGAAGAATTCATTGACTGTCTTGGTGGTTTCGGTATTTATACATGTGGTCATAGAAATCCGGAGATCCTTGATACCGTAAAGGCACAGCTTGATCATCAGGCGCTTCATTCACAGGAGCTGTTGGATCCGCTTCGTGGATATCTTGCAAAGGCAGTTGCAGATATCACACCGGGTGATCTTCAGTATTGTTTCTTTACAAATGGTGGTGCAGAGGCAGTCGAAATGGCATTGAAGCTTGCCAGAATCGCAACAGGCGGAAGATGGTATATCTCAACCGTTGGTGCATTCCATGGTAAATCAATGGGTGCAATCTCAATGGGTGGTAAGAATACATACAGAGTTCCATATACACCTATGGTACAGCAGGTACAGCATGTAGAATATGGTAATGCAGAGGATGCAAGAAAGGCAATCCGTAACCTGATCGCTGTTGGTGAAAAGGTTGCAGCCATGATCGTTGAACCAATTCAGGGCGAGGCTGGTGTTATCGTTCCACCGGAAGGATATCTGACAGAGTTAAGACAGATCTGTGATGAGTATGGTGTAGCGTTGATCTTTGATGAGATCCAGACAGGTATGGGTCGTACCGGTACAATGTGGAGATGCGAAGCAGAAGGCGTAACACCGGATATCATGACATTCGGTAAAGCATTTGGTGGTGGTATCATGCCAATCACAGGTATTATCTGTAAGCCATCCATGTGGGTACAGCAGTTGATCGACAACCCATGGTTACTTGGTTCTCCTACATTTGGTGGTAACCCTGTATGTTGTTCGGCAGCGATCGCAACGATCAAATACATGATTGATAATGATATTCCAGGACAGTGTGCAAGCAAAGGTAAGATCTTAAAGGCAGGACTTGAAAGTCTGAAGGCAAAATATCCTGAGATCATCGATGATGTCAGAGGCGTAGGTCTGATGCTTGCTGTTGAGTTTGTTACATCTGATATCGGTTACAGCATCGCAAAGGGCTTGTTCTCAAGAGGTGTTATGACAGCCGGAACACTTGTAAACTCCAAGTGTATCCGTTTCGAGCCGACAGCGGTTATTACTGAGGAACAGATCGCAGCCGTTATCGAGCGTATGGATGCAGCACTTGCTGATACAAAGAAAGAATATAATCTGTAAATTCATCGGTATATCGTGATGGAAAATCATCTGACCATAGTATAGGCAATGATTTTTCGGATGAATAGAATGGGCAAAGTACATATAAGACTACCGTTTATTCGGATACAGATTTGATCGTCAGTTGAAACTGTTATGATCAGACTGCCGGATGGACGGTAGTTTTGTTTTATAGAAATATTTATCCTGTAAAGCAATTTTGTTCTGGGGGTAAAAGAGTCGAAGCGGCTCTTTGTATTTATACATAAATAGGGTATAATAAAGCTATTCATTCTATATGGGGAGGTATATACAGATGAGAAAATTAAAGATCACATTTAACGCGCCGGTGACGCTGGGCTTTGTATTTATTTGTTTTGTTGTAACTCTGCTTGGGGTTCTGACCGGTGGCGGAAGTACCCGGTTATTATTTATGACGTATCATTCATCGCTTACAAATCCACTCACATATCTGCGATTCTTTACACATGTATTCGGGCATGCAGGATGGAGTCATTTTATCGGAAATGCCTCCTATCTGTTATTGCTTGGACCGATGTTAGAAGAAAAATATGGTTCGAAAGAAATGTTGGAAGTGATCGGTGTAACAGCACTTGCGACCGGTATTGTGAATTACATCTTTTTCTGGAATGTAGCACTTTGTGGAGCGAGTGGTGTCGTATTTGCATTTATCGTGCTGGCGTCCTTTACCGGATTCCGAGCAGGCGAAATTCCGTTATCCTTTATTCTGGTTGCGATCATCTTTATCGGACAGCAGGTATATGAAGGTATCGCAGTACAGGACAATATCTCGAATATGGCACATATCGTTGGCGGTATTGTGGGTGCAGTTGTCGGATATAATCTGAACCGGAAATAAACGGTGTGATATTTGCAAGGGAGGACTTCTCAAATGAATCGAACATGTGAAATACATGACACCATATTGCAGGATGATCTGAAATTGAGAGAAAGACCGCTTAAGGTTCTGGCGGCTGTTGATTCTTTTAAGGGCAGTATGACATCTGTTCAGGCAGGCATGGCAGTTAAAAAAGGTCTGGAGAAAAATTATAAGAATCGTGAGATCGAAGTGGTTCCGGTTGCAGATGGCGGAGAGGGAACCATGGATGCGATCGCCTATGGAAAATCGAACATGAAACGTCATACAGTTAATGTAACAGGACCGCTTGGACAGGTCGTAAAGGCTTCTTATATCAGTTATGATGAAGCAGGAGAAAAAGTAGCATTGATCGAGATGGCAGAGGCAGCAGGACTTCCGCTTGTACCGGAGTCTGCCAGAAATCCGCTGCATACAACTACATATGGAGTAGGCGAGATGATAAAGGATGCCATGCTGCATGGATGCCGGAGCTTTATTATAGGGATTGGCGGAAGTGCAACAAATGATGCCGGGATCGGAATGCTGCAGGCACTTGGATGCCATTTCCTTGACGAACATGGGAATGAAGTTTGCTTTGGAGCAGAAGGACTTTCCAAAGTATGCGGGATTCACATAGAAGATATGTTACCGGAGCTTTCAGTATGTTCATTTCAGATTGCCTGTGACGTTACAAATCCGCTGGTTGGAGAGAATGGATGCAGCCATATCTTTGCACCGCAAAAGGGAGCAGATGCTCAGATGGTAGAGAACATGGAGAAATCCATGGTGCGTTATGCAGATCTGGTAGAACAGCAGAACTGGTCAGGCTGTAAGCAGGATAAAGTGCAAAAGAATACAGACCCGGAGAAGTGTCAGATGGACAGCATAATAAATCGTATGACACCGGGAGCAGGTGCAGCAGGCGGTCTTGGATATGCATTTCTAATGTTCCTGCATGCAAGATTACGACCGGGAATTGATATAGTATTTGATGAGATCCATTTAAAAGAAAAAATAAAAAATGTCGATCTGGTTATTACCGGAGAGGGCAGGATGGATGCGCAGACGTTAATGGGAAAAACCCCGGCAGGCGTAGCAAAACTTGCAAAAGCACAGAAGAAAAAAGTGGTTGCATTTGCAGGCTGCTTCGGGGAAGGCATCGAACAATGTATGGAGAGCGGCTTGTTTGATGCATGTTATTCCATAACCGACGGACTTTCCGAAGAGGAACGAGGGAGAGCCATGCAGACAGAATGTGCCATGCAGAATATGGAACGAGCTGTGGAGGAGAAACTATAGCAAATAAGAAAGCCTGAATAGAGCAGTAAACTCTATTTAGGCTTTTTATGTAAGAACATTTAAAAGTCATATGACACTGTTAAGATAGGCGCAAGGAGGTAAGAAATATGACATATCAGATACTGATGATTGAAGATGATGAACAGATCTGCGAAGTAGTGAAAGATTATTTTACCAGAGAAAGCGAAAATGAGATTGTAGTACGGACGGCACAGAACGGACAGGATGGGCTGGATTTATTTGAGACGGAACGGGTGGATCTTGTATTGTTAGACATCATGCTTCCGGGAATGGATGGCTTTGCGATCTGCCGGGAGATGCGCAGGACGAGCATGGTTCCGATCCTGTTTTTAACAGCCAGAAGTTCCGAACGGGATATCCTGCTTGGCTATGATCTCGGCTGTGACGATTATATCATCAAACCATTTTCTCTTGTGACCTTATATGCGAAATGCAAGGCACTGATCAGACGGTCAAAGGATCTTAGCAGAACCGGAGAGCTGGTCTGTGGCAGGATACATATGAAGCCATCGGAGTATAGGGTTCTTGTGGATTCTCAGGAAATAGAACTTGCGCCAAAAGAGTTTGCATTGTTGCGGATGTTGCTTGAGAACAAAAATAAGACTGTGGCAAGAGAACGGCTGCTGATCGGTGTATGGGGTTATGATTATGAAGGCAGTGATCGTTGTGTGGATAATCACATTCGAAAGATTCGAAAACATCTTGGAAGTGCAGGAAAGCAGATTAAAACAGTGATAGGAAATGGATATCAGATACGGGGTGACGACGATGAAAAAGAACAAAAAGAATGATAAAAAAAGAAATGCATTATTGTCGGAGCGGCAGAAAAGAAAAAGACAAAAGATAAAAAGAAAATGGATATGGATTTCATCTGGCATTATAGCAGTCAGCATAATATTGTATCTGCTGGTGATCGGTTATTACAGAAATCAGGTCAATCTGGAATTAAAAGAATATTTTCAGGTATCAACAAATAGTGTCAGTGCAAGTTTGGCTGAATGTCAGGAAGATATTGCAGGTATGACAGATATAGAGGAAGTCCGTAATAGAATACAGGAGATCTTTGCGGAGGAAAATACACCATATTTTTTGACAGCAGTTTACAGGCGGCATTTGGAAAGCTCAGATGCAGTAGACAATATAGAAGAAAAAGACGATGTAAATGCTGCAGATGAAAATCAAGAAACAGAAACTACGAAGCATACAGACGAAAATGATACAGAAAAATTAGAACAACAGGTACAGGATATAGAGGATGATATGGAGCAGATGCAGTCCGAAGTACAGATGTATTCACCGATTATGCCTTCTTTCCGGCAGGTGGTTCAAAATGCTGATGCAGGGGAATTTGCATGGAGTCTTCATGGCAGAGTAGATGATGCCAATCAGTATAGTAAGACGAGCAGGTATTTGCTGGCTAAGATGGAGACTTATGGAGCACATCCCGCAGATATAACAGAGAGTATAAGTGGTTGTTTGGGTGGAAACTATTATTTTAAAAGCCAGTATGTTGTTTTTGACAATGATATATATTATATCGTATCCGCTATGTATGCAGATCCATTTGGCTGGCATACAGAAGGTATCTGGTTATTTTATGGAGGGCTTGCAGTTGTATTTCTCATTATAATTGCAACGATCTTGACTGCGTTTATATCCTGTAGACGGACATTTTCACAGATGGAAGATGCAGAGAGAAAAGAAACGGTTATTACAGCACTTGCACATGATGTAAAAAGTCCATTGATGGCAATTTCCGGGTATGCAGAGAATCTGAAACAGTTAAACCAGACAGGAGAGTGCCGGCATTACATAGATGTTATTTTGGAAAATACATCTTACATGAATGAACTTTTATGTCAGTTAAGCGAGTATATCAAGCTTGGTAAAATGGAAGCGTTACAGACAGAGTCTGTAAGCATCGAACAGATATGGGAGCCGTTACAGGAACGGTATCAGAATCTTCTGGATGAAAAAGGTCTGGAGGTAAGAATGTCAGGAAACTGTACGGTAAAAGGTGATCCGCTGATGCTTTCCCATATGTTAGAGAATCTGTTTGTAAATGCAATTAAGTATTCACTGAAAGGAAGTGTGATCCGGCTGGTATTAAAGGAAGATCATCTGATCCTTAGCAATCCGATGGAACAGCCGATTACAACCGATCCGGAGGAGTTATGGAAGCCATTTGTAAAGGGAGACGAAGCAAGAACCGGCAGAAACGGAAGCGGAATCGGATTGAGCATCGTGCAGGAGATCATGCAGATATTTGGCTACCACGGAAGTTTAAAAACAGAAGACGGTGAATTTGAAATAATGATTTATTTTTAAATAGAGAGTAGAAATTTTAAATAGTAGATTGACAGTGGTCTTACTATTATGTAACAAGCCTATCCACTCTGTGTAACTTCGAACTAACCTCGATTAAGTCGAGCTAAGGTCTCAGTTACGAATGTCGGTACTTGGGCAGCGTATTTTGCTGCCTTATGTACCGCTACATGAGGATAGAATGAGAATGTCTTGTGTAATAATAGGTAAGACCACTGTCAATCTGTTTTGTATAGTTTGCAGTTAGAATACGCCAGAATCGCATTGCAAACACATGGAAAATAGGCTATATTTATGGGTGGTACTGTTAGTTCCATGTAACAGGAAGTAAGAGGAAATTTGTATGAATGAAAACGAGATTTCAGAGATGATCGAGCTTGCGATGCAGGCAAGAACAAAGGCATATGCGCCATATTCGAATTTTCAGGTGGGAGCCTGTGTAAAGATGGAGAATGGAAGTTATTATACAGGATGCAACATAGAGAATGCTTCCTATGGGGCAACAAACTGTGCGGAACGGACGGCTGTTTTTAAGGCAGTCAGTGAAGGGTGCAGAAAGCTGTCTGCGATCGCGATCGTTGGCGGACTAAAGAACGGAGAATGTGACTATACTTATCCATGTGGGATATGCAGACAGGTCATTGCCGAATTTGCCGAACAAGGCTGCGTGATCGTTGTAGCAAAGAACAAACAGGAATATAGGATGTATTCGGTAGAAGAGCTGCTTCCGGAGACATTTCATTTGAATAAAGAAGAATAAAGGAGACATCAGATTGAGAGACTTAAAAGAATTAACAGGGTATGACATCATAACAGAAGAAAAGATCCCTGAAGTAAATGGAACAGGTTATATCTTAAGCCACAAGAAGACAAAGGCCAGAGTGCTTGTAATTGCTAATGATGATGAGAACAAGGTGTTTAATATCGGATTCCGGACACCGCCGTATGATGATTCCGGTATTCCGCATATTCTGGAACATTCGGTATTATGCGGTTCCAGAAAATATCCGGTAAAAGACCCGTTTGTAGAACTGGCAAAGGGTTCATTAAATACGTTTTTAAATGCAATGACATATTCTGATAAGACGGTATATCCGATTGCAAGCTGTAACGAAAAGGATTTTGAAAATCTTATGGATGTCTATCTGGATGCGGTATTCTATCCGAATATTTATGAACATACAGAGATCATGCGTCAGGAAGGCTGGCATTATGAACTTGAAACTGTAGAAGGGGAACTGATCTATAATGGTGTTGTGTTTAATGAGATGAAGGGTGCATTTTCATCTCCGGAACAGCAGATGTATTCAAAGATTGAAAAACTTCTTCTTGCTGACACACCATACAAGAATGAATCCGGTGGTGATCCTGCAGCGATTCCAACATTAAGTCAGGAACGTTTTCTTGATTTTCACAGAAAGTATTATCATCCGTCAAACAGTTATATTTATCTGTATGGTGATCTTGATATGTATAAGGAATTGGACTATATCGATAAGGAGTATCTCTCGAGCTTTGATTATAGAGAGATTGATTCTACGATCGCTGTGCAGACAGCCTATGAACAGATGAAGGATGAGAGCTGCTTTTATTCAATCGCAGAAAATGAGAGCGAAGAAAATCAGACATTTTTAACCTATAATATGGTAGTTGGCAGCAGCCTTGATAAGAAGCAGTCCGTTGCCATGAATATACTGGAATACGCAATTATGGACGCTCCGGGCGCACCTTTGAAGAAAGCATTAGTAGATGCAGGGATCGGAGAGGATGTCTTTGCTTCCTTTGATGATGGGATCCGGCAGACAATCTTTTCAATCGTAGCAAGAAATGCAAATATGTCCGATAAGGAACGTTTTGTGTCAGTGATCAGGGATACACTGACTGATCTTTCCGGGCATGGAGAAGAAGGAAAGGCGATCGATCGGACTTCGATCGAGGCTGCGATCAATAATTTTGAGTTCAAACATAAGGAAGCAAACTTCGGCAGATTTCCGAAGGGGCTTATGATGGGTCTGGATGCATTTAATACATGGCTGTATGATGATGCATCTGCACTTGAAATGTTTAAGTTAAATGAAGTATATGATGAATTGAAAGAAAGTCTGAAAACCGGATATTTTGAAGAACTGATCTGGGAAAAGCTGGTTCAGAATACCTTTGGTATGATTTTTGTTATGAAGCCGAAGAAGGGGCTTGATAAGGAGAATGATGCAGCAGAGAAGCAGAAGCTTGCGGACTATAAGGCCTCTCTTACGGAAAATGAGCTTGAACAGGTTGTATCAGATACAAAGGAATTAAAATTATATCAGGAGACACCATCTCCGGCAGAGGATATGGAGAAGGTTCCGTTGCTTAATATTTCTGATATCAGAAAAGAGATCCATCCGTTAAAGAACCGTGAGGACAGCATTTATGGTATGCCATTAATAAGTCATGATATCTTTACTAACGGAATCGGTTATCTGGAGTTTATATTTGATATCAATGATCTGGATGCAGAGTTTGTTCCATATGCAGAGCTGCTCACTAACATTTTCAAATATGTGGATACAGAGCATTACACATATGGTGAACTGTCCAATCAGATCAATTTCCATACCGGTGGTATCGGATTTTCTACAGGAGCCATGTATAAGGATGGCGGGAAGGATCATCTTTCATTCTTCTCCGTTAAGACAAAGGCCATGTATGACAAGCTTGGAGAAGGTCTGAAGCTGATCGAGGAGATCCTGTTCACATCGAAGCTTTCGGATAAGAAGAGATTGAAAGAGATTATATCGGAAGAAAAGGCCGGACTTAAGACTGATCTGATATCTTCAGGGCATATCACATCTGCAACACGCGCGATGTCGTATGTCTCAGATGTGATGGCATTTAAGGATATGACAGAGGGAATCGGATATTATGATTTCTTACAGGAGCTGGATCAGGATTTTGAGCAGAATGCAGATGCGATCATTGAGAAGCTGCAGACAACGCTTGCCGAGATCCTCAGAAAAGGAGCGGTAACAATCTCTTATACAGGTGACAATGATATCAAGGAATTATTGGGCGCAGATATTGAAGCGTTTGCAAGAAAGTTGTCGACCAGACCTGCTTTTGCAGAAAAACGTGTGATGAAAAAAGCTGTTAAGAACGAAGCCTTTAAGACAGCAAGCCAGGTACAGTATGCGGCTCTCACAGGAAATTATAAGGAAAAAGGATTTGAATATACCGGAGCACTGGAAGTCCTACAGGTGATCTTCTCCTATGGATATCTCTGGGAGAATATCCGTGTAAAGGGTGGGGCATATGGAGCTATGTGTTCATTTGCCAGATCAGGAATGGGGTATTTTACATCCTACAGAGATCCGAACCTGATGGAGACATATGATATCTATAAGAAGGCAGCAGACTATGTGGCAGGCTTTGATGCAAGCGACAGAGATATGACCAAATATCTGATCGGTGCGATCGCGAAGTTAGATTCTCCAATGACACCATCAGCAGAAGGAGCATTCAGCCAGACCTGTTACTTTGCAGGTATTACAGATGAGCAGCTTCAGAAAGAACGTGATCAGGTGCTTACTGCAAATGTAGAAACGATCCGTTCACTGGCACCTGTGATCCGGGCGATCACAGATGGCGGGGTTATCTGTGCAATCGGTGGGGAAGATAAGATCGAACAGAATCGGGCAAAGTTTAAAGAAGTAAAAGATCTATAGTTTTTACAGAAGTAACGAAAGAAGATAGAAGTATATAGATTTGTAAATAGTTCTCCGGCAGGTTACAGAATTCTGTGCCGAATGGAGAACATGAATACATACAGAGTATGGAAGGAGAAGTATGAACGATACATACAAATCAGGATTTGTTGCGATCATAGGAAGACCAAATGTAGGTAAATCCACACTGATGAATCAGTTGATCGGACAGAAGATCGCTATAACGAGCAGTAAGGCGCAGACAACAAGAAACCGTATTCAGACCGTGTATACCTCGGATGAAGGACAGATTGTTTTCCTCGATACACCTGGAATCAACAGGGCCAAGAACAAGCTTGGTGAATATATGTTAAAGGTGGCAGAGGGAACATTAAATGAAGTAGATGTCGTTATGTGGATCGTTGAAGCAACGACATTTATCGGAGCAGGAGAACGGTATATCATTGAACAGTTAGAACATGTTAAGACACCGATCATCATTGTGGTAAATAAGATCGATGCGGTAAGTGAAGAAGAAGTATTCAAGGCGATCTCGACCTATAAGGATGCCTGCAGTCATGCGGAGATCGTTCCGGTATCGGCATTAAAGGGAAAGAACAAAGATGAACTGATAAAGACGCTGTTCAAATACCTTCCATACGGACCACAGTTCTATGATGAAGACACGATCACCGATCAGCCGGAGCGACAGATCGTATCCGAACTGATCCGGGAGCAGGCTTTAAGACTTCTGGATAAAGAGATTCCACACGGAATCGCGGTTGTTATTGATTCGATGAAGGAACGTCCGAATGGACGACTTATGGATATAGATGCAACAATCATCTGTGAGCGGGATTCCCATAAGGGTATTATTATCGGAAAACAGGGCGCAATGCTGAAAAAGATCGGCAGCAATGCAAGGTATGGCATTGAACAGCTATTAGATACACATGTGAATCTGAAGCTTTGGGTAAAGGTGAAGAAGGATTGGCGGGATACCGATACCCTTCTTCGAAATTATGGTTATAAGATGGATGAATCATGAAGGATGAGATAGTATTAAACGGAATCGTGCTTTCCTCCGGTCTTCAGGGAGAATATGACAGACGGCTTGTTATACTGACCAGAGAGCAGGGGAAGATCACAGCATTTGCAAAGGGAGTCCGACGACCAAGCAGCCAGTTGATCTCAAAGACGCAGCTGTTTGTCATGGGAGCATTTACTGTATATCCGGGAAGAAATGCATATACACTTATCAACGTAGATGCAAAGGAATATTTTCATGAACTGACCTTTGATGTGAACAAATACTGTTACGGATCTTACTTTTGTGAGATGATGTCATATTTTACAAGAGAAGGTGACCGGTCGGCAGATTATCTGAATCTGCTGTTTGTCAGCCTGAATGCATTAAAAAAAGGACTGCTGCCGGTGAAACTGATCCGTTGTGTATATGAACTGAAGATCATGGATATCTTTGGACAGGGACTGCAGAGCTTTCATTGCCCGATCTGTGGAAGCGATAGGCTGACACGGATATTTGATCCCTTATCCGGTGGAATCCTGTGTGAGAACTGCCGGAGCAAGGCTAAGAAAAGTATCCATATATCAGAGGACGCCAGATATGTGCTTCAGTATATTAATGGAGCAATGCTTGGAAATCTGTATAATTTCACGGTTTCAGACAGCGTGCTGGAAGAACTTATGATGATCGCAAAGGAATTTCTAGCGGTATATGTAGACCGAAAATTCAATTCTGTAGAAATAATTGAATCCCTGTCTTGAAAAAAACAGGGAGAGAAGGTACAATAACGTACAAATATAAAGATGAAATATAAATGGAGGACATTATGGAAAAGACATTAGACAAGATCGTTGCTTTAGCAAAAAACAGAGGTTTTGTATATCCGGGTTCAGAGATTTATGGTGGACTTGCAAATACATGGGATTACGGTAACCTTGGTGTTGAGTTAAAGAACAATGTAAAAAAGGCTTGGTGGAAAAAGTTCATACAGGAGAATCCATATAATGTAGGCGTTGACTGTGCGATCCTGATGAACCCACAGACATGGGTAGCATCCGGACATCTTGGCGGTTTTGCAGATCCTTTGATGGACTGTAAAGAGTGCCATGAAAGATTTCGTGCAGATAAACTGATCGAAGACTACATGGCAGAGAATAACCTGGAGATCGAAGGTTCCGTTGATGGCTGGTCAAATGAAGAAATGGAGAGCTTTATCGAAGAAAAGAATATCTGCTGTCCTTCATGCGGAAAACATAATTTTACAGGTATCAGACAGTTCAACCTGATGTTCAAGACATTCCAGGGTGTAACAGAGGATGCAAAGAACACAGTATATTTAAGACCTGAGACAGCACAGGGTATCTTTGTAAACTTCAAGAATGTACAGAGAACATCCAGAAAGAAGATCCCGTTTGGTATCGGACAGATCGGTAAGTCATTCCGTAATGAGATCACACCGGGTAACTTTACGTTCCGTACCAGAGAGTTTGAGCAGATGGAGCTGGAATTCTTCTGTGAACCGGGAACAGACCTTGAATGGTTTGATTACTGGAGAAGCTTCTGTATCAACTGGCTAAAAGACCTTGGTATCAAGGATGAAGAGATGCGTGCCCGTGATCATTCACCGGAAGAGCTTTGCTTCTACAGCAAGGGAACAACAGATATCGAGTTCTTATTCCCATTTGGATGGGGTGAACTTTGGGGTATCGCAGACAGAACGGATTATGATCTGACTCAGCATCAGACTGTATCCGGCGAACCAATGGATTACTTTGATGATGAGAAGAAAGAGAAATACATTCCATATGTTATCGAACCATCACTTGGTGCTGATCGTGTAACACTTGCATTCCTTTGTGCTGCATATGATGAAGAAAATATCGGAACCGAGGAGAAGCCGGATGTAAGAACTGTATTACATTTCCATCCTGCACTTGCACCTGTTAAGATCGGTGTCCTTCCACTGAGCAAGAAACTCGGCGAGGGAGCAGAAAAGGTATATGCTGAATTATGCAAATACTACAACTGTGAATACGACGACAGAGGAAATATCGGTAAGCGTTACAGAAGACAGGATGAGATCGGAACTCCGTTCTGTGTAACTTATGATTTTGATTCAGAAGAAGATGGTGCTGTAACTGTCCGTGACAGAGATACCATGGAGCAGGAAAGAGTAAAGATCGAAGATCTGAAGGCATATTTTGAGAAGAAATTCGAATATTAATCAGACGAAATGAATCAATATCTCAGATAGAGTATCCGGTTGATCGAATCTGTAAAATAAAAGGGACATTTGTCGGAAAAGAACATTATCTGGCGGATGTCTCTTTCTTTTTGAAAAAGATTCCGGAACATGCGGTTAAAAAGAGAAAAAAATTGAAAAAAGTGGTTTAATATTATTAGGTCATATGATATAATCACGTCAGAGTGGTGGGAAAATTCTGCCCTAAAGCAGGCTTTTTTCAGCATATATTTAATTAGATACGTAGGAGGTAATAAACAAATGGCAAACAAGTGGGTTTATATGTTTAGCGAAGGCGACATGACCATGCGTAATCTTCTCGGTGGTAAGGGTGCAAACCTTGCAGAGATGACAACAATTGGTCTTCCAGTTCCACAGGGTTTCACAATCACAACAGAGGCTTGTACTCAGTACTATGAAGATGGTCGTAAGATCAACGACGAGATCATGGCACAGGCTATGGAAGGTGTTAAGAAGATGGAGGAGATCAACGGCAAGAAGTTCGGAGATCTTGAGAATCCATTATTAGTATCAGTTCGTTCAGGTGCTAGAGCATCTATGCCGGGTATGATGGATACAATCCTTAACCTTGGTTTAAATGACGAAGTTGTTGCTGCAATGATCGCACACAACCCAGATCCAGCATTCGAGCGTTTCGTATATGATTCTTACAGACGTTTCATTCAGATGTTCTCAGACGTTGTTATGGAAGTTGGTAAGAAGTACTTTGAGCAGCTCATCGATAAGATGAAAGAAGAGAAGGGTGTTAAGTTCGACGTAGAACTTACAGCAGCTGATCTTAAGACTCTTGCAGAGCAGTTCAAGGCTGAATACAAGAACCAGTTAGGAACAGATTTCCCTTCAGACCCAGTTGAGCAGTTAAAGTTAGCTATCGAAGCTGTATTCCGTTCATGGGACAACCCACGTGCAAACGTATACAGAAGAGATAACGATATCCCTTATTCATGGGGTACAGCAGTTAACGTAATGCCTATGGTATTCGGTAACTTAAATAATGAATCTGGTACAGGTGTTGCATTTACTCGTGACCCTGCAACAGGTGAGAAGAAGCTTATGGGTGAGTTCCTTATCAATGCACAGGGCGAAGACGTAGTTGCCGGTGTTCGTACACCAATGCCAATCGCTCAGATGGAGCAGGAATTCCCAGAAGCATATGCAGAATTCCTTAAGGTATGTGAGACTCTTGAGAATCACTACCATGATATGCAGGATATGGAGTTCACAGTTGAGAACAAGAAGCTGTACATGTTACAGTGTCGTAATGGTAAGAGAACAGCTCAGGCAGCTCTTCAGATCGCTTGTGACCTTGTTGATGAAGGACATAAGACAGAGGAAGAAGCAGTTGCAATGATCGATCCTCGTAACCTTGATACACTTCTTCACCCACAGTTTGATGCAGCAGCTCTTAAGGCAGCTACACCAATGGGCAAGGGACTTGGTGCTTCACCGGGTGCTGCTTGTGGTAAGATCGTATTTACAGCTGACGATGCAGAATCATGGGCAGCTAAGGGCGAGAAGGTTGTTCTTGTACGTCTTGAGACATCACCGGAAGATATCACAGGTATGAAGTCAGCACAGGGTATCTTAACAGTTCGTGGTGGTATGACATCACATGCTGCTGTAGTTGCTCGTGGTATGGGTACTTGTTGTGTATCAGGTTGTGGCGATATCATTATGGATGAAGAGAACAAGAAGTTCACACTTGCAGGCAAAGAGTTCCATGAGGGAGATTTCATCTCAATCGATGGTACAACAGGTAACATTTACGATGGAGTTATTAAGACAGTTGATGCTTCAATCGCAGGTACATTCGGTCGTGTTATGGCATGGGCTGATAAGTACAGAACACTTAAGGTTAGAACAAATGCTGATACACCAGCAGATGCTAAGAAGGCTCGTGAGCTTGGTGCAGAAGGTATCGGTCTTTGCCGTACAGAGCATATGTTCTTTGATCCAGAAAGAATCGCAGCCTTCCGTGAGATGATCTGCTCAGATACAGTAGAAGAAAGAGAAGAAGCTCTTAATAAGATCCTTCCATATCAGCAGGGAGATTTCAAGGCTCTTTACGAAGCACTTGAAGGTAACCCGGTTACTATCAGATTCCTGGATCCACCTCTTCATGAGTTCGTTCCTACAGAGGAAGCAGATATTGAGAAGCTTGCAAAGGCTAAGAATAAGTCAGTAGAAGAGATCAAGGCACTTTGCAACTCACTTCATGAGTTCAACCCTATGATGGGTCACAGAGGATGTCGTCTTGCTGTAACATATCCAGAAATCGCTAAGATGCAGACAAAGGCTGTTATCCGTGCAGCTATCGAAGTTCAGAAAGAGCATCCAGATTGGAATGTTGAGCCAGAAATCATGATCCCACTTGTATGTGAAGTTAAAGAGCTTAAGTATGTTAAGAAGGTAGTAGTTGAGACAGCTGATGCAGAGATCGCTGCTGCAGGCGTAGATCTGAAGTACGAAGTTGGTACAATGATCGAGATCCCTAGAGCAGCTCTTACAGCTGATGAGATCGCTAAGGAAGCTGACTTCTTCTGCTTCGGTACTAACGACCTTACACAGATGACATTTGGTTTCTCAAGAGATGATGCAGGTAAGTTCTTAAATGCTTACTATGATGCTAAGATCTTTGAGAATGATCCGTTTGCTAAGCTTGACCAGACTGGTGTTGGTAAGCTCATGGATATGGCTGTTAAACTTGGCAAGCCAGTTAATCCAAAGCTTCATATCGGTATCTGTGGTGAGCACGGTGGAGATCCTTCATCCGTTGAATTCTGCCACAAGATTGGTCTTGATTATGTATCATGTTCACCATTCCGTGTACCTATCGCTAGACTTGCTGCTGCTCAGGCTGCTATTGCAAATAGGTAGGAGTTCTCTTTCCTTTGAATTGCCGCTTAGTTTCGAGCAGGCAGCAGCCTATCGAAAGGCTAACGGACAGTATGTAAGGAAAAATCAGTGGAGAGATACCACTGTAAGGGTATTCATAGACCTTGATTAACAGTTAAATACGATAAGCGTATCATTAGAAATAGTGGTACGCTTATTTTTTGTCCCTTTTTGCAGATTTGTCCTTTCCCCTACTTTCCAATATAATGAAGCTAAAGAAGTGGAGGTGTGCTTATGAGAGAGAAATTTAATCATCTGTATTTGGATAGCCACGAAAGAAAACTTTTGATACATAGCCTTGTAGAGTTAAAAAATCAGCTCATTCAGCAAGGCAGATATACGGATTGTGTTGACGAGCTTATTTTTAAGGTCATAAATGCACCGACCAAGAGAATGAAAATTGAATATGTCTAAGGCAAATTACAAAGCCGCTTATTCTTATTGATTTTAAGAGTAGGCGGCTTTTTTGCGTTCTCTGGTACTGTTTACATAGCCACCTTGACAAAGTGGCTAAATCTATGCGAAAGGAGGACGCATCTATGTCAAATTGCAAAGTGATTGCTCTGACTAACCAGAAAGGCGGTGTCGGAAAAACAACCACAGCGGTCAATCTGGGTGTAAGTCTGGTGCAGCAGGGTAAAAAAGTCCTGCTGATTGATGCCGATGCACAGGCAAATCTCACGATGGCTCTGGGTTATAACAGACCAGACGATATTCCCATAACGCTTTCTACTGTGATGCAGAACATCATAGACGATAAAACGCTTGATGTTTCACAGGGTATTATCCACCATAGCGAGGGCGTCGACCTGCTTCCGTCAAACATTGAGATGTCGGGCTTTGAAGTAAGGCTAATCAATGCAATGAGCCGTGAGCGTGTGCTGAAAACCTATGTCAATGAGGTTAAAAAGAATTACGACTATGTGCTTATTGATTGTATGCCGAGTTTAGGCATGATAACCATCAATGCTCTGGCGGCGGCTGACAGCGTGATTATCCCGACACAGCCCCACTATCTCTCGGCTAAAGGTCTGGAGCTTTTGCTTCGCTCCGTATCAATGGTCAAGCGGCAAATCAACCCAAAGCTGCGGATAGACGGTATCTTAATGACTATGGTAATGCCCCGTACCAACATTTCTAAGGAAATTACGGCAACGGTCAAAAGTGCATACGGTAAGAAAATCAAGGTATTTGATACCGAGATACCTCATTCTATCCGTGCGGTGGAAGCTACCGCAGAAGGCAAAAGTATTTTTGCTTACGACAAAAGCGGCAAGGTTGCCGCAGCCTATGAGCAGTTAGGAAAGGAGGTGGCAGAGATTGGCGAGAAGCAGAGAAACCAAAATCGAGCTGACCGCATACGATGACCTTTTTCAGACGGACGAAAGCCGTGAGGAAGCAAAGCTAAGCAAGATACGGGATATTCCCATATCGGAGATTGACGAGTTTCCAGACCACCCGTTCAAGGTTTTGATGGACGAAGATATGGAACAACTTGTTGAGAGTATCAAGCGAAACGGTGTAATGACCCCAGCGACAGTTCGCTTAAAAGAGGACGGACGGTATGAGCTTATCAGTGGTCACAGGCGAAAAAAGGCTTGTGAACTTGCAGGACTTGAAACGCTGAAATGCGAGGTCAAAGAGCTTACCCGTGATGAAGCCATTATTGTTATGGTGGAAAGTAATCTCCAACGCTCTGTTATTTTGCCGAGTGAGAAAGCGTTTGCGTATAAAATGCGGTTGGAAGCTATGAAACGACAGGCAGGCAGACCCCCAAAAGAAAATGCGTCGCCATTGGCGACTAATTTATCAAAAGGGCGTTCTGATGAGGAATTAGGAGAACTTGTTGGAGAAAGCAAAGACCAGATACGCCGCTATATCCGTCTAACGGAGCTTGTTCCCGAAATCCTGCAAATGGTAGATGAAAGGCAGATTGCTTTTCGTCCTGCGGTTGAGGTTTCTTATCTGACCGAGGAACAGCAATACACCCTGCTTGAAGCAATGGAGTACAACGATGCTACCCCGTCATTGGCACAGGCTATCAAAATGAAGAAGTATAACCAAGATGGCAAGCTCACTTCCGAGGTTATCCAGTCCATTATGGAGGAAGAAAAGCCCAATCAGAAGGAAAAACCTGCTTTCCGTGACGAGAGGATAACCAAGCTCATTCCAAAGACTGTTCCCAGAGGGCAGGAAACGAATTTTGTTGTCAAGGCGTTGGAGTTTTATAACCGACACTTGCAGCGGAACAAGGCTCACGAGAGATAGCCACACACCGAGGGCGAGTTCTGCCCATTTGAGTGGATAGCCATTATTGTGGCTTCCCCCTCTCCACACCTCACCCCCTAACTACTGCCAGTAACTATCCGAGAAAAGAAATACTTTAGGCTGTCCATAACGGGCAGCTTTTTTCGGTCAGTAAGGCAAAATATTCAATCCAAATTACAGGAGGTAACTATGAAAATCCCTAAATTGTTCAAAAAGGCTGCGGCTTTTGTAATGGCTGCAGTCACGGCATTATCCATAATGCCTGCGACGGCGTTTGCTGCGGGTGACATCGGGACGATTTCCTTTTCCCACACCTATGACAGCAACGGTAATGCGATGAGGTACAATTCCAGTGCGAATATCGGCGGCTATACCGCAGGCGGAACGGGAAATTATAAGTACCGTATGTTTGTAGACGGTGAGAATGCGTTTTGTATTCAGCCGGGAGTACCGCTGAAAACAGGAAATACCTTGAAAAAGGCTTCCTCCGATACTTGGAACGCCCTTTCAGCCAATCAGAAAAAGGCGGTTGGGCTTGCCCTGCTCTATGGGTATCAGGGCAACCGAAATAATCTGTCGGGAAGTGATGATGAAAAATGGCTTGCCACGCAGACACTCGTTTGGGAGTTTGTCACAGGCTGCCGTGAAGCCACAGGCTCATATAACCAGACAAGCACTACCGTTTACAGCCTGCACTTCGGTTCAAATTATGCCAACAGCGGAGCAAGGGCAGTGTATGACCAGATTGTTGCAATGCTGCGTGAGCATAACACCATTCCGAGCTTTATGTCGGGCGGTAAGAATGACATCACAAAGGAGCTTGCCTACAAGGACGGAAAGTACAGCATCACATTGACGGACAGCAACGGCGTCCTTTCCGATTACAGCTTTTCAAGCTCTGACAGCAATGTGAGTGTATCGAAGTCTGGAAATAAGCTGACAATCAGCTCCACCGTAGCTATCAGCGGTTCTGTCCGCATTACGGCAAAGAGGAACAATGTGCCGACTGTCAGCAACAGTGCAAAGCTCATTGCCTATGGCGACCCGAACTTGCAGGATTTGGTAACAGGTGTGGAGAATGCTGATACCGTGTCTGCATATATCAATATCGAAACGCCGACAGGCACGATTGCCCTCAAAAAGACTTCGGAGGACGGAGTTGTGGAGGGCATCTCTTTTACAATCAAAGGTGATAACTTCAATAAGACAGTTAAGACAGGAAAGGACGGCTCTGTCTCCGTGGAGGGATTATTCCCTGGCACTTATACCGTCACAGAACAGTCCATTGACCGTTATGAGCCGCAGAAAACCCAGACCGTGACCCTTATTGGAGGAAAAACCTCTACTGTGACCTTCAGCAATACTTTGAAGCGTGGCAGTCTGGAAATCGTCAAGACTTCCGAGGACAATCTGGTGGAGGGAATGAAATTCCACCTTTACGGCACATCTTTAAGCGGCTTGCCTGTTGACGAGTATGCCGTGACTGATAAAAACGGTCTGGCTAAGTTTGAAAATGTCCTTATCAGCGGCGATACCCCGTATGTGGTTGAGGAAGTGGATACCGCAGTCCGCTATGTCGTTCCTGCTTCCCAGACAGCTCCGATTGAATGGAACAAGGTCACAAAACGCAGCTTCGACAATGTATTGAAGAAATTCCAAGTGACTGTGACAAAGACCGATGCAGAAACAGGTTCTCCGCAGGGCGACGCTTCCCTTGCAGGTGCGGTTTACGCCATCTATAAGGGTGAGGAACTGATTGACACCTACACGACTGATGAAAACGGTCAGTTTACGACCAAGTATTATATCTGTGACAATGATTGGACTGTCCGTGAAATCAGCCCGTCCGAGGGGTATCTTCTGGATACCGCAATCCACAAGGTAGGTGCAGAACCAGAGCTATACACGGTAGAGCTGAACAGTACCGCAAACGATGTGAATGAACAGGTCATCAAAGGCAATATCGCACTCATCAAGCATACGGATAACGGGGAAACCCAGATTGAAACACCCGAAGAAGGTGCGGTATTTGAAGTGTTCCTCAAATCCGCAGGCAGCTATGAAAATGCAAAGGAAACCGAGCGTGATGTGCTGACATGTGACGAGAACGGTTTTGCCCAGACAAAGGATATGCCGTATGGCATTTATACCGTCCGCCAGACCTCTGGTTGGGAGGGGCGTGAACTGATGAAAGACTTTGATGTGTTTATTAGCAAGGACGGTCAGACCTACCGCTACCTTATCAACAACGCTAACTTTGAGAGCTATATCAAAATCGTAAAGAAAGATGCAGAAACAGGCAATACAATCCCGTATGCAGGTGCAGGCTTCCAGATTTACGACCCGAATGGAAAGCTTGTGACTATGACTTTCACTTATCCCGAAGTGACGACCATTGACACCTTCTATACTACGGCAGACGGCGACCTTATCACACCGCAGACATTGGAATACGGCAAAGGCTATTCCCTTGTGGAAGTACAAGCCCCGTATGGGTATGTCTTAAATTCCGAGCCTGTTTATTTTGATGTGGTGCAGGAAAATTCCGAGGAAGAAAGCGGCATTACCGTTATTGAGGTAGTACGCTCCAATATGGCACAGAAAGGTACAATTACCGTAGAAAAGTCTGGCGAGGTATTCAGCTCCGTGGCAGGCGATAAGGGATTGTATCAGCCGATTTTCTCTGTCAGCGGTCTTGAGGGTGCAGTCTATGAGATTACCGCAGCCGAGGATATTGTCACTCTGGACGGAACGGTCAGAGCCAAAAAGGGCGAGGTTGTGGATACCGTTACGACAGGAAAGGACGGTACAGCAAAATCCAAAGAACTGTATCTCGGAAAATATGAGGTTAAGGAAATTACAGCTCCGTATGGAATGGTGCTGAATGAGGAAGTCCATTCTGTTGAGCTTGTGTATGCAGGACAGAATGTTGATGTAACGGAAACGGCTACTTCTTTCTATAATGAAAGACAGCATGTTGAAATCGACCTCATCAAGAGCCTTGCCATTGATGAAGCCTACGGCATTGGCAAGAATGGAGAAATCTTTGATGTGACCTTTGGCTTGTATGCGGCGGAGGAACTCACAGCCGCAGATGGAAAGACCATTCCTGCGGACGGTCTGATTGAGGTCATTTCCCTTGATGAAAGCGGTCACGGGAAAGCTATCAGCGACCTGCCGATGGGCAGCTATTATGTGCAGGAAATCTCGACCAACTCCGCATATATTGTCAGCGATGCAAAATACCCTGTTATTTTTGAATACGCAGGACAGGATACCGAAACTGTCCGCATTACAGCCAACGAGGGCGAAGCTATCACAAATGACATTATTTACGGCTCTGTAAGCGGTAAGAAATCTGATGAGGATGGAAAAGCTCTGGGCGGTGCAGTTATCGGTATCTTTAAGACAGGAACTACCGAGTTTACAAAGGAAAATGCGATTGCAGCTACCACATCAAAAGATGATGGTAGTTTTTCTTTTGCCAAAGTGCCGTATGGAACTTGGATAATCTGTGAAATCGAAAGCCCGAAGGGATATGTACTCTCCGAGGAAGAAATCGCCGTGACAATCGGCAAGGTGGACGAAGTTGTGGAAATTGAACTTGTCAACTACTTCATTAAGGGCAATATCGCTTTGACAAAGGTTGATGAGGATTATCCCGACAACAAGCTGTCTGGTGCGGTATTTGAGGTTTACTCCGATACTAATGGCGATGGGAAACTGGATAAAGACGATACGCTGCTTGGCGAAATGAAAGAACTTGACGGCGGCGTTTACCAGATGAGTGAACTCCGCTACGGCAAATATCTGGTAAAGGAAAGCAAAGCTCCGACAGGCTTTGTGCTTGATGAAGATGTTTATGCCGTATCCATCGAAGAGAACGGCAAGACCTACACCGTGGAAAACAAGGCGGGTGTTGGCTTTATCAATGCAGCACAGAAAGGCTCTCTTAAAATCGTAAAGACTTCCTCTGACGGTAAGGTGGAGGACTTCTCTTTCCGTGTGACAGGCGTGGACTATGACAAGACCTTTAAGACAGATAAGAACGGAGAAATCGTGATTGAGGGCTTGCGGATTGGCGACTATACCGTATCCGAAGTAAACGACAAGGCTTCCGCAGGATATATCCTTCCTGCCGATAAACAGGTAACGGTAAAGGTGGACGCTACGGCTATCGTGCAGATGCACAATGAGTTCAGGGATACCCCGAAAACAGGCGATGATTTCAATCTGGGCTTATGGGTAAGCCTTTCGGTTTTGTCTGTTGTCGGTGCGGGCGTTCTCGGATTTGTCGGCTATAAGAACAGAAAGAAGAAAAAGGAGGACTAATTGATGGACGCTAAAACCATTATCGCAATCGTGCTTGTCGTGTTCATTGTGGGTGCGGCGGTATGGCTGAATATCCGTAACAGAAAGAATAAGTAAGTGGTTTGGGCGGCTGAAAGATGCCGCCCTTTCTTTTATGGAGGTAACAATGAGAAACCTTAAAACCATTGAAAAGAAAGTCAGAGCTGTTCTGGAAAAGAATGAAGATGCCAGAAATGACGATATGGTGCTGTATCTTGCACTTTGTAATGCCTGTCTGAAGGATGCAGGGGCAATGCCGCTTGCAGAGATAATGACGCAGCACAAATATCTTGGTCTGCCGAGCTTTGAGAGCGTCAGCAGGACACGCCGCAAGCTGCAGGCACAGCATCCAGAGCTTGCAGGGAGCCGCCCTGTTCAAAAAATGAGAGCCACGGGCGAAAAAGCCTATCGGCGTTATGCCAAAGAATAGAGAGGTGCTTATGGACGAAGAAAAACGCTCCAATCAGAACTATGAAATCATTGAGAGCTGTACTATCGGGAGTACAGAGCTTGTCATCGGTCACAATCCCAACGCACCCAACCCTTATGTGTGTTGGTACTGCAAGGGCGGCTCAAATTATTTCTGGGGTTATTACACGAATGAGCTTGATGCTGCACGGCAAAAGCTGAATGAACGATACCAGTCAGAGTGCCGTATGCCCTATAATCAGCCTGCCCAGAAGCAGAAAAACGGTGATGACCGTGAGCGATAAAATAAAATATGACTGCACGACCTGTCCTTATCCCCGATATAAGGACGGGTCAGTTATTTTCTGCGATGTCTGTATCCGCAAGATTTTAGACGAGCAAAAGGAGAAAAAGGAAAGAAAGGAGCAGCAGAATGAGTAATGAAATAAAGACAAGATCTTTAACCCCGACAGAACAGAAATACACCTATGCCCAAAGTATGCAGCTTGAGGGGCAGACAGGCACTATCGGGCATCTGCGTGGAGACTTTGCCACAACGGGCTATGGCTTTTACACCACTTGGTTTGATACCAGACCCCAATGGAAATCTGACGAATTTAAGGCAGACCTTGATACGGTCATCAATGCTTTACGGGAGGATAAAGGGCTTTTGCATAACCGCTATGATATGAGTGCGTTTGCAAGGCATTTTCCCGAAAGTGCGATAAAGGGCAACTATTGTACTGAGTACGGTTTCCGTGTGGATACGGAGAAACACGCTTTTCTGCTTCGGTGCAATCCCACCAAAGGCGACTATAATTTTTACTGCTATTGTTATGTGAAGGAATGGCTTGATAAGCATATCCAGAAAGCGGAACAAGGTATCCGCTTTATTGACCCTCAATATAAAGAACTGTTCCGTATCCCCGACGGCGGAAAGGTCATTGTCACGACCTCTTGGGGAGAGAAACGGGAGTATCCCTGCCGCTTTATTGATGAATACCATACCGAAGTCGGCAGCAATCTGTACCACATCTGCGAGTTTGCCGAGCGTATGCAGAAAAACGGGGCGACCTATGAGCCGAAACCTGCGGAACAAACGCCGCAGAAAACACCGAAGCACAAGGATTTGGAACGATAAGGAGGATTTAGAATATGGCTGTTAATCAGAAAGCCGTCAAGGTCTTGAATAAAGTCTTGGAAGCAGGCTTTACCGATGAAAAAGCGATTGCCGCTATGACTATGGACGATATTCTTTCTATGCAGGGCATTACGGTTGCGGATATTACCCTCATCAATGACCTGCAAAAGAGCATTAAATCGAACAAGGTCATTTCTTTTCTTGGCGGTGGTGCGGAGTGAGTAAACAGGAATATTTGAAACAGAAACGATAAGGAGGTGTAGGTTGAATGGCTGCGAAGTATCAGCTAATCACAGAGCTGTATCGGCGTACAGGCGTTGCAGTTGCAAAAAATCCGCAGGCGTGGCAGGGCTTTCTGTCCTCTGCCTGCCGCAACTATAAATGCCGTTTTGACGAACAGCTTTTAATATACGCCCAACGCCCCGATGCTGTCGCCGTTGCGAAGCTCGAAACTTGGAACAGGCAGTTCAAGCGTTGGGTCAATAAGGACAGCAAGGGTATTGCCGTATTTGACCCGAAAGGTCGCAGGAATACGCTGAAATACTATTTTGATGTGTCCGACACCCACGAGGGCTATTATGGCAGCCGCCCTGTTCCGATATGGCAGATGGATGAGCGATACGAGCAGGCTGTTATGGAAAGGCTCTCGGACAGGTTTGGAGATGTGGAAAGCACTGACCTTGCTTCTGCCTTAATGGAAACGGCAAAGAACGCCGTGGAGGACAATCTGCAAGACTATTTTTCTCAGTTAAAGGACTGCACGAAAGACAGCTTTTTGGAAGAACTGGACGACTTTAATATAGAAGTCATTTACAGGCGGCTGGCAGCAAACAGCGTTGCTTTTATGCTGATCAGCCGCTGCGGTCTGGATACGAATGAGTTTTTTGACCGAGAGGATTTTGCGGATATTGTAAATTTCAATACCCCTGCAACGATAAACGCCATCGGCATTGCCACGAGCGATATTGCGGAAATGGCGTTACGGGAAATCTCACAGTCTATCCGAAATGTGCAAATGGCGGAAAAAGACCAGAATCACACCTTTGCACAAAGAACGCAGGCTCAGTATGATAAAGGCAGACAACAACCCGAAAGGAGCGAATACAATGAGCAAAATCACTTACAGCAGACAGGGGGATTATCTTATTCCCGACCTAACATTACCGACAGAGCCAGAGCTTCCGCTTGGCAGGTACGCTTTGATGCACAGGGATTATCTGGAGAAGCACAAGCGAGTGACCTATCTCAATCTGCTGACATCGGGCAGGCTGAACGGGCATCTGCACGAGGTAGAGCAGACAGCACTCCAGAGGTTGGAGCTTATGACGAAGCAGCTCTCAGCCGAGCAGGGCGTGACAGAGGAACTGAAAGAGAAAGCACCGATGCAGTGGGTCGGACTGATGAACAACATCCGCAGCCAAGCGGAGGAAGTGATACTGACCGAACTGATTTACAAGTAAGCGTTGCCAAAGAGGATGAGGTTAGAGTCAATCTTCCAACCGTAGATGAACAAATCGAAATGATAGCAAAAGCAGAGGACGAAAAAGCCTCTGCTTTTGCTATTTCCAAAGAAGATATTGACTCCGTGCTTCAGAAAGGCAGCGGTGTTGCGGACGGAAAATACCGCATCTACCGCCAATTCCAAAAGGGCGTGGACAGACAGAAAAATATTGAGTTCCTTAAAAATGAGTATGGAACGGGCGGCGGTACGCACATCTTCCCCGATGGTTTCAGCGGTCATTCTTGGCATGACAGCAAAGGTCTTGCCATTGACCGAAACGGCACTTATACCAATCACGACCTTGTGTTGAAATGGTCACAGGTTGAAAAGCGTCTGCGTGAGATGATTAAGGATAACCGCTATCTCAATCCGAAAGAAAAAGACCATTATGCCGATTATCTGGAGAGTATGTCAGCTCCCAAATATGAGATTGACACCCAGAGGAAAATAGCAAGGCAGCGTTTTATTGACGCCCACCGTGACCTGCCGCCTGCCGACAAACGGGATACCCTTGCTTTGCGGCTATCTGACTTTATCCGTGACTTGGACAGGTACGAAAAAGACTTGTTATCTGTTGTGGAACGAAGCGACCTTGCAGATGTTACCGCCGAGCAAATGGAACAGCACTTATCCGACCCCTCAACCGTTCAACAGCTCATAGACTTTCTTGCACAGGTACAATGGAAAACGACCTCAGTTTTCAGCCGCAGTAATGGGTGGAAGTTTACCGAGGAATTAAGGGAGCTGCACCCACTCCGCTACCTCTACAATGAGGGCGATGTGGTGTATATCGGTGCGGATAAATATGAGATTGCAACACTTACCGAGGAAAAGGTTTATCTGCAAAATGCCGAGTTCCCTATCTTGGGACAGGAATACAGCCGAGCCGACTTTGAAGAAAAGCTAACGGAAAATCCTGCAAATGACCATCTGAAAGTGGTCGTAACCGAGAAACAGAGGACAGAAACACCGTCCGAGAAAAAGCAGGACGGAATACAGTTTTCTATCGGTTTTTCCGAACACCCTGCCTTTTATGACAGACAGCTTAATGACCGCTATACAGATTTGAGCTTTGCTCTGGGGAATAAGCTGCTTGGTATTTTGGACGAGAAACAGCACCGTGAGCGTGAGGGCGATAAAAATATCGGGTGGTATCACAAGACCGATTTTGTTATCAAGGCTGTTATCGGCGGCGAGGAATTTAACTATGAAGGGCGGTTTGATATTGGCGATGGTGAGGGCGATTTAATTGCCCACATTAAGAATTTTTACGATTATGCCTTATCGCCAAAGGGCGAACAGCTATATGGAGATGACCGAGAAAGCCTGCTCCGTGGCAGAGATGAGTTTATCCCATTCTTGGAACAGCACACCGAGCTGACCCAAGAGGACGAAAAGCTCCTTGATGAGATTATGGCTACCGAAAGTGATTGGTACAGGACAGCCGAGGAAGCCGAAGAAAAACCACAGGCGAATGCCGATAAAGTGAATGGCTCAGAAGCTCCTGTCATTGAAATGGAGCAATCCACAGATGACCTCATAGGCAGGGAAATCATCATAGATAACCGTAAATATCTCATTGAGAGCATCGGGAAAATCAGCGGTGATGTGTCCCTGCGTGACATCACATTCCAGAACAATGTGGGCTTTCCGATAAACCGAGTGGAGAAAATCGGCTATATCCAAAAGCTATTGGAACAGGAAAAAACCGAATTACCACCCGAAGAAAAAACGGAAACTCTTGCCATAGACCGTCATAATTTCCGTATTACTGATGACGCCATCGGTGTCGGCGGGGCAAAAGAAAAATTCCGTAACAATATGGCGGCAATCAACCTGCTGCACGAGCTTGAAATTGAAAACCGCCTTGCCACACCTGAAGAACAGGAAGTCCTATCTCGGTATGTCGGTTGGGGCGGTCTTTCTATGGCATTTGATGAACACAATGCAGCGTGGGCGGAGGAATTTAAGGAGCTATATGCCAGCCTATCCCCAGAGGAATACCGTGCCGCTATGGAGTCAACGCTGACCGCTTTTTATACGCCGCCTGTTGTTATCAAGGCGATGTATGACGCACTTGACCGCCTGGGCTTTTCACAGGGAAATATCTTGGAGCCGTCCTGCGGCACAGGCAATTTCTTTGGTCTGCTTCCCGAAAGTATGCAAAACAGCAAGCTCCACGGCGTGGAAATCGACTCTCTTACAGGCAGGATTGCAAAGCAGCTCTACCAAAAAGCGAACATTGCCATTGAGGGCTTTGAGAAAACGAATCTCCCAGACGACCATTTTGATGTAGTCATCGGCAATGTGCCGTTTGGGGAGATAAGGGTCAATGACAGCCGATACAACGCCCAGAAGTTCCTCATACACGACTACTTTTTCGCAAAGGCTCTGGATAAAGTCCGTGCCGGCGGCGTTGTGATGTTCATTACCTCAAAGGGTACGATGGATAAAGCAAGTCCAGAGGTACGCAAGTATATCGCCCAGAGAGCCGAGCTTTTAGGTGCTATCCGTCTGCCTGACAACACCTTTAAGGCAAACGCAGGCACGGAGGTCACGAGCGATATTCTTATCCTGCAAAAGCGTGACCGAGTGATGGATATAGAGCCAGACTGGGTACACCTTGATACGGACGACAACGGTGTTACGATGAACAGATATTTTATCGAACACCCCGAAATGGTGTTGGGCGAAATAAAGATGGAAAGCACACGCTTTGGTACTTTTGAGCCTGTTTGTAAAGCCCGTAAGGATATACCACTTTCCGAGCTTCTGTCCAATGCAGTTCAGAGGATAAACGGCGAAATCCCAGAGCTTGATAATGGGGTTGATGAAATCTCCGATGAGCAGGAGCTTTCCGTTCCTGCTGACCCGAATGTGCGTAACTTCTCTTTTACTCTGGTGGACGGAAGTGTTTACTTCCGAGAGAATGACCGTATGCAACTTGCTTCTGTGTCGATGACCGCAGAAAACCGTATCAAAGGGCTTATCCAAATTCGTGACTGTGTGCGTAAGCTCATTGAGTATCAGACCGATGATTACCCAGAGGAAATGATACGCACCGAGCAGGAAAACCTCAACCGTCTGTATGATGTTTATACCGCAAAATACGGTCTAATCAACAGCCGAGGAAACTATCTTGCTTTTGCTTCAGATGAGAGCTACTTCCTTCTATGTTCTCTGGAGGTGCTTGATGATGAGGGCAACTTCAAACGGAAGGCAGATATGTTCACAAAGCGGACTATCAAACCCCACCGAGAAGTAACTTCGGTTGAAACTGCAAGCGAAGCCCTTGCCCTCTCTATCGGAGAGAAAGCCCGTGTTGATTTGCCTTATATGGAGCAGCTCACAGGCAAAACGCAGGCTGAGCTTGTACAGGATTTACAAGGTATTATCTTCAAAGTACCGAACTGTGAGCCTGTTTCCTATGTAGCCGCAGACGAGTATCTGTCAGGAAATGTCCGAAACAAGCTGACGGTTGCGGAGCTTGCTGCGAAGAATGACCCAGAGCTTGCAGTTAATGTGGAAGCCTTGGAAAAGGTCATTCCCAAAGACCTCTCGGCGGCGGAAATCTCTGTCCGTCTGGGTGCAACTTGGATACCGCAGGAAGATATACAGCGGTTTGTGATGGAGCTTTTAACTCCGTCAAGTTATGCCGCAGGCAGATTAAAGGTACGATACACCCCGATAAACGGAGACTGGTTCATAGAGAATAAAAGCTCCGATATGGGGAATGTAAAGGCGGACAGCACCTATGGTACGAAAAGAGCTTCCGCCTATCGCATTATTGAGGACACCTTAAATCTGCGTGACACCCGTATCTTTGATTATATGTATGACGAACACGGCAATAAAAAAGCGGTGTTCAATGCAAAGGAAACTACGGCGGCACAGGCGAAGCAGGAAGTCATCAAGCAGGCATTTCAGGATTGGATATGGAAAGACCCAGAACGGCGAAACCGTCTTGTCCGTTATTACAACGACACTTTTAACTCTGTGCGACCCCGTGAATATGACGGAAGCCATATCACTTTCGGAGGTATCAGTCCAGAAATCACACTAAGACCACATCAAGTCAACGCCATCGCCCATATCCTTTATGGCGGCAATACGCTCCTTGCCCATAAGGTGGGAGCAGGCAAAACCTTTGAAATGGTAGCCGCCGCACAGGAAAGCAAACGGCTCGGTTTATGTCAGAAATCTATGTTTGTTGTGCCGAATCATCTTGTCGGTCAGTGGGCTTCTGAGTATCTGCGGCTCTATCCGAGTGCAAATATCCTTGTTACAACAAAGCAGGATTTTGAAACAGGAAACCGCAAGAAGTTCTGCGGTAGGATTGCCACAGGCGACTATGATGCAGTCATTATTGGGCATTCTCAGTTTGAAAAAATTCCGATGAGCATAGAACGCCAGAGGGAGCAGTTGGAAAAGCAGCTTGATGATATTGAGCGTGGCATTGATGATGTGCAGGCTTCCAAAGGCGAGCAGTTCACGGTCAAACAGCTAATGAAAACCCGAAAGGCAATCAAGACGAAGCTCGAAAAGCTTAACGACACCAAGCGTAAGGATACGGTTATCGACTTTGAACAGCTCGGCATTGACAGGCTTTTCATTGATGAGAGCCATTTTTATAAGAATTTGTACCTCTACACCAAGATGCGAAATGTAGGCGGTATCGCCCAGACCGAAGCCCAGAAATCAAGCGACCTCTTTATGAAATGCCGCTATCTGGACGAAATCACGGGCAACCGTGGCACGGTTTTCGCAACGGGTACGCCTGTCAGCAATTCAATGGTTGAGCTGTACTCCGTTCAGAGGTACTTGCAGTATGACACCCTTGCACAGAATGGTTTGCAGCATTTTGACAGTTGGGCTTCTACCTTTGGAGAAACGGTTACAGCTCTGGAATTAGCACCCGAAGGCACAAATTACCGAGCCAAGACGAGGTTTGCCAAGTTCTATAACCTGCCAGAGCTGATGCAGATGTTCCGTGAGGTGGCGGATATTCAGACCGCCGATATGCTAAAGCTCCCCGTGCCAAAGGTCAATTACCACAATATTAAGACCAAGCCGAGCGAGATACAGACCGAGATGGTAGCTTCCCTTGCGAAGCGGGCTGAGAAAGTCAGGGCAAGGCTTGTCGAGCCGAACATCGACAATATGCTCAAGATAACCAATGACGGGCGGAAACTGGCTCTTGACCAGAGGATGATTGACCCGATGCTGCCAGATGACCCAGACAGTAAAGTCAATGCCTGCGTGGATAATGTGTACCGTATCTGGGAGGAACACGCCGATACCAAAGCGACACAGCTTGTGTTCTGCGACCTGTCCACCCCGAAAAATGACGGTACTTTCAATGTCTACGACGATATGAGGGAGAAGCTGATAGCCCGTGGTATCCCTGCGGAGCAGGTACGCTTTATTCACGAAGCGACCACCGATGCACAGAAAAAAGAGTTGTTCGGCAAGGTCAGAAGCGGCGAAGTTCGTGTGCTGTTCGGTTCTACTCCGAAGATGGGAGCAGGTACGAACGTGCAGGACAGGCTCATAGCAATCCATAACCTTGATTGTCCATGGCGTCCTTCCGACCTTGAACAAAGGCAGGGGCGTATCGAACGGCAGGGCAATATGTTCCCAGAGGTGGAGGTTTACCGCTATGTGACCGAGCAGACTTTTGATGCCTACCTCTATCAGTTGGTGGAGAGCAAACAGAAATTTATCAGCCAGATAATGACGAGTAAAAGCCCTGTCCGCTCTGCCGAAGATGTGGACGAGGTTGCCCTGTCCTTTGCGGAGGTTAAAATGCTTGCTACAGGCGATGCCCGTTTTAAGGAAAAGATGGATTTGGATATACAGGTTTCCAAGCTCCGAGTGTTAAAGCAGAGTTATCTTTCCGAGCATTACGACCTTGAGGATAGAGTGCTGAAATACTATCCTCAGACCATTAAGGAGTATGAGGGACGCATTGCAGGCTATGAAAATGATGTAGCTCTTGCCGAGCAGCACAAGCCGCAGGGCGAGGATAAGTTCTGCCCGATGACTCTAAAAGGCGTGACCTACACCGAAAAGGCAGACGCAGGCGAAATGCTTCTTGCAATCTGCAAGGATTATCCGATGTCCGCACCTACCGAAATCGGCAGCTACCGAGGTTTCCGAATGGAGATTTATTATGATACCGTCAATGCCCATTACTGTATGAACCTCTGCGGAAAGGCAAAGCATAAGATGGATTTAGGTGCTGATGCCCTCGGAAATCTGACCCGAATTGAGAACGAGCTGTCAAAGCTCCCCGCCAGACTGGAAGCTGCCAAGACCAAAAAGGCGGAAACTATCGCACAGCTTGAAACCGCAAAGGAGGAAATCAAGAAGCCCTTTGCCTTTGAAGATGAGCTGAAAGAAAAAACAGAACGGCTGAACGCTCTTAACATTGAGCTGAATCTGAATGAAAAAGATACTTCCGTTATGGATACCGAGCCAGAGCAGGCAGAAGAACAGCCCGAAAGAAAATGTGCAAGTCGGGAGAGATAATGTGGTTTGCATATTTGTATTGCTGATTTCTGGGAAGTATAATAGGTGTAGATTAGTAAATGTCGGAGGTGAAAGGTGTGCTTGATAATTTCAGATTTGAAACCTTTGTTGATGTGCATAGCAACATCTTTGCTGAATATCTAAGCTCCGTTATCGCAAAGCTGCCCAAAGAAAATCCAGAATACCGTTCCACAGAGGAAAGGATAGAGGAACTCTACAAGGAGTATCCCAAAGTGATGGCAGTTTTGGATACGGAAAAGCCGAGTGATTTATCCGAGCAGGAGTGTAAGGCTTTGATAGAAGTTTTGGAGCTTCGGAACAGGCTCAGCGATATGCAGCAGGAAGCAATCTATTTCAGAGGGTGCTATGACAGCGTTGGGTATCTCAAAAAGGCAGGAATTTTATAACCGAGAACGGCGGCATTGGCGTGGAGCTGATGCCGCTTTTACATAGCCGCAGAGGTGGAAAAATTCATAAAAATGTGGTATGATTTTTAAATCAGTAAGGAGGTGACAGTTTATGAGTGTTATCTTTGGAATAAAAGAAAATAACCGTATAATTATTGCAGGCGATAAGCGAGGGTCAAGTATTGACGGGAAAACTTTGTCAGATGATTTAGACAAAGTCCTTATGATAAATGACCATTTAGCTTTTTCAAGTGCAGGTAACGCAGCTATTGAAAAGGCTATTTCAATAGATTTGAACAAGGCGACAAATAAAGATTGCCTAACTACCGATGATTTACTTGATATTATAAAAGCATTTTATAAGCGAGTAGCCGATACAAATTGTGATGCTATATTAGCCTTGCCGTTCTATTTTCTCATAGCAGGTAAAGGGCGTGACGGTAATGCAAGCCTAATATCGGGAGGTAATATCAAGGGTCGTTTAGATGCAAAAGATGTTCCAATGGCTCTTTTTCCACCTGCCGATGCAAAAATGCAGGAGTGCTGCGATTGCTTTGCAAAAAATTATAAGTTGCATAATTCAGAGTTTGTAGAAAAAACAATTAAGGAAATTGCGAATATTAGTAATTTGGTAAGCCCTACGGGTAACAAATGGATTTATAATATCGCAACAGAAAAAGGGATGCTTTTTTCATTCTAAAAGAACTATATTTTACATAGCCGAGAGGTTTTCATTTAACGAAATCCCCTCGGCTTTTTCTATTTCTGGAGGTGATTTTATCCATTGAGAACTAACCGACCCTACGTGCAGATTGACCCAGATGTGCTTGAACGGGTACGCCAGATTGACCTGTTATCCTATCTGCGTGAGTTTGAGCCGAGCAATCTCGTTAAGGTCAAAGGCACAAGCAATGTGTACTGTACAGCAGAACACGACAGCTTAAAGATTTCCAACGGCAAATGGTATTGGTGGTCGAGAGGTTTCGGCGGCTATTCTGCCCTCGACTATCTCATCAAGGTCAAGGAATATGACTTCGTAGAAGCCGTGGAAATTCTCACGGGACAGACGATGGCGGACTGGAAGCCACCCCCTGCTCCCAAGAAAGATAAACCGAAAGTCCTGCTCCTGCCGCCAAAAAATAAGGATTGTAACCGAGTGATACAGTATCTTTTCGGGCGTGGTATTGACTATCAGCTCATACAGGAGTGTATCTCAGACGGCACGCTTTATGAGAGTGCCGATTATCACAATGCTGTTTTTATCGGCAAAGATGAAAGCGGAACACCGAAATATGCTGCCCTGCGAGGCACTCTCGGCAGCACTTTCAAGCAGGACGCATCGGGCAGCGACAAGCAGTATTCGTTCCGACTTCTGGCAAAGAAGCCTGCGGATACCGTGCATTTATTTGAAGCCGCCATTGATTTACTGTCCTACGCCACCTATCTAAAGTGTGAGGGAAAGGACTATAAATCGGAAAATCTGCTTTCTTTATCGGGCGTGTATCAGCCAAAGAAAGAGATGAAGGACAGCAAAATCCCCATAGCTCTCACAACTTTTTTGAGTGCCAATCCACAAATTAAGACCATAGTTCTGCATCTGGATAATGATAAGGTAGGCAGGCTTTGTACCGCTACTTTGAAGGAACTGTTGCAGAAAGACTACAAAATCGTTGATGATCCTCCGCCTGTCGGCAAGGACTTCAACGATTTTTTGTTGTCCTATCTGAAAATTGCAAGACCAAAGCTTAAGCGTGAAAGGAGTGATGTCCGTTGATTGTGTAGCAGTTTTTGCCCAGAAAGACACCGAAACCAAATCAAAATTTAATGCTGAAAGCGAGGAATGAACTATTGAAAAAGTATGATGTAACCCTTACTGCCCATTACCGAAAGACCGTTTCCGTCTATGCGGAAAGCCCCGAACAGGCAAAGGAAAAGACAAAAATTATCCTGTTCGATACCGACCTTATCAACTTTACCGATGATGGTTTTGTCTGCGGCGAAGCCGATATTACCGAGCAGAGCGAGGACGGTCTTGACGGTGCGGGCGAGAATACACTACAGGAAAATACGGATTGTTCGGACTGTCCGTACTTCTGCCCCGTGTGCGGTGAGTGTATGTATGAGGAGGACTGCGAAGAATGAGATGTCTTACCAAGCACTGAATTTGGTTAGCCAAATTCGCTTGTTAGGGGTCAGCCCCTAATACCCCGTGAGAACAGAAAGGAGTTTAAAAATGAGTGAGTTCTTATTTTTCATTATTGGCACAATGCTCGGCGGTCTGTTCGGTGTTGCGTGTATGTGTTGCTTGCAGATAAGCAGACTTTCCGAGAGAAAGGAAGTGGACAATGCGAAAAAGAAATGTGCAGATACTTTTCCGTCTGACTGAGGAGGAAGCCGAACACCTTAATGAGCTTGTGCGGAAATCGGGTCGCTCAAAAGAAGCCTTTTTAAGAGAAATGGTAAGGGGCTATCAGCTCTGCGAAAAGCCCGACCCAGAGTTCTATAAAATGATGCGTGAGCTGTCCGCCATTGGCAACCGTATCAATCAGCTTGCGGTTAAGGCAAACGCCCTCGGCTTTGTGGATACCCCGATGCTCCGTGAGGAAGCAAGGAAATGGCACGAGTTTCAGATTGACATTCGCAAAAGGTATCTGCTTCCACGCAGGTCATCGTAATGGCGGTCTGCGAGATATGGGATGTGCGTGGCAGGCTCGACCATCCAATCGACTATGCCGAAAATCCCGAAAAGACCGCCAACCCCAAATACACCGAAGACGACCTGCAGGCGATGGTCGATGTAATGGAGTACGCTACTAATAAGGATAAGACCGAGCAGCGTTTCTTTGTCACAGGTGTAAATTGTGACCCGACCACCGCCAGAGATGAAATGATGATTACCAAAGCGGGATGGAGCGACACGAGTGAGATTGTCTGCTATCACGGCTTCCAGAGCTTCAAGCACGGTGAGGTTACGCCAGAGCAGGCTCACGAGGTCGGCGTTAAACTTGCCGAGCGAATGTGGGGCGACAGATTTCAAGTCATCGTTGCCACTCACCTAAATACCGATTGCCTGCATAATCACTTTGTCGTGAACTCTGTTTCTTTTGCGGACGGTATGCACTACCACGACAACAAAGCAAATCTGCGGCTGCTCCGTCAGCGTTCCGATGAGCTTTGCCGTGAGTATGCTCTGTCTGTCATCGAACACCCAAGCGGTAAGAAAAAGCCCTACGCCCTTTACCAAGCCGAAAAGCAGGGGCGACCCACGAGGGATAATGTTGCCAGACAGGCGGTGGATGAAGCTATCAGCAAATCATTTACGCTGAAAGACTTTGACCGCCAGTTGGCAGAAATGGGCTATCGCATAAACTTTGACCCCAACCGCAAGTATTGGACGATTATAGGCAAGGGCTGGCAAAGACCCAAGCGGCTTTATAAGCTCGGAGAGGAATACACCAATGACAGGATTATGGAGCGTATCAGCGAAAATTCCTATGCTGTCAAATTCCAGAGCTTCTCAGAGCCACAGGTCAAGGTCTATCGGGTCAAAGGCTCATTGAAGAATGCCAGGAAAATCGGCGGCTTGCGTGGGCTGTATCTCCATTACTGCTACAAGCTCGGTATCCTGCCAAAAGGCAGAAAACAAAATTATGCACGGCTTCATTATCTCTTAAAGGACGACCTTATGAAGATGGAAGCCATCACACAGGAAACAAGGCTGCTTTGCCGCAATCACATTGATACGGCGGAGCAGCTTTGTTCATATAAAGGCTCTCTGGAAACGGAGATGTCTGCCCTGCTTCAGAAGCGAAAGGAGCTTTACTCCAAATCCCGCAGGACAAGCGGCGAAGAAAAGGAAGCGGTCAAGGCAGAGCTTTCCGATATTTCGGGGCGGCTGAAAATTATCCGAAAGGAGGTCAGACTGTGCGAGGGCATCGCCGCCCGTAGTGATACCCTCAAGGAAAAATTGCAGACGATACGGGCAGACGAACACGAACAGCAAAGAAAGGAGCTGATGAAGAATGAACACAGGCGGCGAAGCGGCAGAACAAATCGTCCGAATGAGCTTGGAGGGCTTTGAGGTCGCTGCCAAAATTACAGGTGCAGGTGCGAAGAACATCGCTATCCTGTTGTATTCCATTCTCAAAGAAGAAAAGAAAACCAAAGGCAAAGCAAGGCTGACGAGTATGCTCCGTTCTGGTAAGGAGCTGAAAGTCTTTACCGTCAAAAACGGCGACTTAAAGAAGTTCACGCAGGAAGCGAAAAAATACGGTGTGCTTTACTGTGTCCTCACGGACAGGAAAAACAAAGACCCCAATGCGGAGGTCGATGTCATCGCCCGTGCCGAGGACGCATCGAAAATCAGTCGTATCGTGGAACGCTTTAATCTTGCTTCGGTGGATACCGCTTCTATTGTGACGGAAGCCGAGAAATCCAAAGATGCAAAGGACGGTCAGCCAGAGCCAGATATTGGTGTGCAAGAAAAGGCGGAGAAAGACAAGCTGCTTGACGAGCTTATGGGCAAGCCTGTCCAGAAGGAGGAAAACGCCCCAAACCCCTCGGTGGCAAAGACAGAAAAATCCCCTCAGTCCGAGCCTACCTTAGAGCAGCCAAAGAAGTCCGCAGAGGGGGCTACTATGACTAAGGAGAAACCTTCTGTCAGAGAGGAACTGCGGAAAATCAAGGAGAGCCGCAAGGAGCAGGAAGCAGAGATTGGCACTTCCGACCTGGACAAAAGCGGTGCTTCCGACAGGGCGAAAAGTGCTAACAGGAAAACGGAGCATAAACAGCCCACAAGAAAGAAAAAGAAACCAAAATCCAAAGAAACGAGGTAAACAGCTATGAGTATTTACGATGTATTCAGCGGCGGCAACAGACCTTTTGATAAAGAGGAATGGGCTGCCGCAAAGCAGGCACAGCGGAAAGAAGCCTATGAGCTGATTGACAATACCTGCTCTGAAATGGTGGCAAGCGGCGACAGCTTCCGTCAGTATCTTGATGTGCAGGGTCGCTTTGACCGTTACTCCGTGGCTAACGCTATTCTGGTATCAGCACAGATGCCCGAAGCAACGCAGCTTAAAGAGTACAGCAAATGGAAAGCGAACCGTGTCTATGTGAACAAGGACGCACAGAAAATCATTATCCTTGAGCCGAGCAAGGAATACACCCGTGAGGACGGGACAAAGGGCGTCTCTTACAATGCCAAAGTGGTTTATGATATTTCCGAAACCTCGGCAAAGGACAGGCAGCAGGAACAGGAGCCGAAATCCATGCGTGAGCTTGTGTCGGCTCTGATTGATGCAAGCCCTGTACCCTGTGTTCCTGTCGGTGAGCTTGAACTGCCTGCCTATTATGACAGCTCTCAGCAGACCATTTTTGTCAAGAAGGGGCTTTCCGAGGAAGTGCTGTTCGTGAGTATGGCAAAAGAAGTGTCGGCGGCGGTCTATGACTTTAAGCACAACGAGAGCCGTGATGCTTCCGATTTCAAATCCTTCTGCGTTGCCTATATGGTAAGCTCCCGTTATGGCGTGGATACCAGAGGTTTTGACTTTTCCAGACTTCCCAGAGAGTATGCGGAAATGGATACACAGGCATTCAAAGGAGAGCTTGGCACGATGCGTGATGTTCTGGGCGAAATCCAGAGCGATATGTATAAGAGTATGGAGAAGAACAAGCCTGCAAAGAACAAAGAGCAGGAACGCTAATCGGAGGTGCAGACTATGAGAGAGAAACGATACCATATCGCACTTGATAAGTACGATAAGAATATCGTCATCAACGCCTTAAACACCCTGCGTACAAGGCAGTTACAGGAGGAACGCCCCACCGAGCCTGTTGACGAGCTGATAAGCAAGGTGGCACACGCTCCGACAAAAAAGGTTAAGGTCGTGCATTGCAGGTGCAATGAGGAACGATGACCAGAAAACGAGCCTAATCCTTTCTGTCTGCGGCATACTTCCTGTCGTATGGCTTGCCCTGCTGACAGCACCCTATGTCAGCGGTGGTCTTGTAGAGATTATCCGAGGTCTGCCTGTGGCGATGGGCAATCCGTTTGAAATAATGGTATGTGAGGACAGCGTAAAGACTGTCCTCATTTTTTTACTTGCCTACGCTATGGGCATCGGCGTTTATTTCTCTACACGCAGGAATTACCGCAGGCGTGAGGAACACGGCTCTGCGAAATGGGGCAACGCAGGTGCTTTGAATAAGAAGTACCGAGATAAAGACCCGTCAGCTAATAAGCTTTTGACCCAGAATGTCCGTATCGGGTTGGACGGGAAAAAGCACCGCAGGAATCTGAATATTTTAGTCTGCGGCGGTTCTGGTGCGGGAAAAACGAGGTTTTTCTGCAAGCCAAATGCTATGCAGTGCAACACATCTTTTGTAATACTCGACCCAAAGGGCGAAATCGTCCGTGACATCGGCGGTCTGTTGGAAAACAAAGGCTATGAGGTGCGTGTGCTTGACCTTATCAATATGCACCGCAGCCATTGTTACAATCCCTTTGTCTATCTGCGGAACGATAACGATGTTCAGAGGTTGGTAACAAACTTGTTTAAGGCGACCACGCCGAAAGGCTCACAGTCGCAAGACCCGTTCTGGGATACGGCGGCGAGTATGCTGCTTCTGGCTCTGGTGTTCTATCTGAAATATGAAGCACCGCCAGACGAACAGAATTTCCCGATGGTTATGGAGCTGCTCCGTGCAGGCGAAGTCCGAGAGGACGATGACAGCTATGTAAGCCCTCTAGACGAGCTGTTTGACCGTCTGGAAATGGTAAACCCAGAGCATATCGCCCTCAAGTATTACAGGGATTACCACTCTGGTAGTGCAAAGACCTTAAAGAGTATCCAGATAACTCTTGCCGCAAGGCTTGAAAAATTCAATCTGGAGAGCCTTGCAGGGCTTACTGCCACCGATGAGCTTAACCTGCCAAGTCTGGGCGAAAAGAAGGTCGCTCTGTTCGCTCTGATACCAGACAACGACACGAGTTTTAACTTCCTTGTCAGTATCCTTTATACCCAACTCTTTCAGCAGCTTTTTTATCTAGCAGACCACAAGTACGGCGGAAGCCTGCCTGTGCATTGCCATTTCATAATGGACGAATTTGCGAATGTTTCATTGCCCGACGACTTTGATAAAATCCTGTCCGTTATGCGTTCCAGAGGGGTATCGGTATCCATTATCCTGCAAAATCTGGCACAGCTCAAAGCCCTTTTTGAAAAGCAATGGGAAAGCATTGTCGGCAACTGCGATGAGTTTCTGTATCTGGGCGGCAACGAGCAAAGCACCCACAAATATGTGTCAGAGCTTTTGGGCAAGGAAACCATTGATACCAACACCTACGGGAAAAGCTCTGGGCGGAGTGGTAACTATTCAACAAATTATCAGATTTCGGGGCGTGAGCTGATGACCCCAGACGAAGTGCGTATGCTTGATAACCGTTACGCACTTCTTTTTGTGCGTGGAGAACGCCCCGTTATGGACTTCAAGTATGACATTTTGAAGCACCCGAATGTGAAGCTGACGGCTGACGGAGGGCAACCGCCGTATATCCACGGAGAGCCTACGCAGGCTGTCGCAACCCTTGTGTTTGACAGTGATATTCCAGATAACGCCGTGAGCGTGAAAGCTGTCAGCACTTCCTATGAGCTTCTGTCCGATGAGGACTTGGAAGAAATATTCAATTTATAAGGAGGATTTACCCTATGAAACTTTTTAAGAAGAACGAGAACAAGAAAACCACGAAGCTGCCGATGACTAAAAAGGTTAAGAAAGGCTTCCGATATTACTGTATGGCTGTTATGGCAATGACCTTTGTGCTTGGTACTTCCGTAACCGCCTTTGCTGCCAATGACCCCATTCAGGTAGTCAACAATCTGTCCGATTTCATTTTCGGTCTGGTGAGGGCTGTTGGTATGATTATGCTCGGCTTTGGTATCGTGCAGATTGGTCTTTCCCTCAAATCCCATGACCCGTCCCAGAGAGCTAACGGATTTTTGACCCTTGCAGGCGGCGTTGTCATTACCTTCGCAAAAGAAATCTTGACTCTTATCACAGGCTAAGATAACAGACTGACACAAAAAGATAACGGGAGCAGATCCGCCGAGTGCGGAACTCGCTCCCGTTATCTAATATCATCAAGGAGGTGGTCAAATGTCTGATAACTGGGTGGTACAGAATTTAGAGAACGCCCTAAACACTTGGAATGAGAAATTAGCCGAGATATGGCAGCTCATTACCCAATCCCCAGAGAACTTTAAGGGAGGCACGATATGGAATGTCATCGTGGATATTCACGGTGCGGTGCAGGCTATTGGACTTGCCCTGCTCGTGCTGTTCTTTGTTGTGGGTGTGATGCGTACCTGCGGAAATTTTGCAGAAGTCAAGCGACCAGAGCAGGCTTTGAAGCTGTTTATCCGCTTTGCCATTGCCAAAGGTGCAGTGACCTACGGATTAGAACTGATGATGGCACTGTTTAAGATTGTGCAGGGTATGATTTCCACGATTATGAATGCCGCAGGATTTGGCTCGGCACAGCAGACGGTGTTGCCGCAGGAAATCGTGACAGCCGTTGAAGATTGCGGATTTTTTGAGAGTATCCCGCTATGGGCGGTCACGCTGATAGGCGGACTGTTTATTACGGTGCTGTCATTCATAATGATTATGTCGGTATATGGCAGGTTTTTCAAGCTGTATATCTATACTGCCATAGCACCCGTACCCCTTTCCGCTTTTGCGGGAGAGCCGAGCCAAAGCGTCGGCAAGAGCTTCATTAAGAGCTATGCCGCTGTATGCCTTGAAGGTGCGGTTATCGTGCTTGCCTGCATTATCTTTTCCCTATTTGCTTCTTCTCCGCCTGTGGTCAATCCCGATGCGGCGGCGGTTACAATGGTATGGAGCTATATCGGGGAACTTGTATTCAATATGCTCGTCCTTGTCGGTGCGGTCAAAATGGCAGACCGTGTTGTAAGAGAAATGATGGGCTTGTAAGGGAGGTGCTATGATTGGAAGTAAAGATAAATAAGGAAATCCGTAATTATACGGAGAGTATGTTTTTTGGACTGTCACTCAGACAGTTCATTTTTTCTGTCCTTGCCTGCGGCGTGGCGATGGGTTTGTATTTTCTTCTCCGTTCACGGTTTGGAACGGAAACACTCAGTTGGGTTTGTATCTTAGGTGCATTCCCCTTTGCGGCTATGGGCTTTATCAAATACAACGGTATGACCGCAGAGCAGTTTGTCTGGGCGTGGCTTAAATCAGAATTTCTGATGCCGAAAAAGCTGATGTTCCTGCCAGATAATCTTTATTATGAAACGGTGAAGCCAACCATTGAAGCCTATGAAAAAGGGTTGACGACAGTACGGAAAAAGCAGAAAGGCAGGACACCAAAACCAAAGAAATCGAAAAAGAAAAAAGCGAAATGCAGCAAGGAGGTAAACAATGCTGAGAACTCTTAAAAATCTGTTCAAGCAGGACAGGGAAAAGTTTGTTGTGCCGAAGTCGGTACAAAATGTTATCCAGATTAAGACAATCTGGGAGGACGGCATATTTCTTGTAGGCAGGAACAAGTACGCAAAGACCTTTAAGTTTGAGGATATAAACTATGCCGTGGCAAGCCGTGAGGATAAGGAAGCAATGTTCCTTGAATACTCGGAGCTTCTTAATTCCCTTGACAGCGGTGCGACCACGAAAATCACTATCAACAACCGTCGCTTGAACAAAGCTGATTTTGAACAGACCATTTTAATCCCAATGGCTGATGACGGTCTGGATAAGTACCGCAAGGAATACAACAAAATGCTTTTGGATAAGGCGACAGGGGCTAATTCCATCGTACAGGATAAGTATGTAACCGTATCTGTCTGCAAGAAGAATATCGAGGAAGCCCGAAACTACTTTGCCCGTGTGGGTGCTGACCTTATCGCCCACTTTAACCGTCTGGGGTCGAAGTGTGTGGAACTGGACGCAGGCGACAAGCTGCGTATCTTCCACGACTTCTACCGTACAGGAGAAGAAACAGCGTTCCACTTCGATATTACCCAGACGATGCGGAAAGGTCACGATTTCAAGGATTTTATCTGCCCTGATACCTTTGAATTTGAGAGCGACTGCTTCAGAATGGGTGACAGATATGGGCGTGTGATTTTTCTCAGAGAGTATGCGGCATATATCAAGGACAGTATGGTGGCGGAGCTTTGTGAGTTGAACAGGAATATGATGCTGTCCGTTGACATTATCCCCGTTCCCACAGATGAAGCCGTGCGGGAGGTGGAAAACCGTCTGCTTGGTGTGGAAACTAACATTACGAATTGGCAGAGGAAGCAGAACCAGAACAACAATTTTTCTGCCGTTATCCCATATGATTTGGAACAGCAGAGAAAAGAAAGCAAGGAATTTCTGGACGATTTGACGACCCGTGACCAGAGAATGATGTTTGCCGTGCTGACGATGGTGCATACGGCAGATTCCAAAGAGCAGCTCGACAATGATACAGAAGCTCTCTTGACTACCGCAAGAAAGCATTTGTGCCAGTTTGCGGTGCTGAAATATCAGCAGATGGACGGATTGAATACAGCTCTGCCATTTGGTGTACGGAAGATAGATGCCCTGCGTACCCTCACAACAGAGAGCCTTGCAGTGTTTATCCCATTCCGAGTGCAGGAAATCTACCACGAAAATGGTGTGTATTACGGTCAGAATGTCATCAGCAAAAATATGATTATCGCCAACCGCAGGCAGCTTCTTAACGGCAATTCCTTTATTCTCGGTGTGTCGGGTGCAGGAAAATCTTTTACTGCAAAGGAAGAAATGACGAATATCATTCTGACCGACCCTAATGCCGATATAATCATCATTGACCCAGAGCGTGAATATTCCCCGCTTGTTAAAGCAATGCAGGGAGAGGTTATTCATATCTCTGCGACAAGTGAAAATCACATCAATGCTATGGATATGAACTCCGATTACGGTGACGGTGCAAATCCTGTCATTCTGAAATCCGAGTTTATTTTATCCCTTTGCGAACAGCTCATTGGCGGCACGAACTTGGGAGCAAAGCAGAAATCCATTATTGACCGATGTACGGCAAGCGTGTACCGCTACTATCAGCAGGGCAACTATATGGGAACGCCGCCCACCTTGCAGGACTTCCGTGAGGAGCTGTTAAAGCAGAATGAGCCAGAAGCACAGGAAATCGCCCTTGCTATCGAATTATTTACAGATGGCTCTCTCAACACCTTTGCCAAGCATACCAATGTGGATACCCACAGCCGCCTTATCTGCTATGACATTCTGGATTTGGGTAAGCAATTACAGCCTATCGGTATGCTTGTGGTGCTTGACAGTATCTTAAATCGTATCACGCAGAACAGAGCCAAAGGCAGAAATACCTTTATTTTCATTGATGAAATCTATTTGCTCTTTCAGCACGAATACTCTGCAAACTTCCTCTTTACCCTCTGGAAGCGTGTGCGTAAATACGGTGCGTACTGTACGGGTATTACGCAGAATGTAGACGACCTTTTGCAGAGCCATACGGCAAGGACGATGCTTGCTAACAGCGAATTTATCATTATGCTTAACCAAGCATCTACGGACAGACTTGAGCTTGCCAAGCTCCTTAATATCTCCGACCTTCAGATGAGTTATATCACGAATGTCGGTGCAGGACAGGGATTACTCAAAGTTGGCAGCTCCCTTGTGCCGTTTGTAAACAAGTTCCCACGCAATACCGAGCTTTACAAGTTGATGACGACCAAGTTCGGTGAGGTCTAAGAAAGGAGGTCTTTTATGGCTGATATTAAATTCCGTGATACGGCTCACCGTGATTTCTTTCTGGAAAATATGATGAAATGCAGAGTGAACGACTGTTATCACAGGGCATTTTTCTATGTGATGGGTATCGCTTCGGAAACGAGGGCGAACATCAACCAGATGTTCAATTTCAAGGAGGACTGCATCGAGCCAGAGGGTATGCACGGCGGCTGGCAGACAAGCGGAACAGTCAAGGTCTGCCATCTTGCTTTTAACCTTTGGAACGGGTATGCAGAGGAAGGGCGGGAACGGTATTTCACGCCAGAGGAGTTGTTTTGCTGTGAGTTTGCTCCCTACTTTATGGAGGGTATCAAGGTCAGATACCCCGAATATTGCAGGGAGCTTCCTGCTCCCAGAAAACAGACGGAAATTTCAAGATAAGAAAGGAAAAGCCTATGAAGAATTATAAATCTATTATCTGTGTTGCCGCCGCCGTGTGCCTGTTAGGTACGGCGGCTTTTTGCGGCTTCCGTATTTACCATCACTATGCACAGGTGGACGAACAGACGGAAGCCTTTGAGGAGATTGCCAAAATAGTAGAGCAAGCTTCCACGGAGGAAACCATGCCAGACGATATCCCCATTAGCGAGGGAGAAGATGTGCTTGCCAAGTATCAGGAATTGTATTTACAGAATGAGGATATGGTCGGTTGGATTTCCATTGCCGGCACGACAATCAATTATCCTGTGATGCAGAGCAGGAACAATCCGAATTTCTATCTGAAGCACAATTTTGAAAAAGAGTACAGCGACTTAGGTACGCCTTATGTGCAGGAGAATTGTGATATTGCCGAAAGTGACAATCTGGTTATCTACGGTCATCACATCAAGGGTGGCAAGATGTTTGGAGCATTGGAGGATTACAAGTCCAAGAGCTTTTATGAGGAACACAAGAGTGTTCAGTTTGATACCCTTACAGAGCAGGCAGAGTATGAAATCGTCGCTGTATTTAAGACTGTGGCGTACAGTTCTGATGGCTTTCGATACTACGACTTTGTTGATGCAGAGAATGAGGAAGAATTTAATTCCTATGTCGGGAAGTGCAAGGAACTTGCTTTGTATGATACAGGTGTGACCGCTGAATACGGCGACAGGCTCATTACCCTTTCCACCTGCGAATACTCCGCACAGAACGGCAGGCTCGTTGTAGTGGCAAAAATGGTCGGCTGATTTGAACGCAAATTCTCTGGGAAAGGAGGTTTTCTATGGCTGATATTAAAACCAGAGATGCGGTTAAAGGCACGATAAAGACCATAGATAAAGCCGCCATAGCCAGTGAGCGTATGAAGTCTGCCTATGTAGGGATAAAGGAAAAAGCGGAACAGGGATATTACGCTGATGAAAACTCTGCCACAGAATATGCTGCGGATAGGATTTCTTATGCGGCAGACCGTGTAAAAGACGAAGGTATCCACCAGTTCAATAAGCAGGGGCAAAAGGCAGTCAAGACAACGCAGAAGAATATCGGTAAGGCAAAAGATAAAATAAGCGATTTCAAGAAAAGTCGGGCTGTCAAAGCCGCAGAACAGAAAGCAGCACAGAATATGTCAGAACAACACGGCTTGCAGATCCGTCACGGGGCTGCAAGCCGTTCTTCTGCCCCCGATGTTTCCCAGACAGCAAAATCGCAGTTGATAAAGACCCGACAGCAGGGGCAAAAAATGATTAAGACCACAGCCCGAAATACAGAAAAAGCGGTGAAAGCAACTGCTAAGGGAACGGTCAAGACAACCGAAAAGGGAATTAAAACCGCACAGGCAACTTCTAAGGCGGCAATCAAAACGACGGAAACCTCGGTAAAAACAGCACAGGCAGCGGCAAAGGCTTCTGCGAAAACTGTTCAAAAGGCGGCACAGGCGGCAAAAGCCACCGCAAAGGCAACCGCCGAAGCAACCAAAGCGACGGTCAGAGCCACCATAGCTGCGGTCAAGGCGATTATTGCAGGAACAAAAGCTCTGATTTCCGCTTTAATTGCAGGTGGTTGGATTACAGTTGTGATTATTCTCATTGTTGTCCTGCTCGGCTGTGCTGTTTCCCTGTTTGGCGGCGGAAGCGGGAGCAACGCCTATACCCCTGTCAGTGCAGAGGTGGAAGCCTATGAGCCTTTGATACAGAAATATGCCAAACAGTATGGTATTCCCGAATATGTGGAGCTTATCAAGGCAGTAATGATGCAGGAATCTGGCGGGCGTGGACTTGACCCGATGCAGGCGGCGGAAGGCAGCTTTAACACAAGGTATCCACACGAGCCGAATGGGATACAAGACCCAGAATATTCGATTGAGTGCGGGGTGCAGGAATTAAAGGCTGCCCTTATCTCTGCCGAGGTGGAAAATCCGATTGATATGGAGCATATCAAACTTGCCTTGCAGGGTTACAATTTCGGCAATGGATATATCTCGTGGGCTAAGACCAACTATGGCGGCTATTCCTATGCCAATGCGGTAGAGTTCTCCACCATGCAGGCGGCACGGTTAGGTTGGGACAGCTATGGCGACACGCAGTATCCCGCCCATGTGCTGCGGTATTATCCATACGGGCGGGCATTCACAAGCGGCGGTAACCAGGCGATTGTGGAAGTCGCTTTGACACAGCTCGGCAATGAGGGCGGTCAGCCTTATTGGAGTTGGTATGGCTTTGATGGGCGTGTGGAATGGTGTGCCTGCTTTGTGTCATGGTGTGCCGACCAATGCGGATATATTGAGAGCGGGATTATCCCTAAATTTTCTGGCTGCGTGGACGGCTCAAATTGGTTTAAGGGTAACGGACAATGGCAAGACAGAAACTACGACCCGCAGGCGGGCGATATTATCTTTTTTGATTGGGAAGGCGATGGAGAAACTGACCATGTAGGAATTGTAGAGAAATGCGAAAACGGTGTCGTTTACACCGTGGAGGGTAACTCTGGCGACGCTTGCAGGCAAAAGCAATATACGGTTGGAAGCAGCTCCATCTATGGCTACGGCGTTCCTGCCTATTAAGAATGGGCAAAAGAAAAACCAGAGGTTTATTCCTCTGGCTCTTTTGCCTTACATAGTCCGATAACAGTTGCTTCTATAACGGACAGTTCTTTATCGTCTAAATTGTCGAGCTGTGCGTCTAAGCGTCTGCGGACGGAACTTTTCTTGACCTCATTATCTGGGAATATGTACTCGTCAACCGACACATCGAACATCGTAATAAGTTGGATAAATAGCTCGATACTTGGATACTGCCCCTCGTTTTCGATAGACTGAATATGTCTGGGAGCATAGCCGATTATTCCAGATAGTTGCTCCCTTGTCATCCCTCTGGCTTCACGGGCTTTTTTGATAGCCTGTCCTATCGGAGTAAAATCGAAGTCAAAATTATTGTTCCTTTCGTCCATTAGCTCACCACCTATTCTCTGAAAATTTTACTCTTATATTTTACAGAGATGCGGCTTCCAGTTAAACAATGTGAAATCTCTTGGCATAGGAAGTTTAATCTCTTGTAACAAGAGATTAAAGCACGCTTGACATACTTGAAACTAATTTTTTATTCGGATAAACTATAGATAAGTTTACAAAAGCGGACATGAAAAGCGAGGAAAATATGCTCGTATTCTTGTATGCTTATATATGAGGAGGTAAGTAAATGGAATGGTTGAAAAGACTTGGAGCAGCCATTGATTACATAGAGGAAAACTTAGACAAGGAAATATCCTATGATGAAGCAGCTCATATAGCTTGTTGTTCAACATATTATTTTCAACGGATTTTTTCTTATGTATCAGGAGTGTCACTATCAGAGTACATACGCCGCCGTAAAATGACACAGGCTGCATTTGAGTTACAAAGAACAGATAATAAGGTTATTGATGTTGCTCACAAATACGGGTATTCATCTCCAACATCCTTTAACCGTGCTTTTCAAAGCGTACACGGGATAGCACCTATAGCGGCAAAAAGTATGGGATGTACCTTGTGTGCATATCCATCAATCCAATTTTCTATAATAGTTTTGGGAGGCAGTGCAATGGCATATCACATTGAAGAAAAGAAAAGTATTCGCATTATAGGAATTAGAATACCTCTTGTTGAAGATGCAGAGGAAAATATGCGGAATGTTCCTGCGTTCTGGAAAAAGGCAGTATTGGATGGCAGTATCTCCAAATTAGCAGAGCTATCAAACAAAAATCCAGACGGCATTTTAGGAGTCAGCGTTTATAATAATCCAGAGGATATATATTATTATATCGCTGTTTCGAGCAACATTCCCGTGCCAGAGGGAATGGTAGAATACATGATACCAGAGGGTATGTGGGTTGTTTTTGAAAACGACGGAGTATTTAAGGAAGATGTGCAGAGTGTTTTTCGCAGATTTTTGACAGAATTTCTACCGTTTTCTGGTTATGAATATGCAGGACTTCCAGATGTTGAAATATATCCAGTCTGCAAAGGACAGCCATCCAAAGGACATTCCGAGGTGTGGATTGCAATCAAAAAAGCAAAGGAGATTTAAGTATGTATCATTTAAGATTAAAAGGCGACCATTATCAGATGGGCGTAAAAAGAGGAAACATATTTCAAAAAGCTCATATTTCCTTTCCACTCCAGTTGGATAATTTTCAATTGGAACACGGGAAACAAAGCGAAGAAATTTTAAGAAAGTTTTTCCCAGAGATATGTGAGGAAGTAAGAGGCGTAAGTGACGCCATTGGCACAGATTATCTACACTTCATTTCTTGGATGTTGTGTATGGGCTGCTGTATGTATAACTTGGAGAACAACATCCCCGTTGAGGTTAGGGGCTGTACTGCTTTTGCATATTCAAGCAATGGCAGAACAATATACGGTAGAAATAATGACTTACCACCTTATCTGCGTGAAGGAAGCAAAAGTGAAATCTATGCACCGAAAAATGGAAACAGGTTCAATATCACTACTTCCTCTTTCATTAACGGCGAAGAAGGAGTGAATGAACACGGATTTGCTGTAGCAATGACTTTTGTAATGACCGACCTTGAAAAGATAAAAGCAGGTTTCAATTCTTGCTTTATTGTAAGATATTTGCTTGAAAAGGCAGATAATACCGAACAGGCGGTTTCCCTTCTTATGGGCTTGCCAGTATCTTCTAACTGCAATATTTTACTTGCAGATAAAAAAGGCAATATGGTAGTGGTTGAATGTACGCCAATTCTCAAAAAAGTTCGGGCGGCAGAAATTTTTGAAAATGGCAGTATTGTTTGTACTGTTAATAGTTTTACATCTGATGAGATGAAACCATATGACGATGCAAAAGGAAATGATTATGACTCGCACAGGCGTTACAGGACAGTATTAGACAGCTTTTCTTCGGAACGCATAAAAGATGAATACATTGAAACTACCGAACATCTCTTAAAAGGTGATTATGGGTTTATGTGCCAATATGATGATGAGCCAGATTTTGAAACAGTTTGGAGTTCAATATTTGATTTAGACAGCTTAGTAATCTATCGTGCAGAGGGTGACCCCAGAAAAAAGAAATTTGTTACAGATAATCGGTTACATGACCTTATAAGGCGAGGATAATATGCTGAGTATAAATTCCCAATGGATTTTATGTCCTCTTTGTGGGAACAAAACCCGAAACAAAATCAGAGAAGACACAGTTTTGAAAAACTATCCTCTTTACTGCCCGAAATGTAGACAGGAAACTTTAATTGAAGTCGAGAATTTACAAGTAACCGTCATCAAAGAGCCAGACGCACAGACGCAGAGCCGATGAACTTGAGAAAGCTTTCACAGTTCATCGGCTCTGTTACTACTTTTATGCTTGATTTTATTGCCTGTCACAGGGGATAGAAGCTGTTATCTTCATTTTCTGTTCGGCAACAGCTAAACTTCTATGCAAAGGGATTGCCATAAATACTGTAATAAGTGCAGAGAGAACATCGGCAATCGGCTGTGCATATAAAATACCGTTTAATCCCCATATAAATGGAAAAATTAAGATAACGGGAATGAAGCAGATACCTTGTCGGCAAGCTCCAAGAATAAACCCTTCTTTTCCTTTTCCAAGAGCAAGGAATAAAGAGGAATATACCGTGTAGTATCCAAACAGCATAAATGTAATACCGTTTACTCTTAAAGAGGAAGCTCCAATGTGAATCATTTCTGTGTTTCCAGTTGTAAACTGTGAAACAATGGTCGTAGAAAACAGACTGAATAATAAACCTACGATCACACAAAAAATAGTTGACCATAAGATGGAAATTTTGATTGCAGTACGCAGACGATCAAATTTTTTCGCCCCATAACTGTAACCTGCAATCGGTTGAAAACCTTTGATAAAACCAAATACTGTTAAGCTGCCCATAGATATAAGACGGGTAACAACGCCCATTCCCGCTATGGCTGAATCGCCGTAATTACCAGCGGCATTGTTTATTAGAGAGATAGAAATACTTGTTAATAATTGAAATACAAGTGTCGGAACGCCAATTTTGAAAATTTCAGATAGAATTTCTTTAGAAAAGGTACAGTCCTTTATTCTAAACTGAAAAGCACTTTTTTGTCTGAAAATATAAAACAGATACACAAGAGTAGATACTACCTGAGAAATTGCTGTGGCAATAGCAGCTCCTGCAACACCAAAATTAAAAGTGTATATAAATAATGGATCTAACCCGATATTGAGGACTGCACCTAACAACAAGGCACACATTGTAGTTTTTGCTGCTCCTTCACTTGTCACGATATTGTTCATTGTGACATTAAAAACATTGAAAATGCAAGAAACAATGTAAATACCGGCATAGGTAGCCGCATAAGGAAGGACACTTTCTGTTGCACCTAAAAGTCTTAGAATGGGGTTCAAAAAGAGGATTGATAAAACAATCATAATTGCACCGACAACAAGACTGCTATATAGTGCAGTGCTTGCCACTTTGTTTGCCTGATCCTTATTTCTTTGTCCTAACAGTCGAGAAATGTAGGATGCTGCCCCATTGCCAAAAAGTAATCCTAAGCCGACGACTACTTGACCGAGAGGATACACAACCGAGATGGCAGCCATTTGACTTTCGCCTAAGCCACCTACAAAATAGGCATCAACAAGATTGTACAAGGCGTTGATGAGCATACCAATCATTGTTGGAATACCCATAGCTAAAAGGGCTTTTGGAATTGGAGCATTGCCCAATAACTCCAATTTTCTGTTTTGATTGTCCATAGTGTTCTTTCTCCTTTCACTTGACAAATAGAATAAAATATACTACTATAAATTATAGCAGTTGAAACGCAAGTGGTATTCTACTATAATTTATAGTAGTTGTCAAGAGAGTAAAGGAGGAAATTGATATGGCGACCATTGACTTAATTGTTTTGGGAATGTTAAAGAAAGAACCTCTGAGTGCGTATGACCTTCAAAAGTTGGTAGAGTACCGCAATATTTCAAAATGGGTAAAAATTAGTACCCCGTCTATTTATAAAAAGGTTATCCAGTTGGAGGAAAAAGGATATATTTCAAGTCATATAGAAAAAGAGGGTAAAATGCCAGAAAAATCAGTGTATTCTTTAACTGAAAAAGGGAAACAGCAGTTTGAAAAATTGATGCTTGAAATATCCTGTAAGCCGATAAACATTTTTTTGGATTTTAATGCTGTCATTGTAAATCTGGACAGTATGTCCAGAGAAAGACAGCAAGAATGTCTGGATAATATTGAGAGCAGTATGGAGGTATTGAAAAAATATCTGGAAGAAAATATTGCTTTGAAAAAGAGTAAAGAAGATATTCCTGTTACGGGTATGGCAGTTTTACGGCAACAATACACATTGGCAGAGGCAATAGAGGAGTGGATTGCTTCATTAAAAAAAGAAATCAATTCGTAAAAGTGCATGGTAGGAACAAAAGAAATGCTGTTATTTTTTAGTTTGGATTGTAATGAGATTGTAAGAAGTGGTTGCTATACTGAATTTACAAAATAAAAACAGAAATTTGGAGGTTTTAATATGGCAATACTTGAAACAAAAGATTTACGAAAGATATACGGAAGCGGAGAAAACGAAGTCCATGCTTTGGATGGGGTATCCATTTCCGTAGAGGAAGGCGAATTTGTTGCTGTTATCGGTACATCGGGCAGCGGTAAATCTACACTACTCAACATGATTGGTGGGTTAGACCGTCCTACTTCTGGTAGTGTTACTATCCGAGGAAAAGAACTGTTGAAAATGAAAGACGAGGAACTGACGATTTTTAGGCGTCGAAACATTGGCTTTGTTTTTCAGAATTATAATCTGCTTCCTGTTCTTAATGTGTATGAGAACATTGTGTACCCTATTGAGATCGATGGTGGCAAGACCGATACAAGATTTGTAAAAGAGATTATCCATACTCTTGGCTTGGAACAAAAGCTTAAGAATATGCCGAATAGTCTTTCAGGTGGTCAGCAGCAGAGGGTTGCGATTGCCCGTGCCCTTGCGACAAAGCCTGCCATTATCCTTGCCGATGAGCCGACTGGAAATTTGGACTCAAAAACAAGTATGGATGTTATTTTGCTGATGCAGTCGATTAGCCGTCAGTTCCACCAAACCACCATTATGATCACGCACAATGAGGAAATCGCTCAAATGGCAGACCGCACAATCCGCATTGAGGATGGCAAGGTTGTTTCGGGAGGTGTCAGATATGCACGCTAACCGAAATAAAAAAGCAGTTAAGCGAGTAGAAAAGGGAATGATGAAAGCAAACCGTATTCGTAACCTGTTTGCGGTGTTTGCGATCGTTCTCACTACATTTATGATTACTACCGTGTTTAGTTTGGGCATTAACTATATGGAAAATATGAAGTTAATGCAGGTGCGTACCGCAGGCACGACCGCTAATGCTTCCCTTGCGATGCCGACAGAAAAGCAGGAACAGCAGATTAAGAATTTGGAATATGTTAAAACCGTCGGTACGCAGTATATGGTCGGCTCGGTTGCCGAGAAGAACGATGAGGGGCGTGATCTTTCTATCGCACTTTCGTATTACGACACTACTGAATGGGATAAACACTATAAAGAAACAATCAAAGATATAGAAGGGAAATATCCCTCAAATGAAAATGAAATTATGCTGTCAAAGGATGCTCTTTCACAGCTTGGAATGAAAGAGCCGAAGCTGAATATGGAAATCCCTCTGTCCTATTATGATAAAAACGGTCAGCAGGAAAAAAATTTCACTTTAAGCGGATGGTTTCATTCCTATACAGGCACGGGAATGGGCTTTGTTTCCGAAGCGTATTGCAAAAATGCAGGCTATACAATGGCAGAGGACGGCGTTCTTTCTTTGTCGTTGAATAAAATGCCTGATGATTTTTATCGTATTCAAAAAGATGTGGAGCTTAACGAAAATCAATCTTTCGGCGGTGCGGTTTCCATGAAATCATCAAGCGGTTCAGTGATTGCAATGGTAATCCTATTGGTATTCTTTATTATTGGCAGCGGGTATCTCCTTATTTACAATGTTTTGTATATATCCATTTCAAATGATACCCGTTTTTACGGTTTGATGAAAACGCTTGGAACAACGCAAAAACAGATTAAATCACTGGTAAAAAATCAGGCAGTTAAGTTTGCTTGCATTGGTATCCCGATTGGTATTTTGTTAGCCACCGCTGTTTCCTTTGGAATTGTTCCATTTGTGTTGAACGAGGGTTTTGAACAGGGCAAGTCGATGATGGATGCCGAAGTGTTTTTCCATCCATCTATCTATATTTTGTCCGTAATCTTTTCAGCAGTAACCGTTTGGATTGCCTGCAATGCTCCCGCAAAAGCGGCTGCAAAAATTTCGCCAATAGAAGCATTGAAGTTTCAGAATTTTGCACCGAAGAAAACAAAAAGCAGAAATTCCACCAATGGTGGCAAGCTGCATGTGATGGCATTTCATAATGTATTCCGTGACAAAAAGCGTGCTGCCCTTGTGTTTATGTCCTTGTTTATGGGAATTACTATGATTTTAGGCGTAAATGGGGTTATAAGCAGTATGTCGGCTGAGAACTTTATTAAGGAATATATGGACTATAACTTTGAATACACTGATATTCAGTTTGAGCAGTATGAACAGCTCAATAAAGAAGTACCGCAGTTTGACGAACACTTTGTAGAACAAATCAAGCAGCTTGACGGTATTAAAAATATAGATGTTCAAAAAACAGTCTGGGCAGGTATTGACTTTAATGAAAACGATTTAGAAGGCTTTATGAAAATCAAATATGAGGACAGCAAATATAAAGCAAAGGGGCAGTCCTATGAACAGACGATAGAAACACTGAAAGGGTACGCTGAATCTGGTGACTATGGCTGCTATATTACAACGCTTCCAGACGACAGGGTACTGGAAGAATACAATGCAGAGCATCCTGATACGCCTATTGACATGGAAGCATTTAAGCGTGGCGAAACAGCGATTGCAGGAAAAGATACCGAATATAACGCTCCTAATACCGCTTTAGTGGGTGAAACATTGACACTAACTGCCGACAGTACAGACGGCAAGGCAACTGATTTCAAAATTGGCGGAGCTTTTTACTATGACGATTATGATAATACTCTTTCAGAAGGTATTGGCAGACGCAAAGAAATAAATATGGTGCCAGATGTTATCTTTGTCAGCGAAGCGGGTATGGAACGCCTGACAAAAGAACCAATAATTTCCGCAATCGGCGTTGACATTAAGAATTTCAACGATTTAGAGCGAATTGACAGCGAATTACAGGCGATCAACAGTACCTTGACCACATCGGAGTGGCAGCTGAAATCTTCCGTGAATCAGAAAGAACTATATAACCAGATGAACTACTCTTTGAGCTTGCTGGGAAACGGTGCTGCAATTCTGCTCATTGTCATCGGCTTGATTAACTTTGTAAATGTTATGTTGACGGGTGTGGTGGCAAGGAAAAATGAATTTGCCATTATGGAAAGTATCGGAACAACGAAAAAGCAGATCAGGAAGATATTGACCTTAGAAGGCGGTATTTATGCTCTGATTTCTACTCTGCTGATTATGACTTTTGGTAATGCGTTCCTAATGTTGGTGGCAGATGCAGTTCCGCATATGGCAAACTATGCAGTATTTAAATACCCTGTTGCACTTGTCATCGGTTTGATCGCAGCAATCTTTGTAATTTGCTTAAGCGTTCCTGCCATTGTTTACAAGGCAACTTCTGATGAAACGGTCATTGAAAGACTGCACAATTTTGATAGTTAAATGAGGTTGTGGGACGGACGCAGCATTGCTGCGTCTGTTCCTGCAATTTTGTATATTGAGGAAGGTGGTGCGTTTTGCGGCTATGGCAAATATTTTTCTACTTGAAGATGACAAAATTCTGAGCAAGGGTATTTCTATCGCCCTAAAAAAAGACGAGCATATGGTCACAGCAGTCTATGGGTATTTGGAAGCATTGAAGCAATACCAAAAACAAAAGTATGATTTGTTTCTGCTTGATATTAACCTGCCTGACGGCAATGGTTTGGAATTTTGTGAAAAAATTCGTGAAACATCGGAAACACCCGTATTATTTCTAACTGCTAATGATACGGAAGAAGATATGTTGGAAGGGTTTGGCGTGGGTTGTGATGATTATATATCAAAGCCTTTTTCTATCGAAGTTTTACGGAAAAAAGTATTGGCAGTTCTAAAACGAAGTGGCGTAGGAAAATTTCGTATGAAATACAGAGATTTAGAGTTAGATAAAGAAAAGTGTCTTGTTTTGATGAAGGGACAGGAAATACATTTGACCTCAACAGAATACAAATTGCTCCTTTATCTAATGGAAAACAGGGGAAGGGTTGTTACAAAGGCAATGCTTTTGGAACAGCTTTGGGATATAGATGGAAACTTTGTTGATGATAATACCGTGCGTGTGAATATTAAGCGGCTAAGGCAGAAACTGAATGATGAAAAGCAGGAATACATTGTAACAGTTTTTGGCATGGGCTACTCTTTTGGAGAATGACGATGAAGCATTTTGTGATTTATAGAAAACTGATTTTAATTATAGGTACTGCTACAGCGGTGGTATCTGTTGGTGTGTTCTTTTTTATGGAGGACATCCTTTTCCGTACGCTTTTTATCTCTTTTGCATTTGTATTTTTTGGGGGTCTGTTGTTCCTGCTGGACTTTCTGCACAACCGCTATAATGATAATCTGTTAGAGGAGATTACGCTGCTCATTGAAGCATTGGTAGAACAGCAGGAACGGACGGTCTTTTCAGAAGCTGAGGATACCCTGACCGCACGGCTGCAGCATCAACTTCTAAAACTCCGCAATATTTTAAAGGCACAGAATCAAATGCTGACACAGGAGAAAGAACAGATTAAAACTTTAATCTCCGATATTTCGCATCAAATTAAAACGCCCGTAGCAGCGGCAAACACCTTTGCACAGTTATTAGGTGATACAGGGTTATCCGATGAGGAGAGAAGGGAATATATTGCCACCTTGCAGATGTCCCTTGAAAAGCTGACTTTTTTGACAAACAGTTTGATTAAAATGTCCCGTTTGGAAAGTGGCATTATCCGATTAAAACCTGAACAAAGCAGTTTAAATGATATTGTTATGCAAGCGGTAAAAACGGTTTATGCCAAAGCAAGGGATAAAAATATTACGATTACCTTTGATTGTGGGCAGACCTTTGAAGCCCTGCTTGATTTTAACTGGACGGCAGAAGCTGTTACCAATGTACTTGACAATGCTGTGAAATATACACCAAGCGGAGGAGTTGTGGACTTGAAAATCACCGAATATCCATCGTATTTGCGATTGGATGTATCCGATAACGGAATTGGCATTCCTGAAGAAGAACAGGCAAAAATCTTCGGCAGATTTTACCGTGGAAAGCAGTCAGCAGGAGTTGACGGTGTAGGGATCGGTTTATATCTTACCCGTGATATTGTGAATAAGCAGAACGGGTATATCAAGGTGGCATCCGATGAAAAAGGTACGATATTTTCTTTATTCTTGAAAAAAGTTTAGAGAATAATAGTAATTCCAGATAAGTGTACGATATGAATTTGTCAAGATAGTAAATATAAAATAGAAAGATTAAATAAAACATGATAAATGGAGATGGATAATTTATGATTTCAGAATGGATAATTTGCCCGATTTGTGGCAACAAAACCCGTGATAGAGTTAGAGAAGATACTGTTTTAAAGAATTATCCTCTTTACTGTCCGAAATGTAAGAAAGAAACTTTAATAAATGCAAAGAAATTACATATAACCGTCATCAAAGAGCCAGACGCATAGACGCAGAGCCGATGAACTTGTGAGATAACCTCATAAGTCATCGGCTCTTTTTTTACATGAATATAGAATTTGACAAGTCCGCCAAATAAAAAAAACGGTGTTTTGGTGGGCAATTTTGTCATGCTCAGATGGCTATTTTATCCCTCCAGACCTGTTTCAAGTTTGGAGGGATTTCTTATGTGTTGGTCTGATAACACTGTGCTGCTGATTTTAAGCAGCAGTTATTTACATACCGTTCGATAGAGATGAGAATAATCTGTTAAAAAAATTCTTATCTCCATTTGGGGAAATTATGTTCCAAAAGTAGATGTTAAATATCTATATAATAGAATTGTTATTTCTTATAACCGTAAGGGTTTGACAGCCTTTGCGGTTTTTCTTTTGTCGTTTTTTGTTGAATTAAGTCGTAAGCCTGTTTGTGGCGTAGGGTGTCGTTCACCGCCGATCAATCTGAAATTTCAAAAATTCAGATTGATTGGAGGAACAAAGAATGAATGAAAAACATCCTAACCGAAAAAAGGACAAGCATAACCCTTATACGCTGATGATTGTAGAGGGCAGATATTACCTCTCTTTTAAAGATGGGCGGGGTGTTATGCAAAATATTGAAATAGAGAAAGTGCTGTATGACCTGTTTAACCGTTTTGAGCTTGAGGATATTTCCTATCTTAATCGGGTGAGCAGGCACATTGAACACTCCGAGTTGACAGAAAACTCCTTGAATGACCGAGTTTTTTATAAGGAAGAAAGTCTTGAGGAAACCGTTTCAAGGTGCATCGAATACGAACTGCTACATAAGGCAATATCAAAACTGCCCGAAACACAAAGACGCAGGCTGCTGTTGTACTTTTTCGGAGAGTTGTCCTATGAGCAGATTGCCAAGTTGGAGGGATGCACCAAAATGGCGGTTAAAGGAAGCGTTGACATTGCACTAAAGAAGTTAAAAAAACTTTTTGAAAAATTTTAATTTTAGCCTATACGAAACCGCTTTTAAGTGAGCAAACAGGTGAGAGGGATTAAATTCCTTCCACCTGTTTTGCTTTGTGTGGCGAAAACGGGAGTGATCCTTGACAACCGAATATCCATTCGCCAAATACTTCCTCTTTGTGATTGTGATGAGCATAAGCGTGTGCAGCGGTACGCCAAGACCTGTTAAGAAGCAGCGAGCGATGAAAGGGGGTGATCTCATTCATTACCGACTGAAAATATCGGATTGCTTCCGATTTCGCCATAACCCACAAAGAGAATAATGGTACTCCCGTCCAGTCACAGTCCGAGCGTGATCAAACCGTCGCAGGCAATGAGGGCGGCTCTGGCAGACCGTCAGAGGGGTGGAACTCCCGTGGTGTCAGTTCGCTACTGACCGTTTGGCGACTTCCCATAGCATTTCGGGGTGTCGAGGACAAATTGAAATGCTCCTATCATAAAGCCAGATAAAAGGTAGTCATAGGAACAGAAATTTTGCTTATACTCTCCCGACCTTAAATACTTCCTTTTGTTTGGCTGCCTACATAGGCAGAACATACCTGCCTAAATAAATCTGGGAGGTCAAACATAATGGAAAGAAAAATCAAGCGTGGAGATATTTACTACGCAAATCTAAATCCTGTTATCGGCTCGGAGCAAGGCGGAACAAGACCTGTACTTATCATTTCAAACGATGTCGGCAATAAGCATAGCCCTACGGTCATTGTCGCACCCATCACAAGCCGAATACACACTAAAGCAAAATTGCCGACACACACTTTAATCAATGATTTTGAAGGTTTGGATAAGAACTCAATTATCCTGTTTGAACAAATCCGCACCATAGACAAACAACGCCTGCGTAAATATGTTGGTATGCTATCCACAGTCATAATGGCAAGAGCCGATAAAGCTCTTGCCATTAGTATTTCTTTGAGGGAGGTCAATAATGAATGAAATTAAGGTAGATAAAAATGTAGCGGCTCTGAAACTCATTGAGATACTTCTTGAAAAAGGAATGATAAATCAAGCCACATATACAAATATCGTGAAACACGCAAATTCGCACATTTCACAGGCGGCTTGATAATCAGTACAATATATTCAGAAAAATGAATTGGAGGTATGCTTAATGAACACAGCAGTAAATGAATATAATTACAGATTTAAGCTCACAGATTATTCTCTGTTTGACAGAAACAGAGCCAGAAAAGTTGCTATTTATGGTCGTGTTTCAACAGAACACGAAGCACAGTTATCTGCATTGGAAAATCAGTTACAATGGTATGATGACCAAGTAAAATATCATCCGAACTGGACGGTCTGTGAACGATATATTGATGAAGGTATCACGGGAACACAGGCAAAAAAACGCCCTGCCTTTTTGAAAATGATTGAAGATGCCAAGCAAGGTAAATTTGATTTAATTGTTACCAGAGAGGTATGCCGTTTTGCACGAAATGTTGTGGATACCCTTGTTGTTACAAGAGAGTTAAAAGGCATAGGCGTTGAGGTGTTTTTTATCGACGATAATATTTGGACAATGGACGGAGATGGAGAACTGCGGCTATCTCTTATGGCAACATTGGCACAGGAAGAAAGTCGCAAGACTTCCGAGCGTGTAAAAGCAGGTCAGAAAATCAGCCGTGATAATGGTGTTCTCTATGGAAACGGTAATATTTTAGGTTATGACCGTGTTGGAGATACCTATGTTATCAATGAGGAACAGGCAGAAACGGTCAGAATGATATATGATTTGTATCTGCAAGGTTATGGCTCGATGAAAATCGCAAAGATTTTGACGGAGCGAAAAAGGAAAACAGCTTCTGGACTTATAAAGTGGAGCGTTTCAAATATTATGAGAGCGATTAAAAATGCCACTTACACAGGAACAAAGTGTTACAACAAATCCAGAAGCAATAACTTTTTAGAGCAGAAGCGAATAAACAATCTTGATATGTCCACTTATGAATATGTTGAGGGTGATTTCCCTTCTATTATTTCTCAAGAGATATGGGATAAAGCACAGGCGATAAGGGAAAGTAGAGTAAAACCGGTATGTGTATCGGCAGGGAAAAACACACATAGTAAGCGTGATTCACGAGATATATGGGTCAATAAGCTACGTTGTTCCTGCGGCTCATCATACCGTAAAAATAAATGGCATACGAAATTGGACGGAAAAACCTCTTACGGTTATCAATGCTACAATCAGCTTAACAACGGAATTAAACGGAAAAGAGCTGAAATCGGTTTAGATACTGAGGGATATTGTGACAGCAGAATGATAACCGATTGGAAACTCGATTTTATGGCAAAAGCTTTGTTAGAGCATCTCTGGACGGAGAGAAAAGAGTCTGTACTGATTGCGTTAGACCTTATTAAGTATTATTATAAGGAAGAAAAATCTAACGAAACTCAATCCGATACGGTAACGATACAGGCGAAATTGGATAAGGCAAATAGCAGACTGACTAACTTGATTGCTATGAGAGCTGATGGAGAGATTTCCAAGGACGAGTATCAAGCAATGAGAAGTCCTGTCGATGAAGAAATCAAGAAACTTCAAAAAGCACTTGATGAAATTCCACAGGAAAAAAGCAATCCGAAAGGATTGGATATAGAGGGTATCCGTTCCACTCTGAACAGCTTTATTGATTTTAGTGGTAGCACTATCAGCCACGATGTTGTCAATCAGTTTGTATATCTGATAACACCGACATCGGATACTACATTTGATTGGTATGTTAATCTGAATGGGACAGCAGATGTGAAAGCAACCTTTACAGCGGAAGGCAGAAAGAAAAACTGCATTATCAAATTGGAGGAAATCGAAAAGATTTCCTCGGTACATAGGGAAAAGAATGAGGACAATGCTCATTTCATTAAAAACCCCCATATTTTTACCTATCTGCACAGGCTGCAATCGCTAACAAATAATAGACTGCACGAAAACGTGAATTATAATAGTCAATAATAAAAAGTCTCTGTTACTGTTATATTGCAGTAACAGGGGCTTTTTGTCAGTTAATAATTAAAATTATATGTTTGCATATAATTGTGAACGGTACAAAGAATTCCATTTGGTGTATGCCGGGCGGGATTTTTGTGTTATAGTGGTAGTTGTGAGATTAAAGAATAGAAAAAGATGAAAACAAGAAAGAGAAAACAAGAAAGAGAAAACAGATGAAGACAGATAATAGTGCGAAAAAAGTGAACAGTGTAAAGAAAGAACGTAGGGAAAAGAAAGAGAAACTGACGATTGAAAAGAGAATATTACAACTATCATTTTTTGGAAGTGTATTGTTTATAGTAGCGGAAGGTGTGATGGCATGGTTTACCCATTCCCATTCTTTGTGGACTGATTGTTTGTTTGATGCAGCGGATTTAGTGATGATCGGACCGTTTCTGGTGCTTGTGCCCCTGCTTTATAAACCGGTGACAGAGAAGCATCCATATGGATATGCGCAGGTAGAATCGTTGTTTTTACTGGTAAAGTACAGTGTATTATTAGCACTTACCTGCAATCTAATGGTTGAAAATATAAAGCTGTTATTACATGGTGGACATGAAGTTGATGCCGGCAGTATTGCTATATTTGAATTGCTTGTATGTCTTGGCTGTGCAGGCATGTATCTGTTGCTTGGTCATTACAGTAAAAAGTATGAGTCTACGACGATCAAAGCTGAGCTTTATATGTGGAAGCTTGATGTTATAAGCAGTATGGGAGTAGCCGTAGCATTTGCAGTTCAGATGATATTGTTTACAACGAGATTTCGGTTTCTGACGCCATATATTGATCCTGCAGTAGCTGTAATTATGGCACTGCTCCTTATAAAAGAACCGGTAAAGGAGATTTTCCAGAGCATTAAAAATCTGATTTTATTTGCGCCGGAGGAAGATGTCTTAAATCAGATACGTGGAATCGTGGATAAACATATGAATGATTATCCCTATGAGGTTACATTCTTAGATGTTATCCAGACCGGACGGAAGCTTTGGGTTGAAGTATATATTGGAAATAAAACAGACGTTATACATATCAGCATTCTGCATCGTGTCCGGGATGAGATCAAGCAAGAACTGAAATACAAATACGATCAGGTATATATAGAGATTATACCGGATTAGGATAATACGAAAGGCTTAAAGTTATTATATAAGACAGAGGTGATCGATATGAAGAAATGGAAGGCTGCCGGACTGATCACAGTAGCCGGGGCATGTGTTATTGCAATCGTCTGGGGATTGCATGGTCGTACAAAGAATAATGCAAAATTGTTGCAGTTAGATGAGCAGGTATCGGATGATTCTGTTATATATGTTGCATTGGGAGATTCGATTACATATGGATATTCATTAGAACATGCTGAGAATGAACGATTTTCTGCAAGGATTGCTGCTTATATGAAACAACAGGGGATGCAGGTTGTCGAATGTAATCAAGGTGTAAATGGTCAGCTCAGTGGCGACATGTGGCAAAATATCAAGAAAGGCAAGGTAGATCTGTTAGACCATGCTGATTATGTGACATTTTGCATTGGTACGAATGATGCACTTCTTCCGTTTGAATTCTTTGTTATGCAGTATGAAGATTATTTTTATGGATATTCCGGTGCAGGAGATGATTCTTTGCTTTGGAAAAAAATTAATAAAAAGACATTTGTCCGGGACTTTGAGGAGGCAGACCGGTCTGCGGAAGATAATCTGAATCGGTTTTATAATAATCTTTCAGATAGTATAGATCTGATCCGTAAGGCTTCGCCGGATTGCCGGATTGCAATCATGACATTATATAATCCATATCGTAATATGGATTATGAAATATCGGCAGGAGGGATAACGGTCAATATCGGCCAGTATGCAGAAGAAAAGATCAGTCAGGCAAATACAATCATTCGTACAGTATGTAAAGAAAAGAATATTGTACTGGCAGATTGCTATGAAGCATTTGCTTCCTCAAATGATATTGTGCTTAATAATCAGAATGCAGAAAATTATATAGATCCAGATGATCATCCGACTGCAGTGGGACAGCAGTTAATCGCAGATGTGTTTGTAGAAGCATTGTTTACAAAGTAAGATGTAATCAGACACAGTATTTACTTACAAAGTAAGATGCGATCAGAAGGCAGCATTTATTTACCAGGTAAAATGGAAATAGAATAGCATTTATTCATAATAGAACAGCAAGTTTAATGAATTAAAAACAAATAGAATATTTAGAGTACAGAATAAGACATTTTCGTATGATGTTACAGTTTAAGATATGTCCGGAATTTGGGATATATTTTTATAAGGATATCATATGAAAATGTCTTTTTTTGAAGCAAGAGGGGTATAATTTATGATTTGATCCAACAATATTTGCATAACATTATGCGTTTTAAATTGTATTCGCTTCTAATAAACTAACGCAAATTGTCAGAATAAATACACATATTGTGTTTGTAAGATGAATATATTTATAAAATGCATCTATTTTTCTTTCTTTTTAGAAAAAATTTCGATATAATTATTATGTAACTGGAGGTTTGGATGCAGAGACAGCATTCAGAAACAAGAATAACGTTTATGTAAGAAAGGGATGGTGAGAACATGAACAGAAATTGGGGAAAGAAATGGATGGCAGCAATGCTTTCAATTTCGATGGTGATCGGTATGTTTCCTGGGGTTGGAAATCCGGTCAGAGTTCTTGCGGATGAGCCGCCGGGGCAGGCGGTCACGCAGGCAGATACCTCAAATGCAGATAACAGCGGAAAGGATAAATATGGATTTAATCTGACGACACCAAGTTCATTTAATGCAAATGACGGTGAAAATCCATATGGTTCCGGCTATTCTGCATTTAATGAAAAGATGGAAGCATTTTTATGGTATCGATCCAGTGGAAAGAACCGAAATGCTGAGACGTATAACTATACGAAAAGCTCGGATATCAAGGGCTATTATGTTGGACCGGATTCGAAACGGAACAACAATGGATTTATGCAGAGCCGTACAGCATCCGGCGCAGCTGATGTCAAGTATGTAAATGTAGACGGTTATGATCCGTATGGAACCGGCCGTGATAATATGGTTGCACTTGTTGGCGCATCACTGGGAAAAGATCCGCAGCTTGTTGTAGCAAGATACAGTGCATCCGGTAAAGGTCAGGAATTAAGAAAGACCTTCAGCCTTGGATCGGGTGATGATAATGACTGGCTTCGGGATAATCAGTTGGAAAAATACAGTGCCTATAAGAATTATTTTACATTAAAGGCAGGAGATTTTGATGGTGATGGAGATGAAGATATCGCAGTCTATGTTCCAAAACGTGGAGATCCGTATATAATGATCCTCGATGGAATCACCTTATCGCCGATCAGTGATAATATTCCGGTTCGTAATTTTATGGGAAATACCGGAGCGGATATGGCAGGTAAATTTACCAATAATGGAAAGACGGCAAGAGCAACGATCAACATGTCGATAGAAACTTCGGATATCAACCGGGATGGCAAAGATGAGATCCTTCTGGTTGGTTCCTATTCGAATATCCATGATGACAGTGATGGAAAGAAGCTGCAGCAGAGAAGCTCTGTATTTGCCTGTTATAAGGTAGAGAACAAGAAACCACAGCAGATGAATAAGTATGTAATGGATAAGGATACATGCAGTGTATATATGCGTTACGCATCTGTAGCAGCAGGTGATATTGATTTTGATGGCTTCCCGGAAGTTGTAGTTGCCGGTGTATACAGTGATAATGATGGCCCGGATGGAGATAAATCCGGTTCCAATAAAAAGTATATGCTGGTAACATTGAAATACGATCCAAATGAAGAGGTGGAGACATTAATTCCATCCGGCGGAAATGTAATGGATATGTGTAATTTTGTAAATGCAGGCTTTGATAAAGATGATAATGTGCATCCGCTTCCTGCATTGACCTGTGCGGCAGTAAACGGAAGAAATGATGCGGAGCAGGTTTTCTTAGATGGTGTTTTCTGGAAGTTTGAAAATGAATCATGGAAAAAGGACTATACAGCCAAGGTATGTCAGAGCAGTGATAAAGGAATCGGCGGTTATATCATATCCGATACCTGGGTAGATGGCTGTGTGGCAGGAAACTTTGATGAAAATGATCTGGGAATTGAACAGGTCTTATATACCACCGGATATAAGCAACAGAGCTTTAACCGGTACTTTTACCGGGTGAACATGTCCGGTAAGGAACAGAACAAGGATTCATCGACCGGTATCTGTACACCGGGCAGTTATTTTGATTCGACTTCAAACGAGCTGGTGCGGCATGTCGGCATGAGTGATTTCCCATGTCTGGCGATCGCAGCAGTTGATGCGGATAAAGATACGGATGTATTTACCTTTAAGAGCAAGAAATATACATACAGTAATGTAGATATTCTGGCTGTATTACAGGCTGCTCCATATTTTGGCGAGCTTCAGGATAATTATTATAATGGAAATATCGGAGAAACCTTATACGGTAAAGTATCTGGAAAAGGAACGGTAACCAGTAAAACGAAGATGGCATCCATTGGAGCATATGCATCATTTTCCATCGGTTCTTCAGCATTGCAGTTCCATACGGAGGCGTCCTATACCCATGACTGGGAGTGGTCATACGAGGATGAGCTTTCCCATGAGTATTCGATCAGTTTTGAAAATGATGGTACGAAGAATCAGGTAGTGCTTTATCGAACACCGGTTATTTTGTATGAATACGTCATCACGCCGGCCGACGGAAGTGCGTCGTATACCATGGAGGTCGGAGTGCAGCAGCAGCCGGTCTATTCGACCATGGATGTAGATTCCTTTAATCGGTTTGCAGCAAGCGATGAAACTCTGCAGAATAAGGTGATCACGAAGGATATTCTGTCCAGTACGCCGGGATGTCCGGATACCTATGCGACCAGTTCACTTGGAATGAAGGGGTTTGTTGGCTATCCGAACTGGGTAGAGATCAATAATAAGGTCAATGACCAGACAACGGTAGCGATGAATATCACGGATAGTACACAGAGCAGTAAGACAATGACCCAGACGAACAGCTTCGAACTGACACTTGGTGTAGAAGGTGAGATAGATGCCAAAGTGGTGAAGATGAATTATGGCGGTGGTGTCAAGCTTGGCGGTGGCTGGGGCTCCGGTAAGACAACATTTGATTATTCATCAGTATCGAAGGAAGGCGTGGTAGCTTACCCGCCGGCGACGGATTCCCAGTACAGCTTCAGTACAAAATTTGGTATCTGGCAGGCAAAACTTGGCGACAGCAATGTTCCAATCCTTGGCTTTGTTGTAAAAAATGTCGAACAGCCGCCATCTCCACCGGAAGATATCAGTGTGGATACCGTGACTGCAGATTCCGTAACGCTTGCATGGGAAAGTGGTTATAAGAAGGCAGAGAAATATGAGATCTATCAGGTATTTAATGATGGTATCACAACCAATAAATACAGTCTGTTAGATACGATCAGCGGTGACAGTGCTTCTTACACCTATGATGGATTGAAACCATCGACGGAATATGAATTTGCACTTCGTTCAGTTGGAACAAACAGCGGAGGTGAGACTGTATACTCCGAATACACACCGGAGGTATCCGTTCATACACTGGCTGACAGTGAGAAACCGGATATCTTAAGCATGACAAGTGTACAGAGAGTTGTTGTCGGCGGTAATGCAAGCTTTGTGATCGATGCACTTCCATCTGCAAATGCAAAAGGCGGTCTGTCCTATGCATGGCAGGTTCGAAAAGCAGGTTCGGTCAATTGGGTAAACCTGACGGACAAAGAAGCTTCCGGTATAAATGGAAGTACATTGAAGTTAAATGGTATCACAGAGGATATGGATGGCAATTCTTATCGATGCGTTCTTTCTGAGCTGATAAAGGGTGTGCGGTTATACGCATATGGAGCACCCGGCATCCTGCATGTCGGAAGGGCTGACAGTATGGTGACAGCAACGATCAGCAATACACAGTCCGATAGTGCAAATAAGGGAACTAATACAGCATTTGGACAGTACACACAGACACGGACGGTTACGAATGAACGTACGGTATCGAAGACTGTAGCGGTTACAATCGGAACACAGAAGGAGACATTTGTCCAGTATAAGAATGGTGCAGTGGTATCCGCTGTATATCCGGATGCAGTAATACCGGAATTTATCTATTTTGACAGCCAGACAAATGAATGGTATGTACTGGAAGGATATAATGAGACAGCAGGAACAGCAACTGCAAAGGTGAAATTAAATGAAGTAATACCAAATGTATTCCAGAGTGGAACAACCGGTGATGCAGCCGCTCTCTGGAATGGAGTTGATGCAGATACAATAAAGCCTGTGACAGAACAGGTGACAGAGACTGCAGCGGGCAAGACTTATTATGCATATACAGCAGTAACAGCCGATGGTGAGATATTGTTGTACAGCACAGATGCTATGTCAGAAGCAGTTACACAGTGGTATCAGTTGGAACAGGGTACAGATGGAGCAATTACAGCAAAAGCGTATGCCGGTACTGTTCAGTCCTATGTGCCTGCTTATGCCGGATATAAAGAAGAATCTGCTGGCACTACAAATCAGCAGTATATCGAGGTTGATGGAACAACCTGGTATCTGTACTGGCCGGAGGCATACGAAGGAAATAATGCTTATATCATGTATTCAAAATCCGCCGAAGCAGATCGGACTGCGGATGAGACCTATTATTACAAGACTGAGCAGACGGTAACAGATGAGAACCAGCAGGAGCAGATCATTACAACATTTAATGAATTAAAGATCGCTACGGATGATGCCTTTTCTCTTATGGGAAGTGGAGCATCTAAGCAGTATGGTGTTACCCCTGGTGAGGTTGTTACCGTAAATGAAACATATGATACACAGGTTGAAGATATCATAAAGGGAGATCAGACAACGGTTCAGATCCATGTTGCAGAGGCAGTTACATCTTCTGTCAATATCGATAAAACAGGAATTGTAAATGTAAACTTCTTCAATAACCGGACCGGTTCTATTCGTGATATATCAACCGATGTAGATAAGAATGGTAATGCTTCTGTTGTATGGAATCCGGAAGAAGCCGGAGATTATACGGTGACTGTATCTTATGGCGGAAATACATCATTATATCCTACTGATACACAGACTGTTTATTATGTAGTAGATCGTACGGATAATACGGTATACGTTCTTTCCGGAAACAATGCGGAATATGGCAATACCATTAAGTTAGAAGTCAGACAGGGAAAACGGGAAAACGATACATCCGGCAATATAACGACAGAACCGCTTGCAGCAGATGCTTCTGTATCTTATCAGGTATCCTATGTGGATGGAGATGATAAGGTTGTAACGGAAAATATAGCCAGCAATACATTTACTCCAAAATGGCCGGGACAGCATACATTTGTTGCGACGATAACCAGACAGAACGGTACCAGTCAGGCCAAATCATATGCGATGAAGATGCTTACCGTAAGCAAACGGCCGATCGTTATTACTGCTCCATCAAAGGATGGTATATCAGAGGATGACACGGCAGATAAAGTATTAAGCCTGTCAGATGTTGTTGTAAAATATTCGGGTGATGACACAGAATCCGGTATCCTGGATTCAGATGCAGCTAAATATAAACTGTCGGATTTGATGACAATAGAGGCTGAGCCGAAGTTAGATGAAAATTCGACAGCAGGTGTTTACCAGACCGGAATCGCATGGCTTACAGTTGGAACCGAAGAAGACAGTGAGTATATAGATTTGGTAAAAGAATTCCTGAAGAAATATAACGTCACTCTGAACAGAGGAAAATATCAGATCGTATCGAACCAGTATACAGTCCGATATGAGTCTGATGGCAAGGGAACGATAAAAGGATATTGTGGAGACTCCAAAGAGCCATTTGCATCCGGAGCCGGATTAGCAGATCAGAGCAAGGTATCCTTTAAAGCAATTCCAAAGGATAATTATAAGGTCAAAGCATGGAAGGTAACAGGAAGTGATGGAAATGATCTGGTTCTCGGAACTGATTATATGGTAAATGGAGATACATTGATTATTTCAGCATTGAGCAGCAGTGTTCATGTCAGTGTATCCTTTGCAGCAAAGACCTACCAGTTGAATTACGATCAGCCGGAAAACGGAAGTCTTCAGGCATATTATGTAAAGGCCGGAAGCTATGGAAGCAAGATCGATACAGGTGAGACCGTCCTTACGGGAAAGAGTATCCTGCTTCAGGCGGTTCCAGATGAGAATTATGTCGTAAAACAGTGGACGGTTTCTCATGGTGGTTCAGCAAAGATCCAGAAAAATACTGACGGAAGTATCTTTGCCGGAACAGAGATCACACTCGATAATGTGGAGACAGATACTGTTGTGGCCGTTGAATTTGAACCGGTAGAGACATATTTATTTGAGACAGAAGTGATCGCAGAAGATCCAGATACATCGGTTGCAGGCTGTAAGATCAATGTCTCAGAACAGGTTCAGGATGGTAAGGCGGCAAAGGGATCAACAGTAACCCTTACGGCAGATCTTCCGGAATCAGTTACGGTATCAGAATGGAGAATCTATACAGATGATATACATTATACAGTTGCAGCAACCGGAGGAGATCAGTATGTAGTATCCAACGTCCAGAAGAACATGAAGATCAAGTTGGTTGTCAATATGTTCCAGATGGAAACACTTCATTTTGAAGCGGTAAATGAACAGGGACAGCAGGTAGATGATGTTGTTACGGCATGGAGCGATTCAGTGCAGATCAGCAATGATACAAAGATCGTAAAGAATCTGCCGGTTGTTATGAAAGCAGATGTACCGGAGCAGTATCAGATCTCTGCGTGGAAGTTGTTTATCGGTTCAGAAGAACAGACGATCGCAACCGGAAAGGATGCGAAGGAAAGTTCATTTAACAGTGTAAACAAATCCATGCGTGTTGTACTCGTTCTGCTTGATCGGCCAACTGTCACATATAGCTGTGACAGCAAGGGAACAGTGGGATGTAATGATGTTGTATCCGGCGGTTATATCGACAGATACCGTATAGAAGATATTGTTATGACAGCAGTACCGAAGACTGGATATGAAGTGGATCAGATCACAGTAATGATGGATGGTGCAGCTTACAGTGATATGACGGTTTCTGATATAGAAAATACAGACAATAAGCAGATCAGGATTCAGGCACCAGATACAGGCTTTGAGAAGAATGTAGAGGTGACAGTTACTTATAAGGAGATTCCAAAAGCTGAGTTTCAGTATGAGCTGGTATCGGCAGATGGAGCAAAGGCAGGAACAATAGCTGTTCATGTGGATCGTAAAAAACAGAATGATCTTGTGCAGAATGTATCCTCCGGATCAGGCAGCCTTGAAGTATACCGGGACAGCACGGTTACAATGACAGCATCGGTGATCGCTGGCTACGAGATCAATGCATGGAGTATGAATGGTACAGATATCACAGCAGATGTCCGGACGAACAATACAGATCTGAGCAAACTGGTATGTACCGTTGATGAGAAGCTGTTGCAGAATGTACCGATTAAGATCACTGTAACGGTTGTTAAGACGCCGGAGCCTCCGGCAGAACCGGAAAAACCGGTTGTAGAGAAACTGACCAGGAAGCAGATCGAGAAGAATTCACAGACACTTTCCAGCAAACAGAAGGTTGCATGGACACAGAAGGAAATTCAACTGACCTGGAAAGCTGTTAAGGGGGCACAGGGATATGATGTCTATGCAGCTCCATGTAACAGAAAGAAGCTGACTGTTGTTAAGAAGATTTCAGGTGCAAAGAAGAACGCAACAGTACTGAGTAAGTATAAAGGCAAGAAGCTGAACCGGAAACAGTCATACAGAGTCCGTGTCAAGGCATATCGTATTGTGAATGGGAAGAAGCAGTATATTGCTACAGGACTGACACTTCATATCGCAGGGCCGAAGAACAAGACATATACAAATGTAAAGAAGATTCAGTGCAAGAAGACAGAGTATACCTTAAAGAAAGGTAAAACAGCAAAGATAACAACTAAGCTTATCTTACAGGATAACAAAAAGAAACTGTTATCCAAAGGGCATGGTGCTAAACTTCGCTACAGCAGTACCAATAAAGCGGTTGCTGTTGTAACGGCAAAGGGTACGATCCGTGCAAAGAAAAAAGGAACCTGTTATATCTATGTTACTGCATTAAATGGAGTAAATAAACGGGTGAAGGTCACAGTAAAATAAAACTGCAAATTTAAGTTAAAAAAATTCCATGGTGGGGTAACACAGGAGCTTTCCGGCTCCCTGTTATCCCATTCATGGAATTTTATTTTTGTTCAAAATATTTATATAAAAATCTATTTCTTTCTGGACAGATAGGTGACAAAGATCATATATTTATCAATGATCTGTCCGGCGATAGCAATACCTTTTCCCATTGTAAAAGCTGCCAATATAGTTCCGATCCCAAGACCTTTGATATGACCGAGAAAGAAGCCTGTCATACAGGCAGTTGTAAGCAGACAGATAACGTCAAAAGAAATCTTAACGATTGAATATTTCTTCTTTATGATCTGCGACAGCTCGCGTGGAAAAAGGTCGGTAGGAACGATTGGCAGACCGCAACGGTTGGAAAGTGCGATACCGATACAGATCAGCACATAACTAATTATAAAATAAAGAATCCGGTATCCGATAGCGGTTGGAAGAATGTTGATCCACATTTCATGGACATCAAGCAGTTTCCCGAAGAAAAAACCAACGATAAAACTGCACAGATATTGAGGGACAAATTTCTTCCGTAAAATCATCAGGGTGAGAACCAGAAGTCCCTGAAAGATGTAGGTCCAAGTACCTAAGCTGAGCTTTGGGAGCACCTCGGAAAAGGCGTAAGGAACACTGGAAATCGCAGAAATTCCTGCACCGGAATATAACATCAGAACGACTGCAAAGCTGTTTATGCATACGGCAACGATCAGGGCGATCTCTCCATACATGATCCGTTGTGTCATATGAGCGTCCGTTTCAGGAATGATCTGTTTTTGTGCATATGTATTCATTTTAAAGTGACATCCTTTCATTTGCGCTTATCATAGATATCTGTAATAGAAGATTTTGATATCATATGTAAGTGTATTTACTTCATTTTATTTATCTTTCACGGTTCCGTATTGTAGCACTCCATGCAAATGATAACAAATAAATAGTTTTTATAATTCTATAGATATTGTCTATATATGATTTGCGAGTATAATAGAGAGAAATGAGAGATATAAATAATTTTGTACGAGAACAGGGAAAATGGATCGAACATCAAAAGTCAGATAGAAAGAGGTAAACGAATGAATTTATTTTACATACGGTATTTCGTGGAACTGGCAAAGGAACAGCAGTACACGAAGGCAGCAAAGAATCTGAACATCACACAGCCGAGCTTAAGCCATGCGATTCACCAGTTAGAAGAAGAACTTGGGGTATTATTATTTGAAAAGACAGGACGTAACACTGTACTTACGAGGTATGGAGAAGAATTTCTGGTCTATGCGGAGAATACGATCCGGACGCTTGATCAGGGCATCCGCCTGATGCAGAAGGCAGCACATGGAGAAGGTGTCATAAGATTAGGGTTTGTCCGACCGCTTGGTATGGACTTTGTTCCGGGACTGGCTGATGATTATAGGAAAAGGTTACAGGATGAAACGGTTCAGTTTTCATTTCATACAGGAACAACACATGAGTTAATAAATGGACTGAAGGAGAAACAGTACGATATTATATTCTGTTCCAGACCGGTGGATGAAAGCGGTCTGTCTGTTCTTCCGGTTGGCAGACAGGATCTTGTCGTGATCACCCCGGAGGAACACCCGCTCGCAGAAGAGAAAAATGTAGATCTTGCGGACACATTAAAATATCCGCAGATTTATTTTGCGGAAGGTTCTGGTATGCGGGATGTGATAAACGAATTATATAGCTTGATAGGTGAGACACCGCAGATTGCTTATGAGACAGAAGAAGATGAAGTAATTGCCGGCCTTGTAGCGCATAACTTTGGAATTGCTGTTGTTCCTTATATGAAGCTCTTAGAACGGCTTACGGTAAAAATCCTGAAGCTAAGAAAGCCCCGGGCAGACCGGATGTATTATATGGTCTGTGACGCGACTGCTTATAAGCCTCCCTGTGTACAGCGTTTTTATGATTATGTGTCGGAAAAAAATGAAATGCAGGAAGATAAATTTATATGGAATATATAGAAAATCGGAATTTGCATAAAAGTTTCGCGTATACGACAGGTTTGTGGTATAATTTTACATGAGTGATATGTATGGCTTTTTGCAATATGTATACAAAAATGATAAAAGGAGATAAAGACTATGGCATGGTATGACAGCGCAGTATTTTATCATATTTACCCACTTGGATTGTGTGGATGTCCACATGATAACAATGGAGAGACAGGAGCGCATTTTGACAAGTTAAATGAATGGGCGGAGCATGCGAAGCGGATTGGATGCAATGCGATTTATATAGGACCGTTATTTGAATCCGGTTCTCATGGATATGATACAACCGATTATCGCCTGGTAGACAGACGACTTGGAACAAATGATGACTTCAAGCAGTTCGTAAAGAACTGTCATGCAAATGATGTAAAGGTCATCGTAGATGGTGTTTTTAATCATACAGGCAGAGATTTTTTTGCATTTCAGGATATAAAGAAGAACCGGGAGAATTCCAGGTACAAGGACTGGTACTGTAATGTGAATTTCTGGGGTAATAACGAATATAACGATGGATTTTCCTATGATAACTGGGGCGGATATAATCTGCTTGCGAAATTAAACCTCTGGAATCCGGAAGTGAGGAATTATCATCTTGAAACCGTAAAGTTCTGGGTTGAAGAATTTGATATTGATGGAATTCGTCTGGATGCTGCGGATGTACTTGATTTTGGCTTTATGAAAGAATTACGTTCCTTCTGCAATGGTGTGAAACCGGATTTCTGGCTGATGGGCGAGGTTATTCATGGAGATTATTCGAGATGGGCAAATAACGATATGCTCCATTCCGTAACAAATTATGAACTGCATAAGGGCTTATATTCCGGACATAACGATCATAATTATTTTGAGATTGCGCATACGATCAAGCGTTTAAATGGCATTGTAGGCGACAAGAAGTTATATACTTTCTGTGATAACCACGATGTAGCAAGAATTTACAGTAAATTAAATAACAAGGCGCATATGTACAATGTAGCGATCCTTGTATATACCGTACCGGGAATTCCATCGATCTATTACGGTTCTGAATTCGGTATACCGGGCAATAAGGAGAATGGTTCAGACTGGAATCTGCGTCCGGATCTGAATCTGGCTGATTTTGATGAAAAAGATGAGCTTCCTGCATTATATACAACGCTTGGACATCTGAAACAGAGATTTCCGGAACTGACCTATGGAGACTACCGGGAATTGTATCTGACGACCGGACAGTTTGCATTTGCAAGATGCCTGGATGGACGTGCGGTTGTAACGGCATTGAATAATGCAGATAACGGTGCACACATGGAGATTAATCTGCCGATTGGTGCAAATAAAGCAGTCAACCTCCTGACGATTGATCAGACAGCAGAAGCGCAGGAGGATACCTGTACCGATGATGCAACAGCAAAGGCATGGGGAAATGCACGAAATGAGTTGCTTGATAAAGCCGGTCAGTTGGTCGGAGCCTCCGGTGAAATCCGCTATAAGGCAGAAGATATCCGTAAGGCATTAGAAGCACTGGAAACAGGCGCAGACTTCGGCCAGGCAGTATGGAATCTGTTTGGAAATCTGAATGATACCATGAATAACATGCATCGTGTGATCGGTGAATTTGAACAGACAATGCATAAGCAGGAGAGAAACTCTGTAGCCGCAGGCGGTGACTGTACAGGCGGAGAAAGCCTTGAGATCCGCGATGGGAAGCTGATCGTAGACCTTCCGGCAAACAAGGGTGTTGTCGTATATTTAACCAATGAATAATATATAATTTGCCTACATTTTACTTATAGTAATGAAAATTACTATGAGAAGATGGTATTAAGTATTTTGTATAATATTTTATTAGAGAAATTTATAGACAGAAAAAGTCCATCAGACTTGTTTTCTGAATGAGCAAGTCTGATGGACTTTTTTGTCGCAAAAATTTATGCATAAAGAATAAGAACTATGCGTAGAATATTAAGATTGCATAGAAAAAAGAATGCAAAACCTCTAAAAAATATGCAGTTTTTTGTTGAAAATCACATAAAATAGTGTTAGCATAAATATATATGTTAGTATATTTGTAACGAGACTGCACAGAATTGACGGAAACCGCTTCTGTGCCGGGGGAATGGTTATAATTAAGGAGATTGTATATGATACTTATTGATACGCAAAAAGAAGAATTTAGCAAGCTGAGGGATATCCGCGTATTTGGAAGAATCAGTCACGATGACCGGTTTAATGGGAATCTGCTGGTGATCGGTCTTGGCGGTGTCGGAAGCAGAACCGTTTGTAACTTAAAGGGGATGATGGTTGATGATATCATACCGGAGGATAATATTCATTTTCTGATGATTGATTCAGACATTCCTGAGATGGAACAGACAATTGAGGACAGCAAAGAGCATGTTGGTTTTAATGCACTTGAAGTATTAAGTATCTACAGACCGAATATTGAAAATATACTTGCAGATGGAATCAAGAAAAATCCGGTACATCCGAATCTTGCAAACTGGATGGATGCAGACTTTCCGGATGTTACAGTGACAAAAGACGGTGCGCATGGCAATCGTCAGATCGGACGACTCATGTTTTCAAATGCTTATGAAGATATCCGTATGCTGTTATTTGACAGACTGGAAGAGATTCATGATAAGGCGAATGGTAATTGGATGGATGTGATCATTGTATCCAGTCTTTCCGGCGGAACCGGAAGCGGTATCTTATCCGATCTTACATATAATATCCGGGCGTATGGAAAAGCAAAGAAGTGGGCGAATCTTCGAATCGGAGGCTGCCTGTTGATGCCGGATGTTATATTTGGCAACAAGAGCGTAACGGAAGATCCGGAGTTAATGTTCCGGATGATGGCAAATGGCTGTGCTGCGTTAAAAGAAGTCGATTACTATATGAAGCTTTCAGAAAAGGATGATGCATATATATTTGAAAGCACCACCCACAAGCTGGTGATCCGGGAGAATCTGTTCGATGCCTGTATGCTGGTATCCGGTAAGAAGGACAGCCAGGGATACCTGCCGGAGGGTACAGTTCTGATGGACACAGCAAGCTTCCTATATAAACTTGCATGTAACAAATATATCGGTAACAATGATGTAAACGATGACAGAAAGCTGCTTCGGGATGTATTCTTTGACAATGAGAAATATTCTGTGACAAACTGGAAGATGGAACATTCGGATTCTGAGATTGCGACAGCAAATTGTTATTATAAGGTTGTCAGTGAAGCAGATTATAAGATACCGATCCGTGAGATTGAGAATATCTGTGAGAGTGATCTGTTTAACAAAGCATATAAGCGTTTGTTTGTTTCACCATTTGACAATCCGCAGATTGAAGCGGATATCAAGGGTGCGTTAAAAGAGCTGGATGATTTTCTTCATGCAGAACCGGGGGATGAGATCAACCTCAGTGTGAACGGATTAATCCAGTTTGGACAGTTTACGAAGCCAACCTATAAGATGATCAAGAAGCATACAGATGGACTCAGAGAACATATGGGTGAGAAGCTTGATAATATGGATAAAGAGCTTCCGGTCATGATCAAGTCCATTAAGAATAAATTGTGGAATTCCTTAGATGCTGTAATTGCCAAATATATCAAGGTATGCGGTCCGTATGCAGCGATTGATATTATCGGAGCACCAACAGCCGGTGTAGCAGATTCTACCAGAGGTATGATGGCAGAGGTTAAGAAGCTGCAGGAGCTTCACAGCAAATATACACCATCCGGTGAATATTCCAGAATTATAGAATCTATCTGTGAGATTGTAGCAAAACGTTTCTTCACTTTTCCGTCTGCAAAGCGTGAGACAGAGAATGGATATTATGATGCCTGTATCAAAGAGACACTTGCTTCAGAACGAAATCGGATCATGGATGAGATTGATGCACAGGATCTGTTTGGTGATACACTTCGTTGGTTGCAGCAACGGGCAGAGCGTTTGGATGAGATCTATTCCCAGTTCGGAGAAGATCTGAAGAATTCAATCGAGGATCTTGCAAATGAAGGTAAGGTAACAACGAAGAATATATTAAAGAATGCGGCCAGACATGAATTCCTTCCAACTGATTATGTAAATGACAGTCGTATCAATGAGGTAAAGGATGGACTGATCCGGTTGATGTTAGATAATGAAGCAAATATTGATAACGGAAGAGTTGTTCCAGTCAAGGATGCGATGGAGAAGATTTATCGTCGTTTATTCAGCGGTATCGGAGCATATGGTCCGGAGAAGATGTTATCCGTTGCATTCTCAGATAAGAAACTTGCAGAGAATGATATCAATGTTATGTTTGGTTCACCGACAAATGACCGACGGGATGAAGTTATGCAGAAGGTAGCTGCTGCATTTGTAAATGATATTCAGGAAGAAAAGCAGTTATGTGTGCTCAAGAATGGCTACAAAGAACTTTTGTTGAATAAGAAATATATATCAGTGCCAAATGTAATGCCGTATTTCAGTAGGGCAGTAAAAGGAATCCTGATGGATAAACCATACAATGAGAAGGAGGATTCCATTACATTGAATCCTGGTGAGATCGAGATTTCGATCAGTGATATGTATGTCGGAGTGCCTGCATCTATGATGGCATGTACAGCAGAGATGCAGAAAGCCTATAATGCAGTAGATAGTTCTTACAAGGGCCTGCATATTGACGAAGTAAATAGGGATATGAGAGATTTCCCAAATCTTTGCACGTTATAATAAATAATATGAAAGAATCCTGCATGTGGAGGTGTGTGAAACCGTTAGTGTTTTTCAAACTTTCGTATGTGGGGTTTTTTTAAATTTGATTTTTACCGGAATATGGTTATACTGGAAAAAGGTTTACATGAATAGATAGAAAGGAAAATTTTCATGCTGATTTGGTATGCGGATGTGTCGGATATGACAGAGGAGCAGATGAAAAAGTATCTGGAAGAGCTGTCTGAGTATCGTTTGGGAAAAGTGAATAGGCTTCGATATGAGAAGGATAAGAAATTGTCGGTTGCTGCGGGAATTTTGCTTGACCGGGCGTTAAAAGAGTGTCATTTGTCTGAGAAAGACTGTCGCTATCAGATCATGGAGCATGGCAAGGTTTATCTGGCAGATCACCCTGAGATAGCATTTAATATCAGCCACAGCGGATGCATTGCAGCGCTGATCTTTCACAAAGAATCGAAGTGTGATTTGTCCTGTGGCATTGATATCGAGCTGATACAGGGTGGACGGGAGAAGATCGTGAATCGGTTATTTTCAGAAGCGGACAGGGAACAATATAAGAAGTTGGATCCGGATGCGGCTGCGTTATATTTTGCACGGGTCTGGACCCGGATGGAATCATTTGGTAAGATGACAGGAAAAGGACTTGATTTTTCAGAACCGACTCAGAAAAAAATTATGGATCGTTCAGAGATGAAAAAGAAAAATATCTATTTCCGGGAATTCAGAATAACAGATAAAACAGGTCGGAAATATAATCTCTGTGCCTGTGCAGATAAGGAAGGTTTGTTAGAAGAAACTGTATTTTCTGATAAGTCGGTTCTTTTTTCTTCTCAGAATGTAGATTGTGTGGTAATATGATGATGAAAATTTATGTACTGATACATAAGTGAAGTTTTGGAGGAACATGATATGAGTAAAAAAGCTACGAAAGCACTGAATAATCCGTATTATATCGCAAGATATAATGCATCAAAGAATAATCCAAATCTTACCAGCCGGGAAAAGACGGCTGAGATTTTAAATATTGACCGGACGCGGTTATCACGGATCGAGCTTGGCATGTCAGTTCCTTATCCGGAAGAAGTTCTGGGGATGGCGGATGTATATGAGATACCGGAGCTTTGTAATATGTATTGCTCAGGGGAGTGTGCAATCGGTCGTGAGACAGTGAAACCGATCAATGCAGATAGCCTGGATCGACTGATCCTTCAGTTCCTTGGATCTTCTCAGAAGATGGAGAATATCACGGAGCAACTGATCAATATCACTTCCGATGGAATTGTAGATGAAGGAGAACTGGAGCAGTTTGATTCGGTTCTGTCTGAATTGGAAAAAATGTCGGTCAACATTCAATCGTTGATGATGTGGGCTAAAAAAAATAAAGATTCAATTATGAGTAAAAGAGGAAATTAGAAATGGCAGACAAGAATATCGAAAACGAGATTAAGAAAAGAAGAACATTTGCGATCATATCCCACCCGGATGCCGGTAAGACAACTTTAACAGAGAAGTTTCTCCTGTTTGGTGGTGCGATCAATACGGCAGGATCGGTAAAAGGAAAAGCAAATTCCAAATATGCGGTGTCCGATTGGATGGATATTGAGAAGGAGAGAGGTATATCAGTTACCTCATCCGTTCTTCAGTTTAATTATGAAGGCTACTGTATCAATATTCTTGATACACCGGGACATCAGGATTTCTCAGAAGACACATATCGAACCCTGATGGCTGCGGATTCTGCTGTTATGGTTATTGATGCATCAAAGGGTGTAGAGGCACAGACGATCAAGCTTTTTAAGGTCTGTGTAATGCGTCATATCCCGATTTTTACATTTATTAATAAGATGGATCGTGATGCAAGAGATACATTTGAATTGTTAGATGAGATTGAAAATGTCCTTGGAATACGTACCTGTCCGATGAATTGGCCAATCGGTTCCGGTAAGGAATTTAAGGGTGTCTATGACAGAGAGACCAAGATGGTCGATACCTTTGAAGCTATCTCAACCGGTGGTGCGAAGAAGGCTGCGGAGACGCAATATCATATCGAGGATCAGGAGCTTAAGGATCTGATCGGACCGTACCTGTATGACCAGTTTAAGGAAGAAATTGAATTGGTTGACGGTGCAACCGATGAAGTCGATCTCGAGAAGGTTCAGAAGGGAGAGCTTTCACCCGTATTCTTTGGTTCTGCACTGAATACATTCGGTATCGATATGTTCCTGAATTATTTCCTGAAAATGACGACACCTCCGCTTGGAAGAATGTCGGATCAGGGTGTGATCGATCCGGTTACAGAACCATTTTCAGCTTTTGTCTTTAAGATACAGGCAAATATGAATAAAGCGCATCGTGACAGAATCGCATTTATGCGTATCTGTTCAGGTAAATTTGAAGCCGGTATGGAGGTTTACCATGCAGCCAGCAAGCGTAAATTAAAATTATCCCAGCCGCAGCAGCTTATGGCGCAGGATCGTAAGATCGTAGAAGAGGCATATGCGGGTGACGTAATTGGTGTATTTGATCCAGGCTTATTCTCGATTGGTGATACCCTTACATTTCCGGGTAAGAAATACCAGTACGAAGGAATCCCGACATTTGCGCCGGAGCATTTCTGCCGAGTTGTTCAGATGAATACGATGAAACGTAAGCAGTTTGTACAGGGTGTTACTCAGATTGCACAGGAGGGTGCAATTCAGATCTTTCAGGAGTTTACAGCAGGATTGTCGGAGATTATCGTAGGTGTTGTAGGTGTTCTTCAGTTTGATGTATTAAAATACAGACTGGAGAATGAATATGGATGTGAGATCCGTTTAGAGCCGATCCCTTATAACTATATCCGCTGGGTAAAAGATCCATCTACAGATCTTACAAAGCTGAAACGTGTCAGCGATGTTAAGAAGGTGAAGGATATGAAGGGTAATCCATTGTTATTATTTGCAAATGAATGGGTTATCAATCAGGTGCTTGAGCATAATGAAGGACTGGAACTGTTAGAGTTCAGAAAGAATTAAATAAATGAATAATCTACCCTGAAAATGTAAATCCTTTTCTTATGAGGCCTAAGAAAAAATCCGTTTGACGGACAGGCAGACATAAGCAGGAGGAACATGATATGGCACTGAACAGGGTAGTGATATGTGGTGTGAATACAGCCAGACTTCCGTTACTGACAGACAAGGAAAAGGATGAATTGTTTGACAGGATCGAGCAGGGAGATATGGCTGCCAGAGAGACCTTTATCAAGGGCAATCTGCGACTGGTTCTGAGTGTGATCCAGAGATTTTCGAATTCAAATGAGAACCCTGACGATCTGTTTCAGGTTGGATGCATAGGATTGATAAAAGCAATTGATAATTTTGACCGGAGTCTGGATGTGAAGTTTTCGACGTATGCAGTTCCGATGATACTCGGAGAATGCCGGAGGTATCTGCGGGATAATAACAGTATCAGGGTATCCAGGTCGTTAAGAGATATTGCATATAAGGCGATCTACACAAAGGATGCTTTGTTAAAGAAGCTGGATCGGGAACCGACCGTGGATGAAATTGCAAAGGAGATCGATGTAGCACCGGAAGATATCACGACAGCACTGGATGCCATATCGACACCGGTTTCATTATATGAGCCTGTTTATCAGGAAGGCGGAGATACGTTATATATCGTAGATCAGTTAAGTGATAAGAAGAATAAAGAAGAAAATTGGGTAGAGAATATTTCATTGAAAGAGGCAATGAAGAAATTAAATGAGAGAGAATATAATATATTAAGGCTCCGTTTCTTTGAAGGAAAGACACAGACCGAGGTCGCATCGGAGATCGCCATTTCACAGGCGCAGGTCAGCCGTATCGAAAAGAGTGCAATCAAATCGCTAAAAGGCTACCTTCGATGAGACATGAACGATAAAGAGGTATCTATATATTATTTCTACAGAGCATTTTCATTCTATTTTACGCTGTATAACTTCGAACTAACCTCGGCTGATAGCCTTGGTAAGGTCTCAGTTATCACGTAGCGGTACTAAACGCACCGCCTTGCGGTGCGTTAAGGACCGACATGAAAAGGGTCAGTAGAACAAAATATAGATACCTCTTTATCTGTTTACGGGTAAATCTGTGTTATTGTGATTTCCCATATTATAGTATAGTTTTTTACATTTATTGTGCTTTTTTGCTTTGACCTATTTAATTTTTTTGTTTGGCTTCTAACTGTGACTTGGCTTCGGTGGCAAGCTCTGCCATATAATCCTGAACGGTTGTGCCGCCGGTGTCGCTGTTTTTCATGAGATTTGCTTTCAGCTTTTCTACTTCCTCAAGTGGAAGATCACTCATCATGGCAACTTCGGCCGATTCGATGTGAACATTTAACATTCGTTCTGCCAGATCATATTTTGCTTTTGTTGTTCGATTCAATTCTGATTCATCTCCTTACTTATTCAGATCCTTCAGATAAGCTTCGTTGATCTCGATGATCTTATTCATGGCTTCCGGTCCCGGAGCACCAATCGTATTACGTTTATTGACACATTCTTCCATACTGATCGCCTGATAGATGTCGTCTTCAAATACCGGGCAGATTGCCTTGTAGTCGTCTAATGGAAGCTCATCCAGTGAGATGTTCCGTTCGATACAGGCGAGAACCAGTTCACCTACGATGCCGTGCGCATCCCGGAATGGAACACCGTGGTTTACCAGATAATCGGCAGCATCCGTAGCATTTGTGAATCCGTTCTTTGCAGATGCTTCCATGCGGTCTTTATTTACAGTCATAGTTTTTATCATACCGTTAAATAATGCGATACATCCTTTTACGGTATCGATCGCATCAAAGGTAAATTCCTTATCCTCCTGCATATCCTTATTATAAGCAAGCGGAATCCCCTTCATTGTGGTAAGGAGAGAAGTCAATGCACCATAGACACGTCCGGTCTTACCACGAACCAGCTCTGCGATATCAGGGTTCTTTTTCTGTGGCATGATCGAGCTTCCTGTGCTGTATGCGTCATCCAGTTCGACAAACTGATATTCATTTGTATTCCAGATAATGATCTCCTCTGAGAAACGGCTCAGATGCATCATGATCGTTGAAAGTGCAGATAATAATTCGATACAGTAATCGCGGTCTGCGACAGAATCCATACTGTTAAGGGTAGGACCTGCAAAGTCAAGAAGGGAAGCAGTTAATTCGCGGTCCAGAGGATAAGTTGTGCCGGCTAAAGCACCGGAGCCCAATGGACAGTAGTTCATTCTTGCATAGATATCACACAGACGGCCGTAATCGCGCTTGAACATCTCCATGTATGCACCAAAGTGATGGGCGAGAGTGATCGGCTGCGCCTTCTGTAAATGTGTAAATCCAGGCATATATGTGTGAATATGTTCCTTCATCAGGGAATGTAAGGTGTTCATTAATTCCAGCACAAGAGCTTTAATTTCGACGATCTCATCTCTTACATAGAGCTTCATATCAAGAGCTACCTGATCATTACGGCTTCTTCCGGTATGTAATTTCTTACCGGTATCACCGATACGGTCGATCAGATTTGCTTCTACAAAGCTGTGAATATCTTCATATTTGGATGTGATTTCAAGTGTGCCATTTTTTACATCGGTAAGGATGCTGTTTAAGCCGTCGATGATCTGATCACGTTCTGCTTCCGTAAGAATGCCGGATGCTGCAAGCATAGTAACATGTGCGATGCTTCCGCGGATATCCTGTTTATAGAACTTCTGATCAAAAGAGATCGAAGCATTAAAGTTATATACTAATTGGTCTGTTTCTTTTGTAAAACGACCGCCCCAGAGCTGTGCCATAATGTAGTTCCTCTTTTCTCTAAATTTATTTTAACTGTTTCATTTTACAACAGGATGAGAGCTTAATCAACAAAAACAGGGATTAGCAGAAGAATTTTGCACGGTAAATATCAAATTTTTATGAAATAGATATTTACAGGTTTACAGCAGTTGCGGACAGATGATAAAATAACCTAAATTGTCAGAATGGATGGATTGGATGAAGAAACGACATTTTATTTTGAAAGGAATCATTACGGCACTTGTGCTGATCGTTCTTTTCTATACAGGAAGATGGGCATTTTTTAATATATTTCATCGTCAGGATGTTGTGGACGGACTGGTAGCATTACGAACAAATGTGATGCATTCGATGGAAGATGGAAATGATTCTGATATCTTTTATGTAAAAAATGTAAAGATAAAGGATATAAGTGATATCAATAAATATGTGGATTCGGCATTTGGAAGTGTAGATACCTATCGAGTACTGGTGTCCTCCGGCGATTATCTTGCAATTCAACTTTCTTTTGATCGGAGTGAGAATTATTATGTGATCCGGAAGGTGCTTTTTGATGAAGAGATACCATCGGATAAAAAGAAAGCACTTGCCATGTATGATTCATATATAGAATTTTACAAGACCTGCATCAAAGAACCGATGAGCGATTTTGATAAGGAGAAAGCAGCACATGATTATCTGATAAAGAACTGTGTATATGGCTTTCCAGAGGAACAGCAGGATGCATATGATGCTTATGGTGTTCTTGTATCCCATAAGGCGGTCTGCGATGGCTATGCAGAGGCATTTTTTATGCTGATGACCTGTTTGGATATTCCTTGTGATATTGTGGTAGGGACTGCGGATGGAGATCTGCATGCATGGAATCAGATAGAACTTGACGGGGAATGGTATAATATTGATCTGACCTGGGATGATGCGGTTCCGGATATGGGTGAATATGTAAAACACACATATTTTAATCTGACAGATGATACACTTGCCGAAAATCATACATGGGAACGGGAGTTTTACCGTACCTGCACAGATACAGATATGAATTATTATGTGAAGACGTTTGCAGTATTTGATGATTTTGAAGCATATAAGAAAGGGATCACGAAGCAGATCGGACGCTCGGATGTGCTCGAAGCAATTGTTTATTATATGGATACGGACAGACCGGATCTGTCATTTCTCTATGACAGTTCGGCTATAAAAAAACTTAAGTATCTGGTTGAAGATATGGGAGAATATTATGTGATCATTGTATATGTAAATACATGATTTTATTATTGTAAAACAAAATGCCCGCGACAGTACGGGAGAAAGGAAAACTCAATGTCTGATGAACAGGCGAGGGTGAAGTGTGATAGATATGAGCAAGAAAGAATTTATGGATCAGCTCAGAGAAGGGCTGGATGGCAATGTATCATATGAGAAATATTGTGAAACAATAGAATATTATGAGTCTTATTTCCGGAGAAAACTGGCAGAAGGAAAGACTGAGGAGGAGATTGTTGCGGAACTTGGCTCCGGGCGACTGATCGCAAAGACGATTGTTGATACCGCAGGAGCTGACCGGACAGAACAGAGTTATACTTATACAGAGACAACAGGCGGCAGACGCGGAAGTGTGAGCCGAGATGGAGAAGACGCACCAAAGGGCTGGCATGTCAAAATGGATGAAAATGGAAATACCAGTGTCTGCTTTGGAAAACTTGATTTTTCTACAACGCTTGGGAAGGTTGTGATCGGAATCGGACTTATTTTATTACTTGCATTGATTGTATTGCTTGTTGTGATTGGAGTTAAGATTCTTGTATATGTGATCATTCCGGTTGCTGCAATTTTGTTTATTGTGAACCTGATTATCAGTCTGATCGACAATCATCGAATGTAGTCGAAAGTAGAATTTTTAACAGATAAAAAAGTTTTAAAAAAAGTTGAAAAAAGTTCTTGACAATTATCGGTATATCCCTTATACTAGCAAAGGTGTTCGACAGAGAACACAAACGAAATGGGATCTTAGCTCAGCTGGGAGAGCATCTGCCTTACAAGCAGAGGGTCACAGGTTCGAGCCCTGTAGGTCCCATTTAAAATAAAATATGGCGGGATAGCTCAGTTGGCTAGAGCATGCGGTTCATACCCGCAGTGTCGAGGGTTCAAATCCCCCTCCCGCTACTAACCTTTAATCGTCATGAATGTCATGACGATTTTTTTCTTTGCAGAAAAGTTCGTTGATTATGAATGGATAAATTATTATAGAATGGATAAACATTTTATCATCGGGTGAGATGGGTAAATAAGAAATAAGGAGAAATCAAATATGCGAGTTGGAATGGGCTATGATGTTCATAAATTGGTAGAAGACAGAAAGTTGATCCTTGGCGGAGTGGAGATTCCATATGAGAAAGGACTGCTTGGGCATTCAGATGCAGATGTTCTGCTACATGCGATCATGGATGCGCTTCTTGGAGCAGCGGCACTGGGAGATATCGGCAGGCATTTTCCGGATACAGATGACCGTTATAAGGGTGCAGACAGCATGGTGCTGTTAAAGGAAGTGAAGAAGCTTCTGGACGAGAATTTTTTCTTTATAGAGAATATAGATGCGACAGTGATAGCACAGCAGCCGAAGCTTGCCCCATATATAGAAGATATGAGAAAGAATATTGCAGAATGTCTGGAGCTTCCGGTGAACAGGGTGAATGTGAAGGCTACGACAGAGGAAAAGCTGGGATTTACCGGAGCTGGCCTTGGAATCAGTTCACAGGCTGTCTGTCTGTTAGAGACTGTTGGAAACTATGATTATGATGTTATGGGAACGAATCAGGGAGGCTGTGCCGGCTGTCAGGGCTGTCCGGTCAGACAGTAGGTAGTTTAGGGTATGAATGAAGAAAGATGCGATTATATGGATCGTAAATCGTTTGATTCGATTAGGATAGAGATTGCCGGAGCGGAAGATATGAACGAGATCCGTAAGCTCTGGAAACAGTCATTTGACGATCAGGATGCATATATGGATTATTATTTTTCAAGTGTAGCAATAAGGAATCAGATCTTTGTGGCAAAGAATGGCTCTAAGATCATTTCCATGGTGCATTTAAATCCATATACTCTTGCTGAGACGACAGCAGGAGTGACAGCATATAAAAAGGGCGGTTATGTTGTCGGAGTTGCGACAGTCCCGGAATTTCGCAAACAGGGAATTATGTCGATGTTAATGAAGTATGTACTGTCATATGCGGCAGAGAATAATTACGATTATATTTATCTGATGCCGGAGAAGGAGATCTATTATAAAGGACTGGGATTTGCTCCGGTGGTAGAAAGCGGCTTTTATAATATAACAGATCTGAAACCTGAGAAGAATAATTATGAGCTTTGTGGGCTGGAAGATATAACAGATGAACAGTTGGAGAGCTTTTCTGAAAAACTGACACAATGCTATAATCTCTTTGTACCACGAACCAGAGCCTATCTGGAGGATCTTGGAATGGAATGTCAGTCTCTATTCGGTGATGTATATATCATAAAGGATGAGAATGAGATAGCGGCAGTATATGGAACTATGTATGATGGAGATTATGCAGAGATCGTTCAGTATTGTACAGATACCGGTTCACTTGATCCGTTGTTATATGGCGTTTGTGAGAGTGGCATCCGGGTATTTCCGGAAATCGAACTGTTTGGAACTTATGCGAATCATAAGATGATAAAGAAAGGTCATGGGATCATGTTTTATGAGCCGTATACGGAGTGCGCAGAATTATATAGAAAATCAGATCATATTTTCATAAATGAAGTGGTTTAAAAAAGTATGAATACCATGTATAATAGTAATAGAATGTATGTACAAAAAGGAGAAATAAAATGACAACAGATGGATATGTAGAACATATAGTGAAAACAAAGACTTCTGCCGGAATCATGGCATTGATCGTACTTGGAGCAATTATCACTGTGGTGGGAGCATTTTTTATGTTCTTTGTACCGGGAGGCGCAATCTTTGGACTTCCGCTTGCGGTTGTTGGTGTAATTATATTTTCACTTGCGATCAATCGAAAAGAGTGTGAGTTTGAATATTTGTTCGTAAATGATGATGTTGAGGTTGCAAGGATCACCGCAAAGAGCAGCAGAAAACAGGTGTATCATTTTGAAGGCGGAGAAGTAAAGCAGATCACGACTGTAGATTCAATCTATAGAGATAATGAGCATCAGGCAAATTCAGGTATTAAAACGATGAATTTCACTTCAAAGGATAAGAACACAGAGAATCCTGTTTATTCTTTTATCCTGAATAAGAATAACCGCACAGAGGAAGTCCTGTTAGAGCTCGATGCAAAGACGATTGAACATGTAAAACAATTTTATAAGGGGAAAATCCGGGAATAGCGAAAGTCAGGAACGGACACATATTTATAAGCAGAAAGACAGATACTATAAAAGAGGTGCTTACGATGAAGATTACTTTTTTTAAATATCTGTCTTTGTTTTTGACCGGAGGGATGGTATATTATTTTCTTGAGATATTTACCAGAGATTATTCTCATTATTCCATGATAATCTGCGGGGGACTGTGTATGATTGCCTGCGGAGGTTTGAATCAGATGTTCCCGAGAATGCCGATTCCGCTACAGATGATTTTATCGTCAGGAATCATAACTTTGTTTGAATTTGTAACCGGAGTTATTGTAAATCTGATCTTTCATGTTGGAGTATGGGATTATTCATACCTGCCATATAATGTAATGGGGCAGATATGTCTGCCGTATTCTGTGCTGTGGATGTTTCTTTCATTGATCATAATATTTGTGGATGATGGAATCAGGCATTTTCTGTTTGGAGAGGAATTACCGGAGTACAGATTATTTTAAATAAATGAAATGAGAGTTTTTTGTTGCTGAAGAAGCTGCGACATTTAGAGTATTAAAAAAAGCTTATAACAGATCCGGTCTGAAATCCGGACTTCTGATGATAAGCTTCTTTTATGTGGTGTGAAATTAAATACGAAATTATGGCTGAAGAGGAGTCATCTTAAGTCCTTTATACAGTTTGGTATAAAGACTTCTTTCGTCGGAGTAAAGCATGATTCCCCGTGCACCATCTTTAACAATGTAGGCGTATTTATTCTTCTGTACATTCATGTACAAAACTTCCTCCACATTCAGTTCTTTGGCCTTCACTTTAGCAACACTGACACTTACCGGCTGTAATTTATATTTTTTGATTGCCTGTTCAACTGTCATGATAAACACCTCCATCATATAGTATGCCTATGTTTGTTTGAATATAGTATATTGTATAGATAGCACAAAGTCAACTGTTAATAGTGCACAAAAAGACAAGAAAAGGAAAAAACTTCCGTTATTTTTTATAAAAAAGGAGAGATAAATAGTGAAAAATGCAAACTATTATACTATGATGGAAGAAGAATTAAAGAAAATATCGGATTCCGGCAGTAAGAAGAAGCTTCTACTTCATTGCTGCTGTGCCCCTTGTTCCAGTCATTGTCTGGAAGTCCTGGCCAATTATTTTGATATTACTGCTTATTTTTATAATCCGAATATCACAAGTGATGAAGAATACGGGAAACGCTGGAACGAATTGAAACGCTTTGTCCATGAAGTATATCAGGAGAATGGGGTGGAACCATATCTGGAAGAGCATGAGAGCGAACGGTTTCTTGAAATGGCAAAAGGAATGGAAGAAGAGCCGGAACGCGGGATACGGTGTTATGCCTGTTATAAACTTCGTCTGGATAAAAGTGCCGCGTTTGCAAAAGAACATGGATATGACTATTTCACCACAACCTTGTCGATCAGTCCACATAAAAATGCAGACTGGCTCAATGAAATCGGAGAAGAGCTGGGTGAGCAGTATGGTATAATGTTTTTACATAGTGATTTTAAGAAGAAAAACGGATATAAACGCTCAATCGAGCTTTCAAAGAAATATAATTTATATAGACAGAACTTCTGCGGCTGTGAGTTCAGCAGAAGAGCGTATGAAGCAACAGAAAAAATGAAGCAGGAAGCTGCTCAGAAATAAGTTGACGAATTTCGATGAAAAAGTGTTGTCTAACAATAACAAATGTGTTAGAATTGACAAAACTAGAAAAAAGAGGCAGATGAGGATCTTTGTATGTGTGCACAGATTCTCTGTTCACTCTTTTTTTTTGAGCAAAAATAGAAAAAAGAAGAAAGGAATTGTATTATGAAAGCTTTTTTGATACTTGAAGATGGACATGTATTTGAAGGCACCAGTATTGGAGCAACCGATGAGATCATAAGCGAAATTGTTTTCAATACGTCTATGACAGGTTACTTAGAGGTGTTGACAGACCCATCCTATGCCGGGCAGGCAGTTTGTATGACATATCCGTTGATTGGTAATTATGGTGTATGTCTGGAAGATATGGAGGCTGATAAACCATGGCAGTCAGGATTTATTGTAAGAGAGATTGCGAAGAAGCCAAGTAACTTCAGAAGTGAACAGAGTATTAACCAGTTCCTTATTAATAACAATATAACAGGTATCGAGGGAGTTGATACCAGAGCCTTGACAAAGATCCTCAGAAATCAGGGTACAATGAAGGGCATGATCACAACAAATTCTTCTTATGACCTTGAAGATTGTCTGAAGCGGATCAAAGCATGGGAGATGGGACATGTTGTTCTTGATGTTACATGCAAAGAAAAGAAAGTTTATCCGGGAGATGGCTACAAGGTAGCTGTTATCGATCTCGGTGTTAAGAGAAATATTATCAAATCTTTATTAAAGAGAGGCTGTCAGGTTACCGTATATCCTGCTGAGACACCTGCGGAGGAGATCATCGCAGATGCACCGGACGGCATCATGTTAACAAACGGACCTGGAGATCCAAAGGATTGTAAGGTTACAATCAAAGAAGTGAAAAAACTTTTCGATACAGATATTCCTATTTTTGCAATATGTCTTGGACATCAGCTGCTTGCACTTGCAAATGGCGGCGATACCGTAAAGATGAAATACGGTCACAGGGGTGCGAACCATCCTGTAAAAGATTTAAAGACCGGAAAGGTTTATATTTCAACCCAGAATCATGGATATATGGTAAAAGAAGAGAGCCTTGACAGAAAGGTTGCCGAGGTCAGCTTTATCAATGTAAATGATGGTACAGTAGAAGGTGTTCATTACCTTGGTAAGAATGCACAGACCGTACAGTTCCATCCGGAAGCATGTGCCGGTCCTCTTGATACAGACTTCTTGTTTGATGTATTTATGAATATGATGGAGGTGTCTAAGTAATGCCAAAGAATCCGAATATTAAAAAAGTTGTTGTAATTGGCTCCGGTCCTATCGTAATCGGACAGGCTGCAGAATTTGATTATGCCGGTACACAGGCTTGTCGTTCATTAAAAGAAGAAGGCCTTTGCGTTGTTCTGATCAACTCCAATCCGGCTACGATCATGACAGATAAGGATATCGCAGATAAGGTATACATTGAGCCATTAACAGCCGATGTTGTAAAAGCAGTGATCGAGAAGGAAAAACCAGACAGCCTTCTGCCAACACTGGGTGGTCAGGCAGCTTTAAATATCGCAATGGAACTGGAAGAATCCGGTTTCTTAAGAGAACATGATGTTATGTTGATCGGTACATCTTCTTCAACAATCAAAAAAGCAGAGGACAGACTGGAATTCAAGAAAACCATGGAGAAGATCCATGAGCCTGTAGCACCATCTGAGGTTGTTACAACGGTAAAAGCCGGTCTCGAATTTGTTAAGAAGATCGGATATCCGGTTGTACTCCGTCCGGCATACACCCTCGGCGGAAGCGGCGGTGGTATCGCTGAGAATGAAGAAGAGTTTGTCGAGATTCTGATGAATGGTCTGAGACTCAGCCGTGTCGGTCAGGTTCTGGTAGAGCGTTGTATCGCAGGCTGGAAAGAGATCGAATACGAAGTAATGCGTGATGCAAATGGTACCTGTATTACAGTTTGTAATATGGAGAATCTGGATCCGGTCGGTGTCCATACCGGTGACTCTATCGTAGTAGCACCATCCCAGACATTGGGTGATAAAGAGTATCAGATGCTTCGTACATCTGCATTAAATATTATTTCTGAATTAAATATCCGTGGTGGCTGTAACGTACAGTTTGCATTACATCCAACTACATTTGAATATTGTGTAATCGAAGTAAATCCTCGTGTAAGCCGTTCGTCGGCACTTGCATCCAAGGCAACCGGTTATCCGATCGCCAAGGTTTCTGCAAAGATCGCACTTGGTTATAATCTGGATGAGATCAAGAATGCAATTACCAAGAAGACATTTGCAAGCTTTGAGCCTGCACTGGACTATGTTGTTGTTAAGATTCCTAGACTTCCGTTTGATAAGTTCATCAAGGCAGATCATGATCTGACAACACAGATGAAGGCAACCGGTGAGGTTATGAGTATCTGCACAAACTTTGAGGGCGCATTGATGAAAGCAATCCGTTCTCTGGAACAGCATGTAGATGGTCTTCATTCCAGCAGATATAAGAATATGTCTGACAGTGATATCTTAAAGCTTCTGCATCATGTAGATGACAGACGTATCTTTGTTATTGCTGAGGCGCTTCGCCGTGGCATTACACAGGAAGCAATTCACGATATCACAAAGATTGATCTTTGGTTCATTGATAAGATCAACAATCTGGTTGACTATGAACAGGAGATCCGTGATTCCAAGGGAGATATCTCCAAGGAACTGATGAAGGAGATCAAGCGTGTAGAATTCCCGGATAAGGTAATCGCACAGCTTACAGGAAAGACAACAAAAGAGATCAAAGAGCTGCGGTATGGCTATGGTATCCGTGCATCTTTCAAGATGGTTGATACCTGTGCTGCAGAGTTTGAAGCATCTACACCATACTATTATTCCTGCTTCGACGGTGAGAGTGAAGTAGAGGAAGATCATTCCGTAAAGAAGGTTATGGTTCTTGGTTCCGGTCCTATTCGTATCGGACAGGGTATCGAATTCGATTACTGCTCCGTACACAGTACATGGGCATTTGAGAGAAAGGGATACCAGACCATTATCGTAAATAATAATCCTGAGACAGTCAGTACAGATTTTGATATTGCAAATAAGCTGTATTTCGAGCCGCTGACAGCAGAGGATGTAGAAGCAATTGTAGATCTGGAAAGACCGGATGGTGCGGTTGTTCAGTTCGGCGGACAGACAGCGATCAAGCTGACGGAAGCACTGATGGAGATGGGTGTTCCGATCCTTGGTACAAGTGCAGAGAATGTAGATGCCGCTGAGGACAGAGAATTATTCGATGAGATCCTTGAGAAGTGTTGTATCCCAAGACCTGCCGGAAAGACGGTATTTACCAGAGATGAAGCCTTAGAGGCAGCCAATGAACTCGGTTATCCGGTTCTGGTAAGACCTTCTTATGTATTAGGTGGACAGGGAATGCAGATCGCGATCTCTGATAAAGATATTATTGAATTCATGGATATCATCAACAGACATGTTCAGGAGCATCCTGTTCTGGTTGATAAATATATCATGGGTAAGGAAGTAGAAGTAGATGCCGTATGTGATGGAGAAGACATCCTGATCCCTGGTATCATGGAGCATGTAGAGAGAGCCGGAATCCATTCCGGTGACAGTATCTCTGTATATCCTGCACAGACACTTTCACCAAAGATCAAACGTGTAATTGAAGATTATACAAGAAAGCTTGCAAACAGCCTTCATGTAATCGGTCTGATCAATATACAGTTTATCGCATACAATGATGAAGTATATGTAATTGAGGTAAATCCTCGTTCCAGCCGTACTGTTCCATATATCAGCAAGGTTACCGGTATTCCGATCGTAGATCTTGCAACCCGTGTTATCACAGGTGAGAAGATCAAGGATATGGGATATAAGCCGGGACTTCAGCCGGAAGCAGAATACTTTGCGATCAAGATGCCTGTATTCTCATTTGAGAAGATCCGTGGAGCTGAAATCAGTCTGGGACCGGAAATGAAATCAACAGGTGAATGTCTTGGTATCTCCAAGGACTACAACGAAGCCCTTTACAAGGCGTTCCTTGGTGCAGGTGTAAATCTTCCAAAGACAAAGAAGATGATTCTTACAGTTAAGGACGCAGACAAGATGGATGCAGTAGAAATCGGCAGACGTTTTGCGGCTCTTGGTTATGAGATCTTCTCTACAAAGAGCACATGTAGAATCCTGAATGAGAATGGAGTACCTGCTGAACTGATCAACAAAGTAGAGGAACCATCACCAAATCTGTTGGATCTGATCTTAAGTCATGAGATCGATCTGATCATCGATACTCCGTCACAGGGTATTGAACGAAGCAAGGATGGTTTCGTGATCAGACGTCATGCAGTTGAAACCGGCGTTACCTGTCTTACAAGTCTTGATACAGCGAATGCGCTGCTTACAAGTTTGGAGTCATCCGCAAACAGACGATTATCACTGGTTGACATCAGCGAATTATAAGTATAATATGATACAACCTGACAAAACAGGCTGCTGCATTTTGCAGCAGGCTGTTTTGCGTTCTTAATAGGAGGTGGAATATGCATAACATTCCAAGAGATGAGGTATTTGTGATCGGACATAAGAATCCGGATACGGATTCAATTTGTTCAGCGATCGCGTATGCAGATCTTAAGAATCAGTCAGAAAATAAATATATTCCCAAAAGAGCGGGTAATATCAATAAAGAAACAGAATTTGTATTAAATTATTTTGATGTGGAAGTGCCGGAGTTGATCAAAAACGTGGACACCCAATTGAGTGATATTTCTTACCGACTCGTTTCCGGTGTACCGGGTGATACAACAATGAAGAAAGCATTTGAGATCATGCAGAAGAATGATGCAACGACGTTGCCGGTTGTGGAGAATGGAAAGATTCGTGGAATATTAACTGTCGGAGATATTGCAGAAGCTTATATGTTGAATTCGGAGGACGACATTCTGTATAAAGCGAGAACCAGATGCCGTCATATTATTGAAACGATCGATGGTGAGATGGTTTGTGGAAATCCACACAGCTATATCACAAATGGAAAAGTTATCATTGGAGCGGCTCATGTGGAGTTGATGGAGCATTTTATAAAACCGGGTGACCTAGTTATCTTAAGTGACCGGAAGGAATCCCAGCTGATGGCAATTGAAAAGGGAGCAGGTATGCTGATCCTTTGTCTGGTGGATAAGGTAGATGATGATGTAGTAAAACTTGCAGCATTTAAGGGCTGTTCGATCATCATATCACAGAATGATACCTATAAGGTGGCCAGACTGATCGGTCAAAGTATACCGGTAAGATTCTTTATGGTTCGTGATAATATCATGACATTTAATGAGGATGATTCGGTTGAAACGATCAAAAGCGTAATGTCGAAGACGAGAGTCCGTTATTTCCCTGTCGTAGACAAGAGCGGGAATTATCTGGGATTGGTTTCCAGACGTAACTACATCAATGCCAGAAAAAAACAGGTGATCCTGGTCGATCATAATGAACGTACCCAGTCGGTTGATAATATCGACAAGGCAGAGATCCGGGAGATCATCGATCATCACAGAATTGCAAATGTAGAAACACTTGCACCGGTTTATTTCAGAAATCAGCCGGTCGGCTGTACATCTACGATCATATATCAGATGTACAGAGAACAGAATATTATACCGGATAAGAAGATTGCGGGATTGATGTGTGCGGCTATTTTATCAGATACGCTGCTGTTTAAATCGCCGACCTGCACCTGCGAGGATAAGAATGCAGCATATGCACTTGCACAGCTTGCAGAGATAAATGTGAATGATTTTGCAATGGAAATGTTCGATGCCGGAAGTAATCTGAAGGGAAAGACGATTGATGAGATTCTGCATCAGGATTATAAGAAATTTGAGATTGACGGACGTACCTTTGCGATCGGACAGATCACATCGATCAATACCAGAGAGATTGAACAGATACAGAAGAGTATGTACGAGTATCTGACCGATTATACAGAAAACGGCTGTGATGTATTTTTGTTTGTAATGACAAGCATTTTAGACGATAGTTCCGGAATGCTGGCATTTGGAGATGAGGCAGAGGAGATCTGTTCCCGTGCGTTCCAGACGAAATTTGTAGATCATTATGCATATCTGGAGGGCGTGGTTTCCAGAAAGAAACAGATTGTTCCGGCACTGGTTCGGGCTGTACAGGAACTCGATCAGCCGGAATAGAATAAAGGCAGAAAGGCAGATGTACAATGAAGAAATATCAGGCAGTTATATTTGATTTGGATGGAACACTTTTAAATACATTAGAGGATCTGGCGGACAGTACAAATTATGCACTTCGTCAGATGAATTACCCGGAACGGACAATCGATGAGGTCCGCCGTTTTGTAGGAAATGGTGTAGAAAAGCTGATGGAGCGTGCAGTTCCGACGGGAACTTCAGAAGATGATACATTAAAAGCACTTGCGATATTCAAGAAACATTATTCAAAGAATATGTTGAATAAGACAGGTTCTTACGAGGGAGTTATCGATGTGCTTAAGGTGTTAAAAGAAAAAGGAATACCGGCAGGGATCGTATCGAACAAATTTGATGCTGCAGTAAAGGGACTGCGGGATCAGTTTTTTGGAGAGTATATTTATACTGCGATTGGGGAGTCTGCAAATGTAGCAAAGAAACCGGCACCGGATACCTGCATCGAAGCAATGAAGGAAATGCAGATCGGACGGGAAGGTACAGTCTATGTTGGAGATTCAGATGTGGATATCATGACCGCGAAGAACAGCGGACTGGAATGTATCTCTGTTACCTGGGGCTTTCGTGATGAAGAATTCCTGTTAGAACATGGTGCTACCCAGATCATCCATAAGCCGGAGGAGCTGCTCGAATTCTTTTAAACGGTAGAGCTGCTGCCTGACTGATAAGGAAGTTGGATGGGCTTATGAATCGGTTTGATATGAAAGATATGCACTATGCAGATGTACATGGCGGATCAATGTATAAGGAATATGTAAGATGAATATATATACAGCGAATCAATATATAAAGGATACCTTCGGGGAGAAATTATACAAGCTGTCATTAAATGCCGGAACCACCTGCCCGAACCGGGATGGAACGGCAGGAATTGGCGGTTGTATTTTTTGCAGTAGTCTAGGATCGGGTGATTTCAGTCCAAAAGCGGATATGGACATAGATCGACAGATTGAACAGGCAAAACAGCTGGTTGCTTCGAAGTTCAAAGGTAAACATTATATTGCATATTTTCAGTCATTTACGAATACATATGGTGATATCGACCGTTTGCGGGATATTTATAGAAAGGCAGCGATGCGGTCAGACATTGCGGTTATTTCAATTGCAACCAGACCGGATTGCTTGGGAAATCAGGTGATCGATATGCTGCGTGATATACAGAGGATCAAGCCGGTGTGGGTAGAACTCGGACTTCAGACGATACATGAGGAAACGGCAAAGTTTATCAATCGCGGATATCCCATTTCGGTATATGACGAGGCGGTAAAAAAACTCAGGGATCTTGGTGTACATGTGATCGTACATATGATACTGGGACTTCCGGGAGAGACGCAGAGAGATATGATCGAAACAGCAGAGTATATAGGAAAGAGCGGTGCACAGGGCATAAAGCTGCAGCTACTTCATGTCCTTAAAGGAACCAACCTTGCTGAATTGTATCAGAATGGAGAATGTTCTGTTTTATCGTTGGAAGATTATACAGAATGTGTTGTTTTGTGTCTGAAGGTACTGCCGCCGGATATGGTGATCCACCGTCTGACCGGAGATGGGCCAAAGAAACTATTGATCGCACCGCTTTGGAGCTCAGATAAGAAAAAAGTAATGAATACGATAAATGCAGCAGTCAGGCAGGCATAGCCCGGGAAACTGATTGCTGCATTTTTGTTGTTTCTATATCTGCTGATTGCAGATAGATGCTGCTTCTAAAAAAGTAGAAGCAGCATGTTTGTAGACATCGGAAAGGGAGTTATATCGTTCAAACAATTCAAAAAAGTCCCAGGAAAAGGTGTGTCCGTAGGTAAACAGACGGAACAATTCTTCGTTTTTTAGATTTTCGAAAGAAGCAAGATCAATGCAGACGAGAAAGATCAGAAATTCAATATTGATATGATAGTATACGGCTGTGCGGAAGATCAGCCGGATATCCGGATAACTGCGGCCATGTTCATAATTGGAATAGGAGGAGGGTGTGAGTTTCAGATGCTTTGCTGCTTCCTGAATGGTAAGATGGTTTCCGGTTCTGAGTGCGGTAAGAGCACTTCCTATATTTGTTTTCGTTGTCATATTAGAAGTTCCTTTCATTTGTAGTTTTACTGTCTGAAATACGCAGATCTATATAAGTGTCGATCAGCTTTTGATCGATGGATGGCAGACAGGCGATTTTTGCAGATCGTTCATTGCTCTGTGCATCTGTGGGCAGAGCCGGAACGGCAAGGTATGGATTTTCTTCATAAACTGCTTCCGGCATTGCACCGGCCGGAGCATTCTGGACAGCCAGAGTATAGGCAAACAGAAAGTCGTGCTCTAATATCCGGGACAATTCCATGATATGCTGCATGCCGGGGATGATCCTTCCGGTTTCGTAACTGGCATAGCTGGCACGGGATACAGACAACTGTTTTGCGACCTGTTCCTGAGTCAGATGTTTCTTCTTGCGGAAATACTTTAATAAGTCAGGAAGTGGATTGTTTTCTTTTTTCATATTGGATTCCTTTCATTTGTTTTTTTCAATCATAACAGAAAAGGTGGCTGCAGGAGCGTTGATGTAATAACTTGTATGGTTTGATGTAATAACTTGCATGTTTCGGGATAAAAAGTTGCGTTTTTAATATTGATACGGTACAATTACAAAAGTTCAGAAGATAAAAATGGAGGTATAAAAATGAGCCGTGCAGATGATATATTTATTTCAATGTGCCGTTCGATCATAGAGAACGGATACAGTACAGAAGGGGAAAAGGTTCGTCCAAAATGGGAGGATGGAACCAGTGCCTATACGATCAAACAGTTTGGTGTTGTGAACCGGTATGATCTTTCAAAAGAATTTCCGGCGATCACACTTCGCAAGACATATGTGAAATCTGCTATTGATGAACTGCTCTGGATCTGGCAGAAAAAATCAAATAATATCCATGATCTGAAGAGCCATATCTGGGATAGCTGGGCAGATGAAGATGGCACGATCGGAAAAGCATATGGTTATCAGATGGGAGTAAAACATCAGTATAAAGAGGGTATGATGGATCAGGTGGATCGTCTGATCTATGACCTGAAACATAATCCATACAGCAGACGTATGATAACCAATATGTATGTGCATCAGGATCTTCACGAAATGAATCTGTATCCATGTGCATACAGTATGACCTTTAATGTGACCGGAGACCGCCTGAATGCAATATTGAATCAGCGTTCACAGGACGTACTTGCAGCAAATAACTGGAATGTGGTCCAGTATGCAGTGCTGGTTCATATGATCGCGCAGGTGACAGGCTTCAAACCGGGTGAACTGGTTCATGTGATCGCAGACGCACATATTTATGACCGCCATATTCCGATCGTGAAGGAACTGATCGAGAGAGAAACCTATCCTGCACCGAAATTTAAAATGAATCCGGATGTAAAGGATTTTTATGAGTTCACAGTAGATGATTTTACGATCGAAGATTATAAGACCGGACCTCAGGTGAAAAATATTCCAATCGCGATTTAACGGATATTTGTAGTTATTTGAATAAAATTACTAAAAAAAGATTGTATTTTAAGATAAAATTCACAAAAAGTATTTGTCTATTCTAAAAATTTGTGGTACAATTTTCATATATTTTTGGAGGTGCGTTACACATGGAAGATATTATGATTACATCTGGCACAAGTTTTGAAGGATATGAGATCTCAGAATATGGTCCATATAGATTTGTGCAGACAATTTTAAGTTCAAACTTTCTGAAGGAGATTGGTTCATCAATTGCAGATATTGCTACAGATCGAAGCAGCATATATCAGGAGAAGCTGGATGGAGCAATGAATGAAGCAATCAAGTCATTCAAGGAGATGGCCGGCAAGACCAAGTACAATGCAGTTGTAGGTTTCCATACAAATGTAGTAGATTACTCATCTAATATTACATCTGTTGTTGCTGCGGGTACATTGGTTTCTATCAAGAAAGAATATCAGTCCGAATTTGAGAAGAGTGTATTTGTCAGAAAAGAGTTATATGTTAATAACTATTATGACAAGCTTGTTCCAAGAGCTGTAAAGATCGTTCTTGCTTCAGAAGGAAAAGGAACCAGAATATCAGCATGGTTTAATAATTACAATATGGAAGATATCAAAGCAATCAAGGCAGATATTAAATTTACAAATATTTATGGTGATGAGATCACATTGACCGGAGTTGATTTCGTATTTGATAAAACAGGTCAGTCGCTTCTGAAGTCTGATTATATTGAATGTAAGCTTCCGGATAAGTACATAAAGATCATTTCAAGCTCAAAGGTATATATCCAGAAGTATGTAACTTCCCGTGGAGTATATTCCTGCGGAGATGATCCGATCGATGTAGATCTCAGTCCATTAAAGTTCAAAGCCCTTAAGATGAAAAAAGGTCTGGATGCGGTATGTAACTATAAGTCAGACGGACTGGTATGGACCTGTAACTGTGGTCATGTAAATGAGGGCGGAGCAGAAGAATGTGTGATCTGTTCCAGAAAACAGGATGAGATGAAGAACACGGTTTCCTTTAATTATGAGCCTATGATTGAGGAAATGCGTCAGAAAGAATATGTTATGGAGATCAAGGATGTTCTTATGAAGCACATTAAGGACATTGATTCCGGCCTTCGTATGCAGTTGTTGGAAATCATGGAGTCCGGTCTTCAGTATGAGAAGACCCGTGGCAATATGAAGGATACGGTTATTGAAAAGGTAGAGAATCTGTTCCTTGGATTATAAAAATGCAGCAATATGTTCTACAGATAATTGAGCATCTGGAAGAAATGGGATATAAAAAACTGAATCCTGAAAGCAATAACGTATATGGCAGACTGGGAACAGATGCCATATATGTTGTTGTGCTTGGAAGCAGCAGAGATCTGAGGGCAGAAAGCTTACAGAAGTTTAACAGACAGATCATACATGACTTGTCTGCAGACAGTGATAAAAGAATCGAACTGCTTAATATATTACTGACACCGAATGGATTGTTTGATGATTCTGTAAATGAGATTGTTTCAAAGATGAGCAATGTCTGGCTGTTCAGTGAAGACTATGGCAAACTGTATGTGTTTGAAAATCAGCCAATGGATTTTGATGGCTTGCAGCCGGTGCTTGACAAACAGATCCTGCAGGAAAAGGGCAGGAATCTTTCAAGGATCCGTAAAACGTTTGGTGTAATAACACCGATATTGATATTAATCAATATTATTATTTTTGTGATATCTGTATATACAAGAGATGCAGCGGGAAATTCTTGGCTGGAGGAATTGCTTGCGGATAATTTGTATGACGTAATCGTAGAAAAGCAATATTATCGAATCATAACATCCATATTTTATCATTTTTCTCTGATTCATCTATTCAGCAACATGGTTGTTCTGGTTGCGCTGGGAGCGAGAGTTGAGAATCTGATGGGACGGATTGGCTTTCTGATTTCATATTTGTTTTGCGGGATCACCGCTTCAATATGTTCGTTGATCAGCTGTTATCTGGGAAATTATTATACATATGCAGGTGGCGCATCCGGGGCAATCTGTGGATTGATGGGAGTGCTGATCGTATTTGCATTTTTTAATAAAGGACATATTTCAGGAATTTCGTTAAAAGATCTTTTGTTTTTATCCGTGCTCACAATATTAAATGGATATGTTTCAGATGGAATTGATAATGCAGCGCATGTAGGCGGCCTTATCGCTGGACTTTTAGTTGGTATAATTGCGATCCTGATCCATAAGGCTGTTGTAAAAGATAAACCTATGTGATAAAATTAAGAGATGAAAAAATTGTTAGGAGTATGGTTTGATGGGTACTGGAATAAGTATGTCAAGTGTGAATAAAATTAAAGAACTGGCTGAAAGCAGAGACTATAGTCTTGCTTTGGATATACTTGAACATCAGGATTTGACCAAGTCCCTTTCGCCACAGTTTATTAAGATCTGTGGTGAAGTTTATTATGAAAACGGGCGGTATCAGGAAGCCCGTGCTGCTCTTGTAAAAGCACATTCCATGGCACCTGTAGGGAATAAGATCATATATTCTCTGATCCGGGTATATTTATCCATGGGCTTTTATTCACTGGCAAATACCTATTATGAAATATATAAATTTAATCAGAATGAAAAAGATGCGGGTACATACAGGATCGAATATATGCTTGCGAAAGCAGAAAGAAAACCGTACAAGGAATTGTATGGTATTCTGATATCGGCAAATGAAAAAGAAACAAGTGATATCTGGGATTTTGAGATGCTTTTATTGTATAAAGCAATGGGAAATGAAGAAAAATTCCAGTCGGAAGCCGAGATGTTCTGTGCAACTTATAAAGGTTCATCTTATATTGACAAGGTGAATCAGTTAAGAGAGAAATTATATGATGTTGATAAAGCCATCTATTGTTATCCTGAAACGGAAGCAATGGATGACGATATCGCGCAGCAGGATGTCCGTCTGATGGAAGAGAAAGTATTAGAAGCAGATGATTTGAGAATCCATCCGAAAGATCCAAAGATCACATTGATGGTTGAGGATCGGGAACCAGTTACGAATTCTATGAAGTTTAAACAGATGCTTCTGAAGTCGAAAGAAAAGAAAGAATCCAAGAAGTTACAGAAACAGGAAAAAAAAGCAGAACAGCAGAAAGAACAGACAGATCAGGAAGTATTGGATACTCCGGAGAATTCTGATCAGGAAGAGAATACCGGAAAGAAAAAGTGGTTCCTTAAGAACCGGATGTCAAAGAAAGAAGAAGAGGCAATTGAGGAAGCATTTGCGGAGCAGGAGAACTCAGAAGTAGACCGTGATCAGCTTCTTGGCGAGATTGTAAATCCGGAATCTGATGAAACTGTCGCTGAGAATGGCATGGAAGCTGAAGCAGAACCGGTTGCTGATCCTACAGGGGATGAGAAGAAGCCGAGAAGTCTGGATGAATTATCAGAGGATTCATTTGAAGATGGCGTTGACGATTTTGATTTTGATAACGAAGAATATGATTCTGTATTGATGGTAGATGTGGATGATGCAATCATGCCGGAACCATCGAATGAACATACAGAAGAGATTCTCGAAGAAGCTCCGGAAGAGATTATATCCGAAGATATAACTGACGCTTCAGATGTTGAGAAACCTGAGAATGTTGAATCGGAAGAACCTGAAAAATCTGAAACCGATGAGCAACAGATTGAGAAGAAATCAGAATATACGGAATCTGTTGAAGATCATGAGATTACTGAGGCGGAGACAAAAGATGCTAAAGAACCTGAGACATCAGAATCGAATGAAGAAGATGCCGATAGTGCTGAGACGCCAGGGCCGGCCGGGGAAGATGATGATTCTGTTGTTATAGAGGAAGTAGAAGAAACTGAGAAATCTGAGCTTGAAGAAACAGCAGAAACCGCTGAGCCTGCAGAAGATGCTGAAAAGGCAGAGATGCTGGAGGAAAATCAGGAACTGGAGTTAGAATCAACGGATACAATGGAGAAAACAACTTCTGATGATCCGTTTGATATAGATATAGCGATTCAGTCGCTTGATGAATATACATTTGACGCAGATACCTGGGAAGATGATTCATTTGAACAGGCATATGAGGATGATGATATTGTGGAGATCGAAGCAGCAACCGGATCTGACACAAAAGTGGAAGTCGAAACAGAGAATGAAGCTGAAGAGGAAGTAGAAATCGAGCCGGAAGTGGAGGTTAGGGCTGATTCCGATCCTGGATCAGAATTAGAAGTCGAAGCTGAGGCTGATTCTGAGAAAGAATCTGAGAGTAAGACGGAAGCTGAGAAGGATGTTGAAATTGATTCTGAAGCTGTGGTTGAAATGAATTTAGAGGCCGAGGTCAATCCGGAATCTGAAACGGAACAAGAACCAGAATACGGGATTGAATCGGAGAAAACGGCACATAGACGGGACTTCCCGATATTTCGTTCAAGTCTGTTTCCGGATTATAACAGCGACAAACCTCCAGTTGTAGAGTTGATGAAAGAAACGGTTGATATGAAGGCTGAATATGACAGAAAAATGTCAGATAATCTGGAAAAAGAAGAACAGCTTATTAATCAGGCAGATGAATTACTGGCAAGACTTGGTATAGAGCTTGGAACCAAATATGCATCAAATACAGACTACTTCAATATGCATAGTGATAGTTTTGTTAACCTGATTGAAGATGAAACAGACGTCGAAAACGCGGATCTGTCATCTGATGAGAAGGGGATATCGGAACAAGAAGATAACAGAAAAGAACAGCTTGAGCACCTAGATAAAAAACAGGAGAAGAAATACAAGCTTAAGAGGAATGACAAATAATTAGATTAATATATAAATATTATTTTTTATTTGATAATGTGGAAGGAGGCGTACAAATTGGCTGTAGATCAAACAGAAGCTATGATTGCTGCGATAAAGGCACAGCTTGAAAAAGAAAGAGCCGCTGAAGCTGCAAAGCAGAAGAGACTGGAAGAAGAGCAGGCACTGAAAAATCTGAGCAGTAATAAAAAGAAGTCTTCAGATAGTGGAAGCAAGAGCCAATATAAGACTTTGTCTGCTGAAGAACTTGCGCGTATTGAGGAGAAGAAACGACGTAAGAGAGAAGAAGCATTGGGTATTGTTCATGAGGATAAGCCTGAAGAGACAGAGAACAACGAAGCAGAAACTAATAAGCCAGATACAAATAAAGAGGCAGAGGGTGAAGCAAAAGAAGCAAAGACAGAGGATAAGAATGACAAGCAGAAAATGCCGAAAATCAGTCTTAACCTTGGTGGTATTGCCGATGAAGGCCTTGGCGGCCTTGGCGGCGGTTTAGGAAGCGGACTGGGAGAAGGTCTCGGTGGCGGACTTGGCAGCGGTTTAGGAAGCGGACTTGGTGGCGGACTTGGCAGTGCACCTTCAGAAGGCGGATTGTCCGGAAAAACAGAGGACGCAGGCAGTGGCCTTGGTGCTTCATTAAATATTAAAGGTAAGGTGGATGATTCCCTTTCACCTAGTAAAGTTGGTGAAACAGAGAAACAGACACTTACAGATGATTCTGTACGTTTTGATGAGGATGATATGTCTTCTGTTGCTGCAGATGATGCAGAATGGACACCAGGAAAGAATGTTGAGGTAAAAGAAGTAAAGACACCAAAGGGTAATGATAAAAATGGCGACTTGTTCAGTATTTTACCTGACAGAAACAAAAACGCATCTGATGTTTCGTCCATGTATGATATAGATGATGATGACGATGATGATGATTTCCTTGGTGCCGGCATTAAGAATCTGTCAAATATAGATGAGACAAGTGAAGAAGAAGCAGCACGGATCAAGGCAGAAGAGGAAGCTAGGAAGAAAGCAGAAGAGGAAGCTAAGAAGAAGGCAGAAGAGGAAGCTAAGAAGAAAGCAGAGGAAGAAGCCAAGCGTAAAGCTGCAGAAGAAGAAAACCGTAAGAAAGTAGAGGAAGCCCGCAAGAAAGCTGCTGTAGAAAAAGCAAAGATCGAGGCTGAAACAAAGAAGAAGCAGGCAATCGAACTGGCTGAACGGAAAGCACAGGACGCAAAGAATGTTGTTGAGACCGCTCAGAAGACCATTGCAGATTCAGAGAAAGAAGAAAAAGAATTAAAACTTCAACTGGAAGAATGTGCAAAGAAGAAGGCTGCTTATGATGACAAGGTAAAGGCTGAATTTGATGCAAAGAAGAAGGCAGATGAAGAACTCCTTGCAAAAGAAGATGCAGAGCTGGATTCAAAGGTAACTTCGATCAAGAAAGAGATTGAGGATACAAACAAAAAGGCACAGAATGAGTCTGATAAGGTATTAAAGGAATGCGATCCTGAAACCATTAAGACAAAGATCATCAATGATGCGCAGGCTGTTGCAGATGCAGCGATCAAGAAGCTGGCAGATGCAAAGAAGGCAAATATCGAGAAGCATGAAGCTGAATATGCGAAAGCATGTAAAGATGCTGAAACATCATCAACCAAGCTTGAGGAAGATAAGAAGAAAGCAATTGAAGCTGCTAAGAAGAAGAAAGAAAAGCAGAATGACAAAGCTAAGAAGCTGATGGATGATGCAGAACAGAACAAGCAGCGCGCTGGCGTTATCTTTACAGATTCAAAGAAAGCAGAAGAAGAGGCAACATCAAATCTTAAGAATACAACTGAGATGGAATCTGAGTCATTGAAGGCGCTTGCAGGACTTGAAAATAAACTTGCTGAAAGTGAGACCAAGTTAAAGACTGCAATGAACAATAATGATTCCGCAGCAAAAGCAATAGATACAGCAAAGAAAGCTTTAAAGGATGCAGAAGCAAAAGAAGCAGAAGCATTAAAGAAACTGGAGGAGGCAAGATCTGCAAAGGCAGCGGCTGAAACCAGAATTTCCAAGGGCGAGGCTGATAAGAAGAAGCATCAGTCTGAAATTGATACGCTTAATGAAGAGAAGAAGACTACAAATGCAGATATTGCAGAAACAAAGAAGAATGTAGAATCCTTCAAGGCTGCAAAGGCAGAGGCACAGCAGGCTTTGGATGCTGCAAAGAAGTCGGTAGTTGAAGCGGAAGATCTGCTTTCAAAGGCTGAAAATGCAGAGGAAGAAGCTGAACAGATTCTGGAAAAGGCTAAGATCGAAGAAGAAGTTGAGATCCAGAATGCCGAAAAGACTGCAGCAGATGGTAAAGATAATCTGGAAAAAGAAAAGAAAGCCAGAGATGATGCGCATGAGAAATTCCTTGCAGATGAGGAAGAAAAATATGCAACAGGAGAGGCTGCAGAACTTGAAAAGGTTCAGTCTGCTGCAATGACGGCAGAAAAAGAAGCTGCTGATTCCCGGAAGAAGGCAGAAGAAGCTGCAAAGAAGTTGCTGGATGCTGCAAAGAAGAAAGAAGAAGAATTAAAGAAGAAGATTGCGGATCTTAAGACGGAACAGGCAGAACGTATTGTAGCTAGAAAAGCTGCAGATGAAGAAGCAGTTAAGAAAGCAGAAGAAAAGAAGAAACATGATCTTGATTCTCTGTTAAAAGAAGAGATCAGTACAAAGAAGCAGTTAGAAGAAGTTACAAGCAGAGCTGCAGCGGCAGCAAAAGTGCTTGAAAAAGCAGTTAAGAAGGAAGAGGAAGCAAGAAAACAGGCGGAACTCTTGAAAGCCGGAAAACTGGATGAAGCTGCAAAGATTGATGTTTCATTAGAAGCAACAGATGAAGCTGCTGTAGAAGCAGAACAGAGTGAGATCAATCAGGAAATGAAGAAAGCATTACCTGCAGAAGCAAAATATCTGTATAAATATCTGTGTGTAAATCCTGCGGGAGCACAGATTGTAAATGTTCTTCAGGCTATGAAGGTTGATCCAAAGAGGTCAAAGAACCTGGTAATCCTTGGATTACATGGATTTGGTTCTGCCAAAATCGGAGAAGATTTTGCAGAGTGCTATTATGACCTTGGCTTCTGTACATCTCCTGCAAAGGCAAAAGTAAAGGCAAAAGTAATCAACAGTGGTAAACTTGCAGGTGCAGTTACAAAACTGAAGGGTGGCTGCCTGATCGTTGAGAGTGCCGGATTGATCACACCGGAGCGTTTCAAAGAAATGGTTGATCTTTGTTCCACAGAAAAGAATGATGTAAAAGTTATTCTTACCGGTGAAAAAGTTGCACTCAGCAAGATGCTTGCAGATAATATGACACAGGCGAGAAGTTTCAATAACAGAGTATATTTCGATCAGATCAAGGAAGAAGATTTGATCGTCATTGCCAAAGAATATATCATTGAAAAAGGTTATAAGTATGAAGATGGTATTGATGGCAATATTAAAAATGTACTTATGGCAATGGAATCTGGTAATATTGACAGATTATTGACAGCTATCGATGAAGCAATCGAACGTGCAGATGCAAGAAATGCAGAAGCAAAGAAAGTTATGAAGACGGATATAAAATAAGAAAGAAAAATAGCAGTCGTATGATTGTATTTTCCAGCTTATATTTTGGTTGAAAAAAATGGTGCCAATGTTTATAATATTTATTATTGTAAACTTGGCACTTTTTTGTGCGGTGATGAGGCAAGATTTGTATTTAAAGTAGATTTTGACAACTGCCGCGATAACTTTAGAAACAAACAAAAATTTGTTTCTTATAGTTGTTAACTTTAAGGAGATATAAGATAGTATGGATATTGGAGTAGATTTGGGAACCTCAAATGTGCTGGTATATGTTAAAGGTCGTGGAGTAGTCATCAACCAGCCATCTGTTGTAGCATATGAAAAAAACTCAAAGCGCATTATTGCGATTGGAAATAAAGCGAAGAAGATGATCGGGAAGACACCGGAGTCAATCGAGGTCGTAAGACCGCTTGTAAAGGGAGTTGTTTCAGATTATACCGTTACAGAGCGAATGTTAAAAGTATTTATTCGTAGCGCGATGGAGAAACGGACCGGAGTTGGCAGACCGAAAATCTGTGTCTGCGTTCCGAGTGGGGTAACGGAGGTTGAACGAAGAGCGGTCGAGGATGCGGTCTACAGGACGGGTGCAAAAAGTGTCTATGTTATGGAAGAACCGCTTGCGGCAGCAATCGGTGCTGCTGTTGATATTGAAGAAGCGAAAGGAAATATGGTCGTAGATATCGGAGGAGGTACAACGGATATTGCGGTTATATCACTTGGTGGAGCAGTTGAAAGTCAGTCGATCAAAGCAGCGGGTGATGATTACAATGCATCGATGATCCGTTATATCAGAAGAAAGTATAATCTTCTGATCGGAGAACAGACTGCGGAGAAAGCAAAGATAGCGGTAGGATCGGTCTATGAGAGGCCGGAGGACATCACCTATGTTGTAAAGGGAAGAGATCTGATCAAGGGACTTCCAAAGGCGATCACGATCACCGCAAATGAGACAATAGAAGCATTTGCAGATACAACTTCTCATATTTTGACGGCAATTCATGGGGTACTTGAGACGGCTCCGCCGGAGCTGGTCGCGGATATATCGGTAAATGGAATTGTTCTGACCGGTGGTGGCAGCCTGATGTATGGAATGGATAAGCTGATCAAGGAAAAAACGGGAATTGATACGTATGTTTCGGATAAAGCGTTAGAAGCAGTTGCACTTGGTGCCGGTATGTCGGTTGATATTGCAGCAAGAAAAGAAGAAGCATAGAAAGCAGAGAAAAGAAAATGACAAATACACATAATTTTCTGCCGGTGAATAAAAAAGATATGATAGAAAGAGGATGGGAACAGCCGGACTTTGTGTTTATTACCGGAGACGCTTATGTGGACCATCCTTCTTTTGGTCCGGCAATTATCAGCAGAGTTTTGGAAGCACATGGATATAAGATCTGTATGATTCCACAGCCGGATTGGAAAGATGATAAGAGTATAGATGTATTCGGCAGACCAAGACTTGGTTTTCTGGTTTCCGGTGGCAATATGGATTCTATGGTCAATCATTATACTGTTTCAAAAAAACACAGAAGTATGGATTCCTATTCTCCCGGTGGAAAGATGGGGCTGAGACCGGATTATGCAACAGTGGTATATTGCAATCTGATCCGTAGAACGTATAAGGATGTTCCGATCATTATTGGTGGGATTGAAGCAAGTCTCAGAAGACTTGCACACTATGATTACTGGTCGAACAAATTAAAGCATTCAATTCTGATCGATTCACAGGCAGATCTGATTTCCTATGGCATGGGCGAACACAGCATGGTTGAGATTGCAGATGCGTTAGACAGCGGAATAGATGTCAGGGATATCACATTTATCAGAGGCACAGTCTACAAGACAAAAGATCTGTCCGGTGTAGAAGCTCCGGTGATCCTGCCTGATTATGCAGCACTTCAGGAAGATCGTTTAAAATATGCAGAAAGCTTTTATACACAGTATATCAATACAGATCCATATTCCGGAAAAGTGCTGGTGGAAGGATATGGCAACCGGGGATATGTTGTTCAGAATCCTGCGGCATATCCACTCACGCAGATGGAGATGGATGACGTATATGGGTATGATTACATGAACACCTATCATCCAATGTATGAAAAGGATGGGGGAATCCCGGCTATAGCAGAGGTGAAGTTCAGTCTGGCAAGCAACCGTGGATGCTTTGGCGGATGCAGCTTCTGTGCACTAACTTTTCATCAGGGCAGGATTGTTCAGACCAGAAGCCATGAATCAATCATTGAAGAAGCAAAGCACATGACGAAAGATCCGGAGTTTAAAGGATATATTCATGATGTTGGAGGACCTACAGCGAATTTCAGACATCCGTCTTGTGAAAAACAGATGAAATATGGTGTGTGTCAGAATAAACAATGTCTGTTTCCAAAACCATGTCAGAACCTGAATGCCAGTCATAAAGATTATGTTGAACTGCTCCGTAAATTAAGACAGATACCCGGTGTGAAGAAGGTATTTGTAAGATCCGGTATACGATTTGATTATCTGCTTGCAGATCATGATGATACCTTTTTACGGGAGCTTTGCCAGTATCATGTCAGTGGACAGTTAAGAGTTGCACCGGAGCATATCTCAGATAATGTTCTGAAGTACATGGGAAAACCATCCAATCAGGTATATGAGACATTTATAAAAAAATATGAGAAAATCAATGAACAGTATGGGTTGAAACAATATGCAGTACCGTATCTGATGTCATCACATCCGGGTTCTACTTTAAAAGATGCAGTCGCGCTGGCAGAATACATCCGTGATATCGGATATATGCCGGAGCAGGTACAGGACTTTTATCCAACACCATCGACAATCTCGACCTGTATGTATTACACAGGGGTAGACCCGCGAACGATGGAACCGGTATATGTGGCGAGAGATCCACATGAAAAGGCAATGCAGCGTGCACTGATCCAGTACAGAAGACCGGAGAATTATGATCTGGTAAAAGAAGCTCTGATAAAGGCGGGGCGGACAGATCTGATCGGATTCGAAAAGCATTGTCTGATAACTCCAAGAAAGATGGATAGGAATACTTCGGGACATAAAGATGTCCATAAAAAGAATCCGTCAGGACAGGCAACACGGAATCAGAATAACAAGAACAGTAATCATAGAAAACAGGATAAATCCGGTAAAAATTCAGGAAGTTATAAATTCGGGCAGGATAACAGAAACAGCAGAACCGGAAAACCTGCAGGACAAAATGATAAAAAATATCAAAAACAGAAAACAGGAAAGAAAAAACACTGATATTTTATATAAAATTAAGAAAATAACCAGAAATGAAAAAATAATGATTTCTAATGCGTGCATTTCATTTTTGGTTGCGTGGTACTTTCTTTTGTGCTAGAATGTAGCCAGAAAGTGTGCTGTTATGTCAATAATGGTCATTATTGTGCCATTTACAGCATGAATGTACCATGATATAACACTTACATTATAAAAAAATACGGAGGATTTCATTATTATGGCAAAGAAAATTGTATTAGCAGGCGCATGCCGTACAGCTATCGGTACTATGGGCGGATCATTAAGTACAACACCAGCTCCAGTACTTGGTTCAATCGTTATCAAGGAAGCTTTAAACAGAGCAGGAGTTCCTGCAGATCAGGTAGATCATGTATATATGGGTTGTGTAATCCAGGCAGGTCTTGGACAGAATGTTGCACGTCAGGCATCAATCAAAGCTGGTCTTCCAATTGAGACAACTGCTGTTACAGTTAACGTTGTTTGTGGTTCAGGTCTGAACTGTGTAAATATGGCTGCTCAGATGATCGAAGCAGGAGATGCTGATATCGTTGTAGCAGGTGGTATGGAAAACATGTCAATGGCTCCATATGCTGTAATGCAGGGACGTTTCGGATACAGAATGAATGATGGTAAACTTGTAGATACAATGGTACATGATGCTCTTTGGGATGCATTCAATGATTACCATATGATCAAGACTGCTGATAACATCTGTGAGCAGTGGGGACTTACTCGTGAAGAACTTGATGAGTTTGCAGCAAAGAGCCAGCAGAAGGCTGTAGCAGCTCAGGAGTCAGGTGCATTTGACGCAGAGATCGTTCCAGTTATGGTTAAGAAGAAAAAAGAGATGGTTGAGTTCAAGAAGGATGAGGGACCAAGACCTGGTACAACAGTTGAGACACTTTCAAGACTCAGAACTATCAATCCAAATGGTTTCGTAACAGCAGGTAATGCTTCAGGTATCAATGATGGTGCAGCAGCTATCGTTGTTATGAGCGAAGAAAAGGCTAAAGAACTTGGTGTTAAGCCAATGGCTACATGGGTAGCAGGTGCTCTTGGTGGTGTTGATCCATCTATCATGGGTATCGGACCAGTTGCTTCAACAAAGAAGGTAATGGCTAAGACAGGTCTTAAGATCGAAGATTTCGATATCATCGAAGCAAACGAAGCATTTGCAGCTCAGTCAGTTGCAGTAGCTAAGGATCTTGGATTTGATGTTGACAAGCAGGTTAACCCAAATGGTGGTGCAATCGCACTTGGACATCCAGTAGGAGCTTCAGGATGCCGTATCCTTGTTACACTTCTTCATGAGATGCAGGCAAAGGGTGCTAAGACAGGTCTTGCTACACTTTGTATCGGCGGTGGTATGGGCTGCTCAACAGTTGTTAAGATCGAAGACTAATCCGGTCGGCTGAAAAACCATATTACATTTCTATATAAGGAGATAAACGATGGAATTTGTAACATATGAACAGGACGGATTTGTTGGTGTTATCACTATTAATCGTCCAAAGGCATTAAACGCATTAAACAGCACAGTTCTTGAAGAACTGGATGCAACATTCAAAGCTGTTGATCTGAATACAACAAGATGTCTTGTACTTACCGGTGCAGGAGAGAAATCATTTGTAGCAGGTGCAGATATCGGAGAGATGTCAACACTTACAAAGGCTGAAGGCGAAGCTTTCGGTAAAAAGGGTAATGACGTATTCCGCATGATCGAGACATTCCCAATCCCTGTAATCGCAGCCGTAAATGGATTTGCACTTGGTGGTGGATGTGAGATCTCCATGAGCTGTGATATCAGAATCTGTTCTGAGAACGCAGTATTTGGTCAGCCTGAAGTTGGCCTTGGAATCACACCTGGATTTGGTGGAACCCAGAGACTTGCCCGTCTTGTAGGTGCAGGAATGGCAAAGCAGCTGATCTACACAGCAAGAAATATCAAAGCTGATGAAGCATACAGAATCGGTCTTGTAAATGCTGTGTATCCATTAGAGGAGTTATTACCGGCAGCTAAGAAGATGGCTTCTATCATCGCAGCAAATGCTCCGATTGCAGTTCGTAACTGTAAGAAAGCAATCAATGATGGATTACAGGTTGATATGGATCAGGCAATCGTTGTAGAAGAGAAATTATTCGGCGATTGCTTCGAGACAGAGGATCAGAAGGCAGGAATGGGCAACTTCCTTGAGAAAGATAAGGAAAAGAAATTAAAGGTTGTTCCTTTCCAGAATAAATAAATCAACAATCTTGATATTGATGTTTAGGGTGGTTATTTTGAAATCGAAATCAACCATCCTAAATGTTTGATATACCAAAGTGAGCATGTCAAACGAAACGTATATGAATTTCTCATGTTTGCTTAAAAATAATTTTTAGGAGGATATTAAAATGAAAGTTGGCGTTATTGGTGCAGGAACCATGGGTCAGGGAATTGCTAAGGCATTCGCTCAGGTTGATGGATATGAAGTAGCACTTTGCGACATTAAGCAGGAATGGGCTGAAGGCGGTAAGGACAAGATCGCTAAAGGTTATGCCAGACTTGTTGAAAAAGGAAAGATGACACAGGAGAAGGTTGATGGTATTCTTGCCAGCATCACTCCAGGTCTTAAGGAAGACTTATGCGCAGATTGTGACCTTATCGTAGAGGCTGCTTTCGAGAATATGGAAGTTAAGAAGACAACATTTTCTGAGCTTGACAAGATCTGCAAGCCAGAGTGTGTATTTGCATCAAATACATCTTCACTTTCCATCACTGAGATTGGAAATGGTCTTACCCGTCCTATGATCGGTATGCACTTCTTCAATCCAGCTGACAGAATGAAGCTTATCGAAGTTATCGCAGGTGTTAACACACCGGCAGAGACTGTTGATAAGATCGTTAAGATCTCAGAAGAGATCGGTAAGACACCTGTACAGGTAAATGAAGCTGCCGGATTTGTTGTAAACAGAATCCTGATCCCAATGATCAATGAAGCTGCATTTATCAAGATGGAAGGTGTGTCAGATATCGCTGGTATCGATTCAGCTATGAAACTTGGTGCAAATCATCCAATGGGACCTCTTGAATTAGGTGATTTCGTTGGCCTTGATATCTGTCTTGCTATTATGGATGTACTCTATAACGAGACAGGCGACAGCAAGTATCGTGCATGTCCATTACTTCGTAAGATGGTACGTGGCGGCAACCTTGGTGTTAAGAGTGGTAAGGGATTCTATGTATACAATGCTGACCGCACAAAGACACCAGTTGATGCTCAGTAATTGACTGATAAATATATTTATGGAGGAAGAAATAGAATGGATTTCGCTTTAGACAAGAAGTATGAAATGGCGCAGAACTTATTCAGAGAATTTGCGCAGAATGAAGTAAAGCCTCTTGCTCAGGAAATTGATGAAAATCACAGATTCCCTAGAGAGACAGTAGAGAAGATGGCAAAGTATGGTTTCTTAGGAATACCTGTTTCTAAGGAAGATGGTGGACAGGGTTGTGATCCTTTAACATATGTTATGTGTGTTGAGGAACTTTCAAAGGTTTGTGGTACTACTGGTGTTATTGTTTCCGCACATACATCTCTGTGTGTAGATCCAATCCAGACATACGGTACACCAGATCAGAAAGCTAAGTACCTCCCAGATCTTGCTTCCGGTAGAAAGCTTGGCGCATTTGGTCTTACAGAGCCGGGTGCTGGTACAGATGCACAGGGTCAGCAGACAAAGGCTGTTCTTGATGGTGATGAGTGGGTTCTTAACGGATCTAAGTGTTTCATTACAAATGGTAAAGAAGCAGATGTATATATTATCATTGCAGTTACAGGTACAATTGAAAAACGTGGTAGAAAGCAGAAAGAGATTTCAGCATTTATCGTAGAAAAAGGCACTCCGGGATTTACATTCGGAACAAAAGAAAACAAGATGGGTATCTGTGGTTCATCCACATATGAACTTATCTTCACAGATTGTCGTATTCCTAAGGATGCACTTCTCGGACAGAAGGGCAAGGGATTTGGTATTGCAATGCATACACTTGATGGTGGTCGTATTGGTATCGCAGCTCAGGCTCTTGGTATTGCTGAGGGTGCTCTTGATATCACAATCGACTATGTTAAGGAAAGAAAGCAGTTTGGTCGTTCAATCGCTCAGTTCCAGAATACTCAGTTTGTACTTGCTGATCTTGCAACAAAGGTTGAAGCAGCTAAGTTACTGGTATACAAGGCAGCTAAGAAGAAAGAGCAGTATCAGGCTGATCACAAGACTTCATACTCTGTAGAAGCTGCTATGGCTAAGCTGTATGCTGCAGAAGTAGCTATGGAAGTAACAACAAAGTGTGTACAGTTACACGGTGGTTATGGTTATATCAAAGAGTATGATGTAGAACGTATGATGCGTGATGCTAAGATTACAGAAATCTACGAAGGAACTTCAGAAGTTCAGCGTATGGTTATTTCTGCAAACTTATTAAAATAATTAGGAGGTACTTAACGTGAAGGTTATAGTTTGTATAAAGCAGGTACCTGATACAAAGGGTGGCGTTCAGTTTAACCCAGATGGTACATTAAACAGAGGAGCAATGCTTACAATCATGAACCCTGATGATAAGGCAGGTCTTGAAGCTGCACTTAGATTAAAGGATCAGTATGGAGCAGAAGTTACAGTTCTTACAATGGGTCTTCCAAAGGCTGCAGATGTTCTTCAGGAAGCAATCGCTATGGGCGCTGACAAGGGCGTTCTTGTAACAGATCGTGTTCTTGGTGGAGCTGATACATGGGCTACATCAACAACAATCGCAGGAGCACTCAGAAAGCTTGATTATGATCTTATTATTACAGGTCGTCAGGCTATCGATGGAGATACAGCTCAGGTTGGACCACAGATCGCTGAGCATCTTGGAATTCCAGTTATTTCATATGCACAGGAGATCAAGGTTGACGGAGATTCCGTAATCGTTAAGCGTCAGTATGATGATGGATATCATATGTTAAAGGCTAAGATGCCTTGCCTTGTAACAGCACTTTCAGAGTTAAATGAGCCTAGATACATGACTCCAGGTGGAATCTTCGATGCAGTTAATGCAGAGATCACAACACTTGGCAGAGCAGACCTTGTAGATGTTGATGATTCAAACCTTGGTCTGAAAGGTTCACCAACAAAGATTGCAAAGGCTTCCGATAAGGTAAGAAAGGGTGCAGGCGAGAAGGTTGTACCTGATTCTCCAGATGAAGCAGTTAGCTATATTGTTGGCAAGTTAAAAGATAAGCATGTAATCTAATATAGTAAAGGAAAAGTGGTGAATAAAATGGGCGCAATGAACGCAGAAGATATGAAGAACTACAAAGGCGTATTTGTCTTTGCACAGCAGGTAGATAATAAGTTAAGTGGTATTTCATTTGAATTGATCGGTGAAGGAAAGAGACTTGCAGATAAGCTTGATGAAAAGGTTACAGCAGTCCTGATCGGTTCCGACGTAAAGGGTCTTGTAGACGAACTTGCAGAGTACGGTGCAGACAGAGTTATCGTTGTTGATGATCCAGAATTAAAAGAATACAGAACTGAGCCATATGCACATGCACTTGCTTCAGTTATCAATGAGTACAAGCCAGAGATCGTTTTAGTTGGTGCTACGGCTATTGGCCGTGATCTTGGTCCTACAGTATCAGCAAGAGTAGCTACAGGTCTTACAGCAGACTGTACATTACTTGAAATCGGTGATTTCCCTCTTGTTGCACTTCCAAATCAGGAGCAGAAGCACAATCAGCTTCTTATGACACGTCCTGCATTCGGTGGTAACACAATCGCTACAATCGCATGTCCTGATAATCGTCCTCAGATGGCAACAGTACGTCCGGGCGTTATGCAGAAGCTTGACAGAGTAGCTGGCAAGAAGGCAGAAGTGATCGAGTACAATCCTGGATTTACTCCAAACAACAAGTATGTTGAGATCCTTGAAATCTCAAAGGCTGTTTCAGATATCAAAGATATCATGGACGCTAAGATCCTTGTTTCAGGTGGTCGTGGTGTTGGTTCAGCAGAGAACTTCAAGCTTCTTGATGATCTTGCAGAAGTTCTTGGCGGACAGGTATCATGCTCACGTGCAGTTGTAGATTCAGGCTGGAAGCCAAAGGAGCTTCAGGTTGGTCAGACTGGTAAGACAGTTCGTCCACAGGTATACTTCGCAATTGGTATTTCAGGTGCGATCCAGCATGTAGCCGGTATGGAAGAGTCAGATATCATCATCGCTATCAACAAGGATGAGGATGCTCCTATCTTTGATGTAGCTGATTATGGTGTTGTTGGAGATCTGAACAAGATCGTTCCTGCTCTTACAGAAGCAATCAAGGCTGAGCTTGCTAACAAGTAATTCAGTTTATAATTGAAAATGAACATTTCGAACTGCCGGGTTTTATACCCGGCAGTTTGTGTGTAAATGAGCCGACAGGCGAGATGGTGCATGAAAGAACATGAGAATGTTCTTTCACGCACAAAAGGGTGTGTCCTATTACATATTTTTCTGTTGAAACAATAAAAACAATGCTGTATGATAAATACTGTTGTGAAAAAGACAAATGACAGTTAGATAAAAGAAGAATAAGGTTGAAGAGACAAATGAGTAAGTATGAAAAACAGGAAGAATTGAAACGAGAAGAATTAAGCCAGGAAGAGCAGCTGTTAAAAACAGAAGCTGACAACACAAAATTGACAGACGACAGTAAGAATGTAAAAATGACAGATGCGTGTGAAGAAAACAGAACAGAAAATACTGCAAGAGAAAATAAGATGGGAACCATGCCGATGGGGAAGTTGTTGATTTCAGTATCACTTCCAATGGTAATTTCAATGTTGGTACAGGCACTTTATAATGTAGTCGACAGTGTTTTTGTATCGCATTTTGATCAGGATGCACTGACGGCAGTATCGACGATATTTCCGTTACAGAATCTTATGATCGGAGTGACCTCCGGTCTCGGTGTCGGTTTTAATGCATTGATCTCCAAATCCCTTGGTGAAAAAAATCAGAAAAAAGCAAATGATGCAGCCGGGCAGGGAATCTTTCTGGAACTTATTGGATTTGCAATTTTCTTATTGATCGGTTTATTTGGTATCGAAGCATTTATGAAGAGTCAGACGGATGTTGCAAAGATCATTGATTATGGAGTAGATTATGGACGTATCTGCTGTATCTGTTCCTTTGGTATCTTTGCACAGATGACATTTGAACGTATGTTACAGTCGACAGGTCGGACGCTTTACACAATGAAGACACAGGCACTTGGAGCTATTATCAATATTATACTTGATCCGATTATGATCTTTGGATATTTTGGACTTCCGGCAATGGGTGCTGCAGGTGCGGCAATAGCAACGGTTATCGGACAGTGTATTGCGGCATTACTTGCAATCTATTATAATCTGAAAAAGAATCCGGATATCCAGTTATCATTGAAAGGCTTCCGTCCGGAAGGTGATGTGATCGGAAGGATTCTTTCCATTGCAGTTCCTTCTATTGCGATGGTTGCGGTAGGCTCGATAATGACATATGGATTTAACCGTATTCTATTTACATTTACGCCGATCGCAGTTTCAGTGTTTGGTATTTTCTATAAAGTACAGAGCATGGCATTTATGCCGGTTTTTGGTCTAAATAATGGTATGATCCCGATAGTATCATATAATTACGGAGCAAAACAGCCGGATCGAATGCTCAAAGCTGTTAAATATACAATGATGGCTGCAATCTGTTTCATGCTGTTATGTCTGACTGCGATGCAGGTAATTCCGGGATTGATCCTTAAGGTATTCGATGCACAGGAGGATATGATGGCGATTGGTATTCCGGCACTTCGTACGATGAGTATTTCATTCCTGTTTGCAGGAAGCTGTATTGTATGCTCCGGTATGTTCCAGGCACTTGGTAAAGGTGTGTACAGTCTGATCGTATCCCTTGCCAGACAGTTGATCGTTCTGCTTCCGGTTGCCTATGCATTTGCAAAATTTACGCGTAATCTGGAACTGGTATGGTTGTCCTTCCCGATTGCGGAGGTTGTCAGTGTTATTCTTTCGATCGCTATGGCGTTACAGACAAAAAAGAAGATTATCGATCCTTTAAAGAATTCTGTGAAAACAGTATAGGTATAAGCAGAACATTTGTCATAAAATGGCATATTCTATAAAATAGCAGAATGTTTCATAAAGGATCAATAGAAAACGACGGTTCGGGATATAGATATGGTACATAAAGAATCAGAAAGAAGGAAATGAAATGAGTGATTTGATCTATCTCGATCATGCAGCAACGACGGCAGTTCATCCGGACGTTTTAAAAGAAATGCTGCCATATTTTACCGATAAATTCGGAAATCCATCCAGTGTTTATGGATTTGCGGCAAATAATAAAAATAAACTGACAGAGGCAAGAGAGACGATAGCCGGAGCACTTGGTGCAAAGTCGGAAGAGATTTATTTTACAGCCGGTGGTTCTGAGTCTGATAACTGGGCATTAAAATGTACGGCAGAAGCCTATGGAGTACATGGGGGACATATCATTACAACAAAAATCGAGCATCATGCTATCCTGCATACCTGCAAGTATCTGCAGAATAGAGGGTATGATGTAACTTATCTGGATGTAGATGAAAATGGATTGGTTGATCTGAATACACTTGAGGCGGCCATCCGGCCGGATACTTTTTTGATCTCGATCATGTTTGCAAATAATGAGATTGGAACGATTGAACCAATAAAAGAGATTGGAGAGATCGCACACAGACACGGTATTTTGTTTCATACGGATGCAGTTCAGGCATTTGGACAGATCCCGATTCACGTAGATGAAATGAACATTGATATGTTAAGTGCGAGCGGACATAAGTTTAACGGGCCAAAGGGAATTGGTTTTTTATATATCAAAAAAGGTTTAAAGTTAAAGAGCTTTATTCATGGTGGCCAGCAGGAGCGGGGACGCAGAGCCGGTACAGAAAATGTACCGGGAATCGTAGGTATTGCAAAAGCGTGTGAGATTGCAATGGCAGAAATGGAAGAACGGATGAAAAAGGAGACGGAGCTCAGAGATTATCTGATCGAACGGATATTGAAGGAGATCCCGTATACCAGACTGAATGGACATTCAAAGAAACGACTGCCAAATAATGTCAATATCAGCTTTCAGTTCGTGGAGGGAGAATCCATTCTGATCATGCTAGATATGGCGGGTATCTGTGCATCCAGTGGCTCTGCCTGCACATCGGGTTCGGTTGATCCTTCTCATGTGCTGCTTGCGATCGGACTTCCGCATGAGATCGCACATGGTTCACTGAGACTAACCATTGGATATGAGAATACGAAAGAAGAAATGGATGCGGTTGTCGATAATCTGAAACGGATCATTACAAATCTACGTAATATGTCACCGTTATATGAGGATTATGTCAAGAAAAATCATATACAGTAAGATTGTTAAAAATGAAAGATCAGATTCGGTCGGAGTGAATATAAGAATGCAATTGTGAAATATGTGAGATAAAACGCCCCAAGTGTGAAGGAGAAAGATATGTACAGTGATAAAGTGATCGATCATTTCCAGAATCCAAGAAATGTCGGAGAGATTGAGGATGCCTCCGGTATCGGTACGGTTGGAAATGCTAAATGCGGGGATATGATGCGGTTGTATCTGAAAATTAATGAGGAGCAGGTGATCATAGACTGCAAATTTAAGACTTATGGATGTGGAGCTGCAGTAGCATCCAGTTCCATGGCAACGGAGATGATTAAAGGAAAAACAGTTGCCGAGGCAATGAAGCTTACAAATAAAGCGGTTATGGAAGCATTGGATGGACTTCCGCCGGAAAAAGAACATTGTTCTTTGCTTGCAGAAGAAACACTGCATGCAGCGTTGTGGGACTATGCAGAAAAACTTGGAATCAAGATTCCGGGACTTATAAGGTCGGTACAGGATATTGAAGACCGGATGGTGAGAGAACTGGAAGATTAAACAGTATTTGGATACTTGACAGCCGGAGAAATCCGGTTCTATACTGCAAGCAGGAATTGCAGGAAGGAAGATAAGATGGATAAAAAGACAGTATGTGTCGGTATGTCAGGAGGCGTGGATTCTTCTGTAGCCGCATATCTTTTAAAAGAACAGGGATATAACGTGATCGGTGTGACCATGCAGATCTGGCAGGATGAGGATGCAGATCAGATCAGTGAGCATGGCGGTTGCTGTGGCTTGTCGGCGGTAGATGATGCGAGAAGAGTAGCTGCACAGCTTGAGATTCCTTATTATGTAATGAACTTTAAAGAAGATTTCCGAAAATACGTCATTGACTATTTTGTAGATGAATACCGGAACGGAAGAACTCCGAATCCATGTATCGCATGTAATCGGTATGTAAAATGGGAGTCGCTGTTAAGGAGGTCGTTAAGTATCGGTGGAGACTACATTGCTACCGGACACTATGCAAGAGTGGAACAGCTTCCAAATGGCAGATATACCTTACACGTGGCAAAAGGAATCGAGAAGGATCAGACCTATGCACTTTATAATCTGACACAGGATCAGTTATCAAAGACGTTGATGCCGGTTGGAGAATATAATAAGACACAGATCCGGCAGATTGCCGCAGATATCGGTATCCAGGTAGCAAATAAACCGGACAGTCAGGATATCTGTTTTGTACTGGATGGTGATTATGCCGGATATCTGGAACGGGAAGAGGGCTTAAAGGCAGTACCGGGAAATTTTGTAGATATGAATGGAAAAGTCCTTGGTACACATAAAGGGATAATCCATTATACAATCGGACAACGGAAGGGACTTGGACTTGCAATGGGACACCCGGTATTTGTTGTGGATATTATCCCAGAGACAAATGAAGTGGTGATCGGAGAAAATGCAGATACTTTTTCAAAAGAACTGATCGCAGATAAGACCAATTTTATGTCTGTCGAGCACCCGGAAGATGGGATGCAGGTGATCGGAAAGATCCGGTATGCACATAAGGGTGTGCCATGCAGAATTTATATGTTGGATGATGACAGGGTTCGTGTTGTATTTGACGAACCGGTTCGGGCAGCCACCAAAGGACAGGCGGTTGTTTTTTACGAAAATGACTATATCGTCGGAGGCGGTACAATAAAAGAGATTATACGATAGGGATTATAAAAAATGACACTGTTGTGGATTTTATTGTTTAAAGAATCGTTAATGGTTCTGCCATATAGCAGCTTGCTAAGTACCGGCCTCGAACGAGGCTTGCTGCATAATAGTGAATATGTGACAGAACAGTGTGATTCTATGTAGTAAAATCTACAACGGTGTCATTTTTGTCATATAAACCTCATTTTTATAATTTATGAAATACAGGCTTCATCTGTTCAAAGGTGCAGTAATAGTGGAAGCCTGTGGCGGTCAGGATGTCTCTGGCATAGGTTTCAAAGTCATAGCCGATGTATTTTGGAATATGTGCATCGCTTCCGACAGTGATGATCTCACCACCTAACTCCTTGTAGAGTTTAAGAATAGACGGATGAGGATGTGCATAAGTCATGTTTTTATACAGGCTTCCGGTATTGATCTCGATGCCCTTCCCATGTTCGATGATTGTTTTCAGAATTGCTTCAAAGACATCTGCATAATCAGAAAAGCGGAAGGCTGCTTCGCCGGATGGACAATAACGGACGGCATAGTCCAGATGACCGTATATGGAATAATTATCAAAGGTTTGCACATTTGCAAGAATGGATTCAAAATATTCCAGCAGTGCTTCTTTTTCCGAACGTCCTTCATAGTAAGCGGGATAGTAGGGATCCTTGCCATATACAAGATGAGAAGAACCTATAATAAAGTCAAAATCATGATATTTATCTGTGTAGGCAATGATCTTGTCTGCGATATGAGACATCAGGCCGAGTTCGACACCGAGGCGGATCGTAAGTTTATCCTTGTACTGTTCCTGCAACTTTCTTACAGCAGAAATATACCGGTCTGTATCTAACAGAAAGGTATGACCTTCCTCGTCTTTTGGATAATCAATATCATGATGATCTGTAATACAGATCTCAGACATGCCGAGGTGCAGTGCCTGTTCAACAATATCTGTAAGTTCTGTTTCAGAATCATCGGAAAATTCGGAATGTAAATGATGATCGCAAAGCTTCATATGTAAAAACCTCCTGTTAGATGTTAACATTGTGAAAATTGATATTATTATAGCACGTCAGGAAATAAAACACACCTGCAGGAACGGAAAAAATAGTGAATAAAAACAGAAGATAAGAAATAATCTTACAAAAGAAGTATATATCGGCAACACAAGAATCATGTGTGAAATATTTCGAAAAAAGGGTTAAATGGTTGAAATAAATATGAAAATATCATAAAAAGTTGATTCTTTGTACATTTTGCAATATAGTGTTTGTTTATTTTTGCGTGAATTGGACAATTTTTTTTTGAGAAAGACTTGAAATTTACACACAAATTAGGTATGATTTTGTTGTGTGAATAGCACGATTAATTACTGCGCTTTGCAGTATATTATAAATACTTTTATTATTCAAAACTTAGGAGGAATAAAAAATGGCAGTAAAAGTAGCAATCAATGGTTTTGGACGTATTGGTCGTCTCGCATTCAGACAGATGTTCGGAGCAGAAGGATATGAAGTTGTTGCAATCAACGATTTAACAAAGCCTTCAATGCTTGCAGATCTTCTCAAGTACGATACAGCACAGGGTGGTTACTGTGGTAAGATTGGTGAGAACCTTCATACAGTTTCAGCTGATGATGAGGCTAACACAATCACAGTTGATGGTAAGACACTTACAATCTACAAGGAAGCAGATGCAAACAATCTTCCTTGGGGTAAGATTGGTGTTGACGTAGTTCTTGAGTGTACTGGTTTCTACTGCTCAAAGGAAAAGTCAATGGCCCATATCAATGCAGGTGCTAAGAAGGTTGTTATCTCAGCTCCAGCAGGAAATGATCTTAAGACTATCGTATTCTCAGTTAACCAGGATACATTAACAGCAGAGGATCAGATCATCTCAGCTGCTTCATGTACAACAAACTGTCTTGCACCAATGGCTAAAGCTCTTAATGATTATGCTCCAATCCAGTCAGGTATCATGTCAACAATCCACGCTTACACAGGCGATCAGATGATTCTTGACGGACCACACAGAAAGGGCGACTTAAGAAGAGCAAGAGCAGGTGCTGCTAATATCGTTCCTAACTCAACAGGTGCTGCTAAGGCTATCGGTCTTGTTATCCCAGAGTTAAATGGTAAGTTAATCGGATCAGCTCAGAGAGTTCCAGTTCCAACAGGTTCAACAACAATCCTTACAGCAGTTGTTAAGGGTGCTGACGTAACAGTTGATGGAATCAACGCTGCAATGAAGGCTGCTGCATCAGAGTCATTCGGTTACAACACAGATCCTATCGTTTCATCAGATGTAATCGGTATGAGATATGGTTCATTATTTGATTCAACTCAGACAATGGTATCAAAGATCGCTGATGACTTATATGAGGTTCAGGTTGTATCATGGTATGATAATGAGAACTCATACACAAGCCAGATGGTTAGAACAATTAAGTACTTCGCAGAGTTAGCATAATTGACTGACAAATTGTAGTAATTAATTTGACCTTACAAGGGGTCCGGTCTTCATGGACCGGGCCCTATATTTCTTTTACAGAGATGTATTTGCGTTCTGTAACAAATATGAAGATAAAAGTATAAAAATCAGGAGGTTTAATAGTAATGTCATTAAACAAAAAATCAGTAGATGATATTAATGTAAAGGGACAGCGTGTCCTTTGCAGATGTGACTTTAATGTACCATTAAAGGAAGGTAAGATCACAGACGAGAACCGTCTTGTAGCAGCACTTCCTACAATCAAGAAATTAATTGCTGATGGTGGAAAGGTTATTCTTTGCTCACACCTTGGCAAGGTTAAGACAGAAGAAGATAAGAAGACAAAGACTCTTGCACCGGTTGCGGTAAGACTTTCAGAGCTTCTTGGACAGGAAGTTAAGTTTGTTGCTGAGCCTGAAGTTGTTGGACCAAAGGTAAGAGAAGCTGTAGCAGCTATGAAAGATGGCGAAGTTATCTTACTTGAGAACACACGTTTCAGACCGGAAGAGACAAAGAACGGTGAAGCATTCTCTAAGGATCTTGCTTCTATCTGTGATGTATTTGTAAATGATGCATTTGGTACAGCTCACAGAGCTCACTGCTCAAATGTAGGTGTTGCAGGTCTTGTTGATACAGCGGTTGTTGGATACTTAATGCAGAAGGAGATCGACTTCCTTGGAAATGCAGTAGAGAATCCGGTAAGACCATTCGTAGCTATCCTTGGTGGAGCAAAAGTTGCAGACAAGTTAAATGTTATCTCTAACTTACTTGAGAAGTGCGATACACTGATCATCGGTGGTGGTATGGCGTATACATTCTTAAAGGCAAAGGGATATGAGATCGGTAAGTCATTAGTTGACGAATCTAAGATCGACTACTGTAAGGAAATGATGGAAAAGGCTGAGAAACTTGGTAAGAAGTTATTACTTCCGGTTGATTCCGTTATGATCGACGATTTCCCTAATCCAATCGATGCTCCGGTTGAGACAGAGATCTTTGATGCAGACAAGATGTCAGCAGACAAAGAGGGCTGTGATATCGGACCTAAGACAATCGAATTATATGCAGATGCTGTTAAGACAGCTAAGACAGTTGTATGGAATGGACCTATGGGTGTATTCGAGAATCCTACACTTGCTGCTGGTACAAAGGCTGTAGCTGCTGCTCTTGCTGAGACAGATGCTACAACTATCATCGGTGGTGGTGATTCTGCTGCTGCTGTTAACCAGTTAGGATATGGTTCTAAGATGAGCCACATCTCAACAGGTGGTGGAGCTTCCCTTGAATTCTTAGAGGGTAAGGAACTTCCAGGTGTTGCTGCTGCAAACGACAAATAAATTATGTACATGCTCCATCTGGATCGGATGGAAGAATATACAGATAATGAAAATAATATTTTCAAGGAGATAAAAGACATGTCAAGAAAGAAAATCATCGCTGGTAACTGGAAGATGAACATGACTCCAAGCCAGGCTGTAAAATTATGTGAAGAGTTAAAGCCATTAGTTGCAAATGATGACGTAGATGTTGTATACTGCGTACCTGCAATTGATATTGTACCTGTAGTAGAAGCTGTTAAAGGCACAAATGTAGAAGTTGGTGCTGAGAACATGTACTTCGAAGAAAAGGGTGCATACACAGGTGAGATATCAGCAGAAATGTTAGTTGACGCCGGTGTTAAGTATGTCATCATCGGACATTCAGAGCGTCGTGACTACTTCAAAGAGTGTGACTGTCTCTTAAATAAGAAAGTTAAGAAGGCATTTGAAGCAGGTCTTACACCTATCCTTTGCTGTGGTGAGTCATTAGAGCAGAGAGAAATGGGTATCACACTTGACTTCATCCGTCTTCAGATCAAGAGTGATCTGAAAGATATCACAGCAGATCAGGTTAAGAACATGGTAATCGCCTATGAGCCAATCTGGGCTATCGGAACAGGCAAGACTGCTACATCCGATCAGGCACAGGAAGTATGTAAGGCAATCCGTGACTGCATCGCTGAAGTATATGATACAGACACAGCAGAAGCTGTAAGAATCCAGTATGGTGGATCTATGAACGCTGGTAATGCAGCAGAGCTTCTTGCAAAGCCTGACATTGATGGTGGACTTGTAGGTGGTGCTTCACTGAAGGCTGACTTTGGAAAGATCGTAAACTACAATAAGTAATTTTAATGCCGGATTTCATATTGAATCTGTAAAATCAGGAAAATGATCTGGTAAAAAAGATACCGTGAGGGATCGGGTGGCCAATAATATGACTGCCTGGTGTCCGCGGTATTTTTTGTTATTCTATTATTCATACGAAATGAATAGATTTGTGGGATTTTTTTGTACATTTACGAAAAGTATACTTCGTTGACGATTATGTATAACTGTGATATAATTCAAACGATTTTTGAACAAATACGCAGAAAAGGAATTGACTATGGAATATTTAAAGACATTCTGGAGCAGAAGATATCTGCTTGAGGAACTGGTAAAAAAAGGTATTAAGTTAAAGTACAGGCGTTCATATCTTGGAATCTTATGGTCTTTGCTGGAGCCTATTTTGACAACGATCGTATTGACGATCGTATTTGGAACGTTATTTGATAACAGCAATAAAACCTTCCCGGTTTATATTTTGAGCGGTCGTCTGTTATATTCATTTTTCAGCAGCGGAACAAAAGCCTGTGCAAAATCGATACGGTCAAATGCAGGTATGATCAAGAAAGTATATGTTCCGAAGTATCTGTATCCGATGTCTTCCGTATTATTTAACTATATTATATTTTTGATTTCGCTGATTGTTATGATCCCATTGATGGTATTTTGTCATGTGAAGCCAACCTGGTCATTATTACTGGTTATCCTTCCGCTTATTCTGCTTCTGATGATTACATTTGGAGTAGGCATGGTACTTGCGACGGTTACGGTATTCTTCCGTGATATGGAATATTTGTGGGATGTTGTATTGATGATCATTATGTATACATGTGCGATTTTCTATTATCCACAGAGATTATTAAAGAGTGGATTTAGCTGGCTGTTAAAATATAATCCGTTATATTGCGTCATCCATAATTTTAGAGCATGTTTTCTGGGTGATCCGTTAAACTGGAATTATATGTTATATGCGTTCGTTTTCTCTGTTTTTGCAATCTTGATCGGAACATATACATTCTATAAGAAACAGGACGAATTTATTCTTCATATTTAAGGAGACAGACATGGGCAAGGAAGCATTGATCGTTGATGATGTAAGCATGAAGTTCAACCTGAGCAGTGAAAAGGTTGATAATATTAAAGAGTATATAATTAAATCAATAAAACGACAGATCAGTTATGATGAATTCTGGTCATTAAAGCATGTCAGCTTTTCATTGGACAAGGGTGACAGGCTGGGAATCCTCGGCTTAAATGGTGCAGGAAAGAGTACCCTTTTAAAGGTTATTTCCGGTGTATATAAGCCAACAGAAGGACATGTGATCAAGCATGGAAAGGTTGTTCCGTTGCTGGAATTAGGAGCAGGCTTTGACGCACAGTATACTGGAAAGGAAAATATTTTTTTGTATGGTACAGTGCTTGGATATTCCAAGAGTTATCTGGAAGAAAAGTATGATGAAATCGTTGAGTTTTCGGAGCTTGGTCGTTTTATTGATGTCCCAATCAAGAATTATTCATCTGGTATGAAATCAAAATTGGGATTTTCAATTGCAACGATTGCAAATCCGGATATTCTGATTCTGGATGAAGTATTATCCGTGGGTGATGCCAGATTTAAGAAGAAGAGTGAAGCGAAGATCATGCAGCTTATGGAAGGCGGAACAACAGTATTATTTGTTTCGCATTCTCTGGAACAGGTACGACGGATCTGTAATAAAGCAATGATCCTGGATCATGGAACATTGAAATCCATTGGCGATATTGATACAATATCAGAGGAATATACGAAAATGATCGCGATTCCTGCTAAGCCAAAGAAGAAAAAAGCAGATGCTGGAAAAAAGGCTTCTGAAAAAAAGGCAGATGAGGAAAAGGCTGCTGATAAGAAAGAAAAATAATTAAAAGGAGAAAAATAATGAGTAAAAAACCTGTAGTTTTAATGGTACTTGATGGTTATGGAATTAGTGACAAGACAGAAGGCAATGCAATCGCACTGGCAAATACACCTGTTATGGATCAGCTTAAGGCTGAATATCCTTATGTAAAGGGTGCTGCTTCCGGTCTTGCAGTTGGACTTCCGGACGGACAGATGGGTAACTCAGAAGTTGGTCATATGAATATCGGTGCAGGAAGAATTATATATCAGGAATTAACAAGAATTACAAAGTCCATTCAGGATGGCGATTTCTTTGAGAATGCAGAGATGTTAGAAGCAATCGAGAACTGTAAGAAGAACAATTCCGATCTTCATGTATGGGGACTATTATCCAGTGGTGGTGTACACAGCCATAATACACATCTGTATGCAATTCTTGAGTTATGTAAGAAACATAATTTTGAAAATGTATATGTTCATCCATTCTTCGATGGCAGAGATACAGCTCCAGCATCAGGAAAGGGCTTCTTAGAGGAACTGATCGCAGAGATGAAGAAGATTGGTGTAGGTAAGGTTGCATCCCTTTCCGGTCGTTATTATGCTATGGATCGTGATAACAGATGGGATCGTGTTGAACTTGCATATAAGTCACTTGTAACAGGTGAGGGTGTACAGGCAGAAGATCCTGTTGCTGCAGTACAGGCATCTTATGACAAGGAAGTATATGATGAGTTTATCCTTCCTACCGTTATTACAGAGAATGGTAAGCCGGTATCACTTGTAAAGCCAAATGATTCCGTTATTTTCTTTAACTTCAGACCAGACAGAGCAAGAGAGATCACCAGAGCATTCTGCTGTGACGATTTTGACGGATTCAACAGACCAGACGGAAGATTTCCATTGGTATATGTATGCTTCAAAGATTATGATGAGTCTATACCAAACAAGATCGTTGCATTCAAGAAAGAAGAAATCAACAATACATTTGGTGAGTACCTTGCAGCGAATGGTAAGACACAGGTTCGTATTGCAGAGACAGAGAAGTATGCACATGTTACGTTCTTCTTTAATGGAGGCGTAGAAGAACCAAATAAGAACGAAGACAGAATCCTTGTTAAGTCCCCTGCGGTTGCAACATATGATCTCCAGCCTGAAATGAGTGCTCCGGAAGTATGTGAGAAGCTGGTAGATGCTATCGGTTCTGATAAATACGATGTGATCATTATTAACTTTGCAAATCCTGATATGGTAGGTCATACAGGCGTGATCCCTGCAGCGATCAAGGCAGTTGAGACTGTTGATGCCTGCGTAGGAAAGGCAGTTGAGGCAGTTAAGAAGGCAGATGGTGTATTATTTATCTGTGCAGACCACGGTAATGCTGAGCAGATGATCAATTATGAAACTGGTGAACCACATACAGCCCACACAACAAATCCGGTACCATTCGTACTTGTAAATTATGATGAGGGCTATGGTTTAAGAGAAGGTGGATGTCTTGCAGATATCGCTCCAACACTTCTTGAAATCATGGAACTTCCACAGCCTAAGGAAATGACAGGTAAATCACTTCTTATCAAGAAATAATGAAAGAAGGACAGACAAATGAAGAAATTTTTTCAGGAGTTTAAAGAATTTGCATTAAAGGGAAATGTTCTGGATATGGCGATCGGTGTTATCATCGGTGGTGCTTTTTCAGGACTGGTAACTTCACTGACAGACTGTTTTATCAATCCACTCATTGGATGTATCGGTGGTGCCGAAGTACAGGGCAAGATTCATTTGCTGGGAGACCAGTATATTGATTATGGCTCGTTCATTACAGCAGTGATCAACTTCATCATCATGGCATTTATCATTTTCCTTCTGATGAAAGGAATTAAAAAGCTGTTATCTCTTGGAAAGAAAGAGGAAGTTGCGGCACCTTTAACAAGAAAATGTCCATATTGTTATGGTGACATTGATGTTAAGGCTACAAAATGTATGTATTGTACATCTGACGTAGAGCCAACTGTAAAAGCAGAAGAATAAAAAGAATGATATTCTGTGTTATATGGACACAGAACGGAGTAACAATATAAAAACAAATAAAAAATACCTGCCGGAGAAGCATAGTTACAGATGCTTTATCCGGCAGGTATTTTTTATAAGATGAATACTTTGGAAAAAAGTGTGAATACTATAAAAGAATAAAATTTGCCAATAATTGTACGGATAGAAAGGCAGAATGGAGAATCACATGAACAGATTGGAAATTATTGAAATTAAAGCGAGAGAAATACTTGATTCCAGAGGAAATCCTACAGTTGAGACCGATGTTACGCTGGCATGTGGATGCAAGGGTAGGGCAATGGTTCCGTCCGGTGCATCCACCGGACAATACGAAGCGCATGAGCTTCGGGATGAAGAAAAACGTTACATGGGACAGGGGGTTTACGGAGCCTGCAATAATGTAAATAACAGAATTGCAGATAAACTGATCGGAATGGATGTAACAAGACAGATTGATATTGACCGTATTATGATCGAGGCAGATGGAACTGAGAATAAGACACGATATGGTGCAAATGCCATGCTGAGTGTATCCCTTGCCTGTGCCAAGGCGGCTTCGCTGGCACTTGGAATGCCGCTTTACAGGTATCTTGGTGGAGTGAATGCAAAGCGTCTTCCGGTTCCGATGATGAATATATTAAATGGTGGAAAGCATGCGGATAATACTGTTGATTTTCAGGAGTTTATGATTGCTCCGGTAGGGGCAGAATCCTTTAAGGAGGCAATGGAGATCGCCTGTGAGATTTATCATACGCTGAAGATTGAATTGAATGTCAGAAATCTGAGCACAGGAGTTGGAGATGAAGGTGGATTTGCACCGAATCTTGCAACCACATATGAAGTGCTGGATCTGTTAGTGGAGGCAATCGCAAAAGCCGGGTATAATCCGGGAGTCGATGTACAGATCGCAATGGATGCGGCAGCATCGGAATTATATGACGTAGCTTCTGACCGGTATATCTTTCCGGGAGAATCCAGGATGACCGGAAAGGAGATCCGGAGGAATTCAGAGGAGATGGTCCAGTTCTATGAGGATCTGGTGACAAGATATCCGATCTATTCGATCGAAGACGGACTGGATGAGAATGATATGAATGGCTGGAAGGTTCTGACATACCGGCTTGGAAATCGTATCCAGTTAGTTGGAGATGATCTCTTTGTTACAAATAAAAAACGGCTGAAAAATGGAATTGAAGATGGAATTGCAAATTCAATCCTGGTAAAGGTGAACCAGATCGGAACTCTGACAGAGGCAATGGATGCTGTGGAAACGGCTCATAAAGCCGGATATTCGTCGGTGATTTCCCATCGGTCCGGGGAAACAGAGGATACATTTATTGCGGATCTGGCTGTGGCTATGAATTGCGGACAGATCAAGACCGGAGCACCAGCCAGAAGCGAACGTACAGCGAAATACAACCAGCTTCTCCGGATTGAAGAGGAGCTTGGCAAAAATTCCATATACGGAATGGAATGATCACCAATTAAGAACGAACAGGAAGCCGGGCGGTAAAATCGTCCGGTAATTCTGTTTTATAGACGGCATAGACAGCAGCGTTATATAAGCGCGTTGCTTTGATATCCTGTTCAAATAGTAAACGGCCGGTATCGGAAAGGAAACGGATGCCATCTGCCGGCTTTGTAAAGACAGGAAGGTCACTGTTTCTCTTAATCTGACGGATCACATCGGATCCGGATTGGTTCAACGCAAGGATATGTCCATAGTGATTCCAGCCGCTTTCTTTATACATGGACATAGTATTCTTCCGGATGTCCAGAATAAAATGGAGCAATGCACGGTTGATCCTTGTCTGGGTAAGATCTTTGGATTTTAAGGATTCAGCAATTGCAGCATATGACTGCAGAAGTTTTGTTTTCTTCAGTTTGTTATAGAGTTCTTCTGTCATATCGACGGTATCGGGAGCATCGTTCTGCATGATCAGACAGTACTGCAGAATAGATGTTAAGTGATCTTCAAAAATCGGATAGGTATGCAGATAGTCTGTCTTTAACAGGTCGGCAGAGGCGGTTGGAAGAACCTGGTAAAAGGTTTTAAATAATGCATCCGATTCTGTGATATGGGTTGGACAGGTTTCCTGTAATAAATGGCGGATCGCAGAAGCAGAGCAGATTGATCCGGTGATATCATTACTGTTATATCCTGTAGAGATTCTTTTTATAACATATGGTTTTATAGAGGAATGTGTTTTCTTCAGAGCTGACAGGTATTCGACTGCAAGGATGTTGTTTGGTTCCTTCAGAAGATCAGCACCGGCAGGACAACAGCTTTTTATGGCATCTGCCCGTGCTGACGGATAGGACATTCCTTCCGACAGATTTTTTTTCAGACATGCAGAAAATGAGGCTGGTTCATCGATCAGAATTTCAGCTACAGATTCCAGAAGAGCCAGATCATCACATTCCGCACCAAAAACCAGATAATCTACAGTGTTCAGTTTGTTCAGAAGGTCGACACCCGCATAAGCAAAATCCTTTGCACTTGCTGTTGCATAGACAACCGGAAGCTCAAATACCGCATCGACTCCGGAGGCAACAGCCATTTCGGCACGCATAAATTTGTTGCAGACAGCAGGAAGTCCTCTTTGAAGAAAATTACCGCTCATAACAGAAATAATATGAGAACAGTCAAGTTCGGAACGAGTCTGTTCGATCTGGTAGCGATGTCCATTGTGAAATGGATTATATTCTGTAATGATACCTGCAGTCAGCATAAAATTCCTCCTGAAATAAAATATATTTTCTAAATTATATTTTATATTTTTTCTTCTGTAAAGTATGATATAATTGGAATGTGCATGAAGATAGGGCTTTGTCCCTACGGTTTTGATGCACTTTTTTATTGCGTTTTTGAAAATGATGTACGATATTTTACGCATAACAGGTAGTATGGTATAGAAAGGTAGAAAAAGACTGTTAGAAATACAGAAATGAAAAATATCCGCAAGATCATAGATTAAGGATTGACATTTCGATAAAAGTTGAGTAGTATAATAACAGGAATCGAACATTTGTTTATGGAGGTAGTTTGAAAGATGATTAAAGATGATGATAAGAAGAAAGCGCTGGATGCAGCGTTAGCACAGATTGAGAAGCAGTATGGTAAAGGATCTGTTATGAAGTTAGGAGATTCTTCAGCCAATATGAATATAGAAGTAATACCAACAGGATCATTAAGCCTTGATATTGCACTTGGACTTGGTGGAGTTCCGAGAGGAAGAATTATAGAAGTATTCGGACCTGAGTCTAGTGGTAAGACAACAGTTGCATTACATATTGTTGCAGAGATACAGAAACGTGGCGGTATTGCTGGCTTTATTGATGCAGAACATGCATTGGATCCTGTATATGCGAAGAATATCGGTGTCAATATTGATGACCTCTATATCTCACAACCGGATTGCGGTGAACAGGCACTTGAGATCACAGAGACAATGGTGCGCTCCGGTGCAGTAGATGTGATCATTGTCGATTCGGTTGCAGCCCTTGTTCCAAAGGCAGAGATCGATGGTGAGATGGGAGATTCTCATATGGGACTTCATGCAAGACTGATGTCACAGGCACTTCGTAAGCTGACGGCAGTCGTAAGCAAAACAAATTGTGTTGTAATATTCATCAATCAGCTTCGTGAGAAAGTTGGTGTTGTATTTGGTAATCCGGAAGTAACAACCGGTGGACGTGCATTGAAGTTCTATGCATCTGTTCGTATGGATGTCAGAAGAATTGATACTCTGAAGATGGGTGGAGAGATCGTTGGTAACCGTACCAGAGTAAAGGTTGTGAAGAACAAGGTTGCACCTCCGTTCAAAGAGGCTGAATTTGATATTATGTTTGGTAAAGGTATTTCCCGTGAAGGAGATATCCTGGATCTGGCAGTAGCAAATGATATTGTAGATAAGTCCGGTGCATGGTATGCATATATGGGAGATAAGATCGGACAGGGACGTGAGAATGCAAAGGCATTTCTTGCAGAGAATCCGGCTATCTGTGCTGAGATCGATGAGAAGATCCGTGAGAAGCTTGGCTTAGTTGAAACTGAGGATGCAGAGGAAACAGAAACAGAATAAGTAGAGGGTGCCTGTATATATGCTTGTAACAGATATTAAGAAGATTGATGATAAGAGAAGCTGTCTGTATCTGGATTATGAGGCGTTTGGTCCGTTATATGCATCTGATATACGAAGATTGAAGCTGACGGTCGGATCAGAAACTGATGCAGAGAAAATGCAGCAGTTCCGGTCAGAATATTTCTTTAAACGTGCGATGAACAAGGCGGTTACAGCTATTAAGTATTCTGAAAAATGTGAATATGACATCCGGCAGAAGTTAAAGAAACTTTGCTATGATGAAGAAGTGATCGATACGACGCTTGATAAACTAAAAAAATATAAGTATATTGACGATGCCAGATATGCATCAGTTTATGTCCGGAGTCATATCCAAAGGAAAAGCAGACGAGAGATCACATTTGCATTGTCATCCAAGAAAATATTGAATGAATGGATTGAACAGGCATTTGAAGAAAACCAGCTTCCGGATGAAAGAGAGATCGTAGAGAAACTGATCCGGAAAAAATGTCCGGTTTCGGAACTTTCAGATAAAAGAGAAAAAGTAACAGCATTTCTTGTCCGAAAGGGATATTCGTATCGTCTGGTTGCTTCCTGTATCTCGGAAATATTAGAAATGGGGTAGTCAGTAATATAAGAAAAGTTGCACAGAAAACAGGGCGAAAAATTGTTGTTTTTGTTTGTTTTCACTTGACATAATTAGTAAAAAATATTAAACTTAAATAGTTGTATAAGTGTACAATGAAAACTTAATAAGGAGGTGCTCCTGTGAGTGGTGATATTGCGTGGATAATCATTTATATTTGCATCCTTGTTGTATGTATCGTTGCCACATGGTTTATTGCTATTGCATATAGAAAAAATATTGCAGAAGCGAAGATTGGTAAGGCAGAAGTAGCAGCAAGGGAGATTATAGATGAAGCTCAGAAGGATGCTGAAGCGAAAAAGCGTGAGATTTTGCTTGAGGCAAAAGAAGATGCTTTGAAGACGCGGAATGACCTTGAAAAAGAAGTCAAGGACAGACGTGGAGAGATTTCACGAATGGAGAAACGAGTTCTCGCCCGTGAAGAAAGTATCGACCGTAAGACGGAAGCTATCGAGAAAAAAGAAGCAAGTCTTGCATCCAAGGAAGGTCAGCTTGAAAAGCAGAAGGCAAAAGTAGAAGAGCTTCAGGCAAGACGTTTACAGGAACTGGAAAGAATTTCAGGTTTAACCTCTGAACAAGCGAAGGAATACTTATTAAAAACTGTTGAAGATGAAGTAAAACATGAAACAGCAGTTATGGTCAAGGAATTAGAAACCAGAGCTAAAGAAGAAGCGAACAAGAAGGCAAAGGAATATGTTGTATCTGCAATCCAGAAATGTGCAGTGGATCATGTAGCAGAAACAACAATTTCACTGGTACAGTTACCTAACGATGAGATGAAGGGTAGAATAATTGGTCGAGAGGGTAGAAATATCCGTACTCTTGAAACCATGACAGGTGTAGATCTGATCATTGATGATACACCGGAAGCAGTTATTCTCTCAAGCTTTGATCCTGTTAGAAGGGAAGTTGCAAGAATTGCACTTGAGAAGCTGATTGTCGATGGAAGAATCCATCCGGCAAGAATCGAAGAGATGGTAGAAAAAGCGCAGAAGGAAGTAGAAACCATGATGCGTGAAGAAGGTGAAGCAGCAACCCTTGAGGTTGGCATTCACGGAATTCATCCTGAATTAGTGAGACTTCTTGGTAAGATGAAGTTTAGAACAAGCTATGGACAGAATGCATTAAAGCATTCTATCGAAGTAGCACATTTATGTGGTTTATTGGCCGGAGAAATAGGTGTCGATGTCAAAGTTGCGAAACGTGCCGGATTACTTCATGATATCGGTAAATCTGTAGATCATGATATGGAAGGCTCTCATGTACAGATTGGTGCTGACTTATGTAGAAAGTATAAGGAATCACCGATTATTGTAAATGCAGTAGAAGCTCACCATGGCGACGTTGAACCAGAATCCCTGATAGCATGTCTTGTACAGGCTGCAGATGCAATCTCAGCAGCAAGACCGGGTGCTAGAAGAGAGACTCTGGAGACTTATACTACACGTCTTAAGAAACTGGAGGATATTGCAAACTCCTATAAGGGTGTAGAGAAGACATATGCTATTCAGGCAGGTAGAGAGATTCGAGTAATAGTTGTTCCTGAACACGTTAATGATTCCGATATGGTATTACTTGCAAGGGATATTGCAAAGCAGATTGAAAATGAGCTGGAATATCCTGGACAGATCAAGGTTAATATCATAAGAGAGTCTCGCGTTGTAGATTATGCTAAGTAATTATTTTCAGCCTGTGGAATAAAATGTTCCACAGGCTTTTTTAGTGAATGAAAAATATGAAAAAATATGGATAGCTGGGAGGCAACAGATGGATCAGAAATTTATCAGAGAGAAAAAAGAACTGGCATATCATGCTCATATATTTGATGTATATAATGATTATTTGAGACTGCCGGATGGAAAACATGTAGTATATGATCTGGTCAATCATGTAGATGGCTGTTGTGTCTTGCCGGTGGATGAGGATGGAAACCTGATCCTGGTAAGTCAATATAGAAATGCGGTAGATGATATAACCTTAGAGGTTCCTGCCGGCTGTATGGATGAGGGAGAAGATCCGGGTCAGTGCGCAGTCAGGGAATTGGAAGAGGAAACCGGATATATTGCACAGGAACTTCGATTTGTAACAAAGACATATCTTGCGATCGGTACCAGTAATGAGCAGACCTATATTTATATTGCAACCGATCTGAAAAAGGGAATCAGACAACTGGATCCGGAAGAATTTATCCGAATCCGGCGGCTTTCATTGGCAGAAGCCATGACTATGATACAGACAGGAGAGATCGTTGATTCAAAAACTATTATTGCAATCCTGGCATATGCTGTAGAACAAATGAAGAAATAAATACCAGATGCAGTATAGCAAAAATAAATCACCATGAGTATATCCAGACGAATCATAGTAGATGAGAATGGTGGTTTTATTGTTTGTTGCATATATTGGGACAGGAAAACATATGTATACGAGGGGGGATGATATGAAACGTAAATTTATATGGGCAATGTTCTGGATCGGCCTGATCCTTGGAACCTTGCTTGTAAACACACAATTAAATGTGCAGGAGATATTAGACCAGACAGGTATACAGACCGGAAAACAGGAACTGATCGCTTTGATCTGTAAAAGAATCGTGGAGCTGGTAGCGGTTGTAGCTCTTTTGAAGCTTGTTCCGGATAAAGCATCCGATGGTGCTCTTATGGGAATATCCGGACTGATCACCGGTATGATGGTTTCACTATATGCGATGAACGGAACTATGTTGTGTGCGTTTGCATTTTATATGATTGTTTTGATTATTGTGGGATTATATGCAATTGTTGTTAAAATTATATGTGGAACAACAGGAGAAGGGATGAGTCAGATTGCTGCTATGGTTGTCAGATTGCATAATTCTTTTTGGGGAACGGCAATTATTGTTACAATTTTATTACTGAATATTATTCTGGAAGTAAAAATTCTGAAATTTTTTTGAAAAAGTTTTACTACATGTGGTATACATAATTCTGTATAGACACATGATTTGGTAAAAACAAAGAAATTACGAAAAAACCTTGATTTTGCTTATAAAAATTATGTTTGATTTTATAGAAATTTGTATTTATAATGATATTTAGTCTACATAATAAGGGGAAAAATGCGTGGAAATTTACATAGAGAAATATGTTGATTATCTCAAAAATATTAAGAAATCAAGTGAAAATACAGTAGCTTCTTATCAGCGCGATCTTGTGAAGTTTTCTGATTTCTACCGGGAGAATGGAACAGAGGATATTCGTTCGATAAATGAGACAAATATCAACACTTATGTTCTGTATTTAGAAAAAAACGGAAAATCAATGGCTACTGTATCAAGAAGCATAGCTTCGATCAAGTCATTTTTTGGATTTCTTTTTCGGGAGAAAATACTGATGGATGACCCGTCAGTTAATATCAAGCCTCCAAAGATTGAAAAGAAAATGCCGGATATCTTAACGATAGAGGAAGTGAACCGGCTTCTTGACCAGCCGGGAGACCAGTCTCCGAAGGAGATTCGTGACCGGGCAATGTTAGAGCTGTTATATGCGACAGGAATCCGTGTATCGGAGCTTGTTACATTGAAGATTACAGATGTGAATCTGAAGATGGGTTACATTGAATGCCATGACCTCAGAAAGTCGAGAATTATTCCAATCGAAGATTCAGCACAGCGCGCACTTGATAATTATATCTCGAATGTTCGAGTCGATATGTGTAAGAATTCAGAATATTTATTCTCAAACTGCAAGGGAACACCGATGACCAGACAAGGCTTCTGGAAGATTATCAAGGTATATGCCGATAAAGCAGGAATAGATAAGGATATTACACCACATATGATCCGTCATTCGTTTGCGTCACATCTTGTAAATAACGGTGCAGATTTAAAGGCTGTACAGGAAATGTTGGGACATGCAGATATCTCAACGACACAGATTTATCTGAACAGCAGGCAGAGTCGCTTAAAAGAGGAATATCAGAAAGCACATCCGCGGGCATAGGCGGAATGAATATAGCAGAAAACGATAAATGTCAGTCGACGGGCTTGTTGGCTGGGCAAAGCATAAGTTGCGGAATGAACATAGCAGAAAACATATTTGTGGGCGGTTGTGCCGTATACAATGTTAATACGCAGCAAAGTATGGATTGTACGAAAAAAAGTACATGGAAATAGTTGCATCTTGTCTGTAAAATAGAATATAATCCTTTCGGTTGATAAAAGTTTAAAAGTGTAGAACGACAGGAGAAAGAAAAATGGAGAACAATTATTACTCACCGGTACAGATTCTGGAAAATAATATAAAGGCAGGCATCAATAAAGCAAACATGGGTCTGCTTAAGATGATATTACTTGGTATGTTCGCAGGTATGTTTATTGCGATCGGAGCAGAGGGGTCAAACCTTGCAGCTCATAATCTGACAGGTGTAGGCGTTGCAAGAACATTAACAGGCTTGGTTTTCCCGATCGGTCTTATGATGTTAGTTGTAACCGGCGGTGAGTTATTTACAGGAAACTGTATGCTGACAATGGCACTTGCAGACCATAAGATCAAAGCATTACAGATGATAAAAAACTGGGTTGTTGTATATTTCAGCAATATGCTTGGCTCTATACTGACAGCAGCTTGTGTATATGCTTCTGGTCAGTATGATTACTCAGATGGAGCACTTGGAGCATTCACGATCAAGGTTGCCATGGGTAAAGCAGATATTGATATCAGCAAAGCAATCTTTTCCGGTATCCTTTGTAATATTTTAGTATGTATCGCAGTATTGATGAGTAGTGCAGCGAAAGATTTGATCGGTAAGCTGTTTGGAGCATTTTTCCCAATCTTGATCTTCGTTATCTCAGGGTTCGAACACTGTGTTGCAAATATGTACTACATTCCGGCAGGAATCATTGCATCAGGCAACAGCAAATATTTAGATAAAGCCTGTGAGCTTTATGGATATACATCAGCACAGATTTCAGATACACTTACAGTTGGCGGTTTTGTTCATAATCTGCTGCCGGTTACGCTTGGTAATATCATTGGTGGCGGCATCGTCGTATCACTGGGACTGTATGCGGCGCATCTGGTGCTTGATAAGAAAGAAAAATAAAAAAGAAAACAGCATTTTGGATATGTTAAAAAGGTCTTGTAGTTATATATAACTACAAGGTCTTTTTTTGTAATTATAAAATACTATATGTCAACATATATTTAGAAAATATAAATATATGTTGACATATATAATACGCATATGCAATACTACAATTGCAACCATTATATTGCATAAAAGGGAGGAAAAATGAAGAAGATAAAAAGGAATATAATATTATTGGCATGTTGTATTACATTATTTAGTTCATTTGTTGTTTCGGCAACATCGGCGAGTAACTCTATAACTAATGGAGCTGCAACATTAACAGGATCGGCTCGTATGTATGATTATAGTAAGAAAAAAGATAACTGCATCATGACTGCAGCATTGGGGGGAGGAAAGGCAACTGAAGCTACATCAGGTTCAATATCTGGTAAAATACAGGGTATAGATGTAAAAGTAAAAAGAATGGATACGGGTAATTTAAATAAAAAAAATAAAACCTATAGTGATTCAAAAATTGTTAGTGATGCATATTGTGTATTTACTGTTACAATATCATTAAAAGGTGCAGATTCTAAAGAAATATATGCACACGATTAATATATAATACAAGAAGATGTACATATAATGGTTGTAGATTATCAAAGGAAGTTAAAATGAGGATAAGAGATAAAGAATTTTTTAGGTTGTTTTTGGTCGTTTATACACTTATATTTATAATTATTTTTCAATGCTTTGATATTATTAATAAAATGCAGGCTGAGTTAAAGGGAAGGTTATATAATGGCAATTATTCTAATTTGGCAGGAATTGAAACAAAGTGTGATGTATGTATGAATCATCTTAAGGCAGAATATAATCAGGCGGGTGAACTTGAAGCTATGTCGATTGATGTTCCAGATAGGCATAGACAGAAGGAACATCTTGAAACTGCCAAAATGATCATAAAAGCAATGTATGGAAGAAAGTTCACGGTGTATTCATATGCCAATGTTCGGGTTAGTGGAATGCTTCAGGAAAGGTCAGAACTGGCAGTTTTTTCATTGAAGGATGAATTGCCATTTAATATCACTAAGGGGCGATCAATATGTTCGGACGATTTAGAGAAAAAAACTCGTGTTGCAATTGTATCTGAGGATATGATAAATACAATGGTGAAAAAAGAAGAATATTATTACATAAAAATTAATAATGAAGAGTATCAAGTTGTTGGAATTTATGAACCTGTTGCAGATAAGGCAGATGTGTGTTTTGCCTATTTTCCTCAAACAGAATATCAATTTGAGGAATTCTGCAGGAATTTTATAGATAATATTTTTTCAATTTCTAATATGAAGTGGGGAATATTTGGAGTTTATATTGGATCAGAAAATAGTTTTGATATAAATGAAATAGATGAATTTATTTCGGAACTTGAAAAAATATCCGATACAACATTTGATATAAAAGTAATAGATCGTTCGATTGCATCACCGAATGAAAAAATAAAAGCGTTAATTATAATATATGTATTATTGTTATTCTTTTGTATTGTTGTTTATATTCAGGTGATTGATATGTTTACAAAAAAAAGATATAAAGATTATGTAATATATCGTGCCTGTGGTTGCAACTGCAATATGATCGCAAGAAGATTATTTATGGAGATGCTGCCAATGTTTATCTGTTCATTTATTGCAGTTTTTATTGCAAATAGCGTATATAATGTCTGGCTGACAGATTCTGTATGGTATAGTATTTCATATGAAGGTGTTGCGTTTATGGCAGGAACATCTGTTGTTCTTGTTTATATGTCAATTTTCATCATAATTATGAAGTTGCGTCGGATTAATCTGGCAGAAGGGATTATGGATCTATAAATGAAACTTAGGTATTTATGGAAAATTACGTTGGATAATGAATGGAAACAAGGAATTCGAAGTTTTTTTAATGTTATTCTATATATTGTTGGAATTACAATAATTGGACTTCTGGTGTATTTTGTCAGTCTAGAAACAGATACGAAGAAGTCGGTAGAGCGTTCTATACGAAAAGAAATAAAAACATTAGGAAGCATAAGTGTTGAAGGGAATCCTTCAGATATTCAGTATAATTCAAATTTTGATCTTTTGAAAGTTGTTAAAAGTTTTAGTGGCATAGATGCATGTTCATCTGGATGGGGAAATGGTTCACTGGCAATATCCGGAGACTGGCGTATCGAATATGATGCATCGGAATACAGAGATGAAGACTTGAAATTACTGCAAGATATACAAAAAAAGAATGTTTATGATCCCGGATATGCAATACAGGGGAAAAGTTTGGAAACTACCTGGCTGGACGCTGGAGCGTGGGATATGATGAAAATTGATCTGCTGCAAGGCAGATGTCCTTCTGAGATTGATTATGCTTTATATGGTGATGCGATTCCAATCTATCTGGGGTATCGTTATAAAGATAAAGTGCAGCTGGGAACCCGCCTTATACATGGAGAAGAGGTTTATGTTGTAGAGGGGATTCTGAAGAAGAACAGTGTATTAGCTCCAAATAGTGATAATCTGATGAACATGTATCCGGAAGACCAGGATGCGATACCTTATCAAATACTTGATTATAGCATTTTGATAATTTTAAATTCAGAAATGGACAATACATATAATTGTTTTTTTACATTAAAAGATGGTTATTCATTTGATGATGTTCAAAGTTATCTGGATGCGTTAAATTTGAACCCGGATGTAGAATTTTACATCAATAGTGTAGAAAAATATCTGGATAATATGAGCAGGGAGTCAGAAAGGAAAGAAATGACTGGGTTATTTGTGTATGTCACTGTGATTGTGTGTTTGATTCTGTCGTGCTTTGAAATTAACACCATATTGGCACAGAGAAGAGAGTTTGGGATACTTCTTGCTTATGGGCTATCGCATAGAGATATTATAAAGATGGTATTGATTGATAATATAAAAAAATTGATCATTGCAATTCTGATTATGACGTGCGTAATAGCCGGTAAACTGGCAGCGGACATTATGGTAGAGAATATGACATTTTATATGCTGAAGAATACGATTTACAGTCGGTTGGTCTTGACGATTGGAATGATAGGGATATTGCTTGTTCTTTTGGTCTGTATTGTACCGTCAATTCTGTTAAAGAAAATATCTCCGGCGGAATTACTTGGAGGGAAATAAATGATTCAATTAAAAGAAGCAAAAAAAATATACAAAAATGGCAGGACAGAATATCCTGCGTTGAATGGGATAGACCTGACGATAGAAAATGGAGAATATGTTGCAATTATTGGAACATCCGGATCGGGAAAAAGTACACTTTTAAATATCATAGGTGGGATGGATCAGACAACAGATGGTCAGTATCTGTATGATGAAAAGAATGTTAGCAAAATGAATTCTCATGCGCTTCATTTGTTTCGAAAGGAATATGTGAGCTTTGTATTCCAACGATTTGCACTATTGAATCAGTATAGTGTATATGAAAATGTGGAAGTACCGCTTCTTGCAAAGGGAATAGAGAAGAATGAACGTAAGAAAAAAGTTCTTTCAGCATTGATGCAGGTTGGAATTCAGGATCTGTATAAGAAAAAGCCAAGTGAGCTTTCGGGAGGGGAACAACAGCGGTGTGCAATTGCCAGAGCGTTGGTTATGGATACTCCTGTTGTACTTGCAGATGAACCGACAGGTTCTCTGGATAAAAACTCAGGCATTAAGGTTATGAAGCTTTTAGAAGGACTGCATGAGCAGGGAAAGACCTTGATAATTGTAACACATGATATAGATATAGCAGAGCATGCTGATCGTATAATACAGATTGAGGATGGAAAGATTATTGCTGATACAAAAAAGAATTAAAAAATATTTATTATTGATAGGCGGAATTGTTATATTGCTTTCAGGTTGTGATAAAAAAGAAAGCAGTGATATGTTTGTGCTGGATCAGGAGAAAAAGTCGATACAGGGAGAGGTTCAAAATAGTGAATTAGGGGAAAAACTGAAAGTACCGCAAAGCGTTGATTGCAAGATGGAAACAGAAGATGCCGACTTACAAGCAATATTGATATCAGATAAGTCTGTCTGTATTCCAGATGTAGAACAACTTTATACAATGAAGTGCAGCAGAGAGAGACTGGATGCATCATACAAAAAGAAAATTTCAGAAGCAATATTTGGCGAAACAGCCCTGTATATATATGATGGCAACCCATTAATATCTGAATGTGATGAACAAATCCAATATTGCAAAAACAAGCAAAATATTTCGGATACATTTTATAAACAATATTACCAGGCGAGTATAGAGGAACTGGAGCAACAGAAAAAAACTGCACAGGAGATAAGAGAAAAGAATATTGATTTTTCGGCGGATCAGTACATTGGTATGATTAACGATCAAAAATATCTTCTTACATTTTATGGAAACGAAGACTATTGTGAATCCTTTGAACTAATGTTGTATCCGGAGAATTCAATGGAGAAATTTTTTGAGATTGATAACGGATATGGACTTGTTCAACCGACAGATATATTGTCTGAAAATGAGTTGCTGTATTCGGATCTTTTGAATTATAGTGAAAATGAAGAAGATCTTTCAGCCGGGAATCAATGTAGTAAAACAATAGAGGAAGCGATAGATACCGCTTTGGGCTATGCTGGTGCATGTGTCTCATTGCCTGTTGATACGGGATGTGTAGAACCATTTTGTGTATCCTATATAAAGGGTGAAACAGAGGAAGAAGTACTTTTGTGTGATGGATATTCTATAACATTTCTTCCGAAAATTGAACAAGTTACTCCTTTTGTGTCAGATTTGTATTATGTAGAAAGTATAGCAGGTCAATATGACAACAGAAATGACAGCCAATCAAGCATTATGACAAACGGTTTAATATTACGCATTGTAATATCTTCGAAAGGTGTGGTTGGCATTGGTTGTGTAATGCCGGTGAAACAGGATGAAAAAGCGAAAAAAGTGGAACGGCTTTTAACGTGGGATGAGATTATGGAAGCCTTGAAAAATGGCTTGCCGGAATACCTCAAAAAGCATGGTGCGTCATATTCGCAAATTGCATTTAATCATGTAGAACTAACATACTATTTAGAAGAAACAGAGGAGGGATATTGTTATATTCCTGTATGGCTTTTTGCAAATATTGATGCACAGTTACAGGTTCCAGATCAGCTTATTCTACTGGATGCAAGAAATGGAAGATTTGTAGAAATAAAATAATATTCCAGATATACAAAATACAACTGCCCCATATAGAATAACATTGTGAAGATTTCGTTTTTTCGATGTATATTGCCAGTAAATACAAGTGCTTGTTTGATCCGTAGGTGAGTTAACACAGGAGTATTACGAATCAGGCATATACATCGAATAGAAATTGCAACAAGTCATCTGTATGGGGCAGTTGGTTGTATGTAGGAAAGTCCATACTGTAGAGGACTGCAAATCTCACTATTTATAAAACTCCACCAGCTTGTCCATTCTTGCGGACATGTTGTCAAACAGCGCATTCACGATTGTGATCGCAGCCATAGATTCTACAACGACTACAGCGCGGGGACCGATGATCGGGTCGTGTCTGCCGCGGATCGACACATCAATATTTTCACCGGACTTGTTGATCGTTTTCTGTGTGCAGGCGATCGATGGTGTAGCCTTGAAATGGCAGGTGAGTAGCAGATCAGAGCCATCACTGACTCCACCCAGGATTCCACCTGCATGATTGGAGGTTTTAGCTACGATGCCATTTTCGATATGGAAACCGTCATTATCATAAGAACCGGTATTTTCAGATACCATAACACCATCACCGATCTCTACAGCCTTGACAGCACCGATTGACATAAGGGCTTTGGCGAGATTTGCATCTAATTTATCAAAGACCGGATCTCCCAGACCAGCCGGAACACCGGACACAATACACTTGACAGTAGAACCGATTGAATCATTCTGTGCCATAATATCAGAAAGATATGCAGATGCAGCTTCGCAGCTTTTTGCATCCGGCATGTTCAGTTCATTCTTTGAGATATAGTCTGCATCAAAGTCGGCAGGGTCGGATACGATATCGCCAATCGATGAAACATAGGTTGTAAATGAGATATTTAATTTCTTTAAGATCTTTGCGGCGATCGCACCAGCAGCAACTCTGCCGATCGTCTCTCTGCCGGAGGAACGGCCGCCACCACGGTAATCGCGAAAACCATATTTCTGGTCAAAGGTATAATCAGCATGTCCCGGACGATAGTAGGTAGCGATGTCACCGTAATCACCGGAGCGCTGGGAGGTGTTCCGAACCATCAGTGAGATCGGAGTGCCTGTGGTCTTTCCCTCGAATACACCGGAAAGGATCTCTACCTGATCGGATTCCTTTCTTGGCGTTGAGAACTGGGAGAAGCCCGGACGCCTGCGGTTTAAGTATACCTGAATATCATCCTCGGTAAGTGGAAGACCGGCAGGACAGCCGTCAATGACAACACCGAGTGCTTTTCCATGGGATTCGCCCCATGTAGTGATCTTGAATTTATTTCCAAATGTTGAACCTGACATAATAAGTAATCTCCTTCATGTAGAATAAACACAGACAGCATTTTACATTTGATGTGTCTGTGTCAGATGTCTGAAGAACAGTATATTTATATTGCTCTCCATATCGTCATGATGCTATTATATAGTAGTTGAAAAACAAAAAGCAACAGAAAATGCTTGTTATATAGTAGTTGAAAAACAAAAAATATGTTTTGTGCAGCCAAAAACACAGAAAACCCTGATTTTAAAGTTGACACACCTTTGAAAGTGTGGTAGTCTGACAAAGGTCAGCCTGTACTTAGTTTAAGGAGTCTCCGTCCTTTTACCCAGTTCAGGCCAAGTATAATATTATGGAGGATTGTTATTATGATAACAAAAGAGCAGAAACAGGAAATCGTTGCTAAGTACGGCAAGGATGCAAATGACACAGGTTCAGCAGAAGTACAGATTGCACTTCTTACAGCAAGAATCAATGATTTAAACCAGCATTTCAAGGCTAATCCTAAGGATCACCACTCAAACCGTGGTCTGTTAAAGATGGTTGGTCAGAGAAGAAATATGCTTGCTTACTTAAAGAGCAAAGACATTGAGCGTTACAGAAAGCTGATCGAGAGCCTTGGCTTAAGAAAATAATTTCTGCATCAGAGATAAGAAAGACAGGTTGTTCCAATGTATGTTGGGATGACCTGTTTTTTTTGGATTCAATCTTGTATTTGAGATATGAGTATGCTAAACTTTAAGAGATTGCGGCATGGCAATTCGAGACTACTACAAGACCGATCTATCAGGTATGTCTTGTAGTTGTTTCGAGCCTGCTGCGGTTAATAATAGAAAACAGGAGAAAAGAAAATGAGCAAAGAATTCAAGACTTATTCTATGGACATTGCCGGCAAGACACTTCGCGTCGATATCGGCAGAGTAGCAGCACAGGCAAATGGCGCTGCATTTATGCATTATGGTGATACAACTGTATTATCAACAATCACAGCTTCTGAGAAGCCAAGAGACGGAATCGACTTTTTCCCATTAAGCGTTGAGTATGAAGAGAAGATGTATGCAGTAGGAAAGATCCCTGGCGGATTCAACAAGAGAGAGGGAAAAGCATCTGAGAACGCAGTACTTACATCCCGTGTTATCGACCGTCCGATGCGTCCGTTATTCCCTAAGGATTACAGAAATGATGTTACATTGAACAACCTTGTTACATCTGTTGATCCTGAGTGCAGACCGGAGCTGGTTGCCATGCTTGGTTCTGCTATCGCAACTGCAATTTCAGATGTTCCATTCTGTGGACCATGTGCAATGACACAGGTTGGTATGATCGATGGAGAATTCATCATTAACCCATCTCAGAAACAGTGGGATGAGGGTGATCTGAAGCTTACAGTTGCATCTACAAGCACAAAGGTTATCATGATCGAGGCTGGTGCAAATGAGATTCCTGAAGACAAGATGATCGAAGCAATCTATAAGGCACATGATGTAAACCTTTCTATCATTGAATTCATCAACAAGATGGTAGAAGAAGTTGGTAAGCCAAAGCATGATTATGTAAGCTGCGCAATTCCGGAAGAATTATTTGCAGCTATGAAAGAGATCGTAACTCCTGCTGAGATGGAAGTCGCTGTATTTACAGATGAGAAGCAGGTAAGAGAAGAAAATATCAGACAGATCAGAGAGAAGTTCGAAGAAGCATTTGCTGACAATGAAGAATGGCTTGCTCTGATCCCTGAAGCATTATATCAGTATCAGAAGAAGACAGTAAGAAAGATGATCTTAAAAGATCGTAAGAGACCGGATGGACGTGCGATCAACCAGATCAGACCACTTGCTGCAGAGGTTGATATCATCCCTAGAGTACATGGTTCTGCAATGTTCACTCGTGGACAGACACAGATCTGCGATATCGTAACACTTGCTCCATTATCAGAGATCCAGAAGATCGATGGATTAGATGAGAATGTAGTATCCAAGAGATACATGCATCACTATAATTTCCCATCATATTCTGTAGGTGAGACAAAGGTATCCAGAGGACCGGGACGTCGTGAGATCGGACATGGTGCACTTGCTGAACGTGCATTACTTCCTGTATTACCATCTATAGAAGAGTTCCCATATGCGATCCGTGCCGTATCTGAGACATTTGAGTCAAATGGTTCTACTTCCATGGCATCTACCTGTGCATCCTGTATGTCACTGATGGCTGCCGGTGTACCATTAAAGTCAATGGTTGCAGGTATTTCCTGTGGTCTGGTTACAGGTGATACAGATGATGATTATGTAGTATTAACAGATATTCAGGGCCTGGAAGATTTCTTCGGAGATATGGACTTCAAGGTAACAGGTACTTATAAGGGTATCACAGCAATCCAGATGGATATCAAGATCCACGGACTGACAAGACCGATTGTAGAAGAAGCTATCGCAAGAACAAGAGAAGCAAGATTATTCATTATGGATGGCGTTATGAGCAGTGCAATTCCTGCACCAAGAACACATGTTAATGAATTTGCTCCAAAGATCGTTCAGATCAAGATCGATCCTGATAAGATCGGTGAAGTAATTGGTCAGAGAGGAAAGACAATCAATACGATCATCGAGGAGACAGGCGTTAAGATCGATATTGATGATGACGGAAACGTATCTGTATGCGGCGTTGATCAGGAGAGCATGGACAAGGCTATGAACATGATCAAGATGATCGTTGAGCCACTTGTTGTTGGTGATGACTACAAGGGTAAGGTTGTTAAGATTCTTGACTGTGGCGCAATCGTTTCACTTGCACCAAACAAAGATGGTCTGATCCACATTTCAAAGCTTTCTGACAAGAGAGTTGCAAAGGTAGAAGACGTTGTAAATGTAGGCGACGACGTTGTTGTTAAGGTTATCAAGATCGACGAAAGAGCTGGACGTATCAGCCTCAGCTTAAAGGACGTTGAGAATAAATAAAAAACAAAAAAATATACGGGAGGGTATGTGTGTGAAATACGGACATTTTGATGAAGCCAGAAAAGAATATGTAATAGACAGACCGGATACTCCTGCACCTTGGGCGAACTACCTTGGTTCGCCTGCCTATGGTGCGATTATCTCCAATAATGCAGGTGGTTACAGCTTTGAAAAGAGTGGTGCGAATGGAAGAATCATCCGTTACATCTTCAACAGCTTTGACCAGCCGGGAAGATATGTATACTTAAGAGATGACGATACTTCAGATTTCTGGTCAGCATCCTGGCAGCCGGTAGGCAAGAGCCTGAATGAATACAAGAGCGAGTGTCATCACGGAACTGCTTATACCAATATCATGGCAGATTATTCCGGTATCCATTCTGAGGTACTTTATTATGTACCGCTGGATAAGACACATGAGGTATGGAATGTAACTCTTACAAACAAATCCAATAAGACCAGACATCTGTCTGCAATCGGTTTCTGTGAATTTACAAACGACTGCAACTATGAGCAGGATCAGGTAAACTTACAGTATACATTATTTATTTCAAGAACCTACTACAGAGATCAGAAGATCCTTCAGGTGATCAATGAGAATGTAGTGAATGATTCAGTGGATGGAAATGCTGTAAACAAGCGTTTCTTCGGACTTGCAGGCAGTGAAGTTGCTTCTTACTGTGGAGATAAAGAAGAATTCCTTGGCATGTATCACACATATGCTGATCCGGTTGCTGTTATCAATGGTGACTGTGGTAATAAATTAAATTATAACGAGAATTCCTGTGGTGCACTTCAGACAAAGATCACACTTGAGCCGGGCGAATCAAAGACATTTTCATTTATTCTTGGCATGAAGGATGAAGCTACAGCAAATGAGATCATGAAAGCCTATGAAGATGAGAAGACTTGTGCTGCAGAGCTTCAGGAGCTGATCGATTACTGGCATGGCAAGTTAGATAACTTCCAGGTTAAGACACCGAGCGAGTCATTTAACAACATGATCAATACATGGAATTCTTATCAGTGCTTTATGACCTTTATCTGGTCAAGAGCTGCATCCTTTACATACTGTGGTCTGAGAAACGGTTATGGCTACAGAGATACCGTACAGGATATTCAGGGTATCATCCATCTTGCACCGGAAATGGCGCTGGAAAAGATTCGTTTCATGTTATCCGCTCAGGTAGATAATGGTGGCGGACTTCCGCTGGTTAAGTACACACACAACCCTGGTCATGAGGATACACCGGATGATCCATCTTATGTAAAAGAGACCGGACATCCTGCATATCGTGCAGATGATGCATTATGGTTATTCCCGACCATTTACAAATATATCGCAGAGTCAGGTAATATCGGCTTTATAGATGAGGTTATCCCATTTGCAAATAAGGATGAAGGAACTGTATACGAGCATTTGAAGAGAGCAATCGACTTCTCTATGAACCGTCTGGGTGACAATGGAATGCCTGCAGGACTTCATGCGGACTGGAACGACTGCTTAAGACTTGGCAAGCGTGGAGAATCTACATTTGTAGCAATGCAGCTTTATTATGCAATGACTGTAATTAAGTATTTTGCAGAGTTAAAAGACGATGCAGATTATATTGACTATATCAATGAGATCCAGTATAAGATGGGTAACACAATTCAGGAGAAATGCTGGGAAGATGACCGTTATATCCGTGGATATAAAGAGGGCGGTATGGTGATCGGTTCCAAGAATGATCCTGAAGCAAGCATGTGGCTGAACCCTCAGTCATGGGCAGTTATCAGCGGTCTTGCTACCAGAGAACAGAGCGAGCTTGCATTGGAATCTGTTCACAGAGAATTAAATACACCATATGGTGTCAGACTGATGTTCCCACCATATAAGAAACATGCGTTTGACGGAGCGTTAATGCTTCTGTTCAATGCAGGAACAAAGGAGAATGCAGGTATCTTCTCACAGCCACAGGGCTGGATCATCCTTGCTGAAGCATTGATGGGACATGGTAATCGTGCATTTGAATACTTTGACGAGAGCTCACCGGCATCTATGAATGATAAGGCCGAGGTTCGTAAGTTAGAGCCTTACTGCCATGGTCAGTTCACGGAGTCAGTTGGAAGTCCTTATGAAGGCCGTTCCCATGTTCACTGGCTGACAGGAACAGCATCTACCTGTATGGTTGGATGTGTTGAGGGTATCATGGGTATGCGCCCTGATTTCTACGGAATTAAGATCGCACCTGCAGTACCATCTGACTGGAAAGAGTTCAATATCACAAAGAACTATCGTGGCAAGAAGTTAAATATTCATGTTACAAATCCGGACGGACATGAAAGTGGCTGCCAGAGCATGACTGTAAATGGAAAGGTAATGGAAGATAACTACATTCGGTTTGATGAACTGGATGATGTAAATGAGATTACACTCGTTATGTAATTTATGAATAATTTCATATAAAGTATCAAACAATAGGCAGGAAGAAATGAAAAATCTTCCTGCCTGTTATTTTTTTGCAAAAAAGTTATGGTTGAATGGAAAAGCAAAAATGATATTCGATTTATACAGGCGGAACATTTCTGACTATAAGAAAGGAAGTCGTTTATATGGATCAGGAATTAAAAAGACAGGACCTCATTGTAGAAAATGGTCAGATCATCATAAATGGAAACAAAGAAAAATATAATATATTGTTACTTGATATCATTGGGGAGATTGAGGGACATGTCAGTCTGCCATCCGATACCAAGACTACAAAATATGAGCATGTATTGCCGGAGCTTGCGGTTGTTCAGGATGACGAAAGCATCAAAGGTATACTCGTATTATTAAATACAGTAGGCGGGGATGTAGAAGCAGGTCTTGCAATAGCAGAGATGCTGGCATCAATCAGCAAACCGGTTGTTACACTGGTGCTTGGAGGGAGTCATTCGATCGGCGTGCCGCTTGCGGTATCAGGTAATGTATCATTTATCGTACCGACAGCAACGATGGTTGTGCATCCTCTCAGAGTATCCGATACCGTGCTGGGTGTGAGACAAAATTACGAATATATCGAACGGATGCAGGATCGAATCATACAGTTTACGTCTTGTCATTCCAAGATCGGTGAAGATTCATTAAGATCGATCATGTTCAATACACAGGAATTATCCAAAGATATCGGTTCGGTTCTTGTTGGAAAAGAAGCGGTCGAATGCGGCATTATTGACAGGATCGGAGGAATATCGGCTGCATTAAACAAACTCTATGACTTGATAAATTGATGGAATGATAGTAAAATAGGCTGATGGTTCGTTTTTTTTTACGGCTATTGGCCGGTACATAGAAAAGCGGTATAGATAGAGAAAACAATAAAACAGTGCTGGTTATACAGCGGATTGGAGCAATTATGTCACTATTAGAATCAATCATTATGGGAATCATTCAGGGAGCAACCGAGTTTCTTCCCGTCAGCAGTTCAGGACATCTCGCAATCTTTAAGAACATGTTTCATGTAAATACAGATACAGGCATCATGTTTGATATCCTGCTTCATTTTGGCACACTGGTTGCCATCTTTATTGTGTATTGGAAGGATATTGTTGAACTGATCGTAGAAGGATTTACGATTATCGGTCTTGCCTGCTGCAATGTAGGGAGATTTTTTGCAAATCTGTTTTCCAAGGAGAAGAAACCATATCGTAAGATCATTGAAACGGAATACCGTAAATTCGTAATGCTTGTTATTTTATCAACACTTGTAACTATGGTGATCGCACTTCCGTTTGAAAGTAAGATTGAAAATGCCGGAAATACTTTATTAGTTCCGGGATTTTGTCTCTGTATCACATCTGTGATCTTATTTATTGCTGATCGTGTTCAGAAGGGTAATAAAGGACCTGCAGAGGCTACATATAAGAATTCGTTATTTATCGGTCTGGCTCAGGGTATTGCAACTCTTCCCGGTATTTCCAGATCGGGCTCTACGATCACAGCAGGTCTTGCATGTGGATTCAACAGAGAATTTGCAGTAAAATATTCATTCATCATGTCGATTCCGACAATCCTTGGGGCATGTATTCTTCAGATCCCGGATCTGGCAGGTGCAAGTCTTGCCGGATCAGAGATCCTGAATTATGTGATCGGTATGATCGTTGCGGGCATTGTAGGCTTTCTTTGTATCAAAGTGATGCTGAAATCAGTAAAGAACAATAAATTCAAGGGATATTCCATTTATTGTTTATGCGCAGGTGTGATATCTGTCATTTATTATTTTGTACGTTAATTTAAGTTAAGTAAGTGGGAGAAGAAAATGGCTGAAACCAGAAAGAAAAACGGGACGGCAAAACAGAACGGAACGGCCAGAGCCACCGGTGGAACCGGGAAAAATGGTACGGTGAAAAAAAATAGTACAGCTAAAAGGTCAAATACAGTATCGAACCCAAATACATCAAAAAAACAGATGGAACAACAGATAGAAGAAGATAACAGGGAAGTACGTCTGGAAGTAATCCTGTTAGTCATTCTTGCTTTTTCCATATTCTTGATGATCGCTAACTTTGGCAAATGTGGAAAGGTCGGCGATGCAATATCCGGTTTCCTGTTTGGTGTGATCGGATTTGCCGAATACATATTTCCGGTATATCTTTTTATATCATCGGCATTTATTATTTCCAATCTTGGTAATAAAAAGGTTAGAAATGAAGTAATCTATATCGGTGTGGTTCTGATTATCATATCGATGATCAGCCAGATGATCTTCACAACCGATTATTTATCTGTAAAACAGTTATATCTGGATGGATATAAGGAGCATATGGGCGGTGGAATTATCTGTGGCGGTCTGTTCTTTATCTTCCGGAATACGATCGGTATCGTGGGCGTAACACTGGTAATGATCCTTGGTGCGCTTGTTATGTTTGTCCTGATCACGGGAATCTCAGTGATCGATACATTTAAGAATCTGATCAACAGCTTTTACAGGGAAGAAGAATATGCAGAACCGGAGCAGGAGTGCAGACCGGTTAAAAAGAATAAGAAAAAGTCCGGAAAGTCCGGAAACAGCCAGGTAAGGCTTGAGAACCTGAAGGTCTATGAAAGCGGTGAAAAGCAAAAGGGCAAAGCGAAGGACTTCTTTGAGAATGAGGATGAGATCCATGAAATAAATGTACCGGATGACGATTTCCTTACATTTAATAATGATGTAGAGAAGATTGTACTTCATGATGAAAGAGAAGAACAGATACCAGTATCGTTTGCGAAGAAAACGTCGGTTACAAAGAGCAGGAGAAAATCAGAACCTGCTCCTGTAGAAACGGCAGCCGGTGTTTCGTTGGCAGTTCCTGTGGGTGATACACAGGAGATTCCTGTTCGGCAGACAAAAGACATCTTTGATGCAGAATTTGAGGATGAAGAAGATGTTCTTTCCGGTGCGATCAATGGAAATGAGCATCCGGAGGTTGTCAGTGTGATACCGGATGATTATGATCCGGATATGGATTCTGCGTTTTCCAGTGTGACAGGAAAGACAGCGAACTCTCAGACGGTGAAGAAGCCTGCACCGGCGGCAGACAAGCCCGGACAGAAGAACTATAAAGAGGGGGCAAAGTATAAATTTCCGGGACCCAATCTTCTGGCACAGCCGCCGAAGAATCACAATGCGAACCGGGATGCACAGGTACGCTCTACAGCGATCAAGTTGAAGAATACATTGGAAAACTTTGGTGTTAATGTTACGATCACAAATTATAGCTGCGGACCGGCGGTTACCCGGTTTGAAATGCAGCCGGAGCAGGGCGTGAAGGTCAGTAAGATCCTTGGTCTTGCCGATGATATCAAGTTAAATCTTGCAGCCGCGGATATTCGTATCGAAGCTCCGATCCCCGGCAAGGCAGCGATCGGAATCGAAGTACCAAACAAAGAAAATTCAATTGTTGCATTTCGCGAACTGGTGGAATCGGATAATTTCAAGAATTCCAAATCCAAGATCGCATTTGCAGTCGGTAAAGATATCAGTGGACAGGTTATTGTTACGGATATAGCCAAGATGCCGCATCTGCTGATCGCCGGCGCCACAGGCTCCGGTAAGTCGGTCTGTATCAATACGCTGATAATGAGTATCTTATATAAGGCAAAACCGGAAGAAGTAAAACTGATCATGATCGATCCGAAGATGGTAGAGCTTGCCTGTTATAATGGCATTCCACATCTGCTGATCCCGGTTGTAACCGATCCGAAGAAGGCATCCGGTGCACTGAACTGGGCGGTAGAGGAAATGACCAGAAGATATCAGATGTTTGCAGAATGTGGAGTCAGAAATATACAGGGATATAATGACAAAGTAGAACAGGCACTTGCTTCCGGATCAGTAGATGATGAGAAGCTAAAGAAAATGCCGACGATCGTTGTGATTGTGGACGAGCTTGCCGACCTGATGATGGTTGCTCACGGAGAAGTGGAAGACGCGATTGTCCGTTTGTCACAGCTTGCCAGAGCAGCAGGTATCCATCTGGTTATAGCAACTCAGCGTCCATCGGTAGATGTTATTACCGGTCTGATCAAGGCAAATGTTCCATCGAGAATTGCATTCGCTGTATCATCCGGTGTAGATTCCAGAACCATCTTAGATATGAATGGTGCAGAGAAGCTTCTCGGTAAGGGTGATATGTTATTTTATCCGACCGGTTATCCAAAACCGGTTCGTGTACAGGGAGCTTTTGTTTCTGATGAAGAAGTGTCAGCCGTTGTGGAGTATCTGAAGAAACAGAACGGTGTCGGAACGTATGATGATGATATATCTAAGTCTATTACACAGACCGGAGCGGCCGGTGCACCCGGTATGAGCGGTGGAAGTGATAAGGATGATTATTTTGTAGAAGCCGGACGCTTTATCATTGATAAAGAAAAGGCCTCGATCGGAATGCTGCAGCGTGCGTTTAAGATCGGCTTTAACCGTGCGGCACGTATCATGGATCAGCTTGCAGGTGCCGGGGTTGTAGGTCCGGAGGAAGGCACAAAGGCAAGAAAGATACTTATGACGCAGGAAGAATTTGACGAATATATAGATAATAATTTATAATACAGATTCAAATGATATTTATACAGGGAAAATGCCGGTGAAGGGATATAGCGTGCATAGGCAGATTTTACCTGCTATAGGATAAAATTACACTCAGGGAGGACATATTAAATGTTAAACGACATCGAAATTGCACAGCAGGCAGAGATGAAGAATATAAAGGAGGTTGCAGCAAAGCTTGACATCAAAGAAGATGATATCGAGATGTATGGCAAATATAAAGCAAAGTTGTCAGATGAGCTGATCGCTTCCGTACAGAAAAATAAGAATGGTAAGCTGATCTTAGTTACAGCGATCAATCCGACTCCTGCAGGAGAGGGCAAGACAACGATTACAGTCGGACTTGGTGAAGCTATGGGCAGACTGAACAAGAAAGCGGTTATCGCACTTCGTGAACCATCACTTGGTCCGTGCTTTGGTATCAAAGGCGGTGCTGCCGGCGGCGGATATGCACAGGTAGTACCGATGGAGGATCTGAATCTTCATTTTACTGGTGATTTCCATGCAATCACATCTGCAAACAATCTGCTTGCAGCAATGATGGATAACCATATTCATCAGGGAAATGCACTCGGCATTGATGTGAACCGTATCGTATTTAAAAGATGTATGGATATGAATGACCGCGCGCTGCGTCATACCGTGATCGGACTTGGAAAGCGTGTAGATGGTGTGCCAAGAGAAGATGGCTTCGTGATCACGGTTGCATCAGAGATCATGGCGATCCTTTGTCTGGCAGCGGATTTCAATGACCTGAAGGAAAGACTTGGCAGGATCATTGTTGCTTATAATTATCAGAACGAGCCTGTAACAGCAAAGGATCTGAAAGCGGTTGGTGCTATGGCTGCACTCTTAAAGGATGCAATCAAGCCGAATATGATCCAGACGTTGGAGCATACACCTGCACTTGTGCATGGTGGACCATTTGCAAATATCGCACATGGCTGTAACAGTGTAATCGCAACAAAGACAGCATTAAAGCTGGCAGACTATGTAATTACAGAGGCTGGATTCGGAGCAGATCTTGGTGCAGAGAAGTTTTTTGATATCAAGTGCCGTATGAATGGACTGAAGCCGGATGCAGTTGTTCTGGTTGCGACCGTAAAGGCATTGAAGTACAACGGCGGTTTACCGAAGACAGAGCTTGGTCAGGAGAATCTGGAAGCATTAAAGAAAGGTATCGTAAACCTTGAAAAGCACATCGAGAATCTTCAGAAGTATCAGGTTCCTGTTGTCGTTACTTTAAACCGTTTCATCACAGACACAGATGCGGAACTTGCGTTTGTGGAGAAATTCTGTAAAGACAGAAGCTGTGATTTCGCTCTTGCAAATGTATGGGAAAAAGGCGGCGAAGGCGGTATCGAGCTTGCAAATGCAGTATTAAATACACTTGAGAACAAAAAGAGTGATTTTAAAGTATTATATAAAGATGAGCTGTCAATTAAAGAAAAGATCTCATGCATTGCAACAGAGATCTATGGTGCAGCAAATGTAACATACAGTCCGGAAGCAGATCGTGCGATCGCTAAGATTGAAGAGATGGGATTTGGAAACTTCCCTGTATGTATGGCAAAGAATCAGTATTCACTTTCGGATGATCCAAAGAAGCTTGGAAGACCGGAAGGATTTGATATTAATATCCGTGAAGTATATGTCAGTGCAGGTGCCGGCTTTGTGGTCGCAATCACAGGTACGATCATGACAATGCCTGGTCTGCCTAAGGTGCCGGCTGCTGAAAATATCAGTGTAAATGATGATGGTGTAATTTGCGGATTATTCTAAGGAGGAATAAATCAAATATGGCTCAACTGATTGATGGAAAAGCAATATCAAAACAGATAAAAGATGAATTAAAGGAACAGGTTGCAGAGCTTTCGGCAAAAGGTGTAAAGATCTGTCTGGCAGTTATCCAGGTAGGAAATGATCCGGCATCTTCCGTATATGTCGGCAATAAGAAAAAGGCATGTGCCTATATCGGCATTGATTCTTTGTCTTATGAGCTTCCGGAAGAGACAACGGAGGAAGAACTGTTAGAACTGATCGATAAATTGAATAAGGACGATGCTGTAAATGGAATTCTGGTACAGCTTCCGGTTCCAAAACATATCGATGAGGACAAGATCATTAAAGCAATCTCACCATTAAAGGATGTTGATGGCTTCCATCCGATGAGCGTTGGAGCATTAAGTATCGGTCAGCCTGGATTTGTATCCTGTACACCGGCTGGTGTGATCCAGCTCTTAAAGCGTTCCGGAATCGTGATCGCAGGAAAAGAATGTGTCGTGATCGGCAGAAGCAATATCGTAGGCAAACCGATGGCTATGCTGTTATTACGCGAGAATGGAACGGTTACGATCTGTCATTCAAAGACAAAGGATCTGAAAGAGGTATGTAAGCGTGCAGATATTCTTGTAGTTGCGATCGGCAGACCGAAGATGATCGATGCATCCTATATCAAAGAGGGCGCAACCGTGATCGATGTCGGAATACACAGAGATGAGAATAACAAATTATGTGGCGATGTTGATTTTGAATCAGCAAGCAAGGTTGCAGGAGCAATTACTCCTGTACCGGGTGGAGTTGGTCCTATGACGATCGCAATGCTTATGCATAACTGTGTAGATTCGATCAATATAAAATAACCTGAGGAAAGAACATATATGAAAGTATTGATGGTATCATTGGGCTGCGATAAGAACCTTGTGGACAGTGAGGTAATGCTCGGACTTCTGCATAAGGCAGGACATGAGATCACAAATGATGAACATGAGGCAGAGGCAGTTGTTATCAATACCTGTGCATTTATCAAAGATGCGCAGGAAGAAAGTATTAATACGATAATAGAATACGGAGAGCTGAAGAAGACAGGATCATTAAAGAAGCTGATCGTTACCGGCTGCCTGTCACAGCGATATAAAGATGATATCCTTGCAGAACTGCCGGAGATCGATACGATCGTCGGAGCTGCAAATTATGACGCGATCGTAGATGCGATCAGTTCCGATGAGGAACATTCCTTTGTTACGGATATTAATTATATGCCGGAGGCAGTTGGCGGACGTATCGTTACGACCGGCGCTTCTATGGCATATCTGAAGATCGCAGAGGGTTGCGGAAAAATGTGTACTTACTGTGCAATCCCATATATCAGAGGAAAATACAGAAGTATTCCGATGGAACAGCTTCTGGCATCTGCAAAAGAGCTTGCTGCACAGGGAGTAAAAGAACTGATCCTTGTTGCACAGGAAACAACACTCTATGGAGTGGATTTGTATGGTGAAAAGACACTTTCAAAATTATTACATGAACTCTGCAAGATCGAGGAAATCAAGTGGATACGTTTGATGTACTGCTATCCGGAGGAGATCACAGACGAGCTGATCGATACGATCGCAGAGGAAGAAAAGGTCTGTCATTATCTCGATATACCGATCCAACATTCAGAAGATTCTGTATTGCGACACATGGGAAGACGTACCTGTAAAAAGGATATTGTGGAATTGATTGCAAAGCTTCGGATCCGGATTCCTGATATCGCAATCCGTACGACACTGATTGCTGGTTTCCCGGGTGAGACAGAAGCAGATCATGAGGCGCTTATGGAATTCGTGAATGAGTCAGAATTTGACCGCCTGGGTGTGTTTACATATTCACCGGAGGAAGGAACACCTGCCGCATCATTTCCGGATCAGATTGAAAATGAGGTTGCAGAAAAATGGCGGGATGATATAATGGCATTGCAGCAGGAAGTATCATATGACAAGAACCAAGAGCTGCTTGGCAAGACTCTTACAGTACTGATCGAAGGTTATGTTGCGGAAGATGATGTATATGTCGGAAGAACCTACAGGGATGCGCCCGATGTAGATGGTATGGTATTTGTTGATGCACCATATGAGCTGATGTCCGGTACCTTTGTACAGGTTCGGATTACAGATGCGAATGAATATGATCTGACAGGGGAGATGATAGAATGAATTTACCAAACAAATTAACAATATTGAGAGTTATAATGATTCCATTTTTTGTTGTGTTTATGTATCTTGATTTTGCAGCAGCCAAATGGATTGCGCTTGGTATCTTTATCGCTGCAGCGATCACGGATACATTAGATGGACAGATCGCAAGAAGATGTAATCTGGTCACAACATTTGGAAAATTCATGGATCCGTTAGCAGACAAACTTCTGGTATGTTCTGCGATGATTGCATTAGTTGATCAGGGACGGATTCCTGCATGGATCGTTATTATCATCATTGCGAGAGAATTTATCATTAGCGGATTCCGGCTGATCGCAGCAGAAAAGGGTGTTGTTATTGCGGCTGGTATCTGGGGCAAATTAAAGACTGTTGTCCAGATGGTCATGGTTTGTTTTCTAATCGGTAATCTTGGAGGGAAAGTGATATTTGTGATTGAACAGGTGCTGATTTATGCTGCACTTGTATTAACGATCATTTCACTGATTGATTATCTGATATCAAACAAAAATGTCCTGAAGGATTAATATAAAATTAAAGGCTGTATAGTTATGAACAACTAACTACAAAACAGACAATTATGGGGAAAATGGGGTATTTTCTGACAATTACTTCCACTTTCCCCTTTTGTTTTTTAAGTAAAAATAGTAGGGATGTTCGATTGTTAAAAAGTGCTGAAAAAACTGTGTCGTAATGATAATTTTACTTGAAATAAATTCGTAAAGGCTTTACAATAAAATCGGCATAAATTTGGAATTACTTTTATGTAACTCCTAAAAATAAATTTAATGGAGGGCTAGAAATGAGCAACAAACTCACCCTGTCAGCAAGCGATAGAATTAATGCATTGCTTGATGACGCAAGTTTTGTTGAAATCGGTGCTTATGTGAAAGCAAGAAATACTGATTTTAACATTCAGGATAAGGATACTCCAAAAGATGGTGTTATCACCGGATATGGTGTTATCAATGGCAATTTAGTGTATGTATACAGTCAGGACGCTAAAGTTTTAGGCGGTTCCGTTGGTGAGATGCATGCCAAGAAGATTGCAAAAATTTATGACATGGCTATGAAGATGGGCGCACCTGTCATCGGAATGATCGACTGTGCAGGACTCAGACTGCAGGAAGCTACAGATGCACTGAATGCATTTGGCGAAGTATATGGCAAGCAGGTTATGGCTTCAGGTGTTATTCCTCAGATCACAGCTGTTTTTGGTGCATGTGGCGGCGGCGCTTCCCTTGTTCCATCATTATCTGATTTCACTTTCATGACAAAGGAAGGTGCAAAGTTATTTGTAAATTCTCCAAATGCCTTAGCAGAGAACAATATTACAAAGCTGGATACTTCCGCTGCTGAATATGTAAGCGAGAATACAGCAAATGTTGATGGTGTATTTGAAACAGAAGAAGAATTACTTGGTATGATCCGTGCACTGGTTGAAGTTCTTCCAAGCTGCAATTTGGACGACAAGGAAGCTTCTGCAAATGACAATCCAAACAGAATTATCCCAAATCTTGATTCATACAAGAATGATCCAAGAGCAGTGATTCAGAATATCGCTGATGATTCTCTTGTACTTGAGATGAAGAAGGAATATGCAGGAGATGTTGTTACAGCCCTGATCCGTATGGATGGTATCACAGTTGGCTGTGTTGGTAATCAGGAAGATACGATCACAACAGCAGGTGCATATAAGGCAGAAGAATTTGTAGATTTCTGTGATGCATTTAACATTCCTGTTCTTACACTTGTAAATGTAACAGGCTTTGCTGCAACAGTTGAAGAAGAGAAGACAATCTCAAAGGCTCTTGCAAAGCTTACAAATGCATATGCAGATGCAACCGTTCCAAAGGTTACAGTTGTTATGGACAAGGCTTATGGAACAGCATATACAGTTATGAACTCCAAGGCAATCGGAGCAGATATGGTATACGCATGGCCGGATGCAGTGATCGGTACTATGGATCCTGAGATGGCAGTTAAGATTATGTATGAAGATGAGCTTGCAGCAGCAGATGACAAGCTTGCATTCATCAAGGAAAAGAAAGCAGAATATGTTGCAGCTCTTTCAGGAGCAGCTTCAGCAGCATCCAGAGGATATATTGATGATATCATCGAGCCTGATGCTACAAGAAAGAGAGTGATCGCAGCGATCCAGATGCTCCTTTCAAAGGAAGAGATGAGACCTTATAAGAAGCACAGTACTATATAAAAGGAGTGACAACTAAATGAAGAAAAAATTATTATTAATAGTTTCTATGTTAGCTGTTACTTTTATGTTTGCCGGATGTAGTGCTTCTGATGATAACGGAGTAAAATTTGCTTATAACGATCAGGAGATCGCTCAGGTAGCAAAAGATGCCTGTGAGACATATCAGAAATATGCAAGCGCAGATGAGACCTACAACTATGTTGTAGAAGCAGGCTCTGATGCAGGAATTTCTGAGAATGAGATTGAAGCAGTTAAGTCTTTCCGTAATATCGGAGATGAGTGCGGTGAGTTTAAAGATTTCACAGGTGAATACAAGATTGCAGAAACAGAAGGAAATGTAATCGTTACTCTTTATGCTGACTGTACAGAAAAAGAAGCGTTGATCAAGGTAACATTTGTAGACAACAGTGCAACATATAACTTACAGAGATATCAGTTAATGAATCAGTATGGTTACAGTGAAGAGCAGGCTGATGAAGCCCTTTCTTCACAGGGTATGTACCCATATAAGTCAACTGATGTTGAGATTGCAGCAAACATGACATTTGAAGATAAGATGAAGGCAGCCGGAACCAACACCCTGATCGGTATGGCAACTGTATTCTGTGTTCTTATCTTTATATCATTTATCATCTATCTGTTAAAATTTGTTCCTGGCTTCTTTGATAAAGAAGCAAAAGCAGTCAAGAAGGCAGCTAAAAAAGCAGCAGAAGCAGCTAAGACAGAGCCTGTTGCTGAGACAAAGGCAGAAGATGCAGGATCTGCACCGGCAGGACAGATTGTTGACATCGTTAAGACAGAAACAGGTGAAAGCGTAATGAATGATTCTGAACTGGTTGCAGTTATCACAGCCGCAGTTGCTGCTGCATCAGCAGGACAGAATGCATATACAACGTATCCAAGCAAAGATAAGCTTGTGACACGTCCGATCAGACGTATTAAGAGATAATAATAGGAGGATATATCGATGAAGAATTATAGAATTACAGTAAATGGTACATCATATGATGTTTCAGTTGAAGAATTAGCAGGTGGCGTTGCCCCTGTAGCAGCACCAGTTGCAGCAGCTCCTGTAGCTGCACCGGCACCAGCGGCAGCACCGGCACCAGCACCGGCAGCTAAGTCAGCAGGCGCAGGTTCCATTAAGGTTGCTTCTCCGATGCCTGGCAAGATCCTTGATGTTAAGGCAAATGTTGGTGATGCAGTTAAGAAGGGACAGGTTATTCTGATCCTTGAAGCTATGAAGATGGAAAACGAAGTTGTTGCTCCGGAAGATGGTACAGTAGCAAGCATCGACGTTGCATCAGGTGCAACTGTTGAAGCAGGAGATACATTAGCAACTCTGAACTAATGCTGTACTTGTATAAATCTGATAGGAGGAACGACTAAATGAGTAGTATAGTTGACGTATTGTCAAATTTAGCAAATCAGACAGGTTTTGCAAGTCTTGACTGGAAAAATTACGTTATGATCCTTGTAGCGTTCGTTTTCATGTTCCTTGCAATTAAGTTTGGTTTTGAGCCACTTCTTCTGGTACCAATCTCATTTGGTATGTTACTTGTTAACATGTTTCCAGATATAATGGCAGAAGGCGGATTATTACATTACTTCTACATGTTGGATGAATGGAGTATTCTTCCTTCACTGATCTTCATGGGTGTAGGTGCCATGACAGATTTTGGCCCGTTAATCGCAAACCCTGCAAGCTTTCTTCTTGGAGCTGCAGCACAGTTCGGTATCTACGGCGCATATTTCCTTGCTTTCCTGATGGGATTCAATGGTAAGGAAGCAGCAGCTATTTCTATTATCGGTGGTGCAGATGGTCCTACATCTATCTTCCTTGCCGGTAAACTTGGAATGGGTGGTACATTACTTGGACCAATCGCAGTAGCAGCATATTCTTATATGTCACTGGTTCCGATCATCCAGCCACCTATTATGAAAGCACTTACAACAAAGAAAGAGCGTCTGGTCAGAATGCCACAGCTTCGTCCTGTAACCAAGCTGGAAAAGATTCTTTTCCCAATTATCGTTACAGTCGTAGTTGTTCTGATCCTTCCTACAACAGCACCACTGGTTGGTATGCTGATGTTAGGTAACCTGTTCCGTGAGTGTGGTGTTGTAAAACAGCTTACAGAGACAGCATCCAATGCTATGATGTATATCGTAGTTATCTTACTTGGTACATCTGTTGGTGCAAGTACAAGTGCAGAAGCTTTCTTAAAGATCAGTACTTTAAAGATCGTATTACTTGGTCTGATCGCATTTGCATTCGGTACAGCAGCCGGTGTATTATTTGGTAAGTTAATGTGTCTGGTAACAAAGGGTAAGGTTAATCCGCTGATCGGTTCAGCCGGTGTATCTGCCGTACCTATGGCAGCCAGAGTTTCTCAGAAGGTAGGTTCCCAGTATGATCCTACGAACTTCCTTCTGATGAATGCAATGGGACCAAATGTTGCAGGTGTTATCGGTACAGCAGTTGCAGCAGGAACATTCCTTGCAATCTTTAATGTACAGTAATGATCATAATCATATGAGAATATATTCAGGAGGTTCGAAATGGCAGAAAAGAAACCGGTTAAGATTACCGAAACTGTATTACGTGATGCGCATCAGTCACTGATCGCTACCCGTATGACAACAGAACAGATGCTTCCAATCATCGATAAGATGGATAAGGTTGGATATCATTCTGTTGAGTGCTGGGGTGGTGCTACATTCGATGCATGTCTCAGATTCCTTAAGGAAGATCCATGGGAGAGACTTAGAAAATTAAGAGATGGTTTTAAGAATACAAAGCTTCAGATGTTATTCAGAGGCCAGAACATTCTTGGTTACCGTCATTATGCAGATGATGTGGTTGAGTATTTTGTTCAGAAGTCAATTGCAAATGGTATTGATATTATCAGAATTTTCGACTGCTTAAATGATATCAGAAACCTTGAAACTGCTGTTAAGGCATGTAACAAGGAAAAAGGTCATGCACAGGTTGCACTTTCCTATACATTAGGTGATGCTTATACACTTGATTACTGGAAAGATATGGCTAAGAGAATTGAGGATATGGGTGCAGATTCTATCTGTATCAAGGATATGGCAGGCCTTCTTGTTCCATATAAGGCAACCGAGCTTGTTCAGGCATTAAAGGAAGGTTCTTCCCTTCCAATCCAGCTTCACACACACTATACATCAGGTGTAGCTTCCATGACATACATGAAGGCTGTTGAAGCAGGATGTGATATCATTGATACAGCAATTTCACCATTAGCACTTGGTACAAGCCAGCCTGCAACAGAAGTTATGGCTAAGACATTTGAAGGTACACCATATGATCCTGGATTTGATCAGAACCTTCTCGCTGAGATCGCTGATTACTTCAGACCATTAAGAGAAGAGTGGATTAAGTCTGGTCTTCTGAATCCAAAGGTTCTTGGTGTTAATGTTAAGACATTATTATATCAGGTACCAGGTGGTATGTTATCAAACCTTGTATCACAGTTAAAGGAAATGAACGCAGAAGACAAGTTTGAACAGGTTCTGGAAGAAGTTCCTAGAGTTCGTAAAGACTTCGGTGAACCACCTCTTGTTACACCATCCAGTCAGATCGTTGGTACTCAGGCTGTATTAAATGTTGTTACAGGCGAGAGATACAAGATGTGTACAAAGGAAGCAAAGGCACTTGTTGCTGGTGAGTATGGTCAGTCTGTAAAGCCGGTTGATCCAGAAGTTAGAAAGAAAGTAATCGGTGATCAGGAGCCTATCACATGTCGTCCTGCTGATCTTCTTGAAAATGAGCTTGGTAAGATCGAGAAAGAAATGATCCAGTACAAGGAACAGGATGAAGATGTATTAACATATGCATTGTTCCCACAGGTTGCTGTTGATTTCTTCAAGTTAAGAGAAGCAAAGAAGACAAAGGTTGATGCAACACTTGTAAACAAAGAGGATAAGGCATATCCGGTATAAGATTATAAAGTGTTATGTCGTTTGAAAAATGACATATGCAGGTATACTATGGGAAGAGCAGACTGGTGGTATCCGGTCTGTATCTTCCCATGTTTATATCATGAATTTTGTTATCTGTCAGATATAGCAGAGGCAGGGGATTGTTTTGAGTAGAGGTCTAGAGAAATATCATGAATAAGAAGAAATATGTGAACCGGAATTATCTTACAACAACGAGAATTATAGCACTGGGCTTTCTGATTACAGTTATTGTAGGAACGATATTATTATCATTGCCGATTGCATCTGCAAACGGAACATGGACAGATCTTCTGACGGCTGCTTTTACATCGACGACATCCGTATGTGTGACAGGTCTGGTAGTCGTTGATACATTTTCCTATTGGAGTTTGTTTGGCAAAGGTGTGATTTTAATTTTGATCCAGATCGGCGGACTCGGAATCGTTTCGATCATCACACTGTTTATGTTGTTATTAAGAATGAAGATAACCTTGAAAAGTACAATGCTGTTGCAGGATGCATTTAACCTGAACAGCAAGCAGGGACTTTTGAAGTTTACGATAAAAGTAATAAAAGGAACATTTCTGATCGAAGGGATCGGAGCACTTATTTACAGTTTTTATTATTGCAGAGAATACGGATTTTTAAAGGGAATCTGGTTTTCGGTATTTCATGCTGTTTCAGCATTTTGTAATGCCGGTATCGACATTATGGGTGCGGACAGTCTGATTTCATATCATTCCAATCTTTTGATGATGCTGAATACGTCGTTTCTGATCATTATGGGCGGAATCGGATTTATTGTATGGTGGGATACGGTTGAAGCGTTTCGAAGAATCCGTACAAAGAGATGCAGTATCCGGTCGGCATGGAATGGCGTTCATTTGCAGACGAAGATCGCGATTTTTATGACATTGCTGTTATTGATCGGCGGTACAATTGTTATCTATTTCCTTGAACGTTCCAATCCGGACACTCTTGGTAATTTATCCGAAAAAGACCGGATATTAAATGCTTTTTTTCAGTCGGTAACATTCCGTACGGCGGGATTTGCGGCAGTATCTCAGGTGGCGCTTCGACCGGTGACAGCTTTCTTTGGAGTGCTTCTTATGATGATTGGCGGTTCTCCGGTTGGAACGGCAGGAGGAATGAAGACCGTAACCATCGCAGTTATTTTCTATACCTTTGCTGCCATGATCAGAAACCATGAGGATACAGAGGTTTTCAAGAGAAGCATTCCGGTATCCGTTGTAAAAAAAGCAGTTGCAATTGTATTCTTAAGTATGAGTACGATATTTATTATGACGATATTATTGCTGGCTACAAATGATGTGAATCTGCTGGATGCTCTGTATGAAGTGGCAAGTGCCGTCTGCACAGTTGGCTTATCCAGAAATCTGACTCCTGTTTTGAACACGGCAGGAAAGATCATTATTATAATCTGTATGTATATTGGACGAGTTGGACCGATATCTATGGTGGTAGCATTTAATACACAAAACGGAAAACATCGGCTTCTTCATTATCCGGAAGAAGATGTGATCGTTGGATAAGGAGAAAAGTATGAAAAAATCATTTGCGGTAGTAGGACTTGGACGATTTGGAACGAATGTTGCCCTTACTTTGATGGAGTCCGGTGCGCAGGTTCTGGCAATCGACAGTAATCCTGAATGTGTGAAGCGGATCTCATCACAGGTTACATGTGCAGTGACGGTTAATGTATGTGAGACAGAGAGCCTGAAAGAAGCAGGACTTGAGAATATGGATGGTGTTGTAGTTGCAATGGGTAATAATCTGGAAGCCAGTGCAATGACGATCATAACAGCAAAAGAACTGGGCGTTCCATATATTCTTGCTAAATCGAATAACGATGAAGCAGCAAAGATCCTGTCCAAGATCGGAGCGGATAAAGTTATCTATCCGGAAAAGGATGCCGGAATCAATGTTGCAAGAAAGCTCTTATGCAGTAATTTTCTGGAATTCTTTGAGATTTCGGATGACATCAATGTAGCAGAGATCTCGGTTCGACCGGAATGGGTCGGCAAGACATTAAAAGAACTTGATTTCAGAAGAAGTTATAATATGAATATCATTCTGGCAAAGGAAGACGGACGTTCGATTGACCATATCACCCCGGAGCTACAGTTAAAAGAAAGTTACAGACTGTTAGTGACTATATCGAATGAAGGTTTAAAGAGGATGATGCAATGAAAAAAATAATAGTAGTCGGTGGTGGTGCGGCCGGCATGATGGCTGCGATCACAGCTGCGGAAAATGGCTGCAAGGTTGTATTATTTGAAAAGAATGATCGCCTTGGAAAGAAGTTATTCATTACAGGTAAGGGGAGATGCAACCTGACAAACGCAGGGGATGCAGACCGCTTTTTTCAGTCGGTGACAACAAACAGTAAATTCATGTACAGTCCGTTTTATACCTTTGATAATCAGATGACGATTGATTTCTTTGAGAAACTTGGACTAAAGACAAAGGTAGAACGCGGAGATCGTGTATTTCCGGTCAGCGATCATTCATCTGACGTGATCGGAGTATTAAAAACGAAATTAAACCGAAATCAGGAGATTACAGTAGAACTACAGACGGAAGTTCAGAAGCTTATTATAGAAGATCAGGTAGTAAAAGGCATACAGATCAAGACGGCACATGGAAAGAAAGATGTGTATGGAGATGCAGTCGTCATAACAACCGGCGGGATATCGTATCCGCTTACCGGATCGACCGGAGATGGTTACCGGTTTGCAGAGAGTGCCGGTCATGCGATCAAAGTGCCTTTACCATCCCTTGTTCCATTTGAATTAAAGAATGAATTTTGCAAAGAACTTATGGGACTATCATTAAAAAATGTAGAGCTTGTGATAAAATGTGGTAGGAAGTGTCTGTTTGAAGAACAGGGAGAACTTTTGTTTACACATTTTGGCATCAGCGGCCCTCTGGTAATAAAGGCATCTGCATATCTTCACAAATATCTGGATAAAGATTTAAGTATGTATATCGATCTGAAGCCTGCAATGACGGAAGAAATGCTGGATGATCGTATTCTTCGGGATTTTAGTAAATATACAAATAAAGATTTTCATAATTCGCTTGGTGATCTGCTTCCTGTCAAACTGATCGATGTAGTTATAAAACGTTCAGAAATCGATCCATATAAGAAGGTGAATTCAATCACAAAGGAAGAACGGAAGAATTTAGTAACCGTACTCAAACATTTTACGCTTTCGTTTCAGGGGCTTCGCGGCTTTGATGAGGCAATCATTACAAAAGGCGGTGTCAATGTAAAAGAGGTTGATCCTTCAACGATGCAATCGAAGCTTGCAGATCACCTGTATTTTGCAGGGGAGGTTCTGGATGTAGATGCACTGACGGGCGGATTTAATCTGCAGATAGCATGGTCGACCGGATATCTGGCAGGACTTGCATGCTCAGAAGAAAGTTAATAAAGTAAATAGATAAAAGGAGAGAAAAAATGAATATAGCAATTGATGGACCTGCAGGAGCAGGAAAAAGTACAATAGCAAAATTGGTAGCAGGAAAACTCGGATATATTTATGTAGATACCGGAGCAATGTATCGTGCAGTTGCACTTGCATTATTGAATGCAAAGATCGATGTAACGGATGTAGATGCAGTTGCTAATGAGATAACAGGGATTGAGATCACAATCTGTTATGAAGATCATGCACAGCAGGTATATCTGAATGGTGAGAATGTAACCGGAAGCCTCAGAAAAGAAGAAGTGGGTAACATGGCATCCAAATCATCTGCTATCCCATGTGTAAGAGAAAAACTGTTAGATCTTCAGAGAAAGCTTGCAAGAGAAAATGATGTTGTTATGGATGGTAGAGACATCGGTACAAACATTCTTCCAAATGCAGAAGTAAAGATCTATCTGACCGCTTCTTCTGCAGTTCGTGCAAAGAGAAGATACGATGAACTGATAGCAAAGGGTGAAACACCGGATATTGATAAGATCGAAGCTGATATTATTACAAGGGACAAACAGGATATGGAACGTCCAATCGCGCCGTTAAAGCAGGCAGATGATGCTGTATATCTTGACAGCTCAGATCTTGGTATCAATGAGGTTGTAGCTAAGATCATCAGCATCGCAGAAAAATAAAACCGGAGTATGGACAAAATATGGAAATTATATTAGCAAAGTCGGCCGGATTCTGTTTTGGGGTACAACGTGCCGTTGATACAGCGTATAAAGAAGCCGGGAAACAGCATGTATATACCTATGGCCCGATCATTCATAATGAAGAAGTAATCGAGGATCTGAGAAAAAAGGGAGTATTGGTGATCGAAGATCTTGCAGAGCTTGATCAGCAGGAAGATGAAACGGTTATTATCCGGTCGCATGGAGTATCAAAAGATGTCATGGAACAGTTAGAAACCAGACATGTCAATGTGGTAGATGCAACCTGTCCGTTTGTGAAAAAAATCCATACGATCGTACAGGATGAGAGCCAAAAAGGGAACCGCATAATCATTGTTGGAAATAAAGATCATCCGGAAGTTGAGGGTATAATTGGCTGGTGTGAGACGAAATCATATACAGTACAAAGCGTTTCAGAAGCGGAAAATTTGGTGAAAAATATAGAAAATGAGCCGGATTTTGAGCATATTAACTTCAGTTTAGTATCACAAACCACCTTTAATAAGAATAAATTTAAAGATATTGTTGATATTATTCGAAAAAAATTGTATAATGTGGTTGTTCATGAGACAATCTGTAATGCAACGGCAGTTCGACAGATGGAAGCAAGAGATATTGCAAAGACTGTAGATGCTATGATCATTATAGGTGGTCGAAACAGTTCTAATACTCAGAAGCTATATGATATTAGTAAACAAGAATGTGAGAATACTTACTATATACAGACACTCGTTGATTTGGATTTGACTACTTTTGAATCCGTTAGTAGGGTAGGTATTACTGCGGGGGCATCTACCCCAAATTATATTATTAAGGAGGTTCATAGTAGCATGGCAGAGTTAAGTTTTGAACAGATGTTAGAAAATGATGAAAGCAAGGCGTCAATCAGACAGGGAGAGATTATCGACGGTACAATTATTGGTGTTAAGCCGGATGAGATTGTAGTTGATATTAAGTATAAGTCAGACGGTATCATTACCAGAAATGAATATACAAACACTCCAAACGTCGATTTAACAGAGTTGGTAAAAGTTGGGGATCCAATCACTGTTAAGGTTATCAAGACAAATGATGGTGAAGGACAGGTAGCTCTTTCATACAAGAGAGTTGCAGCAGAGAAAGTAAACGAGAAGTTAGAAGAAGCATTTAACAATGGTGACATTCTTACAGGTAAGGTTGTTCAGGTTGTAAATGGCGGCTTAAATGTTCTTTACGAAGAGACAAGAATCTTCATTCCAGCAAGTCTTGTATCTGACTTATATGAAAAGAACCTTGATAAGTACTTAGACCAGGATATTGAATTCCAGCTTACAGAGTTCAATCCTAAGAAGAGAAGAATCATTGGTAACAGAAAGAAACTGATTGTTGAGAGAAAAGCTGCAGCTGCAAAAGAATTATTCGAAAAGATTGAAGTTGGCATGACAGTAGAAGGTACAGTAAAGAATGTAACAGATTTCGGTGCATTCATTGACCTCGGTGGTGCTGATGGACTTCTTCATATTTCAGAGATGTCATGGGGCAGAGTAGAAAGCCCTAAGAAGATGTTCAAGGTTGGTGATACTGTTAAGGCATTCATCAAGGACATCAATGGTGACAAGATCGCATTAAGCTTAAAGTTTGATGAGACAAACCCATGGTTAAATGCAGAAGAGAAATATGCTGTTGGAACAGTTGTAACAGGTAAAGTTGCACGTATGACTGACTTTGGTGCATTCGTTGAATTAGAGCCAGGCGTTGATGCATTACTGCATGTTTCACAGATTTCATACGATCACGTTGCAAAGCCAGAAGATGTATATAAGATTGGTGATGAGATTGAAGCTAAGGTTGTTGACTTCAAGCCGGAAGAAAAGAAGATCAGCCTGAGCGTAAAGGCATTACTTCCAGTTCCGGAAGAGACAGAAGAAGTTGTTGAAGCTCCAGTAGAAGAATAATCAAAGATTGTTTTTTATAAAATGTAAAATACCCACTGATGAATATTCATCAGTGGGTATTTATTGTTTTATGTATGTTCCAGAACTATTTGATCTGCTTTAAGATATTGAGAAGATATTCTTTTAACTGTATCCTGTCATTGATGAAAGTATCGTTCAGTTCAATATATCCATCTTTGTCAGTATGTTCATATTTGAATATGTGTGACTGCTTGAACTTGTTCTGGCGGATAAACGAACTTGTTTTTGTAGTGTATGCCGTTTCCGGGCGGGCTTTTTCTTTATAAGCACTTTCGACATAACAGGCAACATCCTTGTGGATAGCAGTCTGTTCTAGTGGCAGATAGAAATAATTTTTATAGTCCTTATAAAAATATTTCAGTGTATCATGGATAACTGGAATATCGATCGTCACGACTTCATCTATGCCTGATATATGTATATCATTACAGTTGGTATCAAATGGAATCGCAAGCCTTCCTGTCTGTATACAGATCGTAAACTGTGTATCGGTACAGGTAGTTTTCGATATAGCAAAATTGCCTTCAAAGAAGGAAGTAAGTGTAAGGGAACCGGATACATAGAAAAGTCCATAGATGTCATCCTTATTATGAGATAAAAGCATATCCTGTAATTGTGTATCTTTTGTACCTAAATAGTCCTGGTAGGTATCGATCAGAAGACCGCCGGAGTGAAATTCATCCCGTTCCATTCCCATAACAGATTCCAGAGCGGACTGTTTCATTGAATCCATCTGAAGCAGCTTTTTATATTTTCTTATTTTCCGATAGACATCGATACTGGTAATTGAATCGAAGGATATCTCCTGACGGAACTGTCGGTATTTTTCCTTTATATATGGCAGATCGAAGGTGTCGCCATTGTATGTAACGAGATATTTGTAATCAGCCAATATATCCTTAAATGCAGCGAGCATCTTTGGCTCGGAACAACCGTCATCATTGAATAATAAGGTAATACGAAACTGTTCGTCGTTTAGAATCGTTCCATATCCGATCAGATAAAGATCTGACCGGGCAGCGCTTAATCCGGTTGTTTCAATATCAAAGAAGAGATATTGATCCGGCGTTTCTTTCATCCAGTTCAGATTAACTGAAGAAAGTGGCATCGTATAGTCGTATTGAATCATAGTATGTAACCTCAAATGTAAAAAAATCGAATAATCTCATGATATGCCCCTGCGATCAAAAAATCAATCAGATATTTCCATAATGAGAAAACTGTGTTATACTTGGCATAGTAAAATTTGGAGACATATTATTATGATAGCATACATTTCAGGAGCACTTGTCAGTGCAGGAGAGAATTATATAGTGATCGATAACCACGGTATGGGATATCGGATCTTCGTATCTGGTAAGTTTCTTGAGCATATTCCAGCATATGGAACGCAGATCAAAATATACACACACATGTATATAAGAGAAGATGAATTGACATTGTATGGGTTTCATTCAGAAGAGGAATTATCTGTATTCCGTATCTTGATCGGAATCAGCGGGGTAGGTCCGAAAGTCGCTATGGCAATCCTTACAGCTCTTACGATCCAGGAGCTTCAGCTCGCGGTGATCTCAGAGGATGCGAAGACGATATCAAAAGCAAATGGTGTCGGCGCCAAGGGTGCATCAAGGATCATATTGGAATTAAAAGATAAGTTAAAGATGGAAGATATGATGGATGCAGCCTATGAGCAGTCGATCGTACAGGATACACAAGATTTAAATGCAGCAAGAGATGCGATTCTTGCACTTGTAAATCTGGGCTATTCGAATTCCGAAGCAGCACTTGCCGTAAAAAAGATTGGGGATACCAGTCAGATGGATATAGAATCGATATTAAAGGCAGCATTGAAGAAATTAATATAAAAACAGATACAGGTGGACACAGTGGGTAGAATTATTTCAACAGAAGCAGATATAGAAGAATTAAATAGTGAATATAGTTTGAGACCAAAGTATCTGGATGAATATATTGGACAGAATAAAGTAAAAGAGAATCTGAAGATTTTTATTGAGGCGGCAAAGAGGAGAAATGAACCGTTAGATCATTTACTCTTATATGGTCCGCCGGGCCTTGGTAAAACGACATTAGCATCCATAGTTGCAAATGAGATGGGTGTTAATATCAAGATCACATCAGGACCGGCAATCGAGAAGCCGGGCGAACTGGCAGCTATTTTAAATAATCTGTCAGAGAATGATATATTATTTATTGATGAGATTCACAGATTAAACAGTCAGGTAGAGGAAGTCTTATATCCTGCAATGGAAGATTTTGCGATTGATGTTGTGATCGGAAAAGGAGCAGGAGCAAGGTCAATCCGTCTGGATCTTCCGAAATTCACATTGATCGGAGCAACGACAAGAGCCGGTATGCTGACAGCACCGCTTCGTGACCGATTTGGCATGGTTGATCGGCTGGAATTCTATTCACCGGAGGAATTGAAGCAGATCGTAATACGGTCCGGGGATGTACTGGGTGTAGAGACCGATGATGCGGGCGCACTTGAAATTGCAAAACGATCCAGAGGAACACCAAGACTTGCCAATCGTCTGTTAAAGAGATGCCGGGATTTTGCACAGGTATGCCACAATGGCTGTATCGATTATGAGGTTGCAAAGACAGCACTGGATAAGCTTGAGGTTGACTCCATGGGACTTGATAATACAGACCGGAACATATTAATGACAATGATAGAGAAGTTTGGTGGAGGTCCGGTGGGACTGGATACTCTGGCTGCTGCCATCGGGGAAGATTCCGGCACGATTGAAGATGTATATGAGCCATATCTGATCAAAAATGGTTTTATCAACCGGACACCGAGAGGACGGGTTGTAACAGAACGGTGTTATAAGCATTTCGGACTGGATGCATTTATCGAATAGGTTATTTTAGTCCATACAATAAATGAATTACGGGAAAATAATACCTGTATGGTACAGGTAAAAAATATATATGAAAGAAATAAAATGAAATATAAAGGAGGAGAGTCATGTCACAAAAAAATGATATCCCGGTGGTTATTAACAATAAAGTGTATACATTGAGCGGATTTGAAAGTGAAGAATATCTCCAGAATGTAGCTTCTTATATCAATGGTAAGATCCAGGAATGTCAGTCTTCCGAAAGTTACCGCCGTTTTAATGCAGAATATCAGAGTGTATTACTTGCACTTAATATCGCAGATGATTATTTCAAAGCGAAGCTTCAGGTAAATCAGATGCTGACGGAGGATGACGATAAGGACAAACAGATTTATGACCTCAGACATGAAGTGATCGAGACACAGATCAAATATGAATCTGCACAGAAAATGATTGATGAATATAAAGAAAAAGTCAATGCTCTGCAGAGAGAAATAATAAAGTTGGAAGCAGAAAATAATGTTAAATAGACCTGAGATTTTAGCTCCGGCAGGCTCTATGGATGCGCTGAAAGCTGCGGTAAGTGCAGGCGCTGATGCATGCTATGCCGGAGGCGATATGTTCAGCGCCCGTGCATTTGCCGGAAACTTTGATACAACAGAATTACTGGAAGCAATTGATTACTGCCATATTCATAATGTGAAGTTATATATGGCAGTTAATACTTTGCTTAAAAATAGTGAAATGAAGCAATTGATTCCTTACCTTGAGCCTTTTTACAGGGAAGGTGTAGATGGGATTATTGTACAGGATGTCGGTGTTATAAGAAGTCTTTCACAGGCATATCCGGATCTGCCGTTGCATGGAAGTACGCAGATGAGTGTATGCAGTACCTATGGGGCGGAATTTCTTAAAAATCTGGGGATGACAAGATTTGTTCCTGCCAGAGAATTATCCTTAAAAGAAATAAAATCAATTAAAGAAGCGGTTGATATTGAGATTGAAACATTTGTGCATGGTGCGATGTGCTTCTGCTATTCCGGAAAATGTCTGATGAGCAGCTTTGCAGGCGGAAGAAGCGGCAATCGTGGACGCTGTGCGCAACCATGTAGAAAGGCATATAACAGCCGAAAGTTTAATCATGAATATGCACTCAGCATGAAGGATATGTGTACACTTGCGGATTTGCCACAGTTGATTGAGGCAGGGATTGATTCCTTTAAGATCGAAGGAAGAATGAAGAAGCCGGAGTACGTAGCCGCAACAGTTCATGCATATTCTGAGATCACAGATGAATACATAAACGGGCATGTGAATGAAAAACGGATCAAATATCATACAGATCGGTTGATGGATATCTATAACCGTGGTGGCTTTTCTTCCGGCTATTATTATATGAAGAGTGGTAAAGAAATGCTTGCAAACAAGCGTCCGAATCATACCGGTACATTGATCGGTAAAGTGGAAGCTGTGGAAGCACCCCATGTATATATCCGTCTGGAACGTGGAATTCAGGCAAAGGATGTTCTGGAGATCCGTACCGGAACAGAACAGAATATTGAACTGACTTCGAATATAACCGCACAGGCCGGACAGAAGATCCGACTGAATGCGAATAATCTTCGGCAGATCCGAAAAGATATGCAGGTCTATCGGACAAGAAATAATGCGCTTATTGATGATATTAATGTAAGGTTTATACAGAAGGAAAAACAGACGGATATCTATGGAAAGGTGACTGCAAAGATTGGAAAGCCGATCATGTTGGAGTTGTTTTCAGATGTGGATGATATCTCGGTAAAGGTAAGCGGAGAATGCGTGTCACAGGCTGCAAAACGTCCGGTTGAGGTGACGCAGATCGTAGATAAGCTGTCAAAGACCGGTGGAACAGGATTTAACTTCTATCTGGAAGCGGAGTGCGATGAGAATATATTTATTTCTCTTGGAAGTCTGAATGTATTAAGACGGGAAGCCGTCCGCCAGTTGGAGCAGGCATTGATCGGACGATATAAACGGACGATACCGGATGATAAGAAGTTGCTGGCGGAGAAAACTGTTTATGATCAGAAACAGACAGATACCAGAGATGCTATGGTAAGCAGTTGTTATGTATCTGTAAAAACAATAGAACAATTTCGAATTGTTAATAATTATAAATTGGTACAGCATGTTATAATTGATCATAATATCGTGCATGAAGCAGAAATCGGAAAAATGAGAGGAGATAAAAAGATCTATGTATCCTTTCCGGATATCCTGCGTGAGAATAAGAAACAAGGAATGAAAGATCTGTATTTTCTGTCTGGAATGTTTGAGGGTATCTATATTAAGAATATAGATGAGCTTGGTTTCCTGAAGAAACAGGGATATAAGGGAATGGTATTGCTTGATCCATTCTTATATGCATATAATGATGAAGCTGTTTTATTCTATAAGGAGCTGTTTCCACAGGCGATGCTGATCAGTTCTGTGGAACTGACACATCAGGAATGGAGCGGTCTCTGTGAAACAGATATTGAAAGATTATATGGATATCAGCCGGTTATGATCACAGCCCAGTGCTTTGTTAATAACTATCTGGACGGATGTGGTTATAATAAACGGGAACGTTTCTCGTTCCGGGATGAAAAGGGCAATCGCTTTTATAATGTGAATAACTGCAGGGATTGTTATTCTGTTATATATAATGGGGTTCCGACAAACAATATCAAACAGTTGACAAATAACAGAAATACTGATATAACCAATGAATATTTGATTGATTTTACCATCGAAAACGAAGATCAGACGAAGAATGTGATGGAGCTTCTCATGAAGTTCCATGCCGGAGATATGGATGAAGAATTCGATGAGATGGATTATACAAGAGGACATTATATAAAGGGTATTGAATAATGGCAACTATTATTACAGAGATATCAAAATACTTGATCATATTTTTTATGGTTCTGTATACAATTAAATGTTTTACGGTGCTGAAACCGGTGCGGGAAGATAAAAAGAATCATGCATTAAATGTGCAGATCGTCTATGTGTTTATTATACATTTTTTATGTTATCTGACACTGTTTTTAAAATATAAAACGATCAGTATCGTGATCTTTTATCTGTTGCAGATGATCGTTTCTATTGTATATATGGTATCGTATCATGGAATATACAAGAAATCTTCCAGACTGATCACAAATAATATGTCATTTTTGCTGTTGATCGGATATGTCATGTTGACCAGACTGGATTTTGATCTGGCAAAAAAACAGTTTGCATTTGCAACGATTACACTAGTGATCACGGCATTTATTCCGCTTGTGATCATGAAATGCAAAAATCTGAAAAACTGGGATATTTTCTATGCAATCCTTGGAATCGGTTTTCTAAGTACAGTCTTTGTTCCATTTCTTGGAGTATCCAAATACGGCTCTACAAACTGGATCCAGATTGGATCGATTTCCTTGCAGCCGATGGAGTTTGTAAAGATTATATTTGTATTCTTTCTGGCAAGCGCTTTAAACAAAGCAAAGGGATTTAAAGATTACATTAAAGTAACACTTGTTTCCGGTATCTTTATGCTGATTCTGGTAGCGGAAAAGGATCTGGGTGGTGCAACAATCTTTATGATGATCTTTATTATGATGATCTATCTGGCAACACAGAAGACAATGATCCTGATTGGTGGTCTGGGTGGTGCAGCAGTCATTGCAACGGTTGGATATTCGCTTTTAAAAGACAAATTCAGTCATGTAACAACCCGAATCAACGCGTGGTTAGATCCATTTTCCTATATTAATGACGCTGGATATCAGATCTGCCAGTCACTATTTGCGATCGGATCGGGCGGGATGGAAGGAAGAGGTCTGGGTAAAGGGCTTCCAACAGCAGTTCCGGTAGCATCCAGTGATTTTATCTTTTCTGCGATCTGTGAGGAACTGGGTGTTGTGTTTGCACTGTGTCTGATCCTGATGTATATCAGTTGTTTTATATATTTTATAAATATATCCATGAAGATCCGTAACTCATTTTATAAGAATGTTGCATTTGGATTCACGATCTGTTTTATATTCCAGACATTTTTGAATATTGGCGGTGTAACAAAGTTTATTCCGTCTACCGGTGTGACACTTCCGCTTGTCAGTTATGGTGTAAGTTCAGTTGTGAGCACATTATTCCTGTTTGGAATCATTCAGGGAATCTGTGTACTTGAAAATAATGGAGTTGGTGGTAATGAAGAGCAAACGGTCTACAAACAAAGCAATCATGAAGAAGTATTCTCAGGGGAGTAGAGAAGCACAGGAAAAACAGAAAAATGACAAAAAGAATGTTCCTGTTCTTGTGATCACATATTTTGTTATATTTATTTTTATCGGCATGATGGTGCATCTTGTTAAATATGTTGTCATCGATGCAGATTCAGATATTGCAAATTCATACAACAAAAGACAGAATCTGTATGCAGAAACAGTAATAAAAGGTCAGATTATTTCAGATGACGGAGTTGTTCTGGCGGAGACAAAAACGGATGATGATGGAAACGAAACCAGAGTTTACCCATACAGCAATATGTTTGCACATGCAGTTGGTTATGATAGCAATGGACAGGCAGGTCTGGAAATGGTTTCCAATTATTATCTGCTGACATCTAACCAGAATATTTTATATCGTATTTATCATGCATTATCTGATAAGAAGGATATGGGAAATAATGTTATAACAACACTGGATTATGATCTGCAGAGTACAGCATATAATGCACTTGGTGATAATGATGGTGCGGTCGTAGCGATCGAGCCATCAACTGGAAAAATCAAAGCAATGGTTTCAAAGCCGGATTTTGATCCGAACCAGATCTCCTCTGTTATAGAAGAAACAGCAAATTCGGACAGCTCCTGCCTGCTAAACCGTGCAACCCAGGGAATGTATCCGCCGGGATCGACATTTAAGATCCTTACAACACTGGAATATATAAGAGAAAATCCCAACTATAAGTCATATTCCTATGAATGTGAGGGAGATGGCATATTTAATAGTGTATCCATTCACTGCTATAATCATAAGGTGCACGGAACCGTTAGCCTGGAGGATTCTCTGGCGTATTCCTGTAATACATCCTTTTCCAATATCGGAACGAAACTTGATATGGATGCATTAAATAAATTGTGCGGAGACTTTCTGTATAATAAAGAATTGCCGTATGATGGCTATTATAAGAAGTCCAGTTATACCATGACATCAAAAACAGACAAATCCCTGATTCCACAGACAGTAATCGGACAGGGAGAGACACTGATCACGCCGCTTCATAATGCGATGATCATGTGTGCAATCGCAAATGGTGGAGTTCTTATGAAGCCATATATGATGGATCGTATTGAGAACTGTGACGGAAGCGTTGTAAAAAAATTCTCCAAGGATTCTTATGGCAGGATCATATCCTCAGCAGAAGCACAGACATTGACAGAGCTTATGATGTCGGTAACGGAATATGGTACAGCGTCCGATTATTTTTCAGGAGCTGAGTATACAGTAGCAGGTAAGACAGGAACTGCAGAGTTTAATGAGAACAAGGATTCCCACTCCTGGTTTATAGGTTTCTCCAATGTCAATAATCCGGATCTGGTGGTCTGCGTTCTGATAGAAAATGCAAGTAATACCGGAGCATCTGCAACATCAATCGCCAGAAAGATATTTGATGCATATTATAATTAATCAGCTTGAAATAATGCAGTAATACTGATATACTTATAATCAATTAAGGACTGGCAGGGTAAGCTGGTTCAGAGTTTTATTCGTAGTCGAATGTGAGTAGAACTTGAAGCATTTACAACACCGAAAAGACAGGAGGAACTGCTGTGATCGAAGCAACAAGCTGTGGAGGTGTGGTAATCTTCAGAGGAAAAGTATTATTACTGTACAAAAACTACAAAAACAAATATGAAGGATGGGTTCTCCCGAAGGGTACAGTTGAGAAAGGTGAAGAGCATAATCAGACTGCACTTAGAGAAGTAAAAGAGGAGACAGGTGTTAGCGCATCTATTATTAAGTATGTAGGAAAAAGCAATTATACATTTAATACTGCTTTTGATGTGGTAAACAAGGATGTACACTGGTATTTGATGATGGCGGACAGCTATTACAGTAAACCGCAGCGTGAAGAATATTTTGTGGATTCCGGTTACTACAAGTATCATGAAGCCTACCACCTTCTGAAGTTTCCGAACGAAAAGGATATTCTGGAACAGGCATATGCAGAGTATGTAGAACTGAAACGGAATAATCTTTGGGGAAGCAGAAAGTATTTTTAAGGTTCAAAATCTGACTGTTTATTATGAATGGTCAGATTTTTTACTTTCAGGATAATGAATGGCAGGCGTACAGAAATAACACAAAAATGAAAAAGTGATCAAGGAAGGATGTTGGTTCGGATGAACGGATTAACAGACAGGAAAGAAACAGATAACAGAGAAATGGCAACGCAAAACAATGACCATGAGAATTCATCACAGAGTGGAAGAAAAAAGAATGGAATATTGTTAAATCTTATACTTGCAGTATGTGTACTTGTTTTCCTTGGCTGTGGCTGCTATCTGGGTGTTTATTTTTTTACCAGCAGACAGGCAGAGTCAGCATTTACAGAGATCAAACTGGAAGTGGAGCAGGACAATTGTACGGAAGAAACCGGAAAACCGGTTTATACAACAGTACAGGAAAGAAAGGTTTATAAAAAGTACGCTTCTGTATATGAGGAGAATACAGACTTTGTTGGATGGCTGTATATATATGGAACAAGAATCGATTATCCGGTCATGTATACGCCAGAGAATGAAGAATATTATATCCATCGGAATTTTCAGGGGGATTACAGTGCTGCAGGTACGTTATTTGCAGCAGCAAACTGTTCTCCGACAGGGAAGGTATCTGACAATGTCATTATATACGGACATAATATGAAAGCAGGGACGATGTTTCATGATCTGTTAAAATATGAAGATGAAGATTTCTATAAAGAACATCAGACGATCATATTTGATACCTTAGATGGACCGGGTACATATACAGTGATCGCAGCCTTTTATACAAAAGCCTATCCGGAAGGGGATACAGAGCATTATAATATATATGACTTTGCAGATGCGGGATCAAAAGAGAAATTTGATGATTATGTCAGTCGGGTAAAAGCAAATACACCATATACGATCGAAGAAACGGCATCCTATGGGGACAAGCTGCTAACCTTATCCACCTGTGCGTATCATACAGAAGACGGACGGTTTGTTGTGGTTGCAAAGAAGATCGGCAACAACAGCCGGTTGCAGTAAAAGAGTCTGTATTTGGGTGTGCATCTGGTGGGAAAATATTGGGCAAAACAGTTGAAATGCCTGCATTTTGAGTAATAAAAAAAGCCACAAAATGGCTTAAAACTTAGATTTTTTATTAAGCAAAATACAAAGAGTGCCGGCAGCGGGACTTGAACCCGCACGATGTTGCCACCAACAGATTTTGAGTCTGCCTCGTCTGCCAATTCCGACATGCCGGCATCTGTGAACCTTTGTAATAGTAACACATGGCTACAACAGTGTCAATGATTATTTCCTGAAATGAGGTACGAAACAATGATGAAACGTAGTGTAAAACAACAACTGAATGCAAAGCTGAATGAGATGAATATGAATCTTGCAAACAATTATAAGGATCTGGCACATGATGCCTTAAAGGAGCTGGATCAGATGGTGGAAGATCTGAAACAATCCGGAGATCTAAAGGAAAAGGATTACCAGAAAATGCGCCAGATGGTTGACGGATATAAGGTAAAGCTTTCCGATTATCATCATTAAAGGCTGATCAGCTCATTTTAATTATTTCTTTTTTTAGTTTCTTTATGATCTTTTTTTCAAGACGGGAGATATAAGATTGGCTGATTCCTAACAGGTCAGCCACTTCTTTCTGGGTGCGTTCTACACCGTTAATCGTGTTGATCCCGTACCGCAATTCAATAATGGTACGTTCCCGTTCTGTCAGGTGAGAGACTGCTGCCGTTAACAGGGAATGATCCATTTCTGTTTCCATATTCTTGTAAACCGTATCTTCCTCGGTTCCAAGAATGTCAGATAATAATAATTCATTTCCATCCCAGTCAACATTCAATGGTTCATCAATCGAAATCTCCATGCGGAGTTTGCTGTTCCTGCGGAGATACATAAGGATTTCATTTTCGATGCATCTGGATGCATAGGTTGCCAGCTTGATGTTTTTGTCGCATTTAAAGGTATTGATTGCTTTGATCAGTCCAATCGTACCGATTGAGATCAAATCTTCTACGCCAATTCCGGTGTTGTCAAATTTCTTTGCAATATAAACAACCAGACGAAGATTCCGTTCAATCAGTATTTTTTTAATCTCCTGATCGTCGCCGTTCCCAAGTCCGGCTACCATGGCACTTTCTTCATATGGTTCTAATGGGGCAGGAAGAATATCACACCCGCCTATGTAATGGACATCTCTGGAGGATGAAGGAAATAAGGTCATAATATTGGATACCATTGAAAATTTAAAATCTCGATTTGCGAATGTGTTTATCATAGTTTCTTACCTTTCTCATATATACTGAATTTAATAAAATACATTTCTTCATATGACTGATCTGTAACGTATGTCTGCTGATCCCGATCAGTGGCCGGTTGCAGATTATATGATTATTAATAAAGAAAAAGTCACAGTCAAATGCCAGCATCAGATCCGATTCCGAACTGATCGTTCGGTAGGGGATCAGGTGGATGCCCTCCGGCATATATATGGAGGACTTTCGATCAAATGGCTGGATCCCATTTGTATAATCGTATACAAGCGCATGAAGCTGCAGGGGCAACAGGTCATACATGATTTCCGGTGAGGCGATGACCACATGTTTGCCGGTTGAAATATCTTTCAGCGTATTGCCGGTATCCAGATAGCCGGTTGCCTGTACAACATTCTGTTTTCTGCCAATAAACAAATTGGAAAAATAATTCATATGTTTTTCTTTCAATTGATTTGCAAATGCAATTATATATAGATGCGGTGAAATAATACGTCGGATTAAGGAATTTGAAACCAAGGAATACCGACGTAAAATGACAAATGTGGATAAACAGGGGATAAAATCCCTGTTTTTTAGACTGAAAATCCTATTTTTGTGTATAAATCTGTTGATAATGTGGAAAAGTTCCAACTTTACTTACATTTTTCGATATTTTCAAACAATTAACAACATTTGATGAAATCATAAGAATATTCTAAATATCAATAAAAAATCATATGATTAAGAGATAAAAATAATACATAAAAAGCGGGATAGTAAGGGAAAATGGAAAATAATATTGATACGCAATTGGAACTTGCACTGGAGACCATGCAGTCATATGAGGACAGCGAATCGGAGCTGTATGTTGGATACAATGCAAAAGATCGGAGTTGGCAGCTTCTGATCCGTTATAATGATGATATTACAGATTTGGTGGATCGATATCTGACACGGATCTATTATCTGCTGGCTGGATATGCAATTATAGAAATAAAGGAAGTGTATATCAATGCATTTGCAGCAGATTCCAGAATCCTGTATGTGGATAAACCAAAGAGTGTAGATCAGCAGGTATCCTATGCGCAGTATGCCTCCTGCCTGTCCGGAACCTTCATTAATAACTACGGACTGGATGGAAACGGAACCCTTCTTGCAGTTATAGATTCTGGTATTGATTACCGGCATAATGAATTTATACGTGACGGAAAAAGCAGGATTCTGGAATTATGGGATCAGCAGGCAGAATATCAGAAGGAATATGTGAATCCATACGAACTTGGACGCATTTATACAAATGAAGAACTGAATGCAATACTAGATGGAAACTACACAGGAAGTCTTCCATCAGAGGATCGCTCCGGTCATGGTACGCAGGTGACTGCCATAGCAGCAGGAACCAATATCGGTGTAGCTCCACAGACGGAGCTTCTGATCATTAAAGTAGGAAGTGATACGGCATCCAGACTTCCGACTACACTGGGAATGATCCTTGGAATTGATTATGCACTGCGAAAGGGAATAGAACGTAATCAACCGATATCTGTAAATCTTAGTTATGGTAATAATTATGGTTCTCATAAGGGTGATTCGTTGATGGAAAATTATATCAATGACGTTTCAAGGCTTGCGGTGTGTTCCATATCTACCGGAACCGGAAATGATGCGATTAACCGGAGACATCAGCGGGTAATCCTTGGAAATACTTCCTACCGTATGATCGATCTGCTGGTCAGTGATTATGTGACATCCTTTAATCTGCAATTATGGAAAAATTATAACGACCGGTTTGATGTTATGATCATTACACCAAATGGTGATATCGTTCTGACTTTGAGTGAATCGCAGAATATTGGAACCGGAACTTATCGGAATACATTTGTCAAAGGAATCTATGGAACGCCGAATCCATATAACCGGAATCAGGAGATATTTGTCTCATTTCAGGGGAAGGATAATTATATTGATAAAGGACAATGGAAGGTTTTGATCCATCCGAAGCAGATCGTCAGTGGGGTAGTGGATGCTTATCTGCCAATCCGTGCAAGTTTGACCGGAAATGTTGAGTTCTTAAATCCAACAGAATTTGGGACATTAACGATTCCTTCTACGGCGGAAGGACTGATCACAGTAGCGGCCTATGATCAGAATGTCGATGATTTTGCATATTTTTCCGGACGGGGTTATACAGCAAATGATCAGATTAAACCGGATCTTGCTGCACCCGGTGTGGATATTTATACTGCATATCCGGGAAATGATTATTCCTTTGCGTCGGGAACATCTATGGCGGTACCATTTGTATCAGGTTCTGCATGTCTGCTGATGCAGTGGGGAATTGTGAATGAAAATGACCCATTTCTGTATGGAGAAAAACTGAAAGCTTCGTTGATCCGGGGAGCGAAAAGGATAAAATCAGCGAGAACGTATCCAAATATCTATGTCGGCTGGGGAACTTTATGTGTAGAAAATTCTATCCGATAGAAACTTGCGCCGTAAGGCACACATAAAAAGAGCCAGTCACTAGAAAATCTAGTGATTGGCTTCACTTAATACATGATCTTTAATTGCTTTAAAACTTTCTTTACTGATTACATGCTCAATCTTGCAGGCATCGGCAGATGCGATATCGGGATCAACACCAAGCTGTATAAGCCAGGCAGAGAGAAGCTCATGTCGTTCATATATCATCTCAGCAATTTCTTTTCCTGAATCGGTGAGTGAAATAAACCCTGCATCACTCATTGTTATGTAGTTATTCTCACGAAGATTCTTCATAGCAACACTGATGCTTGATTTCTTATAACCAAGTTCATTTGAGATATCAACCGAACGGACAACAGGAAGCTTCTTGCTTAATACCAATATCGTTTCCAGATAGTTTTCAACTGATTCATTCGTTGTTAACATAGCTTTACCCCATTAAAAATTTATTTACAGAAAATTATATCACAAACCGGAATAAGGTTCAAATGAAAGAAAGATAAAACTAATGGCATCCGTGACAATTGTTACAGTTTCCTCCGCACTGAACAGATTTTCCGGACTTTTTATCTTTTATCATTGAACGAATTGCAAGTACGCATACAATTATAATAATGGCAGCAACAATAATAGTTCCTATATATTTCTCCATAATAATCCAACCTTTCAATTTTATAATCGTAATTAGTTTAAACTAACCATATAAAAATGTCAAGCATAATAAATAAATTTGCTCTTTAAGAATATAGCTATGTTATATACGACTAAGATGCGTTAACTGCTTCTAAATGATGTTATAATTTTCTAAAAAATGTTATTGACTTCTAATGTAGGTTAGTATATACTAACGATGAAATTTGAAACAGCATATTGCTTAATGATAAATTTATACGATTATGAAAGAAGATGGAATATGATGCCTTTAACTTTTATGAATATTGGAGAAACAAAGACCATTACCAAAGTTGGTGGAAAAAATGAAACAAGACAGTTTCTTGAGAAGCTTGGTTTTGTCGTAGGTGGAGAAGTAACAGTTGTTTCAGAGATAAACGGTAACATGATCGTAAATGTAAAAGATTCCAGAGTTGCCATCGGAAAAGATATGGCAGCCAAAATTATGGTATAAGGATACCGAAAAAAACTGAAATATAAGTATTTGCACATTGGCATCTGCCGGTGCAATTGTTTATATACAAAAATGTATAAGAAGAAAAGCCATCACAGAATCCGGTCTGAATATGTGGAGACTTTCTTATATGTATAAAGAAAAAAGAAGGAGCGAAATGGTATGAAGACATTAAGAGAGGTTGCCGTCGGTCAGACAGTTAAGGTAACAAAACTTGTTGGCGAAGGACCTGTAAAAAGACGTATCATGGATATGGGAATCACAAAAGGTGTAGAAATCTATGTCAGAAAAGTTGCACCGCTTGGTGATCCGGTTGAAGTAACAGTACGCGGTTATGAGCTTTCTTTAAGAAAAGCAGATGCCGAAATGATCGTTGTTGAATAAATGTGTGGATCGCACCGATCCAACATACAACGAAGCAGATGATTTACTTATTTGATGAATCATAGAAAATGACAGACAAAAAGGAAGGAGCATAAAAATGTCAGTTAAAATAGCGTTGGCAGGTAATCCAAACAGTGGAAAGACAACATTATTTAACGCACTTACAGGTTCAAACCAGTATGTAGGTAACTGGCCTGGTGTAACAGTAGAGAAAAAAGAAGGAAAATTAAAGGGTCACAAAGATATTATCATCACTGACCTTCCCGGTATTTATTCACTTTCTCCATATACATTAGAGGAAGTTGTTGCCAGAAACTATCTGATCAAGGAATATCCGGATGCGATCATCAATATTATTGATGGTACGAACATCGAAAGAAATCTGTACTTATCAACACAGTTGATCGAGTTGGGGATCCCGGTTATTATGGCAGTTAACATGATGGATCTTGTAAAGAAGAATGGTGACAAGATCGATATCAAGAACCTGAGCAATGCACTTGGGTGCGAGGTTGTAGAGATCTCGGCATTAAAGGGTACTGGAATTGATGAAGTAAAAGAAAAAGCAGTCGCAGCAGCACAGAAGAAAGTACAGAATAAGCGTGTACATAGCTTCGATCAGGCTGTTGAAGATGCAATTGACAGCGTAAGTGCAAAGCTTACAGTTGAAGAAAGAAAAAAGAGATTCTTTGCGATCAAGCTTCTTGAAAAAGATACAAAGATTGCAGAACAGATGGACAGTGTTCCGGATTGTAAAGACGAGATTAAAGCATTGGAAGACAAATTTGATGATGATACAGAGAGTATTATCACCAGTGAGAGATATGCATATATCTCATCTATCATTGGAAAGTGTGTAAAGAAGAATGCAAAGGGCGAAAAGCTTACAACTTCAGATAAGATCGATAAGATCGTTACAAACCGTATCCTTGCACTTCCGATCTTTATCGTTGTAATGTGGCTGGTTTATTATATCGCAATGTCAACCGTCGGTGCATGGTGCACAGACTGGACAAATGATAATCTGTTTGGTGACGGTTTCCATTTATTCGGTATCGGAAGCAAAGATTATAAAGAAGCATCCGGTGATTATGATGCAGCATCAAATGCACTTGATGCATATGGCGTACTTGTAACAGATGATGAAGATGCTGTAGATGTTGATGCAACAAAGGCAGCGATCGAAGCAAATACAAATACAGAAGCAAGTGTGAAGTATCAGATGGAAGATGAAGAAACTCTTGATACTTACGATATCGATGTATATTATTCAGAAGTACCTGCCGGTGCAAAAAAAGATAAGACAAATGCTATGTCTTATTTAGATGCAGTAGAATACTTCAACAAGACAGAAATGGCAGAGATCGATCCTGCTGATTATGGTGTGTTTGTTCCGTCCATTCCTGATCTTGCGGAAAGAGGTCTTGATAAGATCGGATGTGCAGACTGGTTAAAGGGACTGATCCTTGACGGTATAATCGCCGGTGTTGGTGCTGTACTTGGATTTGTACCTCAGATGCTTGTATTGTTCATCTTACTTGCAATCCTTGAGTACTGTGGCTACATGGCACGTATCGCATTCATCATGGACCGTATCTTCAGAAAATTCGGCCTTTCGGGAAAGTCCTTCATTCCTATTCTTGTAGGTGTAGGTTGTGGTGTTCCTGGTATAATGGCATCTCGTACAATTGAAAATGAAAAAGATCGTCGTATGACAGTTATGACAACAACATTTATTCCTTGTGGTGCTAAGGTTCCGTTTATCGCTATGATCGCAGGTGCGATTTTCGGTGGATCTTCACTGGTTGCTACAAGTGCTTACTTTATCGGTATTGCAGCAATTATCTGCTCCGGTATTATCTTAAAGAAGACAAAGATGTTCGCAGGAGATCCTGCTCCATTCGTTATGGAGTTACCTCCTTACCATATCCCGACAATCGGTTCTGTATTAAGAAGTATGTGGGAGCGTGGCTGGTCATTCATTAAGAAGGCCGGTACCATCATCCTCCTCTCAACAATCCTTGTATGGTTCACAACATACTTCGGTATTCTGGATGGTAAATTCCAGATGCTTTCAGAAGATCAGATCGACCACAGTATCTTAGCTAAGATCGGTGGAGCAATCTGCTGGATCTTCAAGCCACAGGGATGGGGCGACTGGCAGGCAACTGTTGCATCTATTACAGGCCTTGTTGCTAAGGAAAACATCGTTGGTACTATGGGTATCCTTTATGGTGGTGGGGAAGGCACTGTATACAGCGAGCTTGCAAAAGCATTCACAACAGCAAGTGGTTTCTCATTCCTCGTATTCAACTTACTCTGTGCTCCATGTTTCGCAGCAATGGGTGCTATTAAGAGAGAGATGAACAGTGCAAAATGGTTCTGGTTTGCAATCGGATATCAGTGTGGTTTTGCATACCTTGTATCCCTTGTTGTTTACAGAATTGCAGGACTCTTCACAGGTGCATGTTCATTCGGTATCGGCACTGTTGTTGCAATCCTGATCATCGTTGCTTTCTTCTTCCTGTTATTCCGTCCGGATCCAAACAAGAAGGTCAAGACAAGCAAAGAATTCTTAAATGCATAATTATAAAGGCTAACATATAATACACATACAATACGATGCGCGCTTCCCTTTGTGGCAGCGCGCATTTTGTGTATCGGTTATTATACAGAAATCAGATTTATATAAATTCCTGTCTGCCGGCTGGCGTTCATAGAATTGACAGACAAGATGACAAATGTAGATATTTATTAAAACTCCGTGAAATGAGTTGACAAATAAATGTATGATAGAGGAAAATGAATGTATACTATAATACAAGAGCACTTACTTGTCAGAAATGTTTTTTGAAAGTACAGATGTAAGATGATTGAGATGTCTGTATAATTAACGAATGACGAATTGGAGGTTTTTACTATGGCAGTTACACATTTAAATGAAAAAGAATATGAAGATCAGGTTTTAAAGGCAAAGGGACTTACGCTGGTTGATTTCTGGGCCACCTGGTGCGGACCATGCAGAATGGTTGCACCGATCGTTGAAGAATTGGCTGACGAATTTCCAGAGGTAAAGGTATGCAAGGTAGATGTAGATGAGAATCAGGAACTTGCACTTGCAAACAAGGTTGTATCAATTCCGACATTTTTATTATATAAAGATGGAGAAGTTATAAAGAAAATCGTGGGAGCAGTTCCAAAATCCGAGCTGATCCAGGCAATCCGCCAGTTTCAGTAGATAAGAATGCAGTCCAAAACGCTTGCAAAAGAAAGCATATTATTATAAGATGAAAGACAGCGACCAGATAAATGGGTACATGAATTGACTAATTTACTAAACGGAGGTTTACAAATGAAAATGTTATCATTATCAGAGGAACTTAAGGGTAATTCTTATCCCGGCAGAGGAATCGTGATCGGACGTTCGGAAGACGGAACAAAGGCAGTTACTGCATACTTTATCATGGGTAGAAGTGTGAATTCCAGAAATCGTGTATTTGTTACAGAGGGCGAAGGAATCCGTACAGAAGCATTTGATCCATCCAAGCTTGAGGATCCGAGTCTTATCATTTACGCACCGGTTCGGGTTCTTGGCAACCGGACGATTGTAACAAATGGTGATCAGACCGATACGATCTTTGATGGAATGGATAAAGAGCTTACATTTGAACAGTCACTGAGATGCCGCGAGTTTGAACCGGACGGTCCAAACTATACACCGAGAATTTCCGGAGTTATGCATATCGAAGGCGGACAGTATGACTATGCAATGTCTATCTTAAAGAGCAATAACGGAAATCCATCGGCATGCAACCGATATACATTTTCATATGAGAATCCAGCAAACGGAGAAGGACATTTTATTCATACATATATGCATGATGACAATCCACTTCCAAGCTTTGAGGGAGAACCGAAGTTAGTTGGTATATCAGGTGATATCGATACATTTGCAAATATGGTATGGGAAAGCCTGAATGAAGATAATAAGGTATCTTTGTTTGTCAGATATATTGATATCGCAACAGGAAAGTATGAGACAAGAATCATCAACAAGAATAAATAATCATCATGAATCGGGAGGAAATACAGAATGAACGAAATTCAATTAAAATACGGATGCAATCCAAATCAGAAGCCATCAAGAATCTACATGGAAGATGGAAGTGATCTTCCGGTTACCGTATTAAATGGTAAGCCGGGCTACATAAATTTTCTGGATGCATTTAATGGCTGGCAGCTTGTTAAAGAATTAAAGGCAGCAACCGGACTTCCTGCAGCTACATCTTTTAAGCATGTATCACCGGCAGGTGCAGCGGTAGGACTTCCTCTTACAGATACACTTGCAAAGATCTACTGGGTAGATGATCTTGGTGAACTGTCACCGCTTGCATGTGCATATGCAAGAGCCAGAGGCGCAGACCGTATGTCATCCTTTGGTGATTTCATTGCATTGTCAGATGTCTGCGATGCAGATACAGCCCGTCTCATTAAGCGTGAAGTATCCGATGGTGTAATTGCTCCCGGGTATACAGACGAAGCTATGGAGCTTCTTCTGAAGAAGAAGAAAGGTAATTATAATATTATCCAGATCGATGAGAATTATGTTCCTGCTGAGATTGAACGCAAACAGGTATTTGGAATTACATTTGAGCAGGGAAGAAATGAACTGAATATCGATAAGGATCTTTTATCCAATATTGTAACAGAGAATAAAAATATACCGGAAGAAGCTCTTATCGATATGAAGATTGCACTGATCACATTAAAATACACACAGTCTAATTCTGTATGCTATGTAAAGGGCGGGCAGGCAATCGGTATCGGGGCCGGTCAGCAGTCCAGAATCCACTGTACAAGACTTGCCGGTCAGAAGGCAGATAACTGGTGGCTTCGTCAGTCTCCTCAGGTTATGGGGCTTCAGTTTGTTGATGGCCTTGGACGTGCAGACAGAGATAATGCGATCGATGTATATATGGGTGATGAATATGAGGATGTTCTCCGTGATGGCGAATGGCAGAAGCGTTTCAAGGTAAAGCCGGAAGTATTCACAGCAGAAGAAAAGAAAGCATGGCTTGCCGGAAATCAGAATGTTACACTTGGTTCTGATGCATTTTTCCCATTCTCAGATAACATTGAACGTGCTAAGAAGAGTGGTGTTGCATACATTGCTCAGCCGGGTGGATCTGTCAGAGATGATCTTGTAATCGAAGCATGTGATAAATATGGAATGGTAATGGTATTTACAGGAATCCGTTTATTCCATCACTAATCAGGAGTTTATTGCTATGGCAGGAAGAAATCGTAGAAGACACAGAAAAAGAAAATCCAATATAGATTTTGGCAAAGTGTTTTTCTTTTTAGTCACCTGTCTGGTCATTGTTTTTGCGGCTGTTGTAATATTATCAAAGATCATATCGCATAAGGACCGCTATTTTGATGAAGGACTGGCATTTTATCAGAATGCAAAATACGATAAGGCACTTGACCGGTTTGCCGATGCACTTTCTGAAAAACAGATCTTTTCTCAGAATAAAGACAAGAATACCAGACTGTATATGGCAGATATTTATATGAAGACCGCTGATTATGATAAAGCGGTAGAAGAATATGATACTATTTTACAACAGACATCTGCAGATAAAAAGAATGTCGGTAAAATGAAGGAGATCGCCCAGGCATTGGCTGACTTTTCGGACAGCAATTATGCCGGGGCACTCCCGGTTCTGGAGCAGTATGTAAAGGATTATCCGGAATTATATCTGTATATAGGAACCTGTTATGCATCTATGAATGATGCAGAGCATATGTTTGGGAATTATGAAAAATACATAGATAAATATGGATATAATTCATATCTGTATGCCCAGTATGCCGCTTATTATATCAGTATCGGTGAGATGGACAATGCATATGGGTATATTAATAATGGACTTGCAAGCGATAATACCTTCCAGAAAGAGTTGCGTTTGCAGGAGATCAGTTATTATGAAAAGATCCAGAACTATGATAAGGCTTATGAACTTGCGAAAGAATTATATGAGCTTTATCCAGAGTATCAGGATGGTGTAGATGAATATAATTTCCTTTATACCAGAGTATCCCGTGATGATGAATAGTTAGAATTGGCAGGAGGCATTTTATTCGTGGAAATACAATTATGGAAAGAGATATTATCTCCGTATGAGCAGGCTGTAGATGAACTGCTCTTGAAATTTAAGCATATTATAAAAGATTATCGAAGTCAGGGACTGTATTCTCCAATTGAGAATGTAACCGGACGTGTAAAAAGAATTTCAAGTATTTTGGATAAGATGCAAAAGAAACATATTCCGATGGATCATATCGTGGAAGAGATGGATGATATCGCCGGAATCCGTATCATGTGCCAGTTCGAAGAAGATATTTACAAGGTTGTAGAGATCATAAGGAATCGCAGGGATATGTCAATCCGGGAAGAAAAAGACTATATCACGAATGCAAAAACAAGTGGGTACAGAAGTTTTCATATTATATTAAATTATGATGTATATACGATTAAAGGGCTTCAGACGATTCAGGCAGAGATTCAGATTCGTACAATGGCGATGGATTTCTGGGCAACGATAGAGCATTCCCTTCAGTATAAGTATCGTCATAATATGCCGGAACATATCCGAAAAAAACTGTTAAATGCAGCAAATGCAACTGTGGCGCTGGATCAGGAAATGTCATCTGTCCGGGGTGAGATTATGGATGCACAGAATTCGTTTAATTATAAGGCATCTATCGTTGCAGATATTTTAACAAATATTCAGAATTTGTATTATGTAGGCAACCAGCGTGAGGTTGTGAAGATACAGAATGAATTTTATGATATTTACCAGAAGGATGATCTGGAAAAGCTGGAGGATTTTTCCAAACAGCTTGATATTATCGCAGAAGGATACAAAGCACAGGGGTTATAGATTATGAACTTACCGGAGTCATTTACAAACAGGATAAAGACACAGTTAGGAGACGACTATGATGCATATATGAATTGTCTGGATCAGGGCATGCATCATGGACTTCGCGTGAATACAAATAAAATCAGTGTGGAAGATTTCTTGAAAATCTCTCCATTTGAATTAAAGCCTGTACCATGGACAACAAATGGTTTTTATTATGATGATAAAGCATGTACACCATCCAAACATCCATATTATTATGCAGGTCTTTATTATATTCAGGAACCGAGTGCGATGGCACCGGCGAGTATTCTTCCTGTTGAAGATGGGGATGTGGTTCTTGATATCTGTGCAGCACCGGGAGGTAAATCAACCGAGCTTGCAGCAAAACTTCATGGCACCGGGTTTCTGATCTCAAATGATATCAGTAATTCCAGAGCTAAGGCATTATTAAAAAATCTGGAATTATTCGGGATCGGTAATATGTGTGTGGTAAGTGAAGCTCCGAATAAGCTGAGCACAAAATTCTATCAGACCTTTGATAAAATTTTGATTGATGCGCCTTGCTCCGGTGAAGGAATGTTCCGTAAATCCCAGTCAATGGTAACAGCGTGGGAAAACAATGGTGTTGAGTTATTTGCCGGTTTACAGCGTGGAATCTTAAATGAAGTTGTAAAAATGTTAAAACCGGGTGGAACCATGCTGTATTCGACCTGTACGTTTTCTCCGGAAGAAAATGAACAGTCAATCGAATATCTTTTATCACTGGATGATACATTAGAATTAGTCGAAGTTCCGAAGTATCCGGGTTTTTGCAATGGAAATCCGGCGTGGGGAAAGACCGAAAATGCAGAACTTGAAAAATGTGCAAGATTATGGCCGCATCATATCGAAGGGGAAGGGCATTTTGTTGCACTTATTCATAAAAAAGAGGCAGAACAGACACAGGTATTTCAGTCATGGATACACAGAGGCTGTAAACCGGATAAAAATGCAGAAGAATTCCTTGCGCACGTTTCATCGGATGCCGGGATCCGGTCTGCATATATTGAGGAAAATAAAGGAAGACTGTATTATATGGCAGAACATATGCCGGATGTATCCGGGCTTCGGATGTTAAGACAGGGATTGTTCCTTGGCGAGATCAAGAAGAACCGGTTTGAACCGAGCCAGTCACTTGCTATGTATCTGAAACAAGGACAGTTTGATAATGAAGTAAATCTGACTTCTTCAGATGACCGTGTTTTAAGATATCTGAAAGGCGAGACGATCGAAGTATCGGATCAGAAAATTAAAAATGGATATGTGCTTGTTCTGGTGGACGGATATCCGCTTGGATGGGCAAAAAATACAAACGGAACGTTAAAGAATAAGTATTTATCTGGATGGAGGATGATGTCATGAGTAAAATAGCAGTCGTTACCGGAGCTTCTTCCGGACTGGGCAGAGAGTTTGTTGTTCAGATCAGTGAAAAATATAAGACAATCGACGAGATATGGGTGATCGCCAGGCGTGCAGAACGCTTGTATGCCTTAGAAAGAGAGATTGAAGGCAAGAAGATTATTGTTCTCCCGCTGGATATCACAAAGCAGGAAGATCTTGAAGCCTATAAGAAGATGCTTGCAAAGGAACATCCATGGGTACGTGTTCTGGTGAATGCAGCAGGATATGGCATTATGGGACATGTAGAAGATGTTGTATGCGAAGAACTTACCGGAATGATCGATGTTAACTGTAAGGCTTTAGTTGCCATGACGAAGATTACTCTGCCATATATGAAAGAACAGAGCAATATCATTAATATTGCATCATCAGCGGCATATCTGCCACAGCCATCCTTTGCTGTATATGCAGCAACAAAATCCATGGTTAGAAGCTTTTCAAAAGCATTAAATAAAGAATTGGAGGACAGAGGTATTACAGTGACAGCAGTATGTCCGGGACCGGTCAATACAGAGTTCTTTGATGTTGCCGAGAAATATTCCCATACAAAGGCATTTAAAAGATTGTTCCGTGTAGAAGCAAAGAATGTGGTAAAACGGGCGTTATTTGATGCGTATTACCTGAAGACAGAATCTACCTACAGCATAACGATGAAAGCGTTTAAGATCGTAACAAAGCTGCTGCCGAATGACTGGATCGTTTCCATGATCAAATAGAGACAGATATCCGGTAAATACAGAGATTTGCCGGGGTATGAAGAACATTATAATAAAAACAGAACAGGACAAAAGCAATGGAAAAAGGACAGTATGGATATATAAAAAAACATAAGAAAAAGATCATAACCAGTATTATTATACTTGGTGTTATGATCCTGACAGGAGTAATTCTTTCGCTTGCCATGTTTAAAACAACAAAAACCTTGATCATCATACTTCCGATATTGATCAGCCTGCCATTTGCCAAACAGATCGTAGCACTTATCATGTGTTCCAAATTCAAGCCTTTAACAGAGGAAGAACACAAGAAGATAGAAAAAGGGATCCATTATGAGAACCGGGACGGCATCCTGTATGATATCTCGCTCAGTCGATATGAAGGAATATTGTTTTTCCCTGCCGTGATCGTGCGGGATGGCAGAATGTTATTCTTATATCAGAAAGCATTTGACAAGAAGATTCCGGATGTGGAATTCCTGAAAAAAGAAATTACACGTTCCTTTGAAATGATAAAGAAACCATATGTTATCGTTACAGCGTTAACCGTGGATGAATTTATAAAGAAAGCGGAAACGATCAAAGAACCGGATGAAGATTATCTGGTAAAGGATCAGTCTATGCGTGAAAAATTATTTGAACTTGGTGTATAGGAGTCGGGCATGAAAGAGATCATTATATCGCAGAACGAAGCGGGACAGCGTGTGAACAAATTTCTTTTGAAATATCTGAATAAGGCACCGTCAAGCTTTGTTTATAAGATGATACGAAAGAAAAACATCAAATTGAACAATAAGAAAATTGAAGGAAACGAATACGTCTATATCGGAGATACGATCCAGATCTATATGTCTGATGAAACGATCGCCAATTTCAGGGAAGATGTCAGTGGAACACACAGCACTTCCTCTAAAAAGAAGATTCCGGTTGAGATCATCTATTTGGATGAAAATATTCTGATCGCAGACAAACCGACTGGCGTCCTGTCACAGAAGGCATCAAAAGATGATTACTCTTTTAATGAAGCATTGATCGACTATCTGCTTGATAGTGGGCATATCACAACTGAAGAACTGAGAACTTATCGTCCGTCTGTATGCAATCGTTTAGACCGCAATACATCCGGACTCATTCTTTGTGGGGTGAGTCTTACCGGAAGTCAGGAATTATCCAGAATTATAAGAGAACATTTATTACATAAATATTATTATACACTTGTACGGGGACGTGTGACACAGAAGCTTGACAGTACCTGTTATTTACAGAAGGATAATGCAAAAAATATAGTTCGGATATCAGATTACCCATGGAAACAGGGCAAGAGTGAAGAAATTCATTCAATCTTTTATCCGGTAAAAAAAAATGATGATTATACATTGGTAAAGGTTGAGCTTATTACAGGTAAGTCTCATCAGATCCGTGCACAGTTAAAGCATCTGGGATATCCGGTAGTCGGCGATACAAAGTATGGCATACCTGTAGTGAACCGGTATTTTGCAGATGCTTATCATGTAAAGCACCAGCTTCTTCATTGCGGAAACATTATATTTAAAGAAACAGACGGTCCGCTTTCTTATCTGGGCGGAAAAGAGTATTCGGCATTTCTTCCGGAACCGTTTCGGACGATCGAAAAAGATTTATTTAGGTAATTTGGAAAATAACTTTGATAAAAGCAGAATCGGATAAAAGATAAAGAGGCAGAATCGGATGGCAACTTGGAATTCCAGAGGACTTCGTGGTTCCTCACTTGAGGAACTGATCAATTATACAAATGAATATTATCGGGAAAAGAAGCTGGCAGTTGTCCAGAAGATCCCGACTCCGATCAAACCGATCCGTATGGATAAAGACAGCAGCCAGATCACGCTGGCATATTTTGAAAAAGATTCTACGGTCGATTACATCGGTGTCGTACAGGGCATTCCGATATGCTTCGATGCGAAGGAATGTGCGGTTGATACGTTTTCTTTACAGAATATACATGAGCATCAGTATCATTTTATGAAAGAGTATGAGGAACAGCAGGGAGTCAGCTTCCTGATCATATTTTTTACGCATAGAAACAAATATTACTATTTACGTTTTTCGGAATTAAAGACTTATATGGATCGCGTGAACGAGGGACATGCAAAGAATTTCAAATATGAAGAACTGAATCCGGATTTCTTTATTCATGCAAAAAATGGAGCACTGGTTCATTATCTGGAGCTTCTAGATAAAGATTTGCAGTTAAGAGCATAAAGGATCAGGAAAAATCTTGACAAATGCCAACGTCTCACCTATAATGAGCACATTGTTGAAATAACTAATTATCGTGTTATCACTTTAATACGATAAAGCAAATAGGCATGGATAAAAGGAGGAAAAGAGATGCAGGATAAACTGTTACAGACTCCGGACGGAGTAAGAGACACCTATGATGTAGAATGTAAAAAGAAAAGAAAGATTATTGAGAAGCTGCATCATACTCTGGAGTTATACAGCTATCATGATATAGAGACACCTACATTTGAGTATTTTGATATATTTAACCGTGATAAGGGATCTGCACCGTCAAATGAAATGTACAAGTTCTTTGACCGTGATAATAATACGCTGGTATTACGCCCGGATATCACACCTAGTATTGCAAGATGTGTAGCAAAATATTACAAGGATGAACAGCTTCCGATCCGTCTGTGCTATACAGGAAATACATATTCAAACCCAAGAAAATTGCAGGGAAAATTAAAGGAAGTTACACAGATCGGTGCTGAGCTTATAAATGATGATTCTTCTGCAGCAGATGCAGAGATCATTGCAACTGTTGTTGATTCTTTTAAGGCGCTTGGAATCGACGAGTTCCAGATCGAGATCGGACAGATCGATTACTTTAAGGGAATCGTTGCAGAAGCCGGAATTACAGAAGCCGAAGAACTTCAGATCAAGGAATACATCAATATTAAGAACTTCTTTGGTTTGGAGGAATATCTGAAGAAACTGGATCTGAGTCCTGTTTTAAAGAAAGCCTTTCTTGCATTTGACTCTTTATTCGGTGGAGAATCCATGTTAGAGCAAGCAGAAAAGCTGGTTACAAATCCGGTATCACTTGCAGCTGTTCACAGATTACAGAGAATCTATAAGGCATTATGCTGTTATGGATATGACAAATATATCGGCTTTGATCTCAGTATGTTAAATGGTTATAACTATTATACCGGCGTGATCTTCCGCGGATATACCTACGGAACCGGAGATGCAGTTGTAAAGGGTGGCCGATATAATAACCTGTTAAAGCAGTTTGGCAAAGATGCACCGTCTATTGGTTTTGCATTTACCGTAGAAGAACTGATCATGGCACTGTCCAGACAGAATATCGAGGTTTCGGTTGAATATTCGAATACGATCATTCTCTATGATATCGAGAATCAGGAGCCCGCGATCAGTCTTGGTAAGAGTCTGCGCCAGAATGATAAGAAGATTGAATTGATACGCAAATCTGTCAGAAAGTCAGTGGAAGATTATCTGGAATATGCAAAAAGAGAGCATTTTTCCGGACTGTTTTATTTTGAAAACAGTGATACGGTCAAGGTATTTGATCTTGTGTCCGGTGATGAGAACGAGGTGGCTATCGCATCCTTGAAATAAGCGGACAAAAACAGAAAGAAATTCAAAATTAGAATTTGATCGATGGATAGATTGGAGAGATAAATCAATGAGATATTTAACATTTGCACTTGCAAAGGGCAGACTTGCAAAGAAAACCCTTGCATTGCTTGAACAGATAGGAATTACCTGCGATGAAATGAAAGACCCGGATACCAGAAAGCTGATCTTTGTGAATGAAGAAATGAAGCTGAAGTTCTTCCTTTCAAAGGCAACAGATGTACCAACCTATGTAGAATACGGTGCAGCAGATATCGGTGTAGTTGGTAAGGATACGATATTAGAAGAAGGCAGAAACCTGTACGAGGTAATGGATCTCGGATTCGGTAAATGCCGGATGTGTGTCTGTGGTCCTCATAAAGCAAAAGAATTATTGAAGAAAAATGAGATCATCCGTGTTGCCAGCAAATATCCGAATATTGCAAAAGATTATTTTAATAATCAGAAGAACCAGACGGTTGAGATCATCAAATTAAACGGTTCGGTCGAGCTTGCGCCGATCGTTGGCTTATCAGAGGTGATCGTTGATATCGTTGAGACTGGAAGTACTCTTCGTGAAAACGGACTGGAAGTTTTAGAAGAAGTTTGTCCGTTATCTGCAAGAATGGTTGTAAATCAGGTAAGCTTAAAGATGGAAAATGAGAGAATCAGAAAGCTGCTTGCTGATTTAAATTCGTTGATTAATAAGGAGGCATAAAAATGAGAATTGTAAATCTGACGGAAGAAACCAGAAAGAACATTTTAAAGGATCTGTTAAAAAGAAGCCCAAGCAATTTCGGATCTTATGCAGATACAGTAGAGAAGATCGTAAATGATGTCAGAGATCGTGGAGACGAGGCATTATTTGGATATACCAAGCAGTTTGATAAAGCAGATATCAACGCCGGAAATGTTCTGGTTACAAAAGAAGAGATTGAATATGCTTATACACAGGTAGATGAGAAACTGATCGAGGTTATCAGAAAAGCAAAAGAAAACATTCGCACCTATCACGAAAAACAGCGTCAGTACAGTTGGTTTGATTCTGATCCGAAGGGTATCATGCTTGGACAGAAGGTAACAGCATTGGAATCTGTCGGAGTATATGTACCGGGTGGAAAAGCTGTGTATCCATCTTCCGTATTGATGAACATTATGCCTGCAAAGGTAGCAGGTGTTAAAAATATTATAATGACCACTCCTTGTAACAGCGAGGGTGAAGTATATGCGACTACACTGGTTGCAGCAAATGAAGCCGGTGCGACTGCTATCTACAAGGCAGGCGGCGCACAGGCAATCGCGGCTCTTGCATATGGAACGGAATCCATTCCAAAGGTTGATAAGATCGTAGGACCCGGAAATATCTTCGTTGCACTTGCAAAACGTGCGGTATACGGACATGTCAGCATCGATTCGATCGCAGGTCCATCCGAAATCCTTGTAATTGCAGATGAGACAGCAAATCCAAGATATGTTGCAGCCGATCTGTTATCACAGGCAGAGCATGATGAGATGGCATCCGCCATTCTGATCACAACTTCAAAAGAACTTGCCGAAAAGGTATCAGCTCAGGTCGATGAATTTATAAAGGTATTATCCAGAAAAGAGATCATTCGGAAATCCATTGATACATACGGCTATATCTTATTAGCTGATAATATGGCAGATGCGGTTGAAGCAGCAAATGCAATTGCTTCCGAACATCTGGAGATTGTAACTGCAAATCCATTTGATGTTATGACAAGGATCAAGAATGCTGGTGCGATCTTCATCGGTGAATATTCATCCGAACCACTGGGTGATTATTTTGCCGGACCGAACCATGTACTTCCAACAAACGGAACAGCGAAGTTCTTCTCCCCGTTAAGTGTGGATGACTTCATTAAGAAATCAAGCATCATCTATTATTCCAGAGAAGCTCTTGAAGAAGTACATGAAGACATTGAAAGCTTTGCAAAATCAGAGCAACTTACAGCACATGCTAATTCTATTGCAGTAAGATTTGAATAGTGGTATAATATGAAACCAAGATTGCACAGGCGTCTGTATTATCAGTCCGCCTGTGCTTGTAGTTGCCAAAGTATCGGGAGAAAAATGTATAAAAACAAGGGAGAAAAGATATGGCGGATAGAGCAGTAAAATGCACAAGAAAAACCAGCGAGACAGATATTGTTCTGGAATTAAATCTGGATGGAAAGGGAGATGCAAAGATCGATACCGGTATCGGATTTTTCGATCATATGCTGACAAGCTTTGCCAAGCACGGATTTTTTGATCTGAATCTGACCGTAAAGGGTGATCTGTATGTGGATTGTCATCATACGATAGAAGATACGGGAATTGTTCTCGGAAAAGCGATCAAAGGTGCGCTTGGAGATAAAAAATCCATTAAGCGATTCGGTAATTTCTTTCTTCCTATGGATGAAACGCTTGTTATGTGTGCGATCGACCTTTCCGGAAGACCATATCTTGTTTATGATCTGAACTTGACAACAGAGCGGGTTGGATATTTTGATACACAGATGGTAAAGGAATTCTTCTATGCAGTATCCTATGGTGCGGAGATGAATCTGAACCTGAAGCAGTTCTCCGGTTCCAATGACCATCATATCATCGAAGCAGCTTTTAAGGCATTTGCAAAAGCTTTAGATGAAGCAACTTCTATAGACGACAGATTAAATGGTAAAGTGTTATCTACCAAAGGTTCACTTTAAGGAGGTACTATGAGTTATAAGAAAATTATTCCATGTCTGGATCTTGAGAATGCACTTGAAATGGCAAAGTTCTATAATGATGCCGGTGCAGATGAGATTGCATATTTTGACAGTAAAGCAACAAAGGAAGGCAGAGAAGCGAATATTGCAGTTATCAAGGAGATCTGCAAGAATGTCGATATTCCATTGATCGCATGTGGTGGAGTAAGAAGACTGGAAGATATCAAGAAGATGTTATATGCAGGTGCTTCCAAGGTTTGTATGAAATCAGCAGCATTAAATACACCGGAGCTTGTAACGGAAGCCGCTGACCGTTTTGGTTCAGAACGTATCATCGTAACGATTGACCTGAGCGAATGTAAAGAGCCTGTAGCCTATGCAGAGCAGCTTAAGGAACTCGGAGCGGGTGAGCTCCTGTTATTACATAATAATATGGTTCCTGAATATATGGATATCGTAAATGAGATCAAAAACCGTGTAGCACTTCCTGTTATTGTTTCCACCTATTCAACAAATGGGGAAGCAATCTGTGAGATGCTTGAAAAGACAAATGCTGAATCCATTTCTTTATATAATCTGAAACAAATGGATATAATGGAGATAAAGCAGGAATGCAGAAAAGAAGGCATTCCGGTTAATACATTTGAAAGTGCAGTATCCTTTGATGAATTCAAGCTGAATTCTGACGGGCTGATTCCATGTATCACACAGCATTATAAGACCGGGGAAGTTCTTATGATGGCATATATGAATAAGGAATCCTTTGAAAAGACGATCGCAACCGGCAGAATGACATATTACAGCAGAAGCAGACAGGAGCTTTGGACAAAGGGTGAGACATCCGGTCATTTCCAGTTCTTAAAATCATTAAAATTAGACTGTGATAAAGATACCCTGCTTGCAGAGGTTTCCCAGATCGGTGCAGCCTGTCATACCGGCAGCCCGACCTGTTTCTTTACGGATCTGGTTAAGAAGGAATACGATAATACCAATCCGTTAAAGGTATTTGAAGAAGAATACGATATTATCGTTGACAGAAGAAATCATCCAAAGGAAGGTTCCTATACAAATTATCTGTTTGACAAAGGAATTGACAAAATACTGAAAAAGGTTGGCGAAGAGGCAACAGAGATTGTAATTGCTGCCAAGAATCCTGATTCAGATGAAATAAAATATGAGATATCAGATTTCTTGTATCACCTTATGGTTCTTATGGTTGAAAGAGGTGTCAGTTGGACTGATATTACCAAAGAACTGGCTGATAGAAGGTAGGAGGAGAAAACAGTGGAAAAATATGGCGTAAATCAGTTAAGAAAAATGTTTCTGGAATTTTTTGAGAGCAAGGGACATCTGAAGATGAACAGCTTCTCACTGATTCCACATAATGATAATAGTTTGTTATTGATCAACTCAGGTATGGCACCATTAAAGCCTTACTTTACAGGACAGGAGATCCCTCCAAGAAGACGTGTGACCACCTGCCAGAAGTGTATCCGTACCGGTGATATCGAAAATGTAGGTAAGACTGCAAGACATGGTACATTCTTTGAAATGTTAGGTAACTTCTCATTCGGCGATTACTTCAAGCATGAAGCAATTTCATGGTCATGGGAGTTTCTGACCAAAGTTGTAGGCTTAGATGAGAACCGTTTATATCCATCTATCTACGAGGATGATAACGAAGCATTTGATATCTGGAATAAAGAGATCGGAATTGCACCGGAGAGAATTTTCCGTTTTGGGAAAGAAGATAACTTCTGGGAGCATGGCGCAGGTCCTTGTGGTCCATGTTCCGAAATCTATTATGACAGAGGCGAAAAGTACGGATGCGGTAAGCCCGGCTGTACAGTAGGTTGTGACTGTGACCGTTACATGGAAGTATGGAACAACGTATTTACCCAGTTTGAAAATGACGGCCATAACAACTATACAGAACTGGTTCAGAAGAATATCGATACCGGTATGGGACTGGAGCGTCTGGCTGTTGTTGTTCAGGATGTAGATTCCATCTTTGACGTTGATACGATCAAAGCGTTGCGTGATAAAGTATGTGAGATGGCTGGCGTGAAATACATGGAAGACGAGAAGACAGATGTATCGATCCGTGTTATTACTGATCATATCCGTTCTGTTACCTTTATGGCATCTGACGGTATCCTTCCATCAAATGAAGGACGAGGTTATGTATTAAGACGTCTTCTCCGTCGTGCAGCAAGACATGGCAGATTACTTGGTATCGAAGGCAGATTCCTTGCAGAACTTTCAAAGACAGTAATCGAAGTTTCTAAGGATGCATATCCGGAGCTGGAAGAAAAGAAAGCACATATCTTTACCTGTATCAATACAGAAGAAGAAAACTTCAATAAGACGATCGATCAGGGATTATCAATTCTGAACGGCTTCGTTGAGGAGTTAAATAACAGCGGCAAAAAAGTAATAAATGGCGAAAATGCATTTAAGTTATATGATACCTATGGTTTCCCTCTTGATCTGACAAAAGAGATTCTGGAAGAAAAGGGCATCGAGGTTGATACGGAAGGCTTTAATAAGGCTATGGACAAGCAGAGAGAGACTGCTCGTAAATCAAGAAAAGTATCAAACTACATGGGAGCAGATTCAACTATTTATGAAGACATCGACACAGCTCTTACAAGTAAATTCATTGGTTATGACAAGGTAGAAGCATCTTCCAATATCATTGCCATAACAGCAGAATATAAAGAGGGCGATCAGGTAACATCCGAACTGGTTGATGTTATTCCCGAAGGCACAAACGGTTCGATCATCACAGCAGAGACACCATTTTATGCTACTATGGGTGGTCAGATCGGTGATTCCGGTGTGATCGAGACAGAGAGCGGACGTTTCATCGTTAAAGATACGATCAAGGTTGCCGGTGATAAGATCGCACATCTTGGCTATGTTGAATCCGGTGAATTAAAGAATGGAAGCACAGCGAAGCTTTCTGTAACAGCAGACAGACGTGCACTGATATGTAAGAATCATTCCGCTACACATCTGCTCCAGAAAGCCTTAAAGATGGTCCTTGGTGATCATGTAGAACAGGCTGGTTCTTATGTATCCGAAGACCGTTTAAGATTCGACTTTACACATTTCCAGGCTATGACTCCTGAAGAGATCGCCAAGGTGGAAGCAATCGTAAATGAACAGATCGATAAGGATCTTAAGGTTAAGACAGAGGTTATGAGTATTGAAGATGCCAAGAAGACAGGTGCTATGGCATTGTTTGGCGACAAGTACGGCGAGAAGGTTCGAGTTGTATCTATGGATGACTTTTCTGTTGAGTTCTGTGGTGGTACTCATGTTCCAAATACCGGTGTGATCGGTACATTTAAGATCATCTCTGAAATGGGTGTTGCTGCCGGAGTAAGAAGAATCGAAGCACTGACTTCTGTTGGCGCATTTAATTATTATAAAGAGATGGAAGATGAATTAAAAGCAGCGGCAAAGGCAGCAAAAGCTGAACCTGCAAAGCTGGCTGAAAAGATCGAGACAATGCTCGCTGAGATCAAAGCTCTTACATCTGAAAACTCCAAGTTAAAGGATAAGCTGGCAAAGAATTCTGCCGGAGATGCACTTGCAGATGCAGTAGATGTAAATGGCGTAAAGGTTCTTGCTACCTGCGTAGAAGATACAGATATGAATGCACTTCGTAATCTGGGAGATGATTTCAAGAACAAGCTTGGAACATCGGTTGTCGTTCTTGCTTCCGCAAAGGATGGTAAGGTAAATCTGATCGCTATGGCAACAGACGATGCTGTAAAGAAGGGAGCACATGCAGGAAATATTATCAAAGCGTCTGCAGCACTTGTAGGCGGTGGCGGCGGTGGTCGTCCAAACATGGCTCAAGCCGGGGGAAAGAATTCTGCCGGTATTGCAGATGCACTTGCAAAAGCAGTAGAAATAGCCAAAGAACAGTTAAATGCCTAAAAATAGAAAATAATAAAATTTTTTGTTGACGTTTCAATAATATATGTTATAATTGACTTCGTGCTTAAATAATACCCAAACAGTTGTTATTTTATTAGCATAGTACACAACTGGAGGGAGGTCAGGTGAGAGAATGTCAAATGTAATAGTTAAAGAAAACGAAACATTAGATAGCGCTCTTCGCAGATTCAAGAGAAATTGTGCGAAGGCTGGTATCCAGCAGGAGATTCGTAAGAGAGAACATTACGAAAAGCCAAGCGTTAGACGTAAAAAGAAATCAGAGGCAGCTAGAAAGCGCAAATATAAATAATCTATAGTTTGGATTAGTAAATATGATTTTTTTGAGTACCGAGCAATCGGTACTCTTTTTTTGCGTAAATGAGCCAAATACAGATTTCGTGTTTACACGAAAATCTGTATTTGGCGAATGAGCGGCATCGAGCCGATAGGCGAGATGGGGCGGTGTAAGAACATTTGTGTTCTTACGAACGCAAAAGGGGCGACTGCCGCGATACCTGATAGGATTTTCCTATCAGGTGCGTAAAACTGTTTACACGAAAATCTGTGCTTGGCTCACTTACGCAAAAAAAGAATATATAAAACGTATGCGAAACAATTAGGTATGATGGCGCGGTGTAAGAACATGAAAAACGCAATAAACATTCTTGCAATGATCTTTGCCTGGGGAGCTTTAACTTTAAGCATTTTTGCATTTGGAGGTATATATGATCTGATTCACACATAATATAGATATAAAGTCAGTTGGGTATCAGATCATGCAGCTTCCATTTAATCATAACAGTCTATATGATGTGCCGGATGTCACCCCGGACATAAAAAAAAGTTCATCCAAAATCACTATTCATGATAATCACATTATCTATATTGAAAACTATAAATGTATTATATCCTGTTCGGATACCCGGATCCTTGTAAAAACAAAAAAAAATACTATATCGATAAATGGAATTTGCCTGAAAATTGAATATTATTGTCCGGAAGAACTGAAGATATCAGGCAACATTCTATATATCAATTATGAATAATATTGTGTACATAGAAGGGGGAAACCGGATGTTTGATATTATATTAAGGTATCTGTATGGATTTGCAAAAATTCATCTTCGCGGCATTCATATCAACCGTTTTGTAAATCTGTGCAAAGCCAGAGATATTAAACTTTGGAATCTGGAGCAGAAAGAAGATGAAATATTCTTTTTTACTGCTTCAAAGGATATAGCACGATTGGAAGAACCTGCACGGAAAACAGGAAGTGATGTAGAGGTTCTAAGAGTATATGGTATTCGCGAGTTTATTCGAAAAAATAAAAAAAGAATTCCGTTTGTGGCTGGGTTTATCTTGTTTGCTGTTCTGATCTATATTCAATCGTTATTTATATGGGAAATTTCCGTTTCCGGTGAATCAGATTATACATCGGATGAGATACTACAACATATCAATGAATATTATGTGCAGACCGGAACTCCAAAGTCAAAAGTAGACTGCGCAGAGCTGGAGAAAAATCTCCGGAAAGACTTTGAAGATATCGCCTGGATATCATGTGCGCTTACGGGAACAAAGCTGTCGGTGGAGATCACGGAAACATTGAATGTATTTACGGATACCTCCATGAAAGAACCATGCAACATCATTGCTTCACAGGACTGTACGATCACGGAGATCGTAACAGCATCCGGAACACCGGTAGTAAAGGCTGGAGATGATGTGAAGAAAGGCGATATCCTGATCTCTGGTGCAGTTTATCTGTATGATGATAATAATGAAGTTCTGGATACAAATTATGTATCTGCAGAAGGAACTGTATATGGAATCTGTGTATATCATTACAAAGATATAGTTCCGTTATCCTGCTATTCCAAAGAATATACAGGAAATGAAAAGAGCTATTATTCCTTTGGTGCATTTCAGTACAGCCTTACCCCTTATGTACCAAAATGCTCTTTCGAAGCATATGATTTGTTCAGTGATACGAGCCGGCTTCATATAGGTAAGAATTTTTACCTGCCATTTCAGATAGAAGCATACACAATAAAGGAGTACCGGTTAAAAAAAGAAACAGTATCCATGGAAGCGGCGGCTGCGTCAGTAAAAGAAAAATTAAGTCGTTATATTGGCAATTTGCAAGAAAAAGGGGTGCAAATAATAGAAAATAATGTTAAAATAACGAATAGCGGAGATGAATGTCTTGCGGAAGGAGATATAACCGTAAGACAGTTGATCGGGATTCCGCATGAATTACAGATTATAAGTGAGGAACAGACGCTTGAGTGAATTCAGCAAATCAATTACAGTTATGTCCGAATACGTTCAGAATGTATTTGGACAATTTGATGTACATGCAAAAAAAATAGAAAAAGCATTTCATGTTTCTATGATCCTGCGCGATGATAAGCTGAAGGTTTCAGGAGAAGAAAAAGACGTGGAGCAGGCGGTTCATGTACTGATTCAGTTATTTGCAGTTGCAGCCAGAGGTACTGCGATCGATGAACAGAAGGTTGATTATACGATTGCCATGTCTAAGGATCATCCTCAGGAAACACAGGAAAATATTGCTGATCTGGATCGGGATATCATATGTCACACGATCAATGGCAAACCGATCAAACCAAAAACACATGGACAGAAGGCATATGTAAATGCAATCGATAAATCCATGATCGTATTCGGTGTAGGTCCTGCTGGAACCGGTAAAACATATCTTGCAATGGCAAAAGCGATCACTGCTTTTAAGAATGGTGAAGTAAACCGGATCATTTTGACACGCCCGGCAATTGAAGCTGGCGAAAAGCTTGGATTTCTTCCGGGAGATTTGCAGAGCAAGGTCGATCCTTATTTAAGACCGCTTTATGATGCATTATATGAGATCATGGGACCGGAGTCCTTTGCCAAGAATATGGAAAAAGGTCTGATTGAAGTAGCACCACTTGCATATATGCGGGGACGTACACTGGACAATGCTTATATTGTACTGGACGAGGCACAGAATACAACACCGGCACAGATGAAGATGTTCTTAACCCGTATTGGTTTTGGATCGAAAGCAATCATTACCGGTGACCTTTCCCAGAAAGACCTTCCGTTTGAGACAAGATCGGGACTGGAAGTAGCTTTGACCGTTATCAAAAATATCGAAGAAATCAGTGTCTGCCATCTGACAAGTCTTGATGTTGTAAGACATCCGCTGGTACAGAAGATCGTAAATGCATATGAGGTTTACGAGGAGAAGCAGAACAGGCAGAAAAAACAGCGTTCGGAGCAGGAAAATCGTAACCAAAACGATGGCAGACGATACGGAGAGAGCCGAAATAATAAAAGAAAAAGGTAAGAAATACAATGTCATTAAATATAGAAAATGAATATGGAGAAATCCAGATCCCTGATTATGAACATGTGATCGAAACAGTGATCGGACAGGCTCTGGATTTTATAAAGTGTCCTTATGAATGTGAGATTTATGTATTGCTCACAGATAATTCGGGCATACAGACTATCAATAATTGTCAGAGAAATATCGATGCACCGACAGATGTATTGTCATTTCCTCTGATTGATTATAAAGAACCGGGAGATTTTAGTGTTGTAGACGGGGATACCTGTGATTATTTCAATCCGGAAAGCGGAGAACTGATGCTTGGAGATATCATTATTTCCATGGATCGCGTATATGAACAGGCAGAAAGCTACAATCACTCGAACACCAGAGAACTGGCATTTCTGGTAGCGCACAGTATGCTTCATTTGTTTGGTTATGATCATATAGATGAAGAAGAGCGCAAACAGATGGAAGATCTTCAGGAACAAATACTTAATGAGAAAGGATACACAAGGGATTATGAAGAAAACTAAATATGCAATTGCTTTAGCAGCATTAGGAGTTTTATCACTTGGTGTTATGGGATGTGGTAAGAAAGAGACATCAACAGAAGCAACCACAGAAACCACAACGACAGAAGCAACAACAGAAGCTACCACAGAGGCAGCAACAGAAGTACAGCATGAGGGCGTATATAACGACCTGACTGGCGAATGGGTTACAGACCGGACGGAAGAGTACGGTCGTCCGATCGCAGTTATGTTAAATAATATTTCTGACGCTATGCCACAGTGCGATATAGGTAAAGCAGATATCGTTTATGAGATGAAGGTAGAAGGTGGAATCACCAGACTGCTTGGTATTTTTAACGATTATTCCAATCTTGAAAAACTTGGATCAATCAGAAGCTGCCGTCCATATTATGTAACCGTTGCTATGGAATATGATGCAATCTATATGCATTACGGTCAGTCACCACAGGGTGAGGAAAAACTTTCAAGCTCAGGAATCAATAATCTGAGTGGCTTAAGTTCAGAAGGTGGAGTAACATACTACAGAGCATCTGACAGGGTATCACCACATAATGTATTTACAGATACAGAAAAGATCAAAGCCGGCATCGAACAAAAAGGATATGAAACAAAGCATAGCGATAGTTTCAAGAGTGTGTTCTCATTTAATGAAGAGATCACAGCTCCTGCTGGCGGCGAAAAGGCAGAAAAGATTACAACTCCGATCAGCAATTACACAACACCTTGGTTTGAATATCATGCAGATGATGGCCTCTACTACAGATTCCAGTATGGCGGAGAACAGACAGATGGAAATACAGGTGATCAGCTTAAGTATGAAAATGTCCTGATCCAGTTTGCTCATTATACAAGCATTGATGATCATGACAGACAGCAGCTTGATCTGGTTGGTGAAGGAACCGGACTTTATGCATCCAATGGAGTGATCGTTCCTGTAACATGGAAAAAATCATCTGAAAATGCGATCACAAAGTATTATACAGAGGATGGCAATGAATTAAAGCTGAATCCTGGAAAAACATGGGTGACAGTATTTGAAAAAGACAAAGCTGACAGCGTAACATGGGAATAAGCAAATAAATATATAAGAAAAAAGGAAAACAGGCAGGTAAAAGCTAATAATTACCAGCCTGTTTTTTGCATAGATCTGATGGATGTGCAGATAATCATGATAAGAGGTGATTATCTGTGAAAAAAATTTTATTGATTCTTGGTGGGATGCTCATTCTGTTTTTGCTTGCTTTTTGCTGTTCCTATACGATATACCAGAAAACTGACAGCTTTTCGGATGATTCATATGCCGTAGAAACAATAACAGGCAAAGGACGATCCGGCAAACGACAAGAGATTCAATACGATCCAATTTCAGAAGAAAAAACATCAGAAGAAAAAACACCAACATATGGAACGACAACCGGAGAACGATCGTTGTCCGAAGATGCTTCCACACAGGTGGCGGCGGAGTCGTATCGTTTTCTGGTAAATGAATTAAATGGATATGTAGCGGTTTTTACAGCAAATGGCAGTTTGTATGAATTTACCGATATCCGGATCAAGGATCTGGACAACATTTTAAAAAACAGGATCATAAATGGTATTAAATTTCAAAAAGAGAAAGAATTGTTTACTTTTCTTGAATCATGTTCCAGTTAATGCTAGAATATGGATGGTTTAAAAGGAGTAAATAAAAATGATATATGACTTGATCGTAGCAGGTGCAGGTGCTTCTGGTATGACTGCAGCTATCTGCGCAACGGATGCAGATATTTACAAACAGTTTCAGCATAAAGCAGATCAGACCCGGAAGCGTTCTGTACTGATCATTGAGAAAAATAAAAAGATCGGAAAAAAACTATATGCAACCGGAAATGGCAGATGTAATCTGTCAAACAGCAGTTTTCGTCTGGAATGTTATAACAGTAAAAATGAATTTTTCCCATATAAGGTGATCGGAGCAAAGGATTATCAGATTGTAAATCAATTTGCGGAACAGCTTGGTGTAGCTGTCAGCGATGAACACGGATATTATTATCCAATGTCCAGACAGGCATCTACGATCGTCTGGGCGTTCAACGACCGTCTGAAGAAAAATCAGATCCAGGTTCATACCGGAGAAATCGTTATAGGTCTGGAAGAACAATCCGATCATACATATTGTATTCAGACGGATCAGGGACACTATTATGCAAGAAATATAGTTCTTGCATGTGGTGGAGCTGCAGCACCTGCCCTTGGTGGTACAGATGCAGGCTGTAGTCTGTTAGATCAACTGGGTATTCCGTATTATCCATTTCAACCGGCACTCTGTAAGCTTCAGGTAAAAGAAAAGATGTCTGGGTTGGCAGGTGTTCGTTCAAAGGCACTGGTAACAGTAATGGATGCATCTTCCGAAATCCACGCACAGGAATTTGGCGAGGTCCAGTTTACCGGTCAGTCATTATCAGGAATTGTTATATTTAATCTCAGCCATACAGCCGGGGAGATGCTGCAGGATGGTGAGAGCGTTAGTCTTTGTCTGGATCTTGTACCGGATATAAATGAAGCTGATCTGTATATGCATTTCAGGAAATTCCGGACAAATAATCCGGAAAGGTCACTTCAGGCGTGTCTGAATGGCTTTGTACATGAAAAACTTGCGACTTATATACTAGAACAATGCAGATGGAAACAGGAAAGAATATCGGAACTAAATGATGTTGAACTGCAGAAGCTGGCAGATCAAATAAAGAAACTGACCTTTCATGTCACAGCAACAGCCGGAGCAGAAGATGCACAGGTATCAAGAGGCGGCGCAGACACTCATTTTATAGATCCGGAAACTATGAAGCTTACTGTACAGGAGCATGTATATGTGATAGGGGAGCTTTTGGATACCGACGGAATCTGCGGCGGCTATAATCTGATGTGGGCGGTCATAACTGGGATGAAAGCGGGATTTAGTATTTATGATTCGAATTAATAATATTAAGTTAAAAATTGGATACAAAAACGAAGATATTGAACAGGCAATCCGGAAAAGTTTAAGGATAAATAGCTTTCTATCCTATAAAATGGCTAAATTATCGATTGACAGCCGGAAGAAGGATCAAATCCATTATGTTGCCTCTGTAGATGTGACCTGCGGTCAGGAAGAGAAAATCCTGAAAAAAGTTCACAATAACAATATTATGTTAATTAAAGGGACGGATTATAAAATCCCTGAGTATGGATCGATGCCGATGCAGTATCGACCGGTTATTATCGGAAGCGGTCCGGCAGGTTTGTTTGCAGGTCTTTTTCTTGCAAGAGAGGGCTATCGACCGATCATTCTGGAACGTGGTATGGCAGTTGATGAACGAACAGCCTGTGTAAATGGATACTGGAAAAAGGAACATCCGTTAAATCCAAACTGTAATGTTCAGTTTGGTGAAGGAGGGGCCGGAACATTTTCTGACGGTAAATTGAATACTGTAATTAAGGATAAATCAGGAAGAAGGACCGCGGTTCTTAAGACATTTGTCGAATTTGGTGCAGATCCGTCAATCCTATATGTGAATAAGCCTCATATCGGTACAGATGTGTTATTGACTGTAGTCAAGAATATTAGAAATGAGATTATAAGGCTGGGTGGAGAGGTGCGATTTGAGCAGCTTGTAACAGATATAGAAGTGATAAATCCTGAGACAACGCTCTTACATATAAAGAAGCTTTTGAAACCGGAAGAAACATATGAATTAAAAAGCAATGCGGTGATACTTGCGATCGGTCACAGTGCAAGAGATACCTTTGAAATGCTCTATAAGCGTGGAATTCCGATGGAACAGAAGCCGTTTGCAATGGGACTCCGAATCGAACATCCAAGAACCTTTATCAATGAAGCACAATATGGATATCATCCCGATTATGAAGATTTACTGCCGACAGCAGATTATAAGCTGGTGCATCAGGCAGCAAACGGACGGGCGGTCTACTCCTTCTGTATGTGCCCCGGTGGTTACGTTGTAAATGCATCCTCAGAATCCGGAAGGATATGTGTCAATGGTATGAGCTACAGTAACCGGAAAGCGGATAATTCAAACAGTGCGATCGTTGTGAATGTTACGCCGGAAGATTATCCGGGAGATCATCCGCTTGCCGGTATGTATTTTCAGAGAGAGCTTGAAGAAAAGGCGTATCAGGCAGGAAAAGGAGCAATTCCGGTACAACGTTTCGGTGATTTTAGAATGAACAGAATGTCTGAAATAGCCGGCAAAATCAAGCCTTGCATAAAGGGGGCTTATACGTTTTCCAACCTGAATTGTTGTTTGCCAGAGTATATCAGAGATGCTATAATAGATGGTGTTTTGTCATTTGACCGGGTGATATCCGGTTTTGCAGATGATGATGCAATATTAAGCGGCGTGGAAGCAAGAACATCTTCGCCGATAAAGATACTACGCGATGCAGATCTGACATCTGCACATACTTGTATTTATCCATGTGGAGAAGGTGCAGGTTACGCGGGAGGTATAACATCCGCAGCCGTTGACGGAATAAAAGTTTTTGAGGCAGTTATGTCGAAATTTATGATACCGGAAGCATCAACCGGAAATCAGAGAATGTGAGGTTTCAGATTTAAAATGGAAGATCGTTTATACTTAAAAAATAAAAAAAGAATCGTGATCAAGATCGGTTCATCTTCATTGATCCATGAGGAGACGGGGGGGCTTGATTACATAAAACTTGAAAAACTGGTACGGATCATCAGCGATCTGAAAAATCAGGATAAGGATGTTGTATTGGTATCCTCCGGTGCAATCGGTGTTGGTTCGAAGTCGTTAGGGCTTCAGAAAAAGCCAAAGACAACATCACTCAGACAGGCATGTGCAGCAGTTGGACAGGGACAGCTCATGATGGTATACCAGCGTCTGTTCTATGAATATCACCAGATCGCAGCTCAGGTTCTTCTGACGTTTGATGTAATCACATCTCAGGAAAGAAGACATAACGCTGTAAATACTTTTAATGAATTATTACAAATGGATGTTATTCCTGTAGTTAATGAGAATGATACAGTTGCAATTGAAGAAGTGGATATAAACTTTGGAGATAATGATACCCTTTCCGCTATCGTAGCCAACATGATCAATGCTGATCTTTTATTATTATTGACAGATATTGATGGCTTGTACACGGACGATCCAAGAAATAATCCGGATGCAACATTGATCCCTGTCGTAGAACGCATCGACGATAAGATCAAAGCAATGGCAAAGGGCGCCGGCTCCGGATATGGAACCGGTGGTATGACGACAAAGATTTCTGCGGCGAAGATTGCTGCAAATTCAGGAGCAGATATGCTTATTTTATCAGGAGATGATATAAGAAATCTTGGTCGGGCATTAAATGGCGAATCTGTCGGAACCTTATTTAAAGCATATAAAGAGCCGAATTTTGATGTCGTAAGATACATTACACATAAGGAATATCTGCAGTAGCAATGGATATAGTGTGTACCATCGTATCATATATAAGATGGGTCTGATCAAACAGAAGCAGTATCCGATTCCGAAATAACAGAAATGAACAGGTGAATAAGAATGGACGAAAAAAAGATTGCAAGAATCAATGAATTATATAAGAAATCCAAGACTCCGGCAGGACTTACGTCGGCTGAAAAGGAAGAACAGAAAAATCTCAGACAGGAATACATTTTTGCCATGAAACAGAATCTGAGAAGTGTATTAAATAACATTGATATCAAAGAACCGGATGGTAGTATTACCAGGCTGGAAGATATCGATCCAACAAAAAAAGTATGATGGAACAGACAAAAACTGAACTAAGAAAACAATATAAACAAAAGCGGCGTGCCTTAACACCGGAGCAGGTGACCGTTGCTTCAGCGCAGATCAGGAAGCAATTTCTGAATTCAGATGAATATAAAGATTGCAATCATCTGCTGATCTATGTCAGTCAGGATAATGAAGTGGATACGGTCGAGATTATAAAGCAGGCACTTACAGATGACAAAGTCGTTGCTGTGCCAAAGGTATACGGAGATCATATGCATTTTCATCGGATCCATGGAATGAGCGATCTAAAGGTAGGTGCGTATGGTATCTTAGAGCCTGCCGGCTGTGAGATGCTTCATCCGACGGAAGGAATTCTGATCGTCCCGGGAATTGTATTTGATATAAACGGACATCGGATCGGATATGGCGGTGGATATTATGACCGTTATATGAAGCTTCATCCGGGACTTACTGCGGTTGCATTTGCCTATGATTATCAGGTGTTGCCGGAGATTTCATGCGAATCATTTGACGAAAGACCGGATCAGCTTCTGACTCCGTCAGAGATATACAGCTTTATGGAGAACAATAAATATGATTAATGAAATAGATAAAAAAATAGATAAAATCGATATAACAGAACCTTGTCCTGCCGAAGAACCATTTCGGCAATATTATTTTATAAAAAAAGCAAGGGGGTATTACCGGGAGCTTGCGAAAAAAGCAGGAAGAAACCTGACCTGTTCGATCCAGACCTATGGATGTCAGATGAATGTAAGAGACTCCGAGAAGCTGACCGGTATTCTGGAAGAAATCGGATATACAAGCAGTGATTCTGAGGATGCAGACCTTGTTATATATAATACCTGCACAGTCCGTGAGAATGCGAATCGAAAAGTCTACGGACATCTTGGAATCATGAAACATGACAAAGAGACACAGCCAGATAAGATGATCGGGCTTTGCGGATGTATGATGCAGGAACCGGATGTTGTAGCTACAATTCAAAAGAAATATCGATTTGTAGATATGGTATTTGGCACGCATAATGTATTTAAACTGGCTGAAATCTACTGCAACCGTATCGAAGCCGGCGGACAGGTAGTGGATATCTGGAAGGATACCAATCTTGTTGTGGAAGATCTTCCGGTTAAGAAAGAATTCCCATTTAAGTCTGGTGTCAATATTATGTTCGGATGTAATAATTTCTGTACATATTGTATCGTGCCATATGTTAGAGGCAGAGAACGCAGCAGACAACCGGAGGACATCATAAGAGAGGTTAAGCGGCTTTCAGAGGAGGGCGTAAAAGAGATCATGCTCCTTGGTCAGAATGTGAATTCTTATGGAAAGACGTTAGAAGAACCGATGACATTTGCCGAATTATTGCAGAAGGTGACAGAAGTTGATGGAATTGAACGTGTTCGTTTTATGACCTCCCATCCAAAGGATCTGTCCGATGAATTGATCGATGTGATCGCGGCAAATGAAAAGATCTGCCGTCACATCCATCTTCCGATGCAATCCGGCTCATCCAGGATATTAAATCAGATGAATCGTCGCTATACAAAGGAATCCTATCTGGAATTAGTAGACAAGATCCGCAGACAGATTCCTGAAATATCACTTACAACCGATATTATTGTCGGTTTTCCTGGAGAAACAGAAGAAGATTTCTTAGAGACAATGGATGTAGTGAATCGGGTAAGGTTTGATACAGCATTTACATTTATATACTCCAAGCGTACCGGAACACCGGCAGCAACATTTGAGGATCATGCAACAAAGGAAGAGATCCAGAACCGGTTTGATCGTCTGATCAAGCGAGTATCAGAGATCAGCGGTGAGGAGATCTGCCGTTATAAAGGGCAGGTCATGCCTGTACTGATTGAAAGCGTCAGCGAACAGAATCAGGAACTCTTAACCGGTCGTCTGTCAAATAATATTCTGGTACATTTTAAAGGTGATCCGTCTATGATCGGCGAGATCCGGGATGTTTCGCTGGATGAATGTAAAGGCTTTTATTATATGGGAAATCTTGTATAAACCGAATTTATAGAATAGGGGTAAAAAACAGTGGCAGCTTTAACACCAATGATGCAGCAGTATATGGAAGTGAAGAATCAGTACAAGGACTGTATATTATTTTACAGACTTGGTGATTTCTATGAAATGTTTTTTGATGATGCCCTGACCGCATCCAAGGTTCTTGAGATCACTTTGACCGGAAGGGACTGCGGACAGCCGGAACGTGCACCGATGTGCGGCGTTCCATATCATGCCTGTGATGTCTACCTGAATAAGCTGATCGAGAATGGTTTTAAGGTAGCGATCTGTGAACAGGTTGAAGATCCAAAGCTTGCAAAAGGCATAGTTAAACGTGAGGTTATCCGGGTGGTAACACCGGGTACCAATATGTCAAATGCAATTCTTGATGAAACAAGAAATAATTATCTGATGAGTATTGTTGAAAACGATGGTGCATTCGGAATTTCACTGGTAGATATCACGACCGGTGAGTTTAAGACAGCGAGAGTTCCATCCTTATCAAAGCTTACGGATGAGATCAACAAATATTCTCCTGCCGAGATCATCGGCAATCATTCTTTCATGAATTGTGATCTGGATTTCATTTATCTTAGGGAGAAAATGAAAATTTCTATTTCTGAAGCGCCGGAGCATTATTTCAATCAAATGCTCTGTGAAGATGCAATTATGAGGCAGTTCGGAGTTAATAATATGGACGGACTTGGACTGAAGGATTTCCCTGACTGTATTTTATCCTCCGGAGTTCTGCTTCAGTATCTGCATGAGACACAGAAGAATTTCCTTGCACATATCAATCATATCGTGCTGTATTCCATCGACGATTTCATGATTATTGATTCCGCAACCAGAAGAAATCTGGAGCTTTGTGAGACACTTCGTGACAAACAGAAACGAGGTTCTTTGTTATGGGTATTGGATAAAACCAAGACAGCAATGGGTGCGAGAATGCTTCGAAGCATGATCGAGCAGCCTTTAATATATAAAAAGGATATCGAAGCAAGACTTGATGCAGTAGATCGGTTAAATAATGATATGATCAATCGTGATGAGATGCGGGAATATCTGAACCCGATCTATGATCTGGAACGACTGATGACAAGGATTTCCCTACGATCCGCAAATCCACGCGATATGATCGCATTTAAGACATCCCTTTCATATCTGCCGTATATCAGACAGCTTTTACAGATCTATCCGGATGGGCTTCTTGCAGATATTTATGAGAAAATGGATGAATTACAGGATATTTATGACCTGTTAGAGCGTTCAATCAACGACGATCCTCCGATACTGATTCGAGAAGGCGGTATTTTCAAGGATGGTTATCTGGATGGAATCGATACTTTAAAATCGGCAAAGACAGATGGCAAGACATGGCTTGCAGAATTGGAGGAACGGGAAAAGCAGAAGACAGGAATAAAGAATCTTCGCATCAAGTTCAATAAAGTATTTGGCTATTATTTTGAGGTGACTAATTCCTATAAGGATCTGGTACCTGAATATTTTATAAGAAAACAGACACTTGCAAATTCAGAACGATATACAACAGAAGAATTGGACAATCTTGCAGGTTCGATTCTTGGTTCTGAAGATAAATTATATGCACTGGAATATGAAACCTATGTTGCGCTCAGAGATAAGATTGCGGGTGAGATCCTGCGTGTGCAGAATACAGCAAGACAGATCGCTTTATTAGACTGTCTCTGTTCGCTGTCATATGTGGCATCTGCCAATCAGTTTGTTCGTCCGGAGATTAACGAAGATGGTGTAATTGATATCAAAGAAGGTCGCCATCCTGTCGTTGAGAAGATGATGAACAACGGTATGTTCATATCAAATGACACCTATCTGAATAATTTTGAGAGCAGGATATCGATCATAACCGGACCGAATATGGCTGGTAAATCCACCTATATGCGTCAGACGGCACTGATCGTTTTAATGGCGCAGATCGGAAGCTTTGTTCCTGCTGCTTCAGCAAATATCGGTATCTGTGACCGTATCTTCACCAGAGTAGGGGCATCCGATGATCTTGCAAGCGGTCAAAGCACTTTCATGGTAGAGATGAGTGAGGTCGCAAATATTCTTCGAAATGCCACGAAGAACAGTCTGCTGATCTTAGATGAGATCGGACGAGGAACCAGTACATATGACGGACTTAGTATTGCATGGGCAGTTGTGGAATATATTAGTAACAGTGAACTGCTTGGAGCAAAAACGTTATTTGCCACCCACTATCATGAACTGACAGAATTAGAGGGTAAGTTATCCTCTGTAAACAACTACTGTATAGCAGTAAAAGAAGACGGTGATGATATCGTATTCTTACGAAAGATCGTAAAAGGCGGAGCGGATCGAAGCTATGGTATTCAGGTAGCCAAGCTTGCTGGAGTACCGGATATCGTGATCAATCGTGCAAATGAGATCTGCAACCAGCTTATCGATACGGATATAACGACGAAATTAAAAGATATCAAGATAACAAATGATTTTCATAAAAGTGCTTCCGATACCCAGATGTCATTTCTGGCAAATCCGGAAGAGAGTGCCATTCTGGAGGAGATCAAGAATGTAGATCTGTCCAACATGACACCGATGAAAGCATTGTTATATCTGAATGAATTACAGGAGCGAATCCGTTAAGGAGAATTTATGATAAAATTACTGGATCAATATACAATTGATAAGATCGCAGCCGGTGAAGTGATCGAACGTCCCGGCTCGGTTATTAAAGAATTAGTGGAGAATTCCATCGATGCGGGTGCAACTGCGATCACCATCGAGATCAAAGAAGGCGGTATGAGCTTTATCCGTATCACAGACAATGGATGTGGTATCTCAAAGGAGGAAGTTCCGGTTGCCTTCCTTCGTCATGCAACCAGTAAGCTTCAGACGGCGGATGATCTGTTAAAGATCGCATCCTTAGGCTTCCGTGGCGAGGCGTTATCTAGTATAGCCGCAGTTGCCCAGGTAGAGCTGATCACCAAGCAGGAAGATGCGCTTACCGGAACCAGATACCAGATCCACGGCGGAAAAGAGATCTCAAATGAGGAAATCGGCGCACCGCTTGGTACAACGATTGTTGTAAGAAATCTGTTTTATAATACACCTGCCAGAAAGAAATTCATGAAGACGCCTGCAACAGAGGGCTCGTATATCTACGATCTTGTCTGTCGTATGGCAATGTCACATCCGGATGTTTCATTTAAGTTTATTATGAATGGAACAGATAAGCTATTTACATCCGGCAACGGCAGACTAAAAGAGATCATCTATCATATATATGGTAGAGATATTACGAATAACCTTCTGGAAATCCATGCAGCAAATGATCAGGTAAAGATCACAGGATATCTTGCAAAACCGAGTATATCCAGAGGTAACCGTTCATTTGAAGATTATTATGTAAACCAAAGGTATATAAAGAGCAATATATTAACAAAGGCAATCGAAGATGCATATCGTACCTTTGTTATGGTTCATAAATTTCCATTTACAGTTATCAATTTTGAGATTGATCCATCTCTGATCGATGTAAATATCCATCCTGCAAAACGGGAATTGAAGTTCATAAATGAACCGGATATGTATGATTTTACTTATATCAGTGTCAGAAAGGCGCTGTTATTTAAAGAACTTATCCCGACTGTTACACCGGGAAAGGATAAGCGGCCGGAGACACTGGCAGAACGAAAGGTGGAGAAGCGCCCGGAGCCATTCGAAACAAACCGGAGGGCCACAGAGCTTTCTCCGCAGCCGGCAAGGCCAGCGCAGCAGAAAAAGCCAGGCATGCCAATGCAACCGGCAAATTCAGGTATATCTGCTCAACCAACACCGACACCATCTGTTACGATGGAAAACAGAAGCAGCTCGCCGGTTGAAATCCAATATTTGAAAGGAGATAATCAGTCTGGTAAAAATATCACAAATAATATGGTTGCTGAAAATATTGTTCCGTATTTGACACAACCGGCAAAGACAGCATTAAATCCTGCTGAAGCGAGTGTACAGACTAACGAAACATCAGAACAGAAGAAACAGGAACCAATCACATCGGAAGCTAAGATTAAATACGAGCAGATGGATATGTTTGAAGATAAATTCCTGACCCCGGAAGCTAAGAAAAAGCACCGGATCATCGGGCAGTTATTTAAGACATACTGGCTGATCGAGTACGAAGATAAGTTCTTTATCATGGATCAGCATGCCGCACATGAAAAGGTAAAATTTGAGGAATTAATGGCAAACTATAAGAATAAGACTGTCATTCCTCAGTATCTGATGCCACCTGCGATCGTATCCTTGAGCGGAACAGAATCAGAGTTCTTACGGGAAAATCTGGAATTTTTCCAGAATCTGGGATTTCAGATCGAAGGTTTCGGCGGAAAAGAATACAAGCTGTCAGCCGTTCCGGCAAATCTGTTCGGATTAGACGGCAGAGAATTATTTCTGGAATTTATCGGAGAGTTATCCGAAAACGGACAGAAGCAGACGATTGATACATTTATCAGTAAACTTTCCACAATGGCGTGTAAAGCTGCGATAAAGGGGAATACTTCCATTAGCTTTAAGGAAGCAGACATCCTGATCGACCAGTTGATGAAGCTTGAAAATCCATATACCTGTCCGCATGGCAGACCAACCCTGATCTCCATGACAGAGACAGAACTGGAAAAGAAATTCAAACGAATTGTTTAGTAATTAAACTTATATAGAAACGGAGCAGCAAATGAAGCCTCTTGTTATATTAACCGGACCGACAGCCGTAGGTAAAACAAATCTGTCGATCGGTCTTGCAAAAAGAATAAACGGTGAGATCATTTCTGCAGATTCCATGCAGGTCTATCGAAAGATGGATATCGGAACTGCCAAGATCATGCCGGAGGAAATGGATGGCATTCCCCATCATCTGATCGATGTATTAGATCCGAAGGAGCCGTTTAATGTTGTATTATTTAAAGAACTTGCAACAAAGGCGATGGATGATATCTATGCCAGAGGACGGATACCTGTCATTGTCGGCGGAACCGGCTTTTATATTCAGGCAGTTTTATACGATATTCATTTCGATGAAAATGACGATGATAAAAGCTACCGTACTTATCTGGAACAGCTTGCGGAAAAACATGGAAATCTCTACCTTCATCAGATGCTTGAAAAAGTGGATCCAGCGTCAGCCACAGCCATTCATTATAACAACCGCAAACGTGTGATCCGGGCATTGGAATTCTATAAAGAGACAGGAATCCCGATCTCCGAACATAACGAGAAAGAATCCAAACGGATTTCTCCATATAATTTTGAATATTTTGTGTTAAATGATGCAAGATCAAAATTATATGATAGAATAGACAGGCGAATTGACATCATGGTAGAACAGGGATTGATCGAAGAGGTAAAGGCATTAAAGGATCAGGGATATACAAAAGATCTGATATCCATGCAGGGGCTTGGATATAAAGAGATCCTCGATTATCTGGATGGTGTAACATCTCTGGATGAAGCCCTCTATATCTTAAAACGTGATACCAGACATTTCGCCAAGCGTCAGATCACATGGTTTAAGAGGGAAAAAGAAGTCACCTGGGTGGATAAGAGTGAATTCACATCAGAAGATACCATTATGGATTTCATGCTTGAACAGTTGCGGTCAAAGGGAATTATTTCATAAAATAAAATGGAGCAGATAAAATGAACACATTATTAAAAGATTATTATACATCCTTACACATTGATGAACGGGTATTTGATTACTGTCAGAAGATTGAAGACAGCTTAAAGGACCGTTTTGCAGCAATCGATGCCATCTGTGAGATCAACCAGATGAAGGTCATCAAAGCCATGCAGGATAATCGTCTGGCGGAAGCGCATTTTGCAGGTTCCTCCGGATATGGTTATACCGATGACGGACGAGATGCACTCGAACGGATCTATGCTGATGTATTCCATACGGAAGATGCGCTGGTCCGTTCTCAGATCACCTGTGGAACACATGCGATCTGTACGGCGTTATTTGGTAACTTAAGACCGGGAGATGAACTGCTTGCAATCTCAGGAAAACCATATGATACGATGGATGAGATCATCGGACTTCGCCCTTCACCGGGTTCTTTGGCAGAATACGGTGTTACATATGCCCAGGTAGATCTGACACCGGAAGGAGAGTTTGATTTTGAAGGAATCCGAAATGCGATCAATGAACACACAAAGCTTGTGGAGATCCAGCGTTCCAAGGGTTATGCCGTACGTCCGACTTTATCCTGTGAGAAGATCGGAGAAGTGATCACATTTGTAAAGAGTATCCGTCCGGACATCATCTGTATGGTAGATAACTGTTATGGTGAATTTGTTCAGGATAAAGAACCAACAGACTATGGCGCAGATCTGATCGCAGGTTCCCTGATCAAGAATCCGGGTGGCGGACTGGCTCCGATCGGTGGTTATATCTGTGGTAAGAAGGAATATGTGGAAAATGCCGCATACCGTCTTACAACTCCGGGACTTGGCAAAGAGGTTGGTGCATCTTTAAATAATACAAAGGCTTTTGCACAGGGCTTATTCATGGCTCCATCGGTTACGGCAAGTGCTTTAAAGGGTGCGATCTTTGCTGCAAATGTATATGAAAATCTTGGTTTTAAGACAGTTCCGAATAAGACAGAGGATCGTTTTGATATCATACAGGCAGTTGAACTTCAGACACCGGAACGTGTGGTTGCTTTCTGTGAAGGGATTCAGGCGGCTGCACCTGTTGACAGCTATGTAAAGCCTGTACCATGGGATATGCCGGGATATGATTCTCCTGTCATCATGGCGGCCGGTGCATTTGTATCCGGTTCTTCAATTGAACTTAGTGCGGATGCCCCTATGAGAGAACCGTATGCTGTATATTTTCAGGGAGGACTTACCTATCAGCATGCAAAATTTGGAATTGTAATGACATTGCAAAAAATGGTAGAAAATAATCTTATAGTGTGGTAGATTTAGTTCGAATGTCACCTTTCTTTCAGGCATTGGAGAGGCGGAGAGAAAAGGAGGACATATGAATTCTAATTTTACAATGCGGGATATGGCTGTTACAGAGCGACCATATGAAAAATGTCAGCAGAGTGGTCCTTCCGCCTTGAATGATGCCGAACTGCTTGCAGTCATACTTCGAAGCGGAAGCCGAAAAGAAAATGCACTGGTTACAGCCCAGCGTATTCTGAACCGTCATTCGGTTCATAAAGGCTTAGTCGGGTTGAAGCATCTGACATTGGAAGAACTGATGTCGATTGATGGGATCGGACATGTAAAAGCGATCCAGATGCAATGTATCGGTGAATTATCAAGACGGATAGCGGAAGCGGAATATAAGCCATTTCTGACATTTGGCAATCCGCAGAGTATAGCAGATTATTTTATGGAACGTACCAAATATCTGGATAAAGAGCGGGTTTACAGCCTGCTGTTTGATTCCAGACATTGTTTGTTGGGAGAAAACTGTATATCAGAGGGAACGATCGATCATGCAGTTATATCTCCAAGAGATATCTTTATAGATGCCTTAAGCTATCACGCAGCATATGTTGTTTTGCTGCATAATCATCCATCCGGGAATCCGGAACCAAGCAGACAGGATATCTGCTTGACAAAGAGAGTAGCAGAAGCAGGCAGAATGCTTGGAATCCTGTTATCTGATCATATTATTATAGGGAATAATTGTTTTGTCAGTCTGGCAGAAAGAGGAATGTTGAATGAGACGTCGTAACAGAAAAAGAATAGAAATAACTCCAAAATATTTTTTGCTTGCATTAACGATAGTATGTGTAGTTTTAATGATCGCATCACTGTTTTTTGACAGTATAATGCCGTCAGTCCGTAATGCAACAAACACGTTTATTCTTCCAATGCAAAAAGGAGTAAATACAGTAGGAAGCTGGGTAGAATCCAAGGCAGAAGCACTGAAAAATTACGAAGATATCGTGGCGGAAAACGATCAGTTAAAGGAACAACTGGATACCTATAGATCCACACTTGCCCAATATGAACAGAACTCTTATGAGCTGGACCGGCTGCAGAAGCTGTATGAGCTGGATGCACAGTATACTGATTATGATAAAACAGGAGCAAGAGTTATATCTAAGGATACCGGAAACTGGTTTGATGTCTTTTATATTGACAAAGGAACCGATGATGGACTGTCTATTGGTTGTAATGTATTATATGGAAATGGTCTGTGCGGAATTATCACAGAGATTGGAGCGGATTATGCAAAGGTCCGTTCGATCATCGATGATACAACAAATGTAAATGCAACAATCCTGCCGGCTCAGGCAATCTGTAATGTATCCGGAAGCCTAACGAATTATGCAGACGGCTACCTGCTTGCGGAAAATATAGATAAAGATGCAGATATATCAGAAGGAGATCAGGTTGTGACCTCACATGTTTCGAGCAAATATCTTTCTGGAATCAATATAGGCTATATTGCAAAGATAGAAAATGATTCCAACAATCTGACCAAGACAGCGTATATTACGCCGGCTGCTGATTTTTCTAATATTGAAGAGGTTCTGGTGATCCGCCAGACAAAGAAAAATGTTACAGATTAAAAACAATTGACAGAACTAAATGGTAGAAGAAGGTTGAAACAGAATTGAAACGAGTATTTACATTAGGAATTTTGATCATTATATGTTTTGTATTACAGACTGCATTATTTCCCTATATAGAAATTGCCGGAACAGCACCGGATCTGATGCTGATACTGACAGTTTCTTTTGGTCTTATGCGCGGTAGAAAAGAAGGAATGCTGGTTGGTTTTTTCTGCGGTTTTCTGTATGATCTGTATTTTGGATATGCGATTGGACCGTTTATGATACTTTATATGATTCTTGGATATTGCAATGGATTTTTCCACCGTTTATATCTGGTGGAAGATGTTCTTTTACCAATGCTGATCATTCTGATCGACGATCTGTTTTTTAATTTTGCAACATATATTATCTTTTTCTTGTTGCGGAACAGGCTGGAATTTTCAACCTATCTGAAGGATATCATTCTTCCGGAAATGATCTATACAGCATTGATCACACTCTTTATATTCAAGTTTTTTGTATTTGTGAACAAGACACTGAAGCGTCTGGAAAAAGCAAACGAATAAGAACTGGAAGGAAAATACAATGATAAAAGAATTTTTGAATCTGATAAAAGAAAATATTGTAGAACATGTAAAACACCGGTTGTTTGTTGTGACATTGATCGTTCTGGTTCTCTTTGGTGTACTGGTTTACCGTCTGTTTGATCTACAGATCGTAAACGGAGAAAAGTATCAGGAAAGCTTTACCTATAAATCAGTGAAAACAGTCTCGGTGAAAGCAACCCGTGGAAATATATACGATTGTAACGGAAAACTGATTGCTTATAATGAAGCTTCCTATACATTGTCATATAACAGTGCTACCGATCTGTCAGAGATTGCTGCTGCACAGGGAACAACATCCAACGAACTGCGAAATGATATAGTATATAAAACAATCCTGATTCTGGAGCAGAATGGAGATAAAATATCAGTCAGTCTGCCGATCAAGCTGACAGGAAAAGGATTTGAGTTTACAGTATCAGGAACATCATTAAATACTTTTCTTATGAATGTATACAGTGCCAGCTCTGTCGATAAACTGACAGATCAGCAGGCATCCTCAACAGCAGAAGATGTATTCCGTTATATGAGAGGAAAGGATCTCTTCAATATTTCAGATACTTATTCGGATGAAGCAGCATTAAAGATTCTTGCCGTCCGGTATGAGATCTGGCTGAACCGTTACCAGCAATACATGTCTGTCCAGCTTGCGGATGGTATCAGCGAGGAAAGCTATGCAACGATCAAAGAAAATTCAAATGAACTACCAGGCATGGAAGTAAACGTAGAATCCCACCGTGTCTATAATGATGCTATTTATTACGCACATATTATCGGATATATCGGAAATATCTCAAATGAAGAGATGGACAAATATAACGAGAATCTGGATGATTCCGAAAAATATACGGCTGATGACATGATCGGAAAGGCCGGGTTGGAAAGTGAATTTGAATCTTATCTGCGTGGTAAAGACGGATATCAGAAAATGTATGTAGATAATCTGGGGAAGGTGATCGAGGTTATTGATTCGCAGGATTCTGTAGCAGGAAATGACATTTATCTGACGATTGACTCGGATCTTCAAAAATACTGTTATAATGCTCTGGAAAAGGAAATTACTTCCATCCTGCTTGCACATATTAAAAATGTAACAACATCAAATGACAAAGATGATATCCCGATCACTGACGTTTATTTTGCATTATTTGATAATAACATTATCAGCATTGACGATCTGGCAGCAAAGGATGCCACAGATCTTGAGCGTTCAGTAAATGATACATTTCAGAGTTCCAAAAGCTATACACTTGGAAGACTGGATGATATCCTGAATTCAAGTCATATACCATTATATAATCTGACAGACCAGTATCAGGATTATATGGAATTTATCTGCGAACAATTAAGTGATGCAGGCATTTACAGTCCAAGCAAGATATCAAAAACAGATGATACCTATGTATCTTATATCAATAATAATATTTCGCTGTGTGAGTATCTGAAATATGCGATCAGCCAGGGCGCAATCGACATTTCCGGTATTTCAACGAAAAGTGATTATTATGATACAGATGAAATCTACAATGTGCTGACGGAATATATTTTAAAAGAATTTGAAAATAATACCAGTTTCGACAAACTTGTTTTCAAATATATGATAATATCAGGAGAACTTACAGGAAGTCAGGTTATTAACCTGTTATATGACCAGGGTATCTTAAATATGGCAACAGATGAGGACTATTCCGATTATAAGGCAGGATCCATCAGCAGCTTTGACTTTATGTGTAAAAAAATAGAACAATATGAGATAACTCCTGCCATGCTGGCACTGGATCCATGTTCCGGCTCGATTGTTGTGACTGATCCAAATTCCGGAGCTGTAAAAGCAATGACAAGTTATCCAAGTTATGATAATAATCAGCTCACAAATTCCATTGATGCAGATTATTATGCAAAGATTACGTCGGACAAGACAACACCAATGTACAGTAGAGCAACGATGCAGCAGACAGCTCCCGGATCCACCTTCAAGATGATAACTGCATTTGCAGCAATGAATGAAGGCGCAATCGGTATCAACGACGTGATCCAGACCAAAGGATATTTTGATAAAACAGAAACACCTGCAAAATGCTGGATTTATCCATCAGCACATGGGACAATCGGTATATCCAAGGCAATCGAAGAATCCTGTAACTATTTCTTCTATGAACTGGGTTACCGTATGGCAACACAAGATACCGGAACCTATAGCGATATCACTGGTGTAGAGCGGCTTCAGAAGTATGCAGGTATGTTTGGATTTGACAGCACCTCCGGCATTGAACTGCCGGAAAGTAAACCGCAGATATCAGATGCGGATGCGATCCGTACTGCGATTGGACAAGGTACAAATAACTTTACAGCAACACAGCTTGCCCGATATGTTACAACACTAGCAAACAGTGGTACATGCTATGACCTGAGTCTTGTTTCAGAGATCAAGGATATTAACGGTAATGTTGTATATAAAAATGAGCACAAGGTTCATAACCAGCTCGATTTTCCTGCCGAGCAATGGAATGTTGTCAGACAGGGCATGCGTCAGGTTGTTTCCGTCCATACGAGCAGCAGTGCTTTGATTAATCAGATCAATGTTGCAGTAGCCGGCAAAACAGGTACGGCCCAGCAGAGTGATGCCAGACCGAACCATGCGTTATTTGTATCATTTGCACCATATAAAAATCCTGAAGTTACGGTTACAAGTGTAATCCCGTTCGGATATTCTTCCGGTAATGCAGTCGAATTGACCGGACTTGTATATGCCTATTTATACGATCCGGATGTACTTGAAAATACAACGATCACCGGTAACAACGCACTTTCAGATTAAAAGATAAGATACGTCGGATAAATTCATTTTTGAACAGTTATATTTATGAAAACGAGGTAAGAAACATGGATACCGACGTTATTATTAAGGCGAACAGCCACGGGATCAGAATTATATTTCATAATGATGATCCATTGGAGCAGCTCCTGATGGATATAAAAGAAAAATTACAGCATCAAAATGCTTTTTTAAAAAAAGAAGGAAAAATTTCTGTTTCTTTTGAGGGACGGGAGTTGAGCCGAGAGGAGATTGCGCAGATTCTGTTTGCATTAAATCATCTGCCGGAGACTGAGGTGGAATTTATTTGCGATATTCCTGATAAAGGGAGAACAGAGGATCTCTGCAATCAGATTGATATTCCTCCGCACAGGTCAAAACACCGGCAGCCCGCCGCTGTCGGACATACAGCACATGTGGATCATGTTATTAGACATGAAGCTCCTGCTACAGATACGGCCGCTTCAAATAAAAAAGTATCACCAGATGATACCGCAGGTCAGAATGTTTCATCTTCAGAAGATAACAACCTGTTTTTTTACGGAAACATTCGGAGTGGTCAAACACTTGAAGTAAAAAAAAGCATTATAATAATTGGTAATGTTGAAAAAAGAGCAACGGTTATTTCCGGTGGAAATATCATTATCCTCGGCAGCTTGCAGGGAAGTGCAGTCGCCGGAAAAGATTTGCAGAAAAAACGCTTTGTACTGGCTCTTACCATGGAACCGGTTCATATAAAGATCGGAACTGTCAGCTATGCAGCAAAACGACAGTTCCATGATAAATTAAATACAAAGGATGCAGTGATAGCATACTGTGAAAATGACCAACTGATCTTTCAGCCGCTGTCGCAAGCTTCACTATAAGATAAAAATTCTAAAAATCAGTATGAAAAGATAATTTACGGAGGTGTTTTATGAGTGAAGTAATTGTTGTTACATCAGGAAAGGGAGGCGTTGGTAAAACCACAACTTCAGCCAATATCGGCACAGGTCTTGCAGGTCTGAAAAAAAGAGTGGTCATGATCGATACGGATATCGGACTGCGAAATCTGGATATCGTCCTCGGACTGGAAAACCGTATTGTTTATAATCTGGTTGATGTAGTAGAAGGAAACTGCCGCTATAAGCAGGCATTGATAAAAGACAGGAACAATCCGGAGCTTTTTCTAATGCCATGTGCACAGACCAGGGACAAAACCGCTGTTTCTCCGGAACAGATCATAAAATTGATCGATGAAATGCGTTCGGATTTTGATTATATAATCATTGATTGTCCTGCCGGAATCGAACAGGGATTTAAAAATGCTATTGCAGCCGCAGACAGAGCAATTGTTGTTACAACACCAGAGGTATCTGCGATCCGGGATGCAGACCGTGTTATCGGGCTGTTAGAAGCAAATGAGATTACGTCGATTGACCTTATCATCAACCGGGTACGATATGATATGGTAAAAAAAGGTGACATGATGTCTGTCGATGATGTTGTTGATATTCTAGCCGTCAACCTTCTGGGTGTAATACCGGATGATGAACAGATCGTTATATCAACAAATAAAGGAGAACCACTTGCTGGAAGCAATACAACATCCGGCAATGCCTATATCGATATCTGTAAACGGATTCTTGGCGACAGTATTCCCTTGACTGATTACAATACATCGATCCGGCGAAACCCTTTCAAACGGTTATTTCGAAAAAAACATGCATAAAAGGGGTGAGTGGTAGGAATGAAAGATATCAAGGTAATCAACAATGTTGTAAGTTATAATTCTGGTCATTATGCCAGAGAACGTTTAAAATATATCCTGATGGCCGACCGGATCGGATGTACGCCAGATGTCATCACAAGGATCCGGGATGATCTGTGTAAATGCGTTTCTAATTATGTTAATATTGATTCGCCAAATACAACCGTACAGCTTTCAGAATCCTTCCTGATCGCCAAGATCCCGGTTAAAGGAATACATATGAAAAAGGAAAAAGAAAAAGATGAAACACTTCAAACAGATGGACATATCAACGGAGAAAAAGTACAGACTGATCAATTATAATTTTAAGCTGATCCTGTTCGTGATCGCAGCCATGATCATGGGAAGCATTACGATCTGCAGCGTTCGTCCGGACTTCCTGACGAAACAATTGATCGGTGTCAGTGCATGTATCATCGGTATGATCGTTGTATCACTGATCGATTATAATTTTATTTGCAAATATTATATGGTACTCTATGTCATCAATATCGGTCTGTTGTTTCTGGTTCTTGTCGCAGGTTCCGGTGGCGGAGATACAGGAGTTCATCGATGGTTTTATATATCAGATTCGTTCACCATTCAGCCATCAGAATTTGCAAAAATCATTCTGATCCTGTGTACGGCTGTATTTCTGGAAAAAAATTATGAAAATCTTAACACGCCAAAAGTACTTGCAAAGCTTGCAGTATTTTTGGCTGTTCCTGTTGGACTGATTGTGGCCGAACCAGACCTTTCAACCTCAATCTGTGTTATGGCAACGCTTTTTATCATTATATTTGTCGGAGGGCTGAGTCTGAAGCTGATCGGTATCATGATTCTGGTCCTGGTTCCCGCATTTGGAGGATTTATCTGGTATATTCAGCAGGATAATCTGCCTCAGTTTTTGAAAACTTATCAGATTAATCGTATTCTGGGACATATATACGGAAGTGAATATGGTGCTTCGTCTGACCAGCAGGATAATTCAGTTATGGCAATCGGTTCCGGTCAGCTATCCGGAAAAGGGATCAACAATTCAACGGTAGCTACCGTAAAAGATACCAATCTGATTTCTGAGCAGCAGACAGATTTCATTTTTTCGGCGGTCGGAGAAGAATTAGGATTCATTGGAAGTGTTATTATTATTGCAATTTTATGCCTGATAGTGTTACAATGTATTCGGGTTGCCAGGCATGCAAAAGATAAAAAAGGAATGTATATTGCGACAGGTATTGGGGCGCTTGTTGTATTCCAGACATTTATCAACATCGGAGTTGCAACAGCCCTTTTGCCGAATACAGGACTGCCGCTCCCGTTCATCAGTTACGGACTAAGTTCGCTTGTCAGTATGAGTGCCGGAATCGGACTCGTTTTGAACATAAACCTGCAAAAGAAAAAGTATTAGGAGGAGAGCTATGAATATAGGGTTAATAGCACATGACGCAAAGAAAAAACTGATGCAGAATTTTTGCATTGCATACAGAGGAATCTTAAGCAAAAATGAATTATATGCAACAGGAACGACAGGACGTTTGATCGAAGAGGTCACAAACCTTAATGTTCATAAATATATCGCTGGACATCTCGGAGGGGAACAGCAGTTAGGTTCCCAGATTGAAAATAATGATATTGATATGGTTATTTTCCTGAGAGATCCATTACATCCAAAGGCTCATGAGCCGGATATCAATAATATATTTTTACTTTGTGATATGCACAATATTCCATTAGCAACCAATCTTGCGACTGCAGAGCTTCTGATCAAGGCGCTTGATCGGGGCGATTTGGACTGGAGAGAATTTTACAAATAAACAATGGAGAGTTTGATATGAAATATCAGATAAAATTGCTGATTTCCATCCTGACAATCGGCATCCTGTTTACCGGATGTGCCAGACGAAGCTATGATACCAGTGATCAGCTTGTGCTTGGAATATCAGAAAATCTGCCGCTGTACAGTACAGACAGTTTCGGAGAAAACCATACGGTCATTCCGGATGGTGAAAGCCTGGCGGATGATAATTATAAAGATACAAAAGCTGCGGTACTGTTGAACGATACAACACAGGAAGCGTTGGTTGTCCATAATGCACATGATAAAATATATCCTGCCAGTATGACAAAATTAATGACAGGACTTCTTGTGATCGAAGCGATTGAAGATGGTTCCTTATCGCTTGATGAAACCATTACTTTAAGTCATACCGTTACCTTTCAGGAAAATAACGTCGGAGCTAGTGACCTGACAAAAGGATGTAAAGTTACAGTTAAGAACCTGTTATACGGATTGCTAATCCGTTCCTATAATGATTGTGGTGTTCTTCTGGCAGAACGGATTGCCGGCAGCGAAGATGCATTTGTTGAAAAAATGAATGAACGGGCATATGAGCTTGGAGCTACGAATACGCATTTTGTGAACTGCCACGGCCTGCATTCGGATGACCATTATACAACTGCATATGATCTTTATCTGATCTTTTCAGAATTTATCAAACATGATCTGGCATATCTGATTGATTCCCTGACATCTTATGATTTTACATATACAGATGCAAATGGTGAAACAAGAAGCGTTACATTAGACGCGACGAATGGATATATTTCAGGTGAATTTCAGTTCCCGGAAGGATATTCTTTGGGATCCTGGAAATCGGGAACGACGACGGCTGCGGGTAATTGTCTGATCCTTGAATTTGTAAAGGATGATACCGGCGACAAATATATCGCTGTTATCGCAGGTGCAGAAGACCGTAGTACGTTATATAATGATATGACAATGTTGATCAATACTGCAAAATAAACAGTTAATCAAATAACTGTTTTAATATATTTTAAATCATTCAGGAGGTTTATTATGATTCAGATTATTACAGGTGATAAAGGAAAAGGAAAGACAAAGGTTTTAATTGACAAGGTCAATAATGAAGTAAAGGTTGTAGCAGGTTCTGTTGTATTTATCGACAATAATAACAAGCACTTATATGAGCTGAGTAATCGTGTCCGTATGATCAACTGCACTAATTATGAAGTTAATAATCTGGAGATGTTTGCAGGGTTTGTTCTCGGAATAATTTCCCAGACAAAAGATATAGAGAAGATTTACATTGATAATTTTACATCTGTTGCTTATGTCAATAAAGAGCAGGTAAAAGTAGCACTGGATATCATTAATAATATCAGTGAGAAATTTAATATCAGTATTATAATATGTTTTGCAACGGACAGTTCCGATGTTCCGGACGAATATAAAGATAATATCATTGCTGCTTTATAGTTCCATATCAACTGTCTTATACGCACATATTATATGGAGTAAAAGGAGATATATATGGCTTCCATAAGAAGAAAGAAGAGAAAATGGCAGCCGGTGAAGATCAGTTTTGGATTTATCATATTTGCAATTATGTTTGTATACATGTTGATTCGTATCATTATGTCGCTTGGTGACCATGATCTGAGTGTATTTCAGGTGGAAGAGAGCAATTATGATACGAATTTTACTGCCACCGGACTTGCTGTGAGAAAGGAAACTTTGAATTACAGCTCTACCTCCGGATATGTCTGCTATTATATCCGGGATGGCGAAAAAGTTGCAAAGGGTGCCAGTGTATATTCTGTTGATGAAACCGGTTCCATGCAGGATGCATTGTTTGATGTTCAAAATAGCGGAAGCAGTGTGTTATCCGATAATGATTATAAAGATCTGAGCAAACAGATTCAGATTTTTAAAGCAGGATTTTCACCGTCAGATTTTTCAGAAGTATATGAATTTAAAAATTCCATGGACAATAAGGTTCTGGAAATGTATGAAGATATGGCGCTTGAGCAGTTATCTTCAAACCAGTCATTTGATTCAACTTTTTCAGCTTCGAAATCAAATGTCAGCGGTATTGTAACCTATTACATGGATGGCTTTGAAGGTTATGATATCAACAATCTTTCAGCAGATGATTTTGATAAAACAAAATATACCAAAGAAATGCTGAAAAAAAGCGATGTGGTTGAGTCCGGGAAACCTATATATAAGATCATAGATGATGAAAACTGGAAGATTGCAGTCATGCTTACGAAAGAAGAATATGAAAAAATCAAAAAGAACGAAACAATCCGGTTTACAATCAATGATTCATCCAGACGGTTATCTGCAAAGTATGAAACAGTTGAACAGGATGGAAATTATTTCATTATTATAAATATGCACCGTTATCTGGCAGAATATGTCGCTGATCGTTATTTGAATATCACATTTGTATTCTCAGAAACAAAAGGACTAAAGATTCCGAATTCAGCGATTACCGAAAAGGATGTTCTGATGATCCCAGTCAGCTATCTGACTGGAGGAAGCGGAACAACCGAGAAAAAATATTTTAATAAGATCGTATTAACAGCGGATGGAACAACTTCGGTTGAACAGATATCCCCTACTATATATTTTACAGATGATCATTTCTGTTATGTGGACCCGGCAGATATAGATGATAATACCGTTCTTGCAGCAAACGAATCAGATATTACATTTAACACATCTACCGCCGGCACATACAAATTAAAAGGTGTTTTCTGCGTTACACAAGGTACTGCAGTATTTAAGCAGATCGATGTTATTGTAGATGGTGATGATTATTCGATCATTGATCCAAATACCGCATATGGTATCTCTGCTTACGACAGGATCGCATTGGATGCCACCTCCGTAAAGGAAAACCAGATCATATATTAGGAGTGATGAATGATGTTACAGGAAAATTACGAAAGCATAGATAAAAAGATCACAGAAGCATGCAAACGGGCTGGTCGGAACAGGGATGCGGTTACTCTGATCGCTGTCAGCAAGACCAAACCGTTAAGTGATATTGAAGAATTATTACAGAATACAGATGCTGAAAATTTTGGAGAGAACAAGGTTCAGGAACTAGTCGATAAATATGAACATATATCCAGACCGGTCAAATGGCATATGATCGGGCATCTGCAGACGAACAAAGTCAAATATATCGTTGATAAGGTCTGCCTGATACATTCTGTTGATTCCGTGAATCTTGCAAAAACGATTGAAAAAGAAGCAGCAAAGCATAATGTTGTTGTTCCTGTTTTAATAGAAGTAAATGTTGCAGGGGAAGAAAGCAAGTTTGGTGTATCCGTTGAGGAAACGGAAGACCTGATCCGGCAGATCAAAGACTTTCCTCATATACATATTGATGGACTGATGACGATTGCACCATTTGTAGCCAATCCGGAAGAGAATCGCGTGCACTTCCGTCGCCTTAAGGAATTATTACTTGACATCAATTCTAAAAACATTGATAATGTTCATATGAATGTCTTATCAATGGGTATGACAAATGACTATGAAGTAGCTGTCGAGGAGGGTGCTACCATGGTCCGAGTTGGAACCGGTATCTTCGGTGAAAGAAATTATAATATTTAAAGGAGAACCATTATGGCAAAGAATGGAAAAAAAAGCTTTCTGGATTTTTTCAAAGTAGATGAGTCCAGTGATGAATATGAAGATGATTTATTTGAAGATGATGAATATGATGACGATGACGAAGAGGATTTCGAAGAGGATTATGTTCCAAAGACCAAAGCTGTAAACGGACGTGCATCTTCCTTTACCGCTGCATCACAGACAGCAGCCCAGCCTGCAAAAAAGCAGAAATTTACAAAAGCTGCCAGAACATCAGCTCCAGCATCATCAGGCAATTCAAAACTTGTATCTTTTAACAACAGAAGCCAGGGAGGTTCCCAGCAGGTATTTGTTATTAAACCAGATGAATTTGATGATGCCCAGATGATCATTGACCATTTAAAGGGTGGTCAGGCGATTGTGATCAATATGGAAGGTATGGAGTTATCAACAGCCCAGCGTATCATTGATTTCATTGCCGGCGCATGTTATTCCTTAGATGGTTCATTACAGGCGATATCCGGTAATATATTTATTGCAGCACCTGCTGACATCTATGTATCAGGCGATCTCAGAGAAGAGTTATTAAATGATGCTTTTCTTTCTCCTGAATTAGGAAAATATTAAGTCAATTTTGATATCAGTCTGTATCAACATATTCTGAAGGTATGATAGGGAGGATTACAAATGCTTACACCTGTTGATTTACAACAAAAGAAATTTCAGCATGGCATGGGGTATACAAAAAAAGATGTTGACTCATTTTTTGACATTGTTGTCATGAGTTATACGGAATTATATAAGTCTAATGCTGAATTAACAAATCAGGTAAAAACACTTACCGATAGTCTGGTTCATTACAGAACAACAGAATCGAAGCTTCAGAAATCACTTATGCTTGCAGAGAAGAATGCAGAAGAAGCTACGAAGAATGCAAATGACAAGGCTAAGATCATTGAAAATGATGCCAAAATCAAGGCAAATAACATAGTTCATCAGGCACGGGAAGAGCTGGATCGGATTGAAGACAGCATTGAAGGAATCAAACAGCAGTATCGTGATTATACAATGGCATTTAAAAATCTGATGGATTCTCATCTTCAGTTTCTTGCTACCAATCCAATTAATGAAGAATTGGGAGTAGACTTTGATGAGATCATGAAGGATGCCAAGTATTTCAACGGAAATGCTGCCGTCTATACACCAGGTTCATCTGGCAGTGAAAACGCCGGATCAGGTTCCTTTGCATCCTTTGGAGGAGATCCTCAGGGCAGAGAAGAATCTACACTCGGCGGTGGCGGAGGCTCAGGAATGGGCGATTCCACACTTGGTGGAAGTGCAGACAGCAGCAATGTTGCCAGTGATTCTTCTGTTTACACAAAAAATTTAGGTGGTGGATCATTTGTTGATCCATTCAAATTCAGAAACGAATAATATAATAGAATTTTTCTTTAATTCCCTGTCTGAATGAATGTCGGACAGGGAATTGCTAATAAAAGATATACTCCAGAAAGGTAACGATAATGAAAAAAAACAGTATTCTTGCATGTATAAGTATACTTCTTTTGATCGGACTGGATCAGATTGTGAAATTTCTGATCACAAGTCATATGGCTTTATATGACACAATACCTGTTATCAAACAGGTTTTTCATATTACATATATTCAAAATAAAGGAGCTGCATGGGGCAGCTTGCAGGGAAAGCGTTATTTTCTACTGGCAATAACCATTCTTGTTCTGGCATTTCTTGTATATTTTTATGTTCGGATGTTAAAGCTGAATAGGTACAAAGATCTTCGGATTTTATTTATTTTTGTTTTTTCCGGAGCTGTCGGAAATATGATCGATCGTATCCGTCTTGGTTATGTAATAGATATGTTTGATTTCCGTCTGATCAATTTTCCGGTCTTTAATGTTGCAGATATCTATGTAACCTGTAGTATGATCATCCTGTTGGTTTTTATCCTGTTCAAATACAAGGATAATGAACTGGACGATCTATTTGGAAAGTCAAAGAAAGATTCAGAGCAGGAATAATATATGGAAACTTATAATATTGAAGCAGATGAAAACTGGAAAGGCAAACGGGTTGATAAAAGTTTAGCCGATTACTTTGACGATTATTCGCGCTCATTTCTGAAAAAACTGTTAGATGATGGAAATGTACTGGTAAATGATAAAAAGGCAAAACCAAGCTTGAAAATCGCGTCTGGTGACAAAATAGATATTACGATCCCGGATATTTTACCTGTAGAAATTGAACCGGAAGATATTCCGCTTGATATCGTATATGAAGATGATGATATCATCATTGTAAACAAACCAAAGGGCATGGTCGTTCACCCGGCTCCCGGACATTATTCCGGAACACTGGTAAATGGTCTGATGTATCATTTCAAGGATTCTTTATCTGGCATTAACGGAGAACTTCGTCCCGGTATCGTGCATCGAATTGATATGGACACAACCGGGCTTCTTGTTGTCTGCAAAAATGATGCTGCACATAATTTTCTGTCGGAGCAGCTTGCCGTTCATTCGATTACAAGAAAATACTATGCGATCTGCTATAATTATTTTACAGAAGATGAAGGTATGGTAGATCTTCCGATTGGAAGACATCCAACCGACCGTAAAAAAATGGCGGTTAATTATAAGAATGGCAGACATGCAGTCACCCATTATAAAGTTCTGAAAAAACTGAAAAACAATTTCTGTCTGATCGAATGTCAGTTGGAAACCGGACGGACACATCAGATCCGTGTCCATATGGCACATATCAAGCATCCGCTTTTAGGAGATGCCGTATATGGACCTAAAAATCAGCCATATCACCTGCAGGGGCAGACACTTCATGCCGGTGTACTTGGTTTTATTCATCCGTCTACAAAAGAATATGTGGAATTTTCAAGTGAACTCCCTGAGTATTTCCAGAAACTGTTAAAACAACTGGAGCTTTAAAATTCGTTTTATATTAAAATTAATATAAAACGAATTTTTTGATTTACATTTTTTTGTGGAAATGTTATAATTTTTACTATAAAAAGTAAACAAATTTATAGTTTTTATACAGAAAACAGTTGTTTATTCTTTATAGCAAATTAAAATCATACTTGCAAAGGGGGCTTTTATTATGGCTTGCAACAAAATCATTACAATAGGACGACAGTTCGGAAGTGGCGGAAGAGAAGTCGGACAGAAACTTGCTGAAAAGCTTGGTATTCCATTTTATGATAAGGAACTTTTAAAGATCGCGGCAAGAGATAGTGGCATCTGCGAAGAATTATTTGAGAATTTTGACGAGAAACCAACAAACAGTTTTCTCTATACATTGGTAATGGATCCGTATTCATTGGGATTCGGAACATCCGGCGAGCTACCACTGAATCATAAGGTATTCCTGGCTGCATTTGACACGATCAAATCTATTGCGGAAAAAGATGGTTCCTGCGTATTTGTAGGTCGTTGTGCCGATTATGCTTTAAGAGATTATTCCAATATTGTAAATGCATTTATATATGCAGATATCGATGATCGTATAAAACGTATTGCGCAGAAATATGAACTGACTGATGCGAAAGCTAAGGATCTGATCCGTAAAGAAGATAAGTCGCGTGCATCTTACTACAACTATTACACATCCAAGCGTTGGGGCGAGATGAAAGGCTACGATATCTGCCTGAATTCCAGCCAGTTTGGAATTGATAATTGTGTAGATATGTTATACGATGCCGTTACCAAATATTAATGCAATATATAATACATATAATTAATAACCATTCATACAGGTATTCTTGATAATACTTTATGACTCGGATAAATGACAAATGATTTTACATAATGAAAAATGCGCTGAGAAAAACTCAGCGCATTTTTTAATTGTCGCGTTTTTCCCGCAACTGAACACGATTTCTTGCACTTCGTCGTCTGTCCTCATCCATATCTGCATAATGTTTTCTTGTCGTATTTACATCACTGTGTCCAAGGACATCAGCAACCAGATAGATATCACCGGTTTCCCTGTATAATTCTGTACCATAGGTACTTCTTAATTTATGTGGAGTGATATGCTTCATAGGGATAACACCTTCAGAATATTTCTTCACCAACATTTCAACAGAACGAACAGACATTCGTTTTCTCTGACTGGATAAGAATAGAGCATTTTCATGTCCGGATACAGGCTCTATATGTTTGCGTTCCTCAAAATAATCCGTTAAAGCATCTGTAACTTCATCACCGAAATAGACATAAGATTCATAACCGCCTTTTCTGGTTACCTTCACTCGACCATTATTAAAATCCACATCATTCAGATCGATGCCGACGCATTCCGATACCCTTATGCCGGTTCCCAGCATAAGGGTTAGAATTGCAAGATCACGAACCTTTGTTTTTGCATGATATGCCTGTTGGTGCTCGGTTAAATGATCACCATATTCAACAGCATCTAAAAAATCCGCAATCTCATTTATGTCTAATCTGGTTATTGTTTTTCCATGAATCTTTGGCATATCTACTTTTTCAGCCGGATTTGAACTTATACGGTTATTTTTATAGAGATATGCATAGAATACACGTAAAGCCGATAATTTACGTTTAATTGCCTGTTCACCGTTCGTATAGATCTTTCCGTTTTTTTCATAATATTTCAAATATTCCAGATATTCCTCGATGTCTTCAGCCTCAAGCCTTGAAATATCATCCAAGGTGATATCGATCGGCTTACGTCCACGAAACTGTGGACATTCGCTGCATAAAAAGTTATAAAATGTCTTTATGTCGATGGCATAACCAAGTCGCGTTCTGGATGAAGCCTTATTTTCAATTCCTCGAAAGACAACCTTGACATATGAAGGAAGCTCTGCAAGAATATCTCTTAGTGAAATTGTATTTTTTATATTGATGTCATTTGTATATTCATTTGCCATAATAGATTTACCTTCCTATTATTCCGACACAACTTTTCGTAAAACCTGAGTTTAGCGAATAGTTGCATCTGTTAAATTAGTTATATCACACTCTGACTCCAAATGCAATTCTTTATTTCATATCAAACAAAAATCCGTTTTATTCTTGTAGAATTTCCTTCATATGTTGTTAAGATTGTCTTTCGAAGAATTGTATAGATATCTCCTTGAAACAAATTTCATTTATAAGTATAATATACACGGTTATGAAACAAATCTTATCATTTTGAGGTAATTATATGAAATTACAAAAGTTATTAAGTTATACTAGACGTGCCATCGATTCATATGAAATGATCGATAATGGTGATAAAATTGCAGTTGGAATTTCTGGTGGTAAGGACAGCCTGACTTTACTCTATGCTCTGGCTGAATTACGACGATTCTATCCAAAAAAATTTGATCTGATCGCTATTACAGTTAATCTCGGTTTTGATAATTTTGATACTACAAAGATCGAACAATTATGCAAAGAACTTTATGTTCCTTATTATATTGTAGATACAGAAATATATGATATAGTATTTAATATCCGTAAAGAGAAAAATCCATGTTCTCTATGCGCGAAAATGCGAAAAGGTGCATTAAATCAGAAACTAAATGATCTCAGATGTAATAAGATCGCTTATGCGCATCATAAGGATGATTTTATTGAAACCTTTTTAATGTCCTTATTATTCGAAGGCAGAATCCATACTTTCTCACCAAAAACATATCTGGATAAAAGCAAATTGATGGTTATTCGCCCTCTTATGTATATAAACGAAGGTGAAATTATCTCTTTTAAAAATGATATGCAGCTTCCTGTGATTAAAAGTCCATGTCCTGCCGATGGATATACGAAACGTGAATATGCAAAACAGGCACTGGCGGAGCTGGAAAAGGAAACTCCCGGTTGCAAACAACGGATTTTTTCCGCTATTGAACGAGGAACTCTGGATGGCTGGCCTGTAAAGATTGACAATCCAAGACTTTACAATAAAGATGCCAGATAATCGGATTTAAGTATAGAATTTATTCTGTATTCTATACTTGTTTTATGATTATATATACTCCTGTTTTTAAAAATAAAAAGTATCTGTTTTTATGTTATATGGTAAATCTTAATTCAAACAGACAGTCAATATAACATTGCATAACAGATACTTTTTATTATTTATTCGTAATCATTTACTTTATAATATGGAATCAGTAAATTAGTTCCATCTACGATGACATCTGTATTCAGATTATTCATCGCAAGCACTTCATCGATATAATCCTGTGTGGAAGCATACTCTTCCGTCTTGTATTCATTTGCGATGTCCCAAAGGGTATCTCCTTCTTCTATGGTGATACATTTATAATATTTCTTACTTGCGTTCGATGCGCTGGTTGCCGGTGAATCCTTATGTGATATAAGGATATACAATACTGTAACCAGAATAATACCTGCTATAATGAAAATCTTCTTTGTACTGATAAATCTTACTACGTTCTTCATGTTCTTTTCCTCCTTAAAACTCAATTCTATATATAATATAATCTTCTGAACAAATGTTTGAATAAATTATATCGAACAGTTGTTCATTTGTCAATATATTTTCGAACATTTGTATGGATTACTCGAAAATACATTCGTCATATCCCGATGACTCCTTTATAATACCAATATGGATGGGGAAAAAAACACACACAAGAAAAAGAACATTTGTTTGCAAAACAAACAATTGTGTGCTACTATTATTTATATAAGTTTTTAAATACATTTAGGAGGATTTACATATGGGTAAAGAAAAGCTCACGGATAAGCAAACGCAGATCCTTGAATATATACGTCATGAGATTCTTGCAAAGGGGTATCCGCCATCAATCAGAGAAATCTGTCAGGCTGTTGATCTGAAGTCTACTTCTTCTGTACATGCTCAGTTATCATCATTAGAGGCAAAGGGCTATATCAGAAGGGATCTGACAAAGTCCCGCTCAATTGAGATCATAGACGATGATTTTTCACTTACCAAACGGGAACTGGTAAACATCCCTATCGTTGGAACGGTTTCCTGTGGTCAGCCTATCCTTGCTGAACAGAACATCGAAGACTATTTCCCTGTTCCACCGGAATATATTCATAATACGAATAACCAGACCTTTATGCTTCGTGTAAAGGGTGACAGTATGATCAATGTAGGTATTTATGAAAAGGATCTTGTAATTGTTGAGCAGTGCTCTTCTGCCAGAAATGGCGAAATCGTCGTTGCATTGATCGAGGATTCTGCAACAGTTAAGACATTTTATAAAGAAAATGGTTATATCCGGTTACAGCCGGAAAATGATTATATGGATCCGATCCTTGTAGAACATTGCGAGATCCTAGGTCGTGTGATAGGTCTGTTCCGCAATTTTATCTAATCATACTTAATTTGTTCAAATTTTTTATAAAAATGCACCTCAAACGATATCAGGCATAACAAATACCTGACAAACCGATATTCCACCTGTCTACTCGACAAGAGGAATATCAATTAAGAGGTGCATTTTATTATATCGTGAGCATAGCTCACATTAAATTCTATTTGTGTCTGACATTTATATCATCTTTAATTAATATACCTGTTTATCCGGCTGTCTCTCTGCGATCTCCTTGAATGCATCAAAGTTCTGCTTGAACAGCTCTACAACCTGTGGATCAAAATGCTTTCCGGACAGGCTTACGATCTCATTATACGTCTCTTCTACGGACCATCCGCGCTTGTAGTACCGTTCAGAGGTAAGTGCATCGAAAACGTCACATACCGCCATTAAACGGCTGATATAGGCAATCTCCTCACCTTTCATACCTAGATATCCTGTTCCGTCCCAGCGTTCATGATGCTCCTTTGCAATCGTTCTTGCAATCTGCATGATCTCACCCGGACAATGCTCCAGGAGTGCATCACCATAGAGAACATGACTTTTCATGATCGCAAATTCTTCATCTGTCAGTTTACCGGGCTTATCCAGGATCTCCTCACTGATCATAAGCTTTCCGATGTCATGCATCATGGCAGCCGTTGACAGCTTATCAACGTAATCATCATCAAAACCGGATGCCTTTCCGAGCACCCGCATGTAATCTGCTACACGTTTGATGTGTTCTCCTGTATATTTGGATTTACTCTCGGATAATTCAGCAAATGCAAATATCAGCTCTTTCTGATTGCTCTTTACTTCTTCTGCGTTATCAATTACGGAATTCAGCATCGTAGAGTTTCTGGATACAATGAAATATGCAACGAGTGACAGGATCAGAATCGTGATCACACATGGAAATACCGATAAGACCATGCTGTCTGTATAGTCCAGATAAATCGGCGCAACCATGAAATCACAGTATGTAAGATTGATAAAATCTGCAAGGATAACACCGACAGTAGACATCAGCGCAGTAAATACGACCAGCGTCTTATTATAATATAACGATGTCAGCAGGATCGGGAAGATCCAGACAACCAGTGCCATATGGGAAAATACAGAGCTCAATATCATACAGTTAAAAACAGCGATACATATGACTACATATTTGATTGCTTCATTCCTGTCATGCTTGAAAAAGTCAATAACAAGTGTCGGAATAAGCGAAAAAATACAGCAGAGAACCATACATATCGTAACCACTACAAGGTTACATTCTCTGCTGAAAAATGCAAATGCCCATAACGCAACTATCAGTGCAACAAAAAAACGCATACACTTCGCTGCTATATGATTGATCTTTATATAATTGTCTTTTAATAATCTGTTATCGTTCATACCTACCCCAAAAACATATCTATGAAAGTAAATCCTTTGTTACATCGGCTGCATCATTCCAGATGCGTTCGATATCATAGAATCTGCGTGCCTCATCCGAAAAGATATGAACAATTATATCATAATAATCTAACAAAATCCATCCTCCCTGTGAATATCCTTCCACACTTTTTAAAGAATATCCGGCTTTGTGCATTTCTTCTTCCACACTGTCGCACATCGCCTGTACCTGATTCTTGTTTGTTCCGTCTGCAATAACAAAATAATCAGCTACAGCAGAGATCTTTTTAATATCAAGTATCTTAATATCAAAGGCTTTTTTATCATCCAGGGCTTTATAAACAATTGCTGCCATTTCCTGTGCTGTATTCATATATGACGCTCCTCCTGCTCTGTATATTGATTTTAATATTGTACCCCATCCGTTTATTTATGTTGCCTGTTTAAATATCGTCTTCTTTCAGCTTATCCGCTACCGATTGATGAGCAACATAATAATTATAGGTATCGATTGACATCGGATCAGTATCATCCGTTGTGGTCTCAAGATACGATAAAGTATTTTTCAGTATATGAACGATGCATTTGTCAATATCGGTAAATGCTTCCTTCCGGATCTCCTCGATCTCCTTTAATGGTTTCCGGTTCGGCTCGATATAGTCTGCAACAAACAGGATCTTCTCAAGCATATTCATTGCCGGTTTTCCGGTGGTATGACATGCGATCGCAGACAGGATATCCGGATCCTTTACATCGTACTTTTCTCTTGCGTAGAATGCCCCAAGCTTGGCATGTAAGAGTTCCGGATTATTATATTCACATTCGCTGATCGGAAGATTATTCTTCGTACAACGCTCGATCTTTTCTTCCGGTGAAAGGCACTTTGCACAATCATGTAACAGTCCTGCAGTCAGTGCTTTTTCTACATTTACACCATGTACCATAGCCAGACAGCCTGATACATATTCTACCCCTAACGAATGCTCAAATCTTCGATCTGTCAGTTTCTTCTGAAGTTTCTCTCTCATTTCCTGTCTGTTCATTGTTCTGCCCCTTCTCCTGTAAATTGTTCCTGAACTATATTATACTGTTTTACCAATCTGCGTCAATTATTTGTCTGTTGATCAAGGTTTTGATCAAGGTTTTCATCCGTCTGATATAGCCCATATTTCTTAATATAGCGGCATACTGCCATTGGTACGGCTCCTGATATATCCTGTCCGTTTTTAACAGCTTCCCGGATGCCGGACGATGACACATCAACCGGATGGATCTGCATCTGTCTGATATCCGCATCTGCATATATTTTCTTTAAATGCCGGATCTTGGCATCGATATCTTCCGCCTGGATCTGATCTCTCGTTGTAACGATCAATTTAGAAAGAGAAAGTATCCTGTCCGGTTCTCTCCAGCTGTCAAATGCAAGGATCGAATCCCCACCCATGATGAAATACCATTCCGTATCCGGATACTGTTCATGTAGCTGTGCCAGTGTATCAACGGTATAGGTAACTCCGCCACGCTGTAATTCCAGATCCGAACAACGAAGTCTGTCATGATCCTTTACTGCAAGCTCTACCATATGGAGTCTGTCTTCATTTGTAACCGATCTGTCCCACTTCTTGTATGCCGGGATATGATTCGGCATCAGCCAGATCTGATCCAGTGCAAACTGCGCCAGAGCCTGTTTTGCAAGCTCCAGATGGCCGTTATGAACCGGATTAAAGCTGCCTCCTAAAATACCAATCTTCATGTTCTGATCTTTCATATTATTTTGGAAGCTCGATCTTCTTATGCTCTTTGGATGGACGATAGAATACGATCTTACGGCCGATGACCTGAACGACTTCTGATTTGGTACGTTCTGCGATCATGGAAGCCATTTCTCTCGGATCATCCAGACAATTCTTTAATACTGAGATCTTAACCAGCTCTCTTGCCTCTAACGCTTCATTTACAGACTGTGTAAATTCCGGTGTCAGGGAACTCTTGCCGATGTTTAAGATCGGATCGATATTCATTGCCAGTCCTTTTAAATATGCTCTCTGCTTACTTGTCATAGTATACTCCTAACTTATATCCTGTAACCGGCAGAATCACCTGCCGGTTTGTTATCACATTTATCTTTATTTATAATAATCAAATTCCAGTCCATACATACGAACGGTATCGCCTTCGCCGATTCCAAGCGCTTCCAGCTGGTCTAAGATACCGTTTGTCTTTAAGAATTTCTGGAAGAACTCAAATCCTTTTTCTGATTCCAGATTCGTATATCCAAGCATACGTTCAATACGAGGTCCCTCGATCACATATACGTCATCTTCTTCATTGTAGCTGACCTCAAAAGGAAGATCCGGATTATCATGGAAATCGAGATCAACCTCCGGTTCGAATTCGACTACATCATCCGGTGCATTCTTTACAAGGTCGTTGACATACCATAAAAGCTCGGAAATACCCTTACCGGATACTGCTGAGATTGGGAATATCTTCACACCGTCTTTTTCGAATTCTTCCTTTAACATCTCGATCACAGTCTCGTAACCGATCTCATCTAAGGCATCGATCTTATTTGCCGCTATAACCGTTGGACGGCTTTCGATATCCTTGTTGTATTTTTTCAATTCTTCATTAATGATCTTTACATCATTGACCGGATCTCTGCCATCGATGGAAGCTGCATCTACAATGTGGATGATGACCTTTGTACGCTCAATATGTCTCAGAAATTCCAGACCTAGTCCGACACCTTCTGCCGCACCTTCGATAATTCCCGGAATATCCGCGATAACAAATCCGTTATGTTCACCAAGATCTACTACGCCAAGATTTGGTGTCAGTGTCGTAAAATGATATTCTGCAATCTTTGGTCTTGCATTTGTAACTCTTGCAAGGAAGGTTGATTTACCTACGCTTGGGAAACCAACAAGACCGACATCTGCGATACACTTAAGTTCCAGATCGACGATCAATTCTTTTGCCGGCTGTCCCGGCTGTGCGTACTTTGGAGCCTGCATGGTTGACGTAACATAATTACGGTTACCTCGTCCACCTCGTCCACCCTTTAACAGTACGACCGGTTCTTTCTTATCTGCCATATCAAGGATCACTTTTCCTGTCTCAGAATCCTTAATGACAGTTCCTGGCGGAACTTTTAATACAACATCTGCACCATTTGCGCCATGACAGTTTCTCTTACCGCCCGGTTCGCCATCCTGTGCTCTGTACTTTGTTATATGTCTGAAATCAGTCAGGGTGTTCAAACCTTCATCTACTACAAAGATCACGTCTCCACCTTTGCCGCCATCTCCGCCATCCGGACCTCCGTCCGGCACGTATTTCTCACGACGGAAGGATACATGTCCGTCTCCGCCTTTTCCTGCTCTGATAAATATTCTGGCTCTGTCTGCAAACATTGCTTTCCTCCTTTATACATACATCCGTATGTAAAGAAAAAGCCGGAATAAACTATATTTACTCCGGCTAATAACATGCATAAACTAAGTAATATTACTCATTTACTACAGGGTAAATAGAAACCTGCTTCTTATCTCTACCCTTTCTCTCAAATCTAACGATACCATCAGCAGTAGCGAATAATGTATCATCTCCGCCGATACCAACGTTAAGACCTGGATGAATCTTTGTTCCACGCTGTCTGTAAAGGATGTTTCCAGCCTTAACGAACTGACCGTCAGCGCGCTTAGCTCCTAATCTCTTAGACTCGGAATCTCTGCCGTTCTTAGTAGAACCCACACCTTTTTTATGAGCAAAAAACTGAAGTTCCATCTTCATCATTTCAATTACACCTCCTTAAAGGTTATACAAACAAAATCACTATAGGATTCACTGATATCCGTAATACCTGTCTCAAACACTCCCATGATCAGTAAGGCATCATGTCCCGGCTGTTCATCAAACAGAAACTTCATATCTCCGTTTTTCTGATCGCTGTCTACATGAAATGCTTCCTCACAAAAGCGTTCAACAGAATTCACAACCGTGATCGCAAGTGCCGATACAGCACTACATACGATATCAGATCCTGAATCTGCATATCCTGCATGACCGGATACATAAAATCCCATTGTGTCTGAATTAGCGTTTTTATAAATGGTTACCTTTATCATAACAGATTATGCGTTGATTGACTTGATTTCAACCTGTGTATAAGCCTGTCTGTGACCATTCTTCTTATGATAGCCAGTCTTTCTCTTGTACTTGTAAACAACTACCTTCTTAGCCTTGCCATCACCAATTACAGATGCTGTAACGGTTGCGTTTGCAACTGCATCACCACATTTAACGTCTGAATCAGTACTTACTAAAATAACGTCGTCAAATGTTACTTCGCTGCCAGCTTCTGCTCCAAGCTTCTCAACTCTGATTACGTCTCCTTCAGCTACCTTGTACTGCTTACCGCCTGTTGCTATAATTGCGTACATAGGGTTTACCTCCTTAATCAAACTCGCCAGTTGTGGTGTCGCATAAAAATATGCGAACTTATACCTCACTGTGCGGCACACTAGTACACTCTACCATTTTGGTTTTATTTTGTCAACTGTTCTTTCAACGATTTGCGAATTTTTTTTCGGGTCAATTCTACCAGAGAAAGCTTAGTAACATCCACAAATGCTGCCGGAACAGAATCCTTTGCCAGCTCCTGTTCAAGGATATCTTTTATAATATCCATTGAGCCCGATTGCTTCATATTTATAAAATCAACTACGATGATCCCCGACAGATTCCGCAGTCTTAACTGTCTGCATACCTCGACTGCCGCTTCAGAATTGATACGGAGCAAATGTTCCTCAAAAGAATGTTTATCGACCGATTTACCGGTATTTACATCGATCACGACCATCGCTTCTGTCTGTTCAATCACCAGATATGCGCCCGACTTCATCCAGACCCGTTCCTTTTTCAGATTTTCCAGATCTCTTGGCAGATTATATAAAGTCAGCAGATTACAGTTCTTATCATTATACATGGTAAGCTTCACATCCGTAATCTGTTTCTCTGACAGATAGGTCTCGAATTCATCAAATACCGCCTTCTGATCCGTTACGATCTCTTGAAGCCCTGCATTATGCTTTAATATAAAATAATCGAGATATTCCGCATCATTTTTATACAGACAGGAATAACAGGTTCTGGTCTTTGCTGTCTGTATGATCTGTTCTAATTTTTCAGATAGTTCGTTTAAATCCGACAATATAACTTTATCCGGCAGCTCCTGACAGACAGTTCGTAAGATACAGCCAAATCCATCCGGCAATACTCTCTTCGCCAGTTGGTGCAGATGATCTCTTGTCTCTTTCTTTCGGATCTTCCCGGATATACCAATCCTGCCTGATGTATTCACAAGAAGATTTTCTGTCTTCAATTCAATTTCCGACGTAGCGACCGGATTCTTTGTCTTGATCGCATCCTTGCTTACCTGTATGAGAATCTCGTCTCCGGCTTTTAACACAGAATCTTTTTTTGCATTTAAAAATATATGTTTATTATCAGTGATACTATAATAGCACGGAAGCCCTGTACCGATATCGACAAAGGCTGCGTCTATATTGGACACGATATTTTCCACCTTGCCGACATAGATATTCGATAAGATGGACTGTCGATCAAATAACATCAGATCTGACAGCTTTCCATCCGAATAAAGAGCTTCCAGTATATGATCTTCATAATTTGTTATTACAAGCTTATTCATCAGAATTCTTCACCTGCCATATAAAGCGGCTGTAACGAGCCGTCTTTGTCATAATACGTTTCCAGTCGGTGAATATAGATCTGGAAGAAATCATAGGTCTCACCGCAAAGGTCATATAATGCCTTTACCACTAATTCCGGTTTCAGATTATAGACACTTCCGGTCTGTAACAGCATGTAGATACTGTCACCTCTCCGTTCCAGCTTTAAAATACCCGGACGGATATTTTCTTCTTTTTCACTCTTTTTTGTTTTCTTTAATACAATGATCTCGTCCTGTTTATTCAACTCTTCAACGGAAGCAAGCAGTTTTTCACTGAGATCATTCTGCTCCCGGAATGTGATCTCATAATCCGATGCAGCAACGATCGACATAGCATTCTTTGCATTCTCCGGGATCTGCACACATTTCGTAACATGTATCTCATCAACGGATACCGCATTTAAAGCTTCGATCATCTCAGCCGAAGTTGTCACAGAATTAAATTCTGCATCAAAATATTCACCATCCGATGTAATCCCAAGTGCAAGCGGTGCTGCAAATGAAATGATCTGGTGTGGAGAATAACCTTTGGAATAACTGATATCCAGCTTTGCCCGGCGGATCTCCTTCTGGAAATAACGCATGACATCCAGATGACCGATAAATTTCAGATTTCCAAGTTTGGAGTATTTAATTCTTATTTTCAAAACAAACACCTCCTCCAAACTTCGCTGCGCCGCAGCCGGAACACTTCATCCGGCAGTTTGGTGTAACGACCTCTGCCTGTGCGCGCTCCCATTCCTTTTCCATAAACTTTCTTGTCACTCCGATATCTATGAAATCCCACGGGAGGATCTCATCTACACATCTGTCACGATAGGTATAGAAGCCGATATCAATATGATTCTTTTCAAGCGCATTGTCCCAGTTTGATTTATCAAAATATTCCGTCCACGCATCAAAAATCTGTCCGGACTGATAGACATCATAGATTACCTGACAGAGCTTACGGTCACCTCTGGCAAGCAAACCTTCTAAGATGGTGATATCCGCTTCATGGTATGCGAATTTCAGACTCTTGTGGTTCTTTGCTTCACGGAATTTATCTTTAACAAAATACGCACGCTTCTGGAATTCCTCCGGTGTTATCATCGGCGCCCACTGGAATGGTGTAAATGGCTTTGGTACGAAATAAGATGCGGAAGCCGATACCATGACACGACCATCCCGTTTCTCTTTTGGTATATTTGCAAAATACAGTTCACTGATCTCCTCTGAGAGGTCTGCAATACCTGTAATATCATCATAAGTCTCTGTCGGAAGTCCCATCATAAAGTACAGCTTGACCTTATTCCAGCCGCCAAGGAACGCCTGTAACGAACCGTTTAATATATTCTCTTTTGTCAGACCTTTATTTATAACATTTCTTAATCGCTGTGTTCCGGCTTCCGGTGCAAATGTCAGGGAATTCTTCTTGATATCCTGAATCTTCTGCATAACATCAAGGGAAAATGCATCGATTCTGAGGGATGGAAGGGAGATATTGACATGATTGTTGTCCATCTTCTCGATCAAGCAGTCCGTAAGCTCCGGAAGTGACTGATAATCACTGGAGCTTAACGAACTGAAGGTAATCTCCTCCTGACCGGTATTATCTAACATAGCCTCTGCATAATGTTTCAGTACGTTTACATCCTTTGGTCTGGTCGGACGATAGATCATCCCTGCCTGACAGAACCGGCATCCACGGATACATCCCCGCATGATCTCTAATACAACACGGTCCTGTGTGACCTTCATATAAGAGACAACCGGCTTCTCAGGATAGACAGCGGATGACATATCCGTAACCACCTGCTTCAGAATCGTCTTTGGAACGCCTTCATATTTCGGTCCAAAGGATGCGATCGTTCCATCCTCATGATAAGTGACATCATAAAGAGCCGGCACATAAAGCCCCGGAATCTGTGACACCTTGATCAGGAATTCTTCTCTTGTCATATCGGAATGTTTATAGATCTTATATAATTCGATCAGATCACCATACACTGTTTCGCCCTCTCCGATATAGAAAATATCAAAGAAATCAGCGATCGGTTCCGGATTATAAGAACAGGGACCTCCTCCGATCACGATCGGATCACCCTTTTCCCGATCCTTCGACCAGATCGGAATCTCTGCCAGATCAAGCACCTGTAAGATATTCGTATAACACATCTCATACTGAAGAGTGATTCCAAGAAAATCAAACTCTTTTAAAGGATCCTGAGACTCCAGTGCAAATAACGGAATGTGCTGTTCTTTCATAACTTTATGCAGATCCGGCCACGGAGAATAGACACGTTCACACCAGGTATCTTCTCTCCGGTTGAACATGTCATATAAAATCTGGATGCCGAGATGGGACATTCCGATCTCATACACATCCGGGAAACACATGCAAAATCTGACATCGACCTGCTCCTTGTCCTTCATGACACTGTTATATTCCCCTCCGATATATCTGGCAGGTTTTTCGATACTCATTAAAATCTCATCTGATAATGCAAGCTTTCTCATTTTGTTCTCCGTTATATATAATTAGTTCTTGAAACTGTGGATAGGTGCAGGGATTCTGCCTCCACGGTTAATAAATTTTTCACATGAAAACTGGTTGACAGGCATAATTGGCGCATAGCCAAGCAGTCCGCCAAATTCAGCCTGATCGCCAACGCCCTTGCCGATAACAGGGATCAGACGTACAGCCGTTGTCTTCTGGTTGATCATACCGAGTGCCATCTCATCTGCAATGATACCGGAAATGGTAGCTGCTGATGTATCACCGGGTATTGCGATCATATCAAGTCCAACTGAACATACACAGGTCATTGCCTCTAATTTTTCAAGAGAAAGTGCACCTGCTGATACCGCATCGATCATACGCTGATCTTCACTGACAGGGATAAATGCACCACTTAAACCACCAACATAAGAAGAAGCCATAACACCGCCCTTCTTTACCTGATCATTTAATAAAGCAAGTGCTGCTGTAGTTCCCGGAGCACCGGCATATTCCAGACCAATCTCCTCAAGAATCTCACCAACACTGTCTCCGATTGCGGGTGTAGGTGCAAGTGACAAATCTACGATACCAAACGGAACACCGAGACGTTCGGATGCTTCCTTTGCAACAAGCTGTCCAACTCTTGTAACCTTAAATGCTGTCTTCTTGATCGTTTCACAGAGAACCTCAAAGTTCTCACCACGAACTTCTTCCAATGCACTCTTAACAACTCCGGGACCGCTGACGCCGACATTGATAACGCAATCGCCCTCTGTAACGCCATGGAATGCACCAGCCATAAACGGGTTATCATCCGGTGCATTACAGAATACTACGAACTTGCAGCATCCAAGGGAATCTTCCTCTTTTGTAAGCTCTGCTGTCTCTTTTACCATTTCACCGATCAGTTTTACAGCATCCATATCGATACCTGTCTTTGTAGAACCGACATTTACAGAGCTGCATACCTTACCGGTACATGCAAGTGCTTCCGGAATGGAACGGATCAGAAGTTCATCGGATGGAGTCATGCCCTTACATACAAGAGCGGAATAACCACCGATAAAGTTTACGCCTACGGCATCTGCAGCCTTATCCAATGTCTTTGCGATCGTTACATAATCATCTGTTGACTTACAAACAGAACTTCCGATCAATGCGATCGGTGTGATTGAGATTCTTTTATTTACGATCGGAATACCATATTTTCTTCCGATATCATTTCCGATAAATACAAGATCCTTTGCCTTTGTTGTGATCTTGGTGTAGATCTTCTCACAGGTTTCTCCTACATCCGCACCAACGCAGTCTAACAGGCTGATACCCATTGTGATCGTTCTGACATCCAGATTCATCTTGCTGATCATGGCATTGGTTTCAATTACTTCATTTATACTAATCATAGTGTGACCTCTTTTCGCCTATTTCTTTTCTAAATCTTAGATTCTGTGCATGGTTTCAAAGATTTTCTCATGCTGTACCTTAATCTGTACACCAATCTCATCGCCGATCTCTTTCAGTTCATTTGCGATAATTTCTGTTGACTTTGAAGATTCCTGTATATCAACGACCATCATCATATTGAAGTACCCGCCTACAATTGTCTGTGCAATATCAAGGATATTGACACTGTTCTCTGCAAGGTATACACAGACCTTTGCTGTGATTCCGATGCTGTCTTTACCAACTACTGTAATAATTCTTTTTTTCATGATGTATGTATCCTCCTATATATCACCATTTATTTGGTTTTATAATAAATTCTTTTGATATGCAAAAGAATCTTCTTCAAATAGTATTTTTATAACTGATGAACAATTCATTATCATTAATTTCCGACTGTGAGCAAAGCACCGGGCCGATCGCGTCTCGCTACCTCAAGACCGAATTCCCTGACATCCGATGCATATTCATTATCTGAAAGCTCAAGCTTTACCGTCTCATATGCCAATTCCTCAAAATTGTTTTCCTTACTCAGGTGACCAAGCAGGATTGCTTTGATATGACTGTTTAACAATGCTTTTATTAACTGTCCGGAACGCTCGTTGGACAGATGTCCGCGGTTTCCCAGAATACGCTGCTTCAGATAATATGGATATGGTCCCGCCTGAAGCATCCGTATATCATGATTTGCTTCGATCACCATGATATCGGAATTCTTTAATTTATTTACAACATAGTCATCAAAATTCCCCATATCCGTTGCAATGGAAAATTTACTTTTTCCGTCACTGATACTGTAACATACCGGATCAGCGGCATCGTGCCAGATCGCTGATGCATCGATCGACAGATTGTTAATAATGAATGGTTCATCCGGTTCGATCTCATGAAACAAGCTATCATCAATCGTTCCAACGGACGACATTTTCTTAATCTCAGAGATCGTTCCCCCTGTTGTATAGATCGGTATGCCATGCTTTCTCGCCATAACACCAAGTCCTTTTACATGATCAATATGCTCATGTGTTACAAGAATTCCATCCAAATCTGACGGTTTCCGGTCGATCTCATTTAATGCTGTTTCAATTTTCTTACCACTTACGCCTGCATCAACAAGCAGATGTGTCTCTTCGTTGCCTACATAATAGCAATTTCCACTGCTACCACTGGCAATACTCAGTAATTCCATATTCTACGCCTCAACTCTGCATCTCCAAAATGTATGAAAAAGCTTCCAGAATATCAGCTTACTCTATCTTTCATACTTATTCCGGTCTAATATGTCCGAAACGGCAGATGCTCGATATATATTGTATTAAAATCCGAACGATTACTCAGATCCACATACCGGATCTTCTCTTTAAACCTGTTTATTGTATCAATAAAACCCGGTTCAATCAAGGACAAATATGCGCCCTCAAGTGAAGTATTGCCAAGAACCTTCATTTTCCCCTGAAAGCTCTGCGGGAATAGTCCCAGTGTTACTGCATTTGTCAGATTTAGATGGAATCCAAAGCCTCCTGCAATACAGACTTCAGCAATATCGGAAAGCTCAATACCGATCTCTCTTACAAGCATCATGATTCCTGAAAGAATTGCTGATTTTCCAAGCTGAAATGCCCGAATCGTCTCCATGTCAATCTTCATGTTGCTTCCCATCGAGATACCGGATTCAAAATACGGTTCCGCAAGCACTCCTTCCGCATCCATCTGTCCCCGTTTTAACAATAATGCCAGCATGTCAAATATATTCGAACCGAATACATTTGCTGTACGAAAACATCCTTCAAACGCTGAACCACAGGCAGCAGAGGTCGCCACTCCGTATTCCTTATTACAGAGAATGATCTCCCCGTTTGTTCCAAGATCAATCAGCATACGATATGAGAAATCACGATCAATCTCTGCGGCAACTGCGCCTGCTGCAATATCTGCGCCGGAAAATGCCGCAATATTCGGCAGACAGATAACATCCGAAGCCGCATTCTCAAAAGATGGAGAAACGATAAAGTCATTCTGTTCTATCACCCGGATATCCGAATTCTTAAGTGTAAACGGATATCCAAACAGATTCTCTGTCGTAAGCCCTTCTGCGATCGAAAGCATCGTTGCATTTCCTGCCAGAACATATCTGCGGATATGATCTACAGCTTCCGGCGTATTTATAAGCATATGGTCAACACCCTTTTGAATATCCGAAAACAAAAGTGACCGCAGATGCTCCAGACCTTCCTTTGTATCTGCCGCTTGAATCCTCGCTACGACATCAGCACCTGTCGCGATCTGTGAGTTAAGCGTACTGAATGAGCATTTAACTGCTTTCTCATTCAGATCCACAAGCTCCATACCGATCGTAGTCGTACCGATGTCAATGGCAATGCCATATGCGGAAGTAACAGGCTTCTTTCTCTGTTCGGTTGGCAGATTCATCTTATGCCCTGTAATACCGGTAAGCTGTTCTTCCTCCAGCCGTATCGAGATATCCCTATCTACAATGTACTGGCAGCTTTTTACAAAACTGCCAGTATCCTGATTCCATACCAGACACCGGTTACAGCGTCCTTTCATGCCGCAGTTTCCTGCGAAGACATATCCTGCCGCAGTCAGTACCTGATACAGATTATCTCCTTTATTACATTTGATCTGTTCTGTTCCGTTTACAGTTACATTTATCATTAATTATAAATTCCTGTTGTCATTTTTTCCTTTGGTCTGTAACCATGTTCTGCGAGCGTATTAATGATCAGCTGCTTATGTTCCGGACCAAATGCTTCCAGTGTGATCACAAGTTCAACTGCCGAATTACGATTGATCGATACAAACTGGTTATGCTCCAGTTTGATGATATTTCCCTGTAAATCTGCAATAATCTTGGAAATATTCATCAATGCGCCCGGCTTATCCGGAAGCAAGGTTGAAACTGTGAAGATACGGCTTCTGGCAATCAATCCGTGCTGTACTAAGGATGCAAATGTGATCATATCCATATTACCGCCACTTAAGATGCTGACAACCTTCTGTCCCTTCACATTCAGATGCTTTAAGGCTGCAACAGTAAGCAGACCGGAATTTTCAACCAGCATCTTATGATTTTCCAACATATCAAGGAAGCAGACGATCAGTTCATTGTCTTCTACTGTGATGATACCGTCCAGATTCTTCTGAATGTATGGGAAGATCTTTGATCCCGGAGTCTTAACTGCTGTACCATCTGCGATCGTGTCTACCATTGGAAGTGTCGTTACTTTCTTATTCTTCAAAGAAACCTGCATACAATTTGCGCCTGCGGGTTCTACACCGATCACTTTGATATTCGGATTCATCATCTTGGCCAGTGTAGATACACCGGTAGCCAGTCCGCCACCACCGATCGGAACAAGAATATAATCTACAAACGGAAGCTCCTTGATGATTTCCATTGCGACAGAGCCCTGTCCGGTTGCAACATCCAGATCATCGAATGGATGAATAAAGGTATAACCCTTATCTTCTGCAAGCTCTAATGCATATGCGCAGGATTCGTCGTATACATCTCCATATAAGATAACCTCTGCACCATATGATTTGGTGCGGTTTACTTTGATCAGAGGAGTTGACGATGGCATAACGATCGTTGCTTTTACCCCATATGCTTTTGCTGCATATGCAACACCCTGTGCATGATTTCCGGCTGATGCAGTGATCAGACCTTTCTGTCTTTCTTCGTCTGTCAGTGTACTGATCTTATAATATGCTCCACGGATCTTATACGCTCCGGTAAGCTGCATATTTTCCGGTTTAAAAAATACTTTATTCCCTGTCAGGTTGCTGTAATATTCGCTCTCTACCAGCTTTGTTGGTAAAACAACTTTTTTAATTATATTATATGCCTCTTCAAATTTTTCTAATGTAAGTTCTTCTGCCATTGTCAGTCTCCTTTTTCTGTATTTCATATTCAGACAGTTATTATCCACCATTGTCATTACTTTTTTATTTTCTAACAGTTACTTGAATAAACTGCACGATTTTCATAATTATAGATCAGCTTCATCCATAAGAATGTCAAGCTCGCTTCGGTCTTCGTCAAAGCCTGAGAACAGTGCTTCCACATATGCGGACGGATCAAAACGCTGTAAGTCGTCAATCTTCTCACCGATTCCGATAAATTTAACCGGAACATTCAATTCTGCCTGAATTGCAATCGCGATACCACCCTTGGCTGTACCGTCTAGCTTTGTGATCACGATACCATCAATCTCCGTTACATTGCTGAACTGTCTTGCCTGCTCTAATGCATTCTGTCCGGTCGTTCCATCTAACACGATCAAGGATTCTACATTTGCATCCGGATAATCTCTGGAAATGATGCGGCGCATCTTAGCCAGCTCATCCATCAGGTTCTTTTTATTATGAAGTCTTCCGGCTGTATCGATCAATAAAATATCGGTATTTCTTGCCTTTGCAGCAGATACCGCATCGTATACAACTGCCGCAGGATCTGCGCCCTCATTATGAGAGATCATCTCTACACCTGCACGATCCGCCCAGGTCTTTAACTGATCGATTGCGGCTGCACGGAATGTATCAGCTGCTGCGATCAGAACCTTTTTACCGCTCTTCTTATACTGGGCTGCCAGCTTACCGATCGTAGTTGTCTTACCAACACCATTTACACCGATCACAAGTATAACTGATTTTTTCTTTTCAAAATCATATGCACTTTCATCCACCATCATCTGATCTCTTATGATATTGATGATCAGTTCCTTGCATGCCGCAGGTTCTTTGATCCTGGCCTCCTTGACACGTTCTTTCAGGTTTTCGATCACCTTTTCCGTTGTCTCATATCCCATATCAGCCATGATGAATGTCTCTTCCAGTTCTTCATAAAAATCATCATCAATATGGGATGCTCCGAACACGGAAGAAAAACTGTCTACGATACTATTTCTTGTCTTACTAAGCCCTTCTTTTAATCGTTTGAAAAATCCCTTTTTTTCCTCAGCCATAGCTTGTACCTCCTTATTTGTCCAGATCGTTCTCGATCAGATTTACGGATACCAGAGTGGATACACCCTTTTCCTGCATCGTAATACCATACAGGATATCGGCTGCTTCCATGGTTCCCTTCCTATGTGAAATGACAATAAACTGTGTGTCCTTTGTCAATCGGTTCAGATACTGTGCAAATCGTCTTACATTTGAATCATCCAGTGCTGCTTCAATCTCGTCCAGCAAACAGAATGGTGATGGTTTCAGACTCTGGATCGCAAATAACAGTGCAATCGCAGTCAGTGACTTTTCACCACCGGAAAGCTGCATCATGTTCTGTAATTTCTTTCCCGGCGGCTGTGCAATGATACGGATACCGGTCTCTAACAGATTGGTATCATCGACCAGTTCCAGTGCACCTCGTCCACCACCGAACAGCTCTTTAAAGACCTTGTCGAACATAACCTGGATCTCTTTGAACTTCGTATTAAATTGTTCCTGCATGGATACATTCAATTTCTCGATCACATCTAACAGATTCTTCTCTGCAAGAACGATATCATCATGCTGTCCCTTTAAGAACTCATATCGTTCTGATACTTCTTTATAGTCCTCGATCGCATTGACATTGACATCACCAAGTGATTTGATCTTTGCTTTTACTGCGGTGATCTCTTTCTTTAAGGATGAAAGATCGTTTAATTCCTCATCCCGGAACTCTGCCGCCATATTTAATGTCAATTCATATTCTGCCCACATATAATTTGACAGCTCATCCGACTTCTCCGTATTCTTCTCAATCGCTGAATCAAGCTTGAATACTGCCTTTTCCAGACCTGCAATCTTCTCGGATAATTCTTCCCGGATCGCAAAAAATTCTTTATGACTGGCTGTCATATCATCCCGTTCTTTATGATATGCTGCCAGTTGTTCTTCCTGATCAGATACTTCATCGGAATCTTTCTCGATCGTCTTACGGATCGCCTCTGCCTGTTCTTCTAACTTCGTGATATCTGTGCCTGTCGCCTGTACCTGTGTTATATAGGATGCCAGTTCTTCCTGTAATTTCTCATCATCCAGACGGATACGTCTTATATTCTCCTGAATAAAGTCATCCTTCTGTTTTACTGAGTTATATTCGATCAGTAATTCAGATACCTTCGTATTTGCCGCTGCAAGCTTGCTCTGTGCTTCGATAGCCTTGGCTTCCAGTTCCTTGATCATTTCTTCACACTGAACCTTGGCAGCTTCATGCTTCTTATTATTATCAGCAAGCTGATCTTTATTTGTATTAATCTCCGCTATCTGACTGTTCAACTCATTGATTTCTTTCTGGATCGATGCAAATGCTTTCTCAGACTCTGCAAGCTTGGATGCTACCTGCTCCATATTTAAAGACAACGTATTCTTCTCAAGATATGCCTGCTGAAGCCTTGTGTTTAAGCTCTCAATCTGCGCGCGGAGTGCATCTCTTGACGTTTTTAATTCTTCATCCAGTCCGGCTGCATCCTTTGCGATCAGATTTAACTCATCGATCTTTTCCCTGATCTCATCCAATTCTCTCTTTCGTCCAAGAAGATTACTGGAATTACGGAAAGCACCACCTGTCATTGATCCGCCCGGATTGATCAGTTCACCTTCGATCGTAACCAGTCTCAGAGACTGATTGTATTTTCTCGCAACTGCAAGTGCATGGTCGATGTTATCTACAACCACGATCCTGCCAAGCAGATTCTTAACGAGTCGATCAAATTTTGCATCTGCCTTTACCAGAGAAGAAGCGATACCGATCACCCCCTGTTCTGACAGAACTTCATTTCGAACCTGTCCACGGTCTGTGATCGTATTTAACGGAAGAAAAGTTGCACGACCATATTTGTTCTGTTTTAAGAACTGAATGATCTTCTTTGCCGTGCTGTCATCCTCCGTAACAATATTCTGAATGCTTCCGCCAAGTGCCGTCTCGACAGCAACCTCATACTTCTTATCTACATCGATTATATCAGCAACAACTCCAATAATGCCCGGATTGTTCTTTTTCTGCTCCATAACACGACGGATGCTGTTGCCATAGCCATCATAGCGTTCTGTAATATTCCGGAGTGCTTCCATCTTGGATCTGGTCGCTGATAATTCTTCGTTTGTATTATGTATCCGCTCACGATTGACTTTATTTCTGCTCTGATTTTCTTCCAGATCCTTTTCTGCAGTTTCGAGTTCCTTGATAATGCCGGATACATTCTGATCCAATACAGATAGCTTTGCCTGTAACTCATCATGTTCCTTCCGGTCGTTATTATCATCACTTTTAAATTGCAGATATCTCTGATTTAACTGGGTCTTACGGAAGTTGATGTTCTCAAGCATCGCATCATATCTTCCGACCTTCGCCTGAAGATTTCCACTCTCATGGATATATTCGATGATGTCGGATTTACATTCTTCGATCTTATCCTGACATTCATGGATATAGGCATCCAAGCGGCTGCTTTCTCCTTTTGCAGTATCCAGAGAACCGGAAATGGTTGAAACCTGATCTCCAAGGGCATCCTTTTGTCCTTGATAATTCTCCATCTCTTTCCGATCAGTTTCCCGCTGACGGCTGATCCTGTCGATCTGTTCCTGTATATTCTTATCATTCTGTCGGGAGTTCAAGATCTGCTGGTTGATAACGTTGATCTCACCTTCCAAACGTTCATTTTTTAACCGGAGCTCATGCACCTGATTCTTGGATGCATCGATTGCCTGATTGATCTCCTCTAACGCCTGCTCGATACGCTCATATTCTTCCTTTGTATGCTCCAGTTCTTCTTTATTCTGCGTGAGATCATTATTTAAGATTTCCCGATTCTCTGTATCTTTATCAAGAATCTCTTTTAAATGCTCCATTTCAAGGAAAAAAGCATTGATATCCAGTTTCTTCAGTTCGTCCTTAAACAACAGATATTTTCTCGCTGTTTCTGACTGCTTCTGTAATGGACCGACCTGCTTTTCCAACTCATATAAAATATCATTGACACGACTTAGATTGTCACGCTCTGCTTCTAATGATTTCTCGGCTGCCGCTTTGTTCTTTTTAAATTTTACGATTCCTGCCGCTTCATCGAACAGTTCCCGTCGTTCCTCCGGTTTACCATTTAAGATCTTCTCAATCTGACCCTGTCCGATAATGGAATATCCCTCTTTACCGATACCGGTATCAAAGAACAGCGAATTTACATCCTTTAAACGACTGACTGTGCCATTAATAAGATATTCACTTTCTCCCGAACGATACACACGTCTGGCAACCGTTACTTCATTATAATCAATCGGCAGATGATGATCACTGTTATCTAACGTGATCGCTACATAAGCAGAACCCTGTGGCTTACGAAGCTGTGTACCGGAGAAGATTACATCCTCCATCTTAGAGCCTCGGAGACTCTTTGCACTCTGTTCACCAAGTACCCAGCGGACAGCATCCGCTACGTTACTCTTTCCCGAACCATTCGGTCCAACGATACAGGTTATTCCATGATTGAATTTGAATACGATTTTATTTGCAAATGATTTGAAGCCGTTTACTTCAATACTTTTTAAATACATATATTAACCCTGCTTTTTCTTTATTTGTAACAGTGCATTATATGCTGCCGTCTGCTCCGAAGCCTTTCTGGATGCTCCTTCACCTGTTGCAACATGCTCCCCGTTAATGCACACCTCGGATACATAAGATTTATTATGATCCGGCCCCTTCTCCTCTAACAAGGCATAAGTAAGGGTTTTTTCTTCTTTCTGCGCAAGCTCCTGCAAGGTTGACTTGGCATCATAAAACAGTGAATGTGTCTCAACATCATCAAGTAAAAAACGGTGGACAAATTTCTTTGCCTCATCTAAGCCGCCATCCAGATAGATTGCACCGAGAACTGCCTCAAACAGATCACACATGATCGAGTTCCGATTTCTCCCTCCGGTCAGATCTTCTCCCCTGCTTAACAGAACATAATGTCCAAACTTTAGTTCCTTGGATATCTGAGACAAGGTAAATTCACATACCAGACTTGCTCGGAGCTTTGTTAATTTTCCTTCCGGGTAATCCGGATAATTTTTATAAAGATATTCACTTACAACGAATTCCAGGATTGCATCCCCAAGGAATTCCGATCGTTCATAGGATTCTACTTTATTGATCTTCCGCTCATTTGCATAGGACTTATGTGTTAACGCTGTTACAAGCAGTTCCAGATCATGAAAGGTATACCCAATGATATCTTCTATATTATGAAATCGTTCTGTGTTCATAATTACTTCGCCACTTCTTTTCCAATATTCTCGGCAATTTTTTCATTTACACCATTTTCCTTGAAATTAATACACTGGAAAATAGCGCTCTTAACCTCTTCGTTATGAGAATTACCGTGGATCTTTACAACAAGGCCCTTTAAGCCAAGCAACGGTGCACCACCTTTGTTCTTCGCATTAAAACGTTCCTTCAAGCCATTCAATGAACTCTTGATCAGAAGTCCTCCGATCTTGGTTTTAAATGAAGACATAATCGTATTCTTGATCTCACCTAAAAGCATCTTTGCAAGACCTTCATACAACTTTAAGATAACATTTCCGACAAATGCTTCACAGACAATGACATCTGCTGCACCATTTGGAATCTCTCTTGCCTCGATACTTCCAACAAAATTAATGTCCTTACATTCTTTTAATAATGGATATGTCTCTTTTACAAGAGCATTTCCCTTTTCTTCTTCATCGCCGATATTTACGATTGCAACTCTTGGATTCTTTACATGCTCGATATTCTCCATATAGATAGAACCCATCTTGGCAAACTGTAGCAGATGCTCCGGTCTCGCATCGACATTCGCTCCACAATCGATCAGAAGGGAATAACCCTTTGATGTAGGAAGTAATGGCGCAAGTGGTGAACGCTTTACACCTTTGGAACGTCCGACTACCAACTGTCCACCTGCAAGGATCGCACCTGAGCTTCCGGCTGAAATAATCGCATCAGCTTCTCCGTTCTTTACCATATTCAGGCCAACCACCAGTGAAGAATCCTTCTTGCTTCTGACAGCCTGTACCGGGGCTTCATGACAGGTGATCTCCTCTGTTGCATTTACAACCTCGATCTTTGACTGATCGTAAGTATATTTTGCAAGTTCCTTCTTTATTACATCTTCTTTACCGGTCAGTATTATCTGTGCCTTTGCGCCTTCATTGATCGCTTCTACTGCACCTCTTATGATCCACTCCGGTGCATAATCTCCACCCATGGCATCTACGACTACTCTTGTTACTTCGCTCATCTTATTCCTGCTTCCTTTCTATACCGGAACTATTCCGGCATTTCCATATTTCTTATTATACGAATCGGAGTCCAGACTCCTACGCAGACCAACCCCAGGGTTTGTCAGAATAGGACTCTGCTCTGACCGTATAAATGCACAAAGCTATTATATATTTTGCCTTTCTTAAAGTCAACAGGGGATATCGGTGCAAAAAAATAAAGCCTTCCGATCGCTCGGAAAGCTCTATTTATAATTACTCACCTACTGAGATAATCTCTTTCTTGTTGTATGAACCACAATTCTTACATACTCTATGTGGAACCATTAATTCGCCACACTTACTGCACTTTACTAATGCAGGAGCAGTCATCTTCCAGTTAGCTCTACGCTTATCTCTTCTGGCCTTTGAACTCTTATTCTTTGGACAAATTGACATTAATCACACCTCCTCAACCTTTCAAGATGTTTGCAAAAACTGATAATCTTGGATCCGGAACAAAATCATCACAATCACATGTTTCATGATTCAGATTTGCTCCACACACTTTGCACAGACCTTTGCAATCATCTTTGCATAATATCTGCATCGGGACTAAAGTCATTAGTTCCTTCTGTAAAAGCATGTCCATATTAATAATGTGATCTTCCAGATAATCTAATTCCTCGATCTCATCAACTTTATCTGTTTCAAAGATAGCCATATCGATCATCTCGTCTATGTCCACTTCAAAATCCTCTGTAATTTCATCCAGACAACGGTCACATAGCATCTTAAGTGTGACAACACAGCCGCCCTTAAGACTTGCTTTTCTCTTACCTTCATTTCTGGCGGTAAGATGAAAATTCTTTACATTATCGACTACATATACATTTCCGTTGAAAGAAAACTCCTTCAATTCAGATATAACATCGTAGTCTTTTACCTGTCCTTCTGTCGATAAAATCTCTGATAAATCAATTAACATAATATCTCCTAAAAATCGCACATTGGTTATTATACATATTTGAATACTCTTTGTCAACGATAAAATCACATATTTTTTGCCATATTTTTCTTTTTCGTTACACTAAAGCAACAGTCTCTCTTGCAATCGCAAGCTCTTCATTTGTAGGGACTACGAATACCTTTACCTTGGAATCCGGTGTGGAGATCAGCTTTTCATCTCCCATAACCTTGTTTGCTTCCTGATCGATCGTGATACCCATGTATTCCATATCTGACATTGCAAGATTTCTGACATATGGATTATTCTCACCGATACCGGCTGTAAATGCAATCGCATCTACACCACCCATTGCTGCGGCATATGCACCGATATACTTCTTGACACCATATGCAAATACATCAAGTGCAAGACGACATCTGTCATTTCCTTCTTCCATACCCTTGCCGAGATCTCTGAAATCACTGAATCCACCGGAGAGACCATAAACACCGGACTTTTTATTTAAGATCGTATTGATCTCTTCGATATTCTTTCCTGTCTTGTTTGCAAGGAATTCGATAATGGCAGGATCGATATCACCGGATCTTGTTCCCATGATCACACCTGCAAGCGGTGTCAGACCCATGGTTGTATCTACTGATTTTCCACCCTTAACCGCTGTAATACTGGAACCATTGCCAAGATGACATACGATGATCTTTGTATCTTCGATATTTTTTCCAAGAAGCTCTGCTGTTCTCTTTGATACAAAGCTGTGGCTTGTGCCGTGGAAACCATATCTTCTGATCTTATAGTCTGTATAATATTCATAAGGAATACCATAGATATACGCTTTATCCGGCATTGTCTGATGAAACGCTGTATCAAATACACCGACATTCGGGACACCCGGCATCAGCTTCTGGCATGCACGAATACCGATCAGGTTTGCCGGATTATGTAATGGCGCAAGATCGTTACATTCTTCAATCGCAGCAATTACTTCATCTGTAATCACAACAGACTTGGCAAATTTCTCACCACCATGTACGATTCTGTGACCTACCGCATCGATCTCGGACAGATCAGTGATCGCACCTGTCTCTTTATCTGTTAATGCTTCTAATACATAACTGACTGCTGCATTATGATCCGGCATAGGAAGATCCTTTGTATATTTCTCTTTTCCTGTCGTTGTATGGGTAAGTCTTCCATCTACAGCGATACGTTCACATAAGCCCTTTGCAAGAAGTTCTTCTGTATCAGAATCGATCAACTGATACTTCAACGATGAACTGCCACAGTTAATAACTAAAACCTTCATATTAAATATCCTCACTTTATATATTTTGTTCTGACCGGCACAACGCCTGTCGTATATAACATAATTTATTTATACAGTTATCTGCTTGAATCTTTATGTGTCAGACAACACATTATATTCTACATTCATCTAATATGTGCTTCAAGTCTTTTTTCGTATTTTCAAGCGACCCGGAATTATCAATCTTATAGTCGCAGGCTTCCAGATAAAAAGCTTCCGACTCCTGTGAATCGATAACCGCCTGCGCTCGTTCTTGGGTAAAGCCACGATATTCGCAGAGTCTGGATATCCGGACATCCAAGTCTGCATAGACATAGCACATCTTATCACAGATACTCTTATATCCATCCTGAATCAGCAAAGCAGCTTCAATCACGAACAGCTTTTTTCCGGCATCCTTCTGTTCCTCAATCCGGCGCAGGATTTCTTCTTTCACTAACGGATGTGAAATACTGTTCAGCAAAGCCAGCTTATCTTTATCGTGGAATACGATATCTCCAAGCTTCTTTCTGTCAATCGAGCGGTTAACCGTTGATTGACCGTTGTCTGTCACTGCGTCCCCTTCAGCAGGTGCAGATATATCTATATCAGTATCCATCAAAACCTCCATACCAAATGCATCCACAATTCCCTGATAAACCGTTTTTCCGGGTTCCATCAACTCATGTGCCAGACGGTCTGCTTCTATTATATATGCATCATATTCTTCCTTTAATATCGTAAGAACTGCTGTCTTTCCGCAACCAATGCCTCCTGTTAGTCCAAGGATCAGCATCTCATCTTTATTTCGCATCATACCAGTTATCTCCTTCACTGATACCGATCTCAAGCGGTACTGCCATGTCGGCTGCACCCATCATTTCCTTTTCCATGATCTCTTTTACAATGTCAATCTCATCCTTTGCAGTCTCTACCAGAAGTTCATCATGGATCTGTAAGATCAGGCGGGATTTCAGTCCTCGTTTTTTCAGTTCCATATTCACACGGAACATAGCAATCTTAATAATATCTGCCGCTGTTCCCTGAATCGGCGAATTCATTGCAACACGTTCACCAAAGCTTCTGGTCATGAAGTTTGAAGACCGAAGCTCCGGTACAGGACGGATACGACCGAACATCGTCCGCACAACACCATCTGCTTTTGCTTCTTCCACCTGACGGTCAAGGAATGACTTTATATTCTTATAGGTTGCAAAATATTTCTCAATATAATCAGCCGCTTCTTTTCTGGATATTCCAAGATCCTCCGACAAACCAAATGCACTGATCCCATAAACAATACCGAAGTTAACTGCCTTTGCATTTCTTCTCTGCAAGGATGTTACCTGATCGATCGGAACATCGAACACCTCAGAAGCTGTCGTTGCATGGATATCTACATGATTCAGAAAGGCATTCTGCATAACCTGATCTCCGGATAAATGAGCAAGTACACGAAGTTCAATCTGAGAATAATCAGCATCCAAAAATACATATCCATCCTCCGGAATAAATGCCTTTCGAATCAGTCTGCCAAGTTCCAGTTTCATAGGAATATTCTGGAGGTTCGGATCAGTCGAACTGATACGGCCGGTCGCTGTGATCGTCTGGTTAAAAGTTCCGTGAATCCTGCCATCTTCTGATATATATGCCGTCAATCCCTGCGCATAAGTGGAATTCAGCTTTGTAAGCTGACGATATTCCAGTATCGCAGGTATGATTGGATGGTCATTCTTTATCTTTTCCAGCACATCAACGCTGGTGCTGTATCCGGTCTTGGTCTTCTTGCCACCGGAAAGTCCCATATCTTCAAATAAAATAACACCTAACTGTTTTGGCGAATTGATATTAAACTCTTTTCCTGCATAACCGATGATATCAGTATGCAGTTCGTCGATCCTGCTCTGCAGCTTTACGCTGTAATCATCCAAAGCTTTTCGGTCAACCCTGATTCCCCGGTGCTCCATATCATAAAGTGTATATACTGTTGGCATCTCGATCTCATTATAGAGGGTAAACATCTCCTGTTTTTCCAGATGTTCCATCAGAAGATCACCTATAAGATATGGGATCAACGCCTTATATGCAAATAATTTCTGAAAAGTTTCATTTGCAAAAGAGAACAGATTCAATTCATCTTTTCCAACCAGTTCTTTTTCAGACGGCAGTGTTGCACCAAGATAATCCCTTGCGACCGCATCATAGGAATATACATCCTCCATCGGATTTAAGAGATATGCCGCTACACCGATATCATGCACCTTTGTATCACTCTCATCAAACGGAAAGACTGACAATGCTTCCTTTAAATCCAGAATATCGATCTGCATACCGTTCCTGGTGGCTGATACTATATTCTCTGTCAGTCTGTCATGCTCCATTCCATTCAGATTCGACAAAATATAGACCTCATTATCAGATGTGGCAGCAGACAGCCCGAATAAGGTTCCATCCTTCCAGATTGGATATAAACCGATCTTATCTATATTTTTCATCTTATCGGCAAGAAAACCATCTATCTGCTCCGTTGTTTCAAGCAAGGTGATAACCGGATCAATCTCCGCCGTCTCTGTCACTGTGCCAAACTTTTTTAACAGACTGTTAAAGCCTAATCTTTTAAAAATCTTATATGAATCATCATTGAATAATGATTCGATCGTCATTTCATCCAGAGAAACATCCAGCTCGCAGTCCAGTTTGATCGTTGCAAGATCCTTTGACATAACTGCAAGATCCATGTTCTCGGTCAGATTCTTCTGAACACGCGGAGGCTTTACCGTATCCAGATGATCCAGAATATTCTCCATGCTTCCGTATTCAATCATCAGCTTTGCCGCTGTCTTTTCTCCGATTCCCGGAACTCCGGGAATATTATCAGAGGTATCGCCCATAAGCCCCTTCATATCTATAAACTGAACCGGTGTAACACCATATGCCTCAACAACATCCTTTGCATAATAATTTTCTATCGTTGTGCCGCTTGCTTTTGTTTTTGGGATCCGCACAAGGATCGTATCTGTTGCAAGCTGCAGAAGATCTCTGTCACCCGATACAATCACAGTTGCATAGCCATTTCGTTCTGCCATCCTTGATATCGTACCAATGATATCATCTGCCTCATAACCGCCTTTTTCCACAATCGTGACATGCATAGCTGTAAGCACTTCTTTCATAAGTGGAACTTGTTCACGAAGTTCCTCCGGCATCGGCTTTCTGGTTCCTTTATATGCGCTGTATTTCAGATGACGGAATGTCGGTTCATGCACATCAAATGCTACACACATATGATCCGGTTTTTCCTCATCCATGATCTTAAATATAATATTAAGAAAACCAAGAACTGCATTTGTATGCAGTCCTTCATAGTTTGTGAGATCCGGCAGACCATAGAATGCACGGTTTAATATACTGTGTCCATCAATTAATAATATTTTCTTCATTTTCCAAATCGTCCTTCTCTGCCGTTTCTTCGGCGACTTCCAGATAGTTTTTGTGTGTCTGGTTATATCTCTTTATTTTATCCATAAACTGTACGTTTTTATCACTGGTTCCGGGAAGATCATCCTTTTTATATAAAATTTTCTCCAGATATTCGATCATATATTTATTGTCAAAAAACAGCTTTTCTCCAAAAGTATCACTATAATAATATTCTGTCTGCGATTTCTGTTTGGCATTCTGCTCATAATGATATACTTCTTCCAGAACTCCACTATATACCCATACAAGTCCGATCACAATTGCAGCCAGAACCAGAACGATTGTAGAGGTTGCAATTCGTTTAACGGCTGTCATACGTGTCATTTCTTCATCCAGCTTATCATCCAGTTCCTTTTTGAAGTTCGTGGAAAGATTTTCTTCATTGTCCAATTCTTTCATACCAACGATCAAGGTATAGTAGATTTCCAATTCTTCCGAACAGTTTTCACAATTTTTGACATGCTTAATAAACTCCTTCAATTCATCGTCCGGGAGTTTGTTCTCTATGAATGCCATGATCTTTGATTGTGCTTCCAAACATGTCATCTGACTGTCACCTTCTTCATCCTGTCCGTATATTTTTATCTTCTATCGAATATGATCCTGGGATTCATCGGTTGTCTTAACAATCTCCCGTATCACAATATGGAAAGGGTCGCCCTTTCCCGGAACAACCTCTACACGGTCACCGACTTTATGACCAAGCAATGCTTTCCCCATCGGAGATATATTGCTGATAATACCATTTAATACATCTTCGCGGACTGTCGTTACGATACGATAAGTATCTTCTTCATCATCTTCTTCAAAATAAACACGAACAGTATTATTCAAACCTACTTCATCATCTGCTGACTCATCTTTTATGATCTCAGCAGTTCTTACCATACGATCCAGATAACGGATTCTTTTTTCATTCGCATTCTTATCCTTCTTCGCTGCATAATACTCGAAATTCTCACTCAGGTCGCCCTGTGCTCTTGCTTCCTTTACAGCTTCCAGCTTTTCTTTTCGAACTACTACTTTTCTATATTCGATTTCTTCTTCCATCTTCTTGATGTCAGATTCTGTTAACTGATTAAACATAAAACCAACCACCCTGTTCACATTTTTGCTAACAGTATAGCACAAAACATTTTTGGATACAACAAAAGCAGATCTTACGTCCGAAAACATAAAATCTGCTCCTGTTATTATATAAAATAAAATATATTTACTTCAGATTAGTTGTTGATGAGCTTGTCTTCACCATTCCAGCTGTACAGCTTTCTGATGCTCTCGCCAACGATCTCTGATGGATGCTCAGCAGCTTTCTTTCTCATAGCCTTGAAGTGAACCTGACGTCCTGCAGGTGACATATCAAGTAAGAATTCCTTAGCAAATGTACCATCCTGAATATCAGAAAGAACTTTCTTCATAGCCTTCTTTGTATCTTCTGTAATGATCTTAGGACCTGTTACATAATCACCATACTCAGCAGTATTTGAGATAGAATATCTCATTCCCTTGAAGCCTGACTGGTAGATCAGATCTACGATCAGCTTCATCTCATGAATACACTCAAAGTATGCATTTCTTGGATCGTAACCGGCTTCGCAAAGTGTCTCGAAACCAGCCTGCATAAGTGCACATACACCACCGCAAAGAACTGCCTGCTCACCAAAGAGGTCTGTCTCTGTCTCTGTTCTGAATGTTGTCTCAAGAACGCCGGCACGAGCTCCGCCGATACCAAGTGCATAAGCTAATGCTCTGTCAAGAGCCTTTCCTGTGTAATCCTGCTCTACAGCTACAAGACAAGGTGTACCCTTTCCTGCCTGATACTCAGAACGTACTGTGTGACCAGGTGCCTTAGGAGCGATCATGGTTACATCAACATTCTTAGGTGGAACAATTGTTCCGAAGTGGATATTGAAACCATGAGCAAACATTAACATATTGCCTTCTTCAAGGTTTGGCTCGATATCGTTCTTGTACATATCAGCCTGTAACTCATCATTAATAAGAATCATGATAATGTCTGCTTTCTTAGCAGCTTCTGCAGCTGTATATACTTCAAATCCCTGTGCTTCAGCCTTTGCCCAAGACTTGCTTCCTTCATAAAGACCGATAATTACGTTACAGCCTGATTCCTTTAAGTTAAGGGCATGTGCATGTCCCTGTGAACCATAACCGATAATAGCGATTGTCTGTCCGTCCAGTAATGATAAATTACAGTCTTCCTGATAATAAATTTTTGCTTCTGCCATTATTTTGTCCTCCTGATATAAATGACTTCTTTATAATAATTAACTGCATAATTGCAATCAATCAATCTATAGTTAACTAAGGTGCACATGATTAATCCTGACGCTGACCTCTCACCAGTCCTGTCAGACCGGTACGAACCAGTTCAATGATCTCAAATCCATCTAACAGTCCAAGAAATGCTTCACACTTCGAGGTTGCACCTGTTAGCTCAATGATCATGGAACCTTTTGAAACATCAACGATGTTTGCTCGGAATATATTTGCAATGGACATGATATCCTGACGGGTATCCTTATCACTTCTCACCTTTACGAGTACAAGTTCTCTGCATACTGATTTGCCAGGCTCCAGTTCAACGATCTCTACGACATCCTCGAGCTTATTCAACTGTTTCTTGATCTGGCTCAGACTTGCATTATCTCCGCTTACTGCTACAGTCATTCTGGAATATGCAGGATTCTCCGTAACACCTACCGTAACGCTGTCGATATTATAACCTCTGCGGCTGAATAAACCTGAAACTCTGCTCAGTACACCTGATGTATTATCTACAAGAAGTGACAAAACTATATTATCCATCAATAAGTACCACCTTTCAAACCTATGAAACGGCTGTATAATCAATACAGCACAAATCCTTGTTTTATTATAGTTATCTTGTCAATTATTGTCAACGAAGAATTACTCAATATCAAGCAATCTTTTTACAACCTGAACACATTCTGCCGCATCCTCTGAATAACCATCTGCATGAATCTCCTCAGCAAAGCTCTCTGTGATAACAGCTCCGCCGATAACGACCTTAATATCCAGATTTTTTGCTTTTACCAGTTCCACAACATCCACCATTTTCATCATAGTTGTTGTCATCAGTGCCGAAAGTCCGATGACCTTGGCATCATTTTCTATGGCTGCATCAACGATCACATCCGCAGGTACATCCTTTCCAAGATCGATAACCGGGAATCCGTAGTTTCGAAGCATCAAGACAACCAGATTCTTTCCGATATCATGGATATCTCCCTCTACGGTAGCAACCACGATCGCAGGCATTGACTTTCCATCATCCTCCCGTACGATAAGTGGTGTGATATGATTGATCGCAAGCTCCATCGTCTCTGCGCTGGCGATTAACTGTGGCAGAAAGTATTTTTTCTGTTCAAATAATTTTCCAACACGGTTAATTGCCGGAATCAGCTCATCATCAATAATCTTCTGCGGATCTATCCCCTGTTCCAGTTCTTTTTTGACATCTTCTGTAATATTTCTTTTATTTCCTTTTACAACATCTGTGTAGATAACACTTTTTTCTTTTTCATCCTCCTGACTGCCTCCATTCTGTACAGGTGCAGCCGTTGTGATCCCGAGAGGTTTTACATTCTGGATATACCGGATATCTCCTTCGTCTTTGTTAAGAAGCATATCCGATGCATATGCCATATTCATAAGCATGGTCTGTGACGGATTTGCAATTGCCATCGTAAGACCATTCTGGATCGCCATCGTAAGAAAAGCTGCATTTACAAACATACGCTCCGGCAATCCAAATGAGATATTCGAAAGTCCGCATATCGTAGCAAGCCCCATATCATGACAATAACGGATTGTTTTCAGGCAGTTGACAGCAGCAGCTTTCTCTGCTCCGACTGTTGCAACCAGACCATCGACCACAACATCCTCTTTCTGAAAGCCCATCTTATAAGCAGCATCCAGAACTGTATGTATAATACTTTCTTTTTCATCACTGTCCTTTGGAAGTCCCTCATCAGAAAGCGGAAGCAGAATGAACATCGCACCATATTTTCTGACCAACGGAAGGATCTCCTGCATTTTTACCTTTTCCAGAGATACAGAATTCACAAGTGCACGTCCCGGATAGATACGAAGTGCCGCTTCGATAACAGCAGGGTTACTGGAATCAATACATAACGGAAGATTCACTGCCTGTGACACCTCATATACAACCCTTACCATCATTTCTTTCTCATCAATACCATTCATGCCGACATTAATATCAAGAATTGATGCACCCTTTTCCATCTGTTCTTCTGCCATCGTCATAACAGTATCGAGAACTCCTTCCCGAAGCTCCGCCTGCAGTTTCTTCTTACCGGTTGGATTGATTCGTTCTCCAACTACCATAAAAGAACCATCTAAATTGATCTGTCTTGTCATGCGTTCTGATGATAGCAAACGTTCTTTCTTGTCTGATATCTCAGGAATATCCATTGTCTTTGCCATATCGGAAAGTGCTTTGATATGGGCAGGAGTTGTTCCGCAGCAGCCGCCGACCATACCAGCTCCTGCTTCTATGATCATCTTCATATCTTCTGCAAAGGTTTCCGGTGTCATGGCATATACACTTTTACCATCCACAAGTTCAGGCATACCGGCATTCGGCTTCGCAAATACGGGGACAAATGCTACCTCTTTCATGGCAGCCACAAGCTCTGTCATCTTGTCCGGTCCTGTGGAACAGTTTACACCTATTGCATCCACGCCAAGATTCTGTAATACATTGACCGCGGTTACCGGATCCGTTCCATACAAGGTTCTTCCGTCCTCGTTAAATGTAAGGCTCGCCATGATAGGGAGATCACAGATCTCATTTGCAGCGATCACAGCAGCTCTGGTTTCGGCAAGGCTCATCATTGTTTCTACAACAAGAAGATCACAGCCCGCCTCAACAAGAACTTTGATCTGTTCTTTATAGATATCAACCAGCTCTTCAAACTGAAGTTTTCCCATCGGATACAGCATCTCACCTGTCATGGTAAGATCACCTGCGACATAACCATGCCCGCACTCGGCAACGGCCTGCTTTGACAGAGCTACCAGATCCATATTCATCTGATAGAGATCAGTTTCCAATCCATATTCACGAAGTTTTAAACGATTACAGGTAAATGTCGGAGCATATAAGATATCTGTGCCTGCATTCAGATACGACGTCTGAAGTTCCAGCATAACTTCTTTGTGCTCCAGTATGTATTTTTCCGGACATACACCAAGTGGCATGCCTGCATTCATCAGATTTGTTCCGGTTGCTCCATCTAAGATCAGTATTTTCTCATTGAACAGTTGTCTAAATTCGTGTTTATTCATTCGTTATCACACCTTCGTCGTCTATTTTGTTATCTCCGTCTGCCGCTGTCGTTGCAAGCATATCACATCGTTCATTCATCGGATGTCCTGCATGTCCCTTCACCCAGTGAAAGGTTACTGTATGCGGCTCTTTTGCTTTTAACAGTCGTTCCCACAGATCCCGGTTCTTTACCGGTTCATTCTTGCCACGTTTCCAGCCCTTCTTGATCCAGCCCCATATCCAGCCTTCATTAAATGCCTTTACAAGATACTGGGAATCTGAATATAATTCCACATTACAGGGTTTTATCAATGCTTCTAACCCAACAATAGCTGCCATAAGCTCCATGCGGTTATTGGTCGTCTTATTATAGCCCTGTGAAAATTCCCGTTCATGGAGCGTTCCTTTTCCATCTATAAACTGGATAACCGTACCATATCCGCCCGGTCCGTCCGGATTTCCTCTCGCTGCACCATCTGTATATATCTTTACATCCATTCTTTTCGCACCTCATATCTATTCTAATTAATCCATATCCGCTTATAAATGACTGATTATCACTTTTCATCAAATGATCGGAATATTTTATTCTGTGCCATCACTATAACTTTCGATCAATTCTGTAAGGAGTCTGCTCATTTTATCAGACATCTCCTTACTGCGATCCAGAATATCCTCATGCTTTAATTCAGCACCAAGTCCTGCCGCTTTATTTGAAATTGCCGAAAAACCGGATACCCGGATTCCCATATGGCAGGCCGCGATTGCCTCACATGCTGTACTCATACCAACCGCATCTGCACCAAGCATATGAAACATCCGTATCTCGGCCGGCGTCTCATATTGAGGTCCTGATGTCTGAAGATAAGTACCTTCCACAGTATGAAATCCCATTCTCTCAAATATTTTCCTGCTTATCTGAATTTTTTCTTCGTCATATATATGGCTCATATCCGGAAATCTGACACCAAACTTGTCTATATTCCTTCCAATCAAGGGAGATGGAACAAAGCTTGATATCTGATCCGAAATGATCATGATATCTCCCGGTACCAGCTCTTCACTGATTCCTCCTGCCGCATTGGTAAGAATCAGCCACCGTATTCCAAGAAGCCCCATCAGCCGGATCGGTTTCACGACATCCTGCATGGAATATCCCTCATAGTAATGAACTCTGCCCTGCATGACAACAATCGGTTTTCCACAGGAATAACCAAATATAAATCGTCCCTTATGGCCGGCAACTGTCGAAACAGGGAAGCCCGGAACCTCTTTATAATTAATATACACCGGATCATCCATGGTAAATGCATCACCCAGTCCACTTCCAAGTACGATCCCTATCTCCGGCTTCATCTTTATTTTACCAGTGATATAACGAACAGCCTCATCATACATAAATAACATCTCCTTATCCCAGTGCCGCAGCTCACCTGTACCCAGTCTCTGAAATACATAATTCTGATTTTCCACATATATCCATATGGTAAAAAAGCTGACACCCATCTGAATGTCAGCTTATTTTCATAAAACGGAGATAGAGAGATTTGAACTCTCGCGCCGGTTGCCCGACCTACCGCTTTTCGAGAGCGGACCCTTCAGCCACTTGGGTATATCTCCTTTTCCTATGACTTTGCTATAATACCATTAATACACAAAATATACAACTATTTTTTATTTGTAAAATACGATTTCGCCTGTATTAAATGAGTTGTGCTCACAATATCAACCTGCTTTTTTCTGATAAAATAAACATCTTAATAATAACAGATCACAGGCATACCTGCGTATATATTTTCATAAATAACCGCTGCTTTCTGATATGGCAGATTAACGCAGCCATGCGAACCGCCGGAATAATAAATGTCTCCGCCGAACTCATCACGCCATGTCGCATCATGAAGCCCGATTCCACGATTAAAAGGCATCCAGAAATTCACCTTTGTCTCGTAATCTTCACCTCTGAGAACCGATGGTGATTCCTTATATGTAACCGAATATAATCCATCCGGTGTACCATGACCGTTCTTCACGCATCCGGTAACACAAGGGGAATCTGTGACCAGTTTTCCACTTACAATCAGATAAACATGCTGGTTCGACAGATCGACCTCTACATAAGAATAACCGATATCCCCGTATTTGTTATATGCCGCTCCTACCTGGGAAAACTCCGGTGTACGCTCCTGTGATTTCCCACTTGCAAGTGCTTCCCGCAAGCCCTTTGTCTCCGCTTCCACATCAATTGCCCATCCATAACGATTGCCTGTTTCTTCTACATATCTTCCGGTATAGGTCTGAAAGGTTCTCGTTGTTCCGACAGTATCATATGTCTCTGCAAGTTGTCTCACATATGCCTGAACCGATTTCTTTTTGAACTTCCATTTTCCGTTATCATAATAGAGCCAGCTGCCAAATGTTGATGCATCAAGCGTCCATGTTACACGATCAATGCTGTAGTTGATCTGAACCGCAAGATATGTTTCCAGTGCTTTTTTCCGGTCTGCGATCTCCGTACTGTCTGCCGTGATCTCTGCATTCTCATAACACGCTTCTTTATCAAGGTCTGTAGTAGCTTTCACCTGTTCAAGTGCCGTTTCTATCACTTCCTGCACCTTATCTGTATCCAGATAACTGCCTTCTGTCTCTGGTATGATAACCGCCTCGCTCTTTTCAACTACTACATAGGCATCCTTTGGCTTATTCATATTCTTTTCCTGCATACAGTCCTGATTTTTTAAGAACTGATACAACTTTTCTTTATCATATGTTACTTCGTAACTGGTTTTATAATCTTTCCGATTATCATTCAGATACAAAAACCACAGAAAGCCATTTTGTTTCTTCTTGATGCTTTTCTCATTGGAAACTGCCTGTATCGTCATATCGATATCTTCCGGACGGATCACAAATGATGCATGTTCTCTGCCGTTTACGCTTAAAGAATATTCACTCATATATGTATCGATCGTGTTTTTTACAGATTTTACTGTATGATAGGATACATTCTGTCCGTCAATATATGTATTCTTGTTAAAATGAAAACTAAACCAGATCGACAATGTAAGATAACAAAGTAAAATAACTCCGCCCACAGAAATTGATATAATAGCAGCGATCTTTTTTCCTTTTTTCCGTCTATCGATCTGTTCATAGACACTCTTATCGACAAAGACATCCGATGGTATGGCAGCAGCCGTGGCAGCAACCTCCGGCTGGTCTTTTGTTTCTATTTCTTGAGTCTCTGTCTGGTCTGTCTCTTTGACTGCTTCCATCTCAGCCCCAGTCTGCTCAGCCTCTTTGTCCGCCACGTTTTCGGTTTCTTTGTCTGCGCCGCTTTCTGTTGGCTCTGCTTCACTCTCTGTCTGCTCTACTTCTTTGTATTCCTCACTCATAATCTTCCCCTGTTATTCTCCTTCCAGATGGATCACGCATATCTCCGGTTTATTATTGACCCGGAACTTTAAAGTATGACCACCAAGTCCACCTGTTAAAATCATTTTTTTATTACGATATTCATACATACCCCGGTAATATTTCGGAAACAGCCGTACCATCGGTGATATCACTCCCCCCAAAAACGGAAGTATGATCATGCCCCCGTGTACATGACCGGATAACACCAAATCTGCTCCCCATTCCGCATAAACCGAAAAATAATCCGGGTTATGCGCCAGTAGAATCGTATATGCATCCTGATGCCTTGTTGGAAGAAGCTTCACCAGATAGTCCGTCTCCATCTTCTGAAGCCGGAATCTTCTGTAATAAGCTGCATCCATGTCAAGCCCCACGATCTGAATGTTGTCAGATGCCAGAGTAGCTTCCTCATTTATAAGCCAATGAACGTAATTCTTTGTCTGTTCATACAGGCATTCCCATATATCTCCATACTGCTCTGTATATAAAACGGTTCGCATCTCATGATTTCCCTTTGAAATATAAACAGGGAATTCACTTCCAAGCTTTTGCAGAAGGTCTATCGCAACACCCGGTCTGACATCTTTCTTTCCGACTATAACATCTCCTGCAATCAAAACTGCATCAGGAGCAATCTTTTTTATCTCTTTTATGAGATCCTCATTTTTATCTCCGAATTCTGCATTATGAAGATCTGCGATCATCGCAAATGTAGCAGACTTTTTTATCCTTTTATCCGTGATTGTATAATGAGATACCGAAAGCATATGATTCTCCCGTCTGCTTTCGATCAGAACTGCGCACAGACAGATAATCGCAAATATACAGATGATACTGATAATATCGAATAACATTTTCTCTTCCTCTAGGAACGAAAGGCAAGATATAATACTTTTTTAAAGCTGTAGCCAAACGTCATTTTCTTTATATTTTCTGCTGCAACGACCTCGACTGAACCAAGGATACGACCATTGATTGAATATTCTATATGACCGACAACATATCCTTTTTTTATCGGTGCTGTAAGCGGTTCATCCTGAACCAGTATCTTCTTTACATCATCTGCCTTTTCCCCGCGAAGCAGAACGGATGAGAAGTCCGATACACTGTCAATCGCCAGCTCGTCACTGATACCATTTTCTATAGAAACGCTACGGGTGTCAAGTACATTTTCATCTTTATACAGATTGCAATTTGCATATCCATAATCTAATAGCTTGCAGGCCTCTTTATTTCTGATATCCTTTGTTTCAGCTCCCATGATGACTGCGATCAATGTAATGCCGTTTCTGTTCGCCGTCGCCGACATACAGTATTTAGCTGTCGCCGTATATCCGGTTTTAAGCCCGGTTGCCCCGGTATACATATTTAGGAATTTATTTGTATTAGCAAGGTCAAATCTTGACTCTCCCCTTGCGGTTTTATGTACGATTGAATCCATCCAGATACCGGAATAATTCAGGATCTCAGGATGTTCGTCAATTAACTGTCTGGACATGATCGCAATGTCTTTTGCCGATGTCTCATGTCCATCTGCATCCAGTCCACATGCATTGACGAAATGTGTATGCTCCATTCCAAGTTCCTTTGCCCGGTCATTCATTCTCTGAACAAAGGCTTCCTCGCTTCCTGCCGTGAATTCTGCCATAGCAACTGCCGCATCGTTTCCTGATGCAATAATGATACATTTTATCATATCTTCAACCGTCTGCTGTTCCCCGGTCTCAAAGAAGCATTGTGAACCACCCATAGAAGCTGCATGTTCACTCACAGTTACAATATCAGACATCTGATAATCACCTGCCTTCATTGCCTCAAAAATCAGAAGCAGCGTCATTACCTTTGTGACGGATGCAGGTTTCCTTGCTTCATCTGCATTTTTCTCATATAATACCGTTCCTGTCGTTGATTCCATAAGGATACATGATTGTGATTCCAATTGAAGTCCGGACTGATCTGTCGCTATTTCATCTGTTGCTGTTCCATCTGTTACAGCAACACTATATATTACCGATTGGCCGATATGTCCGACTACAAGTGCTATTCCAAGAACCGTACCTGCAAATGCTCTGCCTATCCTCTTTCCCATTTTTACCCGTTTCAATAACATCCCTCTAATCTGTTCATTTATACAATTTATGCTTAAAAAAATGAATAAAGAATGTTTGTGTTGATATTTTTCTTTCATAATTAATTATATTCTGCTATAATACTACAGAATTATGCGCAATATGCGGTAATTTAAGAAATAATGACACTTTCGTCATTTATTAACTGGACAAATTATAACAGGAGGAAAAATCAATGAGTATGAAATTGGTCAAACGAGTACCAACCGGTGAAGAGATCAAAGAGTTATATCCTCTCTCACAGGAACTCAAAGACATTAAAGCAAAACGAGATGAAGAGATCAGAAAAATTTTTACCGGAGAAGACAAGCGATTTATATTTATAATTGGTCCATGTTCCGCTGATAACGAAGATGCTGTATGCGACTATCAGAACAGACTGGCAAAGGTTGCAGAACAGGTCAAAGATAAAATTCTTGTAATTCCACGTATATATACGAACAAACCAAGAACAACGGGTGATGGATACAAGGGGATGTTGCATCAGCCGGATCCGAATAAGGCTTCTGATATGTTAGAAGGTTTATATGCAATCCGTAAAATGCATATCCGCGCGATCAAAGAAACCGGACTCACAGCAGCAGACGAAATGCTCTATTCCGAGAACTGGCAATATGTTGACGACATCTTATCCTATGTAGCGATCGGTGCACGTTCCGTTGAGGATCAGCAGCACAGATTAACGGCAAGTGGAATGGACATTCCGGTTGGCATGAAGAACCCAACCAGTGGGGATTATACTGTTATGATGAATTCTTGTCTTGCTGGACAGCATCCGCATACTTTCTTATATTCCGGATGGGAAGCCCACACAGACGGAAACCCACTGACCCATTGTATATTAAGAGGTGCATTAAATAAACATGGTCGTTCCATCTCAAACTACCACTACGAAGATCTTCGTCTTTTATATGAATCATACCAGAAGTTCAATCTGGTAAATCATTCATGTATCGTTGATGCAAATCATAACAATTCAGGCAAAAAATTTGATGAGCAGCCACGAATCGTAAAAGAAGTTATCCACAGCCGCAATTACGATCCTGATATCAAAGAACTTGTAAAAGGTGTTATGGTTGAAAGTTATATCGAAGACGGTAATCAGCCGGTTGGTGGAGGATGCTATGGCAAATCCATCACAGACCCTTGTCTCGGATGGGATAAGACAGAACGTCTCTTAAAGGAAGTTGCTGATCTGTTATAAAAATCTGATACCATGTAATGCAATGATATCAAACATCTTTTAAGTTGAGATGTAATGCAACGATATCCAAGCTTCTTTTATAAATAAAGATGTAACACATCGTTTATAGCTATAAAGGCAAAAAGAAACCTGCCAGTTAATATCTGACAGGTTTCTTCTTTTTTACTCTTTGATGATGCGTGACAGGAAATTTCTTCCCAATGACACATCACCAGCAATATTTAATTTTCCTGTAGCATATGCATAAATCGGATCCATTACTCCATTTATCACCCGTTCCAGACTGGATATTGTAACGATAAACTGAACATTTCGTTGTTTATATTCCCCCGAAATGACCTCAAGTGTACCATCTTTCAAATGAATATAAAAATGTCCACTGTCACGTCCAATAACATCAAACTGGAAATAGGTATCATCCTGTAATCCATCTATGTTCCTATGTACTGATAATTTATGAAAATAATCGAGACATTCCCTATATGTCATACAAATCAGCCTGCTTTATAAGAATTCGAAATCGTCATCCTCATCGCCATCACCGATCAGAACCTGATTGCGTTTAACGCCTTCTTCGATTTCTCCTACGATTACTTCGTCTTCTTCATCCTCTGTTACAGCACTCTTCCCTGCAAATGCCTGTGGCTTGCTTTCCTCTTTTGGCTCTTCCTTTGGCTTCATCTTCAGCTTCTGAGGTTCTGCTGTTGTCTGAGACTTCATCTTCAGCTTTGTAATCGGATCAGCTTCTAACGCATCTTCATTGATTGATGAAGCTGTCGTGCTGGCTGTTGCTGTTACAGTACCGCCATTTGCCTTAAGCTCTTCCATCTCCGCTTTTAACTTTGCAAGTTCTGCCTTTGCATTGGAAAGAACTTCATTTGCACGTTTCTTTGCATCGTTAATGATTTTGTTTGCTTCACTGTTTGCCGCATTCTGTTCCTTTTTGGAACCCGGAGCAGCCTGCTCTAACTGTTTCTCTAATTCATAGATCTTTACACTATTCTCTCTGAGAGAATTCTGAGCCAGTTCATTTTCTGCTACAGCGGCATCATATTTTGCCTGTAATGAAGCAAACTCATCCGATACTTCTCTCATAAATGAATTTACTTCATCTTTATTATAACCAAAAAGTCCCTTTTTAAAGGTCTTTTCTTCAATGCTTTCCTTTGTTAACATTATAGCGCTTCTCCTTTACGTGTTTATTTAACATAACCTAAACTCAATTATATTAATTCTTTGTATGTTTTTCAAGAAATAATCGTATGTTTTTGAAAAAAATTTACAATTTTTCATGCAAGATATTCAATTTGGATCCATTCCCATGTATTTTTTTACATTTCACGGCTATCAAACAGGATCGTAAACGGTCCATCATTGGACAGATCCACTCTCATGTCCGCACCAAAAATACCGCTTTCTGTAACTGCGATTTTTTCCCTGCAAGCAGACAGGACATATTCATATAACGCATTTGCTTTTTCAGGGTTGCCTGCCTTTGTAAAAGATGGGCGGTTTCCTTTCTTACAGTCTGCACATAAGGTAAACTGTGATACGATCAGAAGCTCACCGTTTACATCTGTAAGAGAAAGATTTGTCTTGCCATTTTCATCCGCAAATATACGAAGTCCCAGCAGTTTACGGATTAATTTGTCTGCAGCTTCTTCTGTATCTTCTTCGAATACACCTACAAATACCAACAGACCTTTTCCGATCTTTCCTACCTCTTTATCATCTACTGTTACACTTGCATGATTCACTCTCTGAATCAGAAATCTCATAATTTTTATCCCCTTTAGCGCTCCGACATGCTGATTGCTTCTACTGCAACGCTTCCTCCACGGACAACCTCGATCCGATTTGGAAAACTCTGCTTGAATAACTTGATCGCATCATTGTTCTGATTTTCTGTCTGTAAACATTCCACCAGAATATTCTTTCTGTCATAGTCCGTGATCTTGAAGTTAAATGCATTTGCAATACGGAATACTTCATCCTTATCATCGGTATTACATTCTTTTACCTTGATGAATAAGATCTCTTTATTATGGATCGGAATATCCGTATAATCAACCACCTTGATTACTTCCACGCTGCGGTTCAACTGCTTCTTTACCTGTTCAAAAGTACGATCATCACTGGTAAAACTGATCGTCATTCTGGATACCGTCGTATCCTCTGTTTCTCCTACAGTCAGACTGTTCAGGTTATAGGATTTACCGGAAAACAGACCGGAGATTCTTGCAAGTACACCTATTTCATTTTCAACATATAAACATATCCATCTTTTCTTTTCACTCATCTGTCTATCCTCCTTAACAATCCATGATCATATCATTTAATGACTTGCCACCCGGAACCATAGGGAATACATTTGCAGTCGGATCAATATAGAACTCTATAACTGTAGGTCCCTTTGTATTTGCCTTTGCCTGCTCAAATGCTGCTTTGATCTCTTCTTCCTTTGTAACACGGATTCCAAGCGCCTCATAGCTTTCCGCCAGTTTTACAAAATCCGGTGTATATTTCGGACAGCATTTGTCAGGATTCTGGCAGTCATGATTACAGCTCTTTCTGTATCTCAGACAGGTACTGCTGTAACGCTTGTTGAAGAACAGCTCCTGCCACTGACGTACATTTCCAAGATAACCATTGTTTAAAATACAGATCGTGATCGGAAGCTCCTGTGCAACCGCAGTCGCCATCTCCTGAATATTCATCTGTACACCACCATCACCGGAAATGCAGATAACATTCTTATCCGGGTTACCGATCTTTGCCCCGATGGCAGCAGGAAGTCCATATCCCATCGTACCAAGACCGCCGGAGGTTAAGAGCTGGTTCTCACCGCCAAGTGCAATATACTGTGTTGTCCATAACTGGTTCTGTCCTACATCTGTAGTAATAATGAGATCGTCATACATCTCGTTGATCGTCTTAATGATCTTCTCAGGTGTAACACCTTTATAAGAATTCATGTTGATCGGATACTGTTTCTTCACTTCCATGATCTCAGCAACCCAATCGGATATATCTAATTTCTTTGCATATTTTAACATCTTCGTGATCGCAAGCTTTGCATCTGCTACGATTGGGATGTCTACCTCGATATTTCTGGAGATTGATGCTGCATCGATATCGATATGTATGATCTTTGCATTCTTTGCAAATGTGTCAATCGTACCGGTGATACGGTCGTTAAATCTGGTTCCGATTGAGAATAAGACATCACATTCCATGATTGCTTTATTGGATGCGAGATTTCCATGCATTCCGATATTACCAACATATAAAGGATGGTCCGTCGGAATTGCTCCCTTACCCATGATCGTAGTAACAACAGGGATTCCTGTTAATTCACATAATTCCTGCATTTCTTTTCTTGCATGTGCGATATTCACACCGCCACCGATCAGAAATACCGGTTTCTTTGCATGGTTTAATTCTGCCAGAGCCTTCTTAAGCTGACCAGAATGTACACCCTCTGATGGCTTATATCCTCTGATATTTACTTCATCCGGATATTCATCCGAACCCATTGCAAGCTGGATATCTTTTGGTATATCAACCAGTACAGGACCCGGCTTACCGGTTCTTGCGATATAGAATGCATTCTTGATAATTCTTGCCAGATCTTCTCTCTTTCTGACTGTTACTGCATATTTGCAGATGTTTCTGGTGATACCTACGATATCGACCTCCTGAAAGGCGTCGTTACCGATCAGATTCATCGGTACCTGTCCGGTAAAACATACCAGAGGAACACTGTCATAATTTGCTGTTGCAATTCCTGTAACCAGATTCGTTGCACCAGGCCCGCTTGTAACCAGACATACACCAACCTTTCCGGTTGATCTTGCATATCCATCTGCTGCATGAACAAGTGCCTGCTCATGTCTTGGAAGAATCATATCGATTCCCTCTGCATCGTATAATGCGTCAAATAAGTCGATCGCTGTTCCACCCGGATAGGCAAACAGTGTATCAACATGTTCTTCCTGTAATGCTTTTACAAACATCTGTGCTCCATTAATCTCCATAACCTATATCCTCCTTTAATTGTCATCCATATAAATTTCCAAAAAGAGCGTTTCCCATCCACTAAAAAAGCCCTAAGCCGTATATCAGCTTAGGGCGAATAATCATATCCGTGGTACCACCTAAATTCAGGTTCTTCCTGCTCTCATCCAATACTTACAAATCTTATCTGCGTTATATTGTATTCCTATAACGGGGAAATCCGTTGAATCCTACTCAGCACTTCTTATGAAGTCATGCTTTTCAGTCCACTGCTCGAAGGCTACTTCCATACATCCTAGCTGAAGATTCTCACCACCATCTTCTCTCTGGGAGCCGGTCCTGTATGTACTCCTCCTTGTCATTGCATTTGACATATAAACTGTTGTTACTTTAGCATAAATGAGAAAAAAAGTCAATGCGTTTTCTGGGAAAAATCACCAAAACACCTGCATCAAACATACAGGACAATCCCCTTTTCTAAACGTTCGATCTCAAAGGCTGCATCCCGGTTGGCATCATATGTAATAAAGATCACCTTTGCAAACCGATGAATATCATGACGGAATTATCATTTGGTGTATCCAGTTCTTTTACCATGGTCTTTCCCATCTTAGCTGACATTTTCCAATGAATATTTTTGATACTGTCACCTTTCATATATTCCTTGATCTGAAGGATCTCTGAAATATCATTTCCTTTTACATGCTTGTAATTCACATCATTCTCGCTCACAAGACTGCCTTCTACATCATACAGATCCATGGAACACTCTTTCGGATATTGATAAAACATACTATAACAGATTGATCTCCGTTGAATCATCATTATCATTATTGTCCTGATCACTGCTGGAATCTTCTGATTCTGAATCCTGATTATCGGAACCACTGACCGCACCGTTACCAATGGTACTGTTATCATCCTCAGAATAGAAGCCCGGTGTAACTTCAACCGGAATAAATCCAAACCCATTTCTTCTAATTTCTCGACATATGAAGCAAGCGTAACATCTGTAACACTTTGTGTTGATTTTACATCTGCATAAATATTTCTTTTTTATTTTGTATTTTTCGGCACTTTTGTTTTGTATTTTTCGGATTTCTTTTTCTGCATATTTTACTGCCCTGTTTCATACAATTATACGACGAAACCGAAACGAGTTATCTATGTGTTCTATTTCTGGATTTTATAATGTACATGGCAGATACCTGGAAACGCCCGGACATTTTCATGATATTCTGTCTGCCATGAATGCAAAGCAAAAGCATCGCGGGCCGGATGATGATGGTATTCTTCTGATGGATACATGCGGACTGTCTCATACAAGATTATCCATCCGGGATATCAAAGCCGGACTTCAACCCATGTCCCGCACTGTACAGGGAAGAACGTTCACTATCGTATTCAATGGAGAAATCTATAATACAGATGAACTGAAAAGGGAACTGATCTTACGCGGTTATTCCTTTTCCACAACATCCGATACCGAGGTACTGCTGTTTTCATACATATACTATGGGCCTGACTTTGTAAAACATATCAATGGTATATTTTCTTTTGCGATCTACGATCATGCCGAAGAAGCCATTTTACTTTACCGGGATCCATTCGGTGTAAAGCCTTTATATTATACCTTTTTATCTGACCGGACACTTGTCTTTGCATCAGAGCGAAAGGCACTGTTCTGTTATCCCGGCACATTTCCAAGACTGGATAAAAAAGGCTTATGTGAGATTTTTGCTCTTGGCCCGTCAAAAACACCGGGCTGCGGTGTCTTCAAAGGAATCGACGAACTAAAACCCGGTCATTATATCCGATATGACCGATTCGGCTGTTCCATCACTTGCTATTTTCGGATTCAAAGCATACCTCATACCGATGACTATCAGACAACCGTGGAAAAGACCTCTGATCTGTTAAACGCTGCAGTAAAACGACAGATCGTATCCGATGTTCCGATCTGTACCTTTCTGTCCGGCGGTATCGATTCCTCGATCGTCAGTGCCATCTGTGCGGAAGAACTAAAGAAACAGGGGCAGGTACTCGATACCTATTCCTTTGATTTTACCGATAATTCACGCTATTTTAAATCAAATGCCTTTCAACCGGAACAGGATCGGCCATATGTAGATCAGATGGTCTCTTTCCTCGGAACGAAACATCACTACCTGACCTGCAATATGGAAGAGCTTGCCGACCTGCTTTATGATTCCGTTCTTTCCAGAGATCAGCCGACCATGGCAGACGTTGATTCATCCCTGCTGTATTTCTGTAAGCTGGTATCTGAAAACAATAAGGTTGTGCTGACCGGGGAATGTGCCGATGAAATATTTGGCGGATATCCATGGTTCTACCGGGAAGATCTGCTTGCATCCGATACTTTTCCATGGATGACCGATCTTACACCGAGAAAGCAACTGTTGGATCCGGAATTTGCAGATGCCCTGCAGATGGATGACTATGTGAAAAATCTTTACCATCAGATCATCTCCGAGATTCCGGTGCTGCCGGAAGAATCCAATATCGAAAAATCCCGTCGCCGAATCGGTTACATGAATATCCGGATGTTCATGCAGACCCTGCTTGACCGTATGGATCGTACCAGTATGTATCATGGTCTGGAGGCAAGAGTACCATTTGCTGACATCCATCTTATGCAGTATGTCTTTAATGTGCCATGGAAATACAAATACCGAAACCAGACAGAGAAAAGCCTGCTCCGTCATGCCGCTGTAAATCTGGTTCCAAATGAAATCCTGTTCCGGAAAAAAAGCCCGTATCCTAAGACCTATAACCCGCTTTATGAAACGATCCTTGCCGACCGGTTAAGAGAAGTGATCCACGATCCTGCAAGCCCTGTCAACCGGTTTCTGGATAAAAAAGCAGTTCTACAGTTTCTGGAATCTCCGAAGGATTATGGAAAACCATGGTATGGTCAGTTAATGGCAGGCCCGCAGATGATGGCATACCTGCTGCAGGTCAACTACTGGTTAAAGGAATACCAGATTGCTGTTGAACTCTGATTTCTGTTTTATACCATAAATAAAATGCAGGCAGAAACTTGTGTCTGGTGAAATCCACAATGGTGTCCATATAAATAACATCGACATTCGCGTTATTTCGTTGCGAGACCCGCGCTAACTGTCAGCATCAAGCCCATGTCTGAACCCGTCAGGGTGAGTTTGGGCGACTGCTGACAAAATAAGTGCACGTGTCGAGCAGAAATGAAGCGAGTCGTGTATTTATATGGACACCATCGTGGTTTTTTCCGGGCACAAGTTCCTGCCTGCGTTATCACTTGTCACATAACACCGGCTGAAGCTGCTTCCCCTTTAAAGCCTCCTCTATCGTCTCCGGTATCATGGACAGTTTTCCGATCAGGGAATTCGGCTTCTTTACCGGATCATCCTGATAAAATGGAACAAAATAAATATTCTTCATATTCATCAGCATTCCGATATTCTTAAAATTCATCCCCATCGCATCATTTGTTGAAATGCTGATGATCAGCGGTTTATTATTCCTGATATGCGCCTTCGCTGCCATCAGCACCGGAGAATCCGTGATACCGTTACATAACTTTGCAAGTGTGTTGCCTGTACATGGAGCGATTACCAGTACATCCAGATATGCTTTTGGTCCGATCGGTTCTGCCTCCTGAATGGTAAAGATCCCTTTCTTCCCTGTTATCCTCTGAATGTCTTTTACAAAATCATCCCCTCTGCCAAATCTGGTATCGTACGTTGCAGACCGTTCGGAAAAGATCGGATATACCGATATTCCAAGCTTTGTCATTTCCTCTATCTCTATCTTTACTTTATCAAAAGTACAAAACGAACCGGTTATTGCAACGCCGCAATTGCACCCTGATAAACTCATATCTATAATCCTTTCCATTCAATACAATCCATAAAATCATTCTGATCCATACTGTTTTATCAATTCCAAGCTGTTGTGTCTGGTTCCAACTATTTAACAGAACCAGACAAATACTACTGCCTGACAATGATTTTATGTTTATTATAGTGTATGCAGGATCATAAATTATGTGACTGTTTTATCAAAGATACGACAAAACTGCCTCGCCCAGGATCTCACCGGAAGTTTTTGGCGAATACCGTCCCGGAATCCCCAGACTATGTTTATAACAGATTCCCTGCTCATCCAGATATGCAAAATCCGTTCCGCCCGGTTTGGATGCTATATCCAGAATAACAACATCCGGACGAAGCTTTGACAAGACTGCCCGATCAAGCACAGGCGCCGGTATCGTATTGTAACAGAAATCAAATGTATCCAGCTTTTCACAGGAAGCCAACTGATTCAACAATATCGTATGACAATCCCCCATGGCTGCCTTAATACAGGCCTCCACACTTCTGGCTGTAACCGTCACCTCCGCTCCCATACGAAGCAGCTTCTGTGCAAGGACACGCCCGCATCTTCCATAACCGGTAACCAAACATTTGCTGTTTTCTATATTGATATCACTCATCATAAAGCTTTCCGTGATCGCACCTTCTGCCGTTGCAACCGCATTTTTTAGTGCAACACAGTCATCCTTCATATAATCATGACATGGTATACCTGATTCTGCACAGGCTTTTGTCAGTTCCTGTGAGATCACGCCCCCACATACCAGACCAAAGTCCCCCACCATGAAAGCAAGTGCTTCTGCCGTAAGCTCTGAGCAGCCATTGATATGGATACCGTCCTTTGTAACCGGAACCGGAAGCAACAGCCCGGTTTCTTTTAATGTATCATCGGTCTTGAGATTTCCAATTATATCCTGTAATTTTTCTCCGGTATCTGCAAGTTCCGGCACCTTCCATGTAAAAACCGGATAGCCCTGTTCTTTTAAATATAAGACCAGATAGTGGCAACGCAGGTCACCACCCACTACAACAAACTGTTTCAAATAATAACCTCCCTGTTCTTTTCATCAATCTTATGCTCCATATTATATAGTAACCTGTCATCTGTTGCCCGTATACTACAACTATAATTCAACGATCAGGAATAATTTCTGTCAATATAATACTTTATGTACCCACTTATAAAATCCTTCCATGTCATTCCGGATATTGTTTCTGTAATAAATACCGGATAAATAGCATAGACCTTACCGTTAATTGACAGAACAACGGAACCAATCTGCATCCCGGTTTGCAACGGAAGTCCAAGTTTCTCCGGCATAATATACCGGACAGTGATCTGCTCATCTTCCCGCAGCAACAATGTTTCTGAAAAATTGCAGTCCCATGCGATCGTGTCCTTTTCTGCATCCTGCTGTTTTCTGTAATTGGGATCATACTGAATAGGAATGTTCGTTTTTTGCAGGATATCATCTTTTATGGTATGTTCCTGATAATGATCCAGTCCATAGTTCATAAGCTTTTTCGTATCTGCCCATTTATAGGTTTTATTCCCCGGCCAGCCGCATCCAAGCAAAGCTACGATGAACAGCTTTCCATCCCTTTCTAACGCTCCAACATAACAGTAACCGGCTGTTCCTGTAAATCCGGTCTTACCTGTCAGTGCTCCATCCATCATATTCAGAAATGCATTATGATTATTGCAGGTAAAGCTTCTGGTTCCTGCAAGATTGGTAAAAGAATAAACAGATGTTCTTGTGATTGTAAGAAATGTATCCTTTTCAGGTGATTCTTTAATGCAATACCGCAGGATCCGAGCCAGGTCAGCAGCCGTTGTTCCGTGTATCCCATGTTCATCCTTTGCATCTAAGCCATTTGGTGTAATAAAATGTGTCTTCATGCAGCCAATATCCTTTGCCTTCTGATTCATCAGCTCCGCAAATTGTTCCACACTTCCGCCAATATGCTCTGCGATCGCAACCGCACTGTCATTATGGCTTTCCAGCATCAGCGAATACAGAAGATCTTTTAATTTATATTCCTCTCCCTCTCTGATATTAAGCTGTACATCCGGCATCTTTGCTGCATAGGAAGATACGACCACCGTATCGTCCAGATCACCATATTCAAGTGCCAGGATACAGGTAAGGATCTTCGTCGTACTGGCATTTGCACGAACTTCTTCACCTGCTTTATCATACAGGATCCTGCCGTTTTCTCCATCCATCAAAACAGCCGACAGTGCATGAAGATCATTGTCTGTGATCTTTTGCTCTGTATCTACCTGAAGGGTATTACTGTTCTGTTTGCTGCGGTTATTCCAATGAACTATCCTTTGCAGCTGCGGCTGCATCACAAATGCTTTCGCAGGAATCACAGAACAGAGCAATACTGAAGCAACAAGGATCCATGCAAACAGAAAACCTGCGGGAATCTTCTGTCGCCTTCTTCCTGCAGGTTTCTGTTTTCTTTTATGATATTTGAAATATAACCCTAACATACGATCACCGGATATATTCTTTCTTCATAAAAATATATTCCGGATCTGTCGGTTTTATGACTCGTTATCCAGCCCGAGTGTGATCTCATTTGCCTCTTCCTGTGCTTCCTTCTTAAAGTCCTCGATCTTATCCGGACTGATCATCGGAAGCTCCTCTGTCGATGCAACGCCGAAGCTTCGCAGGAATTCCTCTGTCGTTCCAAACAGGATCGGTCGTCCCGGAGCATCCAATCGTCCAACCTCATCTACCAGTCCGTATTCCATCAGCTTATTGATCGCATGTGCACAGGAAACTCCACGGATGGCTTCAATCTCCGGTCTGGTGATCGGCTGCTTATAGGCAACGATCGACAGGGTTTCAAGCAGTACATCCGTCAGATTTGGTTTCTTTGGTGTACAGACAACCTTTGTCAGCACATCGTAGTACTCATTTCTGGTACACAACTGATATGAATTTTCAAGCTCGACCATCTTAATGCCCCGGTCAGACTGGTTATAAATTTCCAGCACCTCTTCCATCTGCTTGGACAGCTTCTTTGTCTCCATCTCCAGTGCCTTAGCCAGTCGATCTACTGACACAGACTCCCCAATGGAAAACAGGATTGCTTCAACTGCAGAAACCAGATATTCTGTACTGTATTCTTTATAAACTACCAGCTGTTCTTCTACATTTTCCTGTGTTATCTCATTTACTGTTGCTTCGTTCTCTTTTATCTCACCCATACCCATCTTATCCTCGTTCTGTCTCATTGGCTTCACCATCTGCCTGATGAATGGTTTCTGCTTTTGTCTCTATTGAATCCGGCACATCTGCATCTGTTTTATCTGTATCAGTATTCTGGCTGTTCAACTCATATGCAGCAATGTCATCTCTGGAATCAATGATAATCTCTCCAAATATCTCTTCCTGCCGGATCTGAATGGCTCCAATCTTCATAAGCTCTAATATTGCAAGAAATGTTACGATAATATTTGATCTCGATGCCTGCATTTCAAGCAGTGTCCGGAAATTGATGCCTGCAAGTCCGCGAACCTGTTCCCGAACCTCCGCCATCTTTGCTTCCAGTGAGATCTCCTCTCTCTCAATATTTTTGAACTTACTACGGATCGGATCTACCTTTTCAACCTGTTTCCGCATCACAGATTTGAAGATCTCGTTTAGTTTTTCCAGATTCATATCATATTCCGAGATCAAAGCAACAGGATCCACGACCGGCTTGAAATTTTTCACCTCTGCAGGAATGCTTTCTTTTTTATAAAATGCCTTTGCACCGTCAAACTCCAGATCTTTCAGCTCACTTGCCGCATATTTGTACATCTTGTACTCCAGCAATCTGCGGACAAGTTCCTCTCTCGGATCCTCTTCCTCTTCATCCTCTTCTGTCACCTTTGGAAGAAGCATCTTGGATTTGATACGGATCAGAGTCGCCGCCATGACCAGAAATTCACTCATAACATCCAGGTCTTCCTCTTCCATATGATTCACATAATCCAGATATTGCTCTGTGATCGTTACAATCGGTATATCATAAATATTTACTTTATTCTTTTCGATCAGATGAAGGAGCAGATCAAGTGGTCCTTCAAATACATTCAGTTTTACATCGATTGCCGACATATCGTCTCCCTTTATCCCATACAGACGCCATCAAGGTTTTTTCGCATCTGTTCTCTGTGTGCCTATATAATAATGCAGACCAGTCCGCCATTTCCATCATTTACGATCTTCTCCATGGTATCCTGAAGCTTCTGCTTGCTTTCTACATTCATCTTATTTGTCTTTGTATTTAATCCATCCTCTACAAGCTGCTCGATCGACTTGCCAAAGATATTCACATCCCAGATATCTTCTCCATTCTCTCCGGTGCTTGTTTTGATATATTCGACCAGATCCTCCGCCTGCTCCTTCGTACCAACGATCGGTGCGATCTCTGTTGTAATATTCGCTTTGATCATATGAACCGATGGTGCCTCTGCCTTGATCTTTACTCCATATTTGTTACCTGCCTTGATCAGCTCCGGTGTTTCCAGTGTAATATCCTTCTTTTCCGGCATTACCAGACCATAACCGCCATTTTTCACACTGTCAAGTGCATTTATAACCCCATTGCAGAACTTTTTCTTTTCTGCCATATCTTTGATCTCTGTAATAAAATCATACTCATTATGGATCTCTGTCCCAAGCATATCGGAAAGCATCTCATAATAATATCTTCCATAGATCGTAACCTGAACACTTAACGAACCATCTGCAAGATTTACATTGTTATATGTATACTTTTCCACATATTCATTTTCCGGAAAAGCAAAATGAACCATATCATATATGTGCTGATTGCTGTTCATGATGTCCATGGCATTCTCGATCACACTCTTTTTGATCTTATTGTCATTCTCGGATACCTCCAGCCACTTTGGTATCACAAAATTAATACAGGTGATCGGAAAACTGTACAGCATCGAAGTAAAGATCGCATTGATATCATTTCTGCTCAACTGATCACAGTTTACGGGAAGAACAGCAACACCATATTTATCTACCATCGTTGCTGCAAGCTCTTTTGTTTCATTTGCTCCCGGCCGATTTGAATTCAACAGGATCACAAACGGCTTTCCAATAGCTTTTAATTCCGCTATCGTTTTCTCTTCTGCTGCAAGATAGTTTTCTCTTGCCAGATCGCCAAAGCTGCCATCACAGGTCACCACGATCCCGATTGTTGAATGACTGTTGATCACCTTCCTGGTTCCGATCTCTGCCGCTTTTGCAAATGGAATATCATAATCAAACCATGGAGTCTTGACCATCCGTTCTTTTCCATCCTCCATCTGACCTTCCGCTCCATCTACAACATAGCCAACGCAGTCGATCAGCCGGACACGCATATCGATCTCATCATCTACCCGGATCTCAACGCCTTCTTTGGGTATGAATTTGGGTTCTGTCGTCATAATCGTCTTACCGGACGCAGACTGTGGCATTTCATCCAGCGCAATCTCACGGTCATTCTCATCTTTTATATTTGGAATGACCATCATTTCCATAAACCGTTTGATAAATGTTGATTTTCCGGTTCGTACCGGACCTACAACACCTATGTAAATTTCACCATTTGTTCTGGCATTGATGTCGTTGTACACATTAAAGCCTCCCATATATACCTCCTGCATTTCTTACACATTTTCCGTTTCTGCTCCTGTATTTGTATCATAAAAAATGGAAATACAAAATCTGTTTCCTATGTAAAGATTATCATATAAGTAATATATGAAAGAGCTTTTACAAGTATGTCAAAAACTTACTCCTCTACAGATATCTCTGCCTTTCTGTCTCTGGTAAGCAGATCCACAACTGCTTCACGGGCAGGCTTGCCCTCGAATAATACCTTATTTACCTCTTCAACGATCGGCATATCGACTCCGTACTTCTTTGCAAGCTTCAGTGTCGCCTTTGCAGAATATACCCCTTCTACTACCATCTTGACCTCAGCCATTGCTTCTTTGTAGCTCTTGCCCTGTCCGATCAGATAACCGGCATTCCGGTTACGGCTGTGCTTGGACGTACAGGTAACGATCAGATCACCCATACCGGATAAACCGGCAAGTGTCTCTACATGTGCTCCCATCGCAGTTCCGAGTCGTAAGATCTCTGCCATTCCTCTGGTCATTAACGCTGCCTTCGTATTATCTCCAAAACCAAGACCATCCGTAATTCCTGCAGCCAGCGCAATAACATTCTTAACAGATCCGCCAAGTTCGATTCCGGTTACATCTGTACTGGTATACACACGGAATACATCATTCATAAACGTATTCTGGATCAATTTAGCTGTATCCATATCGCGTGCTCCGGCTACTACTGTTGTCGGAATACCAATACCAACCTCCTCTGCATGGCTTGGTCCGGAAAGAACTGCAACCTTTGCTCCAGGGATCTCACTCTCGATGATCTCTACGATCGGAGTCAGGGTTGCCTCCTCAATGCCCTTGCTGACATTGACGATCAACTGATCGTTTGTAATGTAAGGCGCGATCTTCTTTGCTGTGCTCCGGATAAATGGGGACGGAACTGCACAGACGATCATTTTTTTCCCTTTTATCGTCTGTTCCAAATCTGTTGTAAATGTGATTGTTTCATTCAGATGAACACCTGGAAGACGGTCCCTCTGCTCCCTGTATGTGTTCAGCATTTCAATCTCTTTTTCATCAATGGACCAGACGGTAACATCATGCCCATTCCCCGCCAGCAGGTTTGCAAGTGCAGATCCCCAGCTTCCTGCTCCTAAAATACCTATTATCATACTAAATACCTCTCCATCTTTATAACTTTGTGGTCGATATAATTTAACATACTATGCCTGTTCTTCTGTTGTCTTATTTCTTCCCTTTAAAGAGAATTTATTCTCTGTTCCTTTGATCAGTCTGACAATATTCTGTTTATGACGATAGATTGCAAGCAAGGTAATAAGTCCTAAAACAATGCAGCTTTCAAGTTTCATCGAATCGGATGTAAAACCATAAGAACCTGTATATGCAAATATTGTATAGGAAACTAAAAGTCCCAGGACAAGGCAGATAGAACCTACGGATACATATTTGGTTACAACCACACAGAATACGAATAATCCTAGTTCAATAAGCGCAACTCTCCAATCCAGTAAACCGATTGCGATTCCGGATGTCGCTGCAATTCCTTTACCACCTTTAAACTGCATGTAAAACGGAAAATTATGTCCAAGTACAACGCCTGCCGCTGTATAGATTACAAACAAATATACGTTTTCAATGCCAAGAGCATTCATGATAATATGTGTGATGCTGCATGCGATCACTGATTTAAACAGATCACCAAGGAATACAACTGCTCCAGCCTTCTTTCCAAGTACACGGAGTGCATTCGTCGTTCCTGCATTACCACTTCCATATTCCCTTATATCAATACCATGTAATTTACCGTAAATATAGCTTGTCTGGATGATACCAAAGAAATATCCTCCAACCAGACATATGATTCTCGCCAGTACTAACATTATTTTTCTTTTCTCTCCCTGATAATAAATTTTAAAGGTGTTCCCCGGAAACCAAATGCTTCTCTGATCTTGTTTTCAATATAACGTGTATAAGAGAAATGCATCAGTTCTTTATCATTTACGAATATAACAAATGTAGGCGGCTTAACAGCTACCTGCGTAATATAAAACAGCTTCAGACGTTTACCTTTATCTGTAGGCGGCTGCTGCATCGCAACTGCTTCTGTCATGATCTCGTTCAATACACCAGTCGCAACACGAAGCGAGTGATTCTCGATGACAGCATCGATTGTTTCAAATAATTTCGGAAGTCTCTGTCCGGTCGCTGCCGATACGAATAACAGCTCTGCATAAGGCATATAAGACAGCTTTTCCCGGATCTCCTTTGTAAACTTATAAATGGTCTTGTCGTCTTTTTCCACAGCATCCCATTTGTTTACAACGATGATCATACCTTTTCCACGTTCATGTGCAATACCTGCGATCTTCGCATCCTGATCTGTGATACCCTCTGTTGCATCAATGACCAGAACCGCTACATTACATCGTTCAACAGCCGATACAGTACGGATGATACTGTAACGCTCAATATCTTCTTTGATCTTGCTCTTTCTTCGAAGTCCTGCAGTATCAATAAACACATACTCCGTTCCATTTCTGACGATTTCGGTATCGATCGCATCTCTTGTCGTTCCGGCAATATCAGATACGATCACACGGTTTTCACCCAAAAGCTTATTGATGATCGATGACTTACCTACATTCGGCTTACCGATAATGGCAATTCTAGGTCTGTCATCTTCCTCTTCATTTTTTGATTCTTCATCAAAATGAGACACAACTTCATCTAACATATCTCCGATTCCAAGTCTGGATGCACCGGATATTGGAACAGGATCGCCCAGTCCGAGATTATAGAACTCATATACATCATTCATATATTTCTCAAAGCTGTCCACCTTGTTTACAACAAGGATCACCGGCTTCTTCGATTTACGGAGCATCTGGACTACCTTATGATCATCGTCCACAAGTCCCTGTCTGACATCTGTCATAAATATGATAACATCAGCAGTCTCAATGGCGATCTCTGCCTGCTCCCGCATACTTTTTAAAATAATATTGTCGCTTTCCGGCTCAATTCCACCGGTATCTATGATCGTAAAATTATAATCGAGCCAGCTCACATCTGCATAGATTCTGTCTCTGGTTACGCCAGGCGTATCTTTTACAATTGAAATTTTCTCTCCTGCCAGTGCATTGAACAGGGTAGATTTACCTACATTTGGACGTCCAACGATGGCTACTATCGGTTTACTCATTTACGTTTCCTCCGTCTGCTGTCGATTTCAGCATGATAACAGCTCCCAGATTGCCACGTTTCCCATGGCTCGCCCTGTGTGAAAACAGGAAATCCGGATTGCAGCATGTACATATGTCGGTTACATTTATATGGTCAGGCAATATACCTGCACCAGTCAGATTATAATAATTTGCCCGGTGTAAATCAAGCAAATACTTACCATTTCCAATTTTTTTTGTCATTTTATCATACTGTTCCGGTAAATAAGCATCCTGAAATGCCTCAGCTACATCCTCGCTTACCTCATAACAGTTCTGACAAATAGACGGTCCGACCGCACAGATCAGATCCGAAGCCTCACATCCATACTCTTTATTCAAAGCTTCGACCATATGGAGGCTGATGTTCTTAACAGTTCCGCGCCAGCCGGAATGATTCATGGCTACAACCTCTTTTACAGGATCATAGAAGAAGACCGGTACACAGTCCGCATAAAACGTGATCAATGGCAAATCCTTTACATTCGTCATCAGACCATCTGTTTCCGTTATATCCGATTCTCTTGTGATACCTTTTCCGGCATCTTCCTCTGTTATTTTACGAATCACAGTTTCATGTACCTGATCAGAAAATACCAGTCGTCTGTAATCATATCCGACTGCCTGTGCCAGCCTCCTGTGATTCTCCATAACTGCATCCATATCATCTCCACGATGAAAGCTCAGGTTCATCGTAGAATACATTCCTTCACTGACCCCACCAAGTCTCGTTGAAAATCCATGAACGATCCCCGGCAGTTCCAGATTCTTAAATACAATATACGGAACTCCGTTTTCCTCTTTTATCTCTGTTGTCTTATCCTGATTGATATATGTTATGTTATACATTTTCATACCTCATAACCTTAATAATATCCCTGATAAGGGAAAGCATCTTTCATATGATGGATCTCATTCTCCGCCACCGCAACCACATCGAATCGTACCGGTGTATTGTAAGGATCATATCCATATCGTTTCATATAATACAGGGCTACCCTGCTGATCTGACGCTGTTTGACAGGTGTTACCGCCGCCTCCGGCGATCCGTATCTGCTGTTGCTCCGATATTTTACTTCTACAAATATCAGATACCCATCTTTTGATACGATCAGGTCAATCTCTCCGGATGCGACCCGGTAATTTCTCGCAAGTATCCGGTAACCTGCATCTTTCAGATATGATGCAGCCATCTCTTCATATTCTGTTCCTTTTTTTCTTGTATTATAATGGTCGATACAGTTGTTCTCCTTTTTCTGTCTATCTTCTATTCTTTCCAGAAATGTGTGATAAAAGATCTTCTGTGGATCTCACATGGTCCAAGTAATTTTAATGCTTCTATATGCTCCTTAGATCCATACCCCTTATTCTTTGCAAATCCGTATCCCGGATATATCTCATCATAAGAAACCATCAGACGGTCTCTTGTTACCTTCGCTATAATACTAGCGGCAGCGATCGAAGCAGATTTTGCATCTCCTTTTATGATCGAAACCTGTGGGATCTCTACCTCCGGTATCTTAACCGCATCGTTTAATAACAGATCTGGCTGAACCGTAAGCTTACGGATTGCAATCCGCATGGCTTCATAATCTGCATTTAAAATATTGATCTGATCGATCAGCTTCTCATCCGCCATACCGATTCCGTAAGCAACCGCTTTTTCTATAATCTCATCATATAATTCTTCACGCTTCTTTTCAGAGAGCTGCTTGGAATCATTCAGATACAGAATATCACAATCCTTTGGCAGGATCACAGCCGCCGCTACTACCGGACCTGCCAATGGGCCACGACCTACCTCATCAATTCCACAGATATACTGACAGTCAGCATGCTGTCTCTCATATTCAAACATATGCTCCATCCGGTCGAGCTCTTTTTGATATGCTGCAATCCTCTTTTTCACTGAAAGGATCAGTTTTTTTACACCCTCACGGTCATCCTCTGCATATTTTTCTATTACTTGTTTTACTGCATTCACATCTGCATTTGAAAATTCTGCTTTAATCTCTGTTATGCTTTTTCTTTTGTTCTCCATCTCATCCTCATATAAGCATAAATGGCTGTTGTTTCTTACACACAGCCATTTATCTGCACTTATTATTCTTCTTTATTCAGAAAACCGAAGCCTCCGGTAAACCGGAATACTGCTTTCCCCACAAATTTATTCTTATGGATATTACCGACATCCGACAACCGGCTGTCCCGGCTGTTATTCCGGTTATCACCCATAACGAAATACTCATCATCACCAAGTGTGACCGGTTCTGCCGCAAGCCCTCTGTGATTTTCTTCTATGACTTCTTTTCCATAATCTTCCTCCAATGGTTCATCATTGATATAGATCACACCATCTTCATCAATATATACGGTTTCACCCGGAAGTCCAATGATACGTTTGATATAATAGGTATCATCTTCTTCCTCATATGGAAATACAACAATATCAAAACGTTCCGGATCTTTAAAATGATAGGACAGTTTATCGATCCAAAGGCTGTCACCATTATGAAGGGTATCATTCATGGAGTCTCCGCTCACCTCTGTACGCTGTCCAACATATGTAAGGATCAACCAGCATACTGCAACGATCGCCAGAATATATAAAGCGAGACTGATTAAATCTTTTACGATATTGATCTCTTCTTTCTCCTGTTTCTTCTTTTTCTTGTCTTTTTTCTTCTTTTTTTTCGACTGTTCTTCTTCCTCCAGTACATGAGTATTGGAGGATGCATCTGAATCAGCAAAATAATTCGTTACTGTTTCTCCGGCTTCATTTACAACATCAGACGCTGCTTCATTCTTTTCTTCCGTCTCTGCCTGCTCCGAAGGAATTGTTTCTGTTTCTTCCTTCTTCTGCTCCGGATCTATTCCCTTTTTCTTTAACTTTGCAAGCTGCTTTTCACGCTTCTTTTCAAGCTTTTCAATCTCTTTTTCCCGTGCTTTTTTTGCGGGATCATCGTCAAATATAGCATTCAGTGCTTCCACACGTTCGTTATCATCTTTCATATCAACTACTTATCCTTTACAACAGCCGGTCGTTCCAGTGATATCCTGCCAAGCTTTCCTGCCCGGAAATCATCCAGTAGCTGCGCTGCAGCTTTATCGATATCCAGTTCGCCGCCTTTTTTTATACATGCCCTTTTTTCTGCGATCTGTTCCAGAATATGAACAAAATCGGCATCCTCATTAATATTATACCTATCAACAAGGCTCTGACAATAGTTTAATTGTAAAAATTTGATCAATTCATACGCAAGGTCGGTAATACTTAAAATCTCATCATTGATCGAACCGATAAAAGCAAGTCGTAATCCAACCTCTTTATCATCAAATTTGGGCCACAATATTCCTGGGGTATCCAATAATTCAATATCTTTTCCAAGACGTATCCATTGCTTTCCCTTTGTAACACCCGGCTTATTTCCAACCTTTGTACATGCTTTTCTGGCATAAGAATTGATAAATGTAGATTTACCGACATTTGGAATACCAACAATCATCGCACGAAGCGGCCGGTTAATGATCCCACGCTTTCTGTCCCGCTCGATCTTTTCTTTACAAGCTTCCTTTACCACATTACTGATATTCTTCATGCCATCACCGGATCTTGCATTGATCTTTGCTACAAAAAATCCTTTTTCTTTATAATAATTTTCCCATTCTGCTGTTGCTGATACATCTGCCAGATCTGTCTTATTCAACAGGATCAGGCGGTATTTGTTCGCTGCAAGTGCATCAATATCCGGATTCTTGCTGCTATATGGCACTCTGGCATCGATCAGCTCGATCACAACATCGATCAGCTTGATGTCTTCCTGCATCATACGTTTTGCTTTTGTCATATGTCCGGGATACCATTGTATATTCATCGTGTCTTTATCCTTCCTAATATCTCTGCTTTTTTCACATTTCCCACTTTCAGGAATCTGGAATCTTCACTGTTATTGACATTATCACCAAGCAGGAAATACTCATCATCCCCCAGCTTTACTTCACTCTCTGCCAGTCCTGCTGTAAATATATAATCATCAAATGGCAGATCCGTCCGTTCACTGCCATCAATATATAATTTTCCATCTCTGATCTGAACGGTCTCTCCCGGCAATCCGATCACACGTTTAATATCATAATAAGCATCCGGCGTATCAACACTTCGGTATGCAACAATGTCATATCGATCCGGAGAGCTAAGAAGGTAACATAACTTATTTACTGTAACCTTCTCCTGATTAGTACACACAGGATTCATGGAATCACCAACGACATACACAGACTGAAAACAATAAGAAACCATTCCATATCCCAGCACAACTGCGATCAGAACGGACAACAGCCAGCCAAATATCGTTCTGACCGTACGCCTAAAGCTTCTTTCTTTTCTTCTCTGCCGACGTTTCTCCCGCCGTATTCTTTTTCTGCGTTCACTTTTATCGCTCATATCTCTACTCCGATAGATTCATATTACAAAAATGGCTGGAGCTATCAACCCCAGCCACTTTTTCATGTAACCTGTAAAAATTATTTAACAAGCTCTTTAACCTTTGCAGCTTTACCAACTCTTGAACGTAAGTAGTAAATCTTAGCTCGTCTTACTTTACCATGTCTAACTACTTCAATCTTCTCAACAAATGGTGAATGTACTGGCCATGTCTTTTCTACGCCAACACCGTTTGAGAACTTTCTAACTGTGAAAGTCTCTCTGTTGCTTCCACCCTGTCTCTTAATAACAGTTCCTTCGAAAATCTGGATTCTCTCTCTGTTACCTTCTTTGATCTTGTTGTGTACTTTAACAGTATCACCTACTGCAAAGTCAGCAACTTCTGTCTTCATCTGAGAAGCTTCAAGATTCTTAATGTAATCGCTATTCATTTGTGTGACCTCCTTGATATTTAGATGTTCTTACTACCACACCGGTACAGAGGACCATCGATTTTTTTCACAACTCGTTCAGTTTACCATACAAATAAAAAGAATGCAAGAAAAATCTACACCTTTTTTGGGTGTACGACCTTGCATCCTTTTTGCCATAGTTCATGCTATGGAGCTGGTGGGATTCGAACCCACGTCCAAAAGCTCATTCATCACGGCATCTCCCATCACATTCCGTATTTTAACATTTCCTCAGTACCACGCCTACGGACAGGCTGGATACATCAGTAGCTTCATGAATTTTCCGATACCGCAAAGCTTAAGCACCGGAGTTTCCCGTTGGATGATACCAGATCTGAAAGGTACGGGGGACCTTAAAGCTGGCAGTTGCCTTTAATTAGGCAGCGTAAGCTAAATTATCGTTAGCGTTTATATTTAATCTAAGTTTTAACGTGGTCCTAGTCCACGGATGGCTTCCATGACTGCAAAACCCCTGTCGAAACCAGTCAACCCCTGGTTTATAAAGGAAAGCTCTGTTGTCAGGTGCTTTCTTATATATTACTCAGCAGCTTCTGTTGTGTCAGTCTCTGCTGTAGTTGTCGTTTCAGATGAAGCATCTGCTTCAGAAGCTGTATCTTCAGAAGTATCACTGTCAGTATCCTCTGCATCGGATGCTGTAGCTGTACTGCTGTTCTCAAAATAGCTTCCATATCCCTGTTCTGCCCATGTCTGGCTGACATATGCGCCAAGCTTCTCAGCTTCTACATACTTTGGAATCGCTTTGTATATCTTTACACCCAGTGTAGCTGCAAGAATACATCCAACTAACACGCCAAATATGCACCATCCAAGGATTTTCTTTCTCTTTTCACGCTTCATGATCGCTGCGCGGTTCTTCTTCTCATATTTTCTTTTATCTACTTTACTCTGGCTCACTTACCTGACCTCCCGGTAAAAATCTTATTGGAGTATATCACATCTGTATGAAATATTCCAGTATTTCACAAAATCTTTAAAACTTCATATGAAATATCGGGAATTATCCAGTCCATCAGCCTCGGATATTCTGGAAATCCTGTATCAAATCTTACAAATTACGGATCTTGAACTCACGCTCATTCTCACGCTTGACATCCTTCTTCGCAATGTCCTGACGTTTGTCGTATAATTTCTTACCTTTTGCCAGTCCGATCTCCATCTTAACCAGACCGTCACGGATATAAACCTTTAAAGGAACGATTGTGTATCCCTTCACCTGCTGGGCTCCCATCAGCTTATTGATCTCGTATTTGTGAAGTAGCAGCTTTCTGGTACGAAGCGGGTCTTTATTAAATATATTACCCTTTTCATATGGGCTGATATTCATACGGTAAATGTAGATTTCTCCCTTATCGATACTGATAAAGGATTCTTTGATACTACAATGTCCCTGTCTGACTGATTTTACTTCTGTTCCGGCCAGTGCGATCCCTGCCTCGTACTTTTCTTCTATGAAATAATCAAAATATGCCTTTTTGTTATTTGCGATGAGTTTGTTTCCTCTTTCCTTTGCCATGTCCTGTTTCATCTCCTTCTTTGGCATCTGACCGGATCACGAATTCGATCCGTCTGCTCTGTTTGTCTGCCAGCTTTACTTTTACCTTAACGGTATCACCGATCGAATATTTCTTTCCGGTTGATTCTCCGATCATAGCATATTCATCCTGCGAATACACATAAAAATCGTCATAAAGTGTCGACACATCTACAAATCCCTCAATAGTATTTGGAAGCTCTACAAAGATACCACGGTTGATGACTCCTGATATGATACCTTCAAATTCTTCTCCGATATGATGCTCCATGTATTCCACTTTCTTTAAACGCTCGACCTGACGTTCTGCTTCTTCTGCGCGGCGTTCTTTTCTGGAATTATCATCGCTAACCTTTGGAAGGATCGCATCATAATGCGAAAGTCTCCTGTCATCCAATCTTCCATGAATATTATCCTTGATGATCCTGTGGATCTGAAGATCCGGATATCTTCGGATCGGCGATGTAAAATGGCAGTAATATTTACAAGACAATCCAAAATGTCCTTCACATTCCGTCGAATATCTCGCCTGCCTCATCGTACGAAGTGTCATACGGCTGATCAGATTCTCACATGGCTCACCCTCGATCTTTGATAACAGCTTCTGGAACTCCTTCGGATGAATATTCTCTTTGGATGCCTTAAAGTAATATCCAAACTTGCTGATCAGAATGGATAACTGCTTTACACGCTCCGTATCCGGTGCTTCATGGATACGATATTCAAATGGAATCTGTTGCCAGAAATAGTCCTCAGCGATTGTCTCATTTGCAGCCAGCATAAAGTCTTCAATGATCTGATTCGAACGTCTTCTCTCATACACTCCGATATAAGATACCTGACCGTCTTCATCAACTGTGATCTTAGACTCATCAAAATCAAAATCAATCGAACCTCGCTCATGTCGGATCGTTCTTAACAACTCTGACACATGAAGCATTAATTCAAACATCGGAACCAGTTCTTTATATTTTTCTGTTTCTGTCGGATCATGATCCTCTACGATCGCAGATACACTTGTATATGACATTCTGCGGTCAACATTGATCACCGATTCACAGATCTTATGATTGATGATCTTGCCGTTTGCATCTATATCCATCAGGCAGCTAAGCGTCAGACGGTCTTTTCCCTCATTCAGTGAACAGATACCGTTTGACAGCTTATGCGGCAGCATCGGTATGACCTTATCGATCAGATAACAGCTTGTTCCACGCTTCAACGCTTCTTTATCAAGTGGAGAATTCTCCCTTACATAATGTGTAACATCTGCAATATGAACGCCAAGCTTATATAACCCGTTTTCCTCATAGAGTGTGATCGCATCATCCAGATCCTTTGCATCCTCTCCATCGATTGTAACGGTCTGCAACTGTCTGAGATCGGTTCTTCCTGCCATCTCTTTCGTTGTTACCTCATCCGGTATATTCTTCACCTCTGCCATAACAACATCCGGAAAATCAACCGGAATATCAAGATCTCTTACAACCGATAATACATCCGTCTCCGGATCATTAATATGTCCAAGTATCTCAACGACACGTCCCTCTGCAGATTTAGACTTTTCTCCATAATTTGTGATCTCCACAACAACCTTATGTCCGGTTACTGCTCCCATGGATTTCTTCTCCGGTATAAAGATGTCACTGTCTAATTTACCGTTATCCGGAATCACAAAACCAAAGTTCCGGTTCTTCTGATAGGTTCCGACCAACTGTTTTAAACCTCGTTCCAGAATCCGTTCTACATGCGCTTCTGTTGATCTGCCCCGGTTGCCGGATGCAACACGGATCAGCACTTTATCATTATGGAATGCTCCCATCGTATACTTCTGTGGCACAAAGAAATCTTCCTTATATCCTTCCACACGGACAAATCCAAATCCTCTCTGATTGCTGATGAATGTACCGACAAGGACACCCTTTCCAAGCTTCTGATACTTACCTTTGGAGGTTTTCTCAATCCTGCCCTCATCGACAAGCTCATTTAAGATTTCTAACAGATCATCCTTATCGCGTCCTCCGATCTGAAGCAGATAACAAAGCTCTTTAAATTTCAACGGTCTGTAATCATCGTCATTGATCAGGGTATATATATTCTCTTTTCTTTCATTCTTTAATTCTTCTGTCATAAATACCTCTCCGTATATCTAAAAAGTGCTTACATATAGGATATATGTAAGCACTGATAAATTCTGTATATGAACTAGAACAGCTTAGAATCAAGAAGCAATGCAATTACTATAAAAAGAATACCAAGCACTGTTGTAATCTTTCTGAGAACCGCATCTTTTGAACTTCCTTTATTCTTGCCCCAGTATGAATTATCATAATTACCGCCGGTAATTGAACTTGTCAGACTGGCTGATTTACCTTCCTGTGACAGGACAATAATTGTTAATGCTATACATATAATTACATATACGACCATGATAATTGTCTTTACCATATTGCCACCTCCATTCCAAGTGTTCTGGTGTCAAATGCGCTTTTACACCAACTTTGTCCATAATAACATAGTCATTTGAGATTCGCAACCACTTTTTTCATGATTCTGCAAATCTGCTTTTCAGATCAAAGCCATGATTCATAGGTCCGCTTCCATGTCCCAGATCCATGCCATCCGCAAGCGCACCGGATATATAATCTTTTGCGTTTCTTATCGCCTCATCGATCTTATACCCTTTTGCAAGATTTGATGCGATTGCACTTGATAGTGTGCATCCGGTTCCATGAGTATTCGGATTATCGATCCGTTTTCCATAATACCAGTTGACTTTTCCGTCCGAATATAAGACATCATTTGCATCGTTGATACTGTGTCCTCCCTTGCAGAGAACCGCACAGCCATAGACTTTTGATATTTTTTCAGCTGCACGAACCATATCCTGTTCATCACGGATCGTCATTTCGGCCAATACCTCTGCTTCTGGAATATTCGGAGTAATGACCTCTGCGATTGGAAGCAGACATTCTTTTAAAGCACCGATCGCATCTTCGTCGATCAGCCGGTGTCCACTGGTTGATATCATAACAGTATCCACTACCACATGTTCTGCCTGATATTCCTTTATTTTATCTGCGATCACACGGATCAACTTCTCGGAAGCGACCATACCGATCTTAATCGCATCCGGCCGAATATCCGTAAATACGGCATCAAGCTGTAAGGCGAGCATCTCCGGTGTCGTTTCCTGGATTCCTGTTACCCCCAGCGTATTCTGGGCGGTTAATGCAGTGATCGCACTCATGGCATAACAACCATTTGCCATAATGGTCTTTATATCTGCCTGGATTCCCGCACCGCCGCTGGAATCACTTCCGGCTATTGTAAGAACTGTCTTCAACCCTTTTGTCTCCTTTACTTTTACAAATACTTTCGTTACCGGTCTGTTCCTGTCTGCTGTACATTTTTATCAATTCTGTATCATACCGGTTTCTTTAAAGGAAGAAAATATTATATAATTCCTTTGTATTGTCAACATACAGCGTACTATATTTTTTCAACTCATTTATATGCTCCGCACTTGCAGCATCATAGATGCCACATACTTTGAAACCTGCATCAAATGCTGTTCTTGCGCCATGATAAGCATCTTCAAACACCCATGTCTCAGCAATGTTCGTCTGCATACACTTTGCTGCCTGAATATAAATATCCGGATGTTCTTTCCCAATTCCTACCTCCGAGCAGGTAAGGATCTTTTTGAAAAACTGATCCATATGATTATGCTTCAGTACGGCTTCGATATGAACCCTGTCTGTCGCAGTCGCTACTGTCATTGGGATCTTCCGCTCCTGTAAGGCAGATAAGAACTCTATGATCCCCGGCTTTGGTTCTGCTTCATTTCTGTAAAATGCACCAATCGTTTCATTGATCCCATCTATGATCTCAAGAATCGTTTTTGATAAACTGTAATTCTTCTTAAGGTATTCTGCCGATTCTGTAATCGTAAAGGTATACAGTTTTTTCTGGAGATGGGGTTCTGCTTCGATACCCATTCCTGCCAGATATCGTTCTGCCGCATGTTCCCACATTTCCATAGAATCGATCAGTGTTCCGTCTATATCAAAGATCGCACCTTTTATCATCCTTATTCTCCTAACATCTTCTTTGTCTGTTTTTTTAGATCTGCCGTGGCAGCCTCAATATCTGTCTGACCAAAGATCGCGCTGATAACTGCGATACCACAAATTCCACTTTGATTTAATTTCACAACATTATCTCTGGTTATGCCGCCGATTGCAATAACCGGGATATGCACATGCTCACAGATTTCCTTTAACGTCTCAAAACTGACTTCTGTTGCATCATCCTTGGATCCGGTTGGAAATACCGCACCAACGCCCAGATAATCCGCTCCATGCTCTTCAGCCAGTTCTGCCTGTTCCACTGTCTGTGCAGATACACCGATGATCTTATCGTCTCCCAGCACCTTTCTGACATCTAAGGCCTCCATATCAGACTGTCCGACATGAACACCATCCGCTCCGATCTTCTTTGCAAGCTCTACATTGTCATTGATCACAAAAGGAACCTTATAGTTTCTACATAATTTCTGGATCTCAAGCGCTTCTTTATAAAATGCTTCATCATCCAGATTTTTCTCACGAAGCTGGATAAAGGTCGCTCCGCCTTTTAATGCTGCCTCTACCTGACTGATCAGAGTTGCACCGTTCAACCAGTGTCTGTCTGTTACTGCATATAGCAGAAGCTCCTCCGGTTTTGTATTTGTCTGCTTACTCATAGCCTCATTCACTCCTTATCTGATCTCACACTTTGCCATACTGCAAAGCTTATCTGCATCCATATTATAGATTGCGTCAATAATGCGGTTTCTATAAGTTGAATTGCCATCTGTAGACTCCATATTCGCAAATCCGACTTCTCCGGCAACTCCCATCAGTATAACGGCAGTTGCAGCAGCTTCCAGTTTGTTATCCGGATTTGCTGTCAGATAAGCTGTCATAAGACCGGACAACTGGCATCCGGTTCCTGTGATCTTACCCATCTCCGGTCTTCCGTTCCGGATCACATAACAGGTATCTGCATCTGCTACCAGATCGATTGCACCTGTAACAGCGATGATACAGCCAAGTTTTCCCGCAAGTTTCTTCACAAAAGTAACTGCCGGATCGAGAGTATCTTCTGTGACTGCATCTGCCACATCTGCATCTACGCCTTTTGTACTGCCGGAACCAAATGCAAGTGTCTTGATCTCGGATATATTTCCACGAATCACATCAAATTTTATTTCATTTAAAAGCTTTATCGCTGTCTCCGTACGAAGTCTGCTGGCACCTGCGCCCACCGGATCAAGCAGCACGGCATGTCCCAGCTCATTTGCCTTTTTGCCGGCGGCAAGCATAGATGGGATCGTATTCTTATTTAAGGTTCCAATATTAATATTTAAGCCACCACAGATACTGGTGATATCCTCTACATCGTCAATATCATCTGCCATGATCGGACTTCCTCCACATGCCAGAAGCACATTTGCAACATCGTTTACTGTTACATAATTCGTGATATTATGCACCAGTGGAGTTTTCATCTTTACATTTTCAAAACATGTTTTTATCATTTTATCTACCTCCTGTAATAGCAGCTTAACTATACTCAGTTTTCTTCTCTTTTTCAACTATTTTTATTTGAAAAGATATTCTCTTATTTAAAATTCCTGCCACCAGCCTGCCCGGCTGATTTATATTAATTAATGTCTACTTCTTTCAATTTATAATTCATAGTAATCACGCTTTTTTCATAAAATACTGATGAATACATGAACTGGAGTTTTCCTTATGAAGCATCCTTCTGTCTTATCGGTCCGCTCATTCTTCTTATATCCGGCTTTCATCCTGCTTATTATCGTCCTTTGCCTGAATTCTTCCTTAGTTTCCAAAAGTTTCGCAGAGGGTCTTGTGTTGTGGTATAACAATCTGGTGCCCCTTCTGCTCCCATTTCTTCTAATCTCCGGCTTCTTTCTCTCGATGATCGACTGGAACCATCCAAACCGGGCAGGCTGTCTGATTCTGTTATTCTTATGCGGTCTGTTCTGCGGCTACCCGGTCGGCGCGATTGCTATAGGCAGGCTCTACAAAAATCAAGTCATATCAAAAAATTTCGCCCATGCCATTATGCCCCTCTGCAACAACATCAGTCCTATGTTTCTGATGGGATATGTCTGTAACCAATATCTGAACGGACAGATAAATACTATCACCGTACTGGCAATCATCTACCTGCCACAGATCTGCTATGCTATCCTGTACTATCTGCTATCAAAAAATTCTTTACATATTTCGCTTTTTAAACAAAATAAAAAAACAGTTCACAGATCTCCTAATGATGCGAAAGATCTCCAAATACCTCTCTCTGAAACTACGGGCACTATGTCCGAATATGCTGCAGCACAGGATATCGGCAATTCACCATCTGTTATCGAAAACAGTATAACAACCATCACCGTTATAGGTATCTATGTCGCTGTTTTCTCCGTTTTGTATAACCTTGCGATTGCATGTGGAGGAAATATACCAACTTTCCATATTCTGGCATGCTACCTGGAGATAACAAAAGGTCTGTCCGAATTATCCCTTTTTCCACTTTCTTCCATACAAAAAACAGCTCTGATCCTTTCTGTTACATCATTCGGAGGAGTCTCATCCCTCTTCCAGTCCATGCACATTTTAAAAGATACAAAGCTGTCTTTTGTACGCTATACATTCGGTAAATGTATCTGCGCTGTATTCAGTTATCTAATGACGCTTTTATTCTTAAATTACAGGATATAAATTCCTAATCATCTAAAAAATCATCGTCAAAATCATCATCCTCGTCATCTTCGTCATCATTGGAGTATTCTGTCTTACCATATACGTTATAATCCTGCTCATTTTCTACAGTTGTATTATCCTCCTCTGATGCTGTCTGTGCAGCTTCTTCAGGAGCCGCAGCCTGCTGCGCTGCTCCGGTCATATTTGCAATATCTCCATTAATCTCATTTGTATTATTCAATACAATATCCAGATTTGACTGTAAGGACTGAATCAGATTATCGTAATTTGCCTTTTCAGCCTCTAATGTTGCATTAATATAATTGCTGACCTCTGTAAGCTTATCCTTCGTGTAATACATAGAACCCAGACGGATCTCGTTTGCATCTGCATTTGCCTCATTTACAATCTGGTCTGCCTGACTTCTTGCCATATCCAAAATCTCATTCGCACGGATATTTGCAAGTTCTACGATCTGACTCTGATCAACCAGCTTATTTGCCTCTGCAACAGATTCTGTAATAATGGAATCTGCCCTTGTTCTGGCATCTGCAAGTATGGCTTCCTTGTTACGCATGATCTTCTTGCAACGCTCAATTTCATTTGGAAGCTTTAATTTTAATTCATTCAGCATCTGTTCCAGATCATCCTTTGGAACAATAATCATACTGGATGACAATGGTTTATACTTACAATTATCTATAAAAATCTCAATCTCGGAAATCATTTCCTCAATGCCTTTTTTTGCCATGACTTATTTCCTCCTAATACTATCTGCTATATTTTTCTTTTATCCGATCGACAACTCCTGCTGGTACAAACTGTTCCACATCTACACCAAAGCTGGCATACTCTTTTACGATACTGGAACTCAGATATGCATAATCAATACTGGTTGTCAAAAATACGGTGTCTATCTCAGGAGCAACCTTGCGATTACTCTGCGCGATCTGTAATTCATATTCAAAATCGGTTACAGCCCTTAAGCCTCTGATGATCGTCTTCACCCCATTCTGTCTGGCAAAATCAATCAGCAGACCTCCAAAACTCTCAACACGAACATTCGGTATGTCTGACACCACTTCAGACAACATATTAACACGTTCTTCTACAGAAAACAATGGAGTTTTTGAAGTATTATTCAAAACACCGATTATAACTTCGTCAAACATCTCCGCAGAGCGTCTGATAATATCAAGATGTCCTAATGTTACGGGATCAAAGCTTCCCGGATATATTGCACTGCTCATTTTTATAGAATCTCCTGTATAAATGTATGCTTATTTGTCTTGTATTTCTTCACACGATCGATCTCATATCCTATATCGGTCAGATAATCGTATTCCGTATCCAGATCTGATTCTACAATGATCCAGGTATTCTTATCAACAATGCCGGATGATGCAAGACGGTTCAGCACCTGTTTTTCCAATAATTTTCCATATGGCGGATCCATAAATATAATATCAAACACAAGTCCTGACCGTTCCAGACTGTCGATCGCTGCAACACAGTCTCCTGTGATGACTCTTGCCTTATCTTTCAATTTCGTAAATTCCAGATTCCGGTTAATGCAGTCAACCGCTTTCCGGTTCTGTTCTACAAGGACTGCCTGTTTTGCTCCACGACTCAATGCTTCGATCGCAATCGCACCGCTTCCGCTGAACAGATCCAGGAATGTACAATCCGGCAATTCTCTCGATATGATATTAAATAAGGTCTCTTTGATCCGATCGGTTGTCGGTCTGGTATCCATCGTGTCGATCGTTTCCAGCCGAAGACTTCTGGCAGTTCCCGCTATTACTCTCATAAATCATGATCTCCCATAGGTTGTTAAAATCTTTTTTTATTGTATATATTTCATCCCTTTTGTCAATAGAAACTCTCAATTTTTTCCTTAATATACCTTCCGCTGTCTGACAGATCATCATCTGTAAAACCGCTTGTCTTTGTACAGGAGGAATCAAATAATGATGACGTTTCAGCTTTGTTTGAGATATTCCATGCCGCATAGCTTAAGTTCTTATCATTGATCAGATCAAACCATGCATCAGACTGATCATAATCAATCGAACCGTTTCCTGATGCATCACACAAGCCAAACTCTGATACAAAAACCGGGAGTCCGGAATCAAGTGCCGACTGAACCTTATTTCTCAGATCATCCTTATGGGTTGCGGCATAGAAATGAACCGCATACATCAGATTGGTTTGATCTGTGATCGGATCTGCGGCTGCCACATCCACATCCTGACTCCAGGTTGGTGTTCCGACAATGATAATGGCATCCGGTGCATTTTTTCGTATGATCGGGATGATCGTTTCCGCATAGCTCTTTACAGAATCCCAGGTTGTACCACCATTTGGTTCATTTGCGATCTCATAGATCACATTTCCGTAAGAAGCATATTCCTTTGATATTCGGTCAAAGAAATCCTTTGCATCATCTATATGCATATTTGGATCATTGTCATTTAAAATATGCCAGTCAATTATCGCATACAATCCAAGATCCGTTGCTGCATCAACACCTTTTCCCAGAAGCTCCTCGATCTCTGATTTATTTCCGCCTGAACAATATCCATAGGAATCTCCTGTATCTGTATACATAGCAAAACGTACCAGATTGATACCAAAGGAATCTTTGAAATACTGATAAGTGTCCTTACTTACAAAATCAGCAAACCAGGTAAGTCCGTGTGTACTGACACCTTTTAACTGGAATTTACTGCCTGATGCATCCACCAGGTCCGTTCCTGATACCGCAAGCTTTCCATGTGCCTTATACGGATTATCTTCTTTTTTACCGTTTTTAGTATCTGTGACCTTATTACTTCCGGACTGATCTTTTTTATCACTGTCAACAGACTGCCCATCTGTCTGAGCTGCCTTCTCACCAGTATTTGTTTTCACTTCTGCGTTCTCATCACTTTTCTGCTGATCATCACCAGTGACAGTTGTTACTTCTTTTCCTGCGATCATCAATGTACAACGAACAGGCTTCACGTCCGATGCTGATAAATTATATCCAAAATCAATGCTACCACCAGCCGGTATCTCCTCATTATAACTTTCTGCGGTTACATGAACCACCGATCCATCTGCCGTATACTTTCCATTCCAGAGCTGGTCGATCGTTACTTTCCCGGAAAATTCCAGATCAACGCTCCAATCCGTTGCAGCTTTATCGGTCTTATTATAGATCGTGACCGTCTCTGTAGCGGCTGTCATTCCGTTATTTTCCCATGTACTTCCAACCGTTACTTCTGCATATAAGGTCTTCTTGTCATCTGTCGACTTCTGAGTATCGGATGCACCCTTTTCCTTCTTTTGATCAGCGCCATCCTCAGCCTTTTGCTCCGCATCCTGCCCGGATCCCTCTATCACAGCTTCTGTTCCGGCATTCTTCTGTCTGTCCGGATCATTATTTTTCCGACTTTTTGTCACCAGTATAACTGACAGTGCCACAACAGCCGCTGCAAGTACTATGATGACTCCCCATAATACGATCGTCTTTTTCTTCTGGTTCATTTTTGCACTACTCCCTTTTTATTTTCTTTTTTATTCACCCTTTTATTCTGGACTGATGCTGCTTTCATTTCTCGTATAACATAGTTGTCCACTTCTCCTGCTCCATATCGGATCTGTTCATATATGGCAGAAATACCCTCTACATTTCCAACCTCCGTCTCTGTTATCTCCTGCCTGATATCTTCACAGGTCATCCGTTTGTTAAGTGTGATCACATCCTTATATCGCAGGATCGACTTCTTATAAATTTTTCTTGCCTGTTCTTCAGCTGTCAACCTGTGCATTATGCGTCTGTTTGTTATACGTTCTTTATATTGATTCGGTTCTTCGGCGATAAGCTCGATCACATCATCTGCATAACTTCTCGGTTTCAAAAGGAAACGGATCACCTGCAACAATATCCGTACCAGAAAGAATATCAGAAGAAGAACTACAAATACCTTTAATATCAAGGTAAATACATCATATCCCTTTACACTGTTCTGATAATACTCATTTAAGGTATCCTGATAATCGAGACTGGTTGCTGCCGGTCCTCCCTTCGTAAGCAGCGTCAGCACAAATACCCATATGACCATGATCGCGCCAAATACTGTCTGAACTACCTTTGCAAATGCACGAGCAAGCACATTTACAAACCCGGACAGATCAAGGAAACGACAGGCTCCCATTAATAACAACACAAGCACTGCAAGGAATAATACAACCCTGCCATTTATAAATGCGATATCCCGGATGGATTGCTCCGATACTTCTGTTGTCTGTGAGATATAGCGTTTCAGCCCCTGTATATACCGGATCATCATATATATAGCCATAAGTAATGCAACTGCAATATAAGACAGGTTCGACAAAACAGGAAGTTCCATGCCGATACTTGCAAAATAAACAAAAATCCCTGCTAAGATCGATGGCCATGGTTCGCTCATATCTGTAAGTCCGGAACCTCTCTTTGCATAAGCTACCGCACATGGCAGCAGATACCCGATATCATAAATTCCTGTAACCGTTCGGATCCATACTGTGCCCGGCAAGATAACTAAAAGTCCCGCAAGCACCAGATGTCCAACGGTAAGTAATATATGATTCGGTGCAAAATCTCTGATCAGATAGGACAACAGAAATATTCCTGCGATCCAAATGGCATCCACAAACCGCGGATCTTGTCTCATAAATATCATGCAGAATGTATACATGAACAATTCCGCCGTTACCACCTCATAAAGATAACGCAATCCTCGCTCTGCCCAATATATCTTATGTGTCATTTAACTCTACCTCCATTCCATGAAGATAAGGTCTGATATCATCGCACCCCTGTATATCCAGATATGGAACTATCATATAAATGTTTTTTGCTTTTTCAGCCATATGATCAAGCTCATCCAGCAAATCCTTTTTATGGTATGCAGATACGATGAGATATGTTGTATTGCTGTCTACATCTGTCACTTCCTGCTTCAAGACTTCAACAAATCTATCGATCCCGGCATTTTCCGTTATTCGTGCCAGATATTTATCAACCGTAAATCGATGTTCTCCGGAAGAACCAAAATCCACCCATTCCATCTCACCGGATAACAGATCATATCCATTTGCCCGTATCATGACAGGAATCCGGTTATCCAGAAAGTAAGATGCTGCCGTGGATGCTATACTGATACACATTTCCTGTATATAATGAACTCTTATCATGGTGTTCGGCTCCAGACAGACAAGTATCTTCACCCTCTGTTCTGCCGTGTGCTCATATACATTTACCATCAGGTCGTCGCATCTGGCTGTTGCTTTCCAGTTAATGCTCTTTCTCGGGTCTCCCACGCTGTAAGTCCGCAGGCCGGAAAAAGCAAACGGATCCGGAAAAAGACTTCTCCTTGATGTCAGATCACCCAACATACCATCCAAGACCGTATCAAGCTGTATATTAGAAAGTTTTTCAGGGAAAACATACAGAAATGCCTGATTTTCTACAGACAACGCAAATGTCTTCGACATCAGAAAATCCTTTGCCATCAGCTTTACAGCACTGATAAAAAACAATCCTCGTTCTTTCGCCGTAAATGAAAGCTTTCTGACTACCTTCCGGTTTCCCATAATCGAAAACGGATCATTTCTATGATAAAAATCCGTAACAACCGCATTCTCATTTTCCTGAAACTGCAAGGATCTCGCTGTGGAAAACTTCACATGTAAAGTTGTAAGAGGCAGCATCTTTCGATTTGTAATTGTCTCTGTTATCCCTGATTTGTCGCCAATCTCCAGATACCTGTCATTAAAATCCAGATCAAGAGAAAGCCCCTGATCCCAGTATTTGCGGTAAACAACAGTCTGTCCGAGATAGATCACCAAAAAGCACAATACTGCTATCAGTATCTCCATATTAATTCTCCCAATCTTCAACCGGAACAGCGATCTGATCGACCAGTTCCCTGATCACTGTCTTTTCCTTTTTCTCATCCATGTGTCCTGCCATGATCACACGATGTGCAAGGACATATGGTGCCATATAACGGACATCATCCGGACGGACAAAGGTTCTGCCCTCCATAGCAGCATATGCCTGCGACAGACGAAGAAGTCCTATCGTGCCTCTGGAGCTTGCACCAACCTGTATCCGGCTGTTATTCCTGGTTGCAAGGATTATGTCTGCAATATATTCCTTTACGCAAGAATGAACAAAAACTTCTCTGACCGCTTCCTGCATCGTCTTTATATGATCTGTATCACAGACCGTCTGAAGTGTATCAAACGGATTCTCAGACATAAAACGATCCATGATCGAAACCTCTGTAGCCTTTGAATTATCTCCCATGGAGATCTTTATAAGAAAACGGTCAAGTTGGGCTTCCGGAAGCGGGTATGTACCGGTAGTCTCGATCGGATTCTCTGTTGCAATAACAAAAAACGGTGCTTCAAGCCTATGACTTTCTCCATCGATCGTCACCTGCTGCTCTTCCATTGCCTCAAGCAAACTGGATTGTGTTCTCGGTGTTGCACGGTTGATCTCATCTGCAAGCAGGATATTTGTAAATACCGGTCCCTTCACCAATACAAAATCTTCTGATTTACGATTATAAATACTTAAGCCTGTAATGTCGGATGGCATAAGATCAGGTGTGAACTGAACTCTCTTAAACTGCCCTCCGATGCTTTTGGCAAATGTCTTTGCTAAAAGTGTCTTGCCGGTTCCCGGTCTGTCCTCCACCAGCACATGTCCTCCTGCATAAAGTGCCGCCAGTATCACCCGTATCTCTTTCTCTCTGCCGATCAAAACCTTTGATATATTCTCACAGATCTTATCTGCCTGTTCTTTTACCTCTGTTATCTCCATCGTTCTAATCTCCTTATAATATCGGTTTTCCATACATCTCATTTCTTGCTGCGACACTTCGGTCAAATTCCGTCCGTATACGACTACCATATTTCTCATAGACATCCGATGCTGCCTTTAACATGTCGGCATGTTTATAGATATCTCCCATCTTAAACAGCACATCTCCGCTCTGTCTGATGCCAAAGAAATCTCCCGGTCCTCTTCGTTTCAGATCTTCTCCCGCAATATAAAAGCCATCGTTTGAATCTGCAAGAACATTTAACCGTTCCATCACTTCTTTATTTTTCTTTCCGCTGATAAAGATACAATAAGACTGCAGATTTCCACGTCCCACACGCCCACGGAGCTGATGCAGGGCTGCCAGTCCAAACCGTTCTGCATTTTCTACCATCATAACCGTGGCATTCGGATTATTGATCCCTACCTCGATAACCGTTGTAGATACCAGTACATCAACCTTTTTTTCATAAAAATCCGTCAGGATCCGGTTCTTCTCATCCCCTGTCATCTTGCCATGCAGATAGGCCACATGTATGCTGCTGTCAAGCTTCTGTGACAGTTCTTCCGAATACTCAACTACATTTGCCACATCATCTAAGGCTTCGCTTTCCTCCACCATCGGGCATACCACATAGACCTGATGTCCTTTCTTAACCTCTGCCCGGATAAACGCCTGTGCTTTCGGGCGGTAGCTCTCATCCACTACACAGTTTTTGATCGGAATCCGTCCTGCTGGCAGTTCATTAATTACCGAAATATCAAGATCTCCGTACATAATGATCGCAAGGGTTCTCGGAATCGGTGTCGCACTCATAACAAGAACATGTGGCGTTCCCCCTTTTAACGATAATTTCTCTCTCTGTCTTACGCCAAACCGATGCTGCTCATCCGTTACAACAAGCGCCAGATTATCATATTCCACCTTGTCCTGTATCAACGCATGCGTTCCGACGATCACATCCGCACGATGCTCTGCAATCTCCTGATACGCTTCCCGTTTCTCCTTTGCCGTCATCGAACCGGTCAACAGCGCAACATGGATTCCATATGGCTCAAATAAGCCGGTCAGTTCTTTAAAGTGCTGATTTGCAAGTACCTCGGTCGGTGCCATGATCACACCTTGATAGCCCTGCGTCGCACAGGCAAATAATGCGATCGCGGCAACGATCGTTTTACCGGAACCAACATCCCCCTGCACAAGACGGTTCATCACATGCTCTGAATCCATATCTGCCATGATATCCCGAACCGCATCCATCTGTGCCCCTGTCAGACGATACGGAAGACTCTCGATAAACCCTGTCACCTGCTCCGTAAATGGTATCTTCGCCTGATTGTATTTCACCGTATCATGTTCTTTCAGACTATGCATATTCTCTATAAATTCATAAAATTCATCAAAAGCAACCCGCTTGATCGCAGCTCTTAAGTGATCCTCCGTATCCGGGAAATGGATATGGGTTACAGCTTCATTTGCCCGCATCAGATCATATTCATCCCGAATGTCCTCTGGTATATAATCTGAAAGCGTCTGAATCAGAGGAAGCGTTCCCTTTACCGCTTTCTGGATCGTCTTGCTTGTAATACCCGCCGTACAACCATATACCGGCTGCCATTCTTTTAAAATTTCCTGATATTTGGGCACTGTATAGTACTCCGGCTGGCTCATCGTATACATGCCATTCTTATATTTCACTTCTCCGACAAAGATATAACGATCTCCAATATGAAAATAATTACGCAGAAAAGGACAATTAAACCATGTCAGTTTAATTGTCCCGGTATAATCTTTGGCATAGGCAGTCGCAATCGAGAATCCGCGAAGCTTCTTCACTTCCACCCGACTGTTGAGCATCACACTTACTGCCTGACGCTCATCTGCCTGTATATCCTGAATGTCAACAGGATCCATATATGTAATATAAGTTCTTGGATAATAATGGATAAGGTCACTCACTGTAGAGATACCAAGCTTTGCCAGATTACCGGCTGTTTTTTCTCCTATCCCTTTAATGCAAGTTACCTTATCCTTTAATTCCATGTAGTTTTTCTCCCTTTATTCTACAGAAACAATGTAATAATAGATTGGCTGACCACCATAGTAGTTCTGTACATCGCAGTCCGGGAAGCTTTCTTCCACTCTTGCCGCAAATGCCTCTGCATCCTCCTTCTTTACATCTGCTCCGTAATAAATACTGATCAGTTCGCTGTCTTCATCTACTGCATCTTTGATCAGATCAAATGTAACATCCGAAATGTCATTACCAACGGATACCAGTCCCTTATCACCGATACCCATGATATCACCCTCATGGATGGCCTTTCCATCGATGGAGGTATCTCTGACTGCATATGTTACCTGTCCGCTCTTTACATTTGATACAGCTTCTAACATATTGTTTTTGTTATCCTCTAATGTCATCGTACTGTCAAACGCTATCATTGCACTGATACCCTGTGGCGCATTTGCCGTTGCAAGGACGATGATATTCTTATCTTCACATAAGCCGGCTGCCTGATTGGCTGCAAGAACAACATTTTTATTATTTGGGAATATAAATATATTCTCGGCATGAACCTTCTCGATCGCATTCAGCATATCCTCAGTGCTTGGATTCATCGTCTGACCACCTTCGATCACATAATCAACTCCAAGCTCCGTAAAGAACTCCTTTAATCCATCACCCATGGATACTGCGATGAAACCATATTGTTTCTTTGGCTGCTGTTTTTCTTTCTCTGCCTGTCTGGCTGCTTCCTGTCTGGCTGCTTCTTCCCGTTCTGCCTGCTTAATGACCTTCTCATGATGCTCCAGTCTCATATTATCGACCTTCATATTTGACAGATAACCAAGGGTAAGACCTTTTTCAAATGCCTGACCCGGATGGTTTGTGTGAACATGGATCTTAACGATCTCATCATCTGATACGCAGACAATGGAATCACCGATCGACTCTAAGAACTGTTTCAGATCGTCTTCTTCTTTTATGCCGTATGGTTTTTCCAGATTAATAATAAATTCTGTACAATATCCGAACTTGATATCGGCTGACAGATCTTCAGAATACTTTGGATTGTCAACACCTGATACTCCTGCTCCGGAAGGCTTTGTATCTGCAATTACGACACGTCCGAGAATACAGTCAACTGCACCTTTTAATACTTCCATCAGGCCCTGTCCGCCGGAATCCACAACACCGGCTTCTTTTAATACCGGAAGCAACTCCGGTGTGGAAGCAAGCACTTCATCTCCATGCTTAATGATGGTTTCGCAGAATTCCTCCAATGTAATATCTGTACCTGCACATTCTCTGGCCTTAGTAGCAATACCTCTGGCAACTGTAAGGATCGTTCCTTCCTTTGGCTTCATAACAGCCTTATAAGCTGTCTCAACCGCCTTCTGGAATGCATCAGCAATCTCGATTACTCCGATCTCTGTTTTATCCCCGATCTTCTTGCTGAAACCACGAAGAAGCTGAGAAAGGATTACACCTGAATTACCTCTGGCTCCACGAAGGGAACCGGTTGACATTGCCTTTGCGATATCACTCATTGTCTCCTTACAGGATTCAACTTCCCTTTTTGCTGACATGATCGTCATTGTCATATTTGTACCGGTATCTCCATCCGGTACAGGGAACACATTCAGCTCATTAATATAATCTTTTTTATTATCAAGGTTATTCGCACCGGCTATAAATGCTTTCTTCAGTGCAAGTGCATCAATCGTATTTTTCACTTCTACAGTTCCTCCGTCTAATCCAGAATCTTTACATCTTCAACAAATACATTTACCTGACTGACTTTAAGAGATGTAAAATCTTCTACTTTATATTTTACAGACTGCATCAGATTATCTGTTACAGCCTTGATGCTGACACCATATGCCACAACGATATGAAGCTCTACCACAATATCTCCATTCTCATCAAACGTAACATGAATTCCCTGCGTGATATTGTTTCCTTTTAACTGTTTTACGATTCCGTCTTTTACACTGACAATACCCATACCAACAATGCCAAAGCAATCGAGTGCTGTCATACCTGCTACCTGTGCAACCACATTCTCATCCAGACTGACGGTTCCATTATCATTATTTATATATTCGTTCATAGAAAACCTCCCATGCTTTTGTCCTGTTATATGATGTGCAGGGATCCCATCTCCTTGTCATTCTGAAAAGTAAATTTAAAAATAGGCAAACCTGTCTCACCATAATTATAAACATATAGTTCTATTATAACAGAGAATATGCAAATTTCAAGACAACCGTTTATTGTCTATTCTTTTTAAAAAAATTAAAAATATGCTTGCATATAACAAAATTATCTGATATAGTAACATTTGTTGTGAACTTATGAGAGGATAAGTTTAATAAAAATAAGGAGGTGCTATCATGGCAAAATGTTCAGTTTGTAATAAAGGTGCTCATTTCGGTATCAAAGTGAGCCATTCACATAGAAGAGCAAATAAGATGTGGAAATCAAATGTTAAGTCTGTTAAGGCTATCGTAGATGGTTCTCCAAAGAAGATTTATGTTTGTACTTCATGTTTAAAATCTGGAAAGGTTGAGCGTGCATAGTTCACCTCGTATTCTTTCTAAAAAAGACTGCCATAAAACAATGGCAGTCTTTTTTGTTTTCTTTTTTCAGACTGCCGGCCAAACTTCTATCATAAATTCTCAAAATCTCTCCTGCCGTAACCCGATCAGGTCATTGGCTTTTAGCATCTGCAAAATAATATATATGCCATTAAAAAAAAGATTACAATAATCAAAAATTCCAGAAACCCTTCTACCAGATAGCTGAATATCATTCCGATCGCAACGAAAAAGAGAGCAAATCCAACTACACGCTTCAAACAACATCACCGCCAAAAAAAGACTTCACATACCACTATAAGATATGCAAAGCCTTTTTCTTTTATGTCTGTTTTATTCCTCTGCCGGTTTCGATGCTTCTTCTACCGCCTGTTCGATCTGCTCTTCTTCCTCTGTCTTTTCCTTCTTAAAGAAGCTGGTGATCCGGTCAACGATCTCAGGTGCCATATCAATGATCTTGCTGATGGCATCCTGATTCTTAATATTAACAAGTCTTGTCTTACCATTTGAGATAACCAGAACCGCAGCCGGACTGAGCTTTGCTCCGATACCACCGGCCGCATTATTGCCGGTCTGTTTATTGAACGCACCGGCCGCCATACCGAAATTCACATCAAGAAGTGGAATAATGATCGTATCTCCTACCTTGATAGGATCTCCCACTACAGATTTGGATGAAACAAATCCATCCATTCCATGAAACAAAGTGCTGATCGTTCCGTCAATATTTGTATTTGCCATTACTTATTTCCTCCCGAAATCTTTTTTAAATATGCCATAGATCTTTTCACGTATTTATTAAAGTATACCTTGCAGCAATAATATAATATATTATAAACCCTGATTCTTCCTTTTATGAAAATATCCCCTTCCAATATCTTCTTGGAAAAATCCGGAGTTATATCTATTTTATTATAATATAACGGTAAAATCAAACTCAGATATCCAAGCTGTTTTCCGGTAGATGCCGGATCTCCTGAACCATATGTTACCTGCCCTTTGATCTTTGTCGGATTCAGATGCTTTAATAACAGGATCACGTTTCGCTTTAACACCTGAAATGCCTGCTTCGTTGTACCCGCCCGGACGAATTTCTTATACTGCTCCGCCTTATCTTTCATATGACGCAGTTTTCTTACAACTGCTTCGATCTTATCCTTTACCGCAATAACAAATCGGTCGAACTTCTTACCGATATGGGTAAATATCGTCTCCGGACTTTTTTGAAATTCCGAATGATCTTCTGCAAATTCCCGGTTAGCATCTCTATCTTCTCTGTCGGGATCTGCATCCTGTATCATCTGATCTGACAAACCATCCTGCTGATCGGATTCAGCATCTTCTGCTTCCTGTTTTTCAGTTTTTTTCGCTTTTCCGGATTCCGCCTGTTCACGTTTTTCCTGTTTCTTTACTTTTCGAGCCTCTGCCTTTTCCTGCTTTTTCAGTTTTTTTGCTTCTCTGGCTTCTGCTTTTTCCCGCATACGAGTTTCTTTTTCACTTTCTGCGGCTTCTGTCTCCGTATCTGTTTCTTCCTGACTTTCTTCCGAAAATCCATCTTCATTGGATACCAGCGTTCCGCCGAATGACCGCAGCCAATATACAAAGCCGTTTTCATCATAATTTGCTTTGAAGCAGAATACGAAACCCAACCACGAAGCTTTTAATTTGCATATAAAATTGTCATGTTTTTCTGCATAAAACCGATACCGGACAGGAACGAATAATAATAAAAGCAACAGTACAAGTACAAGCCCTACCAGGATCAATACTGTAATCAACAGAATCTTTAATATCAATAAGAAAATATGTAACATATGCTCCCCTTATATCAGCACACTGTCATGTCATATAGAAAATAGTCCTTACAATCAAACTTTCCGGTCGTACCGTATACATCCCGGATAATATCCCGTATAAGAAAAAACGCTCCGGCCTTTGTCATCGACATTCCAACGATAACGATATCATCCGTTCGTTTCTTATAGTACGGCTGCAGGAATTCATTTGCCTCATAAACCTCTAACAGCCCGTCCTCAAACAATGGAAGTGTTATGACATAAACATCCGCACAGGGCTTCCGCTTTTTTATTCTTTTTATCAGTCGGGATGCCGTCTTATCCGGCATAACTCCGGTATAAAGCCGCTTTACTATTGTCATTTTTTCACTCCCCTGCTCTGTCCGACCTCTCTCTAATCTTCCATAATTCCCTGAATGATCACATAACATGCAAGAACCTCGCTGCGATTTGAACAGCGCACCAGTGCATTATCAATATAATCTTTGATCTCCTGCTGTGTATTAAAGAACACAGGAATTGTAGAAAGTATCTTCGCCATGACCGCACGATTAACTACCTGTGAGTTTCCGGTAAATACCTCTCCGAATTCTTCTATGAGTTTATCCTTTTTCGAAATAATATATTCAGAATCCGCAAGTGCGCCTGTCTCAATCTTCACATGATCGATATCTACAAACATACTGCCGGATAACAGTTTTTCCAGTGTATCAATACGATGATAAGCATCCTCCAGACCAAGGCGGATAATATCCGGCTGATTGGAAGATACGATATCATAGATCGGAGCTTCAAGCACCATCCGGTGTTCTCCCGCTTCCTCCTGCGCGCCTTCATTTGCAACCAGCATATCATATGCATCCGTCGGAAATTCATCTTCGTTCTCCATGGATTCATAGATGCGTCTGATAATAGATAATGCACGCATACAGGATTCCGATACTCCTGACTTGCATTCAGCCGCAAGCATCATGCTGTACAGATCATTTACCAGCTCGATCAGCATCATATAATCGGATACGACATCATTGATAAAGCCTGCACTTTTATCCAGAACCGTTGACAGATTCCTGTATCCGTCAAAATCAAGATGTGCATAATCTCCCTCTTTAATAATCTCATATGCTTCATGCAGAGAAGAATATTCTGTCTCGAATTTCTCCGGAAGCTGTAATAAGGCAGTTTCTTCTACTGTCTCTATAAAATCATCCAATGAACTGATCTCACAACCATTATAAATTGATAAAGTCTGTCCGATAATATCGTAAAATCTTGCCTTTGTCATACGAAGCGGAAGCTGGCCTACGATCTGCTGGATCTTCGCATTTACCGCTACCTTATCCTTATCTGCAAAGATGAAGTTAAAGACCTCCGCACTGAACTGCTCTGCATCAAATTCCTCAAACATCTTCTCAAGTTCTTCGTCCACATTTTCCTCGAATCCATATTCTTTTCGGTTCAAGATATATTCGTACAACTCAAACGCATCAGTATATGCAGTAAGTACCTTCATCTTCTCCGTGATCTTATTTCTCATTTCGGAGATAAGCGCCAGATCCTTGTCATCCAATTGATCCGCATCTCCTGCCAGATAAGTTCCGACCAGCTTATTGATTCCCATAACACATTCATAAATATATGGATCCTCTGCAAAATCTTTGTCTGCCATCAGTTCACGGATCACGACATAGTTTAATGCAAATTTCTGACAGGCATATTCGAAATCTGCTGTCATGACTGCATCTGCAAATTTTGCAAGATTCTCATCCATATTGTTCTTACGGGTTATCTCTGTGATCAGTTTTTTATCTTCATTATACATAACTATCTATTATCCTCTCATCATTAATTAAATCCATCTCTTATTTATGCTCGTGCGTGAACAAATGATCCTGGCAATATTCCTTGTTGCCTGTACATCTGGAGCAATAACGAAACTGCATGTCAGGTGCTTCCTTATCTGTGATGCCGCATACATAACATTTATGTGTCACATTCTCTGAATTGTTGACACGCACCTGCTTCGCATAATTCCTCCTTCGCTTGATCTGCTTTGGAGAAAGCCGTCTGAAATCCTTTGTGCTGAAATAGAAAATTACAAAGTTTAAAAGTGACATTACGATATTTACACGTCCCATCAGGTTTGCGTTCATAAAATAATATCCTATAAACACCAGATACAAAACAGATAACCACTTCATCTTAACCGGAATGATCATTGCATACAGTACCTGCATATCCGGATAACAAGCTGCGACTGCCAAAAATAAGGACAGACAGATATAATAACTGGATACGATATAGATATGAGAATCCCATGACATCGGAATATGAAATACATACTGACAAAGTATATATGCGATCATTGTTCCTGCCATTGTTAGAAACATGCCACCAAATATATACAGGTTGTACAAAAACGTACCGATTGAACGTTCTAACAGATTACCGATACTGTAATAAAAGAACAACATAATGATAGTAAAGATACTGACACTTAATTCCGGAGGAGTGATTACCCATGTAAGTAATCTCCAAACTTCTCCCTGCATAACAAATGCAGGAACAAGAATCAGTTTTGATAAAACCTGTGGTGCAAACATCAGAAGCAGATAGCCAATGACATATCCAAGGATCAGATACAAGGACAGATTCTTGATCGCATACCGACCAAACTTCCTTTCAAGCTTGTTTATCATCTTCATGAATGGATCTCCTTTTAATTTCATTCATACTATTTGTTTTCGGTATATAAACAGATTTGCCAACATCTGTTATATCCACAAATCAGGGAACTGCCATATTCCCATCCAATGAGAATATGGCTGATAGTATCCCGACATTATCAAATTATATAATAGAACGAAAAACTTTACAACAGCACAATCATGAAGAATTTCTAACTTTTATATATCTTAATCCACAACCAGCTCCAATCCTTCCGGCAAAACGACCTGATACAAGTTCTTATTGTTCTCAAATAATTCCTGTGGACCGACACCAAAATACATGAATACAGATTCAAAGGTATCTCCTTTTTTCACTGTATAATGCATCTTTCCATCTCCGGAGCCTTCCTGTTCTATCGGAATACAGATTTCTTCCCCTTCCTGCATATTATAGACATTTACATACGGATTTGCAGTTATGATGTCACAGAGATTACATTTGTAGTGTTTTGAAAGCTTATATAATGTATCCCCTTTTTCTACTACATGGATCACTCCATTGCAATGATCATAATTTTCCATTTCATACCATCCGGCTTTTTTTATTATTATATTCGGAATCTGAAAAATGTTCCCTTTTCTTCTTATTAAAATATAAATCTTTCTCTACCTTTTTCTAAAATAAAAATTAAATAATAAAAAATCAAGGAAAATCAATCCTAAAATAAATATTAAGTTCGTCAGAAAAGGGAAAAAATCATTGTTTTTTGTAAAACGTTCCACTATAATAGATTCGGTTCAATAAAGAGAAAATTTTGCAAAAAGATTAGGATGGTTTTTATGTACAAATTAGGAATTGACATCGGCTCAACAACCGTAAAAGTTGTTGTTCTTGATGATTCACACAAGATTTTATTTTCTGATTACAGAAGACACTACGCAAACATAAAGGAGACATTACAGGCTCTTATAAATGATGCAAAAGCCAGGCTTGGTGATGTAGAAGTTACTCCGGCAATCACCGGCTCCGGCGGTCTTGCGCTGGCAGAGGTTATCGGTGTACCTTTTACCCAGGAGGTAGTCTGTGTTTCAGAAGCATTACAAGACTATGCTCCACAGACGGATGTTGCGATCGAGCTTGGTGGCGAAGATGCCAAGATCATATATTTTACAAATGGAATCGAACAGCGTATGAATGGTGTCTGTGCCGGTGGTACAGGTTCCTTCATCGACCAGATGGCTACTCTTCTTCAGACAGATGCCAGTGGTCTGAACGAATATGCAAAGGACTATGATACGATCTATCCGATTGCTGCCCGCTGTGGTGTATTTGCCAAGACAGATATCCAGCCTCTGATCAATGAAGGTGCAACCAAGCCGAATCTGGCTGCGTCTATCTTCCAGGCTGTTGTCAACCAGACAATTTCCGGTCTTGCATGTGGTAAGCCGATCAAAGGAAATGTTGCGTTCTTAGGCGGCCCGCTTCATTTCCTCCCTGAACTGAAAAATGCATTTATCCGTACTCTGAATCTGACCGGGGATGCGATCATCGATCCGGGTCATTCTCATCTTTTTGCTGCAACAGGTGCTGCCCTGAATTCCAAGCCGGAGGTATCCAGAACACTCGGCGAACTCAGTCATTCCTTAGACGGTGAGTTACATATGGCTGAAAATGTACTCCGTCTTCCTCCATTATTTGAAGACGAAGCAGCCTATGAAACATTCAAGGAGGAGCACAATAAATATAAAGTAAAACGCGGTGACCTTGCTACATATAAAGGAAACTGCTTCATCGGTGTTGATGCCGGTTCTACAACCACCAAGGTAGCTCTTGTCGGTTCAAATGGTGAATTATTATACGACTTCTATAGCAGCAACAACGGAAGTCCGTTAAATACAACGATCAAAGCGATCAAAGATATCTATTCCAAGTTGCCGGAGGGTGCTGTCATCGCCGGTTCATGCTCTACCGGTTACGGCGAAGCCCTGATCAAGCAGGCACTTTCTCTTGATTTTGGCGAAGTAGAAACGATTGCCCACTATACAGCAGCAGCATTCTTTGATCCTGAGGTTGACTGTATCCTCGATATCGGTGGCCAGGATATGAAATGTATCAAGATCAAGAACAAAGTCGTAGATAATGTCATGTTAAATGAAGCATGTTCCTCCGGCTGTGGTTCTTTCATTGAAACATTTGCCAAATCCTTAAATTATGATATTGCTGATTTCGCAAAGATCGCTACAACTGCCAAGACTCCTATCGACTTAGGTTCCAGATGTACGGTATTCATGAATTCAAAAGTAAAACAGGCACAGAAGGAAGGTGCATCCGTAGCTGATATCTCAGCCGGTCTGGCATATTCCGTTATTAAGAATGCACTTTTAAAGGTTATCAAGCTGACGGATCCAAAGGATCTCGGTAAGAACATCGTCGTACAGGGTGGTACCTTCTACAACGATGCTGTCTTAAAGAGCTTCGAGGTGATCTCCGGCAGAACCGCTATCCGACCGGATATCTCCGGTATCATGGGTGCTTTCGGTGCTGCCCTTATTGCCATGAATAAATATAAAGAAGGCTTTAAGACTTCTATGCTGTCGATTGATGAGATCAGCAAGCTGACTTATACCACAAATATGACCAGATGTAAGGGCTGTACCAACAACTGTCTGCTGACGATCAACCGTTTCTCAAACGGTAAGAATTTCATTACTGGAAATCGTTGTGAAAAGGGTGTCGGTCTTAAGAAGAATGCAGATAACATTCCAAATCTGTTCGAATATAAATTAAACAGGATCTTCGACTATACCCCGCTTACACCTGATATGGCAAAACGTGGTGTGATCGGCATTCCTCGTGTCCTGAATATGTATGAAAATTATCCATTCTGGTTCACTTTCCTGACAAAGCTCGGATTCTCGGTAGTACTTTCTCCAAAGTCATCCAGAGATATCTACAGTCTTGGTATTGAATCGATTCCAAGTGAATCCGAATGTTATCCGGCTAAGATCTCACACGGACATGTTATGTGGCTGTTAAAGAATGGTATCACATCCATTTTCTATCCTTGTGTTCCATATGAAATGAACGAAACACCGGAAGCAAATAACCACTACAACTGCCCGATCGTTACATCCTATGCCGAAAATATCAAAAACAACATGGAAGAATTAAAGGATGACAAGATCACCTTTATCCGTCCGTTCGTCGCACTGGATAATGAACAGGCACTTGTCGAGCGTCTGCATCGTGAAATGAAAAAATACTACGATGTTACAACCGATGAGATCGCATCTGCTGTCCGTGCTGCATATGAAGAAGCAGAAAAAGTAAAGACCGATATCCGTGAAAAAGGCGAAGAAACTCTTCGATATATCGATGAACACGACATCCTTGGAATCGTCCTTGCCGGTCGTCCATACCATATCGACCCTGAGATCAACCACGGTCTTCCGGAACTGATCAACTCATATAAGATCGCTGTTCTGACAGAGGATTCCGTTGCTCATCTGGGACAGGTAGATCGTCCGCTTATCGTATCTGACCAGTGGATGTACCACTCCAGATTATATAAGGCAGCAAACTATGTTAAGACCTGTGACAATCTGGAACTGATTCAGTTGAACTCCTTCGGCTGTGGTCTGGATGCCGTAACAACCGACTGTGTAAATGATATCCTGACAAAATCAGGAAAGATCTATACCGTTTTGAAGATTGATGAAGTAAGTAACCTTGGTGCTGCCAGAATCCGTATCCGTTCACTGATCAGTGCAGTTAATTCCAGAAAGGAACAGAACTACAAGACCTGCCCATCAAGCAGTGCGATCAACCGAATCGAATTTACCAAGGATATGATGAAGGACTACACCGTTCTTGCTCCACAGATGTCACCGATCCATTTCAATCTGCTGGAATCTGCATTCAAGGTTATGGGCCTCAATATCGAGATCCTGCCGGATGCAACCAAGGAAACGATCGATGTCGGATTAAAATATGTAAATAACGATGCCTGTTATCCTTCTCTGATCGTCGTTGGTCAGTTGATGAGTGCCATCACATCCGGTAAATATGATGTAAATAAACTTGCAGTTATCATGAGCCAGACCGGTGGTGGCTGCCGTGCAACCAACTATGTCGGATTTATCAGACGTGCGCTTGCAAAAGCAGGTTACGGCCAGATCCCTGTAATTGCATTATCGGCTCAGGGATTTGAGAAGAACTCCGGTTTCCCTATCACCTTAAAGCTTGCAAAGCGGGCAATTCAGGCACTTGTCTATGGTGATGTCTTCATGCGTTGTCTTTACCATACAAGACCATACGAGAAAGAACCGGGATCTGCAAATGCGATCCATGAGAAATGGGAAAAGATCTGTAAGAAGACACTGGAAGAAACAGGAAGCACAGCAAGATTTAAAAAGAATATCAGTGGAATCGTACATGACTTCGATACTCTCCCACTTCTTGACATCAAAAAGCCAAGAGTTGGTATCGTTGGAGAGATCCTTGTAAAGTTCCTTCCATCTGCAAACAACCATCTGGTTGATCTGCTGGAATCGGAAGGTGCTGAAGCTGTTATGCCGGATCTGCTTGATTTCTTCATGTACTGCTTCTACAACAGTAATTATAAATATGAATATCTGGGCAAGACACACAAAGGCGCAATCATCGGAAATGCAGCTATCTCGCTCCTTGAGCATATGAGAAAGCCTGCAACTGATGCTTTAAAGGCAAGCAAACGTTTTGATCCACCTACACCGATCACGCATCTTGCAGAATATGCCAGACCTTTTGTATCCATCGGTAACCAAACCGGTGAAGGCTGGTTCTTAACAGGTGAAATGATCGAGCTGATCAACAGCGGTGCCGCAAATATTGTCTGTGCACAGCCATTTGCCTGTCTGCCAAACCACATTGTCGGCAAGGGTGTTATCAAGCATCTTCGTGAGGCTTATCCGGATGCTAACATTGTGGCAGTCGACTACGATCCTGGGGCATCCGAGGTTAACCAGATCAACCGTATTAAGCTGATGCTGGCAGCGGCCAACAAGAAGCTGAAATAACCCGCCTGTTTGGACATTGCGGCAAACTGCATATAGGCAAATTTACTTTACAATTATAAAAACAGACACATATAACTTCTATTCCGCAGATCACTTTCGTTCTATTTTTCACGTAGCGGTACTAAATTCACCGCTTATCGCGGTTCATTAAGGACCGACGTGAAAAAAGGTCTGCTTCATAGAAATATATGTGCCTGTTTTTTCTTTTATTTACGAATGCCTATATGCAGTTTTTATATTTATCGAAGCATTATCATTCTCTACACAAGGCAAATATTTCATAATAAAAACCACATATACAATCTATTTCTCAGATTATCTACAAGAAATGCTTCCAAAACACGCATACACACAATGGATATTCTACATCATCCGCATAGGGATGCCACGTTCACTTAAATACTTCTTCAGATCTGAGATCTCAAGCTCTTTGTAATGGAATAATGATGCTGCGAGTGCAGCTTCTGCTTTTCCTTCTGTCAGAGCATCGTAGAAGTGTTCTTTGGTTCCTGCTCCACCGGAAGCAATAACCGGTACATTTACATTCTCTGCAATCGTTCTGGTAAGGTCGATATCGTATCCGGCTTTCGTACCATCACAATCCATACTGGTAAGAAGGATTTCTCCTGCACCAAGTTCAACTGCCTTCATGGCCCATTCGACTGCGTCGATACCACAGTCAATTCTTCCACCATGCTTGAAGATATTCCACCCACCATCCGGACGTCTCTTGGCATCAATGGCAAGTACAACGCACTGGCTGCCGAATTTGTCGGCTGCTTCTGCGATCAGATTCGGATTATCGATTGCGGCTGAATTTACAGATACCTTATCTGCACCTTCACGAAGAATTGCCTTAAAATCATCTACTGTTCGGATTCCTCCACCTACAGTAAACGGAATAAAGATCGTCTCTGCCACACGTCTGACCATATCTACTACGATATTTCTCTGATCGGAGGATGCTGTGATATCTAAGAATACCAGCTCATCAGCGCCTGCTTTATCGTAAGCAGAAGCTACCTGAACCGGATCTCCGGCATCTACCAGATTTACAAAATTAATACCCTTTACAACTCGTCCGTTTTTCACATCCAGACATGGAATAATTCTCTTTGTATGCATGATTACGCCTCCAATTCTATGAAATTCTTCAGGATCTGAAGTCCAACGGTTGAACTTTTCTCCGGATGGAACTGGCAGGCAAATACATTGCCATGTTCGATCGAAGCATGGATATTCGTTGAGTAAAATGTGGATGCAGCTACATATTCCTCATGATCTGCCTTCAGATAATACGAATGAACGAAATATACATATGGATGTTCCGGAAGTCCTTTAAATAACCTTGCTTTCGGATTGATATCAAGTGAGTTCCATCCGATCTGTGGAATCTTAAGTCCCGGCGCATCCGGAATCCGGAGGATCTGTCCATCTACGATTCCCAATCCTGTTACTCCCGGTGTCTCCTCGCTTGTCTTAAATAATAACTGAAGTCCAAGACAGATACCCAGAAATGGTTTTCCCGAATCAACGACATCATAAATAACATTTTTCAATCCATATTCATTGATTTTTCCCATTGCATCGCCAAAACTTCCAACACCCGGAAGAATAACTCCAGAGCTGTCCATAATGACATCCCTGTCTCTTGTAATTATGGCTTCTTCGCCAAGAAATTGTACGGCTTTTTCGACGCTTTTGATGTTACCTGCATCGTAATCAATAATCGCTATCATTTGTTTATTTCCTTTCAAATCAGGTATAAATCATCCTTTATCAGCAATGACCTTCATCATTATATCACACCAAGGGTACAGTGTCTAATTACTCTATATAGTAACTTTTTCTTTTTAATTGAACATTTGTTCTGTTTATGTTATGCTATTGTTGTATAATTGAAAAGAAAGCAGGATGTGATGTTCCGATTATTAGATGCCCTCTAGTTTACAAAGGAGGGTGATGCCCTATGAACACGCTTGAAGTTTTAACTTTAGTGCTAGTAATTTTTGCGGCTCTGTCTTACATAGACAATCATAATAATAATAAAAAGAAATAGCATCCTCCGACCAAAGTGAATGCTATTTCTTAATAAATATCATATTACTGAGGGCAAATCGGATATTACATCCGATTACCTTTCTAAGTAGATTATATACTAGGGCATTTGTTTTTTCAAGTGCCCTTTTTTCATCATCCCGTAACTCTTTTACAATCTCTACTTTTTCCCATTTAGTACAACCTTTTTACATTGATTTTTCTTCCAAATAATCAGTTAAATCGTCTATTCAACCACCTTATCATTTAAAGTCAGATTTTTTCAGAAAGTCTTTAACTTATGCCTTCTACATAAATATTTTTATCAGTCTATATCTTCATCCATATTATCATTGTATCCAACTTCCATTTCAGAAATTGCTACACTATCTAAGTTTTCTATATTAAGAAAAACTGTTTTATATTTTTCACTAACGTTTTTAGTACTTAGTACATATACATAACATTCTTTTCCGATTGCCGAATCTAGTAAACTAAGTTTATTATTTTTTCCATACCTGCAATTAGAAATTAAATCCTTGTGAATAATACATTTTACTTGTTTTTGTGAGTCTAAAAATTTATCTAAAAATATGATACTGTAACTACTATCCTGTCTCTTATAAATCTTAGCTTTTGCATAATATATGTAGTGATTTCTGTCTTTTTCAGTAATTTCTTTTTCTGTACTTATTTTTTTAAATAAATTGTCTAATGAGTAAGTATATTTTCTGCCTTTTCCAAAATCTATTTCAACAGAATCTATCTTTGTTTTATCACTTTTGTTAGACTCTACAAAAAACCAAACCAAAGAATTCAACCAATAATAATTAGATTTTCGTTCTTTATTACTATTATTATAATTGCTTCTTTTTTTATCATATTCATTTTCTTTTTTATCATGGTTATTTACATTTACTTTATTTACTATTCCATGATTCTTTGGACGCACTAAATGAAAACAGACTTTCTTCCCTATAACCGGATTCTGTCCATTAACTGTATGATTTTCTTTTGTATAAACATTCAATTTATTTTCTTTATTTATTTGACATTTAGGACTATGCATATTTGTCCTACTAGCCATTATAAAATGTGGATTCATTTTTCTTTTATCTGCATAAGTATCCATATTTTTACATGTTATCTTTGCATCACATGCAGGATCAGGACATACAAACGCTTTTTTATCAAATAATCTACCTTCAATCCACATCTCATTTGCTTCCATTGCATCAATTACTTCATCTATTTCTAAGCTATATGCTAAATCTATTTTTGCCACATTCATCTCTCCTTATTTATTTTACAACGTGTAGTATTTGAATCTATTTCAATTAGTTTTAAAACTTTTTCTTATTTTCGACTCCTTTTTAGCACTTTGGTATTACCGTTTGTTTTATTGCTGACTCAAGTAATAAACAAGTTTTATTTAAATTATAACCTTTTTTAATTATTAGGTACAGTACAAACTTATATTTTTATTCTGCTTCTTTTAAGCTATTGTATATTTCATCTAAGAAAATACCAAGTACTTTTTTTCATCATTGCTTAATAATAAACTGAGACAGCTTGATTCTACTTCACTTTTTCCCTTATATTTCTGTGCTACACATCTTGATGAAAATACAACAATCTCTGTTTCAAACAAAATTTCACCAGACACAACAAGGCACACCAGATACCTCCGTATCTGATATGCCTTATCCGTACATTCATATTTAATTTGCCCTAATTCTATTTCAGCGCAAATATGGTAATATGCTACTTTTACTTTCTTCCCTACAACCGCAGCTTTGTTCCTTTACTGCCACGTTTACATGCTTTGATTCGTGTAAACAGGATCTCTGTATTGTCTACAAAGAAGCTGTCCTTTGTGCTGCCGACTGCTACTTTTTCGATCTCATCATCGTCGGTGATGTTCACCAAGCGGATGCAGCCTGCACCTTTTCCTTTGACCGGGATCTCGCTGATCTGGATTCTTGCATAGTAGCCAAGTATACTCTTTACAACGATGAAATCTTCCATCTCGGCATCATGGATAAAGATGATATCTTCTTCCTGCTTGGATGCTGCGATCATCTTACGAAGTACATCGTAGTTATTTCCCGGAACCAGCTTTGCCTGACCATGCTTGGTCACAAATAACAGGTTCTTATCTATGATCTGCTCGATGCAGCACATATATAATATGTTTTCATTTCCATTCATATTGCAGAATTCAAAGATCTGAATACCCTTATCCGACAATCTGCCGATCAGACCGGAACCATTTCCCTTTTTACCGGTATTCTTCTTTGCCTGAAGCTTGATGATATCAGCAACCTTGATCATATACATCTGGTTATTATCTGCAAATACACCGACACGTTCTGTGTTCTTACATTTGAATGAGAAACGGTAGTCTTTGTCGATCTGCGCTTTGTTTTTATCATAAAGATTGGCATCAACGACCTTGATATAATAGAAACGATCGAGAAGTACAGCAACCTCTGTCTCGACTGCCTGTGCTTTCTTAACGACAACTTCGCCACAGTCTGCGATCACAGTCTTTCTTGGAAGTGCATATTTCTCCTTGATCTCTAACATATCAGCGATCATCTGCTTCTTCATATTGCTCTTGCTTTCAAGCAGCTTTGAATACTTCTTGATCAGCGTCTCTGCATCTTCCAGTTCTTTCTTAAGGGCATTTACTTCCAGGCCGATGAGCTTCTGTAAACGCATGGCAAGGATCGCATCTGCCTGCTTCTCGGTAAAGCATAAGAACTTTGCATCTGCCTCTGAACCTTTGAATCGGAATGTAATATTGGAGGTATCTCCATGCATCAGACATGCCTTTGCGTCCGCTACCTTCTTACTTCCACGCAGGATCTCTATGATCAGGTCGATACAGTCAACCGCTGTAAGAAGACCGGTCTTGATTTCCCGTACTTCCATCTGATTTTCTAACAACTTCGTGTATTTGGTATTGTATAGTCCGTATTTGAAATCCGTATAGATCGACAGGATCCGCTTCAGTCCCATGACCTCCGGCTTACCGTCATAAATACAGTTGATATTTACACCAAAGGTATCCTCTAGTCCTGCCTTTTTATATAAAATATTAATGATATTCCGGATTTCTTCATCTGTTGTACCCTTCTTTACATCGATACACAAACATTCTCCGTTCTTATCTCCACGGTCAGCGATATCTACAACGGCCGGTAATTCACGGTTTCTGGTAAGCTCTGCAACCGTATCCAAGAACTTCGCTGTTCCACCGATCATCGTAAACGGGATCTCAGTTACACAGATACTTTTTCTTCCATGACCGATATCACGGATCTCCACCTTACCTCTGACCTTGATCCTGCCAAGTCCTGTTTCATAGACCTGCATCAGATCTTCATTGGATGCATTGATGATACCGCCGGTTGCGAAATCCGGTCCTTTCATGACCTCCAACAGATCCTCAAGCGGTACTTCCGGATCATTCAGATACATCACGGTTGCATCGATCACTTCTCCAAGATTGTGTGTCGGAATATTGGTTGCCATACCAACTGCAATTCCGGTCGAACCACTGACTAAGATATTCGGAACCTGAAACGGAAGAAATGTAGGCTCTGTCTCTGTTCCATCGAAGTTTGGAATAAACTGATCCTTAAAGAAAGACAGATCCTTCATGCAGACATCCTCGGTATATTTGGATATTCTTGCCTCGGTATATCGCATTGCCGCTGCACCGGAGCCATCTACCGAACCAAAGTTACCATGCGGATCTACAAGCGGGATCGGAAGCTTCCAGTTCTGCGCCATATTTACAAGACCTTCATAGATTGAACTGTCTCCATGTGGGTGATATTTACCCATCGTATCACCGACGATTCTCGCACATTTACGATGTGGCTTATCTGAACCTGCCAGACCGTTTAATGAATACAGGATACGACGCTGTACCGGCTTTAAACCGTCCCTGACATCAGGGAGCGCACGTTCTGTTATAACGCTCATGGAATAATCTACATAGGATTGTCCCATTTCACTTTCATAATCAACATTTAAGATTTTTTCAGACATAGATTTCCTCTTTCCTTAGATATCAAGCACTGCATCTGTACTGTGTGTCTCAATATATTCTCGTCTCGGTGCCACTTCTGTTCCCATCAACGTCTGTGTCAGCTTATTTGCTTCCACGATACTGTTGATCGATACCTGCTTTAACACACGGCTCTCCGGGTTCATCGTTGTCTCATAGAGCTGGTCTGCATCCATTTCTCCAAGACCTTTGTAACGCTGGATCGTGAATTTACCGGTATGCTTCTTTCGATAACGGTTCAGTTCTTCATCTGAATACAGATACTGCATATGCTTGCCCTCGCCCACTCTGTAAAGCGGCGGGATCGCGATATAGATGTGACCCTCATTGATCAGATCCGGATAAAACCGATAGAAAAATGTCAGAAGCAATGTAGCGATATGCGCGCCATCGACATCGGCATCAGTCATAATGATGATCTTGTCATAGTTTAATTTATTAATATCAAAATCGTTGCCATAGCCCTGCATAAAACCGCATCCAAATGCATTAATAAGTGCTTTGATCTCAGCATTCTCAAGAACCTTGGCTACTGTTTTCTTCTCTACGTTTAAGATCTTACCACGAAGTGGCAGGATCGCCTGATATTTACGGTTTCTGGCTGTTTTAGCAGAGCCGCCGGCAGAATCACCCTCGACTATGAAAATCTCGCATTTGGACGAATCATTAGATTCCTGCTTGGCAAGCTTTCCATTTCCTTCAAAGGAGAATTTATTCAGATTGATCTTGGATTTTTCCAGTGCTTTTTTCTTCGACAGGCTGACTGCCCGATCACAGATATCCTTAAGCACATCATAATTACGATCAAAATATACGGTCAGCTGTTCTTTTACGATATCATCGACAGCCTTTGTTACATCGGTATTTGACAACTTTGTCTTCGTCTGGCCCTCAAACTGTGGATCTGGATGCTTTACAGAGATGATCGCCTGCATACCGGAACGGATGTCTGCGCCACTTAAGTTCGCATCCTTTTCCTTCAATAATCCAAGCTCATTTCTTGCATATGAGTTAATCAGCTTTGCAAATCCTGACTTAAAGCCTGTTACATGCGTTCCGCCTTCCGGATTCGTGATATTATTTGTAAAACCGATGATGTTTTCTTCCCCGTCCTCTGTCATGACAAATACGATATCAGCAGTTATATTCTCTTTCTCTCCACTGATCGCAATGATCGGTGAAGTATGTGTAAGTCCTTCCGATATATCCTCTACAAATGCAGACAGACCGCCCGGCTGATGGAATACGACCGGTTCCTTGCCGTCTCTCTTATTATGAAATGTGATCGTAAGCTCCGGATTCAGATATGCCGTTTCCTTGATTCTCTGCATGATCGCATCGGCTTTAAATTTTACTGTTTCAAAGATCGTATCATCCGGATATAGGGTTACCTTTGTTCCGGTTCGTTTCTCTTTTAACCGGGTACGCGGCAGATTCCCTTCCGGAGTCAGCTCCGTTACCGGAACGCCATACTCATAGCTGTCCGTGTAGAGATATCCGTCTCTTGCGACCTCAACCAGCAGCTTCTTTGATAATGCATTTACAACAGCAGAACCTACACCATGAAGACCACCACTGATCTTATATGTGGAGCTGTTGAACTTACCACCGGCATGCAGTACGGTATATACGACACGTTCCGCAGGTATTCCCTCTGTCTCATGTATATCAACAGGAACACCCCGTCCATCATCTGACACGGTCGCTGAACCGTCTTCATTGATACTGACATATATATTTTTACAATAACCTGCAAGGTGCTCGTCCACGGAGTTATCGATCAGCTCCTGAATCAGATGGTTCAGACCGCTTCTTCCGGTGTTACCGATATACATACCCGGTCTGAGTCTTACAGGCTCTAGTCCCTTCAGCACCTCTATATTTTTTGCACTATACGACATAACATTTCCTCTCTATCCACATAATCATTGATTAGTATATTCTGTATTCCATTTTTTTGCAAAGAAATTATTCTGTTTCTTTCTTTTCAATACCGATTTTTTCTTCGATATCGTCTGTCTCCCCGATAATATCCAGATCAAAATAGAATACAACTCCATCTTTTACATTATACACACCATAACACTTCTTATGTGCCTGCATGGTAGCCGCGACAATGGACAGACCGATGCCGCTTCCGCCATATTCTCTGGTTCTTGCCTTATCTACCTTGTAGAACTTGATGAACAGCTTCTCCAGTTCGCCCTCCGGTACATTTGGTCCCTGATCATATACATAGACACGGAGATTTCCAAGGATCGATCCTTCTTCATATGTGGCTCCCGTTTTTTCATACATATATTTTTCTGTCCAGACACGGACTTCTTTCTCTTTATAGCAATAATGGATCGCATTTGTCAGATAATTACGGAAGACTTCTTCGATCATGAATTCGTCCGCATAGACATTGATCGGATCTATATCATCATAAACGATCGTAACCTGACTCTGCTCTGCAAGGATTGCAGACGAATCGATGGAATTATGGATCAGATCAACGATATTGAACATTTCCTTATTCACTCGGTTCTGCCCGAATTCTATCTCATTCAGATCAAGTAACTGCTTTACCAGCTTATTCATCTTGTTTGCTTCATCAACAATGACATCACAGTAAAAATTCTTGCTTTCTTCATCATCATTGATATTATCCCGCAAGCCTTCTGCATAACCCTGTACCAGTGCGATCGGTGTCTTTAATTCATGTGATACATGTGACAGGAATTCCTTACGCATCTCGTCAATCTTGATCTTCTCATCAATCTCCACCTGAAGCTTCTGGTTTGTCTCCTTAAGCTCCGTCAGCGTCTCATTCAGCTTATACGACAGATCATTCATATAACAGGACAGCTCACCGATCTCATCATTGGACGGATGCTCGATCCTTGCATCAAAATCAAGAGTTGCCATTCGTTTTGCAACCCTGGTAAGCCGTTTGATCGGTCCGGCAAATATCTCACTGACAAAATACATAAGAATACAACTGATGATTGCTGTTGTAATTAGTACAGCCATAAAATATTTGATCGTTGTCTGGATCGTGGAATCCACTCTGGCAATTGTGGTACGCACGATAATAACAAATCCATTATCCAGAAATCCGAGCAGATCAAAATAACTCTGAGCTGTATCCTTATCCTTTGTGATCTGTATCTTATAATCCTTATGCTTCTCGACCTCTTCCCGTTCGATCTGGGAATTATTCGCATCTATACTGTCTGAGAACATCAGGAACTCACCGATACTTTTCAGATTGTTAAATACAGCCGTGTCCTCATTTACCGTTGTATAGATCTTCATATGAACATCATCCACAATATAGATCATCGCATCGGATTTATTCTCGAGCAGGCTCTCCATGCTGTCAAGGTCATAGCTGCCATCTCTGTTCTTATTTGATGAATCTTTGAAAAAAGCATCGCATTCCTGATAGGTCTGGATCAGATTATTTTTCAGTTCATTGTAATAATATTTTTTTATGAAGATAACGGACAAAATGCCTGACAGCAGGATCATTACAGTAATGATCGCCATCAGACAAAGTGTTATCTTACTCCTTATCGACCTTTTTCTCATCATCCACCTCGAACTTATATCCCATGCCCCAGATCGTCTTGATATAGTCACCTTTATCCTGCAGCTTGCTTCTGAGCTTCTTTACATGGGTATCGATCGTTCTGGCATCTCCAAAATAATCATAATTCCATACATTATTCAGTATCTTCTCTCTGGATAATGCAACTCCTTTATTCACCATAAAATAATTCAACAGCTCAAATTCTTTATAACTGAGTTCGATCGGTTCTCCATCGATCGTTACGATATGGGCTGCAAGATCCATCGTGATACCGCCTGCCGAGATCACACTGTCAGCCGGTACATCACTGGTTCTTCTTAAGATTGCTTCTACTCTGGCAACCAGGATCTTCGGACTGAACGGCTTCGTGATATATTCATCAATACCAAGTTCAAATCCCAGAAGCTCATCTCTTTCATCTGACTTTGCAGTCAGCATGATGATCGGAACCTGTGAGAACTTCCGTATCTCCTTACAGGTCTCCCAGCCATCCATCTTCGGCATCATAACATCTAAAATGATCAGTCCGATGTCTTTATTATTCATAAAGATATCAACCGCTTCTTCACCGTCTCCTGCTTCCAGAACGATATATCCTTTCTTACTCAGGAAATCCTTGACCAGCTTACGCATTCTGCTCTCATCGTCAACTACCAATACCTTTATACTATCCATATGCGACCTCCTGTTATTTCCATTTCTTGCTGTATTCTAACAAACATCTATGTCATAAATGTGAATTTTAAATGGGAATTTACCTTTTTCTCTTTTTCTTCTCCACAACCGGGTGATTTGCTTCATATTTCGCATACAGATCCGGCCGCCGTTCTTTTGTCCGGCTGATCGACTGTTCCAGTCTCCATGCCTCTATATTCTTATGATGACCGGAAAGCAGCACATCCGGGACCTTCTTCCCCATGAATTCTACCGGTCTAGTATATTGTGGATATTCTAACAGATCGTCATGAAAGGATTCGATCTCCGCACTGTCATCATTGTTCAATACCCCAGGAACCAGTCTTGATACAGTATCAATGATCGCCATTGCCGGAAGCTCACCGCCGGTTAAGACAAAATCACCGATCGATACATAATCCGTTACGATCAGCTCCAGCGCACGTTCATCGATACCCTCATAATGTCCGCATAAAAGCACCAGATCATCTTCAGCGGCAAATTCTTCTGCCACCTTCTGTGTAAATGTCCGTCCCTGCGGTGTCATATATACAACCTTTAATTTCTTTCCTGTCTTTTCACACAAATACTGATAGGCATTATAAACCGGCTCTGCCTGCATCACCATTCCGGCTCCGCCGCCATACGGATAATCGTCTACATGCTTATGCTTATCCTTTGTAAAATCCCTGATATTCACTGCTTCAATATGGATCAGCCCTGCTTCCATCGCCCGGCCGGTAATACTGGTTCTAAGCCCGTCCATGATCATATCGGGGAATAATGTAAGAACATAAAAATTCATCATTCTCTCCATTCGTTCTCATCTTCTGCGATTTTCAGAAGATGTACCTTTACCGTTTTATTTACCGTATCAATATCTGTTACCCATTCCTTTACAACCGGAACGTAGATATCGTCCTGTCCTTTTTTCTTTATAACAAAGATATGATTCGCCGGCGTCTCCAGTACATCATCGATCACACCGATCTCTGTGTCATTCTGATCGTATACCTTTGATCCGATCACATCACAGATAAAGAACTCACCATCCTCTAAGGCTACGGCATCCTCTCTGTTTACAAGAATATCATACTGTCTTAAAGCTTCTACATCATTTATACTATCATACCCTGCAAACTTCAAAACTACCATGTTTTTTAAAAATTTACAGGATGTACATTCAGTTTCAATCTCTTTGCTGCCTGATACCAGAAAACATTTTTTCAGGCTTTTAAATCGATTCAGGTCATCCGTTGTCGGATATACTTTTACCTCTCCCTTGATACCATGCGGTGCTGTGATCACACCCACTCTCAGTCTGTCTTCCAAAATTATATCTTTCCTCCACTATAACTAAAAATGGGGGAGTTATGATAACTCCCCCAAAAAGATCTTTGTACTACTTAATATCTACAATTACCTTTTTGTCACCCTTTGAAGCAGCTGCTTTTACAACTGTACGGATGGATTTGGCAATTCTGCCTTGTTTTCCGATAACCTTGCCCATATCCTCTGGTGCAACAGTCAGTTCAACTTTAATTATATCGTCTTTCTCTGTCTCAGTAACAGATATTTGCTCTGGATGATCTACTAGGGATTTTGCAATGATTTCAACTAAATCTTTCATTTAAACACCTCCCTGGTGATATTATTTTTCAATACCTGCCTGCTTGAATAACTTAGCAACAGTCTCAGTTGGCTGAGCACCTGTCTGAAGCCACTTCTTAGCTGCTTCTTCATCGATCTTTACTACGCTTGGCTCCTGGTTAGGATCATATGTTCCAATCTCCTCGATGAATCTACCATCTCTTGGGGATCTTGAATCTGCAACGATTACTCTGTAAAAAGGATGCTTCTTATAACCCATTCTTCTTAATCTGATTTTTACTGCCATTTTGTTTGTTCCTCCTGAAATAAAATATAAAATATAAAAATTTATTTAAATCCAAACGGAAGCTTGAATCCACCGTGGCGTTTCTTGCCACCCATCATACCGGACATCTGCTTCATCATTTTCTTGGATTGTTCAAACTGCTTTAAGAAACGATTAACTTCCGCGATCTGAACGCCCGCGCCGTCTGCAATACGTTTCTTTCTGGATGGTGAGATCGGATCCTTCAGACATCTCTCATTCGGTGTCATGGACTGAATGATCGCCTTCGGCTTCTTGCCTGCATCTTCATCGATCTGTACATTCTTCATCTGACTGGACATTCCGGGCATCATGGAGAGCAGATCTCCGATTCCACCCATCTTCTCAAGCTGATCCATCTGTTCCATAAAATCATTGAAATCAAAGGATGCTTTCCGGAACTTCTGTTCCATCTCTTTCGCTTTCTCATCATCGATCGCATTCTGTGCTTTCTCGATCAGCGATTCCACATCACCCATTCCCAGGATCCGACTCGCCATACGGCTCGGATAAAATGGTTCCAGATCTGTCAGCTTCTCACCCATTCCTGCATACAGGATCGGCTTTCCGGTAACAGCCTTAATGGAAAGTGCCGCACCGCCTCTGGTGTCACCATCTAACTTCGTTAGGATCACACCATCTATACCAATCTTATCGTTAAATGTCGTTGCAACATTGACAGCATCCTGTCCTGTCATCGCATCAACGGTAAGAACTGTATATGTAACATTGATATTTTCCTTGATCTCCGCAAGCTCATCCATCATATCTTCATCTACATGAAGTCGTCCGGCCGTATCGATAAATACCAGATTCATATGATTCTTTTCTGCATGCAGGATCGCAGCCTTGGCAATATCAAGCGGCTTATGATTCTCTCCCATCGTAAAGACAGGCACGCCAACCTTTTCACCATTGATCTGCAGCTGCTTGATCGCAGCCGGTCTGTATACATCACAGGCAACTAACAATGGTTTCTTGCCTTTATTCTTAAACTGATATGCAAGCTTTGCAGCCGTTGTTGTCTTACCGGCACCCTGAAGACCGCACATCATAATGACTGTAATCTCATTTGACGGAAGTAATTTCAGTTCTGTTACATCAGAACCCATCAGCTTATCCATCTCTTCTTTTACAATCTTAATGACCATGTGTCCGGGATTCAAACCCTTAAGGACTTCTTCACCAACAGCTCTGTCACTTACAGCTTTGATAAATGATTTAACAACCTTGAAGTTTACATCGGCTTCCAGTAAAGCACGCTTTACTTCTTTCATTGCCTCTTTTACATCATCTTCTGTAAGAACACCCTTGCTTCTCAGTTTCTTGAAAACATTTTGAAGCTTGTCAGATAAACTGTCAAAAGCCATGAATATCTCCCTTCGTTCCTAACACTCATCTACTAAAACTCGTCCAGTATCCGATCCGATAACCGGTCGATTGCTTCTATCTTCAAATTCAGCCTGTCATCCTGATTCTCTTCCATCAGCTCCGAAATGCAGTCTTTCATCTTCTCGACCTGTTTTCTCGCTTTCATGAATTTATCAACAAGCTGTAACTTATCTTCATATTCTTCCAAAATCTTATCGCAGCGCTTGATCATGTCATAGACACCCTGTCTGCTGATCTGATTCATTCTGGCAATCTCGGAATAGGACATATCATTATTGACCACATCTTCATAAATTGCTTTCTGATGCTCCGTCAAAAGCTCTCCATAAAAATCATATAATAAAGACTGTCTGACTATTTTCTCCATACGATCACCGCCTGTAAAGTATTTTCCCTTTACCATGGGTTATTCTATACCATGCCTGCATCGTTGTCAAGTAAAATATCTTGACAAATTAATTTTTATCCGAATATCCTCTGTTTTGCCACTTCCATGTCTGCAAGCATCTGTGCTTTTAATTCTGAAACACCTGAAAATTTCTGTTCTCCGCGAATAAAGGATAACAATTCCATGACCAGCTTCTGTTCATAGATATCCTCATCAAAATCAAAGATATGCGTCTCGATCGTTACCCTGCGATCTGTATTCACCGTCGGATTGTCTCCGATATTCGTGATCCCATAACAGACCCTGCCGTCCTCCAGATGTATCCTTGATGCATAAACACCCGTCACCGGATAGATTTTCCCATGCTTTGGAAGCAGATTTGCCGTTGGAACCTGGATCGTCCTGCCAAGCTCTCTGCCATGCACTACATGACCGGACAGAAAATAAGGTCTGCCAAGGAAGGTTTCTGCTTCTTCCATTTTTCCCTCACTGATCAACATTCTGATATAAGTGGAACTTACAATGACATCATGGATCTTTTTCTTTTCTATCACGATCACCTGATAGCCGTATTCGCCGGCCATCTTCCGCAGAAGCTCTACATTCCCGCGTTTCTTTTTTCCGAATCCGTAATCGGTTCCTACGACTACATATCCGGCATGTAACCTTTTTACAAGGATATCCGTTACGAAAGCTTCCGGTTCCATCGATGCAAATGCATCATCAAACGGATACTCCACCAGTACATCGATTCCCATCTGTTCTGCAAGCATACATTTTTCTTCCGAGGTTATGATGCTTTGAAGCTTATCTACATCAAAGATCGAATTTTTACGAATATCAAAGGTAAATACGACTCCGGTATATCCATCCTTCTGTAAACGAAGCACCTCGTCAAGCAGCAGCTTGTGGCCCTGATGAAAACCGTCAAACTTGCCAAGTGCAACGACGGAACCTTTTTCTGTATTGATCTGTATATCTTTCTGATTAAAATAATGCTGCATTGTCTTCTATCCTATCATCTATCTGTCTCTGCATTCTTCGGGAACATCTTTACCGGCCGGCAGATGCTCTTTCCCTTTTCATATCGGTATATCGCTGCAAAGCTGTCCGTTTCATCATAGACACGGATGCCCGGAACATCTGTAACCGTTTCAGGACTCACAGCTTCCGCAAACTGGGAAAGCTGAAGTTTATTTCCATTTCTTAACAGCTTTCTTGCATATTCATCTGTACCGATATGAAGCTCCGGATACTCCGGCAGCAATAGTTCTTTCTTCATTACATATGAAGCGATCGTTCCCTGATCTCTCGCCTGCTCGATCTCCGCAAGTGTCAGGCTGTCTTCAACCCTGAAGTTTTTCACTTCAGTACGGACCAACTTCTCCATGACTGCTCCGCAGCCAAGCTTTTCTCCGATATCCCGGCATAAGCTTCTGATATACGTTCCCTTGGAACAATGTATGGTAAATGTAACCCTTGGAAGCGACACATCCTCTATCTTTACCTCAAAGATTCTTACCTCTCTCGGACTCCGTTCGATCTCAATTCCCTGTCTGGCATATTCATAGAGCTTTTTGCCGTTTACCTTGATAGCCGAATACATCGGCGGTATCTGGTCATAAGTACCAATAAAGCTGTTTACCGTTTCTATTACCGATGCTTCGTCCGGGATATCTGCTGTCTCTGTAAGGACTTTTCCTGTTACATCCTCTGTATCTGTTGTCTTTCCGAGCAGCATGACACAACGGTATGTCTTATCCTTATCGATCAGCATTTCGCTTAATTTTGTTGCCTGTCCAAGACACACCAAAAGCACACCTTCCGCCATCGGATCAAGTGTGCCTGTGTGACCGATCTTCTTCTGTTTTAAAATACCACGAAGCTTGGCTACTACATCAAATGATGTATAGCCCTGCTCCTTGTATACATTTAAAAAGCCGTCTAGCATAACTGTTCCTTAATCTCCTCTATCACACCGGCAAGGATCTCTTTGATATCTCCCTTCATGCTGAAACCTGCAGCACGAACATGACCACCGCCGCCATGATTGCAGGATATCCTGCTTACATCAACGATATTATTCGACCGAAGTGAAATCTTGTATTCATCTTCTCCCGTCTGATAGATAAATACCGCCGTTTCCGTTCCCTCTGTGATCCGAAGCTGATCGACAATACCATCCGTATCGATCTTGCCTGCACCACTTTTTCGGAAATCCTCTGTCTCAAGCACTGTGCTGATGATCCTGCCATCTGCATGCTGCTCTGCTTTTGTCAGAGCGATTCCAAGCAGCTTATTTGCGACAAATGTCTTCTTATAGAAGGTTTCATCTATAATAAATGACGGATTTGCACCCTTTTCGATCAGATCACCCGCTATACTCATCGCACTCTTTGTTGTATTGCTGTGTTTGAATACGCCTGTATCATGTACAATTCCCATATAGAGTGCTTCGGCAGCATTCTTATTAATCTTATCCTGTTCCATCAGCTTATAAAGTGCTTCTGCCGCGGAACACGCTTCTGCATCCACATAGCATACCTCACCAAATCCCGGATTGGAGATATGATGATCCACACACATTGTATGCTTCGCATGTTCAAAGATCGGAAGAAAATCTCCCTGTCTTTCCTTATCACCACAATCCACCGCAATACACAGATCATAGACCTGATCTGTCGATGTATGACTGATCTTATCTGCATCATGTAAAAACAGAAAATCCTTGGAGAATTCCTCCAGATAGATCTGTACCTGCTTATCATAATTGCTGATGATATAATTATATAATCCAACCGTTGAGCCTACACAGTCGCCATCCGGACGTACATGTCCGGTTATAGCGATCGTGTCTGCCTGCTCGATCATGGTAAGAAAATCATTCTTCATTTTCTGTATCATCCTCATCATCTTCGATGTCTTTTACAACATCATCTATCTTTTTGGACATTGTTACACCGTATTCGATCGACTGATCCATGATAAATGTGATCTCAGGTGTATTTCTGAGATTAATGGAATGTGCAAGTTCTCTTCTGATAAATCCCATTGCACTGTTCAGTCCCTCCAGTGTGGAGTTTACGGAATCCTGATCTCCAAGGACACTGATGTATGCCTTGCAATATTTCAGATCCGGTGTTACAACCGCCTCTACTACGGATGTCATCGGATTAATACGGGGATCCTTGATCTCTCTGCTGATGATCCGTGAGAGTTCTCTCTGAACCTCTGCATTAATTCTTGTATTTTTTACACTGTTTTTTCTCATTATTTTCTTGGAACCTCTACCATCTGATATGCTTCAATCTGATCCTCTACCTGAATGTCATTAAAGTTCTCAAGAACAATACCACATTCAAATCCCGACTTAACTTCCTTCACATCATCCTTGAATCTCTTTAAGGAAGCCATCTTGCCTTCGTAGATCAGATTTCCTTCACGGGTTATTCTTACGCTGCAATTCCGGTTGATGATACCATCTAATACATAAGAACCTGCGATCATACCGACACCGGAAGCCTTGTAGGTCTGTCTGATCTCTGCATGACCAATTACCTGTTCTTCAAAGATAGGATCTAACATACCCTTCATTGCAGACTCAATATCTTCAATTGCATTGTAGATGACTCTATATAAACGAACATCTACACCTTCTGTCTCTGCTGTCTCTTTTGCTCTTGCATCCGGCCGGATATTGAAACCGATTACGATCGCATTGGATGCGGATGCCAGAATGATATCTGACTCGTTGATCGCACCAACACCGGAATGGATACATTTTACTGCAACTTCATCATTTGAAAGCTTTAACAGACTCTGCTTAACAGCCTCTACAGAACCCTGTACATCAGCTTTGATAATGATGTTCAGTTCCTTGACATTACCTGCCTGGATCTGGCTGTACAGATCATCCAGTGACATTCTGGATTTCGTCTCAGCAAGCATCTTCACTCTGCTCTGCGAAATGTATGTCTCGGAAATCTGTCTTGCCTCTTTCTCATTATCAACTGCCATAAAGATCTCACCGGCTGATGGAACTGTATCCAGACCAAGGATCTGCACCGGAGTGGATGGAGTTGCTTCTGTTACACGGACACCCTTTGAATTGTGCATTGCACGAACCTTACCATGGGAAGATCCAACTGCAAGATAATCTCCTACATGAAGTGTACCCTTCTGCACTAACATAGTTGCAACAGGGCCACGTCCCTTATCAAGCTCTGCTTCGATTACGATACCACGGGCATTTCTGTTTGGATTTGCCTTTAACTCAAGAACCTCTGCAGTTAACAGGATCATCTCAAGCAGGTTATCCAGTCCTTCACCTGTATGTGCGGAAACCGGACAGAAGATCGTTGATCCGCCCCAGTCCTCAGGGATCAGTTCATATTCTGTAAGCTCCTGCTTTACACGCTCGATATTTGCACTTGGTTTATCGATCTTATTGATCGCAACGATGATCTCGATACCGGCTGCCTTTGCATGGTTAATAGCCTCTATCGTCTGTGGCATAACACCATCATCTGCTGCTACAACAAGGATAGCAATATCGGTAGACTGTGCGCCACGCATACGCATAGCTGTGAACGCCTCATGTCCAGGTGTATCTAAGAATGTGATCGTCTGTCCGTTGATCTCTACTACAGATGCACCAATCGCCTGTGTGATACCACCGGCCTCGGCTGATGTTACATTTGTCTTACGGATCGCATCAAGAAGAGATGTTTTACCATGGTCAACGTGACCCATAACGCAGACAACAGGTGGTCTGGAAACCATATCCTTCTCGTCTTCTTCATCCTCTTTTAAGAGCTCCTCGATCACATCAACTTTTTCTTCCTCTTCAGCAATACAATTATATTCCAACGCGATCTCTGCTGCTGCTTCAAAGTCTAACTCAGAGTTCACGTTATACATCTTACCTGCAAGGAAGAGCTTCTTGATCAACGCATTTACAGGCTCTTTGATAATGTCTGCAAGTTCTTTGATCGTTACAACCTCCGGAAGTGTGATCGTACGGATCGTTTCCTTATCCTCTGCCTGCTGCTGTGGCTGCTGTGGCTGATGATGCTTGTTTCTGACATTTTTAGCCAGTCTGCTGATATCTGCCTCAACCTCTTCCGGAGATCTTCTGTTGCCCTTACGAGGCTTATTCTTATCTCTGTTATAATTGTCTCTGTTCTGGCTCTTTAAATCTTTGCCCGGCATCTCTTTTGCTTCAAAATCCTTACGGGTATTTGCTTTTGGACTTCTTCTCTGATTGTTATTATTATCATCCTCGTCATCCTTGCCAAATCCCATCGGAGTATTGTTTCTGTTATTGTTGAACCGGTTGTTTCTGTTATCCGGTCTGTCACCGAACTTCGGCTTGTCAAAGCCACCCTGACGATCTCCATTGCCTGAAAATCTGCTACGATCCTGACCACCACGGCCATTGTTTGAGAATCTTCCTCTGTCCTGACCATTTCTGTCATTGTTAAATCTCGGTCTGTCAGAATTATTTCTGTCACCGGAATTATTGTATCTTGGTCTGTCATTGTTATTTCTGTCAGTGTTGTATCTTGGTCTGTCGGAATTGTTTCTGTCATTACCGTTTCTGTCATTATTATATCTCGGTCTGTCAGAATTATTTCTATCACCATTTGTAAATCTTACACGGTCACCGTTATTTCTGTCGTTGTTATATCTTGGTCTGTCATTTCCCTGCTTGTCGCCAAATCTTGTCTTATCAGAATTCATACGCTCACTATTGTTAAATCTTACTCTCTCATTATTTTGTCTGTCGGAATTATTTCTGTTTCTGTCATCTCTGACAAATCTCGTATGTCCCTCATCTTTACCCTGTTTCGGCTTATTCGCTTCCCCTGTAGCCGGTCGATCATTTCTTACAGCCGTTTTCTTAGGCTCTTCTTTTACAGAAATCTCTTTCTGAACCTTTTCCGGTGCTGTCTTTGCCGCCTTTACGTCCTCCGACTTCTTTTCCGGTACAGGCTTTGCTGCCGGCGCATCTGCTTTCTTTGTACCGGTTCCGCATGCCTTCTTAACGATATTGATCATATTCTCATCAACAGCCGACATATGGCTCTTGATCTCGATACCATTTTTGCCAAGGATTGCTTTGATTTCATTGTTGCTTATATTCAGCTCTTTTGCCAATTCGTGTACTCTCAGTTTCGTCAAAAGTTACACCTCCATATTTTCACTCAAACTCATGTATTTTATGATCTGTTTCGCAAATCCTTCATCTAAGATCGCGATCGACGTCCGGAATTCTTTTCCAACGAATTTTCCCAGACTGTCTTTGTCTCCAAATTCAAAATATGGAATCTCATAAAAATTACATTTTTGATCAAATAGTTTCTTTGTATTATGGGCTGCATCACATGCCACGATCACAGCACATGCGCTTCCGTTTTTTACGGCCTTTTCTACTGAAAAGTTTCCGCTTACCAGCCTTCCGGCCTTTGCACATAAGGAAATCATGGAATAAATCTTCTTACTGTTCAATTGCCTCTAACTCCTTATCCAGTTTCTCATAAACCTCTTTTGGAATCTGCATCTTGAATGAGCGTTCCAGAGATTTACTCTTCATAGCTTTTTTCAGGCACTCTGCCTTACGGCATATATATGCCCCCCGTCCATTCATCTTGCCGGTCAGGTCGATCGCAAAATTATTCTCATTATCCTTCACGATACGGATGAGTTCTTTTTTCGGTATCATCTCATTACAACCAAGGCACTGTCTGAGCGGTATCTTCTTTGCCATAACATCACTTCCTATGCTTATATATTTATCTCCGTTCCAATCGGCATGGTACCCGGTCAGAACTTCATTTTATTCTTCGTCTTCTTTTACTTCTTCTGCATCCTGCTGCTCCAGAGATTCTTCATAAGAACCATCAACGATATCGTCAATATTGTCAAATGCTTCTTCCTGCTCCGGCTCTTCGTAGTCATCATTTTCTTCTGAGAAATATCCCATCTCTTCTGCCTGTGACTCACTCTTAATGTCGATCTTATATCCTGTCAGCTTTGCAGCAAGTCTTGCATTCTGACCTTTCTTACCGATTGCAAGTGATAACTGATAATCCGGTACAACGACAAATGCGCTCTTTTCATTCAGATCTACATCAACTGCAATAACCTCTGATGGACTTAATGCATTCTTGATGAAGATTGCCGGATTCTCATCCCAACAAATAATATCGATCTTCTCACCGTTCAGATCTTCTACTACGTTGTTAACACGGCTTCCATTTACACCTACACATGCACCTACCGGATCTACATTCTCATCATGAGAATAAACAGCGATCTTGGAACGGGAACCGGCCTCACGGCAGGAGCTCTTGATCTCTACTGTACCGTCTGCGATCTCGGTTACTTCCTTTTCAAATAAACGCTTTACCAGATCAGGATGTGTTCTGGATACTGTGATCTTAGGTCCTCTGGAGCCTTTCTTTACTTCTGTTACATATAATTTGATACGGTCACCTCTGTTATATACTTCGCCGGGAACCATCTCAGACTCTTTTAATATTGCTTCTGTCTTATCATCCAGACTGACATTGATGTTGTTTCCAACATATCTCTGAACGATACCTGTGATGATATCCTTCTCTTTTGTATAGAAGTGATCGTAGATCGCATCTCTTTCGCTCTCATTAATTGCCTGAACGATTACATTTCTTGCTCTCTGTGCTGCGATTCTTCCGAAATCCTTTGTTGTGATCTCGATGTTGATGATATCTCCGAGATCATATTTGGAATTCATCATCTTAGCTTTTTCCAGAGAAATCTGTGTCGCAGGTCTTTCAACCTCTTCTACAACCTCTTTCTTCGCATATACATGAAACTCACCGGTCTCACGATCCATAACAACATCGATATTCTCATCGGTATCAAAGTCCTTCTTGCAGGCCGCCTTTAAGGATCTTTCGATCGCATCCAGCAGAATATCCTTGCTGATGTTTTTCTCCTTTTCTAATTGATTTAATGCTTCGATAATTTCTGACACTTTTTTATCCTCCCGCTTCTTTTATTAATATACAAATGCAAGTCTTATCATCGATATATCTTTTCTTGCAATCTTCAGTTCTTTCTCATCTTCTGTCAAAATGGTAACTGTTTCTTCATCGTATGCTGTAAGTTCACCTTCAAAATCTTTACAGTTATCGATCTTGGTATATGTCTTGATCTCTACGATCTTGCCAATACTCCGTTTAAAGTCATTTTCCTTCTTTAATGGTCTTGTAAGCCCCGGAGAGCTGACCTCAAGAATATAGGCATCCTTAATGAAGTCATCTGCATCCAGCAGATCACTCATGGCTCTGTTCACGATCTCACAATCTCCGATCGTTATTCCACCTTCTTTATCTGCATAGATCCGCAGATAATAATCACTGCCTTCTTTTACATATTCCACATCAACCAATTCAAGGTTATTTGCTTCAATGATCGGCAGAACCATCTCTGTTGCTTTTGCTTCAATATCTGTTTTCTTCGTAGCAATACCACCTTTCTACAAAAACTAAGAGTGGGTCAAAACCCACTCTTAATAGTTACCATAATCTTACTAAAACAAAATTATAACACGTTATAAGGAAAATGCAAGTATTTTTTATCGCATGCCCTTCGCTCTCAGCTCATCTTCCTTCGCATAACGATCCAGGATCTTATTTGCCTTTCGGTCATCGATCATATACTTATTGCTGATTGCCTGTTTGATGATCTCATCCAGTGCCAGTTCCCTTAAATAAGCATCCTTGATATTAATGGACGCAATCTCTCGGTATGCTCCCATCTTTCTGGTCAAGGTTCCATACTCATAAGGAATCAGCTTCTCGATCATATTACGGATCTCCTTTGCTACATTTGAACTGTAGCCTCCTGTTGTGACCCCTATCACCAGGTCTTCACGCATAACAATTCCGGGGAACAGGAAGCTGCTGACATCCTTGTTATCTGCTACATTGACCGGAATATTATGTTCGTTACAATACTTTCCGATCTTAGCATTTACATCATCCCTCTTAGTCGCTGCAATTACCATATCTGCCGTATCAAGCGCATCTAATGTCATATTCGACTCATGTACGCTGATTCCCGGTACTGCCTTGATCTCATCGCAGATCCTCGGTGCGATAACTGCGATCTTACAGTCAAACTTTATCAGAGAGTTAATCTTTCGAAGTGCGGTCTTTCCTCCGCCAAGTACAATTACTTTTTTGTTTTCCAGATTGATAAACATTGGAAAATATGCCATAGTGAAACCTCCTGTCGCTTCTTTCCTTTTATATTACTTTTTAAGAAATCTCTTTTCATATACTTCATCATTCTATACCATGCATAACACTTGTTTCTGTCGTTTAAATCTTCTAAACGATCATTACACCACGCAATAACATACATTCTTTCCTGCTTCTGCATTGATAAAGTATTATTGGCATGAAATATGATTTTGTCTCATATAATAAACAGATTATAATTCAGGATTACTAAAATGGCAAATGGAAACAATAACGGAACATTAAAAATCAGGATCATCTCGGAACAGACTGCATATCCGGTAACCGGTGCGGTCGTTTCTGTCGCATCTACCGGAACTCCGGATGAAGTTATAGAGGAACGGCAAACAGACAGCGACGGTATCATCGATGGAATCACCCTTGAAACTCCTCCACTGGAATACAGCATGGAACCATCTGACAACCAGCCATATTCCGAATACAATCTGAAAATCAATGCACCCGGATTTGAACCACGTATCATCTCCGGTGTACAGATGTTTACCGACGAAAAGGGCATTCAGTCAGTTAAGCTGCGTGTTTCTGATACTGACCAATCGAGCTATAACCCAACGGTGATCGGTGCTCATACCCTCTGGGAAGAATATCCGCCAAAGATTGCTGAGGATGAGATTAAAACAGTTGCAGAGACAGGCGAGATCGTCTTAAGCCGTGTCGTGATTCCGGAAACCATCGTGGTACATGATGGAGCTCCTTCCGACCCAACTGCAATCGACTACTATGTACCTTACAAAGACTACATAAAGAATGTTGCATCAAATGAAATCTACTCCACATGGCCGGATGCTTCCCTTCGAGCCAACATCCTTGCAATTATGTCCTTCACCTTAAACCGTGTCTATACAGAATGGTATCGTGGAAAGGGATACGATTTTACGATCACATCTTCAACCGCTTACGATCAGAAATGGATCTATAACAAGACAATATATAAAAATATCTCCCGTATCGTTGATGAACAATTTGCCAATTATCTATCAAGGCCGGGTGTCACCCAACCGATCTTTACACAATACTGTGACGGGAAACGGGTCACCTGTCCAAACTGGATGACCCAATGGGGTTCCAAGTATCTTGCCGATCAGGGACTGTCTGCGATAGAGATCTTACGCTACTACTATGGCGATTCCATTTATATCAACTCTGCCGAAACCATTGCCGGTATTCCATCCTCTTATCCGGGATATGATCTGTCAATTGGCGCAACCGGTGACAAGGTTCGTCAGCTTCAGGAGCAGTTAAATCGTATCGCACAGAATTATCCATCCATACCAACTGTTGCCGCCGATGGCATCTATGGACCTGCCACTGCCGATGCCGTCAGACGCTTTCAGCAGATCTTCGACCTGCCCGTTACCGGCATCACCGACTACTCCACCTGGTACAAAGTCTCCCAAATCTATGTTGGCGTCACCAAGATAGCCGAGAATATCTGATTTCCTGACGACAGAGACCCCTGCCATACCCTTTATTACGCAGAACACTTGCGTTCTATTTTTCACGTAACGGTACTAACCTCCTCACCTTCGGTGACTCGTTAAGGACCGACGTGAAAAAAGGTCTGCTCCATAAAGGTATGCAGTGGACTCTGTCTGTCTATAATAAGATATATTCTTCTTCGATACTTGATTCCACAGACAGATCAAAAATGCGTTGTTGCTTTTATATCATGGTATCTTGCTTTCATATCGTAAAAGATCGTATCTGGTTGTTCAGCAATCACTTTACCTTATAATTTAAAATGAGAACTGATATTACTATTATGAAGCAAGCCTGCCTGAGCGTTGGTACTTAGGCTGCGTCTTTTGCAGCCTTATGTACCACTACGTCGAAGGTAGAGCGAAAGCGTCTTGCGGAATAATATGTAATATCAGCTCTCATTTAATCGTCAAAGCATACCTCTTGCTGAACAACCAAATACGATCTTACATTACCGATCAAAGCAAACTACTATCGTATAAAGCAGCAACGTACTTTTGATCGTCCTCGTTAATATGTATCGTGGTCGTCGTAATCGTCGAATTCATCGCGTTCATGATCCATGAACTCACGGCTGGAAACCTTCTTTTTGGTACGTTCATCTTCTACCATATTTGATAACATTTCCTTGACCTCTCTGGACTTCTTGATGTTCTTGATCTCGAAATCTCCCATTGTCTTATCTGCGGAACAGCATTTGATCGTTCCAAGTCCGCACATTCTCTGCCATAATTTACGTTCCAATGAAACATCCATGATGCGATAAAGTCGTACTTCATCTTCTTTCACACTGAAGAACCCCGTACTGATAAATAACCGATCCTCTGATAAGCTGTACTTTGTAAATGTCCATGGTAATCCGAAAAATATACGTTTGCGATCCTTCCATATAATCTCTGCCATTTCAAAACCTCCCATATTTTTATAAATCTGTAAAAATACTAACACACCTCCCGCTAAAGTTCAACAAATGGATTTTCTCATCCGGCTGTTTTCAGATTTCCGATTGCAACCTTTCCTCTTTTCCTGTAAACTAGAGGCAAGAATTTTATCGCAATCCGTTGTTTATTGCAGGGAGGTAAAAGCTTTATATGCTTAATATAGAAATTACTGAAACAAAAAACTTCGTTAAAAAGCTTCTGATGGAACCGGTCTTTGACACATTTTTGCTGGTGGAAGCCTATGTCCGTTCCGACGTTTCTTATACGATCGACGGCAGACTGAATCCATCTTTTTTTGATACGGAAGAACTGGAAGAAATGACCTCAAAGACTTACACGACATGGGGAAATGTCAGGCAGCACATCTTCAATGTTATCAAGGGAAATAAGCTTCCGTTGAATTTCAAGATCGTACTGATCTTATCGGATGCAAATATCAACCGGATTATTGAACAGAATCATCTGGATCTCTCTCTATCCGATATCGCAAACCTATCCTTAAATGTCTACTTTGACGGAGAAAAGATCACACTTACCACGATGGCATCCATGAATATCTTTTCCATGGATAAGACTCTTGCAACCATCTGGGATGCAAATGTATCTGCTTTTTTTAAACAGAATCAGATCTTTTAACCACCTGTTACAGCATTCATTTCTAAATAAACCATAAAATATTTGTGAACTATTAGCACTCAACGTATTTGAGTGCTAATTTTGTCTTGACTTCTATTTTTTTCTGATTTATGATATCTGTTAGTGATAACACAGAACAGATAGGGCAGATATTTCTCTCATTACACATATATATATTTGCGTATTCCGATTTGTTCTGACAACTGGAATAATATAGAATTTATATAAGGAGATGCATTTTTTATGAAAAAAGGAAGTTTATCAATTAACAGCGAAAACATTTTCCCTGTCATCAAGAAATGGCTGTATTCCGACCATGATATCTTTGTCAGGGAATTAATCTCAAACGGCTGTGATGCTGTAACAAAGTTAAAGAAATTATCTCTGATGGGCGAATTTGACGAACCGGACGAACCTTATCGTATCGATGTGATCGCAAGCCCGGACAACAAGACCTTACAGTTTATTGATAATGGTATCGGTATGACTGCTGAAGAAGTCGAAAAGTATATTAATCAGATCGCATTTTCCGGTGCTGCTGCATTTCTTGAACAGTACAAGGACAAGGCAACAGAGGAACAGATCATCGGTCATTTCGGACTCGGTTTCTACTCCGCATTCATGGTTGCCGATAAGGTAACAATCGAATCCCTTTCCTACAAACAGGACGCAGAACCTGTATATTGGGAATGTGAGAACGGAACGGACTTCTCCATGGATAAAGGCGACAAAGAAACCAGAGGTACCGTTATCACCCTGTATCTGAATGAAGACAGCTATGAATTTGCAAATGAATACCGTATCAAAGAAGTAATTGACAAATACTGCTCTTTCATGCCTGTAGAGATCTACTTTACAAATGCAGATGCCCCTGCAAAAGATGAAGAAGAAAAGGCAACCGAAGCTGAAGCATCAGAAGAAGCTACTGCTGAAACCGATGAAACAAAGGATGCTGCCGAAAAGAAAGAAAAAGAAGCACCAAAGCCTTTAAATACTACAACACCTCTCTGGACCAAGCATCCAAATGACTGTACAGACGATGAATACAAAGACTTCTATCATAAAGTATTCCATGATTACAAAGATCCATTGTTCTGGATCCACCTGAACATGGACTATCCATTTAACCTGAAAGGCATTCTGTACTTCCCGAAGATCAATACCCAGTACGATAATCTGGAAGGAACGATCAAGCTGTATAACAACCAGGTATTCGTAGCTGATAACATCAAAGAAGTTATCCCTGAATTCCTGATGCTGTTAAAAGGTACCATCGACTGTCCGGATCTTCCGCTAAACGTATCCAGAAGTGCTCTGCAGAATGATGGATTTGTTAAAAAGATTTCCGATTACATCACAAAGAAGGTTGCCGATAAATTATCCGGTATGTATAAGATTCACAGAGAAGATTATGAGAAATACTGGGATGATATCAACCCATTTATCAAATTCGGCTGCTTAAAAGATGAGAAATTCTTAGAGAAGATGAAAGATTTCTGTATCTATAAGAATCTGGAAGGCAAATACCTGACTCTGCCGGAATATCTGGAAGCCGGAAAAGAAAAATACGAAAACAAAGTCTTCTATGTTACGGATGAAGTTGCTCAGTCACAGTACATTAACATGTTCAAAGAGGAAGGCATGGATGCCCTGATCATGACACAGACGATTGACAGCCCATTTATCACGCTTCTGGAACAGAAAAATGAAAATGTACATTTCTACAGAATCGATGCAGATCTGTCCGATAATTTTGTAGATGAATCATTATCTGAAGAAACAGCAAAGGATTATACCGACAAGCTGACCGAACTCTTCAAGAAAGCACTGGATGTCGAAAATATCACGATCAAGGTAGAAGCATTAAAGAATAAGGACTTATCTTCTATGCTGACCTTATCAGAAGAATCCAGACGTATGCAGGAAATGATGAAGATGTATGGTATGGCCGGTATGGGCATGGATCCTGCCATGTTCGGCGGCAAGGGTGAAACGCTGGTATTAAATGCCAACAACAATCTGGTCAAATATGTCCTTGACAACCCGGATGGCGAGAACACTCCTACCATCTGCTGTCAGTTATATGACTTGGCAGTCCTTGCAAACCGTCCATTATCTGCCGATGCCATGACCAAGTTCGTCGCAAGAAGCAACGAGATCTTAAGCATTCTGGCAAAATAATGTCATTCATTTAAAATATAAAACACAGGGATTGCCCCTATACAGACCATAAGCCCCATTATAATATGACATTTAGTGAAGGTTTCGTCGTGAAATGCATATTGCCAGTAAATACGAGCGCTTGTCTGAGCCAACATTTAGTTGGCGAGTTAGCGCAGGAGTATTTACGAATCAGGCATATGCATTGAACAGAAACCGTAACGAGTCATTTATAATGGGGCTTATGGTCTGTATAGGGGCAATCCCTGTGTTTTGTATAATTATGTGAAAGTATTATTTTGCCAGAATCTCAATTCCGTGCTCGGTCATAAGAAGGGTGTATTCCCACTGGGCAGATGGCTTGCCATCATCTGTACGGATCGTCCAGCCATCGTCAGCATCCTGCCATACGTCAGGCACACCTAGATTGATCATTGGCTCGATCGTAAATGTCATGCTTGGAGCAATCACATAATCCTTGCCCGGCTGTCCGATATGGCTGACATACGGATCTTCATGGATATCAAGTCCCACACCATGTCCGCCGATCTCACGGACAACAGAATAGCCCTGCTCTTTGGCAAATGTATTGATCGCATATCCGATATCACCGATCGTTGAATATGGCTTACATACTTCTACTCCAAGATCCAGTGCTTTCTTTGTATCCTCTACCAGCTTCTTCCAGACCGGATCAACATCTCCGATCATGAACATACGAGATGAATCACCAAAATATCCATTATATTTCGTTGTACAGTCAATGTTGACAATATCTCCATTTTTCAGGATTGTTTTCTCATCCGGTATACCATGACAGACAACATCATTAATCGATATACAGACACTCTTCGGATATCCTTCATATCCAAGGCAGGCAGGTATTGCATTGATTGATTTCGTGTATTCATAGATTCTTCGATCAAGCTCACCTGTAGATACTCCTTCTTTTACAAATGGAGTAATGAAATCAAGCACCTCTGTATTTACCTTGGATGCCACGCGGATTCCTTCGATCTGTTCCGGTGAACGCATCATTCTTCTTGTCGGGATCTTATATCCCTTCAGCTTCATTTCTTCCAGTTTGCTGTCGATGTTCAAATGGCAGGATTTGTATTTCTTTCCACTTCCGCACCAGCAGATATCATTTCTTCCTAGTTTCATTTTTCTACCAACCGTTTCTACTTTACGCCATAAATATCATAATAAGCATCAATCGCAGCCTTTAACTTATCATCGATTATGACTTTTCCCTTATATTCTTTATTATATAAATGCTCTACAACCTCTGCCATTGTAACAATAGCAGTTGTCTGGATACCATATTCTTCCTGAATCTCTGTCAGTGCACTCTTCTTGCCCTGTCCACGCTCCATACGATCAACAGAAACAACAAGTCCCATAACATCTACATCTCCCTGTGCCTTAATGATCGGCATAGTTTCCTGGATCGATGTTCCGGCTGTTGTTACATCTTCAATGATAACAACCTTATCACCATCTGAGATCGGGCTTCCGAGTAAGATTCCCTTATCTCCGTGATCCTTGATCTCTTTTCTGTTTGAGCAATATTTGATGTCTTCATCATACATTTCTGCAATTGACATGGTAGTTGCTACTGAAAGCGGAATTCCCTTGTATGCAGGTCCAAACAATACATCAAAATCAAGACCAAACGCACTGTTGATTGCTTCCGCATAGAACTCACCCAGTCTCTTTAACTGTGCCCCTGTTCTGTAAAATCCGGTATTTACAAAGAAAGGTGTTTTTCTTCCACTCTTTGTTGTAAAATCTCCAAATTTTAATACATTACAATCGATCATAAATTCAATGAATTCCTGTTTGTACTGTTCCATTTTTCTTTCATTCCTCCTTGATTTCAGACCATTTATGTACCCTTTAGTTAGGCATTTCGAACTCATTCTAGCACAAATGGTTTCGAAACACAAATGGTTAATTTTTTCTGTTCCATTTTGTATCTAATTGTTGTACAATAGCCAAAGGTCTATATTTTTCGACATACCTTTAGAACAATTCCGTCCTATATTACCATATTTACGAAAAAATATATACATTAGAAAGGAAATTTTATCAATATGAAGAAAAAAACAGCACTTTTTCTCTGTCTGATCCTGCTTATTTCCACTATCGGAACAGGATGCAGCAGCAAAAAAGACGCCATCCGATTCGGTGCGGCGGATATCGGCGGTATCTATTATACCTTTGCAAATGCTTATGCCGGTCTGGTCAACAACGATGCCCCTGATTACAGCATTGAAGCAAAGAAGACTGCCGGATCTGCGGCAAATCTACGACTGCTTGCCGACGGTTACATTGATCTCTGTATTGCACAAAATGATATGATTGACGACGCAGTAAACGGCACAGGCACATTTGTGGGAAAATCGATCAGTGGATATTCCGCTATCGCCTCTCTGTATCCGGAAGCCTGCCAGATCATTGTAAAAAAAGATTCAAACATCAAGTCTCTCGATGACCTGACCGGAAAAACCATAAGCATCGGAGCATCCGATTCCGGTACGGAACGAAATGCAAAACAGATCCTTGAGGTTGCCGGTCTGAATAACGATCTGGTCAAAACCACAAACCTTGACTATATCGATGCTGCCGAAAGCCTGGTTTCCGGTGAAATTGATGCTTTCTTTGTTACAGCAGGCATTCAGACCACGGTCATTGAAGAGCTGACAAGAACCTGTGATATCCGTTTGATCGGACTTAACGACAGTTGTAAAAATAAGCTATTGTCTGCTTATTCGTATTACTCCGATTTTATCATTCCCGCAAATACCTATTCCGGTCAGACCGAGGATGTATCAACGGTCTGTGTGCAGGCTGTCATGCTTGCAGATAACGACTTATCGAAGGATACTGTAGAAGATCTTACGAGGCTTCTGTTTGAACATGCAAATGATCTGCAATATTCACTTTCGATCGATATGCAGTTAAATGAACAGGCAGCAACAAAGGGCATCACGATCCCATTTCACAAAGGGGCTGCTGCTTACTACAAAGAAAAAGGGATTACCGTTGATGTACGATAATTTCTGAACATAAGAAAGGGTAATTATGAAAATTCAATTAGATATGTATCAGACACTTGCGATTGCCGTCCTTGTGTTGATGCTTGGAACATTTTTGAAAAAAAGGATCTTCTTTCTGGAAAAATTCTGTATACCTTCTCCTGTTATCGGCGGACTCTTATTTGCAATCTTCACCTGTATCTGTTACAGTACGGGATTGGCAGAATTTTCCTTTGATGATACCCTACGGGAAGTCTGTATGGTATTCTTCTTTACCTCTGTAGGTTTTCAGGCAAATCTGAAGGTCTTAAAGAGCGGTGGCAAATCACTGGCGGTCTTTCTGGGGCTTGTTATTGCTCTGATCGTACTTCAAAACCTGCTTGCTGTCGGTATGTCCAGGATCCTTGGACTTGACCCTCTGATCGGTATGTGTACCGGATCAATCCCAATGGTCGGCGGACACGGAACCGCAGGTGCCTTCGGTCCGGTTCTGGAAGACTTTGACATATCCGGTGCAACCACAATCTGTACCGCAGCTGCAACCTTTGGTTTGATCGCCGGAAGTCTGATCGGCGGTCCACTCGGAAAACGACTGATCGAGAAAAAGAATCTGTTAGAAACGGTTGTGCCTGAAGATGACAGCCTTTTGATCGAAGAAGAAAAGAAACATGAACGTCATACAAATATGTATGCAGCCGCTGTTTTTCAATTGATCCTTGCAATAGGACTCGGAACGATATTCTCATGGTTACTGACAAAAACCGGGTTAACTTTTCCAATCTACATCGGTGCTATGATCGCAGCCGCACTGATTCGAAATATCGGTGAATATTCCGGTAAATTCACGATTCATATGGGTGAGATCAACGATCTTGGCGGTATTGCTCTCTCCCTGTTCCTCGGTATTGCAATGATCACATTAAAACTATGGCAGCTTGCATCTCTCGCTCTTCCATTATTTATCCTGCTGACCAGTCAGGTTATTCTGATCTGTCTGTTCACATACTTTGTTGAATTCAACATCATGGGACGTGACTACGATGCTGCTGTTCTGGTTGCCGGAACCTGTGGTTTTGGAATGGGGGCAACACCAAATGCCATGGCAAATATGCAGGCAATCTGTGATAAATATTCGCCATCCGTAAAAGCCTATCTCCTGATTCCGCTTGTTGGCAGTTTATTTGCAGACTTTATCAACAGCCTTGTTATTACATTCTTCATCAACCTGTTATAAAAGGAGGATATTCTCATGTTCGGACATAGAAAAGATAAGAAAAAAGATTATAATCTGACTTACGACAATCTCGCAATCCCTGAAATTCATACGCAGTCAGACTCGGATTCGAATGACGCTGACACTTCGAATCCTGTACATACAGAATCTTCCAAGGAGGAAGCGAACATCTCCTATGATGTCGCCATCCCTGAAGTTCATATCCGGAAGAAAAAATAAAAAACTCCCTACAGTCGATATCACTGTAGGGAGTTTTTTATTTATTCATCACGCTTCATATAGACCTGCTCGAAGGATTCAATATTCACAGGCTTACTATACAGATAGCCCTGAATATGGTTGCATCCCATTTCCTTCAGGTATTCTGCCTGTTCCTTGGTCTCTACTCCTTCCGCTATACATTCCACTCCAAGATCTGTGCACATCTCAACCAGATGTCTTAGAATCGTTCTGCTGGCTATATTCTTGTCTATATTATAAACCATACTCCGATCCAGCTTGATCACATCAAACTTCATAGAAGAAAGAATCGATACATTGGAATATTTTGTTCCAAAGTCATCCATGGCAATCCTGAAACCTGCAGTATGCAGTTTATTTGCAATTCTGGTAACCATCTCATGTTCCATCTCACCAACAGACTCTGTAATCTCGATCTCGATCATATCCTTTGGAACTCCATAAGATTCAACAATCGCATTGATACGCTCCGGCATATCTTCTTCCAACAGAGATATTCTGGAAAAATTACAGGAGACCGGGATCAGATTATACCCTTCTTTTTTCCAACGTATAAGCATTTTACATACATTTTCAAGCACAAAGAGATCCATATACTTTATATTTCTGCTTTTTTCCAGACGATCGATCACATTTGCGAGGTTATCCGGTTTGGCATATCTCACCAGTGCTTCTGCACCATAACAACGACCATTCGAATAGTCCACCTTCGGCTGTAAATACACAAAGAACATTCCGTCTTTAATGTCTTTTTTTACAAGCTCTCTCGTTAATGTACTCCATTTATAAGAATGTTCATCCTTCTGATCGTACCACTTCTGTTTCTCCATATAGAGCATATCATACGCATGGTTTTCCATCCGCTTGATATCTTTCTCATAATCATCCCATACATATCCGATACATGCCGTAAAATCGCCAATCTTAAGCTGACCTTTCAATGCACGAACCTGATCCAGGAAATCACACTGTGAAATATTCTCACAAATTACAGCAAAATCGTCATCCCCAATCCGATAAATACAGGATTTCGGAAATACCTTATCTAACAGTCTGTAATAATCAATCATCAGATTATCAACAAAGGACTGTCCAAATTCATCAAATATATTACGCACTTCATTGATATCAATAATCACGATACCCACTGATTCCAGATTCTGTCTGCGGTTTATATAATCCATATAGCAGATACGATTATATGCTCCCGTTATACGATCATGCGTCACTTCATAATTTCGTTCTTCTGCAAGCGCCCGGCTGACAATATCATTTCCAATATACAAAGACAAAAGATTCATAAGCTTCAGGTCACCACTGTGAAGCTGCGGATTAAAGATAATGATCCTTCCAATAATCTCAGACTTATTGTCTTTGATCGGAACAGAATACATTGACCATATCCTGTTTTCCAAAAAAAACGAATACAGATCCGATGTTTTGTATGGGTAGTCCGAAATATGATTAATGATCAGTGCACCTTTTTTACTAGATATACTCTGCAGTTCTTTCCGGACAGTTTCTTTATAAAAGATCTCCAGTTTTTTCCCATACGAATTACTATTTGCTGATTTCCATTCATGACATTCATATAACTTATTGGAATCACATTCCACCAGACAAGCATGTTTTGCGCCATAATACTCTCCAAGTGTTTCTAACAGTTTGCTGTAATTTAAGGAATGCTCTACTCCTGTAGAAATCTGTGTAATACTGGATACCAACGCATCCTCAATATCATAACGGTTAGAAAGAACCTGTGTTACTTTATCGGCATCAGAAATATCAACAGCCATCTCCATACGACACTTTCTTCCATGCCAGTTTACAATCCTGTCTTTTAAAACATATTCTTTTCCGTTATTGAGATTCTTATGATGCGAGATAAAACTCTTCTCCGTTGATAACAGCTTATTCGTGCAGAAGCTGCACGGAAGATCCATACCCTGAAGCACCTTATAACAATGCTTGTCAATATAAGAAGTATCATCTTCATCCAGACCAACACCAAGCTTGGCTGCCTTATTCATATATTGCAGCTTATAAGAATTCATCTCCGTTACATATACAACATCTGAGATGTCATCCAACAGATAATCCTCTTCATCCGAATAACTGCTGAACTTGGAATTTAATACCGGTTTAGCCTCATCCATCTTCTCACAGAAAAGCATACAGCGGTCTTTGCCCTGCCGCTTGGAATAATATAACGCCTGATCTGCTTTATAATATAAAGAATCGAATTTTAATGACTTTGATATAGTATCAACTGCAATACCGATTGATGCCGAGTGCTCCGCCTTACATTTAATCGCACGAATTCCTTTATTAAGTGTCTTCGCAACCATGCATGCCGTATCTTCATCGACTATATCCGGAATAAACATAGAAAATTCATCTCCACCGAGACGACCACAAAATCCACCATATGTATTTGCAACACTCTCCAGAACAACTGCTGTGTCACACAACAAATCATCTCCGGCATAATGTCCCAATGCGTCATTTACTAATTTAAAATCATCCAGATCGATCATATAGAGTGCACACAGCGTCTCATCAAATTCCACAAGAAACCTGGATACTTTAGACACAAAGGTGCTATGATTATAAACCCCTGTAAGGGAATCACGTTCCGCACGCAGAATTAATTCCTGACTCTGCAGTTTCTCCTCATGAATCGAATACAACTTACCTACAATCTTTTTTACCACACCGTTTGTATCAGCAACACTGACAAGCATTGCACGATGCCAGAGATACATACCGTTACCGATAAAATCGACCCTGATTTCAACGGTTTCGGTATCCTTAACAGCTGTCAGTTCAGCCAATACGTCTGATACCTCTTTTTTGTCTTCCGAGTAGATCAACTGACACTGAGCAAGGTTTGCAATAAAATCTTTATCATCAAAAACCGTTACGGTTCTGCCATCCATATATTTAGATATAACCATGCTGTCATCTTCAACCGTATAGGTAAACAAGAGTTCATCACTTCCCTGCGCCACTAACTTCAACATCTCGGTCTGTGCACTCTTTTCCAGTTCTTCTTTCTTTTTATTCGTAATATCTACACAAACAGCGCATATGGAAAAAACGCTTTTTCTTGCTGCAAGGAGCGACAGACATACCTGCACCCAATAATATGATTCCGGATTATTTTTATTAATAAAGCGATATTCACCAATTGTCATCTTATTTGACAACAAGGTCTCCTTAATCTGTCGTTTCAGTTCTTTCCGATCTTCTTCAAATGCCAGATTGATATATTCATTTCCTTCTGTACCAAGCTGACCTTTTTCCAGATTGAACATCTTATAAAAGCTCTCACTGATATATTCTACTGTAATTTTCTTATTTCCGATATCAAATACTCCGACACCACCCGCCAGATTATTGAGAATGGACTCCAGCATACGGTTCTTATCCGCTAATTCCATATTAAGTTCAGAATTAATATCGGTCAGATTTTCAAGCTGTTTCGACAGCTTCTTGGTATTTGTTATATCTGTAATAAGGATTTCTCCGCACATTTCTCCTTCTTCCGACTGAAATGCCCGCCCAAAACAGAATACATATATAACTTCACCATTTTTCTTTTTTAACCGATGTCCCAGATATGCTTCTCCCCGGCTCGTCATCTTTGTATAGATGATCTGTGTATAATCCTCCCAGTCTTCATCCAGCATAATATCCTTTACATGAAGCTGTAAGCGTTCTACATCTTCCGCAGAGTAACCTAGGATCTGTTCAAATCCCTCATCTACCTTTAGAATCCTCATATCTCTGATACGTGCCTGATATCTGGAATATATAATTTCTTCAAATTGTTTTTCCATAACCAACTAACTGCCTCCCCAATACATCCTGTAAAGCAGATAACCCAATATCTTTTATTTTACACACCCAATTAACTCATTTATATCATCAATCTGATTCTCGATCAGATATTTTTCAATTCCATCTGCAATCTCCACTGTTGCATATGGATTATTGAAGTTTGCTGTACCAACTGCGATTGCCGATGCACCTGCCAGAATCATTTCAAGAGCATCCTCAGTCGTAGCGATACCACCCATGCCTATGATCGGAAGCTTGACAGCATTTGCAACCTGAAACACCATCCGTACTGCGATCGGATGGATCGCAGGACCTGATACACCGGCAGTCTTATTCTTTACAGCAAATGTACGACGCTTAACATCAATCTTCATGCCTGTAAGTGTATTAATAAGTGACAGTGCATCTGCTCCACCTGCTTCCGCAGCTCTTGCCATCTCAGTAATATCTGTAACATTCGGACTGAGCTTCATGATCACCGGCTGCTTTGCAACCTTCTTTACTGCCTGTGTTATATCATAAAGAGCTTCCGGCTTCTGACCAAATGCAATTCCTCCCTCTTTTACATTCGGGCAGGATACATTCATCTCAAGCATATCAATATCTGTATCTGCCAGCCGTTCTACGACATCTATATAATCTTCCTTTGACTTTCCGCATACATTTACGATCACTTTTGTATCATATTTTGCAAGGAACGGAAGATCTCTTTTTATAAAAGTATCAATACCCGGATTTTGAAGTCCGATGGCATTCATCATTCCGCCATATGTCTCTGCAATTCTGGGTGTCGGATTGCCCGGCCACGGAACATTTGCCACACCCTTTGTCGTAACTGCTCCCAGACGGTTCAGATCGACAAATTCCGAATACTCCATACCTGAACCAAATGTACCGGATGCAACTGTAATTGGATTCTTCCATTCTACTCCTGCGATGTTTACCGCCATATTTACTTTACTCATTACAGTTCCACCTCCTCAGCATAAAAGACAGGACCATCTGCACAAATCCTTGCATTGTGTACCTTTGAATGCTCATCCACATTCTTTGTCTGACAGACACAGGCAAGACAGGCGCCTACACCACATGCCATCTTTTCTTCCAATGAAATCTCACAACGGATATTCTGCTCTGCCGCATACTGTTTGATTCCCCGAAGCATCGGAGTCGGGCCACAGGCATATATGATATCACCGGTTACCGCACATGCTTTGATCGCATCTATTACATTTCCCTTTGTTCCATGCATTCCATCTTCGGAAGACAGATACACACTACCATATGGTTCAAATTCTTCATTTAAGAAAAGCTCATCCCGGTATCCAAGTACGATGGACTTCTCACAGTCCAGCTCTTTTGCAAGCTGCAGCATCGGTGGAATTCCGATTCCTCCACCGATCAGAATTGCTTTTCCAGACTCCTTCATAAAGCCATTTCCAAGCGGACCAAGAATATCAACCGTATCTCCTGCCTGTAATTTTGAGAACTCATTTGTTCCCTTTCCAGCGATACGATATACCAGACGAAGCGTACCTGCTTCTTTATCAATTCCACATAAACTGATCGGTCTTGGAAGCATGCGGCTTCCATCCTTTGAATATACAGAAACAAACTGACCTGCAACCGCCTGCGATACAATCTCCCCTGCTTTCAGGATCAGACTATATATATCTGTTGCTATACAGGTCTGGCTCACAACCCCTGCTGTTATCTTTACTTTTCCCATGTATCTATGTCCTCCCGTGATCTCTTCCACATGATCTGTCTCACCGCCACTGTCTCCACACTAAAGTGAACGACAGATCGTTTTTTCTGATAAATCCGATATTTATAATACGCTGTTGATATCTTCAATCATATCAACAACAGCCTGACGGGAAGCATCTGCATAATTTGCTTCGCCAAATGAAGCATATTTCTCCTGCTTGTATGCTGCAATGATCCCTCTGGATGAATTTACGATCGCACCAAGTCCGTCTTCATTGAAATAATGTACCAGATCAGCAGCCTTACCGCCCTGTGCTCCGTAGCCCGGAACAAGAATAAATGACTTCGGCATGATCTTACGAAGTACCTTACCCATCTCTGGATACGTTGCTCCTACAACAGCACCGACACTGCTGTAACCGCTCTCACCGATCGTATCTTTGCCCCATTCATTAACCATAGCGCCAACCAGCTCATATAACGGCTTACCATCGATCAGACGATCCTGGAATTCACCGGATGAAGGATTTGATGTCTTGACCAGTACAAAGATTCCCTTCTTCTCTTCCTTACATACATCTACAAAAGGCTTGATTCCATCGGTACCAAGATATGGATTTACAGTTGCAAAATCTTCACCAAATACGGAATATGTCTTACTTCCGACCGCAACCTTTCCAAGATGTCCGACTGCATATGCTGCAGATGTTGATCCGATATCGCCTCTTTTAATATCTGCGATCACAACCAGATCCTTTGACTTACAATAATCAACCGTCTTCTGGAATACCTTTAAGCCCTCGATACCAAACTGCTCATACATAGCAATCTGCGGCTTAACAGCAGGGATCAGATCATGAACTGCGTCCACAATACCCTTATTGTACTGCCAGATGGCTTCCGCTGCGCCCTCTAAAGTCTCACCATATTCATCAAATGCTGTCTTCTTTATATATTCCGGCACATAGGAAAGCATCGGATCCAGTCCAACAACGATCGGTGCCTTTGTCTCTTTGATTTTTTTTACTAATTTGTCTATCATGTCTTTTCTCCCTTATATATAAAAATTTATTGTTCACAATAATAGCTTCCAAGTATCTTAAATGTCTCTGTCTCATTTATCAACTGGAATACAAGTGCCTGGATCTCTTTCTGAAGCAGGTTTCCGTTTAACTCGATATAAAACCGATAATTCCATTCTCCTCCACGGAACGGCACCGAATGGATCTCGGTCAGATTCACGCCATAATCGGATATCATCGATAATACACTCGCCAGACTTCCGCTCTTATTCTTGCATACAAATACGATCTTTAACCGGTTATGCTCCGGCAGAACTACCAGTTGTTTCCCGAATGTAACGACCTTCTTCCGGTGTCCCTCGTCCAACACCTCATCACACCTGTAAATATAGAGATCATTCATGGCAAGTGCTTCATGCAGGGAATCCGATACGCCATAGCTGATATCCTCAAATATACCCATTCCGGCATCTGCTTCATCCTTCCGGATCAGCTCCATGACCTGTTCATAATCACTGACCGTATTTACCAGATCTCTGGAATAGCCCTGACATATGTAAAGTTCATGCTTCAGCATGGCAAGCTTCTTTACCTTCGGTTCCTCCGTCACAAACGATACATTCAGACAATTACGAAGTTCTAATGTTCTCCCATACTGATACTTTCTGCTGACCTCCATAATACGCTTGATCAGTGCCGTATATTCTTTCTTGATGCTGTCGTCTACATCCCCGGTCAGCTTCGTTATGATCGCTTCTTCCCGATCCGGCTTATATATAGCATCCTCTGATTCCGCCTTTACCCTTGCGACTTGATCTGCAAGTATCATTCGTTCCTTAAACAGCGACTTGATCTGCTTATCAACCACGTCGATCTGCTTTCTAACTTCCTCTAATGTCATTTCTCCGGCTCCTTTTGGCATAACATATATTCATTAATATATCATTTTTTCAGCATGAAGTAAACCGCTGCACACGGAAATGATCGAAGTCCTGCGTCAGTTTTTCAAAACGGGACAAATAGCAGAGCGACAAATGCTGCAACCAACAGCACTCCCAAAAGTACTCCACAAATGATCTTCCATTTCGTATTCTTAGACAGAATCATACATATTAGAACAATCAACACTCCTGCCATATCGATCCCGACATCGATCATTTTTCCGCTCCTGCCCGGAACCAATAACTGATGCATCTCATCCGAACATGCATATAATAACGAAATTAAGACAGCTATGCTTCTGTTATAAAATCTGCTCTGGCTCATGGATATCTTCACCGTTGCCAGATATGAAAGTAAGAACAGGATCGCATATTCTGTCATATGTGCAGTCTTTCTTATAACAAGCTCCAGAATATCTTGTAGATTCTGCATCTCCTGCGGTGAATCCTGCCGTACCTTTTCCAAGAGATTTGTTATAAACAAACTGATCTTCCCACTCTGTCCGGAGGATTCCTGTCCAGTCTTTCCTGACATATAGAATATAAATATCATCCATATAACAACCGGTATCAGATACAGAAAACGGTCGTTACTGTCCGCTGTATTCTGCTTTCTTTTTCCTGATGAGGATTTACTATTTGCCGATCTGTCTGTATTTTTATTTGCTTTTCTTTTTGTTATTCTTGATCCGCCTGAAGTTTTAGCTTTATTTGCATTTGTGGATTTTGCTTTATTTGTTGAATTATTCTTCTGCATCTCTGTCTAAATCCTTTTCTGATATGTTCATTCGACTCATTCTTTATTCTTTTACCTTACTGTTCTTTCATCTTGCCATTTCTTCTCCCGTGTTTTTCTGAAATAATTTACTCTGGTCAAATTATCCAAAAAATAATATTCAAACATCCCGCATACCTTTATAATAGCTGCTTTTTTTCAGCAGATTTCACATTGTCGAAAGATTGCAGATTTGATAAAATTTCAAAAGAGCGCAACTTGTATTCTATTGTACTACAAAAAGAAGATTTTTGCTCACAAAAACAAAAAATGGGAGGACATTATATGTTTAACAAAAATAAGAGGACGAAGAAATTTTCCGATCTCCTGATTCCAGGCATTATATTGATAATCATCGGTATCGTATTTGCCTTTCAGGGAATCCGGGATTACAGCAAACTGAATGGGGATCTGCTCAATCTGAATACCGCATCTGAAAAGGATCTGGATGCCGGAAAATATGTAGAGATTGATGTTGACTATGCTTTTTATTCTTTCTGTGAGAATGTTGAAACTACAAATTATGTATTCAAAAGAACAACAGACCAGTATTATCTGATAAGTGCACTTAAAGACAACGAATACTACATTGGACTGAATATTGCTGAATCAAAAAAGTCTGAGCTTGAAGCTTTATCCGATCACACCTGGTCTCAGTCAGGTGCAGATCCGGGTACATTACACTACATCGGCAAATTATGCAAATCAGACAGTGAGATTATGGGATATATGAAAAATTATATCTACGATATGTATGAATCTGCCTATGATATCACTCTTACCTCCACAGAAAAAGCTACACTGGATTCTTATATGCTTCCATACTATATTAAGATCATGACAAAAGAGGGATCCCGTACATCTATCATTATCGGTCTTGTAGTTCTCGGTCTTGGTATCCTGCTCATTATATTAGGTATTATCCGTCACAAGAACACTGTATACGGTCCGGATATCCAGCCAGAACCATATACCGGTGCTTATGGCAATCCAACAACTCCTGATATGAACACTAGCATGAATTCAGGCTATGCCGATCCCAATGCACAGGAGCCAACGACTCCATTTTCAGATAACAATACATCTGAAGCAACCACAAGCGGCTTAGATCCTGACACCTTTGATGGCGATGGAACTTCATCTTTTAAATTGAAAGACTAACACAAAATCCGACTGATGGGAAATTCCTGTCAGCCGGATTTTTTATTAGAGTGTATTATATATTTACTTCTTAATTAGTGTTCTGTGCTATTCTGCACGATCATTCATAGAATGATTAACCGAAGTATCTCTTTAAGAGACCTTCAAATGCCTTTCCATGTCTTGCCTCATCCCTTGCCATCTCATGAACAGTATCATGGATTGCATCCAGATTCAGTGCTTTTGCACGTTTTGCAAGATCTGTCTTACCGGCAGTTGCACCATGCTCTGCTTCTACTCTCATCTCAAGGTTCTTCTTTGTTGAATCTGTAACTACTTCACCAAGAAGCTCTGCAAACTTAGCTGCATGCTCTGCTTCTTCATAAGCTGCCTTCTCCCAGTAATTACCAATCTCAGGATAGCCTTCTCTGAATGCTACACGAGCCATTGCAAGGTACATACCAACTTCTGAACATTCGCCCTGGAAGTTTGCTCTTAAATCTTCCATGATATCTTCCGGTGCACCCTGTGCTACACCTACAACATGCTCAGATGCCCATGTCTTATCATCACTCTGTTTGATAAACTTCTCAGCAGGTGCCTTACATACAGGGCACTGTGCAGGAGCTTCTTCTCCTTCATATACATATCCACATACACTACATACAAACTTTGCCATAATTAAAATCTCCTTTGCTTTTTGCTATTATTATTCTTATTGAGAAACGTTATCAATTTCTATGATTCTATTTTACACAATTTTTGATAAATGTCAATAGTTATTAGGAATGATTCTCAATTATTTTTTTATTTAATCAAACTTTGTTCCGGCTATCCTTATTCTGTAAGAAGCTGTTTATCTGTGTTCTCCAAGGAAGAACAATGCCAGTGTTCCCGGACCCGAATGTGCTCCGATCACCGGACCGACATAGGATATCGTGATCCTGTCATTTCCGAATCTCTCTTTAATAATAGAAGCAAGTTTCTCTGCATCTTCTATACAATCACCATGACTGATAAAAATATCCTGATCTTCCGGATGTACCGCCAGCTTCTCCATCCGGTTTGCAAGCTCTGTGATCGCTGCTTTTCTTCCTCTGACCTTACTTACATTGATCAGATGTCCCTCGTCATCCACATGCAGGATCGGCTTGATCGACAGCATTGTGCCAACTGTCGCTGTCACACCGGATACTCGTCCGCCTCTTTTTAAGAAAAACAGATCGTCTACTGTAAACCAGTGACACAGTTTTAATTTTATATCTTCGATATACTGTGCATTTTCTTCCAGACCTTTTCCTTCATCTCTTGCCTGACATGCTTTGTATACCAAAAGTCCCTGTCCCATAGATGCCGCAAGAGTATCAACACTGACCATCTTTCGTTCCGGATACTCCTCCATCAATTCCTGACCGGCCATATACACGGTCTGATAAGTAGAACTAAGCCCGGATGAAAAGCCCAGATATAAGATATCTTTCTTCTGATTAAATAAAGCTTCTATTGCCTCCGATGCCTGCGAGATATTTGCTGCAGAAGTCTTGATATTTGCCCCATTCCTTAATTTGCTATATACTTTCTCAATATCTGCCTGATCATTATGAAAACTTCCCTCGCCCTCAACAATAAAATCAAGCTGTAAGATCTCCAGTTGATATTTCTTCACGATATCATCCGGCAGATCACAGGATGAATCTGTCAATATAACATAATCATTCATTTTAACATCCTCCATTACCATTTTATGGCAAATATGGTTTTTAAAACCACATGATATATTTTACCAAATCGCTATGTAAAGTATACCACACCTTATAAACAGGCACAACAAAAAGGTGCTGACATATAATCTGTTCTGATATATATATCAACACCTTTTCATTAATTCTATGTTTTAATTATCTGTATGTTACCATTAAAGACTCTGTAAGTCCTGTACTCTTCTGGTACATAACAACGATCACATCTGAATATTTCTTACTTAATGTAATCTTCTTGGAATAACTGGATTTATTTACATTATAATATTTGCTTCCACCATTATATACGCTGACTGACTTAATGGTCCATCCCTTTTTAGCCTTTACGCTCAGTGTCTTCTTTGATACTTTCTTTGAAGTATAGGTGTAAGTATTCTTTGCAAAGCTTGATGTATAATTCTTGCTTCCAATCTTGATTGAACTTACAGGATTGGTATATTTCTTTACAGTAAATGTAGTTTTCAGCTTAACACCCTTTACTGTACATGTAATAGTTGCCTTACCAGCTTTCTTTCCATAGTCTACACGAATATATCCATCTTTGGCTGATACTTTCATGTTCTTGTTTGAACATTTTAACTTTTTGATCTGAGATGCCTTTGTACATCCCATGATACTGATAACACCGGATGCCTGAGTCACACGTCCCGGCTTATAGGAAACGACTCTGTCACTATACGGGTTAATATACACAGTCTTACTGGTTGCAGCGCTGACATCCTTCATGCTTGTTGCAGGTACTGCTAATAATGTGAATACCATTGCAAGGGCTAAAAATGCAGCTAATAATCTCTTTGTTGCTTTTTTCATTTTTCTACTACCTCCATAAAATCATCTTTTATCCGGCGGCATTCTGACCTCTCATCTGTATGCCCCAAATTTAGTTTTATTTTATACTATTTCCCATTTTTTTACAATAGGTGCAACGTATTTTAATCTTAATTTAACGCACTTTATTCTTCTTTCCCGTACCATTTAAAGAAACGTTTTGCATACTTCTCTGCCTTGTTCCTTGAAAAGTTAAATCCACGGATCGCACCTTTTTCTTTATAGGTATCCCGAATTCCATTAAAATACCATTCCATTCTGTTATACGAGAATCCCTTGATATCCTTATAATTATTATATTTGTTATAATAATCGTCGTATTGGTAGTTATCGTACTCGTAGTAATCATCATCCTGTCCCGTCATATAGTTATCTACAATGAACTCATATACTTCTTCCGCTCCATCTGCACCAAGTGACGTCACATACCGGAAATCCACATCCTTCGGATCCTGATTTTCCAGATTATATCTGGCAACCAGATAAGCCGGACGAAGGAACGATACGATGATATATACAGTAACGATCACAAACATCGAATAACGTACCAGAGGGAAATGGTCAATATAGATTCTGACGATCACTCCTGCAAGTACCACAGCAAGAACAGCCAGTGCTGCAAACACCAGTATTCTCATATAAGTAAGATCATATGCTTTGATATACATTGTCATACGAAGTGCCGAAGATGCGATCATCACGTAGGTACAGGCTGACATAATAGTCAGTACGATATTAAGCACTGTGCTTTTACGAAAGATTGCATGACAGATCAGCACCAGTATCACATTCAGCACCGATACGAACATAAGCTGGAAGAATCCCTGTCTGGCATATTCCGCATAAGTCATATCATCCGGCAGTGACATATTATTTGTAAACAGATATAGGATCTGGATCACTGAAAACAACAGATACACCAGGGTAAGCAGTCCCATTGCCGTGATCGCAATGATCGGTTCATGTGTTCCTTCTTTTGTCTGTCTGTGATATCTGCTTCCAAACGGTGCTGACACAATGATACCATATGTAAATAATAACGCCGCAAATGCAAATACAAGAAACCAGATTGCATCCCATGATAGGAAAATATTTCCAAGTAATGTTTCAACTGCATCTCCAAAGATCTGATCTGCACTGGAAAGCAGGCTGATCATTACGAACAGCAACGGAATCGCAACGACAACACCGATCAGAATATAGACAAATTTCGCACGTTTTCTTGCATTTTCATGTTCTCTGTTATATTGTCTGTAGTCTGAGAAAAAACGGTCAAAACAGGTAAACGGCTCTGCCATCTTCTCGATAACCGTAAGACCATATTCGACAAATCCCATGTTTTTAAGATCATCAAAATACCGGAGAAGCCCTGCACACACAAGGAATAAAATGCAAAGATGATCCAAAACGATCAAAAATGAATCATCGGTCCTGCAAACTGATACCCCAAGCAAAAGGATACCTGCATAATGCGGAATCAGCTTCGTCTGCTTTCCAAAAAGTTTCCCAAAAGATAACGATTCTCCGTCATTTACCGGCAGATTCTTCTCATGGCGCATGATACTGAAACTCATAAACAAAACGGTCATAACTGCCATGAATACAGCACAGATACTTGCATAATTCCGGTACATCAGCACACTGTAGATCATGGCATAACCAAACGCAAAACCGCCAAAAATCTCAAACCGTTCGGGCGATACCCCCGGTCTTGATCTTCTCGGCTTATAATCGTAATTTGACTGCCATCCAAAATTTGGCGGCACATTATTATAGTTTGATTGTCCTCCAAAATTCGGTGGTACATTATTATAGTTTGGCTGTCCTCCAAAGTTTGGTGGCACATTATTATAGTTTGGCTGTCCTCCAAAGTTTGGTGGCACATTATTATAGTTTGGCTGTCCTCCAAAGTTTGGTGGCACATTATTATAGTTTGGCTGTCCTCCAAAGTTTGGTGGCACATTATTATAGTTTGGCGGTACATTATTATAATTCGGCTGTTCTCCAAAATTTGGCGGTGTATTATTTATATCCATATTAAGTAACCTCCCATTCCTTCCTGTAACAAAAAATCCTACATCCATAGTTTCATGTTACCTGTTTTTTGTCAAGTGAATATTTGTTAATATACTTATATAGCAAAAACGCCAACTCTCCTGATAACTTTGTAAAATAAAAACTTCCGGATAGGAACCTCTGTTTTACAATACAAGGTCATATCCGGAAGTTTTTCCTTTATATTCTCTTACTGATATTTTAATTTTTCATCTTCAAACTCTTCCAAACGCTGTCTGTATGCTTCCATAATAACGGATTCATACGCAAGAACCGGTTCTTTTATACCAAGTAATTGCATCAGATATTTCACAAACAACGGATTCATAATAAGAAATGGTCCAACTGTATATGTTGCAAAGAAATTCTTTCTCTTCAAACCTTCTTGTTTTATTCCCGGATGAAAACCATCCCCGCGAATCACATCATAGAAATAATCCTTTGAATTATCTCCATAAGAATGACTGAACTGCGCTTTAAAACCAACCAGCTTTATATCTTCATACTGTCCAAATACAAGAGAATGATATCTATGCATCATATCTCTCTTTGCATAGGTATTAAAAATACCAAGTCCTTCTATTCGACTTCCATCTTCATTCTCAATGTACTGTTCAACGATCTCGACTGCATTCCCGGTAAAGAGAAATACTGTTCCAGCCTCGATTTGCTCTTCCAGTTCTTTCTTATATGGTTTCAATGCCTGAATCGCCAATTCCTGCTGATTCTCTGTCATTGCTCCCATATATACAAGGTTTGCCCTGCCCTCTGTAAATGCCGGTTTATCATATAAGCCGGTATAAATAACTGTTGCCTCCGGCATACAGTCTTTTAAATAATTTACGTTCTGTAATTCACCGAAAAGATTGGCAAATTCTCCATATAGAACTTCTATTGTAATATCTGTTCCCATTTGTTATGCCTCTCTTTCCTTCAAATATTGTTTCAGATTATCCCGAAGTACAAGCGCTGTATCATTTTCATGAATATCATGAAGAATGTATACACTGTCTGTTCCATCCAGATTCAGGGATTTATATGCACCTGCTTCATCCGTTGTCTCTTTGATCTTTTCTTCCGGAACCCCGGCCATCATTAAACGGAGCTTATAATCTTTCGTCCGCAGACCACCTATTACGATGTTCGTAATATTCGGCTGATTTAAGAACTCAAAATCCGTATCAAAGATCCATGTCATATTTTCAGATGAATTTTTCCGGTCAAATATATCTTCCAGCAAAAGAATGACCTCTTTATTTCCCGGTTCCTTAGACACATAATCAAATACACAGGAACATGCAATTGGATTCTGTCCTTTTGCCATATTGGTCACTATCGTGATCCCATCCACTGTACTTCTGGAATATCTCGATTCCACAATATTAAGATTCTGGATCGCGTTCCGGATCTGTTCACCTGTCAAACCAAATTCACGAAGAGCGGTAACTGCAGTCAACTCATTGTACAGATTAAATGTACTGTTACTGATCATCGGATACTGTTCCCTGCTCTCATTATGTGTAACTGTTATTACTTTGTTCTCATAATCAACATCTGCCTTATAATCGCCTTCCGGTGACGTATATCCACAGAACTCACAGACAGCTTTTCCAATATGATGATACCGGACATAGTTATATTTTAATTTATGATGACACTTTGGACAGATCCGCATATCATTGATCAGATTAATACATTCCTCCCGGTCAGATGGAAGTCTGTTGATTGAAAAGTATGTTTTTTCATTTTCCGATCCAAGATTTGAACTAATCAGATCATCCGCATTTAAGATCAGATGTGATTCTTTTGGCATATTATTATTGATAAAGTTAAAAATAAACTCCGGGTTTGCATTTCTCTGAATGGAATCACGGAACAGGTTCGTACATACCGCATATGTTGGCTTTACATATGGATAGATCAGCTTTGAACTTCTTTCATCGACTTCAAATACTGCATATTCTTTCTTTGCCTTTCCTGTCAGAGTACTTCCTGCGATCAATGAACTCGCTACTCCAGCATTCACATTAGAACCAGCACGGTTGTTCAAAACGTCATAGCCATTTGCCTCCAAAATATCTATGATCATATTACATACTGTTGTCTTGCCGTTGGTTCCTGTTACTGTTATGATCGTTTTCGGTTTATCTATACATCCCATGAAATCCGGACAAAGCTTGACTGCCAGCTTTCCCGGAAAATAACTTGCGTTCATCTTCAACATTCTCTGCATGGTTCTTGCCAGTTTGCCCATGAACAAAGCAAAAAAGAACCTTACATTCTTTTTATACATCTAGCTACCTCATTTCATATCTGTAAATTATCATTAGTATGTCCATTTAAGCCACATATAATATAACCACTTATTCAAAAATATGTCAATCAATTTGCCTTATTTATTCAGTTTATTTCGCCAACACCCTCTTTTACTTAAAAATGGCATCTGCCGGATCAGGCAGATGCCAACTTGTTTTTTCAATATCGAGGGTTTCTTTTATTCTTCCTCATTCACCTGAGAAAGCTTGGCTGCCTGATCTGCTGCGATCAGACTGTCGATAATCTCATTCAGATCACCGTTTAAGATCTGTTCCAGCTTATACAAGGTGAGTTTGATTCTGTGATCGGTTACACGGCCTTCCGGGAAGTTATAAGTACGAATCTTCTCTGAACGATCTCCGGTTCCGATCTGGCTCTTACGGTCTGCAGCTTCTGCATCATGCTGTTTCTGAAGCTCCATATCATACAGCTTGGAACGGAGCAGCGCAAATGCCTTCGCCTTATTCTGAAGCTGGGACTTCTCGGTCTGGCTGTAAATTACGATACCGGTTGGTATATGTGTCAGACGAACGGCTGAATCTGTTGTATTGACACACTGACCACCATTACCGGATGCTCGCATGACATCGATACGGATATCATTTTCATTGATCTCTACATCAACTTCCTCTGCTTCTGGCATAACTGCAACTGTTACAGTTGAGGTATGGATTCTTCCGCCAGACTCTGTCTTCGGGATTCTCTGTACACGGTGAACTCCACTCTCATATTTCATCTTGGAATATGCACCATCACCTGTGATCATGAATACCGCTTCCTTGAAACCACCGATTCCATTCTCATTCACGCTCATCAGTTCTACTTTCCATTTGAACTGATCAACGTATTTCTGATACATTCTGTAGATCTCATATGCAAATAATGCGGCTTCATCTCCGCCTGCACCTGCACGGATCTCGACGATAACATTCTTGGAATCGTTCGGATCTTTTGGAAGAAGCAGAATCTTTAATTCATTTTCCGTCTTTTCTACTGTTGCCTTTGCTTCATTTAATTCTTCCTTCGCCATTTCACGAAGCTCTTCATCATTTTCTTCTTCAAGCATAAGCAGACTGTCTTCGATCGTCTGTTTTGCATCTTTATATTCTTTGTACTTTTCTACGATAGGAGTCAGTTCACTCTGCTCCTTCATTAATTTGCGGAATTTGTTCTGATCAGATACGATATCCGGATCTGTCAACTGGTTATTTAATGTATCAAGTCTGTCTACTAAATCTTCTAATTTATCAAACATAATAATCCTCCTGCAGCACATGCTCATTTCCTGTTCATGTGTCTGTTAATATATCCAGCCTTTTTTCAGGCTTTTCTTCCAATTACAACCCTGTCATTTTCTGCGAGGTCTTTCACTACGCGTACATCTTCAAAATGCTTATCTACAAGGAGCTGCTGCACATCATGTGCCTGATGATTACCAATTTCAAATAAAATATATCCTTTTTCATTTAAATAACTCTCCGCATTTTCTATAATTGCTCTGTAAAACTTCAATCCGTCCGTATCGCCGTCCAATGCCAGCCTCGGCTCATAATCCCGAACCTCCGGCATCAACCCGTCAATCACTTTGCTCTCTATATATGGTGGGTTGGACAGGATCATATCATATCTTTTATTTATCTTATCAAATAAATCTGATTTTATAACCGTATAATCAGATACTTCTAATCGTTTCGCATTTTTTGTCGTAAGTGCGATCGCGGAATCTGAGATATCACACAGATCTATATGAATATCCTGATTCATAAGTGCTACCGACAATCCGATGCACCCGGAACCACAGCACATATCCAGCACAGACATCTTATCAGAATGTATGTCCTGAATCAAGCGGTTTGCCTGTTCCACCAGGACTTCTGTGTCAAATCTTGGAATCAGTACATCCGGTGCAGTCTCAAAATCATACCCCATAAAGCACTGTATGCCTGTTATATATTGTAACGGAATACGTTTTGACCTTTTATCGATCAACGCTTCATAGGAAGAACGAATCGTTTCGGTAACATCTTCCTGCCGGTTCATAATATATGCCATCTTATCCTGCTTTGATACAAAGAGCCATAATAACTCTGCATCGATATCTGCATCCGGCACATTATGTTCGTTCAGTTTTTCTTTTCCTGCTGTTACAAGCTGATACTGAGTCATACGTCTATTTCCTTTTACATTCACTGGCATCATTTCAACTTCTTAATCTTCGATTTCTCCACGCTTCATAGCGTCCTGATAAGCGCGCCAGTCGATCACCGCTTCTACCGAACGAATTGCCACCTCACACATCTCAAGATCCGGTTCCTTCGTCGTAAGACGCTGTACCCACATACCGGGTACACTTAATATATTCGCAAGCTTTGAGTCACTTCTGCCTGCAAACATGATAAATTCATACGAGATTCCCGCAATAACCGGAACCAGAAGTACACGCGACAGCAATCGCAGCCACATAGACTTCACATTTATAAACATAAATACAATAATGCTTATGATCATAACGACTACCAAAAAACTGGTTCCACAGCGTTTATGGTATCTGGAATGTTTCTTTACATTTTCCGGAGTCAGCGGATCGCCTGCTTCAAAACAGTTGATCGTCTTATGCTCTGCACCATGATACATAAATACACGTTTGATATCCTTCATCAATGATATTAATACTACATATGCAAGAAAGATCACCAACCGAAGCACACCTTCCGCTACCGCTATCAATACATTGCTTTTTGTCACATGCTCAAGCAGTCCTGCAATAAATGCCGGAAGCAGCATGAATAATGCGATCGCAATGGCAAGTGATACAATAACGGTTCCGATCATCATCAGATCATCTCCTGTACTGCTTTCTTTTTTATTGTTTTTACTGCCGTTCTCACCTGAACCGCTTCCATTATTACTTTCTGTATCTGACAACCTGGAATCATCTTTATTTTCACTCTTTCCAGTCGGTTCTTCCTCTTCATAAAAATCGGCTGAATATGTCAGCGTTTTAACTCCAATTACCAGCGACTCAAAGAAATTAACCACTCCACGAAGAATCGGCAATTTCAGGATTTTATATTTTTCACCTATCGGTGTATAGCTTTCTACTTTAACTTCAATTTCCTGATCCGGCTTTCTGACTGCTACTGCGTACTGATCCTCGTATTTCATCATTACGCCTTCGATCACCGCCTGACCACCTATTCTGGCTCTTTTCAAATTCTATACCTCGTAAAATTGTTTCCTAAAACAAAAATAGGCTGAGATTAAAAGCTTTAACCTCAACCTATCATCCTTTTTATTAGTTTGACTGTGAAACACCGTACTTACGGTTGAACATATCAATTCTACCACGAGCCTTAGCTGCCTTCTGCTGGCCTGTATAGAATGAATGACACTTTGAGCAAATTTCTACATGAATTTCTTCTTTTGTAGAACCTGTAACAAATTCGTTTCCGCAGTTACATACAACCTTTGCCTGATAATAATTTGGATGTATTCCTTCTCTCATTTAATCTCACCTCTTTATTATATTATTGATATATGAGAATAGGCCATCAGCCTCACTTCTTCATAAAACACAGCTTTTGTATTCTAACACAAACCGACATAGAAATGCAAGTGTTTTTTTATTTTCTTAATAATGATTTTTTAACATAATAGATAAACTCTTTATTATTCTTGGTTCGGACGAATAATTTCAGTACATCCTCCAGCATATCCTCTGCCTTATTACCGGATAATATCTTGTGAAGTGCGTATACAACTTCCTGTTCTTCCGGTGATAATAACAGATCATCCCGTCTGGTACTGGATTTTGCAATGTCGATTGCAGGGAAGATTCTCTTTTCTGCGAGCTTCCGGTCAAGCACCAGTTCCATATTACCGGTTCCTTTGAATTCCTCGAATACGACATCATCCATCTTGCTTCCTGTCTCAACCAGCGCTGTCGCAAGGATCGTAAGACTTCCACCCTCACGCATATTACGGGCAGCACCAAAGAATTTCTTCGGCATATGTAACGCCGCAGGATCAAGACCACCGGATAAGGTTCTTCCACTTGGTGGAACTGTAAGGTTGTACGCTCTTGCAAGTCTTGTAATACTGTCAAGTAAGATCACGACATCTTTCTTCTGCTCTACCAATCGTTTTGCACGTTCGATCACCATTTCCGATACACGCTTATGATGCTCCGGCAGCTCATCAAATGTCGAATAAATAACTTCTACATTTGGTCCCTCTATGGATTCCCTGATATCCGTTACTTCCTCCGGTCTTTCATCAATCAGAAGCACCAGCAAATGAATCTCACTGTATCTGGTACTGATACATTTTGCGATCTGTTTCAGCAAGGTTGTCTTACCTGTCTTTGGAGGGGAAACGATCATACCACGCTGTCCTTTACCGATCGGTGACAGCAGATCGATCATACGGATCGGAATCGGGCTGTCCTCCCCATCCATATTGATCCGTTCATTCGGGAAAATCGGCGTCAGATCTTCAAATGCTTTTCTTCCTGCAATGCTTGCAGGACTTTCTCCATTGACAGAAGCTACATATAATAATGCGCCAAACTTTTCTCCCTGCGTCTTTACGCGGATATTTCCCATTATGATATCTCCGGTCTTAAGTCCAAATCTACGGATCTGCGCCGGTGATACATAGATATCCTGATCTCCCGGCAGATAATTGGCACTTCTTATAAATCCATATCCTTCCTGCATTACTTCCAGGATTCCATGTGCCATCTTACCGCTGTCAAGCTCCGGTCCATTTGGTTCCTGCTGAGCAGATGATCCTTCCTGCCTGTTCTCAAGCTTCGTCTCCATTCTTACCTCTGCTTTTATCTCTGTATCTGCAGCCGTATTTTTTTCTTCTATAACTGATTTTTCATATGCTGCTTTCTTTTCTGATACTACAGAACTTTCAACAGCTACTTTTTTCTCTTCCATTGCAGACTTTTCAAGAACTGCTTTTTCCATATTCATTTCCAGCTTTGTCATCTCGGCTGCAAGCGGTTTGTTCTCCTGAACATGGTCTTTTCTTCCGTTATTTACAATTGGTGTATTGTTTCCATGATTGGAATTGTTATTTCTGTTATTATACCCCTGTGACCGATAGTCCTGTCTTTTTCCATTTCGGTTGGTCTGTCTTCCGGCAGTATTCCTATGCTGTCTTCTTCCGGATTCTCCTGATCTCTGACCATTTTCTGTCTGGTTTCTATCCACTTTTTTTACAGCATCTTCTTCGGATTTCTCCGGCTGCTCTGTGTGCTCCGTTTTTTCAGTCTGTTCTGCTTTTTCTGGCGGCTCTGCCTTTTTCGGTTTCCGTGTTCTTCCTGTCTTTTTTATTTTTTCAGCATCTTTTTTCTGTGATTTCACGTTCTGCTTTTCTTCCGCATGTCCTGCTTCATCACTATAATTTTTTTCAAGGAATTCGATCAGAGCCGGTTTACGAAGTGCTGATACACCCTTTATCTTATGCTCCTTTACGAATTGCTTCAATTCCTCTAATGATGCATTTTTGAAATCCATCTTTTACTCCTTCCAATTTTATCCGTTTTATTTAATTCACACACATTCTTATTCTTGGGGATTATCCTAATGAATTCTTTTCGAAACAGGTATATCAACTGTATGACTTACCTGTGCATCCTGCTTATCAGATATCCGGATGCCACATGAGCGTTGTATTTAATAGCCTTAGTATAGCATAAAAAAAAGTTTTGTAAATCATTTTCTTTCACCGCAGCATTGCTTCATTGATTTTATGCTTTTCTTGTGATACATTTATTCTTACAAAACATACAAAGGATATTATTATGAATACTGAATCGATCGTCTTATACAAATTAATTATATTATATATGTTGGATCGTGTGGATTTCACACTAACCAATTCCCAGATTTCCGATTTTGTTCTGACAAAGGGATATACGAATTATTTCACGCTTCAGGAAGCCATTAATGGACTGATCGAGTGTGATTTTGTCTATGTATCCACGATCCGGTCTTCTTCTCATTATAAGATCACTGACAAAGGTGAAGAAGCCTTAAGCATGTTTGAAAATCGTATTCCTTATGCGATTAAACAGGACATTCTCGATTATTTTGATAATCAGAAGATCAATCTGAAAAATGAATCCGAGATCTATGCCGATTATGCCTTAAATGACTATGGTGAATACGTCGTTACCTGCGTGATCAAGGATCGGAAAGAAACTCTGGTCGATCTGAAATTTAACGTACCAACAAAAACGCACGCCATCGCTATCTGTGATAACTGGCGTGCGAAAAGTGCCGAAGTATATGACTATCTCGTCAATACTCTCTGGCTGTATTCTGATGATAAGGGCGAAAAACAGTCCTGATCATTTATTCTGATTCTGCGATCCGGTCTTCGATCAATTGCAGGATCTCTTCTTTTCCCTGCTTGGTCTGTGCCGAGAACGGAATTATGATCGTTCCCTCTACCGGCTGGATCTTCTGTCTGATGATCTTCAGATTCTTCTGAATCTGACTTCTCTTGATCTTATCAAGCTTTGTTGCAATAATCACCGGTTCATATCCATTTTTTACGATCCAGTCGTACATGATGCAATCATTCTCTGACGGCTCATGACGGATATCGATCAACAAAAATACAAGCCGTAACTGCTTTGAGGTATGCAGATACCGTTCTACCATCTTACCCCATTTTGCACGGATCTCTACGGATACCTGTGCATAGCCATATCCCGGAAGATCGACAAAATACAGATCATGATTAATATTATAATAATTGATCGTCTGTGTCTTACCCGGCTGTGACGATGTTCTGGCAAGTGACTTCCGGTTTAACAATCCATTGATCAGTGAGGATTTTCCTACATTTGACTTACCGGCAAACGCGATCTCCGGCATCTCTGTCTCTGGAAGTGTACTTGTAATTCCACATACTGTTTCAAGTTCAGCACTCTTAATTATCATTTCTTTTCTCCTTTTGCAAGTGCAAGACTAAGCACCTGTTCCATTGTTTTCACACAGGTAATATCCAGTCCGTCTGTAATCTCTGTACTGATATCATTAAGATCTCTGCGGTTCATCTCAGGGATCAGCACCTTCTTAATACCGATCGTTTTTGCTGCCAGAAGCTTTTCTTTTAAACCACCGATTGGAAGCACACTTCCTCTCAGAGTAATCTCTCCTGTCATCGCAAGATCTCCCCTTACAGACTTATTAAATATTGCGGAATAAATAGCGGTTGCCATCGTGATTCCCGCAGAAGGTCCATCCTTTGGAACTGCTCCTTCCGGAATATGGATGTGGATATCATGCTTTTCAAAATAATCTTCACCTAGTGGCTCTGATTCCTTCATCGTACGAATATACGATAAACCGGTAACAGCAGACTCCTTCATGACATCTCCTAATTTACCGGTAAGCTGTATGCTGCCATTTCCGGGCATAATATTTACTTCTATATTAAGTGTTACACCACCTACCGCTGTCCATGCAAGGCCTCGTACAGAGCCTACTTTATTGGTCAGATCATAGCTGTCATCCATGTACTTCTCTGTTCCGAGAAGCTGCGGTATCATTTCCTTTGTTACTTTTACAGTCTCTACATGTTCTGTAAGTATCATTCTGCACGCTTTTCTGCATATTTTATCGATATTCCGCTCCAGATCACGCACACCTGCTTCTCTGGTGTAATGACGGATGATATATTTGATCGCTGATCCATTGATCTTGAACTGCTTCTTAGTCAGTCCGTTTCTTTCAATCGCTTTATTGACCAGATACAGCTTCGCAATGTTAAACTTCTCATTTTCCGTGTATCCACTGATCTCGATCATTTCCATACGATCAGCTAACGGTCCGGGGATCAGGGATGCATCATTTGCTGTTGCGATAAATAATACCTTGCTCAAATCGATCGGCACTTCAAAATAATGGTCGTAAAATTTATTATTCTGTTCGCTGTCTAAAACCTCTAACAGAGCAGAGGATACATCTCCCTTGTAGTCGCTGCTCACCTTGTCTATCTCATCAAGCAGTACCAGTGGATTCTCAGTCTTTGTCTTTGCGATCGACTGTGCGATCCTGCCCGGCATAGCACCGATATAAGTTCTTCTGTGTCCACGGATCTCTGCTTCATCCCGAACGCCACCAAGCGACATACGGATATATTCTTTTCCTGTCGCAGTAGCAATTGATCTCGCGATCGAGGTCTTACCGGTTCCCGGAGGTCCAACCAGACACAGGATCGGCATGTTGCCTTTTTCATTTAAGATATGAACTGCCAGATAATCTATGATCCGTTCCTTTACTTCTTCCAGACCATAATGATCCCGTTCCAGAATCTTAATTGCCTTTTCCAGATTATCATTCTCTTTTGAAGCTTTGCCCCATGGATAGTCGAGCAACGTCTCAATATAGTTTGTAAGGATGCCGGATTCAGCAGCCATAGGCGGCAAAGCACGAAGTCTGGATATCTCTTTCGTAAGCTTCTCTTTGACTTCTTCCGGAACTGTCAGTTCCTGCAGGCGCTCCATATATTCATCTGCCGCTTTTTCTGTATTATCATCCTCGCCAAGTTCTTTCTTTATGACCTTCATCTGTTCCCGGAGAACATATTCTCTCTGGTGCTTATTTACACAATCCTGTAATTTCTCCTGAATCTCCTGACGGATGGCTAAAATCTCCATCTCTTCATCCATCGTCTGAAGGATCTTCATTACACGTTCTTTCACATCGAGCGTTTCCAGAATCTCCTGCTTCTTCGTATATGGCGCAGGAATGAATTCTGTCACTCCATCGGCAAATTTTGCAAGGTCATCGATCGTAAGCAGTTTTTTATATAACAGCTTATTTGTTCCCATTCCATTTGCAAATGCTTGTCTGAGCTTATCCGTAAGCATACGGATCAATGTTTTTTCCTCTACTTCATCCAGATGGTTTGTTTCTTCTGTATCTATATATTCAAAGTCTGCATTATATGCTCCGTCTTCCTTATAAAATGAAACGATCCTTGCACGTTTTTCTGCTTCAATCAGAATACGGACTGTTTTGTTCGGCATTTTCAGATATTGTTTGATCTTTGCTGTAACACCGATCGGATAAAGATCAGGAACCTTTCCATTCTCCTTTACTTCCTTTGCCGTAACCAGCAGGATGCTGCAATCACCCTTCATCGCATTGGCAACTGCTTCACAGGATTCCTTGCTGATCACATCCAGATGGGAGGAAGTATCCGGCATTATAACAATATTATTCAAAACGATCATCGGCCTGTTCCAGACGATATTATCCATACTTTTATCTCCTTTATATCAAAAAACCGGGATGCATAACATCCCGGCTTTCTGCTTAAGCTATTTCATCACTGTTTTTTACTGAACGCTTCTTCTTTATCTGCTTTTTCTCAGCCGGATTATCAGAATAAGTGATTTCTGGTTGTGCTCCATCCGTTATAACTTCTTTTGTGATCACGCATTTTGCAACTCTGTCATCCGATGGAATCTCATACATAAGATCTAGCGTTGCTTTCTCTATGATAGAACGAAGTCCTCTGGCTCCGGTCTTTCTCTCCATCGCTTCTTCTGCTATAGCGTAAAGCGCATCCTTATCAAATTCCAATTCCACGCCATCTAATTCAAATAATTTCTTATACTGCTTGCAGATTGCACTCTTTGTATCTGTCAGGATTCTTACAAGCGCATCCTTGTTCAACAGATCCAGTGTAACCGTTATCGGCAGACGTCCGACAAATTCAGGAATCAGTCCATATTTTACAAAGTCCTGAGGAGTTACCTGCTTTAACAGCTCTCCGATATCCTGTTCTGTCTTATCAACAACCTCTGCATTGAAGCCGATAGCTTTCTTGCCGATTCTGTTGTCAATGATCTTCTCCAGACCATCAAATGCACCACCGCATATAAATAAAATATTTGATGTATCGATCTGTATAAATTCCTGATGTGGATGCTTTCTGCCACCCTGTGGTGGCACTGATGCAACCGTTCCCTCCACGATCTTTAACAAAGCCTGCTGTACACCTTCACCGGATACATCTCTGGTGATGGATACATTCTCACTCTTCTTCGTGATCTTATCGATCTCATCAATATAGATAATTCCATGCTCTGCACGTTCTACATCATAATCGGCCGCCTGAATCAGCTTCAGCAGAATATTTTCTACATCTTCACCAACATATCCGGCCTCCGTCAATGCAGTTGCATCGGCAATGGCAAACGGAACATTCAAGATCTTCGCAAGTGTCTGTGCCAGATATGTCTTACCGGAACCGGTTGGTCCGACCATGAGAATATTACTCTTTTGAAGCTCTACGTCAAAATCTTTATCTGCCATGATACGCTTATAATGATTGTATACCGCAACAGATAATACCTTTTTTGCTTCTTCCTGACCGATTACATACTGATCCAGGAATTCACGGATCTCCTTGGGTTTCAGTAAATTAATGGAATCTTCAGCACCTGTTTCTTCCAGTTCTTCATCAACGATCTCTGCGCATATCTGTACACATTCATCACAAATATAAGCGTTTGGTCCTGCTATAAGTTTTCTGACCTGATCCTGCGTCTTATTGCAGAAGGAACATCTAAGTAGTTTTCTATCTTCACTACGATTTGCCATTCCAATACCTCTTTATACTATCTTTTTGCGATTACACTATCGATCAGACCATATGCACATGCTTCTTCTGCTGACATCCAGTTATCTCTCTCTGTATCAGCAGCAATCGTTTCATATGGCTTTCCGGTATTCTCGCTTAACATTCTATTTAATTTCTCTTTTGTCTTTAAAATATGCTTCGCAGCAATTTCAATCTCTGTAGCCTGACCCTGTGATCCGCCGGATGGCTGATGGATCATGATCTCGGCATTTGGAAGTGCAAATCTCTTACCTTTTGCACCACCTGCAAGCAGGAATGCACCCATACTTGCTGCCATTCCACAGCAGATTGTAGATACATCACATTTGATGTACTGCATTGTATCATAAATCCCAAGTCCTGCTGTTACAGAACCGCCCGGACTGTTGATATACAATGAGATATCCTTGGATGGATCTTCGGACTCCAGGAACAGGAGCTGTGCGATCACTATACTTGCTGATGTATCATTTACTTCTTCTCCCAGAAAGATAATTCTGTCTTTCAGAAGTCTTGAATAAATATCATATGAACGTTCACCACGGCTGGTCTGTTCAATGACATAAGGTACTAAACTCATATTTACACCTCCAAAATATCGCAATCAGAAATTATGGATTAAACTTCCTTTGCGTTATCTACAACAACCTTAACTGCCTTTTTAACAGCAAGATCCTTTTTAATGCTATCCTTTTCTGCATCACCCATGAAGCCTTCGATATCTTCTACATTCATCTGATACTGTTTTGCCATAGCTTCCAGTTCTTCATGTACTTCATCGTCTGATACTTCAATGTTTTCAGCAGCAGCAATTGCTTCCAGAACAAGACGGGATTTGATTCTCTTCTCTGCGTCTGGTTTGATTCTCTCCATTAATGCTTCCTCTGTAATATTGCAGATCTGCATATACTGCTCAAGGTTGATTCCCTGATACTGAAGATTCTGAGCGAACTCATCTTTGATTCTTTCCTGTACATCTGCAACCTGTGCATCTGCAACGTCCATCTTAGCATTCTCGATTACTTTCTCGATCAGCTTGTTTTCTTTCTCGTTCTCAGCATCCTTCTGTTTCTTCTCAGCAGCCTTGCTCTTGATGTCTTCTTTGTATTCATCTAATGTCTCAAAATCTGAAACTTCACTTGCAAATTCATCATCTAATTCCGGTAATTCTACAGCCTTGATCTCTTTGATCTTGCATTTGAATACTGCCGGCTTACCTGCTAAATCTTCTGCCTGATAATCTTCCGGGAATGTAACATTTACTTCTACATCCTCATCGATGTTCTTGCCAACAAGCTGATCTTCAAATGTATCAATGAATGAATGAGAACCAAGAACGAGCTTGTAGTTCTCAGCCTTACCGCCTTCGAAAGGAACACCGTCAACAGATCCTTCGAAGTCAAGTGTAACTTCATCATCCATCTGTGCAGCTCTGTCTGTTACAGGGTTGTATCTTGAGTTCTCTTTCTGAACCTTTAAAAGCTCTGCCATAACTTCATCATCTGTTACTTCTACGTCAGCCTTTTCTACTTCGAGTCCCTTATAATCACCAAGCTCAACTTCAGGCTTAACAGCTACTTCTGCTGTAAAGATAAAATCCTTGCCCTTTTCGATCTGAGTTACATCGATAACCGGTCTTGATACAACATCAACATCTGATGCGCTTACTTCCTTTGGATAATACTCATTAATTAATGAATTAGCTGCCTCTTCATAAAATACTGCAGGTCCATACATCTTCTCAATAAATGCCTGTGGTACATGACCCTTTCTGAAACCAGGTACATTGAATTTACCTTTCTGCTTATTGTAGGCAGTTGTCATTGCCTTACCAAACTCCTCTGCCGGTACTGTGATTGTAAGTTTTGCCATACTGTGTTCCAGATTTTCTACTGCTAAACTCATTTTTTATTTCCTCCTTAAAATTATGCAAATGATGCCTTATGCCATCATCTTTTAATAATATATAAGGCATTATTTAGCATCCATTTATCATTTTGTTTTTATTGTGGGCATAAAAATACCCGCATCAATCATCCGATTATACCATATATACCGGATATATGTCCAGTCCATTTTCCATAATAACGCAGAAAAAGGTTATTGTCTTTTCGACAATAACCCCTTCCTGCTAAGCAAAAGCTATAAGATATCTCTTATTTTACTGCTTATCTGCCTGACATCTGTTCTTCCTGTCTCTTGATCATCTGACGAACCATCTCGCCACCGATTGATCCGCTCTGAGCAGATGTTAAGTCACCATTGTAACCATCCTTGAGGTTTACACCAATTTCCTTAGCAACCTCCATTTTGAACTTGTTCATAGCGTCCTTAGCTTCCGGAACACTCATCTTGCTTGTTCCTGTTGAATTTGAACTTGCCATAATACATTTCCTCCAATACATTTATTTAAGACTTTGTTGTCTTGATTCTATTATGTGTATTATAAGAAAAACTATTATGCCAATTTTTGTATTTTTATAGTTCACAGGCAAAATATCAATCATCAAATTAATATGTCATCGGCTCTTCTTCGCCATTCATAACTCTTAATGCTCCCTGTGCAAGTGCAAGAAGTTCATCCTCACCAGGATATACTGTAAACGGAGCGATAAATCCGGCTCTCTTTTCCAGTTCTGCACATGTATGCTTGGAATATGCGATACCACCTGTTAAGATGATCTGATCTACTTTTCCGCAAAGTACGGTTGACATAGCCCCGATATCCTTTGCTACCTGCTGATGAAATGCGTCCTGAACAAGCTTTGCATGCTCATCACCTTCCTGAACGAGTTTCTCGAGATCTCTTGCATCATTGCTGCCGATATATGCATTGAATCCGCCGTTACCGACAAGTTTCTTTGTAACTTCCTGCTGTGTATATTTTCCTGAAAAGCACATCTTAACAAGATCACCTGATGGAACTCCACCTGCTCTCTCCGGTGAGAATGCGCCTTCACCATCTAATGCATTGTTAACATCAACGATACGTCCGTTTAAGTGAGCACCAACAGATACACCGCCGCCCATGTGTACAACGATCAGGTTCAGATCTTCATATTTCTTACCATGCTCTTTTGCATATCTCTTTGCAACTGCCTTCTGGTTTAATGCATGGAATACACTTCTTCTTGGAAGCTCAGGCACACCGGATAAACGGGAGGATGGCATCAGCTCATCTACAACAACCGGATCTACAATGTAAGATGGAATTCCCAACTCATCGCCAATCTCTCTTGCAAGGATACCACCAAGGTTGGATGCATGCTGACCCTGTTTACCGATCTTTAAATCCTCTAATAATTCATCACTAACAGGATATGTACCGCCCGGAATCGGCTTTAACATACCACCACGACCTACACATACATCTAATGTCTTGATGTCAAAATTTTTCTCTGCAAGAATATCAAGGATAACTTTCTTTCTGAAGTCCTTCTGCTCAACGATAAGGTTGAAGCCCGCAAGTTCCTCTGTTGTGTGTCTTAATGTTTCTTCAAATAATAAATTCTCGTCTTCAAATACACCTATCTTTGTAGATGTTGAACCCGGATTGATAATCAAAATTTTGTATGACATGTTCTTCCTCCAAAATTCTTATATATTTATTCCGTAACCATAACGGTCTGATTACTGCTCATTCTTGATTGCTTCTGCAACAACTGCTGCAAGAGCGATAGAGTTCATCTTTACTTCAAAGCTGTCTGATCTGGATGTCAGGATAACCGGTGCCTTTGTTCCTGTCAGGATACAACCGTTCTTGCTTGCTGTTGTATGTGTCAGGCACTTGTATACAAGGTTTCCGGCGTGGATATCCGGGAATAAGAGGATATCTGCATCACCAACGATCTTACGGTCTTCTGCTCCCTTATGTTTAGCTGCTTCCGGATCGATCGCAAGGTCAAGTGATAATGGTCCGTCAACGATACATCCTGTAATCTCGCCATTCTCGTTCATCTTTGTAAGCTCTGCTGCATCTACAGTTACAGGCATCTTAGGATTTACAACTTCAACTGCCGCAAGCGGAGCAACCTTTGGACATGGAATACCACAAGCATGAACAACTTTTACTGTATTTTCAATAATCGCTTTTTTATCCTCAAGAGATGGATATGTCATGAATGCTACGTCTGAAAGATATAATAATCTGTCAACACCCGGAACCTCAAAAACTGCTACATGTGATAATGGCTTACCGGTTCTTAAACCTACTTCCTTATCCAGAACGCTCTTTAAGAAGTTCTTTGTATCAATGATACCCTTCATATACATATCTGCTTTATTATTATGTACCAGCTCAACAGCCTTATGTGCAGCCTGAATGCTGTCCGGTTCATTTATGATCTCATACTCATCCAGATTCATATCAAGTTCAGCAGCGATCTTTCTGATCTCAGCTTCATCACCGACGAGAATCGCATCTGCAATACCTTTTTCCTTTGCCGCCTTAACGGCTTCCAGAACCGGCTTGTCCTGAGCACATGCTACAGATACTGTCTTCTTGCTGCATTTTGCAACCTTGGCTAATAAATCTTCAAAACTCTTACTCATTCGTTTACACCTCTCGCGATTTTTATTCTTTTTCCCATAACGCATGAACTTATTATGGGTTGCCGCTCTCTTCCGGCAATCTTTATCTGTTATCGTATCACTTTGAAAAAAAAAGGTCAACCCTCTGGATAGTTCAGGCGATCTTCGCCTATATTATAAAGAACCTCTTTTAAGAACTTCTCTGCAAGGTAATTTGCCATGTTCAGATTCATGTCCTGATAATTTCCACATTCTCTCGGATTTGCACCCGGAATCGGATCATGATAATGACGTATAAATTCAAACATTGAAATCATCAGATCTACGATATCCTCTGACTTATAATCACCTGCAAGGATCAGATAAAATCCGGTTCTGCATCCCATCGGTCCAAAATAGATTACTTTGTCCTTATAATCCTCATGATTTCTGAGATAAGTAGCTGCCAGATGCTCAATCGTATGAATCTCCGCCGTATTCATGACCGGTTCAAAATTTGGCTTTGTCATGCGGATATCAAAAGTCGTAAGGACCGCATCTCCAGCCTTATCCTTTCTGGATACATAGATTCCAGGATTTAATAATAAATGATTGATCTGAAAACTTTTAATCTTTTCCATAGTTTTTCAACTACCTCCTGTCTGTATCAATAAATATAATTTCTCAGTTTTTATTTTTAATGCAAGTATTCCTGTCACAATCTATTTTTAACATAACTTTACAAATTCTGTCATAAGTGCAACACTGTTATCGATCGCCATAGCCGCAAAAGACGGATAATCCATTTCTGCACTGTCATCTGCTTTATCTGAAATCGCACGGACAATCAGATATGGAATCTTGTTCAGACTTGCGACATGTCCGATCGATGCTCCCTCCATCTCTGCACAGGTTCCGTCAAATGTCTCAACCAGCCATTTTTTCTTATCTTTCCTTGATATGAACTGATCTCCGCTGACTACACGTCCGGTAAAGATGTTGACGGAAAGCTCTGCCTGCTTTGCTGCGGCAAGAGCAAGCTCCAGCATTTTGACATCTGTCTTGAAAATATTTTCATCATCTTTTAAATCCGGATTGATTCCCGGAGCATATCCAAGAGCAGAGACATCCATGTCATGCTCTAATGCATCCTTTGCCAGCACGATATCTCCGATGTTGATGTCTGCATTTAACGAGCCTGCAATTCCGGTATTTACAATTCCATCTACCGGGAACAGGTCGATCATTGCCTGTGTACACATTGCTGCATGAACCTTACCTACACCACATTTTACCACAACCACTTCATGGTCACACAAAGTACCTCTGTAAAACTGCATACCTGCTTTTTCAATAATATGCACCTGTTCCATTTTTTCTTTTAACTTTGCAACTTCTTCGTCCATTGCTCCTATAATTCCAAGCATGTCTTCTTTCCTTTCTTACTGCATTTGTTCTTTTTATCCTGCTTATTCTTCACCAACCAGCTCAATCTGGCACATCTTCATCGTTTCAAGTGCAGCCACCTTTGATTCCGGTGTCACGCCTGCCGTACATCTGACATCGACTGCCACGCGAATCTCCGGATATAACGCCTTTATGATAAGAGCATTTGAAACTACACAGATATCGGTACAAAGCCCGATCAGACAGACATCTTCAAATTCATACCGATCCCAACCTGTATACCCAAAGGATGGCTTATCTATGATCTTACAGCCATCTGCATATATTCCATCTGCGATCTTCCATCCGTTAGTTCCCTTTATACAGTGTTCCACCGGCAGATGTTTCCCCTCGTTCGTCTGCAGATAATCTGCCCCATGGGTATCTCTGGTATAAAGCACCTCATCTCCCCTGTTTTTATATTCCTGTATCAGATTTCTTACCGGATCCACGATTGCCTCTGCTTCTTTTGTACCAAGTGAACCATCAATAAAATCATTCTGCATATCAATTACGATCAGGGTTCGTCTCATTCTTTTCACCATATGACCAGTTCAGGTCACCTTTCCATACATATTTCCATGCGATTACTTTTCGCCAGTCCGTTATAAAAGTCTGATCTGAAAATTTGATCACAAACTGTCGTTTCTTTGATACATATTCTCCGATTTGCCATTGATATATCCCGTTTTTTGTCTTCCAGACATAGATACATCTGGTACCATTATCCGGGTAACCGAACTTATTTACAAAATTAAAATCCGAAAAATCCAACTGAAAATCGATTGGATCATCTTTTCTGTTATCATCTGTCTGATTTTTAGATTCATCTTCTTCCTGCTTATGAAACACATAACGAAATGCTCGTGCCACCCGTGACCAGAATCCCATTTTCCCTGTTTCATTCTTTTTCTGTTCCAACATCGCTTCCCGTTCATGCACCCGATGCATGCTCCACGAATATGTTTCAATATTTTCGATAGCATATTTAATCTTTGTATTAGAAGTAAATTCGCTCTGGATATGAAAACCTTTTTCAAATTCCCTGTGTTCATCCACTATATGATAATTATTATGCAGAAGTCTGACATTTCCCGGACTGTCTAAATATACGATCTTCCATGTATCTTCTTTATGATGGATTGTAAGCGTATCCCCATTTATCCTTGTCTTCATATCACAATCAATATACATATGCCGGATCATCTCTACAGACATCATCATAAGTCGGAATAACGCATCATATTCTGCCAATTTGTCATAATCCTCTGCCCCATATCTGAGATACGCTTCTATCGCACACTTCGGGCACTGTTTCATCCACTTCGGATAATTTACCAGATACTTCAGATCATAGTCTTTAATATTCCTTGTAAGAATACAGCTTTTATCATGGATCACATCTTCATTTCTGGAACAGATAAACTTCACATTATCATCCGCCATAATCTTACGTCTGAGTTTTGAATCATTCATCTGTCTGCCGGAATTTCCCTGCTGTCTCTTATCATAATACATTTTCTGACTCAGGTTCTGTTGTCTGTTATTTCCATTTCGGTAATTTTTCTTTTTTTCATAAGTATTTCGTTCCCCATATACAGATTTGTTCTCTCTCTGGCGGTAATTATTCCTATACTCTGCCAAATCTCTCTCACCACCTTTCCTATAGTTTTTTACTTTATAGAACATCTTATCCTATAAAGTAAAAAATCGAGCTTATTGTAACATTTTATTCAAACATCTACAATAAATCTAAAAAACTCTTATTCACCAAATACAGCCTTGTAATCTGCCTGGAACTTTGCAATACCCTGATCTGTTAACGGGTGCTTTGTCATCTGCTCGATTACCTTGTATGGTACAGTTGCAATATGTGCGCCTGCAAGAGCACAGTCTGTAACGTGGATTGGATTTCTTACAGAGGCTGCGATGATCTCTGTATCTAAACCATAATTGTCAAATATTGTTACGATATCTTCAATCAGGTTGATACCTGTTGTGCTGATATCATCTAACCTTCCAAGAAACGGAGATACATAAGATGCACCTGCTCTTGCTGCAAGAAGCGCTTGATTTGCCGTAAAGATCAGAGTTACGTTTGTCTTGATTCCTTCTGCCGATAACACCTTGACTGCCTTTAAGCCTTCAACTGTCATAGGGATCTTAACAACCATATTTGGGTGGATCGCTGCGATCTCTCTTCCTTCTTTGATCATGCCTTCTGCATCTACAATTGTTGCCTTTACTTCTCCACTGATAGGACCATCTACAATTGTTGTGATCTCTTTGATAACTTCATTAAAATCTCTGCCTTCTTTTGCGATCAGAGATGGGTTGGTTGTTACACCACAGATTACTCCCATGTCATTTGCTTTTCTGATGTCATCTACATTTGCTGTATCAATAAAAAATTTCATATTCCTTTACCTCGCTTTATTTTCTTTTTATTTACAGGCATGTCATTCATGCTTTGCTTTTATATGCATACATGCAATTTCATGCTTTGTTTTCTCCTTTATCTGCTGTATCAGTCTGCCGACAATGCTGCCTCTACTTCTTCTCTCTTTGGAATTGACTGAACGGCTCCATTTCTGGTTACTGCTATAGAAGATGCCTTCGCACTCATTCTTAAGATATCCGGTATCTCCATGCCGCGGATCAGTCCTGCGAGGAAATATCCGGTAAAGGTATCTCCGGCTGCTGTCGTATCGACTGCTTTTACTGGAAAGATCGGCTGTTCATACTCACAGTCCTTGTCTGAATACCTTGCGCCATCTTTGCCAAGTGTCAGTACGATCTTTGCTTCCGGGAAACGCTTTCTCATGGAAGCAAGTATATCATCTGGCTCTGTCAGTCCTGTGATCTGTGCACCCTCGATCTCATTTAACAGGAAGATGCTGATCTTTGAAAGATCACAAACTTCAATCTTTTCATTATATGGAGATGGATTAAGTGCGATCACAAGCTTTCTGTCATATGCCCGGTCAATGATATAATCCAGCTTATTAACTTCGTTCTGAAGTAACAGAATATCTCCGGCTTCAAAATGTTCTAATACTTCATCTATATATTCTTCTGTCAGACTCTGATTTGCTCCTCCAAAGAGCAAAATGCAGTTCTGTGCATCCTTGTCTACCTGAATGATCGTGTGTCCGGTCTTCTCATCGATCGTACGGATGAATTCATCATGCACACCATGTTCTCTGCATGCATCCAAGAATACCTGTCCGTCTTCTCCGATCATTCCGCCATGATAGATATCTACGCCTGCCTTTGCAAGTGCAATGGACTGATTAATTCCTTTTCCTCCGAGGAATACATTCATTCCGTAGGTTGCCTGCGTCTCACCCGGTGCGATAATATGATCGACACTGTAGACATAATCAAGGTTCATGGAACCAATATTTAAAACTTTCATCATTCACCTCCAAAATCTGTATTTTTCTGTCGTTATTACTTATGCAGGAAATGCGACTCCTGCTGTAAGGATAATATTTGGATATAGTGTAAATTCACCTGTCCGAATTGCAAATTTCACGAATCTGTGTCTCATCAAGGACTGCATCCATTACCTGCTTAAATGTCGGTACACCTCCACAGAGTGCCAGATCTACAATCTCTACTCCCTTTGGAATTGGCATTCCGCCATCACCGATCATAAATGTATCCTTATGTCCAAGTCCTGCGATCAGACCTGCAAGCTGTGCATTAATGATACCTCTTTTTTTTCATATTATCTGTCCTCCATACCTATCTGACATATGTTTATCTTTTTAAGAACGTGGACATGAAGCGATTCTCCATGTCCACGTTCCTTAATATTATCTCCGTCTTTACCTGATATCTTCGATATTATTTGTTCTCATTTCTTGCCTGTAATGCCATCTTTGCCTGCATCTTTCTCTGGAACTGGTCAATGATAACCGCTACGATGATAACCAAACCTTTGATAACCATCTGCCAGAATTCAGATACACCACACATAACCATACCATCATTGATAACACCGATTACGAAAGCACCAACGATTGTTCCGCCGATCGTACCAACACCACCCGCCATGGATGTTCCACCAAGTACGGCTGCTGCGATCGCATTCCTTCCACAAGACGCTTTCGCTCTACCTTCGGCGTAGCGGTACTAAGCTCCCGCTTTCGCGGGTCGCTAAGGACCGACGCTCAGGCAGGCTTGTTGCATAATAATATGATATCTTCTATTTTTTATTTACTAATTATCTCCGCATGAATAGCTTTCTTCTAATTCAATCAAATAAAAGTGTTCTGCAAAATAAAGTTAAAACTTTCTCGCCTGTATATGGCATTTTCTAATCTTCTGATCTGTTTGATACATTCTTTCTTGTGATCTTTAACAGCGACAGGATTGTCTGGCTGACGACTTTTCGGTTGGCTTCGTCCATCTTCTTGATCGAGGTCAGAATCCTTCCGATATCCTTATGCCAGTTATTTTGCAGATCATCCGTGGTCTTCGCATCGCATTCATCCAGCAGGTCGAACAGGGAATTTACGAACTGCCTGCGCTGGTCGTAGTCCATATTGTCGATCCATTCTTTTAAGGAAGCATTTAATAAACGACATTCATCTGTGATCCCCTCCTCATGGATCAGGGATGGTCCAAGAACCTCCCAACTATATACATCATGCTGCATGAAGCCCTCCTGCATACTTCGGATCACGACATATTTCTCTCTGTGCTCAAGCAGCATTCCCACTACGGAATTCTGTGGTATGTATGTGATCATCCGTGACAGCATCCGGTTGTAACCGGCAAGCTCTAACACATTTGGTTCAAATCCCGGTCCATCCATACTGCATACCTTCAGGATCCTATCCTGTAGGGTACGTTCACAGGTTGCTGCTGCATAAATCGCAAGATTTCCGCCTTTGGAATGTCCGCATAGCAGGAATGTTCCGGCTATCTGTTCTGCTGCCTGCCGCAGATACTCGACTGCTGTCCGCTGAGACGGAACCGGTGAAAGGAATGCCATATTACAATCTTCCCGCCAACCGACAACTGTTTTATCGGTTCCTCGGTATACCACACAGCTTACATCGTCAAATAATTTTACTGTGACTGCTGAAAACTGCTTCTGTATCTCCTCATCCAACTGATTCACATAACCGCATAAGCGCAGATCACCAAATCGTCGGCTTGCTCCCATTGCAGCAAGCAGTTTCAGATCATCTTCATAAATCACCTGTGTCATGCGCTTCGCATCTCCTAAGAAACGCTCTGCCGCCTCTGCTACCGTGACTGCATGACTAAAATCATCCGGCACGATCCCCTCAAACGGTATATATGAAAATCTTGAAAATACAACTGCATCCACCTCATTAAAAGCCGATGCCTCAAACGGCAGATCACCCCGCCATTCCAGATAGTCTAATATATTTGCCATATTCATACCCCCGGCTTATCTAAAAACCTTCTTTACGTCTCTGCCCTCTGAGTTCTCTCCGTTTCTCTCCTGCCAGCCATTCTGCTTGTTCACTTTCGTTCTCAAGTGTCAGCCCCGGAACCGGTCTTGGTTTGTCATTTTCATCGACAGCCACCAATGTCAGATACGCCCGATTGATTGAGCGCCGGATTCCTCTGTGATCCTCGATATAAGTATCCACACGGACATCCATCGAGGTATGTCCGACATAGGTAATACGGCCTACTAATACGATCAGATCCTTCAGATAAGCACCTCGCATGAATTTCAGATTATCAACCGAGGCTGTGATCACATCTCCATTTGAATGGCGGATCCCAACAAGACCTGCAACTTCATCGATCCATGCCATTAACTGTCCGCCAAATAATCGTCCGGCACCATTTAAATGCTCCGGCCGTACCTGAAAGACCTGCTCTACCATTGAATCACTGACTTTTTTCGTATTTCGCTCCATATACACCGTTCCCTTTCTTTATTTTCATCCTGTTTATAATTGGAGTATTCATCCGGTATTATTCCTGTTCTGCTCATTTTATCATAACAGACGCAAATACACAATCGGCAGCCGGTCTGTCCGACAATACCCTTTTATTCCGTCTATCCTGCAATGCTCTCTTGTCCGGTCTGTTAAACAATATGCTTTCTTCTGTCGCGTACATCCATACATATGCACAGTATAAAACATATAAATCCTGATATCGTGATAATAATTCCCGGTACAAACATAGGATATACAAAGGAAATCTCTGTATGCCTCTCATGCACAACAAGAAGATTCATCTGCTCGGAAATCTCCTGATCAGATGTAAATATGTCCTGTGCCGCAATCGACGTATTGACACCTGTTTCCTGATCAAAATCCGCATCAACATCGATCGATAGTCCATCTTCTTTATAAGCTATTGTGATTGGAACAAGTTCTCTGTCCGGAAGCTGTTCATTTGATATCCCGAGCACATCATTTAAGATGTCAACCAGTGCCGCATCCTTCCTGCTAACAGCTTCATACATCAGATTCAGTCCGAGGAAATATATATTTGGCAGATCATCTTTCATACCTAAAAACGTCAGCTTCTGATTGCCCATCTGAAACGTTCCGATCTCGGTATCGGTTCCAGTTATATAAGCTGTACTAAAATCCCTGTCTTCCTCCGCAAAGTCATCACTTCGGATCTCGCTGTTCTGATAAGAAAGAACCGGATACCGTTCATCAAAATGGATCTGCTGTGCAAATACACCGAGAAACATTTCCTGTTTATTACTCTTATTAGCCGGAACATGGGTACTGTCGATCACAACTCTGGTACCTGCTGCCGCCACGTCCGTAAGTATCGCTTCTGCCTTACTCTGATTCCTGTATTCAAATCCGGTTAAGAACAAAGTATCATACCGGCTCAATTCTTCCACTGAATAATCCTCAATCACATCCGAGCTTCCTGCCACAAATGCCGGATAAAGCAGAGTCATTTCATTTGCATATTTTCCGATTGCAAGCCCATAGTATCCGGTGACCGTTCCAAAGTTCTCTGGTGTCTCACGTTTATAAGTATATGCAGTCGTCATTTCCTGCACCATAGAATAACCGCTGGCTGCCGCATCCTGCTCAATATCAGAGATTGTGATATCCTGCTTCTCAAGATCACTCTTCCGTATCAGAACCGTATCAGCCCCAAGCTCTACTGCCCGATCAAACAGAAAACGATAGTATTTTCGGTCAAGCGCTTCATTTAACAGAACAATATTATCCCCGGTCGCAGCACCCTGCCAAGCCCAGCCATACGTGTACATCGTATGACTGCTGCCACTGATTCCATAAGATGGATAAGAACCATAAGAACTCTTATCGATAACAGCCGTCCGCTGGTCTGTCAGTTTCGTAAGCTTCTGCATCTCCATTTTTGTTTCATCTGATGTAGCAACGCTGTAAAAATCCAGATTCATACATGATATACTGTCTACACACAAAAGCGCAGCCAGAAGCACACAATATTTTTTCTTCAAGCGAACCCATTCCAGACATGCACTGAAGAAAAAACCATAGATCATCGGCGCAAACCGGGTCATCCAGAACAACTGGCTGAACGGAAGCTTTACCAGTATCCGGTATGCAGCAGGCGTTGTACAGGCAAGCATGATCAGTAAAAATACAAAACCGGCTTTCTTTCCGCCTCTTGCAAGCAGGATTCCGGCTATCGCGATAAGTACTGCTGCCAGTCCGAAATAAAAGCTGTCATTTCCTGCACTCAGACGTTTAAATGGATTTAATGACGTCGTAAGTGGATAGATCAAAGTTGACATAACACTTCCGTCTCCACTCTCTGACGTCACAAGCCCGCCTTTTAAAGAAGGAATCACCCATATACCCGCTGTCAGGATTCCACAGATCATATAGATAAGAGCAAATATTTTTCTTCTAGTATCCTTATTCCATATCTGATCGATCAGCAGATATAAAAATGCAGATACGCCCATGATCGCAGTAACCATCAGATGCGTAAAACTCATCAATGTCATACAAACAAACAATCCGACAGCTGCACAATTATTCTTCTTTCTTACATAGAGCCATAAGAACCAGATCGCATATGGTACAAGCATCGTCGTCACCATCTGCGGCAGATTTCCCGCTGTAAAATAAATTCTGATATGCTCCGGCATAAAGAACCAGAGCAGTCCGAAAAAGGTTCCAAGCACTCTGCGGTTCTCATGGATCCCCCAGAGAATCCACGGAAGTCCACCGACTACGAATATAACAAAGGCAAGTAGCCTGTAAGCCAGAAGAAGATCGCCCCCTGTAAGAAACATCAGTCCCGCCATAATATAATAAGAGAGCGGTCCCCAATATCTGAAAAGCTGGATTCCGTTATACCAGTATGGGGAGAACAACGGAAAGACGTTTCCTTTTTTCAGGCTCTCATACATTTCCTGCGACTTATAGAGATGTCCCCAGATATCACCGCCGGACGGCTCATATCCTGATAGCACAAGATACAGTGCAAGCCCTGCACCTGCAAGTAACAAGATACTTATACATATGCAGTTTTTCCGAATTCTCTTGTGACTGTCTGTCATATTTCTTACTCTCCAATATGTTTTATCTCATCTAAGATCAGGTCTGTAAGCGTCTGCACCGTCTGATTCTGCTCCATCTCCTGCTCATCCAGCATACTGATCACATATGTTCTTCCCGGTGTCTCACTCATCTCGATCATCAGAAAGATCCATCCCATTGCATTTAATATCTCCTGCAATTTTTCTTTAAAATACAGGCATACGTTTTCGATCGTTGGATTTAATATATCAAACGGCTTTATATCATTCAGATAATTATTCTGAAAAGGTTCCAGAAATTCCTCAACTGCCTTTTCAAGTATATGAAATGGTTCAAAATTCTCCTTTCCCTTCACCACATGCAGAACGATCTCCCAGGTATGCGGATGTACTTCGCCTAATTTTCCACCGATATAGATAGCATGCCTGGCATCCATATAGAATTTGAATTTATACTGTTGATATCTCATTCCGCTACGCCTCCTCCTGCTTTCTGGTATAAGCATCGTACACATCCACCGGTTTTTTTACCCCAACATCGATTAAGTCATATCGTATCGAGCGATATGCATTCTCGGACTTTCGGATACAGTACCGATAAATCTCATCCGCCCTGTCTTTTGCCTGCTGTTCATCCAGCCTGTAAAGCAGAATAACAAAAAATCCTTTCTTCACCTCACCCATGATCTCATTCTGATGAAGTCTGGAACGGATCTTCCTCATAAAATGAAAGATCTCCTGTCTGCTATAATAACGATCCATCATGTCCAGATGAATGAACATATAATGGATCGGTTTTAACGCTTCATCATCCGATTTCTGAAGCATGATACGAAGAAAATTATTATCATAGAATTCATGCGAGCTGTTATATTGATTCTGTACATAGATATTCTTTGCCATCTCGTCATCTAAAGCCTTTTCAAACCCCATATTCCCGGCATTGCTCGTCACCTTTTCAAGCTTCCGGTTACGTTTGTCCAGTTCTTTCTTCGTACCCTTCAAATTCTTCTCTGCCTTGTTCCAGGATTCTAACAATGCAATCAACAGCCCGAGCAGAACGACACTTACAAGTCCTGTTGCAATTACAATATAATATCCATGCTTTATTGTCGATGTCCGTTCCAGAATACTATCCGTATCAGACACCACACTGATCGTACATTCTTCCTGTCCGACCGTCCATCTGACTGTATCCACCACAACATCCTGCTCACGTATCATCTTCCAGAATTCTGTGATCTCTGCATATTTACCTAATGTATTCGTTGTATTCTCATTCTTTGCCCACAGCACTTCCGAATCTCTTGTATATACCAAGAACCTCTCTCCGGAGGAAACAGTCTGCTCCTGTAAAAAAGCAAGAACCTCTGCATCTTTTCCTGACTTCTGAACTGACTGAATGTTGCAGGCTAATAACTGTAGATAGTCCTCCTGATCATCCTCATACGCCTGTATCACTGCTTCCCGGTTCTGTAACAGCTCATAACAGATACATCCCATAAATATCATAATAAACAGGATCACGGTTGCGGATATCGAGAAAATCCTATGATTCGGTGATGTATATAGTTTTTTTATCCATGATTGTTTTTTCTCTTTATTCACTGGTATTTACCTCATCTCTGATCTTCTCCAGCACCCGGTGTGTTCCTGCAAAATCATGCGTCACGACCTGTTTAAAGTCATTCCATTCTTCATGCAGGTCTCTTGTCCGCCATGTTCTCGTTTTTCTGGTTGAATTAATAATTCCTGCAAACCGGAACCAGAATACAATAAAATTAAACAACGGAAGTAAAAAAATCAGATACCATTTCCTTGCATAATATTTTCTCAAATACGGAAAATCCTTTAAAAACAGAATAATACAGATATACAACAGGAAGTTGGCCATACTGTATAAAAAGAATAAGAATACGAGCGATGTCACAATAAGCTTCATCGGATAATTGATAAATGCCAGACAGATAATCGCAAAATACCAGATCATCCGAGGGAACGCAAACGTGTGATCATACACAAGGATCCGCATGACGAAATCTTTAAAGAAACTCCTGCCAATGTTCATCTTATCCTTTCGGAACATATGAAGCACTTCCAGCTCACCGCTCTGCCACCGCTGCCTTTGAACATACAGTTTATTCAAGCTCTCGATCGGATCTACAAAAAAAATCGCATTCGGACAAAGTGCCACACGCTTCTTCATCTGAAACCGTACCTGAAAAGTTACATGCGTATCCTCGCACAGGGTATCCGTATTATATAACTGCGTCTTCATGATCGCAGATTTACGGAACGCCGAAAAAGCACCCGACAGAGTAAAGATACTGTTCAACTCCGACTGGAAATTACGGCCGGATAGAAATGCCTGACAATATTCACCAAACTCCATCTTCTGCAGTAACCGTAAAGCGCATCGATTCGTCTGATCGATCAACTCCGGATTCGTCAGTACTGTTCCGGTCAGGCTGTGAACTTCCGGTTCATTCTCAAACATTGTTACAATATTTCTGATAGCATCCGGTTCTAACATTCCATCACTGTCAATATGGATAATATATTTACCCTGGCAGTTAAACAATGCCAGATTAAGGGCTTTGGATTTTCCCTGCTTCGAATTCATCCAATTAATCGAAAGATTCGGGAAATCCTTCTGACATTTGCTGTATATCTCAAAGCTGTTATCCTTGCTCATATTATTGACAAGCAGAACAAATATCTTATCCTTCGGGTAATTCGATTGATAGATCGACTGCACACAGGCATACAAGGTTTCTGCCGAATTGTAGACCGGAACGATCAGAGATACCTCCGGATAATGGGATAACGGCTTATATTTCTTCTTCATGATCCTGCGTTTTAACAGGATGATAAAATTCCCGACTGTTGGGATCACTTCCATGATCAACGGAATGACGATCCATGCCACCCAGAAGATCACGGAAGACATAAGCATATTTTTAATTGCTGTCATAACGGAATGCACCTACCTTCTGTCTGACAATCTGTGGTTTCGTGAATACATAGAAATACAGGAATACTGTACATCCATAGAACAAGATTCTGGCAAATATCGTATGTGCAAAGAAATACATATCGATGCCCCATATATGAACTAACAGGCAGATAAAGAAGATTCGAAGTACATTTGCGAGGAAGATCGCCATCACTCCGATCATACTTACAACCACTCTCTCATATTTGTCATAGACCGGAAAGAACCAGAGCAGCGCAAGAAACGCCAGCATCTCGATCACACCGGAACACTCAAAATCAATATATAAGGACAGACTGGTTCCTCCATTCTGGATAAACAGAATTCCCTGCTGAAAATAAGAATCATAGAGATGCGTCAGCCCACCGATCACACCGGCAACAGCAGAGACGGCCTTTTGAAGCGGAACTACGACATACGGTTCTATCAGTATCAGACTGAAAATAAACAATCCCACACTTCCGCAGATATAATACCAGAAATTCAATTTTGCCCGATATAATACTGTTAATATATAGATCCAACCAAGAAGACAGACAAATACCAGCCAGTTCATCCTCTACCTTTTATCCTTTCTTTTCTTTGCAACATAGCCTGCTGCCAGTAACAGAGCGATCAACACACCTACGACCGGTCCTGTAGAAGATCCGGCAATCGACACACCCTGACCTCCGATATTCGGATTCTGGATTGTGATAGTTCCCATCTCATCCGCGGGAATACCTGTTAATTCTGCCAGACGTTTCAGACTGAGCGAGAATTCCACCTCATCTCCCGGCGTATTATCCTTATGTTCTGCATCATACACTGTATATGCTACTTTACTGTCACATTCATTATTATTTCCATATCCGATAAAAGCTTTCAAGTTAGTATGGATTCCTTCTGATCTCGGAGTCTGCGTACTCCAGTCGATATTTCCATTCTTTTCCGGCTGGATCTGCATGGCAAATGTCTTGCCGTTGATCGTCAGATACCAGATCTGAAGCTGCATACCGGAGGTATATAATTCATTCATCTTAAAATGGCCATATAAAGTATCCCCGTCTAATGCAAGCTGACCATAATGGTTACACTGTTTGTTATTACTGGAATATGTAATCTCCGTCTTCGGTCTTCCTTCCCAATCATCATAATATCCATCGATCTGGATATTGCCGCCTACATGGATTCCGCCTGTTGTTTCTGTTGTTGCCTCGTCCGTCATTTCTACGGTAGTGCTTGCATTATTGTTATCCTCCGATGTAGTCTCAGGAGTTACTGCACTGCTGTCTTCTGATTCCGTACCGGATATCTCTGTTGTGCTCTCATCAGTACTGTCTGCAGTAGTATCTTCACTTACTGCTTCAGTAACACCCTGTTCCGTTGTCCCGGAAACTGTTGTATCATTTTTTTCAGTTTCAGTTGTATCTTCGGTCGTCAGAATTTCTTCCGTTGAGTCCTTCTCTGTAGCAGATGTAATTTCTTCCGTATTTTCTGTAGAAGCTTCTTCCGTAGTATTCTTTGTACCAATCGCAACTTCCGTGCTCTGCCCTTTATATGTTACCTTCAGCGTATCAAGATTAAAAGCCTCATAAGTATCAAGTGGAACCTGAATCTTCCATGTCATAAATTCATATCCATAATATTGTTTTTTTCCGGTATTTGTAACCGTTCCGGAAGCCCCGCTGATTTCCGAACTCCATGCATCCTTTACTGAAAATGAACTTCCGTCTCCATTATTTTCATTATTCAATATGATCGCATTCAATCGATCCAATGACACTCCGTCTGCCGACAAGTCAAAACGCTCATTCAGATATCCTGACCAGCTTCCATTATACCGAATACACAAATAATCATTATCCGTATATATATCTACTGTATTTCCATTATCTTCAAACGTTGCTGCCTGACTCCTCATTTCTGTCATTGGCATACATGAAACAGCGATCAACAATACCGCTATCCCTACAGCTATTATTTTTTTACAGATTTTCTTATGTCTCATCATACATGCCTTCTTTCTGTCTGTTTTATGACATTCCACACAAAAAAGACCCATCTTATCCGAATGAGTCCCTATCTATTTTTTCTGGTCAGGCATCTGTTTCTTATAGAACAAGATTGCCTCCAGATTTTCTCTGCTCCGTTTCTCATTAACCGTCGGTAACAAAATGTGATCACACACCTGATACACACCAAGTGGTGTATCCCCTATATCAAGCTGCATCAGCTCCGCATTCAATTCCGATAATTTTATCTTTAATTGTTCGTAAAAATAATCTCCGATTGCCTCTATACTTGCATTCCCGGCAAAACAGGAAAGTTCATTCAGATATAAGCCCTCATATCTGCCGAGAAAAATCTCAATCATTCTGTCAAGCCGTTTAAAATCCATATCTCGGCCAGAATGATTACGAATATACAGTATCATCGTAAATGTATGACTGTGCGCCTGTTCTTTATTGCCATCAAAGCTATGGCTGGCATTAAAATGATACTGACACTTATAAAAATCAATCACATTATCACCTCAATCTTCTAGCCATTTGGGCATTATGCTACCTTTTCGACTGCTATTCTAGTATAGAAAACAAGCAAATTCAAGGAAGTACAACATTTTTTCACATTTGGAGATAACGAATTTTTTCAGCTGTTTCAGTCATTTTGCACAATTTACGTGTAAAATCCATATTCTTATATTTCATCTATCAAAAATCTCAGATTATTTCTGAAAAGGTTCAACATTTTGCCTAAAACAAAACCATTATACAAGAGGTTTTTATTCGATCATTCAAAATTCAAAAAAATCACATTTTTTCCTTGTCTAATCGGCACAATAATATTAAGATAGAGATAATTTGTAAATAAAAATAAAAATGCAGGAGTTTATTATGAAGAAAGTTGTTAAATTTGGTGGAAGTTCCCTGGCAAGTGCAGAGCAGTTCAAGAAGGTCGGAAAAATCATCCATGCAGATGATAGCCGTGTATATGTTGTTCCTTCTGCTCCGGGAAAAAGATTTGATGGAGATACAAAGGTAACTGATATGTTACTTCATGCATATCAGACCGCCAGCGAAGGCAATGATATTGACGAAGAATTAAAAGCGGTCAAAGCCAGATACGATGAGATCATCACTGGTCTTGAACTGAAGGATTTCAGTCTGGATGATGAGTTTGCCGAGATCAAAAAGAACCTTTCAGAGAATCCTCAGAGCGATTATGCTGCATCCAGAGGTGAATACTTAAATGGTAAGGTCATGGCAGCTTACCTTGGTATTCCATTTATCGATTCAGCAGAAGTCATTTTCTTCAATGAAGAGGGAAATCTGAACGATTATAAGACATACAAGCGTCTGACCGAGCGTCTCGCTCAGAATGAACGTGCTGTTATCCCTGGCTTTTATGGTATGGGTAAAAATGGAAATATTAAGACCTTCTCCCGTGGTGGTTCCGATGTAACCGGTTCTATCGTTGCAAGAGCCAGCCGTGCAGATGTATATGAGAACTGGACAGATGTATCCGGTTTCCTTGTAGCCGACCCAAGAATCGTTCCGGATCCAAAGCCGATCAAATATATCACATACCGCGAGCTTCGTGAGTTATCCTACATGGGCGCTTCCGTTCTCCACGAGGACGCTATCTTCCCTGTAAGAAGCTGTGGTATTCCTATCAATATCAAGAATACAAATGCACCGGAAGATGCAGGAACATGGATCGTTGAAAGTACCTGCCAGAAGCAGGATTATGTTGTAACAGGTATTGCCGGAAAGAAAGATTTCTGTACGATCTTCATTACAAAAGCAATGATGAATTCAGAGATCGGCTTCGGCCGTAAGGTTCTTCAGGCATTTGAAGAGAACAATATCTCCTTCGAGCATATGCCATCCGGCATTGATACTATGACCATCGTTGTTCATGCAGACGAATTCATCGATAAAGAACAGAGCGTTGTATCTGCTATCCATCGTCTGGCAGAACCAGATTCTGTTGAGATTGAATCCGGTCTTGCACTGATCGCAGTTGTTGGTCGTGGCATGAAGTCAGCCAGTGGTACAGCCGGAAAGCTCTTCACTGCTCTCGCAAACAAGGGCATCAATATCAAGATGATCGATCAGGGTTCTTCTGAGCTTAACATCATCATCGGTGTTGAAAACCGTGACTTCGAGACAGCAATCAAAGCAATCTACAGCACGTTTATTACAAAATAATATTTATATCGTGGGCAATTATCAGAGCACATTGTATAAATACAGACTTTAGCTTATTGTCCTCGCACAGGTAATACAAACGCCTGTCATTGGTTCTTATTCAATCCAATGGCAGGCGTTTGTATTCATATTAAATATATTCCCATTTTACCAGACATCATTATAATTCTGATATGTAATTTTTTTAACTTTCCTAATGATTTTACTTTTTTCTGATAAGCTTTTTTTGTTGTTCTCTTACCATTTACATAATACTCGTTTATTGTTTTATACGTTACCGGATCCATCCGTGTGCTATATTTCGCGACCTCTGTTCCACCCGACTTTGTCTTTTTGAAATATGTCTTTATATACACACCCATACGTCCGATAAATTCATCTACAAATGCTTTATCAGACATTTTTGTTATACGTGTATATATACCATGTTGGTCACTCTTTGTACCTTCGCTTCTAAGCTTTCCTTTATAATAATATTTAAACTTTAAAGGTTTCCCATTTGTCTTATAAAAATATTTATCCAAACACTTCTTGTATGTTGCCTTTGCTTTTTAGTAAACTTAGATGCTGTCTCGCTTCCACTACATGGCAGTATGAGTGCAATGATCAATAATACACATAATAATAAAATACTTCTTTTTCTTTCGTAAATGTCTCCCTCCAAATTATTGATATATAAATAATAATATATATTATTTATTATTTCAACCAACTCATTTTCATTTAACATTTACACAATAAAACATTTGCCCACGAATTCAAGAACAGTTATAAATTTTATCTCTTACTGTGCGTCCGGCTGGCACATCTTGATCCGCTCTGCCGTATCCTTGGTAATTGCAAGGCATCTTCCGTGTACCCGGACGATGACATTTCCGAAAAACGATGATACCACCTGAACCTCATCCCCCGTATCTAACGGACAATCTCCAAATAATGCTTTATCTGCACAGTTCCACGCGATCGTTGAACAAAATCCATCCGCTGCATTTGATAATGACATCATAATAACCACCCTTTCTTCTAACAAATATGTGTCAATCATCTGCTGATATATGCTTAGTATATCCCCGATTATATAAATTATACTTCCACACTTCCTGTGCAAGTCAATGCTAATTATTGTTCAACAATCTAATCTTTCTTATCAGAAACTAACTATCTGGTCAACCATGCTTTAGAAACCTTTTTGTTCACAAGTTCTGCTATTTATATTTTGTGTGAATAGTTCTCAAGTCGATGAAAAAAACCTAGAACATTCACAACATTTCCATCAATACTAAATACAACCACATAATTCATCTGTGGCACAACCACCTCATGGTATCCTTTTTGATCAAGAAAGTTATCTCTGCATCGTGGAAACTGCAATGGGTTTTCTTCCAATCTTTCATATATATCATTGATACTATCCAACAAGTGTCTGGCAGCCTGTTCATTCTTAAGTCGATAAAGCAAATAATAAACAAGTCTATCTAACAGTTTCTCTGCATGTTTTGTTATTCTCAAATTATAAGCCATACTTTCCCCTTGTTTCTTGAAGCGAGATTCTTGCATCCCTTACTTGACCTTTTCTTATTTGCTGTTCTGAAATTTCTATATCATGATACATCGCTATTCGATTCATGGTATTTTCGTAATTCTCCATACTCATAATAACCATATCACCATATCCATTTTTTGTAACATAAATTGGTTCTTCAGACTTGTGACACATATCTGATATCTCTGCTGTATTCTTTAATTCCTTAATTGGTATAATCTGTGGCATAATACCCACCTCCTACTTTATAATGGTATTATTATACCATAATTGTGTTCTTTATAAAAGTAAATAACCGTAAAATAAACGGGCATGCGGACGAAAAGTTGGACTGTGTAATGTCTGACATGTTATGAGGTACACACAAGAACAAATATCGACAGCACTTGTATTGCTAAAAGCGACAGGATCCCCAGACAAAGTTGTCCAAACCTTAAGGTATCCATCTGCACCAATGCTTTATCATTGGCATAAAAAGTATCCCGAATATTACGATGTTCCAAATCAAAAGCATTGGAGACAAGCTTCAACTGAATTGAAACATGACGTAATTAAACGTTGCCTTATTAAGGGCGAGCCTGTAAAATTAGTGACAGAAGAAATCGGATACATACCTTCCTTGATATATAAATGGATTAGGGAGTATCGGGAGAAGGGATGTTTTCAACCCACGAAAAAAACTACTGCCAACATTAATGTAAATCCAAACGATATCACATCTGCGGAAGATATCAATGAGCTTAAAGCTCAGATGCTTGATATGCAGATGGAAATAGATATTCTTAAAGAAACAATCAATGTATTAAAAAAAGACCCCGGCATCGATCAGACAGCTCTCTCAAATCGGGAGAAGGCAGTGATAATCGATGCCCTGAAAAATAGGTATTCACTGCCGGATCTTCTTAAAAAACTAAACCTTGCAAAAAGTAGCTATTATTATCAAGAAAAAACCATTTATGCAGAGGATAAATACTCCAATCTTCGCAAAAGAATCGTACAACTGTTTCATGAAAATCGTGATATATTTGGTTATCGGAGAATTCATACGCTGCTTCATCGTGAAGGTATAAAAGTTTCTGAAAAAGCGGTTCGTCGTATTATGAAGCAAGAAAAACTAATTATCAGACGAAAACGCAGACAGAAATATAACTCCTATAAAGGTGAAATAACACCTGCGGTGGAGAATGTTATAGCTAGAGATTTCCATGCTACAAAACCGAATCAGAAATGGCTTACTGATATCACAGAGTTTTCTATCTTCACAAAACAAAAAAAATAGCCTAAAAGCCAGCATTTATGCGACTTCTAAGGCTATTCCTAATAGCAGGGGATGAGAGAATCGAACTCCCACCAAAGGTTTTGGAGACCCCTATCATACCATTTGACCAATCCCCTATACTGCTTAAGTGTCCTAAATTGGGACACTTCACAGATAAATGAAATATTTACTTTTCATGTACCTTCAGAATTTCATACAGAAAGTCTTGCGACTTCATTCTCTCCAATCTCTTCCGCTTATCTTTCGAACCTCTCAGGATAA